>NZ_CP059570.1:0-1377965 GCF_014055005.1 Neisseria dentiae | reverse complement strand
CGAGCCTTTGTGGCAGTCGGCCTTGCTGCTGCATTGGGTGGCGTCCAGGCAGTCTTCGGCGGCGGCGATGATTTGGGCGATGTTGATTTCGGTTGCGGGGGCGGCGAGAACATAGCCGCCGCCGGGGCCGCGCAGGCTTTCCACCAGCTCGGCGCGGCGCAGCTTGCTGAAAAGCTGTTCCAAATAGGAAAGGGAAATATGCTGCCGCTCGCTGATGGCGCTAAGCTTCACGGCGCCGTTTTGGGCGTTGAGCGCCAAATCTATCATGGCGGTAACGGCAAACCGCCCTTTTGTGGTGAGTCGCATGGCAGTTATTGGTATTGTGGTGGTTGTGTTTGGCGGATTGTCTAATATCTGAGTGTTTTAGTCAAGTATATGTTTTCAGACGGCCTCGGGCGTTTGATATATCCGGCAGCTTGGTGTAAATTGATAAAGGTTCTCAAATGGCGGTCGAGTTAAGGCCGTCTGAAAAGTATAAATAAATCAACATGGTTTTTAAGGTGGAGACTAAGATGAAACGTGATTTGAGCAAGATGACCTGCATCGAAGACCTGCGCCGCGTTGCCAAGCGCAAGGTGCCGAAAATGTTTTACGACTATGCCGATTCGGGTTCGTGGTCGGAAACCACTTACCGCGAAAACACTTCGGATTTCAAAAACATAAAGTTCCGCCAGCGCGTGCTGGTGGATATGGAAGGCCGCAGCTTGGCCACCAAAATGATCGGGCAGGAAGTGAAAATGCCGGTGGCCATCGCGCCGACGGGCTTTACCGGCATGCAGCATGCCGACGGCGAAATTCTGGCTGCCCGCGCCGCCGAAAAATTCGGCATACCGTTTTCGCTTTCCACCATGTCGATTTGTTCGATTGAGGATGTGGCCGAAAACACGAGTGCGCCGTTTTGGTTTCAGCTTTATGTGATGCGCGACCGCGAGTTTATGCAAAACCTGATTAAGCGCGCGCAGGCGGCGAATTGTTCGGCGCTGATTCTCACCGCCGATTTGCAGGTGCTCGGCCAGCGCCACAAAGACATCAAAAACGGCCTTTCGGCACCGCCGAAACCCACCCTCGCCAACTTAATCAATCTGGCCACCAAGCCCGAATGGTGCCTGAAAATGCTCAACACCGAGCGGCGCACGTTCCGCAACATCGTCGGCCATGCCAAAAACGTGGGCGATTTGTCGTCACTTTCTTCGTGGACTTCCGAGCAGTTCGAGCCGCGCTTAAGCTGGGACGACGTTGCCCGCATCAAAGATTTGTGGGGCGGCAAGCTGATTATCAAAGGTATTATGGAGCCGGAAGACGCCGAGCTGGCCGTGAAGAGCGGGGCAGACGCAATCGTGGTTTCCAACCACGGCGGCCGCCAGCTCGACGACACCGTTTCCACCATCAAAGCCCTGCCCGATATTGTGGGCGCGGTGGGCAGCAACATCGAAGTGTGGCTCGACAGCGGCATCCGCAGCGGGCAGGATATCCTCAAAGCATGGGCGCTCGGCGCGCGCGGCACCATGATAGGGCGGGCCTTCCTTTACGGCTTGGGCGCATACGGCGAAGAGGGCGTAACCCGCGCGCTGGAAATTTTATATAAAGAAATGGATATTTCGATGGCGTTTACCGGCCACCGCGATATTCATCATGTAAACAAAGATATTCTGGTAAAAGGCACTTATCCCGAAGCGGATTGAGTATCGGATAGTGAAGTTGCCGGGCAGGCCGTCTGAAAAGATTTTTTCAGACGGCCTGTTTGTTTGGCAAAGCGGCAAACGGCGATGTTTTAGGCTTTTTGATGCCGTATTTTTACATTACAAAACTTGTCTTTTTCATAAATTAAATATATAAATACGAACCATTATCACTTATTTTGATAGGAAGGCCGTCTGAAAAAGAGGTGGCGGCTACCAATCAGGCTGTTTTAAATTATTGATTTATCTTGAGGAAAAGACATGAAGTTAAAACCTGCCGCCTGCGCCGTGGTGCTGGCTTTTGCCGCGCCTGCGCTTTATGCCGAAAGCGTGCGGCCCGAAACCGCCGAATTGGAAACCATTACCGTAACCGCCGACCGCAACGCGCAGAAGCTCGACCTCGCCGCGCCGAATGTGGCGGTGGTGTCGCGGCAAACCCTGAATCAGGCTGCGGCTGCGAATCTGGATGATGTGTTTTTATACGAGCCGGGCGTGTGGGTGCCCTCCGACAACACCCGCCGCGGTAACGCGGGCGTAAATATCCGCGGCATCGACGGTAACCGCATCCTGATGATGGTGGACGGCGTGCGCCTGCCGGAGGCGTATGCGGGCGGCGGCAGCAACGGTGCGATTTCAGGCCGCGATCTGGTAGAACCCGATACGCTTAAGCAGGCGGACATTGTGAAAGGGCCGTATTCCGCGCTCTACGGCAGCGATGCGCTGGGCGGGGTGGTGAATCTGGCTACTTATTCGCCACGCGATTTCGTCGATGCCGACAAGCCTTATCACTTCGGCCTGAAATACGGCTACCGCAGCCGCGACAACAGCCATGGTGTAACCGCCACGGCGGCGGGCTACACCGAAAACGCCGAGGGCCTGCTGATGCTTACCCGCCGCCAAGGGCATGAAACCAAAAACAAAGGCAGCGTCGATACGCGCGACAGCCGCCGCACCAAAAACAATCCGCAAGACAACAACGGCTACAATATTTTGGCCAAAGGCAATATCGGCAACGAAAACCACCGTCTCGAAGCCGTGTTCGAGCAGTTTTACCGCAAAAACGAAACCGAGTTGCTCAACACGCTGGGCAGCAGCAGCGTGGTGCGCGGCCCGACCACGGTTACCACCACGCAGAGCCTGGCCGAAGCGTATGATTCCGCCCGCCGCCAACGCTTCGGCTTGGGCTACCGTTATATGGGCGGAGGCCGTCTGAAAGAAGCCGAAATCATGCTTTACCGCCAGCAGCTCAAAGCACAGGACGATGCGGTGAACACGAGCGAAACCGCGATTAACGGCCGCACCGTCGGCAGCGGCGTGCGCTATTCCGATTATGGTTTCGACCAAACCGCCAACGGCATCAGCAGCCGCGCGGTAGCGGAGTTCGATACAGGCCGTTTGAAACACACCGTGGTGGCGGGGGCGGAATTCAAACACGTCGACACCGAGCGCAGCCGCGACAGCACCACCGTCAACTCAGACGGCAGCACCAGCAAAAGCTATGCCGGCAGCCTCTATCCCAATAAAACCTTCCCCGACAGCAAACGACGCACCTTCAGCGTGTATGCGCAAGACAGCATCGCCTTTGCCAACGGCGTGGTGCTCACGCCCGCGTTGCGCTACGAATACGAAAAGCTGAAGCCGCAAATCGACCAAGCCTATCTGAACGCCAATCCCGAAAGCCTGCCGCAAAACTTCAGCGACAGCGCCATCACGCCCAGCCTGCGCTTAAGCTGGCCGATGGGCGACGCGTTTACCGGTTTCGCCACCTATTCGCAGGGCTTCCGCACGCCGCCGTTCGATTCGGCCACCATGTCGTTTTCCAACACCCAGCACGGCTACCAAATCGTGCCCAACAATAATCTGAAATCGGAGCGTTCCAACAGCTTTGAATTGGGTTTGAAATACAAAGGCGAAAACAGCAAGGCGCAAGTAACCGCGTTCTACAACCGCTACCGCGACTTCATCAACCGCCAACTCATCGGCACCGAAAACGGTGTGCTGGTGTATCAATACGGTAATCTCGACAAAGTGAAAACCTACGGTATCGAAGCGGCCGCTTCCCACCGTTTGAATGATGCCTGGCACCTCAACGGCAGCATCGCCTGGATGCGCGGCGAAGACGGCGAAGGCAAGCCGCTCGACACCGCCTATCCGCTCAACGGCGTGCTCGGCTTGGATTATGTGCAGGAAAAATGGGGCGCAGGCGCCAAACTGCGCTGGGCGGCCAAGCAGAAACGCGTGAGCGACGAAAGTTTCTTCAAAACGCCGGGCTACGGCGTGTGGGACATCGGCGCGTGGTACAAACCGGTAAAAAACGTCGAATTGGGGCTGAACCTCTACAACCTCGGCAACAAAAAATACTGGCAGCACGTTGACGTGGCCGGCATGGCCGATACCGGCGTGATGGATTTGTACAGCATGAGCGGCCGCAACGTGGCGGCCACGGTGCAGGTGAAGTTTTAACGGCAAACCGTTTTTTCAGACGGCCTTTGCGGTATGGAACAGGCCGTCTGAAAACATGAAAGGAAACAACTGATGAACCTCTGGCAACAATACCAAGCCAACAAAGCCGGCAAACAAGGCGTTTATTTTCCCCGCGAAGGCGCGGCCGAACTGGGCGTGAGCGAAGGCGCATTGATAGCCGACGCGCCCGAAAGCGTTTACCTCGGCGGCAAAGAAAACATCCGCGACATCGTATTGAAACTGCACACCTTGGGGCGGGTGCAGTGCGTGGTGCGCAACAGCGTGTGCGTACACGAAAAACAAGGCGTGTACGAAAACGTGAGCATGGCGCCCACTTCCGGCATCGCCCTCAATATCGGCGGCATCGACCTGCGCATCTTCCCCGCGCGCTGGCATCATACGCTGGCCGTTACCACCCGCGACGGCGGCAAGGTTTCGCGCTCGGTGCAGTTTTACGACGAATTCGGCGTGGCGGTGCAGAAAGTGTTTTTAAAAGAAGAGGGTAAAGAAGCCGAATGGCAGGCGCTGCTGGCCGCTTTCGGCCGCAGCGGCAAGCCCGCGTTCCAAAGCGGCGGGCTGCCGCCCGTGGAAGCCGCCGCCGCATTAACGCCCGAAAAAGAAGCCGCGTTTCAAGAGCGTTGGAACGAACTGAAAGACGTGCACCATTTCGGCGGCCTGCTCGAAACCTTCAATCTCGACCGCCAAACCGCCTACCGCCACGCCCCCGCCGGCACCACCCGTCTGCTCACGCAAGAAGCATGGCAGCAGGTGCTGGAGCAGGCGAAAGAGCAAGGCTTGGAAATCATGATTTTCGCCGGCAACCGCGGCATCGTGCAGATTCAAACCGGCAAAGTGCACAACCTCGTGCGCGCCCGCGGCTATCTGAACATTCTCGACGGCCAAGAAGAAGGCTTCAGCCTGCACCTGAAAGACGACGAAATCGCCGAAACCTGGGTGGTGCGCCGCCCGATACGCGACGGCTTCGTTACCTGCGTAGAAGGCTTCGACAGCCGCCGCAAAACCGTGATTCAGATTTTCGGCAGACGGCAGGAAGGCGAACCCGAGCTAGCCGCTTGGCGGGAAATTACCGACGGTTTGTTGCAGGCCGTCTGAACGGCACAACCCGAAACCAACTTTTCAGACAGGCCTTTGCACCGGACATGCCTGTCTGAAAAAGCAAAGGAAAGCATACCCATGAAAAAATACTTGTTCGCCGCCGTTTTACTTACCGCCCTGCAAACCGCGCAGGCACAGCGCATTGTGGTGCTGTCACCCGATGTGGCCGATATTGCCGTGGCGCTGGGCGCGGCCGGTGAAATTGTCGCCCGCGACCAAACCAATCAGAATCCCGCGCTGAAAAACAAACCGAACATAGGCATTTACCGCCAGCTCTCGGTCGAACCGATTATCGCCGCCAAACCCGATTTGGCGGTCGGCTCGTGGATGGTGCAGCCTGCCGCGATTTATGAGCGCCTGAAAAACGCCGGCATCCGCGCCGTCAACATTGCGCCAAACGACAGCATCGCCGCCTATCTGCAAAGCATCCGCACGCTGGGCAGGCTGGTTAACAAAACCGCCCAAGCCGATGCGCTGGCAAACAAATGGCAGGCCGAAATGAAACAGCAGCCCGCCAGCGGCAAGCGTTATCTGTTCAGCTACGACGGCCGCATCGCGGCGGGGCGCAACACCGCCGCCGACGAAATCATCCGCCGCGCCGGCGGCACCAACGCCGCCGCCCATATCGACGGCATGAAACCGCTCAACCGCGAAGCGTGGCTGGCCGCCAAACCCGATGTGATCGTGATTGCCGGCCACAACGCCAAAGTTATCGGCGGCGTGCAACAGTTTGCCGCGCGCCCCGAAGTGGCCGCCAGCCCCGCCGCCAAAAACGGCAGAATTTACCTGTGGCCGGCCAACGATATGTTCCGCTATGGTTTGGATACGCCGCAAGTGGTGAGAAAACTGCATGATTTGGCCAAATAACCATCAGGCCGGGAGCTTTATAAAAAGGCGCCTCCCCCCTGAAAATGTTTTTATCCCGTCATACTCGTGCCCAACCCGAGTATCTGTATATTTCTTTTGAAACCAAAAGATGCCCGGGTCAAGCCTGAGTATGACGTAGGGGTTTGAAGATGTTGCAAGGAATTTGGCAAAGGTTCCAGGCCGTCTGAAGACCCTGTCGAAGGTATTCAGACGGCCTGTTAATCCGCTATTTACCCATTATTTCAATATCATGAAACCCGTTCCCTTGATGCTCGCTTTAACCGCCACCGCCGCCTTAATCTGGTTCTGCGCCGGCATCGGTTTTGGCGAATGGCAAATGCCGCACCAAGCGGACGAAACCGTGCGCGCCATCCGCCTGCCGCGCGTGTGGGCGGCGTTGCTGGTCGGCGCGGCGCTGGCGGCGGCGGGGGCGGCTTTGCAGGCGCTGTTTGAAAACCCGCTGGCCGACCCCAGCCTGATCGGCACCTCCGGCGGCGCGGCCTTGGGCGTGATCTGCGTGCTGGCTTTCGGCATCGGCGGCATCGGCGTGCCGCTGGCGGCATTTGCCGGTGCGCTGGCGGTGTGCCTGCTGATTCTGGCGGCGCATAAGCTGCTGGGCGGCGGCACGCTGGGTTTGCTGGTGTTGGGTTTTGTGTTGAGCGCGTTTTCGGCGGCGCTGGTGAGCCTGATTCTGTTTTTGTCCGACGATTTGGTGTTGCGCAGCGCCACCGTTTGGTTGTCGGGCAGCTTGGCCGAAGCGGGTTTTACGCCACCCGCTTATGCCGCAGGCGCGATGCTGGCGGGTTTGGCGCTGCTGTTGGGTGCGGGCAGAAAGCTGGATATTCTGATGCTGGGCGAAGACACCGCCGTGAGCATGGGCATCTCTGTGGCGCGCGTGCGCCTGCAAACGGTGGCCGGCGCTGCCTTGCTCACCGGCGCGGCGGTGTCGCTGTCGGGCATAATCGGCTTTCTCGGCATGATGATTCCCAATGTGCTGGCGCAAACGGTGGGCGGGCGGCGCAGCAAGCTGATGGTGCTGTCGGCCTGGCTCGGCGCGGTATTCTTGTTGGCGGTGGACAGCGCCGCCCGCTGGTTTGCCTATCCGGTGGATTTGCCGGTGGGCATCGTGATTGCGCTGCTGGGCGGGCCGTTTTTTATGTGGCTGTTTCTGCGGCCGTTGCGCGGCAGTTGAGGCCGTCTGAAAAGATTCAGAATACCCGTCATACTCGGGCTTGACCCGAATATCTGTCTGTTTCTTATAGAAAAAGAAAATTTCATTATTTATTCCCCAATCCAACCGATTATGGACAACATCTCTTTCGCCATCCGCAACCTAACCGTTTCCGCGCGCGGCAAAACCCTGCTGTCGCTGGCCGGGCTGGACATTCCGCACGGCTGCCATACCGCCGTCATCGGCCCCAACGGCGCGGGCAAATCCACCTTGCTCAAAGCCTTGATCGGGCAAGCAGGGCAAGGGGAGATTACGTTGTTCGGCCAGGCCGTTGCCCCGCAGTTGAAACAGGGCAAGGTGGCCTGGGTGGGGCAACATGGCAGCTACCGGATGCCGCTTACCGTGCGCGAATACATCACCTTGGGGCAGAAAAACAGCGGCAAACTGTTTCAGACGGCCGCCACACTGCCGCCCGAAGCGCAGGCGCTGCTCGAAGATTTCGATCTTGCCGCGTTGGCCGGCAAACGCATCCACGACCTTTCCGGCGGTGAACAGCAGCGCGCCAACATCGTGCGCGCCCTGCTGCAAAACGCCCCCGTGCTGCTGCTCGACGAGCCGTGCAACCACCTCGATATCCGCCACCAACACAGCCTGATGCGCTATCTCAACCGCCACACGCAGCGTTTCAGCGCGCTGATGGTGCTGCACGATTTGAACCTGGCCGCGCAATATGCGCAGCACATCGTGTTGTTAAACCAAGGAAAACTGGTGGCGGCCGGCACGCCCGAAGCCGTGATGCGGCCGGAGTTGCTGGCCGAAGTGTATCAATGGCCGATACGGCGTGTTTGCGGCGGCGGGCAGGTTTATTTCGGCAGTTAAGGCAGCTGGAAAGCTATAAGCAGGCCGTCTGAAACTTTCAGACGGCCTGAAACCTTCACCAAACCTATATCAGTTTTTAAAAAAACCGCCCCACAACGGCAAACAAACATTTTTCAGCTTCAAACAGGTTTCGCCAAACCACCGTATTGTTAATGTTTGCGGCGGTTTTTGCCTGTTTTTAAAGGTTTCTTTAAGCAAACCTGTGCAAAAATCAAATAAAACATTAACTGTTGATAAATAAACCATGTTATATTTAGCGAAAATTTATGCAGAAAGCCTGAATATCTGCCGGACGCATATTGCTAAAGCTGCGCACCGGCTTACACAGAAGCCACGATATGACTGCCGTTTCCGATTTGATCCGTTCCGATATTAAAGCCTTAACCGCCTATCAGGTGGCCGATTTGCCCGAAGGTTTTATCAAACTCGATGCGATGGAAAGCCCTTACCATCCGTTTGCCGACGATGAAGCATTATTAAGCGAATGGTTATGTTTGCTGAAAAAAGCACCGATACATCTTTATCCCAATCCTGCAACCAGCGGCCTTCAGGCGGTTTTGCGCGAAGCGTTCGGTATTCCGCAGGCGGCCGAAATCGCGCTGGGTAACGGTTCCGACGAACTGATCCAGCTGATTACCATGCTGCTGGCCAAGCCCGGCGCAGCCATGCTGGCGGTGGAGCCGAGCTTCGTGATGTATAAACACAATGCCGCTTTGTTCGGCATGGATTATATCGGTGTGCCGTTGAACGAAGATTTCACGCTGAATCTGCCGGCGGTGCTGGATGCCGTTGAAACGCATAACCCCGCGCTGGTTTTTATCGCCTATCCGAACAACCCTACCGGAGTGGGTTTTAAGCGCGAGGAAGTGGAAGCCGTTATCCGCGCGGCCAAGGGTTTGGTGGTGGTGGACGAAGCTTACGGCGCGTTCAGCGGCGACAGCTTTCTGCCGCAGGCGGGCAGTATTGAAAATCTGGTGGTGATGCGCACCATCAGCAAAATCGGCTTTGCCGGCCTGCGCGTGGGCTATGCCTGCGGTTGTGCGGCGGTGATGCGCGAATTGGCGAAAATCGTGCCGCCCTACAATATGAACCAATTGTGTTTGGCAACGGCGAAATTCGCCCTGCAACATGCGGACAGAATCGTGCGCACCACCGCAGCCCTGAAAGCCGAGCGCGAGCGCCTGTTTCAGGCGTTATCCGCCATAGGCCGTCTGAAAGCCTTTCCGAGCGAAACCAATTTCATTACCGTGCGCGTGCCCGATGCCGACGGGGCGCACGAAACCTTAAAGCAAAATAAAATATTGGTGAAAAAACTGCACGGTTCCCACCCGCTGCTGGCCCAATGCCTGCGCCTTACCGTAGGCTCGCCGCAGCAGAACGATGCGGTTTTAAAAGTTATCCGCAGTTTATATGCTTAAAAAGCCGTTTGATAATGTTTTCAGACGGTATACCGGTTCGGCGTTAACGCGTTAACCCGATTTCGTTAAACAAATATTGTTTGAATAGAAGGTTTAAATGATGAACAAAACCCAACTCCACCTGCACAACCTGCAACTGCTGGTTAAAGAAGCCGGCTCCATGGCCGAATTGGCCCGCCGCTGCGGTTATGATAATTCCGCCTCGCTCTCGCAAATCAAACGCCGCTTGGAGCAGCAAATCGAAGACGAAAACGGCCGCGGCATCCGCCCCTCGCTGTTGGCGAAGCTCGAAGCCGGCATGGGCAAACGCAAAGGTTGGATGAACCGCGAACACGATCCCGAAGAAGAGCAACGCCGCAAAGAAGCCGCCGCCGCCCGTGCAGCGGCAGCCGAACAGGCGGCATTCTCCGCGCCTGCGCCCGCGCTTGATTTCAACCATGCCGAAGGCCGTGTGGCCGTGGTTAGCCGCAACACCTGCGAAACCCAAATTACCGTGGCAATCAATCTCGACGGAACGGGTAAAAGCCGCTTCGATACCGGCGTACCTTTTTTGGAGCATATGCTCGACCAAATCGCCCGCCACAGCCTGATCGATATCGACATCACCTGTAAAGGCGACCTGCATATCGACGACCACCACACCGTGGAAGACATCGGCATCACTTTCGGCCAGGCATTAAAACAGGCGTTGGGCAACAAAGCGGGCATCCGCCGCTACGGTCATGCCTATGTGCCGCTCGACGAAGCCTTGAGCCGTGTGGTCATCGATTTGTCCGGCCGCCCCGGCTTGGTTTACAACATCGAATTCACCCGCGCCTTGATCGGCAGGTTTGATGTGGATTTGTTCAGCGAGTTTTTCACCGGCCTGGTCAACCACAGCATGATGACGCTGCATATCGACAATTTAAGCGGCAAAAATGCCCACCACCAAGCCGAAACCGTGTTCAAAGCCTTCGGCCGTGCCTTGCGCGCAGCGGTAGAGTTCGACCCGCGCATGGCCGGGCAGATGCCTTCCACCAAGGGTACGCTCACCGAAGAATAAACGGCCTGAGATCTTTGCAAAATTCTTTTAGGCCGTCTGAAACACCCAATTATCGTCATTCCCGCCTGCGCGGGGGTAGCGTAGCGGACTTGCAAAGCTAATGACGAGATACGAATGTTTTCAGGTTTGAATTGGTTTTTTTGCAAAGGTCTCGGTTTGGCCTGCCGATGCGAAAGCATCGGGCAAGTTGCCGTTTGAATGAAACAAGGCCGTCTGAAAAAAATTTTTCAGACGGCCTTGTTGCCAACCAGAGCAACGGTTAGTGGATGCTGCCTTTCAGCACCACGCGGCTGTTCCAAGTGCCGATGTGGCATTCGTATTGGTTGCCGCCGACGGTTTGTTTGTCGAAGTAGCTGGTCACGCGCACGGATCTTTTACCCTCGCGGGCAGCGGTGGATTGGAAGCGTTTCACCGTGTTCAAAAACGCGCGCTGGCAGGTTTCTTCAGGGGTTTTGCCTACGGCGTTGGCCACTTGGCGGGATACCAGCGTTTTGCCGCCGGGGTTGCCGTAAGACACGGAAATATTGGCATCCAACACCTCTTTGGCTTCGGCGGAATTCAATGCGGCCGAAGCTGAGCACATATAACCGTCGTTTTTGCCTTTGTTATTGATTTTACGGCCTTCGCCGATGCTGCGGCAGTTGCTGCCCGCTGCGGCTTTTTCGGCTTTGGTTTGTTTCGGTTGGGTGGAAGCCTGTTGCGAAGTGCCGCTGCCGGAGCAGGCTGAAAGTGCCAAAGCTACGGAGCAGGCCAGCAACAGGGCGGAAAGATGTTTAGCCATAAAACGTTCCTTTTCGGTAAATGAAATGCTTTAGAAATGGGGTGTAACGGTGTAAAGCTGTGTAATTGTACTTTATATTGTTTGAATACACCAAGCTTTAACGGGTGGTTTTTCAGACGGCCGCGGGCGGGCGTGAAACGGCCTGATTATGTTTTCAGCATGATGATTAAAAGGTTTCGTCGTGCCGCAGATAGCGCCATTTGCCCGGCGGCAGCCTGCCCAGTTTCACTTTGCCCATGCGGATGCGCTTGAGACCGGTTACGCGCAGGCCGACCAGCTCGCACATACGGCGGATTTGGCGTTTTTTGCCCTGTTTTAGCACAAAGCGCAGCTGGTCTTCGTTTTGCCATTCCACCTTGGCGGGTTTGAGCTTTTCGCCGTCCAGGCTTAAGCCGTGGTTGAGCAGTTTTAAGCCTTCTTCGTCCAACTTGCCGCGCACGCGCACGAGGTATTCTTTTTCGCTGCCGCTGTTTTCACCGATAAGCTGTTTGGCGATGCGGCCGTCTTGCGTGAGCACCAACAGACCGACCGAGTCGATGTCCAAACGTCCGGCAGGGGCGAGGCCGAATTTGTGTTTCTCGCTGAATTCGATACGGCTGTCGTCGCCTTCCCAGCGGTTTTCGGGGGTAATCAGCTCGGCGGCGGATTTATAGCCTTTTTCGGCCTGCGCGCTTACATAGCCGACGGGTTTGTTGAGCAGTATCGTTACCCGCTGCGCCTGTTTTTCGTGTGCCTGTTTGTTGAGGTCGATGCGGTCGGCGCGGGAAACTTTCTGGCCGAGCACGGCGGTTTTTCCGTTTACTTTCACCCAGCCCTGCTCGATATAGCCGTCGGCTTCGCGGCGCGAGCAGAGGCCGAGTTCGGCCATGCGTTTGGAAAGGCGTAGGGTTTCTTGCGGGGAGTTGGGCATTTCGGACGGCCTGTTCGGTAAAAATGGTTATTTTATTATAGCCGAGAAGCAGTTGCCGTTTTTTGTTTTCAGACTGCTTGCTCTCTTTACACCCTGCGTAGGTTACGCTAGACTGAAAAAACTTCTTATTTTATAACATATTGTTTACAAGGAGTTTTTATGTCTTTCAGGCTCAAACCTTATTTGCTTGCCGCTGTTTTGGCTTTTGTGCCATTGGCGAGCATCCAGCCGGCGCATGCCTTTGATTATGGTTACATGGCAGACAACTATTTTGCCACTTACCATATAGATAATGCTTTTCAAAGAAATCTTTGGGAAAATCAAGAAAAATACGGCACAGGTTATAAAAACGCCAAAAAAAGCAGTAAAAAAACCACCCCAAGTTCCGGTAGCACCGGCAGTAAAAGTAGCAATAAGGCCGATAATAACAGCACCGCTCATCGCTATATGCACTCTTCCGGCATTAGCAACCAAGTTAATAACCAAATGATCGCAGCAATGAAAAGCGATTTACGATCTCAAGGCAAACTAAATAGCCAAACTGAAAGCCAGCTAAACCAGCTTGCTAAAGCCAATCTTATTGAAGGTGTAAAGAATTCATTAAAATCAGATAGTTATGAGCAAAATAGCCTTGCTACGGCGATGGCGTATTGGGTAGTAGTCAATTATGGTATCAGTCAGCAAAAAGACTTGGCAAAATTAAAAGCGCACGGCATGGTAGCACAGCTACAAAGCGCCATTGGGAGCGACTCTGGCTTATCTTCGCTCAATAATAGTGAAAAACAAAAAATGGCAGAAATGCTATATTGGGCAGGCAGCCTGCAAATGGCAATGTATCTGGAAGCTCTGCAATCAGGTAATCATAAATATATTAATCAAAGTGTTAATGGTGCAAAGCAGGCACTTGGCAAAATGGGTATTAGCGCCAGCCAGATTGGCCATGGTAGCAGAGGCCTTGAGTTTCGTTAAATTAAGAACCAAAAAGGACAAACTTGGCTTTGTCCTTTTTATTTTGTCAAAAATACATGTAAGTTTAATGGTAATCTTGGCGGTAATTTGAAAATTCACGTTCTATATACCGTTATCGGCTATAATCCGAAACCCTTTACAGACAGACAACACAGAGGAAGCGCTATGTCCCGTTTTTACCCGCACCCGATTATCGCCCGCGAAGGCTGGCCGTTTATCGGCGGCGGCCTGATTGCCAGTGTTTTGATAACTTTGTGGGCCGGTTGGTGGTCGCTGCCTTTCTGGCTGTTTACCGTGTTTGCGTTGCAGTTTTTCCGCGATCCGGCGCGCACTGCGCCGCAGGATGCGGATGCGGTGTTAAGCCCGGTTGACGGCCGCATTGTGGTGGTGGAGCGTGCACCCGATCCTTACCGCCAAGTGGAATCGCTGAAAATCAGCGTGTTTATGAACGTGTTTAACGTGCACTCGCAACGCTCGCCCATCGACGGCACGGTAACGGCGGTGGAATACACGCCGGGCAAGTTTGTAAACGCCGATTTGGACAAGGCCAGCACCGAAAACGAGCGCAATGCCGTTTTGGCCACCACCCGCAGCGGCCGCGAAGTAACCTTCGTGCAGGTGGCGGGCCTGGTGGCGCGGCGGATTCTGTGTTACACGCAGGCGGGCGACACCTTGCGCCGCGGCGAGCGTTACGGCTTTATCCGCTTCGGTTCGCGCGTCGACGTTTATCTGCCGGCCGACGCGCAGGCGCAGGTGGCCATCGGCGACAAAGTCTGCGCCACCGAAACCATCTTGGCGCGCCTGCCGTTAACCGCACCGGAAGCGGTTGAAACGCAGCCCGCCGCAGCAGCAGCAACGGTTGCGGCCGACATTGCGGACTATCGTGTGCAAGCGGAAGTTACTGCAACGGAAGCTTTGCCCCGCGCCGAAGTGGCGCAAACCGACATCGAAGCCTCTGACGAGAAAGTGCGTCAAGCGGTTGAGAAAGAGTTTGGCGCTTAACGCTTTAAAACAGGATTAAAATGTTCAACAGGCCGTCTGAAAGTGTGAACTGTCCCCCAATACTTGGACAAGTTAAGAATCTTTCTCAAACAGCCTTTTCAAGCTGGGTTCTGTAGCCGACAGGACTCAGCTTTTTCAAGTTTAAACTAATCCGTTCATGATTGTAGTAATGTATGTAATCATCTATTACCTCCGTCAGCTCCGCCACCGACAGCGCACCTTCCTGATAGAAACTCTCCGTTTTCAGTGTACCGAAAAAACTCTCCATCGGCGCATTGTCCCAGCAATTACCTTTGCGCGACATACTTTGCACAATCCCTTTCTCAGCCAATTTCGTTCGATAAGCCTCGGTGCGGTAAAGCACACCCTGGTCGGAATGCAGCAGCGGCGTTTGGCCTTTCAGACGGCCGAATGCTTGGTCCAACATTTGCGCCACCATTTTACTGTTTGCTCTGCGGCCTAAAGAATAGGCCACAATCTCCCGATTAAACACATCCAATATCGGCGATAAGTACAGCTTCCCGTCTGTGCATTTAAACTCCGTCACATCGGTCAGCCATTTGTCTGCCGGTTTGCCGGCGGTAAACTCTCGATTGAGAATATTGTCCGAAGCCTCTCCTACTGCTTGCGGACGGTAGGTTTTTTTACTGCGGACTTTGGCTTTTAGTCCCAACAAACCCATAATGCGCTGCACTTTCTTTTTGTTCCACGACAATACGGCGGCAATCCGCCGATGACCGTAACGGCCTTTGTGTCGGCGATAGACTTCACTCACTGCGGTTTTGGCCGCCGCATCGGGATCGGCTTTGCCGATATGGTAATGAAAGCTGCTTTTGGGAATGCCGGCACTGTGCAGCAGATATTTCAGCGGGTGTTTCGCCCTCAACGTTTGAACGGTTTCGCAGCTTTGGCGGCGTTCTTTTCGTTGAGGGCTTTCATGTGCTTTAGGTAGTCGTTCTCCGCCCTCATGTAACGTAACTCTTCAATCAGTTCCGTCTGGGTTTTTTCGTGGTCGGGTTTGTCGACGATAAACGGGTTTTTGCGTTTGGTCTTCATAGTCTTCATAAACGTAGCCTGCGGGTGTTGAAGTGCGGCAATACCGCCTTGCCGATAGGCGGCTATCCAACGGCGCAGGTGGGTGCGTGAGACGTTGAAGTGCTCTGCGGTGCGCTGTTGGCTGTGCACTTGGTGGTAATGGAGTACGGCTCGGTATTTGAAGTGTAGGTTATATTTGGACATAAGAAAACTGCACCTTTTAAAGTTGGAGGGGGTGTCCAATTTTTGGGGTGCAGTTCAGTATTTTTGCAAAGGTCTCGGCCTGAGTTTTTGTTCTGCCTGATCAGGCAGCTTCTTTTTTCGGCCTGAACGTGGGTTTCAAACGGATATAAAGCGTGCGCTTGGCAATGGCGACGGTTTCGCCGTTTTTATCGAATACGCGCACGGGGATTTCGGGCAGGTATTTTTCGCCGGTTTTGGTGTGTTCGTAAATATCGTGCAGCATTTCGTCGGTGATGCGGCATTCGATAAACACCGCGCCGCGGCCGGGTTTGATAAAGTCGATATGGGCGGATTTGTCCCACACATAATACCGTTTGCCTATCATGCCGTTGAGCATGGCCGAGTAGGATGCGTCGGTTAGGGCGAACAGGCTGCCGCCGAATTGCGCACCGTGTACGTTGCGGGTGCTCGACCAGTCTTTCAGGGTGGCCTTCATATAGCGGAAATCGTCGGAAAGCTCGGTGATGCGGATGCCGCTGAAAAAAAGCGGTGGCCAAAAGTTCAGCATCAGGCGCGTCCAGCGGGCGCTGTCGGTGCGTATTCTCATTTGAAACATGGTGATGGTGCGGTTGGGAGCGGGTTGCGGGTAGTTGGAACGGTTTGGGTTTTCAGACGGCTTGCGGATATGCGGGCATCGTTCCCGTTTTTTGAAATACAAAATACCCAAGCCGTCTGAAAAAACTTATTCGCTATCGGTTTTAAAAAATACTTTGCCGGTTTGCAGCGCGTTGCCGTCGGCATCGGTTAAAGGCGTTTTTGCGGCGGAGAATTTAATCACCGCCAAACTGATGCTGCCGCTTGCGGTTAAAGCGCTGTTGATGATGATGCCGGCCTCTTCGCCGCCGCTGTGTACCGCCACGCCGGCCGCTTCGAGCGAGGAGCTTTCGAGCACGGCCAAACCGCGCTTGACTTGGCCGCGGTATTGGGCGCGGGCGATGATTTCCTGCCCGGGGTAACAGCCTTTTTTGAAATGCACACCGCCGATGGTGTGCTGGTTGAGCATTTGGGCGACGCAGCTTTCGCTGGTGGCGGCGCTGATCCACGGATAACCGCTTTCGATTTCGTGCAGGTTCCAGACGTTTTCAGCGGCGGCGTCGTATGCGGGCAAATCTGCCGCCGCGCCGATTTTCAGACGGCCTTGATGGGGCAGCATAATAGTCCACACGCCGTTGTTTTCTTCTGCGGCAAATGAGAGGGAAGGGCCGGCGGCGGGGTGCGGCGGGGTTTGCGGCGGCAGTTCGCAGGCAGCGGCAAAATCCGGCAGCGGCTCGAACACGGCTTTGGCGCGCAAAACAAACATACGCAAGCGTTTGGTTACGGTTTCGGCCAAATCGGCAGCCGTGGCCAGCAGCAAATCGTCGCCGCGGTTGAGCACCAGCATATTGGCAATCACGCGGCCTTTTGGGGTGTTGTAGGTGGCGTAACAGGCCGAACCGGGTGGCAGATTGTTGATATCGTTGGAAAGCTGGCCGTGCAGAAAGGCGGCGCGGTCGTCGCCGGCAACGCGGATCAGGCTGAAAAACGGTAAGCGGGTTTGCATGGCGGAAATCCTTTGTGTGTGCAGCCTGTATTTTAACTGCTGCGCTGTGCGGCTTAAAGGGGGCGGGCTGTTTTATCGCCTGAGATCTTTGCAAAAAACCAATTTAAACTTGAATAGGTTTATGCCTCGTCATTCCCGCCTACGCGGGCATGACGATGGTTGAATATTTCAGACGGCCTAAACGACTTGCAAAGGCTCAGCCTTTCAAAATAAAAATGATACCGCGCTGTTCCGCCTTTCTGCTGCCGCGGCCTTGCCTGATTTTTATTTTGCAAGGCTGTATCACCGTGAGCGCGAAAAAATCTTTGTTTGCCGATGCCTTATTTAAACGACTGTCATAACCGCGCTCTGTTAAAATAGGGCAGATTTCCTGCGTTTTCAGACGGCCCGGTCAGCTTATGTTTGCCATTCTTTCTATCACCGCTCCGGTGTTCATTATTATCGGCATGGGTTATTTTGCCGCCCGTTTCGACTTTTTCACCCGCGAACAGTTTGCGGGCATGGGCAAGTTTGTCGTCCGCATCGGTATGCCGATGCTGGTGTTTTCGGCGATTGCCACGCGCCCGATTGCCGATGTGCTGAAAGCCGATTACCTCTACGGCTATGCGCTGGCATCGCTGCTGGCGTTTCTGGCGGGCTGGCTGGTGAGCCGCCGGCGCGGGCAGGATAAGGTGTTGGCGGTGCTCAACGGTTTGGGCACGGGTATGTCGAACACGGGCTTTATCGGCTACCCGCTGCTGCTGATGGCGGTGGGCGCACCCGCCGGTGTGTTTTTCGCCATGAATGCGCTGATTGAAAATATTCTGATTCTGCCGCTGATGTTTGTGTTGATCGATCTGGCTAAGGGCGGCCATGCCGATATTACCGCCACTTTGCTGCGCATTGCCAAAAACCTGCTGAAAAATCCGATTATTATGGCGCTGTTGATTGCGCTGGTGTTTGCCGTCGGCAATATCCATGTGCCGGCGGTGCTGGAAAAACTCAGCGCCATGCTGGCTTCAGCCACTTCGCCGCTGGCGCTGTTTGTGATCGGCAGCAGCCTGTATGGCTTGGAAATACGCGGCAATATCAAAGACATCAGCTTTATCGCGGCAGGCAAGCTGCTGCTGTTTCCCGCGTTGGTGGTGGTTTGTTTGCGGCTGTTCGGTGCCGATAAAGACACGCTGTTTGCCGGCGCATTGCTCGCCAGCGTGCCGATGGCCAGCATGTATGCCATTTTCGGCCAGCAATACGGTTTCGAGCGTCAAACCGCCGCCGCAATGCTGGCGGTAACGATTATTTCGTTTTTTTCGGTGTCGCTGGTTTTGCTGCTGGGGCATTGAAATATCCTCCCGGCTTTCTTTCAGACGGCATAAAATTGCGGTAAGCCTTTGGCAGATGTGGGTTTGCTGCTTTTGTCCGTTTTGTCAACCGGTTGGATTTCTTTATCCACACAGGCCGTATCGGATGAAACGACCGCTGCCGCCTGAATGCTTGACAACTTAAAAATCATCATAACTTTTTGATAAATATAAACTTTAAATTTGGGCTTAAATTTTGTGCAATCATGGCCGAAGCCCGATTTTTCGGGGAAAATAAGCTGATTTCACAAACTTTCCACAAAGTTATCCATAGCTTTTGTGGGCAAGCCGTAAAGGCTTGATTGGGTTTGTGTTTAAATTTTTGTCATAAAAAATCAAGGGGAAAAAGCAAAACCGTTTGTCTTGGGCGGGTGGCAAAAAAAGCGGGCTGAAGCCCCGCTTTTTTACATTAGCCTTAAACTGCCGGGGTTAACGTTCCGCCCAGTCGCCCTTAATCGGCCGCGCATAATAAGCCAGCACGGCAATCATGCACACTTCGATGGATACCGACCAATAAATATGGCCGAGAAATTCGCTGATGTGTTCGGCCGCGTTGAGGTTCCACATCCAGCCTACCGCGCCGTCGGCATAGGCGGGATTACGGAAGCCGAACATCGGAATCAGCAGCCCGTGCATCACCACGGTAATCAGAATGCCGTAAAACGCGCCGTACCACAGGCGGATTTTCGGCCAATACACCGAGCCCCACACGTAAACAAAGGCGAACACAAAGCTGAACAGCCAGTGGTAAAGCGTTACCGCACCCAATACGCTGTTGCCCTGATACACATAATCGAGCGAATGCTGGTTGAAACCGAGCCAGCCCAGCCATGCGTCGATATTGGCGCCCGGCGGCGAAATTTCGCCGGGCATGCGCGGCGGCATATTCACTTCGGAACCCCATTTCACCAGAGAGCTGAAAAAGCCGCCGATCAGGGTGGTCCAGAGAATCACTTTGCGGTTGGTTGGGGAAGCGCATAATTTGGTCATGTTGAAAGTCCTTTTTTGGTAATTATTCTCATTTGAGACTGTTCAAGAAAAATAAGTTTCCATGCGAGGCCGTCTGAAAGCGGGAAGATGCCGATTGTTTAATCTAAAGCAAACAGAAAAGCATGGCGGCCCGACAGCGGGATAAAAAAGCGGCGCCAACCGAAACACCGGTAGGCGCCGCTTTTGCGAAGGGTTATTGGGCAGCTTAAAACGCTTCGTTTACGCCCGAATCCAGATTGGGAGTGAAGCGGAATAACTATTTTCAAGTTGGGGCCGGGTTTGCGCAGGCTTTGGTGCGCGCTCAGGTTTTCGGCAGGGTAACGCCGGTTTGCCCCATATATTTGCCGTTGCGGTCTTTATAAGAGGTTTCGCACACTTCGTCGCTTTCGAAAAACAGCACCTGCGCCACGCCTTCGCCGGCGTAGATTTTGGCGGGCAGCGGGGTGGTGTTGGAAAACTCCAGCGTAACGTAGCCCTCCCATTCCGGCTCGAACGGGGTAACGTTTACGATGATGCCGCAGCGGGCGTAGGTGGATTTGCCCAAGCACACGGTTAACACGTTGCGGGGAATGCGGAAATATTCCACCGTGCGCGCCAAGGCGAAAGAGTTGGGCGGGATGATGCAGCAGTCGTCTTCTACCGTAACGAAGTTTTTCGGGTCGAAGTTTTTCGGGTCGACGATGGTGCTGTTGATGTTGGTGAAAATCTTGAATTCGTTGGCGCAGCGGATATCGTAGCCGTAGCTCGACGTGCCGTATGAAATGATTTTGCGGCCGTCGATTTCTTTCACCTGGTTAGGCTCGTAAGGTTCGATCATGCCGAACTCTTCGCTCATGCGGCGTATCCATTTGTCGGATTTGATGCTCATAAGTTCTCTCAATCTTGTTGGTTGCACAGGCCGAGACCTTTGCAAAGCCCCCATCTGTGGCGCATTTCTGCGTTGTGCGCTGCTCGCTCGCTTGCCTATCCACTTGATATGTCTGCGCTCGCTGTGCTGCTACGCCTTGAACTGCATCCACATCTGGGTTTTTTGCAAAGGTCTCGTGCCGTCTGAAAACGTATTCTACCGTTAAACGTGCGGTTTTTCAGACGGCCACGTTTTATTCCTGCCAGCCGCCCAAATAGCCCGCCAGCTCTTCCAGCATGGTACTTAACGATTCGGTCATCAGAATCTGCGAGGCGAAAGCCAGGCTGGCTGCGTCGTCGCCGTGGCCTTCGGCTTCTTCCTGCAATACGTCGAGATACTGGATGCGCTTGAGCGTGAAGTCCTGCGTGAACACGAATGCAATCTGTTCGCGCCACACCAAACCCAGTTGGGTAACGGTTTTGCCGTTTTTAACGTGTTGGACCACTTCGTCGGCGGTTAAATCCTGCTTCGACACTTTCACCACCGGCGCCACATCGCCGGTGCCTTTCAGCTCGCAGTCGCTGTCCAGCTCGAAACCGCCCTCGGCGGCACCCTGCAACAGCCAGCTTGTCATCAGGCTGCCCGGCGACTGTTTGGTGTTGGGCAGGTTCGCTTCCAAACCGCCCAGCGCTTCGCGCAGCTTGGTGAGCATGCCTTCGGCTTTGGTTGCGGAAGCGTTGTTCACAAACAGATAACCGTGCTTGGTATCGAAAACGGCCTGCGTGCGGCTGCTGCGGGTAAAGGCACGCGGCAGCAGATCATCGGTGATCTGTTCTTTTAATTCCTGTTTTTCCTTGCGGCCCACATTGCGGGCCTCGGCGTTTTGAATCTCGGCCACGCGTTCTTCCAAGATATCGCGGATCACGCCGGCAGGCAGCACTTTTTCTTCTTTTTTCAGCGCCACGCGCCACGTGTAATCGGCGGGAAACACTGTTTCGGGCGAAAATGAAACCGGCGCGGCAAAGCCCTCGCTGAACCAGTCCAAACCCGAGCAGGGAGCGAACTGCGCTTCGGCCAGTTTGTCCGCCAGCGTTTCAAGCTCGGGCAGTTTGTTTTTGTTTAAGGGGTAAAAGCTGATTTGTTTGAACCACATGGCATTTCTCTGAAGTGAAACCGCCGCATTATACAGCAGGCAAAGGCCGTCTGAAAGGTTGCGCCGGCCTGCCCGATTGACAAGCGCAAACGGCATCGGTATAGTGCGCGCTTCGGTTACGCGCCCATCGTCTAGAGGCCTAGGACACTGCCCTTTCACGGCGGCAACCGGGGTTCGAATCCCCGTGGGCGTGCCAGTCTGCCCAAATCCGCCAGGCACCGGATAGCGTTTTTTAAAAGCCCTGCAAACCATGCGGGGCTTTTATGCTTTTTACCGAATGTTCCGCCGCCTGAAAAAATACGGCGGCGCATCTTGTATCATCTTTATACTGTTTGGATTCCGAGCCTTTTAACGTTATAATCGCTTTTTTTCAGACGGCACCGGCAGGCCGTCTGAAAAAATTTCATAACCAAACCCGGCCGAAGCCCGCCTGAAACCCTAACCATGCACATATAAGATGTGTGCATCATTAGTGTTTTAGCGGCGGCGGCCCTAACCGAAAGGCATAGAATGTTTAACAAACACGTTAAAACCTTCCAATACGGCGAGCAAACCGTAACCATCGAAACCGGCGAAATCGCCCGCCAGGCCGCTGCGGCGGTAAAAGTGTCGATGGGCGACACCGTCGTGCTGGTGGCCGTTACCGCCAATAAAGACGTTAAAGAAGGCCAAGATTTCTTCCCCCTCACCGTAGATTATCTCGAGCGCACCTACGCCGCAGGCAAAATCCCCGGCGGTTTCTTCAAACGCGAAGGCAAACAGAGCGAAAAAGAAATCCTCACCAGCCGCCTGATCGACCGCCCCATCCGCCCGCTGTTCCCCGAAGGCTTCTACCACGACATCCAAGTGGTGGCGATGGTGGTTTCCGTTGACCCCG
Organism: Neisseria dentiae; assembly: GCF_014055005.1. Taxonomy (NCBI): domain Bacteria; kingdom Pseudomonadati; phylum Pseudomonadota; class Betaproteobacteria; order Neisseriales; family Neisseriaceae; genus Neisseria; species Neisseria dentiae. The sequence continues at coordinate 1,355,643 of NZ_CP059570.1, read as the reverse complement.
AAATCGATTCCGACATCCCCGCCATGATCGGCGCATCGGCCGCGCTCGTGTTGAGCGGCGTGCCGTTTGCCGGCCCCATCGGTGCCGCCCGTGTGGGTTATGTGAACAACGTTTACGTGCTCAACCCCACCAAAGCCCAGCTTGCCCGTTCGCAAATGGATTTGGTGGTGGCCGGCACGCAGAAAGCCGTGCTGATGGTGGAATCTGAAGCGCGCGAGCTGCCCGAGCACGTGATGCTGGGCGCGGTGGTGTACGGCCACGAGCAGATGCAGGCCGTGATTAACGCCATCAACGAGCTGGCCGACGAAGTGAACCCCGAAGTATGGGATTGGCAGGCTCCCGAAACCGATACCGCGCTGGTGGAAAAAATCCGCGAAATCGCCGGCGCCACCATTTCCGAAGCGTTCAAAATCCGCCAGAAACAAGCCCGTTCGGCCAAGCTCGACGAAGCATGGGCGGCAGTGAAAGACGCGCTGGTTACCGAAGAAACCGACACCTTGCGCGCCAACCAAATCAAAGGCATCTTCAAACAACTGGAAGCCGACGTGGTTCGCGGCCAGATTCTCGACGGCCAGCCGCGCATCGACGGCCGCGACACCCGCACCGTGCGCCCCATCAACATCCAAACCGGCGTGTTGCCGCGCACCCACGGCTCCGCCCTGTTTACCCGCGGCGAAACCCAGGCGCTGGCCGTTGCCACTTTGGGCACCTCGCGCGACGAGCAAATCATCGACGCCTTAAGCGGCGAATACACCGACCGCTTTATGCTGCACTACAACTTCCCGCCGTATTCCACCGGCGAAGTCGGCCGTATGGGCGCGCCCAAACGCCGCGAAATCGGCCACGGCCGCCTGGCCAAACGCGCGTTGGTGGCCGTGCTGCCTTCTCCCGAAGAGTTCAGCTACACCATGCGCGTGGTTTCCGAAATCACCGAGTCTAACGGCTCTTCTTCTATGGCTTCCGTGTGCGGCGGCTGCCTGAGCCTGCTCTCGGCCGGCGTGCCCCTGAAAGCACACGTTGCCGGCATCGCCATGGGCCTGATTCTCGAAAACAACAAGTTCGCCGTATTAACCGACATTTTGGGCGACGAAGACCACTTGGGCGATATGGATTTCAAAGTGGCCGGCACCACCAACGGCGTAACCGCGCTGCAAATGGACATCAAAATCCAGGGCATCACCAAAGAAATCATGCAGATTGCTCTGGAGCAGGCCAAAGAAGCGCGTATGCACATTCTGGCGCAGATGAAAGAAGCGGTTGACGGCCCGCAAGAGCTGTCCGCCCATGCCCCGCGCCTGTTTACCATGAAAATCCACCAAGACAAAATCCGCGACGTAATCGGCAAGGGCGGCGAAACCATCCGCGGCATCACCGCCGAAACCGGCACCGAGATCAACATCGCCGACGACGGCACCGTAACCATCGCCGCCACCACCGCCGAAGCGGGCGAAGCGGCGAAGAAACGTATCGAAGAAATCACCGCCGAAGTAGAGGTGGGCAAGGTGTACACCGGCACGGTGCTGAAACTGCTCGACAACAATGTCGGCGCCATCGTTTCGGTGATTCCCGGCAAAGACGGTTTGGTGCACATCAGCCAAATCGCCCACGAGCGCGTGCGCAACGTGAGCGACTACCTGCAAGTGGGCCAAACGGTAAACGTGAAAGCGGTGGAAGTGGACGACCGCGGCCGCGTGCGCCTGTCTATCAAAGCCCTGTTGGAAGCCCCAGCACAAGCGGCCGCCCCCGCCGAGGAATAACGGGTTAACCGCTTAAGTGTGGCTCAGGCCGTCTGAAAATGTTTTCAGACGGCCTGTTGTTTTGCAGAGCACTTATAGTAAAACCATTTGCTTGGCAACCGTTTCGTCATGCTCGGGCTTGTAAAGCTAATGACGAAATCAAACATTTCAAACGGCCTGAAGGCAGTTTTGCAAAGGTCTCAAAAAGCTATTCGGGTCAAACCCGGATACGGCGAAAGTGCTGTCAACGTATCGCACAGGTGCGGAGCATGCTGCACGGTTTCGGGCGCGGCGGCGGGTTTGCTAAGTTTTCAAACTGCCTACGCCAGCACTTCCACCTTGTCGCCCACGGTCACGCTGCCGGTGTCCAGCGCCACCATGTTCACGCCGAAAATGGCTTTGCGGGTTTTGGCCAACGTTTTCAGCGGTTGCTGTTGCGGATGTTTTTCGCCGCTGGCCAAATCCACCGTGGTCATCACGCAGCGGGTGCAGGGCTTGAACAGTTCGAATGCCACCGGGCCAACGGCGATGCGTTGCCAGCCTTCTTCTTCGTAAGCCTTCGTGCCGTCGAACACCAAGTTGGTGCGGAAGCGGCGCATTTCTACGGGCGTTTCCAAACTGCCGTTGAGTGCCTGCAACGAAGCCGTGTTAGCCAGCAGGTAAGGTGCGCCGTCGGCAAACGACAGCGGTGTTTGCGAATAGCCCAATATGCGTGCGCTGCTGCCGCCCAGCCAGTTCAAACGGCAGGGTGTGCCGATTTTGCCGCTCAGCCAGGCATCGGCGCGTTCGTCGCCGTGGTGTGCGGCAAAGGTGTCTTTCCAAACCGAAACTTCGCCGGTGCGGTTGAAATGGTTATGGTAAACGGTGAGGCTGCCGCCGTCGGGCGCGGTTAGTTTGAGGCCGTCTGAAACCGGCTCGGCCTGCCAAAGCAGCAGCTGCGGAAACTGCCGTGCGGTAATGAAGTGCCCGTCGGGCGAGCTGAGCAGCCATTCCCTGTCGTGCGGCAGCCCTTCGGGGCGGATTTCGGCGCGCTCCGTTGAAATGCCGCGCATCGATTTAACCGGATAATAAGTGATTTCGACCAGTTTCATAACGGTGCCTTTCAAATCGGAAATATTTGCCGCCAATCATACATGATTTGCAGCGCTTCAGGCCGCCTGAAAATAATTCACCAACAAAACAATATCTTTAAAAAGTTTTTTCAGAGCCGCTGCAAAAGCGCTTGCCAAAGCCAGAGAAGGCGGGCATAATACGCGCTTCTTTCAGCCGGTATAGCTCAGTTGGTAGAGCAGCTGACTTGTAATCAGAAGGTCCCGAGTTCGACTCTTGGTGCCGGCACCACATTAAAAACAGCCTGACCCCAGCGGTTGGGCTGTTTTGCTTTGGTTGCATTTTGCCGGAAAAACCCCATAATATGCCCCGTCTTAACCCAGAGGCCGTCTGAAACATGATTACCGTCAACACCCTGCAAAAAATGAAAGCCGAAGGCGAAAAAATCGCCATGCTCACTGCCTACGAAGCCAGCTTCGCCGCGCTGATGGATAATGCCGGCGTAGATGTTTTGCTGGTGGGTGATTCGCTCGGCATGACCGTGCAGGGGCAGCAATCCACTTTGCCCGTTAGCCTCGGCGATATGTGCTACCACACCGCCGCTGTGGCACGCGGCACAAAAAACGCTATGATTATCAGCGATTTGCCGTTCGGCACTTATCAACAGAGCAAAGAGCAGGCGTTTGCCGCCGCGGCAGAGCTGATGGCTGCCGGCGCGCATATGGTTAAGCTCGAAGGCGGCGTGTGGATGGCCGAAACCACCGAATTTTTGCAGTTGCGCGGCATTCCCGTGTGCGCCCATATCGGTTTAACGCCGCAGTCGGTGCACGCTTTCGGCGGCTATAAAGTGCAAGGCAAGGGCGACAAAGCCCAAGCCCTGCTCAACGATGCCGAAGCGCACGACAAGGCCGGTGCGGCGCTGGTTTTGATGGAATGCGTGCCCGCCGCTCTGGGCAAACAGGTAACCGAAAGCGTGCGCTGCCCCACCATCGGCATCGGCGCGGGCGCGGATTGCGACGGCCAAGTGCTGGTGATGCACGATATGCTGGGCGTGTTTCCTGGCAAAACCGCCCGTTTCGTGAAAAACTTTATGGAAGGGCAAACCAGCATCCAGGCAGCCGTGGCGGCTTATGTGGCGGCGGTGAAAAACAAAACCTTTCCCGCAGCCGAACATACGTTCTAATTTTTTCAGACGGCCTTTCTGAACGCTTCAGGCCGTCTGAAAGTTTTTCAGGAAAACCCTATGCAAATCATCCACACGATTCACGAATTGCGCGAGTGGCGCAAAAACGCCGGAACGGTTGCCTTCGTGCCGACCATGGGCAACCTGCACGAAGGCCATCTGGCATTGGTGCGCGAAGCCAAAAAACGCGCCGGCAACGTGGTGGTGAGCATTTTCGTCAACCGCCTGCAATTCGGCCAGGGTGAAGATTTCGACAAATACCCGCGCACCTTGCAGCAGGATGCCGCCAAACTGGAAAACGAAGGCGTAGCCGTGGTGTTCGCGCCCGACGAAAAAGAGCTGTATCCCAATGTGGAGCAGCGTTACAACGTGGAGCCGCCCAACCTGCAAAACGAATTGTGCGGCAAATTCCGCCCCGGCCATTTCCGCGGCGTGGCCACCGTGGTGACCAAACTGTTCAACATTGTGCAGCCCGATGCGGCCTGTTTCGGCAAGAAAGACTACCAGCAGCTGGCCGTGATTAAAGGCTTGGTGGAAGACCTCAACATCAACATCGACATCGTGCCGGTGGATACCGGCCGCGCTTCAGACGGCCTCGCCCTTTCCAGCCGCAACCAATATTTAAGCGAACAGGAACGCGCCGAAGCCCCCCGCCTTTACCGCGAACTGCGCGCCATCGCCGATGCCGTCCGCAGCGGCAACCTCGCTTATGCCGTGCTCGAACAGACCGCCGCGCAACGCCTCGGCGAAGCCGGCTGGACGGTCGATTACATCGAAGTGCGCCGCGCCGACGATTTGAGCGTTGCCCACGCGGGCGACAAAAACCTGGTGATACTCGCCGCCGCGCGTTTGGGCGGCACACGCCTGATCGACAACATCGAAGTGCATTTGGGCTGATTTATAGTGGCTTAAATTTAAAATAGTACAGCGTTGCCTCGCCTTGCCGTACTATCTGTACTGTCTTCGGCTCGGCGCCTTGTCCTATTCTGAATTTAAGCCACTAGATCCGCCCGCAATCGAAAGGCCGTCTGAAAACTTTTCAGACGGCCTTTCGATTATTTTTGTGCGCCCGCTCTTGATTTTCCGTTTAGTATCATTATAGTGGATTAAAATAAGAATGCCGAAGTAGGGTAAAACGATTCTTTAGCATATCGCCCAATTGCAAGTTTGAATGCAGTTATTTCATTTCGGAGTTTTTATTTGAATTCACTATACTTCAAAATCTATTAAAAGCACCGCCTTCCGGGGCGGGCGCGTGAACAACATTGACACTGAACAGAAAGCAATTATGGCAACCGAAAAAAATTATTACGAAATACTCGGCGTGTCTAAAGAAGCGGATATTGCCGAAATCAAAAAGGCCTACCGCAAACTGGTGCGCCGATACCACCCCGACGTCAGCAAAGACCCCGACGCCGACCAAAAAACCAGCGAAATCAACCTCGCCTACAACACCCTGAAAGACCCGGAAAAACGCGCCGAATACGACGAAATGCTCGCCAACCCGTTTAAAGCGCGCCAACAGGCCGGCGCGGGGCAGGGCGGGTTTGAAGGTTTCGGCGGATTCGAAGGCGGCTTCAACCCGGGTGCAGACGGCTATCAGTATTACCATTTCGACAGCAGCCGCTTCGGCGACGGCCAGCCTTTCGGCAGCGGCGACTTCCGCTTCGACGACATCTTTTCCGCTTTCGGCCAAGCACAGCAGCGCCGCGCGTCGCGCCCGAGCGGCCCCGTGCAGGGCGAAGACCAACACGCCGAACTCAGCATAGACATTGCCGCTGCCTATGCAGGCAGCGAGCGCAGTTTGAGCATTGATATGCCCACGCTCAACGCCGACGGCCAAATGGCCTACGAGCGCAAAGCCCTGCATGTGAAAATTCCCAAAGGTATCGGCGAAGGGCAGCAAATCCGCCTGCGCGGCCAGGGTTTGCCCGGATTTAACGGCGGTGCCAACGGCGATTTGTATTTGAAAGTGCGCTTTCACGAATCGGAAAACCTATATGTGAAAAACGGCAAAGACGTTTACCAGCGCATCGACGTGATGCCGTGGACGGCGGCAGCCGGCGGCAAAATGGAGGCGGCCACCCCCGCAGGCCGTTTGAACATCAATATTCCCGCCAACAGCCGCACCGGCCAAAACCTGCGCCTGAAAGGCAAAGGCATTCCGGCCAAAGAAGCGGGCGATTTGTATTTGACCGTCAATATCGTGCTGCCGCGCGCCGACAGCGAAGCCGACCGCGCCGCCTGGCAGAAACTGGCGGAACATTACGGAGTGAAAGGATAAACCATGAACCAAGAATACGATGTGCAACTCACCTTCAACGAAATCGTCCGCGCCTGCAACGACGACCGCGATTGGGTGGTGAGCGTGATTGAAGAAGAAATCATTTCCGTGAGCGGCCGCCCCGACGAAGCCTTGTTCAGCGGCTTCCAACTCGCCCGCCTGCGCCGCGCCCGCCGTATCAGCCGCGATTTTGAAGCCAGCATTCCCGCCACCGCGCTGATTATGCAGCTGTTAGACGAATTGGAAAGCCTGCGCAAAAACCGTTCCGGCCAATAAGCATTTGGCAGTAGAGGGCAAATATCGGGAAACTGATAAAAACTGCTGCAAGGCGGCGGGTTGTCGCGGTGGCGGTTTTTTTATCGGGCGTGCAGATGGGTTTGCCCGGTTTCAGGCGGGCGTATTGATTTTTTCTGATAGTGAAGTAAAATCCGTGAAAGCAAATTCACAAAGGAAACATCATGAGCAACAAACTGACCGCACCCGCCGAGCTGCCCGCAGAAGAAGATTTGCGCGCCGTGCTGGCCTACAATATGCGCCTTTTCCGCGTGAACAAAGGTTGGTCGCAAGAAGAGCTGGCGCGCCGGTGCGGGTTGGACCGCACTTATGTTTCGGCGGTGGAACGCAAACGCTGGAATATTGCGTTGTCTAACATCGAAAAAATGGCGCTCGCCCTCGGCGTGCCCGCCTACCAGTTGCTGCTGCCGCCGCAGGCGCGGCTGGATATGATGGGGTAGGGCGGCTGAGTGCGGTTGTCGGCTGTAAAGGCAATTCAGGCCGTCTGAAACATTTCAGACGGCCTAAACGACTTGCAAAGGTCTCGGCCTGTGGTTTTTACAAGCCGTTTCGGTATTTTAAAGTTTTGCGTCATGCTCGGGCTTGACCCGGGCATCTGTTATTTCTTTTGGAACAATAAGATACTCGGGGCAAGCCCGAGTATGGCGGCGGTTGGATGTTTCAGACGGCCTTAAGGCATTTTTGGCAAAGGTTTCGGCTTGAATAATATTTTGCAGGCGTTGGCGTTATTCCCATTCTTCGTCATCGTTCCAGCCGTTTTTCAAAGCGGTTTGAATGATGTCCGTATCGAAACCGCGATAGGCGAGAAAGCGCGCCTGTTTTTGTTTTTCTTTCAAATCGGCGGCGGGGGCTTTGAACTTTTTGCGCAGCACGGCCACGGCGGTTTGCAGTTCGCTGTCGCGGTCGGGCAGGAAACCGCGGGCGGTGTTTTCGCTCACGCCTTTGGCCTGCAAGGCCTGTTGCAGGCGCAGGCGGCCGTGTTGGCGGCTTTTGCTGTGCACGTAGGTTTCGGCGAAACGCTCGTCGGACTGCCAACGGCGTTCGGCCAGCTCGTTTAAAAGCTGCTCGAGTTCTTCTTCGCTTTCGGCGTGCGGGGCGAGCTTGCGTTTGAGTTCGGCGCGGCTGGTTTCCCGGCGGGAAAGAATGTCGAGGGCGCGGGCGCGCAGGGATTTTTGCGGTTTCATTGCTGGTTGGAAAAGGGTTTTTCAGGAATGTTTGAGGCCGTCTGAAAAGGATTTTTTCAGACGGCCTGAGGTTTTTGCAAGCAGTTTTGGCCGTCTGAAATACCCGGCCGCCGTGATATTCGGGCTTGACCCGGGTATCTCTATTTCTTTCGAAACAGCAAGATGATCGGGCCAAGCCCGAGTATGGCGCAGGGGTTTTAAAATGCCGGCATAACTTGCAAAGGTTTCGGCCTCAACGTTATTCGTCCTGCGCTTTTTGCGGTTGCAGGTTTTCGTAGATTTCGGGCAGCGAGCCGATCAGCCAGTCGGGTTTGGTGGCAGGCTCTTGCGAGAGCAGGGTCATGTCGCCGTAGCCGAAGGTTACGCCCACGCTCAGGCAGCCGGCGGCTTTGGCGGCGAGGATGTCGTTGGCGGAATCGCCCACCATCAGCATATCGGCGGGGGCGATGCCGAGCACTTCGGCGGCGTGCAGCAGCGGCAGCGGGCTGGGTTTTTTTTCGGGCAGGCTGTCGCCGCCGAGGATCAGGCTGAAATAATCGGCCAGGTGCAGCTGTTTCAGCAGCTCGGCGGCCAGCACTTCGTTTTTGTTGGTGATCACCACCAGCGGAATGCCCAGCGATTTGAGCAGGCTCAAGCCGGCTTCGGTTTCGGGATAGGGGCGGGTGAACACGCTCAGGTGTTCGCGGTAGTAGCGGATGAAAAAGGTAAATGCCTGCTCCCAGCGGTTTTGGTCTACTTGGCCGTCGCGGCTGTCGGTGAGCACGCGGTGGACGAGGTTGGCGAGGCCGTCGCCGACGTAGCTTTCCACGGTGTGTTCGGGCAGCGGCGGCAGCCCCATGTGTTCGCGGGTGGCGTTGGCAGCGGCGGCGAGGTCTTGCACGGAATCGCAGAGCGTGCCGTCCAAATCAAAGGCAACGGCTTGAACGTGTTCGATGGCGGGTGTGGTCATGGCGGTTTGCGGTGGAGTGGAAAAGGGAATGGAATTGTAGCACAGGGCGGGTAGGGCGGAACGGCTGCGGGCGGGTTGTTTTTGAAAGGTCTCAGGCCGTCTGAAAATGATTTTCAGACGGCCTGAGACCTTTGCAAAATTCTTTTAGGCACCTTAAAACACTTGCGTCATGCTCGGGCTTGACCCGAGCATCTGTTTGTTTTAGAAGCAAAAGAGATACTCGGGTCAAGCCCGAGTATGACGGAATATCATACATTCAGGATTAAAACGGCTTTTTTGCAAAGGTCTCGGCCTGTATGGGTTTGCAGAATCTCTGGTTTTATGTGGAAAACACAGCCGTCATGCTCGGGCTAAGCCCGGGCATGACGGCAAATAAATATGATAAAAAAAACAATGAATCAGGAGCAAGCGTTTATTCGATATTCTGCACCTGTTCGCGCATCTGCTCGATCAGCACTTTCAATTCCACCGATGCCTGCGTGCATTCGGCGGCGATGGTCTTGCTGCCCAGCGTGTTGGCTTCGCGGTTGAGTTCCTGCATCAGAAAATCCAAACGTTTGCCCACGCTGCCTTTGGCGGTGGTAACGATGCGGCGCACTTCGCCGATGTGGGTGCGCAGGCGGCTGAATTCTTCGTCGACGTCGGACTTTTGCATAAACAGGGTGAATTCCTGTTGCAGGCGGTCGTTGTCGATGGTTTCCACCGCTTCTTTCAGACGGCCTCTCACTTTTTCCATATGCGCTTCGAGCAGGTTGGGGAAAATGCCGCTTAAGTTGTTGATGATGTTTTCCATTTCGTCCAGGCGGCTCAGCAGGTGCTGCGCCAGTTTTTCGCCTTCGCGCCCGCGGGCGGCGGCAAAATCGTTTAAGGCTTGGTTTAACAGTTGCTGCACGGTTTGGGCGAAGGCTTCTTCGTCTTCGTTTTGGCTGGCGAGCACGCCGGGAAACTTCAAAATATCGGCCACGGTGAGCTTGCCCAAGCCTTCGTGTTTTTTGCGCCATTTTTTGTTGATCCCGGCCAGTTGCGCCACCAAATCCTGATTCACGCTCAGGCTTTGCGCGCCTGATGCGATGTCTTGAACCTGGATGCGGCACTCGAGCTTGCCCCGGGCGGCGCGGGCGGCGATGCTTTCGCGCAGGCTGCTTTCGAGATGGCGCAAATCGTCGGGCATACGGAACTGCACGTCGAGATAGCGGTGGTTGACGGCGCGCACTTCCAAGTTGATGCGTTTGGCGCCGCATTCGCCTGCGGCGTTGGCAAAGCCGGTCATGCTGTGGATGGTCATGGTGTTTTACTCCGTGTGGTGTTTGCGAGTGAAATCGGCCGAAATATACCATATCTGCGCATGTTATAATCCGCGCGTATCGAATTTGAGGAATAAAACCGATGACTGCCTACACCCGCACTTCGCGCGCAGCCGATGCTTTGCGCGAAATCCGCATCACCCCCGATTTTCTGCCCCATGCCGACGGCTCGGTGTTAATCGAATGCGGTAACACCAAAGTAATCTGCACCGCTTCGATTGACGAGAACGTGCCGCCGTTTCTGCGCGGCAAAGGGCAGGGCTGGGTAACGGCGGAATACGGTATGCTGCCCGCATCCACCGCTTCGCGTATGCGCCGCGAGGCTGCGGCGGGCAAACAGAGCGGGCGCACTCAGGAAATCCAGCGCCTGATCGGCCGCTCGCTGCGCGCGGTGGTGGATTTGGAAAGCCTGGGCGAGCGGCAGATTTTAATCGACTGCGACGTTATCCAAGCCGACGGCGGCACGCGCACCGCCAGCATCACGGGTGCGTTTGTGGCCTTGCAGATGGCGGTGGATAAACTATTGGCGGCGGATATGCTGCTGCACAACCCCGTGCGCGAAGCCGTGGCGGCTGTGTCGGCCGGCGTGGTCGGCGGCGTGCCGCTGCTGGATTTGGATTACCCCGAAGATTCCGGCTGCGAGAGCGATGTCAATATGGTGATGACGGCTTCGGGCAAAATCATCGAAATACAGGGCACGGCGGAAGGCGCGCCGTTCAGCATGGAAGAATTGGGCGAGCTGGTGCGGCTCGGGCAGAAAGGCGTGGCCGAACTCGTGCAGCACCAGCAGCAGGCTCTGGCGTCTGCCGCAGCCGCTTCCGAGCAATAAGGCCGTCTGAAAAAGTTACCGGCCGTTTTTCAGACGGCCTTTCACACCAAAACAAAACCCAATCATGAGCAAACACATCCTACTCGGCATCAGCGGCGGCATCGCCGCCTACAAATCCTGCGAACTCGTGCGCCTCTTGAAAAAACAAGGGCACAGCGTAACCGTGGCGATGAGCCGCGCGGCGGCGGAATTCGTATCGCCGCTCACTTTCCAAGCCTTGAGCGGCAACCCCGTGCTGGCCGAAACCCACGGCGGCGGGCAAGGCGGCAACGGCATGGCGCACATCAACCTCACCCGCGAAGCCGATGTATTTCTGATTGCGCCCGCCACCGCCAACACCATCGCCAAAATCGCAGGCGGCATTGCCGACAACCTGCTCACCAACCTGGCCGCCGCCCGCAAATGCCCGCTGGCCGTCGCCCCCGCCATGAATGTGGAAATGTGGTCCAACCCCGCCAACCAACGCAACATCGCCCGCCTGATTTCAGACGGCATCACCGTGTTCCAGCCCGCCGAAGGCGAGCAGGCCTGCGGCGAAACCGGCATCGGGCGCATGCCCGAAGCAGCCGAGCTTGCCGACCTGCTGCCCGATATGTGGACACCCAAATTATTGCAGGGCAAAAAAGTGTTGGTAACGGCGGGCGCAACCTTTGAAGCCATCGACCCCGTGCGCGGCATCACCAATATTTCCAGCGGCCGGATGGGCATGGCGCTCGCCCGCGCCTGCCGCGCCGCCGGGGCGGAAGTTACCCTGATTTACGGCCAGATTCAGACGGCCCTGCCCGCAGGTTTGGCGCACGCCGAACAGGCCGTCAGCGCTGAGGCCATGTACCGCGCGGTGATGAACCGCATCGGCGGCCAAAACGTTTTCATTTCGGTGGCGGCGGTAGCGGATTACAAAGTGAAAAACAGCAGCGCGCAGAAAATCAAAAAAAACACGGGCGGCGAACCGCCACTTATCGAGCTGGAAGAAAACCCCGACATCCTCGCATCGGTGGCGAAGCTGCCCGAACCGCCGTTTTGCGTGGGCTTTGCCGCCGAAAGCGAAAATGTGCTGGAACACGCCCGCGCCAAGCGGGTGAAAAAAGGCATTCCCATGCTGGTGGCCAACGATGTGGCAACGGCGATGGGCAAAACGGTCAACCGCATCACCATCATCACCGAAACGGGCGAAACCGCGTTTCCCGAAATCGGCAAACGGCAGGCGGCGCAAGCAGTTGTGGAACGGTTGGCAGGGCTGCTCTGAAGCCTGTTTCCAAACCCCGCAGGATCGGTGCTTAAGAATACTCTAGCATAAAAATATATTTAAAATCAATAATTAAAGTTTGTCAATATAAAGTATCGGAGAGTCAAAACGTTTAAATCTCAAAACTTTCCTATCATCGGCTTTGTCGGAAACAGTACCGTAAACGGAATTACGTTTTTCATTTGATTCACATGATTAAAGGAGTTTGATGATGAAAGCTTTGACAGAGCATAAATTGCAGTATGTTTCAGGTGGATTTTCAAGCCCTGGTTGGGGAGCTGCGGTCGGTGGAGCAATCGGTGGAGGTTTAGGAAGTTATGCGGGGCCTATTGGGTCTACAATAGGTGGTTTGACGGGAATGGCAATAGGTCATTGGTTTGAACACCCAGTAGAGTATATTGAGTATGTAGAAGGTTATCGTACTGGTGGTTATACTCCTATTGTTTATTAAGTGTTAGAAAAAAACATGATATTGACGGCATTTATAATATCGGGTTTTTTTGCCGAGTGTTCTGGCATACCGTGCGGTTTACAAGCTTACCGATTGACCTGATTTTATATATGTTGATACCTTTGCAAAACCTGAAAATATTCAGAAACCTTTCATCCGTCATTCCCGCGCAGGCAGGAATGACGGATTTAAACTTTCTGTCATTTCTAAATATTTCTGAAACCGATAGATCCAGATTCCCGCCTGCGCGGGAATGACGGAAATCAGGTTTTTCAGGTGGTGTTGAATTTTGCAAAGGCCTCAATCTTTAAAAAAGCCCCGGGCCGTCTGAAAAGTTTTTCAGACGGCCCGGGGCTTTTTTAACGTCGGTTCGCTCCTGAAAATATCTGTATCCCGTCAAGCTCGAGTATGACGCAGAGGTTTTAAGAGGCTGAAAGGATTTCTGTAAAGGCTTCGGCCTGAAGTCATTGCAAAATTCAAAAATACCGCCAAAAACTTCTTTTCGCTATTCCCGCAACGTCGCCACCAGCGCTTTGAGCAGCGGCGAATTCATACGGCGGTTGGGGTAATACAAGTAATAACCGTCGTAGCGCATCGCCCAATCGTCGAGTACGCTCACCAAGGCGCCGCTATCGAGTTCCTGCCGCACGATTTCGTCGAACAGCCAAACCAGCCCCTGTCCGGCCAAGGCCAGATTTTTCAGCACTTCGCTGCTGTTGGCCAGCACGCGCCCTTGCGGGGCAAACAGCACTTTCGCACCGCTTTCGGGGTGGCGGAACTCCCATGACAGCACGCCGCCGGAAGTGGGCAGGCGCGTGGAATGGCAGGCGTGGGCGGCCAAGTCATCCGGCTGTTGCGGCACGCCGTGGCGGGCAAAATAATCGGGGCTGCCGACCACGCGCAGGTACAGCGGGGGCGAAATGCGCACCGCCACCATATCTTTGGCCACATCGCCGTCAAGGCGGATGCCGGCATCGAAACGCTCGGCAACAATATCGACGAAGCGCAGCTCGCTGACCAACTCCATTTCCACTTCAGGATGCGCGCCGATAAATGCCTGCAATTTGTCGCGCAGCACATGGGCAAAGGCATGGCTGTTGCCGTTGATGCGCAGGCTGCCGCGCAGGGTGTTGCGGAAGCTGCCTAGATTGTCGATGCTGGCATCAACCGCTTCAAACAGCGGCGAGAGTTCGGCATAAAGCTGCTCGCCCGCGCCGGTAAGCGAAATGCTGCGCGTGGTGCGGTGAAAGAGCTTGATTTGCAGGCGCTCTTCAATCGCGCGGATGGCATGGCTTAACGCCGAGGCGGAAACGCCCATCTACGCGCCCGCTTTGGTAAAGCTGCCGGTTTGCGCCACCATTAAAAAGGCGCGCAGGTCGTTGAGGTTTTCTTTCATGGCGATTGGTAGTTTTTTGAGGTGATCGGGCATTTGGGGCAGCGGGATTTACAGCTCCCGATATTGCACCAAATCCGCCGCGGTTTTCGAGGGCAGGAATTCGGTGATTTCATATTCCGCCACGTTTGCCTGGTGGAAAGGATCTTCTTGAACAATTTTCTGCACTTCCGCCAAGCTGCCCGCTTTGGCAATGATGATGCCGCCGTTGCGCGGTTCTTTGCTGCCGGATAACAAGAACATGCCGTCTGCATAATACTTGTCCAGAAATTGGCGGTGTGCTTGCAGATTCGCTTCGATATCGGCTATCGGCCGGATGTAGGTTAAGGCAATAATAAACATTTGCGGGTGCTCGGAATGTTGTGAAAACATTGTTATTGTAAGGCGAAACTGCCGGTTTGCACTACCATCAGGAAGGCGCGCAGGCGGTTGAGGTTTTCTTTCATGGCGGTGGGATTACTGAAAAAAATTCACAAGGCCATGCGATTTTACCCCGCTAATCAACGCCGGAAAACAGGTTTACAATGCAATCTGTTTTTAGCAGAAAGGATAAGCCCATGAAAACCGCAACCCTCAACAACGGCATTACCATGCCCATGCTGGGCTTCGGTGTGTACCAAATCGCACCGGAGCAAACCGAAGCGGCCGTGGTCGGCGCATTGCAAAGCGGCTACCGCCTGATCGATACCGCCGCCGCTTATGGCAATGAAGAAGCCGTGGGCCGCGCCATCCGTGCCAGCGGTGTGCCGCGTGATGACGTGTTCATCACCACCAAGCTGTGGGTGCAGGATGCCGGTGAAGCCGCCGCCGCCAAAGCCATCGACACTTCGCTGCAAAAACTCGGCTTGGATTATCTGGATTTGTATCTTATCCACCAGCCGTATGGCGATGTACATGGCGCATGGCGGGCAATGGAGGCGGCAGTACAAGCCGGCAAAATCCGCGCCATCGGTGTTTCCAACTTCCACCCCGACCGTGTAATGGATCTGATGCTGCACAACCGCATCGTTCCGGCCGTTAATCAAATTGAAACGCACCCGTTTTACCAGCGCGAAAGCGAGCTGGCATTTCATCGCGAACACGGCATCCTTACCCAATCTTGGGCATCGTTTGCCGAAGGGCAGAACGATATTTTCAAGCATCCCGTGCTGTCGGCCATCGCCGCCAAACACGGCAAAAGCGTGGCGCAAGTGATTCTGCGCTGGCTCAACCAGCGCGGCATTGCCGTCATCCCCAAATCGGTTACTCCCGCCCGCGTGCTGGAAAATGCGCAGATTTTCGATTTCGAGCTGGATGCGCAAGATATGGCACAGATTGCCGCGCTCGACACCGGCAAAAGCCTGTTTCTGGATCACCGCGACCCCGAGCGGGTGAAATGGTTGAGCGGCATGAAGATTCACGATTAAGCGTATCAACCTTTCAGACGGCCTGAAGCGGTTTGAGGCCGTCTGAAAACAAGGAGGTCTCATGCGACATCTACTTATCAGCACAGCGCTCGTTTTATTCTCCCCAGCCGTTTTTTCCCAAGGAAACACCATGTCTGCCGAGCAGTTTTACCACGCCATGAACCACGCCATGCTGCAAGCGGACACCGCCGCCATTGCGCGCATGACCACCGCCGACTTCACCCTGACCCACATCACCGGCTACCGGCAATCCCGCGCCGAATGGTTGCAGCAGATTGAAAACGGCCAAATGCGCTATTTCAACATGGCAGAGGAAAGTGTTCAGGCTAACGTAAAGGGTGATACCGCCCGCGTTATCGGCCGCAGCCGCACCGCCGCCCATATCTGGGGCGCGCAAGGCACCTGGCCCTTGCAACTCGATTACCAACTGGTGCGGGAAAACGGCCAATGGAAAGCGCGCCAAGCCGTGGCCACCACTTATTGATTGATCATTGTCAACGGAAAAGCAAAATGAAAAATATCCTCATCCTGGGTGCCGGCGGCAGCCTTGCCAAACAGGTTATCCCGGTTTTATTGGCCAACCCGGAGCACCATTTAACGCTGTTTGTCCGCAATGCCGCCTCGGTGCGCCCATTTGCCGGCGAGCGCGTGCGCGTTGTGGAAGGCGATGTGCTGAACGCAGCGCAATTAAGCGCCGCAATGCAGGGGCAGCATGTGGTGTATGCCGGCCTTTCAGGCAACCTGAAAGCCATGGCGCAAAACATCGTGCAGGCGATGAAAGAAAACAGCGTCAAGCGCTTGATTTTTATCAGCTCAATGGGTATTTATGGCGAAACAGGCGAAGATCACGGCGCAGTTTTGGAGCCTTACCGCCAATCTGCCCAAGTGGTTGAGCAATCGGATCTGGACTTTACCCTTCTGCGCCCCGCCTGGTTTACCAACGATGCGGAAGTGGATTATGAGCTGACTTACAAAGGCGAAGCCTTCAAAGGCCACAGCGTTTCACGCAAAAGCATTGCCGATTTTATTGGCAAATTGGTGCAAAACGAGACATTGGGCATTCGCCAAAGCATCGGCATTGCCAAAGTTTGATTTTTTCAACAGAAAGGAAAAGCGATGAACACGAACCAACTGATTGAACGCCAAGCCCTGAAAGACTTGGTGGACACCTTCTCCAACCTGGCCGATGAAAAACGCGTGGCCGAGCAAATGCCCTTGTTCACCCCCGATGCCCAAGTCAACACCTATATCGGCGGCAAACTGTTTGCCGAAGCCAAAGGCAGGGAAGAAATCGAACAGGTTTTCAGCAGCTTTCTGGCGCAGTTTCACAGCGTTTACCACCTCAACGGCCAACACACCGTGACCTTCCGCAGCGAAACCGAAGCCGAGGCCATCAACTATTGCGCGGTAAAACTGGTGGGCGAGCAAGACGGCAAACAGGTTTTGCAAGACCACAGCGTGCGCTATCAAGATACTTATGTGAAGCAAGGCGGCCAATGGCTCATCAGCCAACGCATCGCCAATTTCATGATCAGCGAAACCCGTGTGATCGGCTGAACATCTCTGGCCGTTAGGAGAGCGCCATGAAACCTGTTAACGTCATCATCGGCAGCGGCGCGATTGCGCAAGCCATTGCCCGCCGCATCAGCATCGGCAAACATATCCTGTTGGCAGACATCAAACCGGAAAATGCCGAACAGGCTGCCAAAACCTTGCGCGAAGCAGGTTTTGAATGCAGCACCGCCGCGGTAAATGTGGCCGAGCGCGAATCGGTAGCCGCTTTGGCGCAAACCGCCCAAGCCTTGGGTGATGTGGCGGGTGTGGTGCATACGGCGGGGCTGTCGCCTTCGCAAGCCGCGCCGCAAGATATTTTGCGCGTGGATTTGTATGGCGCGGCGCTGGTGTTTGAATATTTCGGCGACATCATCGCGCCGCAAGGCGCCGCCGTTGTGATCGGCTCGCAATCTTCCCTCCGCTTGAAAGTGGACGAACTCACGCAACAGCAGGCCGACGATTTGGCCTTGCTGCCTGCCGAAGAGTTATTGAATCTGCCCTTTGTGCGCGCTATTGACGACAGCTTGCGCGCCTACCAAATCGCCAAGCGCGGCAACGCCCTGCGCGTGCAGGCCGAAGCCGTGCGCTGGGGCAAACGCGGCGCGCGCATCAACTGCATCAGCGCCGGCATCGTGTTCACACCCTTGGCCTATGACGAACTCACCAGCCCCGAACGCGGCGCGTTTTACCGCGACATGCTGGCCAAAGCCCCCGCCGGACGCGGCGGCACGCCCGACGAAATAGCCGCCTTGGCGGAATTGCTGTTTGGCCCCAGCGGCGGCTACATCACCGGCAGCGACATTCTCATCGACGGCGGCGCCACCGCGTTTTACAAATACGGCGGACAATAAAACCGAAGTTTAGGCCGTCTGAACAACCCGCAAAGGAAGAAAACCCATGAAAAAAACCTTATTGCTCGCCGCCTTATCCCTCGCGTTGGGCGCCTGTGCCCAAAGCGGCAACGGCCGCCTCACGCTGGCGGAACAAGGCAGTTTCGCCGTCGGCGGTACCGTAAAAACCAGCGAAGGCCGCTACGATGCCAACCCCGCCGCCTTAAAAGGCAACAACAACGACTTCTGGAACGTTTATCAGGCTTCCACCCAAGCCGGCGGCCAAACCCTGCACGGCGACCACGCCGCCGTGTTCTACCAAATCCCCGAACGCGCCCGCAGCCTGCCGCTGGTGTTCCTGCACGGCTACGGCGGCTCCATGCGCGCTTGGCAGACCACGCCCGACGGCCGCGAAGGCTTCCAAAACATCTTCCTGCGCAAACGCTACCCCGTGTATCTGGTTGACCAGCCGCGCCGCGGACAAGCCGTCCGCAGCACAGTTG
The DNA here is from genome assembly GCF_014055005.1 of Neisseria dentiae. Classification (NCBI taxonomy): domain Bacteria; kingdom Pseudomonadati; phylum Pseudomonadota; class Betaproteobacteria; order Neisseriales; family Neisseriaceae; genus Neisseria; species Neisseria dentiae. The sequence continues at coordinate 1,337,447 of NZ_CP059570.1, read as the reverse complement.
GTTCTGAAATCAAAGCCACCCCCGACGATCAATTCTGGTTCGCCCAGTTCCGCATCGGCAGCTACCCGAACTTCAACCAAGGTGTAGCGTTTCCGCAAGATCAAGCCGCGCTGCAACAATTCTTCCGCACCATCACCCCCGACACCGGCCCCACCGATGCCGCCGCGATTACCGGCAGCATGGGCGCGCTGTTCGATAAAATCGGCGGCGGCATTCTGGTTACCCACTCCGCCGGCGGTGCGTTCGGCTGGCTGATTGCCGGCCAAAACCCCAACGTCAAAGCCGTGGTGGCCTACGAGCCGGGCAACTTCCCCTTCCCCGAAGGCGAAGTGCCGCCGGTGATGGAAAACCGCTTCGGCAACATCGCCCCGATGAAAACCGACGCCGACACCTTCCGCCGCCTCATACAAATCCCGATTGTGATCTACTTCGGCGACTTTATCCCCGACGCTCCCGATGGCACTCAAGGCGGCGACCAATGGTATATGCGCATGAAACTGGCGCAAGATTGGGTAAACACCGTCAACAAACACGGCGGCAAAGCCACGCTGGTGCACCTGCCCAAAGTGGGCATCAAAGGCAACACCCATTTTCCGTTCAGCGATTTGAACAACCAACAAGTGGCCGAACATCTGGCCGGCTGGTTGAAAGATCAGGGTTTGGACAAATAAGGCTTTCAGACAGGCCTATCCCATGCCTGTCTGAAAATATTCGGAACACACGTTATATCCGGGTTGAGAGCTTTGCAAAATTCTTTTCGATAACTTAAAACATTTGCGTCATACTCGGGCCTGACCCGAGTATCTGCTTTTCCTTCCAAAACCAAAAGATACTCGGGGCAAGCCCGAGTATGACGACGGTTGGGTATTTCAGACGGCCTTATTTTGATTTTGCCGATTGCGGGCAAACAGATTTGGCAAAACATCATGCCTGTCTGAAAACAGATGCTTTGTTTTCAGACAGGCATGTTCCATGAATTTCCTTATCCGCCCAACTGCGCCGCCACGCTGCGGAAATTCACCAAAGCCGCTTCGATATTTTCAATAATCTCATCGGCCAAAATATCAGGCTCGGGCAAATTATCCAAATCGGTTAGGGAATGGTCTTTGAGCCAGAAAATATCCAAGCTGGTTTTTTCGCGTTTATTGATTTCATCGATGCTGAATTTGCGCCAGCGCCCGTCAGGATTGGTTTCGGCGTGGTAGGTTTCCGTGCGTTGAAAGCGGTTTTCAGGGCAATAACAGGCGATAAAATCCTGCAAATCCGCCAGCTGCATCGGTTTTTTCTTCAAGGTGTGGTGCACATTGGTACGGTAGTCGTACACCCACACTGCTTGGGTAACCGCTTTTTCCTGAGCCGGGTGGTTATCAAAAAACAGCACATTCGCTTTCACGCCGTTGGCGTAGAAAATGCCGGTCGGCAAACGCAAAATGGTGTGCAAATCCGTCATCTGCAACAATTTCTTACGCACCGTCTCACCTGCGCCGCCTTCAAACAGCACATTATCGGGCACCACCACTGCCGCGCGTCCGTTGTTTTTGAGCATGGTGTAAATATGCTGCAAGAAATTCACCTGTTTGTTGGAAGTGGTGGCCCAAAAGTCTTGGCGGTTATAAACAAAATCTTCGCTTTCCGCTTCTCCCTCGGCATTGGTGACGGTTATGCTGCTTTTTTTGCCGAACGGCGGATTGGCCAACACCAAATCCGCTTTGCGCTCGCTTGGCGCCACCAAAGAATCATCGGAGCTGATCGGGCTTTCGCCATCCATTTCGCCGATGCCGTGCAAAAACAAATTCATCAGGCACAAACGGCGCGTATTGGCAACAATTTCATTGCCAAAGAAGGTGCCGTTTTTTAAGCGTGCTTTTTGTTCGGCATTTAAATCGCCGTGTTTTTCCAAATAGCCATATGCGGCTAACAAAAAACCGCCCGTGCCTGCGGCAGGATCGGCAATCACGGTGTCGGCTTGTGGGCGCACGCATTGCACAATGGCTTCAATCAATGCGCGCGGGGTAAAGTATTGTCCTGCACCTGATTTGGTATCTTCAGCGTTTTTTTCCAAAATGCCTTCGTAAATATCGCCCTTCACATCCACGCCCAAGCGTGTCCATTTGGTTTCGTCTATCATCGCTATCAGGCGGGATAGTTTGGCTGGGTCTTGGATTTTGTTTTGCGCCTTAGCAAAAATTTGCCCCAGCAAGCCTTTTTTCTGGCTTAAATCACGCAATAATGCAAGGTAATGGCTTTCCAGATCGGCGCCGGTGCGGCCGGTGAGGCTTTTCCAGTTGTATTCGGCGGGAATGCCGACATCACGGTTATAAGGGGGCTGGCTGTATTCAAATGCCATTTTCAAGAAAATCAGATAGGTAATCTGCTCCAGATAATCGCCGTAGCTTACGCCGTCGTCGCGCAGCATATGGCAAAAGCTCCATACTTTTTGCACAATGGCGTTTGGTGTTGGGTTGTGTGGTGTGGTCATCATCAGTTTCTCTTAAATGTTGCCAATAATTTTTTGCCTTGGTCAGTCAAGCGGTATTTTTGATTGCGGCTGTTGGGTTTGTCGGGAACCGTCATTTCAATCAGATTCAGCGATAAAGCAGGCTGTATGTATTTGTTCCTAAAATACGTTGAATGAGATATGGCTAATTTTTCTCTTAATGCTTTGGCACTGTCTTCACAATTTTCCAGACGTTCCAACATCAAAATAACTTGGTCACTAACTTGGTCACTAACTTGGTCACTAACTTGATCGGTTTTCGTTTCACCAGATAAAACAAAAGCCTCGTGAATCGGCAGCCGAATCATAAAATAAGTACGTTCTTCATCGGATTCAAAAACAGGCATGGGCGAGCCGTTTTCCTGCATCACCCGCAAAATGGTCGGAACACCAGTCGAACGGCCTTCGGTCAGTTCCAATTCTTTCAAAAATTCGCCGATTCTGCGGTTTCGATAACGGCGGCTGACCGCCCTGCCTGCCTGTAATGTTTCCATTCTGATGGAACGGTCGGGGCCGGGGTAGCTCAAAATCAGGATTTCGTGCGGATCGATGCGCACTTCTATCGGCTCGCGCAATTCATAAGAGCGGTGATACACCGCATTTACCAATGCCTCTTCAATGGCTTCAAAAGGAAAATTGAAAAAACGCCTTGCTTCGGCTTGATTGGGCAGCTTAACCACTTTTTCCTGCACATAATTGTTTTTAATAAAATTCAAAGCATCTTTGGTCATTTGCCCCAAAGGGCCTTGAAACACTTTTTCTTCAAAATGCCCGCCGCCTGCGCCTTGGGGAAAATACACCACATCAATTTGGCTGTAAGGAAAGAATTTTTCCGGCCGGCTGTTGAAAAACATCAGCCCGACATTTTTCGGAAACAGCGCCTCGGGCGTGCCGCCTGCGATATTCATCCGCACGGCAAGTTCTTCAATGCTCAAATTTTTGGCAATCGGCGCCAAATCGCTTTTCACGTCTTTGAGGAATTCGCGGATTAAATGCGGCTCCAAGTCATCCAAAGTTGCCGAAATATGCAAGCGGTCGTCAAAAGGCACTTTATTGGCCAGACCGATCAATTCCTGTTCATCCGCCCCGGTGGCCACAACCGTGCTGGTGTGCTTGCGGATATAGTAAGCCCATTCTTTATGGTCTTTTGCCAAACTTTTTTTGGCTTTGTAAGGGCGCACTTCGCCGCCTGCCGCCCACAAAACCAAAATGCTTTTGCCTTGGATTTCATAAACCGCAGTCAAGGTGTTGAACGCAGGCTGAATGGCACTGCGTTCAATATTCAAAAGCTCTTTTTGAATGCGGTCGATTTCATCCGCTGACAAACCCACGGGCGGCAGTTGCGGCATGCCGTTTTCTTCCCGCACACCGATGACCACATAACCGCCGCCCAAATTATGAAAATCGTTGGCAAAGGCGCAGAGGGTGTGCAAAACGCTTTCGGGATTCCAGCCCTCCTTATATTCCACCCGTTCGCTTTCGATGGTGCGTTTTCTCAGCAAATCATGGATATTGATCGGCAGTTTATTCATGATTTATTCCCGAAAAGGCTACCTGAAAGGCCGTCTGAAAAGTCATCCGAAAGCCTGCCTGAAAACGCTGCTTTCAATACCGCCTGTTTAAGCAGTTCGGCCTGTTTGAGTTGTGTGGCAAGCTCGGCGGCCAGTTGGTCGCAAGCGGTGAGTTTGCTTTCCAAGATGGCAACGATTTGGGTTTGTTCGGCTAATGAGCAAAGTGGAATATTTATGTCCTTAATACGTTCTTGACCAATATTTCTCATAGAATCCTGATTACCACTGCTTTTATCCATAATTTGTTTTCTTCCGTCAGAAGAACGTAAATAGTACAAAACATATTCTTTTAAAATTTCGGTAAAATCAATACGTAGAGTTTTATCGCTCAGCATGATGTTTTTGTTTGTTTTTTTAACAATTACACATGCACCAACTAGCTCAATAGTATTTGCTCGGCTAAATAAAAAATCTCCAGTTTTAATGAAAAAATCAGGGTTTATCATATTTTCATTGAAACAAGTTTTGGTTTCATTTTCATCATATTCCCCCCATGTAACAGCACTTACCTTGGCTACACCAATTTCGTTATCCGCTGGTGGTCTTTCTTCACATTTAAAACTTTTACCAGCCTGAATATCTTGAATAAAATTCCCCAGTTTTATCACACCCCACCCATTTGGCAAATCTGAAAAATTTCCTTCAAATTTAACCGCTTGTGTAGGTGCTTTGGGTTTACTCGGCTTTTTTCCTTGTGTGCCTGTTTGTTCCCATTGTTTAACGGCAGTTTGCCAATCGGCAAGCTGCCTGTCGTGGTGTTGTTGGCGGGCCGTCTGAATTTGGGCGAGCAGTTCTTTTTCGGACGGCAAGCTGTCGGCGTGTTCCAACCGCCATTGTTTGGTGAGTTCGCCGTTAAAGGCGTTTTTGAGCAGGGCTTGGCGATATTGTTTGAGCTGCTGCCCGGCGGTTTTCAGACAGGCTATGCCCGCATCGATTTCGGCAAACAGGCTTTCGATTTTATCGACGATGGTTTGTTGGGTTTCAAGTGGAGGAATATTGACTAATGTCGCTTCAAATTTCCCTTTTGTAACATGAACCATTCCTGAACCATGTGCTTTGGTATAAAGTTCATTGGTAATATTATTAAGTAAATAATAAACAAATGTTTTATCTACATTTTCTTTTGGCAATACTTTAAAGATATGCTGATTTAAGAAAGCATTCTCGCCTTTCCAAATATATGCTCCAAGCGATGCAGACCATGCAAAAAGCAAATCTCCATTTTCAATATGATATTTTTTCTCGATATTTCCAACATAGTAGTTATATTCGGCATTCGGGTTATTTAAATTTTGAATACGAATAATAGGTGTACCAGCCTTACTCCATTCGGTTGGTTTAAAGGCTCGACCATTAATATAAGTGGCAATTTCTCCTAAAGTTGATTTTTCCCACCCTTGCGGTAATGGTATTTCTGTTGTCATCTTTATGCTGTCCATTGTCGGTTAATCTCGTCTAACAGGGTGTCAAAATCCCGGTCGTTGGCGGCGATGGCGCTTAATACGTCATAGGCTTGCCCCAAGCCGCCGTGTTGGTTAAACGGGGTGAGTTCAAAGTCGTTTTCTTCAATGGCAAACGAGGTGATGAGGTGTTCCCGTATCATGGCCAGCCAGTGCATTTGTTCTTCGCTCAGCGGTTTGTCGGCGCGGGCGTTGTGCTCAAATGTCCATTTTTGGAAATTTTTGCGTACGGTTTTGGCAAACGGGGTGATGGTGTTATCGATGCCCGCCACGCGGCGGATCAAGCTCACCAAGGCGGTTAATTCGCTCTCCGCCTGCTCGTTTACTTTGTCCAGGCGGGCATAGGCCTGCCAAATATGGCTCAATGCCAGTTTCGGCTTGGCTTTTTTGATGGCGGTTGCCAGCTCTTTGATCATGGCCAGGCTTAAGGCCTGGCGTTGGTAGGGCTGGTTGTAAAAAATTTGCAGGGCGGTGATTTGGTCTTTGTGTTCGTCTATCCATTGGGCGAAGCTTTGGGTAAGGGCTTCGTCGTTATCCGCCCAGCCTGCGTGGGTGATTTCATCGATTTCGTGGTCAATTTTCTGCTCGTTTTGTTTGCGGATTTCATCCAGGGTGGTGATAAGTTCCATGGAAAGCGCTCGGGTGGCGGCTTTCACGCGTTGTTTCTGTATCTGCAAAACGGTTGGTTCAGACGGCGTTTCGTCAAGGGAAATGCCTTCTTGCTCGCAGGCTGCCTGATGGATTTCGTCGGCATTGATGGCGTGGAACAGGTCTTTGACCAGTTGTGATAAAGGAATGCCGCCGGTGATTTGGGCAATGTGTTGCTGCTGTTCGCTATCCAGCTGTTTGTTCAAACGGACCAGGCGTGCCGCCAGCGAGCTGATGCTGTCGCTGTCGAACGCGCCGCCGAACACCACGGCTTTGCCCAAATCGGAGAAGCTGACCGAACGCTTGGTGTCCAGTTGCTGGCTGGCGGTTTTTAAGGATTTGGTTACGCCGATGGCATCGACAATCACATAATGGGTTTTGGCCGTGCGGGCCGACGGGCTGACTTTTTGCAGGCCGTCTTTATCCAGCGTGCGGGTGCCGCGCCCTTTCATTTGCTCAAAATAGTTGCGGCTTTTCACATCGCGCATAAACAGCAGGCATTCGAGCGGGCGCACGTCGGTGCCGGTGGCGATCATGTCGACGGTAACGGCAATGCGCGGGTGGTAGCTGTTGCGGAAGTTGGCCAACACGGCTTTCGGCTCTTCGCCCTCTTCGATGATTTCGCCGTGTTCGTCCACAATATCGTCTTTGGCTTTATAGGTGATTTTTTTGCAGAATTCGTTGCCTTGTCCGAATTCTTCGCGCACCATTTTGATGATGTCGTCGGCGTGGCTGTCGTTTTTGGCAAAAATCAGGGTTTTGGGCACTTCTTGGCGGTTGGGGAAGATAACGGGCAAATGGTCGCGGAAAGTGCGGATAATGGTGCGGATTTGGCTGGGGTTGACAATGTCCCGATCCAGTTGTTTGGCGGTGTAGGTTTCGTCGGTGTCTTGCTGCTGCCAGCGTTTGCGACGGGTGGTGCGCTCGCGGTGCTCCACCAGTTCTTCGGCTTTGAATTTGCCGCCCTTCTCGCTGATTTTGGTGTTGATCAAATACACTTCGTTGCCCACATTCACGCCGTCGGCCACGGCTTGTTCGTGGCTGTATTCGCTCACTACGTTTTGGTTGAAAAAGCCGAAAGTTCGGTTATCGGGGGTGGCGGTTAAACCGATCAGATAGGCATCGAAATAATCCAAAACCTGCCGCCACAGGTTGTAAATGGAGCGGTGGCATTCGTCGATAAAGATAAAATCGAAAAATTCCGGCGGCAAATCGGGCTGATAGGCTACGGGTAACGGTTCTTTCAAGCGGTTTTCCCATTCTTCCAGCCCGATGCTGTCGTCGGGAATGTCCAGCTCTTTGCCTTTCAGCAGTGAATACAGGCGCTGAATGGTGCAGATGCACACTTCTACGCCTTTGGGAATATGCGGCGATTTGATGACTTGGGTGTTGTAGAGTTCGGTAAATTTGCGGTTGTCGCCGGGCGGGGTAAACACCAGCATTTCTTGCTCGGCCTGTTCGCCCAAGTTAACGGTGTCGACCAAAAACAAAATGCGCCGCTTGCCGGTGTATTTCAGCAGGCGGTGCATAATGCTGATGGCGGTATAGGTTTTGCCGGCGCCGGTGGCCATCTGAATCAGGGCGCGGGGCAAATCTTTTGCCAAAGAAGCCTGCATGTTTTCAATGGCGGTTAACTGGCAATCGCGCAGTCCCAGTTCTGATGCCGGCAAACGGTTGGGGTTGAGCGCGGGCATGGCTTTTAATTTGGCGCGCAGGGTGTTTTTGCCTTCATTCGCCCATTTTTGCAGGGTTTCGGGGCGGTGGAAGTGGAATACTTCGCGGGCGCGCGGGGCGGGGTCGTTGCGGTTGGTGAAATGGGTAACCACGCCGGTGCTTTCATATAAAAAGGCGATTTCGGCCTGAGAAATGTTTTTCAGTTCGCTATCGGCATAGCGTGCGCTCTGCTCTTCAACCGTGTTGAGCTTGTGGCCGAAGTTTTCCGGCTTGGCTTCAATCATGGCCACCGGCTCTCTGTCTACAAACAGCAGGTAATCCACCGGCCCGGTTGCGGTGGGATATTCGCGCACCGCCACCCCCAAACCGGCATTGGGGTTGTAGCTGTTTACCGTTTGAATCATCCAGCCTGCCTGCTCCAGCTTTTGGTCGATAATGTCGCGGGCTTGTTGTTCGGGATGCTGGTTGTAGAAAATTGGCCGGGTCATGAGTGTTTTCCTCAATGAGCAGTATGGTTATGAATTTCGTGAAAAAGCGGTGAAATTATATCGCAACATGAGTGGTTTAACGGAACGGTTTGTTATTCTTGCCCGGGTTTTCTATAACGGATGCCGGTTAGTGGTTTTATGCCTGTCTGAAACTTTCAGACAGGCATTTTGTTTTTAACCGCCGGGAAATAGCGCTGCAATATCTGTGTTAATAAATCGAACACCAGCAACACCCGTTGCGGCGTGATGCTGTGGTAGGGGCGGTAAAGATACAGTTGCCAAGTTTGGCGGGGAATGTCGGGCAGCAGCTCGATCAGCTTGCCGGCGGTTAATTCGCTCTGGCAGATGCCGTCTAAAATAAACGCGCACACCCTGCCCGATAAGGCGGCCAGCTCGCTGTAACCGTCGGTGGCGGCCAAGGCGGGGCGGCGGGGGATGAAGTTTTGCTGTTCGTTGAAATACCAGCCCCAAGGGCGGCCGGTTTCCTGATTGATTTGGCTGCTCAAAGGATAGCGCCGCTGCAAATCTTCCAGATTTTCAGGCAGCCCGCAGCGTGCGGCCAATTCGGGCGCGGCAACGATGCGCTGGCGCATTTCGGTAATCGGGCGCACCACCCAATCGGGTTCGGGCGAGAGGCCGACGCGCACGCCCATGTCAATTTGGTGTTCCGTGAGCTTTAGGCGCGCGCTGTCGGCATACCATTCCAGCACGATGTCGGGATAATCGCGCAATTGTTGGCACAGTTCGCCCAAAATTTCCGCGTAAAAAGGCAGCCTCGGCAGGGTAATGCGCACCACGCCGGCTAAATGGTCGTCGTTGCGGGCATGGTCGGTAAACAGCAGCTCGGCATCTTCCAGCAATTGTTTCGCCCGCGGCAGAAACTGTTCGCCAAACGCCGTTAAACGGATGGTGCGCGAATTACGTTTGAACAGCACTTCGCCGACGGCGCTTTCCAATTCGGCAATCATGCGCGACACCACTTGCGGCGAAACCGATAAGCGCACGGCCGTTTCGCGGAAATTCAGCGTTTCGGCGGCGACGCAGAAATGGCGCAGCGCTTCCAATTTATTTAACATTATTGTTACTGTTTTTGGAATGTTGCATTCCTTGATCGTTCATTGTATCAGAACGAACAGAGGGCTAGAATGACCCTATCTTTTTTACAACCATAGGAAACCCCATCATGAATTTCGCCAAATTATCTTCACCTTTCGTTTTAGCCGCCGCCCTTGCCGGCGTTTCAGGCAGCGTGGCCGCCGCCGATTACCGCAACAACCCGTTTACCTTGGTGTACGACGGCGCCATCCGCCAAAACGAAGCGGGCAAGGTCAATATCCGCCCCGTTTCCTACACCGTCAACGGCATCAAAATCGCCGCCAATGTGTATACGCCGGCCAATTTCAACCCGAATAAACAGTATCCTGCGATTGTGGTTGCCCATCCCAACGGCGGCGTGAAAGAACAGGTGGCGGGCTTGTACGCGCAAAAATTGGCGGAGCAAGGCTATATTACGATTGCCGCCAATGCCGCTTATCAAGGCGCGAGCGGTGGCGAGCCGCGCCAAACCGACAAACCGTTTAACCGCATTAACGATGTTCACGGCATGGTGGATTTCATTAGCCAATTCAAAGGTGTAGATACCAAGCGTATCGGTGCATTGGGCATTTGCGGCGGCGGCGGTTACACCTTTGCCACCGCGCAAAGCGACAAACGCATTAAAAGCGTGGCAACGGTTAGCCTGTTCAATACGGGCTTAATCCGCCGTAACGGTATGAATGACAGCGCGGTTGCCACCATTCAAGAGCGTTTGGCAAAAGCCAGCCAAGCACGCAATCTGCTGGCAAAGGGTGAAGTGCAATATGAAGCCAATGCCGATTTAACCAAAATCACCGATGAACAAATCGCCCAAATGCCCGCGGGATTATATCGTGATGGTGCAGAATATTATGGCAAAACCCATTTCCACCCCAATTCAACGCCACGCTACACCACAGAAAGCTTATTGGATTTGATGACATGGGATGCAACCGACCAAGCCGAATTGATTGACCAACCCTTATTGATGATTGCAGGTTCGGCAGCCGATACGCGCTACATGACGGAACAAGCTTTTGCCAAGGCCACCGGCACGAAAAACAAAGAGTTGGTTTTGATTGACGGCGCAAGCCATATCGAAACCTATTGGAAACCCGAATATGTGAAACAAATCAGCGCGAAATTAACGCAGTTCTTCGGCAAAACCTTATAGCTCTTTTTCAGACAGCCTAAACGCTGCCTGAAATTTTGGAGACAATCAAATGAAAAAAACGTTGTTATTTTCTACCGTACTTGTCTTAACCAGTTTGCCAGTCTTGGCGGAACAAACGGTTACATCTTATAACCAACATCAATGGACAGCCGCACCGCGCGAACATTTTTCAGGTGCGGCACGTTTTGCCAGGCTGCCTGAAATCCCGAATAGTCCAAATGCTTCAGCGATTGTAGAGTTTGAAGCGGGCGCCATCACCGATTGGCACACCCATTCGCACGGGCAGTATTTAATCGTTACCGAAGGCGAAGGGCGCACGCAGGAATGGGGCAAACCGGTTCGAATCATCAAAAAAGGCGACGTGGTGTGGTGTCCGCCCAATGTCAAACATTGGCACGGCGCGGGCGAGCACACCGCCATGAGCCATATCGCCGTCAGCCCGCAAGCTGCCGACAACAAACCCACTTGGCTGGAGCGCGTGCAACTGCCGCCCACCGCCGCACCCGATATGGCAAAACACCGGCAAACCACGCCGCTTTCCGCCAAACAGCTCGCCATCGTGCCGATTGCCGCCCTGTCTGCCGCAGGCGATAGCGGCCGTCTGAAAACCGCCATCGAACGCGGTTTGGAGCGGGGGCTGACGGTGAACGAGATTCAGGAAATCTTTACCCACCAATCCGCCTACGCCGGCTTTCCGCGCGCGCTCAACGGCATGAACACACTGCAAGCCGTGCTCAAAGAGCGGCAGGCGCGCGGCATCCGCGACCCGCAGGGCAAAGCCGCCGCTACACCGCCCGACAACACCGACTACTACGCACTCGGCCGGCAAACCCTGCAAACCTTGGGCTCGCCCGCCGCCGACAGCGTGATTGCCAGTCACGAAGGCATAGACCGCGCCCTCAAAGCGCATTTGTTCGGCTACCTGTTCGCCCGCGACAACCTGAATTACGTTAACCGCGAGCTGGGTTACCGTTTCCACCATCGCCGCGCTGGGCAAGGCAGACGCCCAACTACACTCACATTTGGGCATCACCCAACGCTTGGGCGTGAACAATCAACAATTGCAGCGCGTGTTTGATGTGTTGGCCAAAGAATACGACCCGCAAGCGGCCGAACAGGCGCGGCGGGTGTGGGCGGAGCGTGCAAAATAAAAGCGCGGTGCGAAAAATCAGGCCGTCTGAAAGTTAGGGTTGCTTTCAGACGGCCTGATACCTTTGTGAAATCCGAACCAAGCCGAGACCATTTCAGACGGCCTAAAAACCATTCCGGCAGTCGGCAGTCTGACCGCCGCTATACTCACAAACTACCTTTTAAGCGGCAAATTCAAAAACGCAAATCAATTTACCGCATTCGCCGGCTTGAATCCCCAAGCAAAAGAATTAGGCAAAAGCGTAAAAGGCAAGGTCAAACTAACCCGATACGGAAACAGGCGGCTGCGCTCCGCTCTCTTCATGCCCGCAATGGTAGCCTTAAGACGCGGCTATTTCTCCGCGCTCGTAAACCGTCTAAAAGCCAAAAACAAACCGCCGATGGTGATACTTGTTGCCATCATGCGCAAATTGGCCGTTATCGCATTTCACCTTTACAGAAAAGGCGAAAAGTTCGATTCCGAACGCTACAAAGCCGCGTAAAGCTAACGCAAAATAACAAAGCGGGTTTTGCTGGAAAGTCAAGCAAAACCCGCTTAATATCGTCATATCTGCGCAAAATGACACACTTAAGTATCAAGTAAAAACAAATACATACAAAAAATATGTAAAATGCTGATTGAATCTTAAAGTGTTATCTTTGCAACAATATCCTTTTGCACCTCCCAAAGCATCAAACGTAACGGCACCAGAAATGGCAAGCAGCATTATCAATACAAAGTTTGTCTGAAATTTTTTGATGGCGACAGATACTTCAATCCTGACGAATTATGGCGGCTCTACGGTAAACAGACCTCGTAACAACTTGCTGACTACTCCCATTACAGTAGCAAAACCATCAGTCGCCATTTGAAAAAAGTTGCCGCAAGAAAACCGGTTTGCCACCCTAAATACGTTACCATCTATTTCGGCAGAAGTTTTGGCATTACGGTTCTGTATGACAGAGCCAGTAATCAAGCCTTGTTGGTCGACGAAGTCAAATATGCAACCAACGCGTTATATCTCGAAGCAATTCATAGAATCAAGAGAAAAGGCATAACAATACAAAGTATTACCCATGATGGCGGACAGTGCTTGATGCAGATGTTTCCCAATATACCGATACAGTTGTGCCAGTTTCATCAACTGAAAACCATCAACAGCTATCTGACCCGCAAACTGAAACAAGCAGTACAAGATTTGAAAGCAACTGCATTGACTCTGAAAAGCAGTATCCGCACGCAATTTCAAAATGCACTAAGATGCTGTTTTGAGCAGTATAAAAACCTACTAAACGAGCGTACTGTATAACCCTGAACCGGGTAAATCTCATTACACTCACAAGCGGCTAAGAAGTACGTTTAACAGTCTGAAACGAAATATGGATTATCTGTTTACTTTCGAACAAGTTTGTCGAGCCGAACATCCCAAAAACAAGCAATTCGCTTGAGAGGGGACTTTAGTGATATGAAGCGGAAATTACGGTACTATCAAGGCATGAGAAAAGATAATAAAATTAGGTTCCTTAAAGATTATCTTCCTGTTAGATAAGCCTGAGTAACACCCAAAATGTCCCTTAGGAAGGTGTTACTCCAATAATAGCACCCATTTTGTCCCTTACGCCTGATTACACTATCTACATCAATCAGTATCAAAAATTTTGAGTTTTTGTTGAGATTAAAAGCCGTCTAGGTAGGGTTCCCTGACAGCTTTTTGTTGTTTGGTATTTTAAAATTGATATATTAATCCTGTGTGAGCAGGTTCAGCGCTTCGCGGTATTTTTCCACCGTTTTGCGGATGATTTCATCGGGCACTTTCGGTGCGGGTGCCTGTTTGTTCCAGCCGCTTTGCTCCAGCCAGTCGCGCACGAACTGTTTGTCGAACGAGGGCGGATTGGTGCCGACGCGGTATTGGCCGGCCGGCCAAAAGCGGCTCGAATCGGGCGTAAGCACTTCGTCCATCAGCGTCAGCGTGCCGTTTTCGTCGAGGCCGAACTCGAATTTGGTGTCGCAGATGATGATGCCGCGGGTTTCGGCGTATGTGGCGGCTTCGGTGTAGAGCTGAATGGCTTTGCGGCGCACTTCGGCGGCCAGCTCTTTGCCGATGATGGCTTCGCATTCTTCAAAGCTGATGTTTTCGTCGTGATCGCCCACGGCGGCTTTGGTGGAGGGGGTGAAAATCACTTCGGGCAGCCGCTGCGCCTCCTGAAGGCCTTCGGGCAGTTTGATGCCGCACACGGTGCCGGTTTGCCGGTAGTCTTTCCAGCCGCTGCCGGCCAGATAGCCGCGCACGATGGCTTCCACTTTAACCGGCGTGAGCTTTTTGGCGATCACGGCACGTTTTTCCAACGCACGCGCTTCGTCTTCCGGCAGCACGTCGTAAACAGTGTCGCCCGTGAAGTGGTTGGGCATGATGTGGGCGAGTTTGCCGAACCAGAAATTGGAAATCTGGGTGAGGATTTCGCCTTTGCCGGGAATCGGGTCGTCGAGAATCACATCGAAGGCGGAAAGGCGGTCGGAAGCGACCATAAGCATACGTTTTTCGTCGATTTCGTATAAGTCGCGGACTTTGCCGGAATAGATTTTTTTCAGGCTGATGGCAGACATGGCTTTTTCCAAGAATGAATGGCTTGCGGGGCAGCTATTTTAGCTTAAATCGGCAGGGCGGGGGGATTCCTGTTGGGAAGGTTAGGTTGTTTATACTTTTTATGTCGAACCGTTTTTATTTTTGCTGAAATGATTGTTTTGTGATTGTTGAGCATTCTCAATAGTCACACGGAATTACCGTGCTTATTGGCATTCTTGACAACTCTCAAAAATCCCAACATGGATTTTCATGCAAAAAATGAAAAGTGTAAGTAACGATAGAGTTTTCTATATAAAAACAATATATTATATATTTGAAAATAGAAGGCCGTCTGAAAACAAACAGTGCGGTATTTGTTTTCAGACGGCCTGAACGGTTGCCTACCAAACAAGGTTTATTTCATGGCATCGCTCAATGCGCGCACGTTGTAGCGGTACATATTCACATAGCTGTTGGCAGGGGCGTTTTTGCTCAGCGCGTCGGAGTAGAGCTTGCCGCTGGGCTTCACGCCGGTTTCTTTGGCGATGCGGTCAACCATGCGGGTGTCTTTGATGTTTTCGGCAAACACGGCTTTGATGCCTTCGCGTTTGATCTGGCGGATGATGGCCGCCACCTGTTTGGCCGACGGTTCGGCAGAGGTGTTCACACCCTGCGGGGCGATAAAGCGGATGTTGTAGCGTTTGCCCATATAGGCGAAAGCGTCGTGGCCGGTGAGCACTTTGCGTTGGTTTTGCGGGATGGCGGCAAACGATTTCTGTGCGTCGGCGTGGAGTTTTTTCAGTTCGCCCTGATAGGCGGTAAGGCGTTGGCGGTAATAGGCCGCGCCTTGCGGGTCGGCTTTGATCAGGGCGTTGGCAACGTTTTGGGCGTAGGTTTGCATCAGCACGGGGTCGGTCCAAACGTGGGGGTCGTATTCGCCGTGATCGTGGTCGTGGCCGTGATCATGGTCGTGCGCGTGGCCGCCTTCGGGGGCTTTGAGGGCGGAGATGCCTGCCGCTGCTTCGGCATAGGGCACTTTGCTTTGCTTCACGGCGCGTTGCACGTCGCCGCCCTCGAGGCCCAAACCGTTCATCAGCACCAGTTTGGCGCTGCGGATTTTTTTGATGTCGCCGCTGGTGATGTGGTAGGCGTGCGAATCTTGGTCGGGGCCGACCAAATTCTGCACGGCCACGCGCTCGCCGCCTACTTGTTTGGCAACGTCGCCCAAAATGCTGAAGCTGGCGACCACGTTCATGGGGGCGGCGTAGAGGCTGCCGGATACGAGTGCGGCAATCAGGCCGGTTTTCCAATGTTTCATCTTAAAACTCCTTTTGATATAACGTAACAAACAAAGCGGTGGTTAAAGCATTTTGAAAACAGCAGGTTGAGGCCGTCTGAAAACTATTTGGCCATCAAGCCCGGCGGTGTTTTTTGTGGCGCAGCCATTTCGGAATGATGCCGCCTTCCAAACCGAGCAGCACCGAAACCAGATAAAACGCGCCGCACCACAAAATAATCGCGGGGCCGGAAGGGATTTCGATGTAATACGAAAACAGCAGCCCGCCGAAGCCGCACACCAGAGCGGTTAATACCGCCAGCAGCAGAAGCATACCCATATTTTTCGCCCACAGGCGCGCGGTGATGGCGGGCAGCATCATCAGCCCCACCGACATCAGCGTGCCCAAAGCCTGAAACCCCGCCACCAGGTTCATCACCACCAGCACCAGAAACAAAACGTGCCAGAAGCCGCCTTTGCCGTTTACCGATTTTAAAAACAGCGGGTCTATGCTTTCGAGCACCAGCGGGCGGTAAATCACGGCCAATGCCACGATGGTAACGCTGGCGGCTGAGGCAATCAGTTGCAGCGCGGGCAAATCCACGGCCAGCACCGAGCCGAACAGCAGGTGCAGCAGATCGACGCTGCTGCCGTTTTTGCTTACCAGCACCACGCCGATGGCCAGGCTGCTCAAATAAAAGGCAGCGAAATTGGCGTCTTCTTTCAGCGAGGTGAAGCGGCTGGCCAAACCCGCAAGCAGCGCCATCAGCATACCCGCCGCAAAGCCGCCCGCACTCATAACGGGCATACTCAATCCGGCAAACATATAGCCGACGGCGGCACCGGGCAGCACGGCGTGGCTTAAGGCGTCGCCGATCAGGCTCATGCGGCGCATCACCAGAAACACGCCCACCGGCGCGGCGCTGAACGCGAGGCACACCACCGATGCGAGCGCATAGCGCATAAAGTCGAATTCGGCAAACGGCCCGATGATTAATTCGTAAAGATTCATGTTGGAAAGCAGAAGCCGTCTGAAATATCAGGTGGCGGTTTATCGGATATGGCGGGTGGTTTTCAGACGGCCTGAAGGCAGTTTTGCAAAGGTCTTGGCCCGAATTTGTTTGAGGCCGTCTGAAAGCAGGTTTTGCAAAAGCTTCGAAATCAGGCCGTTTCGCACCAATCTGCCGTTTCATGCCGCTGCATGGCGGCGTTGGCCTGTTGCAGAAAGGTGTCGGTTAACACTTTCTCGGTGGCGCCTTCGGCGATTTTGTCGCGGGCAATCAGCAGCGTTTCGGGAAAATACGCCCGCACCTGCTCGTAATCGTGCAGCACCGCCACAACAGACTGGCCGCTGCCGTGGCAGCGCCGCAAAACATCGAGCAGGGCATAAGTGGTTTTGGCGTCCACCGCGTTAAACGGTTCATCGAGCAGCAGAAATTTCGCATTCTGCGCCAACATACGCGCAAACAAAACGCGCTGGAACTGGCCGTTGGAAAGATGGGCAATCTGGCGGTCGGCAAAATCGGCCATTTCCACCCGTTCCAATGCTTCCGTCACCCGTTTGCGCTGCGCGGCGTTCACCCGTCCGAAAAAGCCGATTTCATACCACAGTCCCATTGCCGCCAGCTCAAACACGCTGATGGGCTGGCTGCGGTCGATATCCGACTGCTGCGGCAGATAGGCGATGTCTTGGCGGCGCAAACCGACATGGCGCACGGTGCCGGTGTCGGCTTTGAGCAAGCCCATCACCGCCTTGAGCAGAGTGGATTTGCCCGCACCGTTGGGGCCGAAAACGGCGCACATACAGCCGTCGGCGAACTCGGTGTTCAAATGGTGGACGGCCGGCCGGCGGCGGTAGCTTACGGTGAGGTTTTCAACCAGAATGCTCATGCCACCGCCCAGAAATAAGCGCCCCACAGCAGGGCGAGGGCGGCGGCGGCCAGCAGCAGGCGCTGGGCGAGGCCGGCGAGTAAAATGGAATTCATGCTTAACAATCTTTCAGACGGCCTTATCTTTATGCGCAAGGCTGAAAAGCGCAAATGATACTGTATAACATTCTATTTGTAAAACGCAGGCAACAAGTCTCTGCCGAAACGCCCTGTATTTTGCGAAGGCTTCAAAAGGCCGTCTGAAACAGAAAGGCGGCCGCAAATGGCGTACAATAGCCTCCAACCGTTTCAACATTCTCAGGGAAAAGCATGAACGACAACCTGCTCAACGACAAACTCAACCTCGAAACCGCCCGCATTTCATGGAACGAGCTGCAACCGCATTTCGCACGCGGCGCGGCGGTGTATGTGAGCGCCGATCTGGATCTGATTCAAACTGCCCGCCTGATGGCCGACGACGATGCCGCCGCATTGGGCGAACTGATGAAGCAGGGCAGGTTCGGTGTGGTTAGCGAAGAGCAGGCGCACCGCTTTCTGGCCGCCAACCAAGCCATGTGGGCGGTGGTGGTGGCGCCGTGGGTGCTGGTGCAGCCCTGCACCGGCGAATGAAAGGATAAACATGACCGCCCGACTCTATGATTTCGTGATGAAAGACGCACAAGGCAACAACGTGGCATTGTCTGCCTATGCCGGCAAAGTGCTGCTGATTGTCAACACCGCCACACGCTGCGGCCTCACCCCGCAATATAGCGAACTGCAAACCCTTTATGCCCGCTATGCCGGGCAGGGTTTGGAAATTCTCGATTTCCCCTGCAACCAGTTCCGCAATCAGGCGCCCGAGACCGGCAGCGAAATCGAGCAGGTGTGCCAAACCAAGTTCGGCACGCAGTTTAAGATTTTCGGCAAAATCGATGTGAACGGCGCCGATGCCCACCCGCTCTACCGCTACCTGAAAGCGCAGCAACCGCACGACAGCGGCGGGGGCGGCATAAAAGGCGCCCTGTTGAAGCTGGCCGCACTCGGCAGCAAGCGCGAAGCGGGCGATATCGAATGGAACTTCACCAAGTTTCTGGTTGACCGCAACGGCAGGGTTGTAAACCGCTTCGCGCCCGCAGTTGCCCCGCTTTCGATAGAAGGCGAAATCAAATCATTGCTTTAATTCACCATAAATCAAACGAAAGGAAACCCTATGGAAAAGCGCGAACTCGGCAAAAGCGGCATCATGGTCAGCAAAATCTGCTTGGGCACCATGACCTGGGGCGAGCAAAACACCGAAGCGCAGGCGCACGAACAGCTGGATTATGCGCTGGCCAACGGCGTAAACTTTATCGACACCGCCGAAATGTATCCCGTGCCGCCGTGCCAAGAAACCTACACCCGCACCGAACAATATATCGGTAACTGGATCAAGCGGCGGGGCAGGCGCGATGATTTCGTGCTGGCCAGCAAAGTCGCCGGCCCCACCGGAGCCAATAACCTCGACAGCTACATCCGCGGCGGCAACGATTTTTCGCGCGCGCAGATTATCGAAGCCTGCGAAGCCAGTCTCAAACGGCTCAACACCGATTATCTCGATTTATACCAGCTGCACTGGCCGGAGCGGCAGGTAAACTTTTTCGGCAAACTCGGCGTGTCGGCGCTGGCCGAAAACGAACGGTTCACGCCGATAAACGAAATTGTCGATACCTTGGGCGAACTGGTACGGCAGGGGAAAATCCGCGCGTTCGGATTATCCAACGAAACCCCGTGGGGCACGATGCGCTATCTGAACCGGCACGAAGCAAACCCCGAACTGCCGCGCGCCGTCTCGGTGCAAAACCCCTACAACCTGCTCAACCGCAGCTACGAAGTGGGCATGAGCGAAATTTCACTGCGCGAAAACATTCCGCTGCTGGCTTATTCGCCGCTGGCCTGCGGCGTGTTGAGCGGAAAATACCGCCACGGCGCCATGCCGGAAAACAGCCGTTTGGCCTTATTCGAGCGCTTCAAACGCTATACCAAGCCGCAAGGTTTCGCGGCGGTGGAACGCTACGCAAAAATCGCCGAAGACGCCGGTTTGAGCCTCACCGCCCTGTCGCTGGCCTTCGTAACCGGCAGGGCTTTTGTGGCCAGCAACATCATCGGCGCCACCACGTTGGAGCAATTGCGCGAAAACATCGCCAGCGCCGAAGTGGTATTGCCGGACGACGTGCTCGAAGCGGTGGATGCCGTACACGCCGAAATCAGCAATCCCTGTCCTTAAAACAAGCCCGGGTATGATTGGCAATAAGGCGGGGGAAACCTTTGCAAAATCCGTTCAGGCCGTCTGAAAAGGTTTCAGACGGCCTGTTTGCTTCTTAAAGACATCAAACACCAAACGGTTTAAAATAACCGCTTCGAGTCTGCCTACCAAGCCTAAACAGGAATCCACATGAAAATCAGCACCCAGTTCGATGCCGGCGCCGTAACCGTAATCGATGTGGAAAACCCCGCCGATATCCGCCTGCAACTGCGCCCCGACAACGCCTCCGATTTCGCCCAATGGTTTTATTTCCGCCTACAGGGCGCGGCTTATCAGAATTGCGTGATGCACTTTGAAAACGCCGCTTCCGCCGCCTATCCCGCCGGTTGGGAAGACTATCAGGCCGTGGCTTCCTACGACCGCCAAAACTGGTTCCGCGTGCCTACCCGCTACGAAAACGGCGTGCTTACCATCGAACACACGCCGCTGTCCAACAGCGTGTATTACGCCTATTTCGAACCGTATTCCTACGAGCAGCACCTCAACCTGCTCGGCGACGCGCAAGGCAGCGGGCTGTGCCAGATAGACGACTTGGGCAGCACCGTGGAGGGCCGCGACATCAACCTGCTCACCATCGGCAATCAGGCCGCCAGCGATTTGAAAGTGTGGGTAACCGCCCGCCAGCACCCCGGCGAAACCATGGCCGAATGGTTCGTAGAAGGCCTGCTCGCGCGCCTGCTCGACCCGCAAGACCCCACCGCCCGCGCGCTGCTCGACCAAGCCACGTTCTACATCGTGCCCAATATGAACCCCGACGGCTCCGTGCGCGGCAACCTGCGCACCAATGCCGCCGGCGCCAACCTCAACCGCGAATGGCAAAACCCGACTGTGGCGCGCAGCCCCGAAGTTTATTATGTGCGCGAAAAAATGCTAGAAACCGGCGTGGATTTGTTTTTAGACATCCATGGCGACGAAACCATACCTTTCGTGTTTGTGGCGGGCACCGAAGGCGTGCCCTCGTATAACGGCCGCATCGCCGAACTGGAAACCCGCTTCAAAAACGCCTTCGCCGCCGCCAGCCCCGATTTCCAAGACGAACACGGCTACGCGAAAGACGCGCCCGGCCAAGCCAATATGACCATGGCCACCGCCTGGGTGGGCGAACAGTTCAAATGCCTGGCCTACACGCTGGAGATGCCGTTTAAAGACAACGACAACCTGCCCGACGACGACTTCGGCTGGAACGGCCAACGTTCGCTGCGTTTGGGCGAAGCGGCGCTTTCCGCTATTTTGAGCGTGTTGCCGCAGCTGCGTTAACGGTATGGCGAACCAACTTAATAAAAAACACGCCCGTTATGCCCGGGTCAAACCCGCTAATGGCAAAGCTGTTATCAAACAAGTGGTTTTGTTATAGCAGTGTTTGGGCGTGATTCGCAAAACATCAGGCCGTCTGAAAACATTTCAGACGGCCTGAATCCATTTAAGGCTCAATCAGCCGTAGCGGCGTTGGAAATCCTGCATAAAGCCAACCAGCGCTTCCACGCCTTGCAGGGGCATGGCGTTGTAGATACTGGCGCGCATTCCGCCCACCGATTTATAACCCTGCAACAGTTTCAGGCCGGCGGCGTCGGCTTCCTGAACGAAGCGTTGGTCAAGATCGGGGCTTTGCGTGCCGAACACCACGTTCATTTTCGAGCGGGCGCCGGGGCGGATGTTGTTGATGTAGAAACCGCCGCTGCTGTCGATGGCGTTGTAGAGTTTGGCGGCCTTCAGCGCGTTTACCGTTTCTATCTGCGCCACGCCGCCTTGCGCCAGCAGCCAGCGGAACACCAGCCCGGCGATATAGATGGGATAAGTGGCGGGCGTGTTGTGCATACCCTGGCGGTTGATGTGGGTTTGGTAGTTCCACACGTCGGGCACGCGCTCGGAGCAGCGCTCGAGCAGGTCTTCGCGGATAATCACCACGGTTGCGCCTGCCGGGCCGATGTTTTTCTGCGCACCGGCGTAAATTACGCCGAAATCGCGCACGTTGATGCGGCGCGACAAAATATCGCTCGACATATCGCAAACCAGCGGCGGCATATCTGCACCCGGCCGGGGCAGTTCGCCGTATTGCAGGCCGTTTACGGTTTCGTTGCTCGCGAAATGCACGAAAGCCGAGTGCCGGTCGATATCCCAAGTGTTTTCGGGCGGCAGGTCAAGATAGTCGAGCGCCTTGCCGTCGGCCGCGAGATGGATTTCGGCGTCGGAAAGCTTGCCCATCTGTTTGTGTGCCACCGACGACCAATTGCCCGTTACCACCGAATCCACCCGTTTGAATCCGTTGGCGAAGTTCATCACCACCATATTGAACTGCGAGCTGGCGCCGCCTTGCAAAAACAGGATTTTATAGTTGTCGGGAATATCCAGCAGCGTGCGCAAATCCTGCTCGGCATGGTGGAGGATGCTCATGAACACATCGGAGCGGTGGCTCATGCTCATCACGGGAAAGCCGGTGCCGTTGTAATCGAGCATTTCATTTTGCGCGGTGCGCAGCACCGCATCGGGCAGCACGGCGGGGCCGGCGGAAAAATTATAAACGGGAGTGGGTAACATATTGATGTGCCTTGAAAAGAAAACCTAATCGGGTAATGCGGGCATGATGCGGCGCAATTGCCGGCTTTGGAAAACCTTCATGAGCGCCGCTTTCCGGCATACGGTTCCGCCGGCCGGAACGCCCGATTCTAGCCCGTGGCGGGGTGTTCCGCAAGGCAGGTTGAGACTTTTGCAAAATTACCTTCAGACGATCTGAACGAATTTTGTAAAGGTCTCAGGTTGGTTTTAGAAAGTGTTTTCAGACGGCCGAATAAAGCGACAGCCACAGATAATGCCCGGCAATGCCCAAAAACCAAGCCAGGCCGATGCGGTTGTTTTCTAAAAACGTGCGGAAACACACCCAGCGGTCGCGGGTTTTGATTTGGCGGTATTGCTGCATCTGCCAGTAAACCGTGAGCGGTAGCACGATCCAGAAAGGCCAGGTGGCGCCGATTTGCCAGCCCAGCACCGCCATCAGCGCGCTGAACCAGAAATGGCAGAGCATGATGGCCGACACGTCGTGGTCGCCGAAAGTGATGGCCGAGGTGCGGATGCCGAGCTTGAGGTCGTCTTCTTTATCGGCCATGGCGTAGATGGTGTCGTAGGCGAGCGTCCACAACACATTGGCGGTGAACAGCAGCCAGGCCAGCGGCGGAACGGTTTCGGTTACGGCGGCAAACGCCATCGGTATGCCGAACGAAAACGCCAGCCCCAGATAAAACTGCGGCAGCGGGAAAAAGCGTTTGGTGAAAGGGTAGCTCACTGCGAGAAACAGCGCGGGCAGGCTCATCAGCCAGGTCAGGCGGTTGAGCGGCAGCAGGCACAGGGCGGCCATCAGGCAGAGTATCAGCGCCAGCAGTATGGCTTCTTCGGTGGAAACCAAGCCGCGTGCGAAAGGCCGTGTTTTGGTGCGCTCTACCGCGCCGTCGATGCCGCGGTCGGCAAAATCGTTGACCACGCAGCCTGCGCTGCGCATCAGAAAGGTGCCGGCGGCGAAGGCCAGCAGAATGGTGAAATCGGGCATGCCCTGCGAGGCAATCCACAACGCCCAGAAAGTGGGCCACAGCAGCAGCAAAGTGCCGATGGGCTTTTCGATACGCATCAGCCGGCTGTAAATCACCAGCCTGCCGACCACATAGCGGGGCAGAAATTTCAGGAGCAACCGTTTAATGTTCATGTGTGATAGTAACTTTAATTATAAATTCAACCGATACAGATAAAGCCGCTTGTTTCCAAACGACCAGAGACCTTTGCAAAACCGTCAGATGTGGATGCAGTTCAAGGCGTAGCAGCGCAGCGAGCGCAGACATAACATGGAGTTAGGCAAGCGAGCGAGCAGCACACAACGCGGAAATGCGCCGCAGATGGCGGTTTTGCAAAGGTCTCAGCCTGTATCGTGGAGGCGATTATAGTCTAATTCTATCTCATTCATCAGCCGATTGAACAAAACTTTGCAGCGCGGGCAGAAAGCATTCGGCCAGCCCGAGCGTTTCGCCCTGCCAGTCAAACAACGAGCGGCGCGCCACTGCGGCATGGCCGTCGAAACCCGCCAGCGGATAGTGCGGCGGCAGGGCGGTATATTCAAACGGCGAACGCGTTAAAGGCAGCGAACCGTCGAACAGCCGCTCGCCGAGCGGGCGTGTGCCGCAGTCGAGCAGGCCGAGCCAGTTGGCCGACGTTTGCCGGCACAGGCTGCGCGCCCATACGACGGGTTCGCCGTCCAAACACAGCAATACGTCGCGGGCAAACCAGTTTTGTGCGGCACTGTTTTGCAGGCCGTCTGAAAAAAGGCGGTCGAAGCCGCTGCTTCCCAAATGCAGCAGGCGCACGGAGAAACCGGCATTCAAACCGCGCAAGGCGGCGGTGAGCGACTGCGCCTGCATCACGGCGGCTTGCGGCGGGAAAAGGGAAATATTTTCGGGCAGGCGGGGCTGCCATATCAGGTGGTTATCCATATCCGATATTATATAGCGGAAAAGTTTGTTTTTGGCACGGGCGGCAGGCTGTGGGCGGTATGCGCTTGCGGCCCGGGTTGGAGCCGGCAATCAGGCCGTCTGAAAGATTGGTTGCTTTCAGACGGCCTGATATTTGAGACTTTGCAAAAATCTCTGATACGGATGCAGTTCAAGGCGTAGCAGCGCAGCGAGCGCAGACATATCAAGCAGATAGGCAAACGAGCGGGCAGCGCCCTAAAGGGCATAAACACACAACGAAGAAATACGCCGCAGATGGGGAAGGTATCGGCTTGTTGCGCAAACCTGTCAGCCCCACAATGCCCACAACAGCCCCGATAAGCCCAAGCCGAACAGGTCGAAAACCGAATGCGCCAGCATAAACGGCACCAGGGTTTTGATTTTTCTTCGGAAGAGTATGTAAACCAAGCCCAACACGGTAACGGTGGCTGCACCTGCCAGCCCTTGATAGGTGTGGAAGGCGAAACGCACAAGCAGGCTGAAAGGCAGCGCGTAAATCAGGTTTTTGCGGGGAACGGCGTAAACCAGCCCCAGGAAAAACAGCTCTTCGTAAAAGCCGTTCAGCAGCGAAAAGGCCAAGAGCGGCAGGGAGAGATGCCACTGATGGTTAGCGGCTTGTGCGGCGGCTTCCGCCGTTTGGGGGAAATCGTAATGGTGGGGCAGAACGATGCTGTGCAGATATTGGTAAATATCGGCGGCCAGCCCCGCGCAAACAATCAGCAGCACAACAAGCGGCAGGGTGCGGCGGCCGGCGGAAAAATCCAAAGCTTTGAAATCAAACCGCCGCAGACGCAGATACAGCCAGGCGGCTGCCAGTAAAACCAGCTCGATAATGATGCTGTTGTAGTTGTCGCGGTCGCTGAAGGTGAGCGCGGCATAATCAGGCGCGGCGTAGCCGCTTTGCAGTATGCCCAGATAGCCGTAGAGCGAGGCGGCGGTGGCGTAGCCGAAAAAAATCAGGCTCAAAACGATAAGGTCGGCGAAGTTTATAGTGAATTCAAATAAAAACTCCGAAATGAAATAACTGCATTCAAACTTGCAATTGGGCGATATGCTAAAGAATCGTTTTACCCTACTTCGGCATTCTTATTTTAATCCACTATAAATGGAGTGTTTTGGGTTTTTCCGTCATTTTCTGTTTTCTTGATTGGGTTTCAAACGATCGTTTAACGTTTGATTAGACGGAGAGGCCGTCTGAAAACTTACGCGGGCATTTTCAGACGGCATCCTGCAAAAAAGGCCGTCTGAAAAAATTCAGACGGCCTTTGCGGGTGTTGGGGCGAAACGGTTTATTTGCTGCGGGCAAACACCATTTTCGTTGCCTGCCACGATACGCAACACGCGCCGCCGATAAAGATCAGGTCGGCAATGGTGCGCACCCAGCGCAGGGTGTCGAGCAGTTCCTGCTGCATAAAGCCTTCGCTGCGGGCATACCACAAGCCCTGCGTGATGCTGGCATAGGCCTGAATCACGCCCACCGGCAACAGGCTGATCACAATCATCAGCACCAGGCCGCTGTTTAAGAGCCAGAAGCCCCAAGTCATCAGGCTTTCGTTAAATTCGGCATTCGGCTTGATGTAGCTGGCCACCAACAGCACGAAGCCCAGCGCCAAGAAGCCGTACACCCCGAACAAGGCCGCGTGTGCGTGCACGGCGGTGGTGTTCAAACCTTGCAGGTAGTAGAGCGAAATCGGCGGATTAATCAGGAAGCCGAACACGCCCGCACCCACCATGTTCCAAAACGCCACGGCAACGAAGCACATCAGCGGCCAGCGCAGGCGTTTCGCCCACGGGGCGGCATTTTGGTAAGACCAATGCTCGTAAGCCTCGCGGCCGAGCAGAATCAGCGGCACAACTTCCAAAGCCGAAAACGATGCGCCCACCGCCATCACGGGCGTGGTGGTGCCTGAAAAATAAAGGTGGTGGAAAGTGCCGGGTACGCCGCCCACCATAAACAGGCTGGCGGAAACCAGGGCGGTAACGGTGGCGGTGCGTTGCGACACCAAACCCATATTGTAGAAAACGAAGGCCAGCGCGGCGGTGGCGAACACTTCAAAGAAGCCTTCCACCCACAGGTGCACCACCCACCAGCGCCAGTATTCCATAATGGTGAGGCTGGTGTGTTCGCCGTAAAACAGGCCGGGCGCATAGAACAGGCCCACGCCGGCCATCGAAGCCACGAAAATCGCGAGCATGTTTTTATCGGTTTTCTGTTTGAAGGCGTTTACGGTGCAGCGCAGCATCAGGAACAGCCACAGCAGCAGGCCCACCATCAGCAGAATCTGCCAGAAGCGGCCCAAATCGAGATATTCGTAGCCCTGATGGCCGAACCAGAAATTCAGGTGCGCGGGCAGCGCGTGGCTCAGTGCCAAAAAGTTGCCGCCGTATGAGCCGAGCACTACGATAAACAGGGCAATGTATAAGAAGTTTACGCCTGCACGTTGGAATTTCGGGTCTTTGCCGCCGTTGATAATCGGTGCCAGAAACAGGCCGGCGGTGAGAAAGCCGGTGGCAATCCAGAAAATCGCCGATTGGATGTGCCAAGTGCGCACCAGCGCATAGGGGAACCATTGCGAGATGTCGATGCCGTAAAACTGTTGGCCTTCAACGGTGTAGTGCGCGGTCAGGCCGCCCAGCAACACCTGCGCCACAAACAATGCCACGGTTAAAAACACATATTTGCCCAAGGCTTTTTGCGACGGGGTGAGCTGCACTTTAGACAAAGGGTCTTCAGACGGTGCGGCCGGTTCTTCGTCGTGCTTTTTCAAAAACGAGAAGCCCCAAACCAACAGGCCGATGCCCAGCAGCAGAAACACGATGCTGGCAAACGACCACATATAGTTTTCGGTGGTCGGCACATTGTTCACCAAAGGCTCGTGCGGCCAGTTGTTGGTGTAGGTGGCGTCGTGATCGGGGCGGTTGGTGGAAGATGCCCAAGCCGTCCAGAAGAAGAAGTTGGTGACTTTTTGGCGCGCTTCTTCGCTTGGCAGCGTGCCGTTTTTCATGGCAAACGCTTCGCGGGTTTTAATCATCGACGGGTCGTCGCCGTAGAGCGTGATGTAATAGGGCGCAACACGTTTAACCGCTTCGATACGCGTGTCGGAAAGCACCACCTGGTCCTGCGCGTTTACGCGGCCGCCGTTGCGGTATTCTTCGGCCATACGTGCTTGCAGGTTGGCTTGCATGCCTTTGTCCAAATCGGCATATTTTTTGCCGTGTTCTTTTTCGGCGGCGATGTCGAGCCAGGCTTCAAGTTCGCGGTGCAGCCAGTCGGCCGTCCAGTCGGGGGCTTGGTAAGCGCCGTGGCCGAGTATCGACCCCAGCTCCATGCCGCCCGTGCTCTGCCAGGCCGATTGGCCGGCCAACACGTCGTCTTTCGTGATCAGGGTTTGCCCCGATTCGCTCACATAAGCCTGCGGAATCGGCGGCACCTGCCGGTAAACCTCGACACCCAAATAGCCGAGTATGGAGAAAGTAACCGCCAGCACCGCAATCAGCGAATACCAGAGCTTTTTGTACTGTCCCATTTTTTGTGCTCCTTCTTCTGGTTGGAAGTGGTTTTTAAAAATTCATAAAATATGAATGTTAAAATTGTAGCACGGGTTGGTGAAAAATAAACACTATATCGCCGAAAGGAAACAGAGATTTTCACTAAATAAAAGATAAATATGGATATATGTCAAAAAAGCATGGGTGTTTTGCAGCTAGGGGAGGGGGATTTTCTAGTTATAAAGTATGATATTTTTTGAAAAACACTAGGTATAAAGCATGATTATGTTTTGTAATATTCATACAAATTGAATCAATTGATGTAAATCAACATCAAGCCGGCGGGCTTCTCACATAATTTCCCCAACCCTAAAACCGCTTGATAAAAAGCGGACATTTCTAAAAAAGGAACCCGCCATGAAACGCCACGCTTTAGCTGCTCTGATTGCATCATTGTTTGTTCTCGCCGCCTGCGGCCAGCAGGCAGCCGACCAATCTGCCGGCAAGCCCGCAGAGGCTTCTGCCGCTTCCGCCCAAAAAGCCGATGCCCAAACCCCACAGGGCGAGCTGCCGGTGATTGAGGCGGTGCTCACATCCGCCCCCAACGTGCCGCCGCCCGTTAACCGCGACTATCCCGCCAAAGTGGTGGTGAAAATGGAGGTGATCGAAAAAGTGATGCCCATGGCCGACGGCGTGGACTATAAATATTGGACGTTCGGCGGCGACGTGCCGGGGCAGTTTATCCGCGTGCGCGAGGGCGACACCGTGGAGGTGCAGTTTTCCAACCACCCCACCTCCACCGTGCCGCATAACGTAGATTTCCATGCCGTTACCGGCCCCGGCGGCGGTGCCGAAGCCACATTTACCGCACCCGGCCACACTTCCACGTTCAGTTTCAAAGCCCTGCAACCCGGCCTGTATATCTACCACTGCGCCACCGCGCCGGTGGGTATGCACATTGCCAACGGTATGTACGGCCTGATTTTGGTGGAGCCTAAAGAGGGCCTGCCGAAAGTGGATAAAGAGTTTTATGTGGTGCAGGGCGATTTCTACACCAAAGGCAAATACGGCGAAACCGGCCTGCAACCTTTCGATATGGAAAAAGCCATCAAAGAGCAGCCCGACTATGTGGTGTTTAACGGCCATGTGGGCGCGATTGCGGGCGACAAGGCTCTGAAAGCGAAAGTGGGCGAAACCGTGCGTATGTATGTGGGCAACGGCGGCCCCAATCTGGTGTCGTCGTTCCACGTTATCGGCGAGATTTTCGACAAAGTGTATGTGGAAGGCGGCAAGCTGATTAACGAAAACATCCAAACCACGCTGGTTCCCGCAGGCGGCTCGGCGATTGTGGATTTCAAATTAGATGTGCCCGGCAGCTTCACATTGGTCGACCATTCCATCTTCCGCGCATTCAACAAAGGCGCGCTCGGCCAGTTGAAAGTGGAAGGGCCTGAAAACAAGGAAATCTATTCAGGCAAAATCAGTGATGCCATCTACCAGCCTGAGGGCGGCGCCATCCAAACCGTGCCGTTAACGCCCGAAGAAGAGCAGAAAGTGAAAGCCGGCCCCGCCAAAGCTGCCGGTAAAGACGACCAAATCAAGCTCGGCAAAGCCGTGTATAACGCCAACTGCATGGCCTGCCACGGCGCGGAAGGCAAAGGCGTGGAAGGCGCGTTCCCGCCGGTGGCCAATTCCGACTATCTGAAAGCCGACCCCAAACGCGGCATACACGCCATACTCAAAGGCGTGAGCGGCAAAATCACCGTTAACGGCAAAGACTACAACAGCGTGATGCCCGCCGTGGCGCTGAACGACGAAGATGCCGCCAACGTGTTAACTTATATTCTCAACAGCTTCAACAACGGCGGCGGCCAAATCCATGCGGCCGATGTAGCCAAAGAGCGCGGCAAATAAACATCAAGGCCGTCTGAAACGGTTTCAGACGGCCTTTGCCGCCGATATCCGACAAACAGCCAAACCAATTGGCTTAATAACAGTTCGTCATACTCAGGCTTGGCCCGAGTATGACGTATATACGTTTCCTTAAGTTGTTAACTATAGTGAATGCACTATAAACCGATAACATTTCGTTTTCATGCTTTCAGACGGCCTTGTTAATTCTTAAAAGGCCGTCTGAAAAAAAACACCACGGAGCACTGCCATGAACACCGCACCACTGCTCGCCGCCATGCTGCTGATTGCCGCAGGCACGGCGGCCGCCGCCGAAATGGCCAAAGTGAACGGCGGCCGATACCGCCCGCTCTACCTGAAAAAAGAAACGCCCATGATCAGCGTGAAAGCGTTTCAGCTCGACACCCTGCCCGTTACCAATGCCCGATTCGCCGCCTTCGTGCAAAAACACCCGAAATGGCAGCGCGGCAGAGCAAGCAGCAAACAGGCCGAGCCGGGTTATCTGCGCCATTGGGTAAAAAGCGGCAACGGTTATGCGCCGCTCAAAAGCGATTTGAACAAACCCGTTACCAACGTTTCATGGTTTGCCGCCCACGCCTACTGCGCCGCCCAAGGCAAACGCCTGCCCACCATCGACGAATGGGAGTTTGCCGGCCAGGCTTCCCAAACCCGCATCAACGGCACGGCCGAACCGGGCTATAACCGCACCATTCTCGATTGGTATGCCGAAGGCAGCCGCAAAGGCTTGCGCGATGTCGGCCAAAGCAAACCCAATTATTGGGGTATTCACGATATGCACGGCCTGATTTGGGAATGGACTGAAGACTTCAACAGCAGCCTGCTCACTTCCGCCTCGGCGGCCGGCAGCAATATGTTTTGCAGCGGCGCATCGGCAGGCTCGGCCGACCCGAGCGACTACGCCGCCTTTATGCGCTACGGCATCCGCACGAGTTTGCAGGC
Organism: Neisseria dentiae; assembly: GCF_014055005.1. Classification (NCBI taxonomy): domain Bacteria; kingdom Pseudomonadati; phylum Pseudomonadota; class Betaproteobacteria; order Neisseriales; family Neisseriaceae; genus Neisseria; species Neisseria dentiae. Next base: position 1,306,876 of record NZ_CP059570.1, on the reverse strand, counting down.
CAAGTTTGTGCTGAACAATCTGGGTTTCCGCTGCGCCAAATAAAGCCAAACGGCGTATCACCCGATTCGTTTCTGCTTAAAGTTTCAGACGGCCTTTGAGGCCGTCTGAAAGCATTTGTAGGCTGTTTTTAATAAAAACCGGGCTTACCAATATAACTACTTTCCGCTACAATCCGTTCAATATCATGCATTTATGCCAAAGGAGAAAACCATGCCGCAACAGCCCGTGCTGCCCGTGCCCGACCTTGCCGAAACCTGCGCCCGCTACCTCAGGCAGGTGAAACCGCTGCTTAACGACGAAGCCTATGCCGCCGCAACCGCTTCCGTGCGGCAGTTCCAAGCCCGCAGCGCGCGCAGCCTTCAGGCCGCTTTGCAGGATTTTGCCGGGCAATCGGAAAAAAGCTGGCTGATTGACGCATGGCTGGAAAGCTATTTGAAAATCCGCACACCGCTGCCTTTGGCGAGCAATGTCGGCTTCAACATCCAAACCCTCGGCAAAGATTTGGGCGGATGGGTCGCCGCGCTGGCCGCCGTGTGCGCCGACTACCACCACGGCCGCATCAGCGCGCCCGTAACGCCGCAGGGCACGCCCGTGTGTATGGCGCAATGGCAGATTCTGCGCGGCGCGGCGCGGGTGCCGCAAAACGGTTGCGACACCTTCCGCATCGCCGACGCCCCGAGCCGGCATATCGGCGTGCTGCACAACGGCTTTTATTACCGCATTACCGCGCTCGACGACAACCACGAAGCCTACCACCCCGATACTTTCCAACAGGCAATCGCCCAAATTCTGGCCGACACCGCCGAAAACCCGTTCCCCGTGGCCGTGCCGTGTTATCTCGGCGGCAACCAAACCGCCCGCATCTATAAAGCCCTGCGCAGTAAAGACGACAACACCGAACTGGCTGATTACCTCGAAACCGACCTGTTCCACATCAGCATTTACCACGAAGAAAACCTGAGCGCCGACGAAGATTTGGCGCGCGCCACGTTTGCGCCGCAGCAAAACATCTGGTGCTACAAACCGACCACCTTCTGCTACAACACCGCCACTAACCGCCTGTTTCTGCATTGCGAACACACATGGGAAGACGGCGGTGCATTGAAAGGCATCGTTACGCTGGCGGCGGAAAAAACCGGCGCCAAAGGCCGCAAAACCGCCCCCGCCATCAGCCGCCACGCCTGGCATTTAACGCCCACCCAAAAGAAACGCTGGCCGCAATGGCAGCAGGATTACGCCGCCAAAGCCCGAAAAATGCGCGTAAAAAGCACCGTTATCCCGTTTAACGGCAACAGCGTGCCCAAAGGCGTGAGCCATGATGCGCTGATGCAGTTTCTGCTGCAATACGCCCAATTAACCACCTACGGCGACATCCGCAACACCTACGAAGCGGTGGACGCAAGCCATTTCGCCCACGGCCGCACCGAATGCGTGCGCCCCGTGTCGGAAGAATCGCTGGCGTTTGTGGCTTCGCTGTTGCAGGAAAAGCCCGCACAAACCCTGCTCGATGTCGCGCTGGCCGAACACAAAGCGCGGGTAAAGGCCGCCAAGATGGGGCAGGGTGCCAACCGCCACCTGCTCGGCCTGCAACTGACGGCCAAACGCAAAGGCAGCCGCCTGCCCGCCTTTTTCAAAAGCGCGGGTTATCAAACCTTCTGCACCGATTTCCTTTCCACTTCAACTTTGGGCGACGATGCCGTAACCGTCAACTTCGCCTTCGCCCCCACATCGCCGGGCGGCTTGGGCATCAACTACACGCTGATGCAGAAAGGCTGGCTGTTTACCGTGAGTTACCCCGAAGCGCAGGAACGCGAAGTGGCGATTTTTCTCGAAGCCCTGAAGCAGGGCGGCGGGCGGCTGCTGGCGTTTTTCAATCCGCCGCCGCAGGCAGAATGACGGCACCGGTTTGAAACAGGCCGCAACTTTTGCCGCATTCGTTCAGGCCGTCTGAAAAGTTTATGTACCGCCATGCGCGGACATCCACTACTTCTTTCGGGGCTTAGGAAGAAAATTTAACACGATGATATATTTCTCGATACGTATTATAGAAAATCTTAGGAACGTCGTCAGAAGATTTGTGAAGCGGATTTTTGAGGAAAAATCCGCAGATGCCAGGTAATAAAGGTGTCGCCAAGTTTCTGCTGCGCGATGTGGTTGGCTGCCGTCCGTAAACGATAGAGTATGTTTATCCCGATAATGGGGTTGAGTACAAAGGTAGTGCCAACCACCAGTTTGGCATCGCCTGTTATGCGAACAATATCGGGCAGAGGTTTACCCGTGTTGCTCTTCCACCAACCAACGGTGAGTCGGAATGGGTAATCCACACGCTGATGGGAATGTTGCACGATAAGGGAAGGATTTGGAACACTGGCAAAGGAGTTGTGCCGTTTTGTTAATTATGGGGCTTAGGAAGCAAAATCAGCAAAAATGATGATAAGCTTCTGATATGCCTATTAAAAACAAGTACCAAAAGTTCAGCAAAATTACCGAATCAAAATTCCGCCAAATCCTGCGCTTTTCGCACTTGATTTGACCGCTTCTGATACCGCCAGGCTCACCGGCATCAGTACCCGAAGTGTCAATAATCTGTTTCTCAAACTGCGTTGCCGTATGGCTGCTGAATGTGAACGGCAAACTCCCTTTGCCGGGGTGGTCGAACTGGACGAATCCTACTTCGGCGCCAAACGCATTCGCGGTAAACGCGGGCGGGGAGCGGGAGGCAAAACCATTGTTTTCGGCATCTTAAAACGGAACGACAAAGTCTATACCGAAATCGTGCCGAATACCTCGAAAGCTACGCTGCAACAGGCTATCCGAGGCGGGTTGCTGTTGAAAGTGTCATCAATACCGACGACTGGCGTGGCTATCACGGCTTGGTCGATATGGGCTATGAAAAGCACTTCCGGGTACATCATGGTGCAGACGAGTTCACCCGGGGTGCGCAATACATTAACGGCATCGAGTCGTTTTGGGGTTATGCCAAAAACCGCTTGGTTAAATTTAACGGTGTATCGAAACAGACTTTTTATTTACACTTAAAGGAAACCGAATTTCGCTTCAATCACAGGCATGATGATCTGTATAAAGTCTTGCTTAAAATACTGCGAAATCGACCCTTGGGCTAATTTTGCTTCCTAAGCCCCTAATTATACAATACGCTCAAACCGTATAGCAGTCTGAAAAAGGGGGACGCCTTTCGAGGTGTTGCAGACCTATTTTTTCCAACCTGTTGTGTAAACAACGCGGTTATTTATAAACACCTTCGAATGGTGCAGTACACCCCAATCGGAATGAATCAGTACCTCTCTTTAGACACTGTAGTTGAGCATAGCGACTACATTATCTTAGCGATAGGTATTTCAGACGGCCTTCATATATTGTGGTTGTTTCGGTATCAAGCCAGCTTAGCGGCGGATTTCTACATAAGAGGTTTCGTGCAGCTCTTTGAGCAGGTTAACGGTGGCCTGCTCGGCTTTTTGGCGGGCGATATACTGGCGCACGGCTTCGCGCTGGCGCTCTTCAGGCGTGCCAGCTTCGCGCACGTCGTTCAGCTTGATGATGTGCCACCCGAATTGGCTGCGCACGGGGCGGCTTACTTGGCCGGGTTTCAGGTTGTGCACGGCGTTTTCAAATTCGGGCACCATTTGGCCGTCTGAAAACCAGCCCAAATCGCCGCCGTTGGCCGCGCTGCTGTCTTGCGAATATTGGCGGGCGAGTGCCGAAAAGTCAGTGCCGCTGCGCGCTTGGTTGTAGATTTTGCGGATGCCGCTCTCGGCGGCTTTGGCGGCGTTGGCGTTTTCGGCTTTCAGCAGGATGTGCTGGGCGCGGTATTGGCGCAGCGGTTCGCCTTGCGGCAAGGGTGTGCCTTGCTGTTTGGCGTGGGCGATCATGCTGTCCACTTCGGCATCGCTCACGCGGCTTTGCTGCATCACGGCCTGCTGGCGTACTTTTTGGGTGATGATGCTGTCGGCAATGCTGCGGCGCATGGCTGCTTTGCTCACGCCGCTTTTGGCGGCTTGGGCATAGAGGCCTTCGACGGTGGTTTTGCGGGATTGGGCGATGTCGCTTAAGGCGGCGTCGATTTCGGCGTCGCCGGCGGTGATGTTGCGGCGTTTGCCGGCCTGCACGATCAGTGATTGGTTAATCAGCTGCTGCAACACTTGGGTGCGCAACTCGGTTTCGTTAACGTTTTTGCCCAAGCGGCTGCGGGCCTCGGCCATGCCTTGGCGCACGTCGCGCTGGGTAATCACTTCATTGCCGGCAACGGCGGCGATGCCGTCCACCTGTTTGACTTCGGCGGCTTGTGCGGTTTGCAGCGCCAAACCGAGGGCGGCAGCTAGCATCAGGGGTTTGAAATTCATTGGTTTACCTCGTTGGTTTTGCTGTAGCCGGGAACGGCCAAGCGCAGTTTTTCAAAGGGGTTGTTGCCGATATTGCTCAAGTCTTTCAATTGCAGGTTGAAGAATACGGCGTTTTTGGTGCTGTTGAGGCCGGTTACGTAACGTTGGCCGACGATGCTGGCGCCCCAGCAGCCGCAACCGCTTTTGTATTCGATGCCGGCGAGCATTTCAATCGGTTTTCTGCCTTGCAGCTCGTAGTTGTAGCGGGCGATGGCGTAAAGGTTTTTGGCAATCGGCCATTGGGCGGCCAAGTCGATTTGGCGGATTTTGTCGTAGAAATATACGCCGTCGTCTTGCAGGTAGATTTTTTCGTTGCGGCCGTATTTGTAGCGAGCACTCAACACTTTGCCGGGTTCGGGGTTGTAGAGCAGGGCGGTTGAATAGCTTTCGGCGCGGCTTTCGTTTTGGTTGTAGTGGATATCGACATCCATGCGGATGCTGTCGGTGATTTTGCCGTTGGCAAACGCTACCCAGTCGGAACGGTTGCGCGGGTAGCGGCCGATGCTGCCGTCGAGCTGCACGTTATCGTTTTTCAGGTAAAACTTCTGGCCGATACCGGCGCGGAACAGTTCTGCGCCGTTGCGGGGGTTGAGGAAGCGGGTTTGTACGGCGGTGGAAATGCTGTTGGCCGAGTTGACGCGGTCGTTGCCCGAATAGAGGTTTTCGCGGAAAAGCTGGTCGTAGCTGAAGCTGTTTTCGGAGGTGTCGAAATTGGGCAGGTCGTTTTGCGACTTGGTGGGGATATAGTTGTAAAACAGGCGCGGTTCCAGCGTTTGGATGTAGTCGCTGCCTAAAAACGAGGTTTTGCGCTCGAAGGTCATGCCGCTGTCAACGTTGAAAACCGGCAGGGTAAGGCTGGCGGTGCGGGAAGGGGTGTTGCCGAATTCTTCCAAATCGTAATAGGCCGAGTGCACGCCGATTTTCGGGCGGATATAGCCCCATGAGTTGTGGAAATCCCATTTTACGCTGGGTTTGACAACCACGCGTTTGCCCGATTGTTTGCTGTCGTGGTCGAAGCGCGTGAACTGGCCGAACAAATCTACCTGTGCGTTGCCGATGTTTTTGCTCCAAGTGCCTTGCAGGCGCGGCATGATGGCGTAGGGTTCGTCTTTATAGCCGTAGATGTTGGCCAGCGTTTGGTATTTCTGCACGGTGAAGTGGCCGTTGAGCGCGCCGCCCCACAGGGTGTCGTTGTAGTTCAGCCAAACTTGGCGGTTGAGGTTGACGTTGGCGGCGATGTCGTCTTGGCCGTAGAAATCGCGGTAGTAGTCGTTGTCGGAAACGCGGTTATAGTCGATGCCGCCGCTGAGCTTCGAAGTGAATTGCTGGTTGTGGTTGAACCTGAATTGGTAGCGGTTGTTGTGTTCGCTTTTGCGGTCGTCGGGCATCCAAGTGCCTTCAACCTGGCCGGCGTATTTCGGTTGCAGGTAGCGGAACTGGCCGCCGATGCGCGCGCCGCGGCTGCCGATAACGCCGGGGGTGATGGTGGCGTCGTAATTGGGCGCGAGGTTCATATAATAGGGCAAATCCAGCTCGAGGCCGTCTGAACCGAGGCCGACGGTGGGCACCAAAAGGCCGCTTTTGCGGTTGCCGTTAAGCGGAAAATCAGCCCACGGCGTGTAGAGAACCGGCACGCCGCCGAACACCAGCGAAGCGCCTTTGGCCACGCCGATGCCGGTGTTTTGGTCGGCTTCGATGCTTTTGGCTTTGATATACCAGCTTGCGTCGCCGGGTTCGCAGGTGTTGAATTTGGTGTTGATTAATTTGTAGCGGCCGTCGCCCTGCATTTCGGCCGATTCGCTCACGCTTTGCAGGCGGCGGCCGTTTTGCTCGCTTTCCAAACGGGTGTTGTGTGCGGTGCCGGTGCGTTCGGCCAGGTTATATTGCACGTTTTCGCCGGTAACGGTGGTGCCGTTTTGGTAGAGCACGAAGGTGTTACCGGCGGTAACGGTTCCGGCGGTTTGGTCGTAATCCACCCATTGCGCGTTTAATATCTGGTCGTTTCGCTCGATAATCACATCGCCTTCGGCACGCACTTTTACGTTGGTTTGGCCTTTTACCAAATCGGCGGTTACGCGGGTGTAGTCGGCGGGCAGCGGCTCGCCGCCGCTGCGTTTGATCTCGGGCACGGCGTGTGCCGCCGCTGTGTTTTTCAGTTTTTCGGGGATGCAGTTCAGGCAGGTGCTGCCCAGCGACAAGCCGTCGGCGGCCTGTGCCGAAGCCGCCGCGCCGAAGCCTACGCTCAGGGCGACCACCACCGGTTTTAATGAAAATAAACGAGCCAAAGTCTCACCTTAAATCGGTTTTGCCAGTTAGAATAGCGGCTATTCTAACCCGAAAAATCAAAAAAACCATCATGCAACGACAAACCGAACTGAAAAACTGGCTTGAAACGGTTTACCCGAACCGGATTTTTGAATTGAGTTTTGCCGCCGCCGATGCGGATTTCCGACGTTATTTCCGTGCCGCTTTTTCAGACGGCGGCACGGTTGTCTGCATGGACGCCCCTCCCGATAAAATGAGCGTGGCGCCTTATCTGAAAGTGCAAAAATTATTTGACATGATAAACGTGCCGCAGGTTCTGCATGTTGACGAAAAACTCGGCTTTATGGTGTTAAACGATTTGGGCAGCACCACTTTTTTAACGGCCATGCAGCAGGCGCGCAATGAAACGGCCGATAAGGCGCTGCTGCTCGAAGCCATCGACGAATTGGTGGTTTTGCAAAAAAACAGCTGCCCCGGCCTGCTGCCCGAATACGACCGCGAGGTGATGCTGCGCGAAATCAACCTGTTCCCCGAATGGTTTGTGGCCAAAGAGTTGGGCAAAACCCTGAATTTCAAGCAGCGCGAATGGTGGAACCAAACGGTTGAAACGCTGTTGCCGCCCCTGTTGGCGCAGCCGCAGGTGTATGTGCACCGCGACTATATCGTCCGCAACCTGATGCTGGCCGAAGGCCGCCCGGGCGTGCTGGATTTTCAAGACGCGCTCTACGGCCCGATTGCTTACGATTTGGTGTCGCTGCTGCGCGATGCCTTTATCGAGTGGGAAGAAGAATTCGTGTTGGATTTGGTAATCCGCTATTGGGAAAAGGCGCGCGCCGCCGGTTTGCCCGTGCCGGAGCAGTTCGACGAGTTTTACCGCTGGTTCGAATGGATGGGCGTGCAGCGCCACCTGAAAGTGGCGGGCATTTTCGCGCGCCTCTACTACCGCGACGGCAAAGACAAATACCGCCCCGAAATCCCGCGCTTTTTAAACTACCTGCGCCGTGCTTCGCGCCGCTATCACGACTTGGCGCCGCTGTATGCGCTGCTGGTGGATTTGGTGGGCGACGAAGAGTTGGAAACGGGCTTTACCTTCTGATTGCCTGAGACCTTTGCAAAAATACCTTAAGGCCGTCTGAAATGCTTGGATTTCGTCATTAGCTTCGCAAGTCCGCTGCGCGGAAATGACGGGAAATAAATTTTTTGTGATAGTTTTTTAATTTTGCAAAAGCCTCTGCCTGAAAATTGTTTTCAGACGGCCTTTACGAATATAAACGGGCCGTCTGAAATTTTTGTTTAAAATGAAAGCGGTATCCCGAAAACTTATGTAAACCTGCACCAGATTGCAACAGAGCAGCGTAAAAAACACCCCGCCGCTTGCCGCCGCCGCCGTTTGCCCCTATTCTGCATACACCGGCGTATGTATCGCGCCATTATCCAAAGGAAACACTTCCATGAACAAAACCAAATTCTTTGCCTTGTCTGCCGTTGCCGCGCTTGCCCTTAGCGCCAATGCTTATGCGGCCAAAGAAATCAAAGTAGCTTCTAACAACACACCTTACACTCAAGACAACGTGCAGAAACTCGCCGCCACCGCCGTGAGCATGGGGGTGAAAGAGCCGGTTAACCTGAATCTGGCCGGCGGCAGCCTCACCGTTTCCGGCAGCAGCGCCACCAAGTGCGTATTCAAGGTGGGCAACGGCGACAGCCCGAAAATCCAAGGCGTAAACTGCAAATAACGGCTTGCGGCTTTCGCACCGTTTGTTTTCAGAATCCGGCCGCAGCGTGTTCAAGCGCTGCGGTTTTCCGTTTTCAGACGGCCTTAATCTTGATAAGATGCCCGCATTTTCCAAACCGTTATAGCGGATTAACTTAAATTTCGCTACGGCGTTGCTGCGCCTTGCCGTACTACTTGTACTGTCTTCGGCTTGCTGCCTTGTATCGAAAATTAATTGAATCCGCTCTATTTATAAAGAGACGCGCGATGTGGCGTTATATTTTCCAGCGTTTGCTACTGCTGGTGCCCACACTGTTGGGCATTCTGGCGGTAACGTTTGCCGTTATCCAATTCGTGCCCGGCGGGCCAGTGGAGCAAATGGTGCAGCAGCTCACCCAAACCGGCGCGGGCGGCGAAACGGCTGCGGCGGGCGGCATGCTCAAAAGCGGCGGCCGCCTGAGCGCGGAGGATATGGCTGCGCTCAACGCCCTATACGGTTTCGACAAACCGCCGCTCACGCGCTTTATCGAGATGGTCGGCCGCTTCGTGCGTTTTGATTTGGGCGAGAGTTTTTTCCACCATCAAACCGTGTTCGAGCTGGTGAAAGAAAAAATGCCGGTGTCGATGAGCTTGGGTTTGTGGACGTTTTTTCTCACTTATTTCATCTGTATCCCCTTGGGCATTGCCAAAGCCGTGCGCGACGGTTCGCGGTTCGACGTTGTGTCGGGCGCGGTGGTGTTGGTCGGCTATACCGTGCCGCCGTTCGTGCTGGGTTTGGTGCTGCTGGTATTTTTCGGCGGCGGCAGCTTTTTCGCCTGGTTTCCGCAGGGCGGTTTGGTGGGCGACGATTGGGAAACGCTCGGCACGGCGGCCAAAATCAAAGACTATCTCTGGCATATGGCGCTGCCGGTTACCGCTTCGGTGGCGGGCAATCTGGCGGTGATGACGGTGCTCACCAAAAACGTGTTTCTCGAAGAAATCCGCCGCCAATATGTTTACACCGCCCGCGCCAAAGGCCTGCCCGAGCGGCAGATTTTGTGGAAACACGTTTTCCGCAACGCCATGATCCCGCTGGTTACCGGTTTTCCCGCCGCCTTTATCGGCGCGTTTTTCACCGGCAGCCTGCTGATAGAAACCCTGTTTTCGCTCGACGGCTTGGGGCTGCTTTCTTACGAAGCGGTGATGAAGCGCGATTATCCGGTGGTGATGGGCACGCTGTATGTGTTTACCCTGATGGGGCTGCTGGCGAAACTGCTGTCGGATATTTCATATTCCTGGGTTGACCCGCGCATCCATTTCGGCGGGCAGAAATAAACCGCAGGCCGTCTGAAACGCTTTCAGACGGCCTATCGCAACCATACCAACACACCATGCAGAAAATATTCTCTTCCCAAGTCTGGCAGGCATTCAAACAGCACAAGCGCGGCTGGCTGGCGTTGCGCCTGCTCTCGGTGCTGTTTGCCGTGGCGCTGCTGGCGCCCGTGTGGAGCAACGACAAGCCCTTATGGGTGAAATACGAGGGCCGCTATTATTTTCCGCTGGCCAACACCTATAACGAAACCGAGTTTGGCGGCGACTTCGACACCCCGGCCGATTATTTCGACCCGCTGGTGCGCCGCAACATCACCACCGGCGGCAATTATGCCGTGTATCTGCCCAACCCCTATGCCGCCAACACCTTAAACGAATTCGACACGCAGCCCGATCCGGCCGGGCCGTCTGAAAGGCATTGGCTCGGCACCGACGACCGCGGCCGCGATGTGCTGGCGCGGCTGGTGTACGGCTTTCGCGACTCGCTGCTGTTTGCGCTGGCGCTCACCGCCGTAACCACCCTGATCGGCGTGGCGGCTGGCGCGGTGCAGGGCTATTTCGGCGGACGGGTCGATTTGCTGATGCAGCGCTTTCTCGAAATCTGGGGCGGCCTGCCCGAGCTTTACCTGCTGATTATTTTGTCGTCGTTTTTCAACCCCGGCCTGCTGGTGCTGCTGGTGATTCTGTCGCTGTTCGGCTGGATGGGGCTTTCGGATTACGTGCGCGCCGAGTTTCTGAAAAACCGTCAGGCCGATTATGTTTTGGCCGCCAAAAGCATGGGCGTTTCCAACGGCCGCATCATGTGGCGGCACATCCTGCCCAACAGCCTCACGCCCGTGCTGGCGTTTCTGCCGTTCCGCATTTCCGGCGCGGTGCTGGCGCTCACCAGTTTGGACTTTTTAGGCTTGGGCGTGCCCGCTTCGCAAGCCAGCTTGGGCGAACTTTTGGCGCAGGGCAAAGACAATCTCGACGCCTGGTGGATAGGCTTATCCGCCGTGGGCGCGCTAACGGTGATGCTGCTGCTGTTGGTGATGATAGGCGAGGGGCTGCGCCATGCGTTTGATGTGCGGGCGAGGGCGTAGTTTTTCAGACGGCCTGAAGGCAGTTTTGCAAAGGTCTCGGCCTGAGAAAAAGCAAAATAATTCTGAAATATTGTGAAAAACGGAAGGAACATAAACTATGTCGCAAGCATTATTGGAGGGCGTGAAATTCGACGCCAACGGTTTGGTTTGCACCATCGCGCAAGACGCGCAAACCCTGCGCGTGCTGATGGTGGCGTGGATGAACGCCGAAGCCCTGCAAAAAACCGCCGAAACGGGTTTTGCCCATTATTACAGCCGTTCGCGCAAAAAACAGTGGATGAAAGGCGAAGAATCGGGGCATACACAAAAAGTTTGCGAACTTAGGTTAGACTGCGACGGCGATGCGGTGGTGATGCTGATCGAACAGGCGGGCGGCATTGCCTGCCACACCGGTCGCGAAAGCTGCTTCTATCGCGTGTGGCGCGACGGTGCATGGCAAACGGCGGATGCGGTGCTGAAAAGCGAAACGGAAATTTACGGCAAACCGCACGGTTGAGGCCGTCTGAAACATCAATATTTTCCTTGAAACGGAAGAGAGAAATGACCGAGCAAGTGCTGATTGAAATCCAAAACGTGATTGATTCGCGCAAGGGGCAAAACCCCGAAACATCTTATGTTGCCCAGCTTCTGCACAAAGGCGGCGACAAAATCCTGAAAAAAGTGATCGAAGAGGCGGGCGAAGTGCTGATGGCCTCGAAAGACGGCGGAGGCGAGCATTTGGTGTATGAAGTGGCCGATTTGTGGTTTCACACGCAGGTGCTGTTGGCGCACCACGGCCTGCGGGTGGAGGATGTGGTTAACGAGCTGGCGCGCCGGCAGGGCCTGTCGGGGCTGGCGGAGAAAGGCGCGCGGCAGGAAAGCTAACGCCGCGCGGCGGTTTAAAAATAGCTTCGGGTGTTGAAACTGTATTACAATCCGTATTCTTGTGAGATGCAGGCCGTCTGAAAGTCTGTTTTCAGACGGCCTGTAATTCTTTCAAAAATAATTGGAGTATCTCTGATGACAGACTGTATTTTCTGCAAAATCGCCGCCAAAGAAATCCCCGCATCGGTGGTGTATGAAGACGGCGAAATGTTGTGCTTCAAAGATATCAATCCCGCCGCCCCCGTGCATTTGCTGCTGATTCCGAAAGTGCATTTCGATTCGCTGGCACACGCGCAGCCGGAGCATGAGGCGCTGTTGGGCAGAATGATGATGAAAGTGCCGCAAATCGCCGAAGCGGCAGGTTTGACCAACGGTTTCAAAACCCAGGTCAACACCGGCAAAGGCGGCGGGCAGGAAGTGTTCCACCTGCATATCCATATTTTGGGGCGGCCTGCCTAAAGCGCGCGGGGCCGTCTGAAACATTATTGAAGCAATTGAAATTAAAGGATTAACAATGGGCAGCTTTTCTATTTGGCACTGGGTGATTGTGCTGGTGATCGTGGTTTTGGTGTTCGGCACCAAAAAACTGCGCAATGTCGGCAAAGATTTGGGCGGCGCGGTACACGATTTCAAACAGGGCCTGAACGAGGGCAACGAAGCCGGCCAAGCCAAAAAAGACGATGTGATCGAGCATCAAAAAGACGACAACAAATCGGCCTAAACCATGTTTGACTTCGGCTTTAGCGAGCTTTTGCTGATCGGTGCGGTGGCGTTGGTGGTGCTCGGCCCCGAGCGGCTGCCCAAGGCCGCGCGCATGGCGGGCAATCTGGTCGGCCGCGTTCAGCGCATGGTCGGCAGCGTGAAGCAGGAATTGAGCGCGCAGGTGGAAATGGAAGAGCTGCGCAAAGCCAAGCAGGAATTCGAATCGGCCGCCGAAAATATCCGCACCGAAATCGGCAGCGTGGGCGACAGCGCGCAAAGCAGCCTGAACGGGATTTCGAGCGGCCTCAAACCGTGGGAGCGCGTGCCCGAACAGCGCACGCCCGCCGATTTCGGCGTGGACGAACACGGCAGGCCGCTGGCCGGTGCGGATTCGCCCGAAGCGGGGCGGAAAGCGGCCTGGGCATCTTATCTAACGCCGTCTGAAAACCCCGCATCTGTCGGCGGCGGTTTTCAGACGGCCTCTCTGCATAAACAGGCGATGCGGCGCAAACGCGATATGCGCCCGCGCCACCGCCCCAAACCGCAGTTGCGCGTGCGCAAGAAGTGAGTGAACGGTGTCTGAAATCGAACAACCCACCCAACCGCTGGTTGAGCATCTGATCGAACTGCGCCGCCGCCTGATGTGGATTGCCGCAGTGATGTTGCTGTGCTTCTTCGGCCTGATGCCGTTTGCGCAGAAGCTCTATACCTTTGTGGCGCAGCCGCTGATGGCCACGCTGCCGGCCAACACCAGTATGATTGCCACCGATGTGATTGCGCCGTTTTTCGTGCCGGTGAAAGTAACGCTGATGGCGGCGTTTCTGCTGACGCTGCCGCACACGCTCTATCAGGTGTGGGCGTTTGTGGCGCCCGCGCTTTATCAAAACGAAAAGCGGCTGGTGATGCCGCTGGTGTTTTCCAGCGTGGTGCTGTTTTTCGGCGGCATGGCGTTCGCTTATTTTCTGGTGTTTCCGGTGGTGTTTAAATTTTTGGCGGGCGTAACGCCGTTGGGCGTGAGCATGGCCACCGATATCGACAAATACCTTTCTTTTGTGTTGGGGATGTTTGTGGCGTTCGGCACTACGTTTGAAGTGCCGGTGGTGGTGGTTTTGCTCAACCGTATGGGCGTGGTGTCGGTTACGCAATTGAAAGCCGTCCGCCCGTATGTGATTGTGGGGGCGTTTGTGGTGGCCGCCGTGATTACGCCGCCCGACGTGATTTCGCAGGTGTTGCTGGCTGTGCCGCTGATTCTGCTTTATGAGGCGGGATTGTGGTTCTGCCGCTTTGTGAAACCCGTGCAGTTGCGGCAGGAAGCGGAAACCGCCGCCGATTGATGTGTTTGGGGCCGTCTGAAAAGTTTTCAGGCGGTTTGGTTTATCGTGTTTTGTTTATGACATAAAACTAAAAACATAAGGTTTTTGGGCAGGCGGGAATTTTTCTGCCCGAAAGCAAACTAATCTGATTAGGCCGTCTGAAAATCAAACGAACCGGGACCTTTGCAAAACTTCTTAAGGCCGTCTGAAACGCTGTTTTTCGTCATTCCCGCCTGCGCGGGGGCGCAGCGGACTTGCGAAGCTAATAACGGTAAATAAACTTTTTGTGATGGGTTTTAATTTTGCAAAGGTTTCAAGCCACGAATTTTTCAGACGGCCCGACTGGAACGCCGAATGATGTTGGAAACTAAAATAATGAATGCACAACAATCCGCCGCCGGTAAAAGTTGGCCGCATAAGTTGGCCGTGGCCAGCCTGCTGGCGCTGGTTTTTATCAGCCTTGCCTGGGAATTGTGGCTGGCGCCGCTGCGGCCGGGCGGCTCTTGGCTGGCGGTGAAGGCACTGCCTTTGTGCCTGCCGCTGGCCGGTATTCTCAAGGGCAGGGTTTATACTTTTCAATACAGCAGCCTGCTGGTTTTGCCGTATTTTGCCGAAGCGGTGGTGCGCCTGTTTGATGCTTCGGCAGCCAGCCGCGCCTGTGCGGGGGCGGCGCTGCTGTGTTCGGCAGCGTTCTTCGTTGCCTGTTTGGCTTATGTGAAACAACAGCGTAAGGCGGTTGGGAATGTTTAGAGAGATTTCGTTTTCAGACGGCCGCGAAACGGTGTGGACCATGCGTTTGTGGCCGTTGTGGTTTTGCTTTGTTTGGATTTGCGTGGCGCCGTTTGTGTCGCTTTACCGCGTGGGGCCGCTGTCGAGCTTCTATCTCGAAGCCGGCTCGCTGGCCGGTGCGGTGATGTTGCTGCTGTTAACGGCATTGTCGGGCCGTTTGAACGTGAAAGTGCCGGCGGCGGGCGTGTATTTTCTGGCGCTGGCGGCGTTTTGGTGGTTACAGGCGCGGGTGATGGGGTTGCTTTACCCGGGCATGAACGACATGGTAACGGCATCGTTTGTGATTCTGGCGCTGGCGGCATGGGCCTGCCGGGGCTGGGTGGCCGCATTCGGCCAAGAGCGGGTGGTGTCGGTGTTGGCGTGGGTTTTGTTCGGCGGTGCGCTGGTGCAGGCGGCGGTGGTGCTGTTGCAGTTTACCGGCTGGGCATCGGCGGAAATGTTCCACGGCATAGTGGCCTACCGGGGCGTGCGCGAAATCAGCGGCCAGCTCGGGCAGCGCAACCATTTGGGGCATTATCTGATGTGGGGCACGCTGGCGGCGTCTTATCTGTGGGCGCAGCGCAGAATACCCGGCTGGCTGGGTTTTCTGGCGGTGTTGGTGCTAACCTCGGCTTTGGGTTTGGTGAACTCGCGCACGATTTTCACTTATGTTATCGGTGTGGGGCTGCTGCTGCCGTTTTGGCGGATATTGGCAGGGCGCGAAGCCAACCGCATCGTGTTGGTGATGCTGTTCACGCTGGTGATGACGGTGGCGGTGCAGTTCGGCATCAGCCCGCTGCTCGATTTGTTTTCGGGCGTGCAATACGACACGGCGCTGGAGCGTGTCGAAGGCAGCAGTTTCGGTGGTTCCGCCCGCGAGGTGGAGTGGCGTAAGGCTTGGGCGGTGTTTTTGTCGGCGCCGTTATGGGGGCGCGGTTGGGGCAGTTATGCGCTGCAAGGTTTTTTGGCACATGCCGAAACGGGGCAGTTTACGCCCAATCATCTGAACGTGCTGTTTACCCATTCGCACAACCTGTTTTTCCAATTGCTGGCCGAAACGGGTTTGCTTGGAACGCTGGCCGTGGCGCTCGGGTTTGCGGCGGTTGTGTGGCGTATGGTAAAGCGGCCTGCAAACGCTGCTTCGCTGCTGCTGCTGGCGATGATGACCGTATCGCTTTGCCACAGTATGCTGGAATACCCACTCTGGTATATTTATTTCCTCACCCCGTTCGCCTTAATGATGAGCTTGTCGCCCGCGCGCGAAAGCGATGTTTCAGACGGCCTGCAATCGGTTAAAAGACACAATATCGGCGGCGCGGTGCTGGCAGTGTTTTTGTTGGTGGGCATCGTCCGCCTGGGCTTCGTTTACACCGATCTGACGGCCTTCGACCGCCAGCCCAAAGGCGAAACCGTGGCGCAGGCGGCAGAAAAAATCAACGGCCTGAACCGGATTGCCGAAACCGAACCCATGCTGCGTTATTACGCCCAATTGTCGCTGATCCGCCGTGCCAACCCGGCCGACGAAGTTTTGCAGCCGTGGGCGGAAGAAGCCGCATCCGAAGCCCTGCTGTTCCGCCCGTATTCCAACGCTTATCAGGCGGGGCTGTACAGCTACCGTATGGGCAAAGAGGCTGAAGCGCGCGAATGGCTGCGCAAAGTTTATCTTTATTATCCGTTTATGATGCCGCATTATGCGGAAAAGATACGCAGCAACGGCATCCTGATGCCGCTGGAAGCGCAGATCAAAGCAGCCTGTAAAGAATTTAATGAAAAATATCCTAAAGAAAAACAATGTGATATTTAAAAATTTACTGCTCTGTAAACAGGCCGTCTGAAATGTAAAGGCCGTCGGCCGCATTGCAAAAAAGCGCAAAAGCATAGAAACACACGCTATCAACAAAGGCGATTTGCATGTTAAGATTCGCAGCATATCCAACGGCCGCCCGAGCAGGCGGCTGCCACAGCAACCATATAAAGGACAGACCATGAGTCGCGTATTATTGGTAGATGATGATGCTTTGTTAACCGAGCTGTTAACCGAATACCTAACGGCCGAAGGTTTGAGCGTACACAGCGTGCCCGACGGCGAAGCCGGCGTGCAGGAAATTTTATCCGGCCAATACGATGTTGTCGTGTTGGACTCTATGATGCCGAAAATGAACGGTTTGGACGTTTTGAAAAACGTGCGCAACCAAAGCACCGTTCCCGTGATTATGTTAACCGCCAAGGGCGACGATATCGACCGTATCATCGGTTTGGAAATGGGTGCCGACGATTATGTGCCCAAGCCCTGCACCCCGCGCGAACTGTTGGCCCGCATCAACGCCATTCTGCGCCGCGCACAGCAATCGGGCGAACAGACCAGCAGCCCCAACAGCATTTCGGTGAGTGATGTCGTGCTGTATCCGGCCAAGCGGCAGGCAACAATCAAAGACACGCCGCTGGAGCTGACCAGCACCGAATTCAACCTGCTCGAAGTGCTGATGCGCCACGCCGGCCAAGTGGTGAGCAAAGAAACCCTGTCGGTTGAAGCGCTCGACCGCAAACTGGCCAAGTTCGACCGCAGTATCGACGTGCACATTTCCAGCATCCGCCACAAATTGGGCGACGCCTCCCTGATTCAAACCGTGCGCGGCTTGGGTTACCTGTTTGTGAAAAACTGATGAAAAGATAAACAGCTAAATGAAACTGTTTCAACGCATATTCGCCACGTTTTGCGCAGTAATCATCTGCGCCATATTCGTGGCGAGTTTTTCGTTCTGGCTGGTTCAGAACACCATAGCCGAAAACCAATTCCAACAACGGCGCACCATTGAAACCACCCTGATGGGCAGCATTGTTTCCGCATTCAAAGTGCGCGGAGAACAGGGGGCGCGCGAAATTCTGAACGAGTGGAAAGAAAACCCCGTTGCGCACAATGTGTTTGTGATTACCGGCGACGAAGAAAAAGATATTCTGAACCGCCAGGTAGAAGAAAAAATGATTAAAGAGGCGCGCAAATTTGCCATCGACAACCCCAATTCGGAATTGGCACGCATCGAGTTTGACCGTTGGGGCGAAGAATATCTGTTTTTTATCCGCAACTGGGACAACCAGCAAATCCAGCGCCTGCCCAGCCCGCTGTTCATACCCGGCCTGCATCTGAAACCGATTTGGCACGAATTTATCATTCTTTCGTTTATCATTTTGGTAGGTTTGCTGTTGGCCTATATTCTCACCAACAACATCATCAAACCCATCCGTGTGTTGGGGTTCGGCATGAACCGCTTGGCTGCGGGCGATTTGGAAACCCGTATTGCCCAGCAGATGGACGACCGCGACGACGAGCTTTCGCAACTTGCCGGCCAGTTCGACAAAATGGCGGCCCAATTGCAGAAACTGGTTGCCAAAGAACGCCACTTGCTGCACCACGTTTCCCATGAAATGCGCTCGCCGCTTGCGCGTATGCAGGCGATTGTCGGCCTGATTCAGTCGCAGCCGCAAAAGCAGGAGCAGTATTTGAAGCGCTTGGAGGGCGAGCTGACCCGTATGGATACGCTGGTAGGCGAGTTGCTGACGCTTTCGCGTTTGGAAACATCGAATATGTCTTTAGAAAAAGACAATCTGGCACTGGTGCCGTTTTTCACGCAATTGGTGGAAGATAGCCAGGCTGTTGCAGAACAAAACGGCCAAAAAGTATTGCTTGAAATCGAAAAAGTGCCGGAAACCGCGCAGTTGCATGCCAATGAGGGTTTTCTCTACCGCGCTTTCGACAACGTTATCCGCAATGCCATGGCCTACAGCCCCGAAGGCAGCACGATTAAGGTGTTTTTGCATCAAGATGCCAAAAACTGGTTGGTGGACGTTACCGATAACGGCCCGGGCGTAGACGAAATGCAGCTGCCGCATATTTTTACTGCGTTTTACCGTGCCGACAGCAGCGCACACAAACCGGGCACCGGTTTGGGCTTGGCGATTACCCAGCACGTTATCCATCAGCACTGCGGTAAAATCATAGCCGAAAACATACGCCCCAACGGTTTGCGAATGCGTTTTATCTTGCCGAAGCAGGGTAAGTAAACACCGTTGGAATCCACACGTAAAAGGCCGTCTGAAAATATTTCAGACGGCCTTTTACGCAATATTATGCCGGAAGTGCCGCATCATGCCGGTTGTTGTGTTTTGTAATTTTTATGTAATTTTATTATTTTTTTAAATCAAGATGTTGTATCTGAATATCGAATTTATTTTTGGATTTGATAAATTTTGCTTATGCTTTTTTATTTATTCTTAATAAATTAATGATTTTAATATATATTATTTATTTAAAAATCAATAAATTAATATAAAAAATGAAGGATTTGTAAAGAAGTGTATTGCAATGGGTTTGATCTATGCTATTCTGCACCTGAAACTACATGGAGTAACAACTTGTGGTTTGTTTCAAATAGCTGATGTTGCCCGAAAATTTAAGCATTTTTCGTCATATCGGCTCTTTATCTAAGAAGAAATCTGAAAAAAGCAAGGAGGAAACAATCATGTCCACCGATAAACATGATGCCGCCGGTTACTGGAAAGCGAACGTCCGCATTATTATGACCTGCCTGATTGTTTGGGCTATATGTTCTTACGGGTTTGCCATTATATTGCGCCCCGCATTGGCAGGCATTCAGATAGGCGGTTCGGATTTGGGCTTCTGGTTCGGCCAGCAAGGCTCTATTCTCACCTTCATCGCCATTATTTTCTTTTATTCGTGGAGAATGAATAAGCTCGACGAAGAATACGGCGTACACGAGGAGTGAGACCATGAGCCAATTTGTGATTAACCTGATTTTCGTGGGTGCGTCTTTTGCGTTGTATTTCGGTATTGCGATTTGGGCGCGCGCCGGCTCGACCAAAGAGTTCTACGTTGCCGGCGGCGGCGTGCATCCCGTGTTAAACGGCATGGCAACCGCGGCCGACTGGATGAGCGCGGCTTCGTTTATTTCGATGGCAGGTTTGCTGGCGATGACCGGTTACGGCGCTTCGGCCTACCTGATGGGCTGGACGGGCGGTTATGTGCTGCTTGCCCTGCTGCTGGCTCCTTATCTGCGTAAATTCGGCAAATTTACCGTGCCCGATTTTATCGGCGACCGCTTCTACAGCCGCACCGCCCGTTTGGTGGCCGTTGCATGTTTGCTGATTGCTTCGACCACTTACGTTATCGGCCAGATGACCGGCGCCGGTGTAGCGTTTTCCCGCTTCTTGGAAGTAAGCAACACAACCGGCCTTTTGATTGCCGCAGTGGTGGTGTTGTTTTACGCCGTGTTGGGTGGTATGAAAGGGATTACTTATACGCAGGTTGCGCAATATGTGGTGTTGATTATTGCCTATACCATTCCTGCGGTATTCATCTCTTTCAATTTAACCGGTAATCCGATTCCGCCGTTGGGTTTGTTCGGCACAGACACCGCTTCGGGTGTGCCGCTGCTGCAAAAACTCGATTTGCTGGTAACCGATTTGGGCTTTGCGGCCTATACCGCAGATGTGCCCAATAAATTGAATATGTTCCTGTTCACTTTGTCGCTGATGATAGGTACCGCCGGTTTGCCGCACGTGATTATCCGTTTCTTTACCGTGCCGAAAGTATCCGATGCGCGTTCGTCTGCCGGTTGGGCGTTGGTGTTTATCGCGTTGCTTTATACTACCGCTCCCGCAGTAGGCTCGATGGCCCGCATCAATTTGATCAATACCGTGTATCCGAACGGCGTGAAAGAGCAGCCCCTGAGCTACGAAGCCCGCCCCGAATGGATGAAAAACTGGGAAACCACCGGTTTGCTGAAGTTTGAGGATAAAAACAGCGACGGCCATATCCAATACTACAACGACAAATCCGCAACTTTTGAAGCCACTGCTTCAGAGCGCGGCTGGCAGGGTAACGAGCTGACCGTGAATAACGACATTCTGGTATTGGCCAACCCTGAAATCGCCAACCTGCCGGGTTGGGTTGTCGGCCTGATTGCAGCGGGCGGTTTGGCGGCTGCACTTTCCACCGCAGCAGGCTTGCTGTTGGCAATTTCTTCAGCCGTGTCGCACGACCTGATTAAGAAAACCCTCAAACCCGATATTTCGGAAAAAGGCGAACTGATGGCAGCCCGCGTATCCATGACGCTGGCGATTGTGGTGGCCACCTGGTTGGGCATCAACCCGCCCGGATTTGCCGCACAAGTGGTGGCGCTGGCATTCGGTATTGCAGCCGCTTCTATCTTCCCCGCCTTGATGATGGGTATTTTCTCGAAACGCATCAACAGCGCGGGCGCAACCGCCGGTATGCTGGTAGGCTTGATTTCCACCTGCGTATATATCTTCCTGTATATGGGCTGGTTCTTTATCCCCGGCACCAACAACTTTGAAAATGTGGAAGCCAACTGGTTGTTCGGTATTTCACCCTTGTCGTTCGGTGCGGTAGGTGCGATTCTCAACTTTGTCGTGGCGTTTGTGGTTTCTTCCGCAGGCAAAGCGCCGCCGCAAGACGTACAGGATTTGGTGGAAAGCGTTCGCTATCCGCGCGGTGCCGGACAGGCCATCGACCACTAAATCTCGCTTTATCGGGCTTCTTTCGGGAAGCCCGAATTTTTCCTGATATGGCGAGGAAACCCGTTCCCGCACAAGGCGCAGCAACACTGGAGCAGAAATAAAGTTTTTTCACTATATAATATCGAAACATTTTCAGGCGGGGCTTTTGTATGGCCGCCAAGATTAAAAATACCGGGCGGAATATCCCGCCGAATTAGAGAGCACATCATGATTTGGGAACTCATTGCCACAGTTTTCGCAGGCTTGGGCGCCGCCGGCATCGTATTAGGCCTGCGTGTTCTGTTTAAAAAATTACCGAAATGGCTGGTGCCCGCCGGCGCAGGCTTGGGTATGCTGCTGTTTCAGATATACAGCGAATACACATGGTACGGCCACACCCGCTCGTTGCTGCCGCAAGGCACGGTTGTGGTGGCTGAAATAAAAGAAACCGCTCCCTACAAACCCTGGAGCTACTACAAACCGCAAATATTGCGCTTTGTGGCAGTGGACACCGGCAAACTGCTGGCGGTTAACGACGATAAAAATATCATACAGGCCAACCTGTATTTTTTCGAACGGCGCATGAGCGCCCACACCTGGCCCGTGCTGGTTGACTGCCAAAAACGCCTACAGGCCAATATCCGCACAACCCGCAACGGCATCCCCGAACCGGGCGAGTGGGGCAAAACGGAATATACTGAAAAAATTGCCCAAGCCGTATGCGGTAAAACAGTTTCGGCTGGTGGTGCGGTGTCTTAAAATGCAGGTTATGGTGTCTTGAAATGCAGGTTATTTAGAGAAACCGGCAAAATCATTTACCGTTATAGCGGCATATTTGTCTTTCAAATATATTCAACAAGGCCGTTTGAATGCCCAAACTCCATCAAATCATCGAACGCCACTGGCAGCAGCCCAATCCGGTTTTGAGCGTGCTGCTGTGGCCTTTTTCGCGCCTGTTTCAGACGGCCTCGGCCATACGCAGGCGGTTATATTCGGCGGGCCGTCTGAAAAGCGAAAAACTGCCCGTGCCGGTGGCGGTGGTGGGCAATATCCACGCAGGTGGGGCGGGTAAAACGCCGGTGGTGTCGGCGCTGGTAAAAGGCTTGCAGGCGCGCGGCATCAAGGCGGGCATTATCAGCCGCGGCTACGGGCGCGCGGGTAGTGGTGTTTATGTGTTGCAACCCGGCAGCACGGCGGCGGAAGCGGGCGACGAACCTTTGCTGCTCCACCGCCAAACCGGCGCACCCGTTGCGGTTGGCAGCAGCCGGGCGCAAGCGGGCAGGGCGCTGCTGGCGGCGCACCCCGACATCCAACTGATTATTACCGACGACGGCCTGCAACATTATGCTTTGCAGCGCGATTTGGAAATCGTGGTGTTTCCCGCCGCCGATGCGGGCCGGCGCAGTTTGGATCTGTTGCCCAACGGCGGCCTGCGCGAGCCTTTGGGCCGCCTGCAAACGGCGGATGCGGTGGTGTTGAGCGGCAGCACGGGCAGGGAAGAGGCGGCGCACCTGCATGAAAACATATTTTACAGCCGCTTGCAGGCAGGAAAAATCTACCGCTTCAACCGCCCGGGCGAATATCTGGATACAGGCCGTCTGAAACATCTGCGTGTGGCGGCGGTGGCGGGCATTGCCAAGCCCGAACGCTTTTTCAACACCCTGCGCGGCCTGGGTATCGCATTGGCCGAAACGCGCGCGCTGCCCGACCATGCCGCTTTGTCTGCCGCCGATCTGCCGCAGGCGGATGTGGTGCTGGTTACCGAAAAAGATGTGGTAAAACTTTCAGACGGCCGGTGGGAAAACGTGTGGGTGCTGCCTGTTTGTGCGATAATCGAGCCGGATTTGGCGGCTTTTGTTGCAGGCCGTCTGAAGATTTGAACTGGAAAAAAGGATGATAAACATGAAAACCCGATTGATGTGTGCGGCGGTATTGTGTGTGGCGGCAGGTTTGGCTCAAGCCGCGCCTGCCAGCAAGGCTTCGGTAGAAAAACTGTTTGACGTGCAGAATTTCGACAAAATGATGGACGACACCGCCAAGGCCATGCCGGCCGCCGCCGCTGCGTCGGTGCAGCAGTCTATGCCCGATGTTCCGGCAGATAAACGCCAAAAAGTGCAAAGCATCATCAACCGTTATATGAGCGACTATATGCGCGAAGTAGGCGAGAAAAGCACCCGTGCCGAAATCCGCCGTGTGGCGGTGGAAGGCGTGCAGAAAGTTTACACGCAGGAAGAAGTGGATGCGATGATTGCGTTTTACGGCTCTCCCGTAGGCCGCTCGATCACCGCCAAAATGCCTCAATACCTCGAAGCGACCATGACCCCGATGATGAACGTGATGCAGTCGAAAATGCAGGCGTTCCAGCAGAAAAACGGCGCGAAAATGCAGCGCGAAATCAATCAGGCCGTTTGCGGCAAAAACACTTGCCAATAAACAGGAAAGCCGACCCCGCTATGGAAAAGAAATTTCTAGATATTCTCGTGTGCCCCGTATGCAAAGGCAGCTTGGAATACAAACAAGACAAGCAGGAATTGTGGTGCCGCCAGAGCAAACTTGCCTATCCGATTAAAGACGGCATTCCTTTCATGCTCGAAAACGAAGCCCGCGAGCTAACCGAAGAAGAGCTGCACGCATGAGCGCGTTTACCGTTTTGATTCCCGCACGGCTGTCGTCGTCGCGCCTGCCCGAAAAAGCGCTGGCCGACATCCACGGCAAGCCCATGGTGGTGCGCGTGGCGGAGCAGGCGGCCAAAAGTGCCGCCGAACGCGTGATTGTGGCTACCGACCATGCCGACATCGAAGCCGCCTGCCAAACGCACGGCATCGCCAGCGTGATGACCGCCGCCACACACGAAAGCGGCACCACCCGTTTGGCCGAAGCCGCCGCCAAGCTCGGCCTGCCGCCGGATACCGTAGTGGTGAACGTGCAGGGCGACGAGCCGCTGATTAACCCGCAGTTAATCGACCGCACCGCCGCGTTGTTGGTGGAAAACCAAGTGCCGATGGCCACCGCTGCGCATCCCATTCGCGATTTGGCCGAATTTCTCAACCCCAACTGCGTGAAAGTGGTGTTGAACGCCGCCGGCAACGCGTTATATTTCAGCCGCGCGCCGGTTCCCTATCCGCGCGATGCGATGGCCGCTTCCTCCCAAGCCCTGCCTGCGGGCTTTTCCCCTTTGCGCCATATCGGCATTTATGCCTACCGCGCCGGCTTTTTGCAGCAATACGCCGGCCTGGCCGTGTCGCCGCACGAAACCGACGAATCGCTGGAGCAGTTGCGCGTGTTGTGGCACGGCTATCCGATTGCGGTGGAAATCACCGAAACCGCGCCCGCCGCAGGGGTGGACACCGCCGAAGACTTGGCGCGCGTGCGCTCGGTGTTTCAAGAATATGCCTGATGGCGCGGGTGCGGTTTG
Organism: Neisseria dentiae; assembly: GCF_014055005.1. Classification (NCBI taxonomy): domain Bacteria; kingdom Pseudomonadati; phylum Pseudomonadota; class Betaproteobacteria; order Neisseriales; family Neisseriaceae; genus Neisseria; species Neisseria dentiae. The sequence goes on along the minus strand of NZ_CP059570.1, from coordinate 1,282,507 downwards.
GATCGGGTAATCACCAATAACGGGTAAGGCCGTCTGAAAAGTTTTAACAACAGGCGGGATTTTTGCGGGTTATTCCGACACGCCCTAAAATACCCGCGTTATGCTCGGGCTTGGCCCGGGCATCTTTTGTTTTCCAGCCAATACCGGTAAGGCGGAATATCCGGGTCAAGCCCGGCCCAAACCAATTATGCAAAGGCCTCAGGATGGCGCGGCAGACTTTCAAGGCGGATGGCGGCAGATAAACTTCGGGTAATTATTTGGATTTTAAAAGTTTGCAATATGGATTTAACCCTGTGGCACTATCTGGCTGTTGCTGCGTTGGGCATCGTGGCCAGCATCATCAATATTTTGGCTGGCGGCGGTTCCAACCTGATTCTGCCTTTGCTGATGGCGTTCGGCTTGCCGCCCGATATCGCCAACGGCAGCAACCGCGTCGGCATATTTTTCCAATCGTTGGCCGGTATCCGCGGCTTCAGAAAAGCGGGCGCGCTGCCCACCCACGATTTGCGCGGGATTTTGCTGCCGATGGTTGCGGGCGGGCTGGCCGGCTCGGTGTTGGCTTCGGTGCTGCCCAATGAAATTTTGAAGCCGGCGCTGCTGGCCTGCATTCTCGGCGTGGCTACCTTAACCTTTCTCAAGCCGCAATTGTTGCTGCCGCCCAAAAACGCGCAAGAGAAAAAAGTGGCCGAAACGCGCGGAGCGTCGGCGTTGCTGTTTGCAGTCGGCATCTACGGCGGCTTCGTGCAGGCCAGCACCGCGTTTTTGCTGCTGCCCGTTTTGGCCGGCTTGCTGCACTACAACCTGCTGCGCGCCAATGCGTTGAAACTTGTGTGCACGCTGGCGTTTACCGTGGTGGCGCTGGCCGTGTTCATCGCCAGAGGGCAGATTTGGTGGGACGTCGGCCTGGTGTTGGCGGCAGGCAATGCCGCCGGCTCGATGATAGGCGTGAAGATTGCACTGAAACTCTCGCCCGACGTTTTGCGCAAGATTCTGTTTGCGATGACGGTGGTGGCGGTAGCGGCGGCTTTTTTGAAATAGCCCTTTGGACAGCCCGGCTTTTTCCGGCAAATAACACTTGAAACCTATAGTGAATCCAATTAATTTTCAGTACAAGGCAGCAAGCCGCAGACAGTACAGATAGTACGGCAAGGCGCAGCAACGCTGTAATGGAAATTCAGTGGATTCACTATATCCGGCACAAACGGCCGTCTGAAAAAATAATACTTATGAACCCAATTCTCGAAATCGACAACCTGAATGCGTTTTTCCCCGGCCGCCAAGTGCTGCACGGCATCAATCTGGCGGTTCGCGAGGGGCGCAAGCTGGCGCTGGTGGGGGAAAGCGGCAGCGGCAAAACCGTGCTGGCGCAGGGCATCATGCGGCTGAACCCCGCCGTGTCGTTAACAGGCCGTCTGAATTTCAACGGCGAAAACCTGCTCGATAAAAGCCCGCGCCAATTGCAGAAATTGCGCGGCAAAGAAATCGGCATGGTGTTCCAAGAGCCGATGACGGCGCTCAACCCGGTGATGCGCGTGGGCAAACAGATTGCCGAAGTGCTGTCGCTGCATCTGGGTTTGAACGCCAAACAGGCATGGGCGCGGGCGGTGGCGCTGCTGGCCGAAACAGGCATACAGCATCCCGAAGAAAAAGCCTCTGCCTACCCGTTTCAGCTTTCGGGCGGGCAGCGGCAGCGGGCGATGATTGCGATGGCGGTAGCAGCCGGGCCTAAGCTTTTGATTGCCGACGAGCCGACCACCGCGCTCGATGTGGCGGTGCAGGCGCAGATTCTCGATTTGCTCTCGCGCTTGCAGGCCGCCCATAACATGACGCTGGTTTACATCAGCCACGATTTGAACCTGGTGCGCCGCTTTGCCGACGACGTGGCAGTGATGCGCCATGGGCGGATTGTCGAGCAGGGGGCGGCCGCGGAAGTGTTCGCCAACCCGCAGCACGAATACACCAAAATGCTGCTTAACGCAGGTGCGGTGCGGCAGGTTCAAACGCTGCCGGCCGGCGCGCCGACGGTGTTGGAAGCCGAAAACATCAGCGTGGCCGTTCCCGAGCGCGCGGGCTGGTTTAAAAAGCGGCACAAAACCCTGCTGGCGCCCGTGTCGTTTGATTTGAAGGCAGGCGAAACGCTGGGTGTGATCGGTGAGAGCGGCAGCGGCAAAACCACGCTGGCCAAAGCCGTGATGCACTTAATGGAAAGAGAGGGCCGTCTGAAAATCAACGGCGAAACATGGAACAACCAATCGCGCAAAGCCGTGCAGATGGTGTTTCAAGACCCGTTCGGCGCGTTCAACCCGCGCATGAACGTGTTTGAAATCGTTTCGGAAGCCTTAAGCGTGCATGCGCCCGACACGGATAATGCCGAAATGCGCCGCCGTGTGGTGGAAGTGTTGCAGCAGGTGGGTTTGCCCGACGACATTCTCGAACGCTATCCGCACGCATTTTCCGGCGGGCAGCGGCAGCGGCTGGCGATTGCGCGCGCCATCATCGTGCGGCCGCAGGTGTTGGTGCTCGACGAGCCGACCAGCGCGCTCGATGTGCAGTGGCAGCAGCAGATTCTTGAATTATTGGCCGGTTTGCAGCGGCGGCACGGCTTGAGCCTGATAATCATCAGCCACGATCTGGCCGTGATACGCGCCCTGTCGCACCGCGTGATGGTGCTCAAAGACGGGCAGGTGGTGGAGCAGGGTGTGTTGGAGGAAGTGTTTGCCAAACCCGATGCCGACTATACACAAAAACTATTGGCGCACGCAGGCTCTTGAAATTTTGCCGTTCAGGCCATATGCTACACCACGTTAATTAACCGAATGAACCTTCATTCACCGTAAAGAGGAACACACTATGAGCAGCAACTTAATCGTACACGCTACCGATGCGAGCTTCGAGCAAGACGTATTGAAATCCGACGTGCCCGTATTGCTGGACTTTTGGGCGCCGTGGTGCGGCCCCTGCAAAATGATTGCACCGATTCTCGACGAAGTGGCCGCCGAATTCGAAGGCCGTCTGAAAGTGGTGAAAATCAACATCGACGAAAACGAGCAAACCCCGTCGCAATTCGGCGTGCGCGGCATCCCCACGCTGATGGTGTTTAAAAACGGCCAAAATGTTGCCACCAAAGTGGGTGCGCTGGCCAAAGGCCAACTGGTTGCGTTTGTAAACGCCTCGATTTAAAGCGGTTTAAACGTTTTAAATTTGTTTTTGACAAAAGGCCGTCTGAAAATTTTCAGACGGCCTTTGCCGTATAGCCGATCAGTTTAAGAAACGCACATACGTCATACTCGGTCTTGACCCGGGTATCTTTTTGGTTTTCAGAAATTGAGGTCTTTGCAAAGGTCTCAGGCCGTCTGAAAATGTTTAAATCCCGTCATTCCCGCGTAGGCGGGAATCCAGACGCTTGGCATTCAAATATTTGTTTAATCAACACTTTAATTCTTCCATCTGGATTCCAGCCTACGCGGGAATGACGGAAATCAGGTTTTCAGGTGGTGTTAAATTTTGCAAAGGTCTCAAATTTTCCAAGAAAGTGAGATGCTCGGGCTAAGCCCGAATATAACGGCCGGGACCTTTGCAAAACCCCCCATCTGCGGCGCATTTCCGCGTTGTGCGTTTACTGCCCGCTCGCTTAGCCTTGTATTTGATATGTCTGCACTCGCTGCACTGCTACGCCTTGAACTGTATCCACATCTGGAGGTTTTGCAAAAGTCTCGGTCATTGGTTTTTTCAGACGGCCGATTGCCGGCAGCCTGCACGGTTTATATAATACCTTTATTTATTATTTTATATGAAACCACTATGCCGAAACCGTGGCTGCCTTTATGGGCGGCGGGCGTTGCCGCTTCGTTCGCCCTGCCTGCCGTACCGTCGTGGACGGTATTGGCGGCGGCATGGCTGTGCCTGCTGGCGTTGGCTTGGCGGCTTCGGGCGGCGGCTTGGCTGCTGCTGTGCTTGAGCGGCGCTTTATACGGCATCTGGCGCACACAGTCGGCGCTTGATAAGCAATGGCCGCTGTTTCAGACGGCTTCGGTGCCGTTAACAATCGAAGTGGCGGATTTGCCGCAGCGCGACGACAAACGGGTGCGCTTTACCGCAAAAGCGGTGGACGGCGGCGGGCGGCATTACCGCTTGCAGTTATCCGACTACCAGTTGCGCGACTGGCCGGCAGGCAGCCGCTGGCGCGTGCAGGCGCGGGTGCGGCCGCCGGTGGGCGAGGTAAACCGCATCGGCTTCAACCGCGAAGCGTGGGCGTTGGCGGGCGGTATCGGCGGCGTGGGCACGCTCGGAAAAGAGCGGCGGGCGCTGGCAGGCGGCGGGCCGCCGTTGCTGCTGCGGTGGCGGGAACATATCAGCCACCGCTGGCAGAACACCGATACGCACGGGCGGGATTTTTCAGACGGCCTCGGCCTGATGCGGGCATTGAGCATAGGCGAGCAGTCGGCTTTGAGTGGGCAAGCGTGGCAGTCGTTCCGGCCGCTGGGATTGAACCATTTGGTGAGCATTTCCGGCCTGCATGTGAGCATGGTGGCGGTGTTGGCGGGCTGGCTGGTGAAACACGGGCTGCGCGTGTTGCCGTTCGTGCCGAAAACGCCGCGCCTTTGGGTGTTGGCGGCAGGCTTGTCGGCGGCGGTGTTTTATGCGGGTTTGGCGGGGTTTTCGGTGCCGACCCAACGCAGCGTGCTGATGCTGCTGGCGCTGGCGTGGGCGTGGTGGCGGGGCAGCGGTGCGTCGGTGTGGAGGGGCTGGTGGCAGGCGCTGGCGTTGGTGTTGCTGTTTGACCCGGCTGCGGTTTTGGGGGCGGGGTTTTGGCTGTCGTTCGGTTTGGTGGGGGCGTTGTTGTGGGCTTCGGCAGGCCGCCTGAGCGAGCGCGGCCTGCGGGTGGCGGTGCGCGCGCAATGGGCGGTAAAGGTGGTGTCGGTGGTGGCGCTGGGCAGCCTGTTCGCTTCGCTGCCGCTGTTGAGTCCGTTGGTGAACGCGGCGGCGATTCCGTGGTTTTCGTGGGTGCTGGTGCCGCTGGCGCTGGCCGCTTCGCTGCTGCCGTTTGCCCCTTTGCAGTGGCTGGCGGCTGCGGCGGGCGAATATACGCTGCGGCTGGTGCAATGGGTGGCGCAAAGCGCTCCCGAATATGCCGTGGCGGCCGCCCCGCCGCTGTTGCTGCCGCTGGCGGCGATGGCGGCGTTAATCGTGCTGCTGCCGCGCGGTTCGGGTTGGAAGCCGTTGGCGTGGCTGGTGTTGGCGGGTTTTGTGTTTTACCGCCCGAATGTGCCGCAACAAGGCCGCCTGAACGTTACCGTGTGGGATGCGGGGCAGGGTTTGTCGGTGTGGATGCAAACCCGCAACCGCAACCTGCTGTTCGACACCGGCACCGAAACGGCGGCGGCCGCACAGATTCTGCCCAATTTGAATGCCGCGGGCGTGCGCCGTTTGGATATGCTGGTGTTGTCGCACCACGATGCCGACCACGACGGCGGTTTCGCAGCCTTGGCGCAGGCCGGGAAGCCGCGTGAAATTCTGGCGGGGCAGCCGCAGTTTTACCCGCAGGCAGCGTTTTGCGAAGAAAAACAATGGCAATGGGACGGTGTGCATTTCGAGCTGTTGAGGCCGTCTGAAAACGAAACGGCGGAGGATAACGACCGAAGCTGCGTTCTGCGTGCGGTGGCGGGCGGGCAGGCTTTGCTGGTAACGGGCGATTTGGGGCGGCGCGGCGAGCTGGCGCTGGTGGAAAAATACGGTGCGGGTTTATACAGCCAAGTGCTGGTGCTGGGGCATCACGGCAGCGATTCTTCGTCGGCAGGCGCGTTTCTCAATGCCGTGTCGCCGCAATACGCCGTTGCTTCCAGCGGCTTTGCCAATGCCTACCGACACCCCGCCGCAGCCGTGCAAAACCGTGTGAAAGCACACGGCGCGGCATTGTTGCGAACGGATTTGTCGGGCGCGCTGGTGTTCGAGTTGGGCGGCGGGGAAGATGTGTTTCTAGGCCGTCTGAAAACAAGCAAGCCTTATTGGCAGAAGAAGCCGTTTGAATAAACAACCTGTATTTTCATCCTTTCGGGCAGGCCGCATAGGATGGAAATACTGGTTGTTTATTGCCGGTTGGTTACCGGTTTTTTTCTATGTAATCAGGGCTGTAAGGGCAGAACCTTAAAGGCATAAGGGGCGGGCATTTACTGAGCCACCAATCCCACCAAGATGGTTTCACGGTATTTTGGCTTTGGACGGCCGTGCTGCCGGAAGCAGCCGAACCGGCGGCATAAACATTAGCGGCCAACATCAGGCCCAATAAAAGGGCGGACAGTTTTTTCATCACTTATTCCTTTCGTTAAAACGATTAAACAAAAGCGCGGCTTCAAGCGGCGCGTACGGGTTAGTGCAAATACTTTATTGAAGAGTTCGGAGGTATGAAAGTATTTTTAGTATATGGGAATTATTTTATAGATAATAAATATCAATGATTTGTCTTGAAGTTAGGCTGTTTGGTATTTGTCGGAGTGAAAATGCCGAAGGAATGGCGTGAAAACTTAAAATGAAAATAAATGTAAAGTTGTAATGCTGTACTTTTAAAAGCAAACAAGAGCCGTCTGAAACTGAACTGCACTCCAAAAGTTGGACACCTCCTCCAACTTTAAAAGGTGCAGTTTTCTTATGTCCAAATATAACCTACACTTCAAATACCGAGCCGTACTCCATTACCACCAAGTGCACAGCCAACAGCGCACCGCAGAGCACTTCAACGTCTCACGCACTCACCTGCGCCGTTGGGCAGCCTGTTCGCTTCGCTGCCATTGTTGTTGCCGCTGGCGGCGTTAATCGTGCTGCTGCCGCGCGGTTCGGGTTGGAAGCCGTTGGCGTGGCTGGTGTTGGCGGGTTTTGTGTTTTACCGCCCGAATGTGCCGCAACAAGGCCGCCTGAACGTTACCGTGTGGGATGCGGGGCAGGGTTTGTCGGTGTGGATGCAAACCCGCAACCGCAACCTGCTGTTCGACACCGGCACCGAAACGGCGGCGGCCGCACAGATTCTGCCCAATTTGAATGCCGCGGGCGTGCGCCGTTTGGATATGCTGGTGTTGTCGCACCACGATGCCGACCACGACGGCGGTTTCGCAGCCTTGGCGCAGGCCGGGAAGCCGCGTGAAATTCTGGCGGGGCAGCCGCAGTTTTACCCGCAGGCAGCGTTTTGCGAAGAAAAACAATGGCAATGGGACGGTGTGCATTTCGAGCTGTTGAGGCCGTCTGAAAACGAAACGGCGGAGGATAACGACCGAAGCTGCGTTCTGCGTGCGGTGGCGGGCGGGCAGGCTTTGCTGGTAACGGGCGATTTGGGGCGGCGCGGCGAGCTGGCGCTGGTGGAGAAATACGGCGCGGGTTTATACAGCCAAGTGCTGGTGCTGGGGCATCACGGCAGCGATTCTTCGTCGGCAGGCGCGTTTCTCAACGCCGTGTCGCCGCAATACGCCGTTGCTTCCAGCGGCTTTGCCAATGCCTACCGACACCCCGCCGCGGCCGTGCAAAACCGTGTGAAAGCACACGGCGCGGCATTGTTGAGAACGGATTTGTCGGGCGCGCTGGTGTTTGAATTGGGCGGTGGGGAAGATGTGTTTCGAGGCCGTCTGAAAACAAGCAAGCCTTATTGGCAGAGGAAGCCGTTTGAGTGAAGGCAGCAAGGTGTTTCAGACGGCTTGAACGATTGGCAAAAGCCTTACAGTGCTGGCCTGTTTGGTTGCAGAATAAAAAAGCATTCGCTACTATCGGGTGAACTTGTTTGAGCGCCTACCGTTTTGAATCCTAAATTTTCATCCCGTTTTGGGTTAGGTTTATGCCCGAGTTTTCATTTACCGACTGGCTGCTGTTTGCCCTGTTGTGCGTGCCGGTTTTGGCCACGCTGCTGCCGCTGGTGAACCACAACCATTGGTCGTTCCGCATTTTTGATTTTCCGCGCCCGCAGATTGCCGCCGTGAGCCTGTTGTGCGTGGTGCTCAACTATGTTTGGCAGCAGCACGAGCATTGGCTGTTTGTGGTGTTTGAGATATTGAATCTGGGCTGTTTCGCCTACCAGCTGAAAGAAATATCCGCTTATACGCGGTTGTCGAAAACCGAGGTTTTGCGTTATCGCGGCGAAGACAACGGCCGCACCGTGTCGCTGATTACCGCCAATGTTTTAACCGGCAACCGCCGCTCCGACCTGCTGCTCGGGCAAATCAGCCGCTACCGCCCCGATGTGGTGCTGACGCTGGAGAGCGATGATTGGTGGGAGCGGCAGCTTGCCGTGTTGGAGCGGGAGCAGGGCTACGGCTACACGGTGAAGATTCCGCTCGACAATCTTTACGGTATGCACTTATACAGCCGCCTGCCTTTGCGGAATGTGGAAGTCCGCCATTGGGTTGCCGAAGACATTCCCTCGATTGCCGCCGAAATGCAGTTGCGTTCGGGCGAATGGATACGTATCTATTGCCTGCACCCGATGCCGCCCAGCCCCACCGAGGCAGACACTTCCACCGACCGCGATGCCGAGCTGCTGCTGGTGGGCAAGGAAATCGCGCAAAACAACCATTTGGTGCTGGTGTTCGGCGATTTGAACGATGTGGCTTGGTCGCGCACTTCGCGCCTGTTTCAAAAAATCAGCGGCTTGTTAGACCCGCGCAAAGGGCGTGGGCTGTTTAGCACGTTTCATGCCGGTTATCCGCTGTTCAGATGGCCGCTCGACCATATCTTCCACAGCAGCGATTTTATGATGGGCGAAATCAAAGTGCTGCCCCACATCGGCTCGGATCATTTTCCGGTGTACGGCAAGTTCCAATTTGCGCCGGAGGCCGAAGCCGTGCAGGAAAAAGAAGCGGCCGACGCCGAAGAAAAGCAGGAGGCGCGTGAAAAAATCGCCGAGGCGGAGCCGGTTAAGGAAGTTGTGCGGGAAAAATACACCGATAACGGCGGTTAGGTTTGCAAAGATAACAGGCCGTCTGAAAACGTTGAACTGCACCCCAAAAATTGGACACCCCCTCCAACTTTAAAAGGTGCAGTTTTCTTATGTCCAAATATAACCTACACTTCAAATACCGAGCCGTACCCCATTACCACCAAGTGCACAGCCAACAGCGCACCGCAGAGCACTTCAACGTCTCACGCACCCACCTGCGCCGTTGGATAGCCGCCTACCGGCAAGGCGGTATCGCCGCACTCCAACACCCGCAGGCTGCCTCTATGAAGACCAAACGCAAAAACCCGTTTATCGCCGACAAACCCGACCACGAAAAAACCCGGGCGGAACTGATTGAAGAGTTACGTTACATGAGGGCGGAGAACGACTACCTAAAGCACATGAAAGCCCTCAACGAAAAGAACGCCGCCAAAGCTGCGAAACCGTTCAAACGTTGAGGGCGAAGCACCCGCTGAAATATCTGCTGCATAGTGCCGGCATTCCCAAAAGCAGCTTTCATTACCATATCGGCAAAGCCGATCCCGATGCGGCGGCCAAAACCGCCGTGAGTGAAGTCTATCGCCGACACAAAGGCCGTTACGGTCATCGGCGGATTGCCGCCGTATTGTCGTGGAACAAAAAGAAAGTGCAGCGCATTATGGGTTTGTTGGGACTGAAAGCCAAAGTCCGCAGTAAAAAAGCCTACCGTCCGCAAGCAGTAGGAGAGGCTTCGGACAATATTCTCAATCGAGAGTTTACCGCTGGCAAACCGGCAGACAAATGGCCGACCGATGTGACGGAGTTTAAATGCACAGACGGGAAGCTGTACTTATCGCCGATATTGGATGTGTTTAATCGGGAGATTGTGGCCTATTCTTTAGGCCGCAGAGCAAACAGTAAAATGGTGGCGCAAATGTTGGACCAAGCATTCGGCCGTCTGAAAGGCCAAACGCCGCTGCTGCATTCCGACCAAGGTGTGCTTTACCGCACCGAGGCTTATCGAACGAAATTGGCTGAGAAAGGGATTGTGCAAAGTATGTCGCGCAAAGGCAATTGTTGGGACAATGCGCCGATGGAGAGTTTTTTCGGTACACTGAAAACGGAGAGTTTCTATCAGGAAGGTGCGCTGTCGGTGGCGGAGCTGACAGAGGTAATAGATGATTATAGTGAATTCAAATAAAAACTCCGAAATGAAATAACTGCATTCAAACTTGCAATTGGGCGATATGCTAAAGAATCGTTTTACCCTACTTCGGCATTCTTATTTTAATCCACTATACATACATTACTACAATCATGAACGGATTAGTTTAAACTTGAAAAAGCTGAGTCCTGTCGGCTACAGAACCCAGCTTGAAAAGGCTGTTTGAGAAAGATTCTTAACTTGTCCAAGTATTGGGGGACAGTTCACGTTTTCAGACGGCCTGTTTTGCTGTGTGAAATTACAGGCTGTTGGTGAAGGTGCGGGTAATCACGTCGCGTTGCTGCTCGGGTGTGAGCGAGTTGAAACGCACGGCATAGCCGGAAACACGGATGGTCAGCTGCGGATATTTGTCGGGGTTGGCAACGGCATCTTCCAAGGTTTCGCGGGTTAACACGTTCACGTTCAAGTGTTGGCCGCCTTCCACTTTCGGGCGGGCGGTGATGTCCACCGGCACTTCTTTGTAGGAAACTTCGCCCAAAGCAGACAAAGCCACTACGTCGTCTTCGCGGTATTTGCCGCCTTTAACGCACAGGCAGCGCACTTCTTGGGTTTCGTCGTCCAACAGCCAGAAAGAGTTGAGCAGGTCCGCATCGGTGCTGCGGGTGATTTGGATACCTTTGATCATGGTTTATCCTTTCGTTCAGGGTGGGTGTTGAAAAATTACGTTTAAGCATTGTATACCCCGTGTCTGAACGGATTTTGACTTAAGTCAACTTACAAAATACTACACCCGCTGAATTGAAATTATTTCAAGCAGGTGTTTAATGTATTGTTTTGCATATTTTATTTGAATTCCGTTCAGACGGCCTGCATAACCAACCCGCTTGATTAAAGCAGTTTCCAGCCGTTTGAAACTATGTTACAAATAAAGCTTAATATTTATCAGATTATTCAGGTGGATAATGGACATTTCTTTATTACTGCAACTGGCCGTTTTGCTGGGCGCGATTTTTCTCGGCGTGCGCTTGGGCGGCCTGGCTATCGGCTACACCGGCGGTTTGGGTGTGGCGGTGCTGGCGTTGGCCTTGGGCATGGATCCGGGCAAGGTTCCCTACGACGTGATTCTGATTATTATGGCGGTAATCTCCGCCATTGCCGCGCTGCAACTGGCGGGCGGTTTGGATTATCTGGTGCGCGCCGCCGAACGCCTGTTGCGCAGAAACCCGAAAAACATCAACTTCTTGGCACCCACGGTTACTTATTTTCTCACCATTCTCGCCGGCACGGGGCACACGGCGTTTTCGATGATGCCGGTGATTGTGGAAGTGGCCAAAAGCGAAAACATCCGCCCCAGCGCGCCGTTGAGCATCGCCGTGGTGGCTTCGCAGATTGCCATCACCGCTTCGCCCGTGAGCGCGGCGGTGGTGTTTATGAGCGGCGTGCTCGAGCCTTTGGGCGTGAGCTACCCCAAACTGCTGCTGGTGTGGCTGGTTACCACTTATGCGGCCTGTATGCTGGTGGCGCTGCTGATTAATTTGTTCGGCAATCTGGATTTGTCGAAAAGCAAGGCTTACCAACAGCGTTTGGCCGAAGGTTTGGTGCAGCCGCACAACGTGGGCGAGCGCGAAGCGCTGCCTGCGGGCGCGCGCAAGTCGGTGTGGATTTTCTTCGGCGGCGTGGTGGCGGTGGTGCTGTATGCCTGTGCGATTTCGCCTGCCGTGGGCTTGATTGAAAAACCTGTGCTGCCGCGCGACGGCGCGATTATCAGTTTTATGATGATTATCGCCAGCCTGATTGTGATGTGCTGCAAGCTCGATACCGGCAAACTGCTGGATATGAGCACGTTTAAATCGGGCATGGCCGCCTGCGTGTGCGTGCTGGGCGTGGCCTGGCTGGGCGACACGTTTGTGAGCGGCCATATCGATGCGGTTAAAGAAACCGCTTCGGCGCTGGTAGGCAATTATCCGTGGCTGTTGGCGGTGGCGCTGTTTTTCGCCAGCATGCTGCTGTATTCGCAGGCGGCAACGGCCAAAGCCATTATGCCCGCCGTGATTCTGGCGCTGGGCATCACGCCGGAAAACAATTCGCAAGTGTATATTCTGGTGGCCAGTTTCGCCGCCGTATCGGCTCTGTTTGTGTTGCCCACTTACCCGACCCTGCTCGGTGCGGTGCAGATGGACGACACCGGCAGCACGCGCATCGGCCGTTTCGTGTTCAACCACTCGTTTCTGATTCCCGGCGTATTGGCGATTGTGTTTGCCGTGGCTTTGGGTTTTGTGGTGGCGCCGTTGGTGCTGTAACCGGATAGGGTGGAAAGGTCGTCTGAAATACCGCTTCCGTCATGCCCGGGCTTGACCCGAGTATCTTCTTTTTGTGGCGGAAGAAATAACAGATGCCCGGGTCAAGCCCGGGCATGACGCAGATGTTTTAATATGTGGTATGAATTTTTCAAAGGGTTTAAGCACGAACAGAAAGGCCGTCTGAAAATATTTCAGACGGCCTTTTGACAGTAAAATCAAGCTGTAAATCAGGCCAGCTCGAATGCTTTGTGCAGCACGCGGGTGGCCAGTTCCATGTATTTTTCGTCGATCAACACGGAAACCTTGATTTCGGAAGTGGAAATCATCTGGATATTGATGCCTTCTTCGGCCAGCGTGCGGAACATTTTCGAGGCCACGCCCACATGCGAGCGCATGCCCAAGCCCACGATGGAAACTTTGCATACGGTGTCGTCGCCGTCAACCTCGGTGGCGCCGAGGCTGTCTTTGAGGCCGTTGAGGGATTCCAAAACGGGTTTGTAGTCGCCGCGCGGCACGGTGAACGAGAAATCGGTGGTGCCTTCGGCGCCTACATTTTGGATAATCATATCCACTTCTACGTTGGCGGCGGCCACCGCGCCTAAAATCTGATAGGCCACGCCGGGTTTGTCGGGCACGCCGCGCACGTTGATGCGGGCTTGGTTTTTATCGAATGCGATACCGGATACGGCAGCTCTTTCCATGTTGTTGTCCTCTTCAAAGGTAATTAATGTACCGTTGCCGCCTTCCTGAAGGCTGCTCAATACGCGCAGGCGCACTTTGTATTTGCCGGCGAATTCTACCGAACGGATTTGTAAAACTTTCGAGCCTAAGCTTGCCAGCTCGAGCATTTCTTCAAACGTGATGGTGTCGAGACGGCGGGCTTCGGGCACCACGCGCGGGTCGGTGGTGTAAACACCGTCGACGTCGGTGTAGATTTGGCATTCGTCGGCTTTGAGGGCGGCGGCCAGCGCAACGGCCGAGGTGTCGGAGCCGCCGCGGCCGAGGGTGGTGATGTCGCCTTTGCCGTTAATGCCTTGGAAACCAGCCACGATTACCACACGGCCTTCTTTCAAATCGGCGCGCATGGCGGCATCGTCGATATCTTCGATACGGGCTTTGGTGTGCGATGCGTCGGTTTTCACGGCCACCTGCCAGCCGGTGTAGCTCTTGGCCGGCACGCCGATGTCTTTTAAGGCCATGGCCAAAAGGCCGATGGTAACTTGTTCGCCGGTTGCCAGCACCACGTCGAGTTCGCGCGGGTCGGGCAGGTCTTGCATTTCGTGTGCCAATGCCACCAAACGGTTGGTTTCGCCGCTCATGGCGGACACCACCACAACAACGTCGTGCCCTTCGGCGCGGGTTTTGGCAACACGTTTGGCTACGTTTTTGATGCGTTCGGCGGAACCTACCGAGGTGCCGCCGTATTTTTGTACGATTAACGCCATTTTTTCGTGCTTTCTTGATTGGGATTTAGGGGTGCAACGGCAGAATCGTTGCGGCTTGGAAAATGTGTAACATTATTACCTATTTTTACGCCCGAAAACAAGGCTGCCGGCGGGATTAACCGGTGTTTTGTGGTGCGGCCGCCGCTTGTTTTGACACGCGTCAAAGCAGGGCAGGCCGTCTGAAATGTTTCAGACGGCCTGAACAACTTGCAAAGGTTTCGGCCAGTTATTCTTTTTTGGCTTTAGCCGCCAGCATGGCCTGCAATCCGGCCAGGTTGCTTCGGCCTTCTTCTTTGCTCACGATGGGTTCGCCGCCTTTTCGGCCCAAGATTTTCAAGTCTTCCTGCGGCATTTCGTCGATAAAGCGGCTGGGTTCGGGAAACTGCCAGGTGCCCTGGCGTTTGCGTTTGATGCAGTGGGTGAGCGTGAGCTGGCGTTTGGCGCGGGTGATGCCCACATACATCAGCCGCCGCTCTTCTTCAATGTTGCTCTCTTCGATGCTGTCGGCGTGCGGCAGCATGCCTTCTTCGCAGCCCACCAAAAAAACATACGGGTATTCCAGCCCTTTGGAGGCGTGCAGGGTAGAGAGTTTCACCGCGTCTGCTTCTTCTTCGTTTTTGCCTTCCAGCAAGGTCATCAGGGCGATGGTTTGGGCGATTTCGATGATGTTTTTGCCGTCTTGCTCGCCTTTTTTCGCGAGCCAGCCGGTTAAGTCGCACACGTTGCGCCATTTGATTTCGCCGGCTTTGCCTTCTTCGCTGTTTAATAGGTGCGCTTCGTAGCCGATGTCGGCGAGCAGGTTGTTGATGAGTTCGCCGGCATCGTCGTGTTCGGCGCGGGCGCGGTAGTTTTCCATCAGCGTCATAAACTGGTGCAGGTGTTCGCGGTTGGCGGCGGCGAGTGCGGACTGCGCCTCTTCGTTTAAGGCGGCCTCATAAAGGCTGCACCCGCGCTGTTGGGCATGGGCGTTGAGCTTGCCCAACGTGGCCTCGCCGATGCCGCGTTTGGGCGTGGTGGCGGCGCGCAGGAAGGCGGGGTCGTCGCTGGGGTTGGCCAAGAGGCGGATATAGGCGAGCACGTCTTTGATTTCGGCTTTGTCGAAAAAGCTCTGTCCGCCGGAAAGTTGGTAAGGCACGCGCGCGCTGCGCAGGGCTTCTTCAAACACGCGTGCCTGATGGTTGCCGCGGTAGAGCACGGCGAAATCGGCATAGCGGGTTTTGTCGCCGCCCACCAGCTTTTGTTTCACAATCTGCCCCACCACCCATTCGGCTTCGTGCTGTTCGTGCTGGCAGGCCACGATTTTGATGTGTTCGCCCATGCCGAACTGCGACCACAGGGTTTTTTTAAACAATTTGGGGTTGTTTTCGATCACTTTGTTGGCCACTTTGAGAATCCGCGCGGTGGAGCGGTAATTCTGCTCGAGCTTGATCACTTTCATCTGCGGATAGTCGGCCTGCATTTGGCGCAGGTTTTCCATGTTTGCGCCGCGCCAGGCGTAGATGGATTGGTCGTCGTCGCCCACGGCGGTAAACATGCCTTCGGCGCCGGTTAAGAGTTTCATCAGGGTGTATTGGCAGGCGTTGGTGTCTTGGCATTCGTCCACCAGCAGATAGCGCAACCGCAGCTGCCATTTGTGGCGCACTTCGCTGTTTTGCTGCAACAGCAGGGCGCTCAGGCGGATTAGGTCGTCGAAATCCACCGCCTGATAATGCTCCAGCGTGGCCTGATAGCCGGCGTAAACGGCGGCCATTTGCCTGTCCCATTCGTTTGAGGCCGTCTGAACAATGTCTTCGGGCGTTTTCAAATCGTTTTTCCACAACGAAATCTGGTGCTGGGTTTTGTATAAGGCTTCTTTGCCGGTGCCGCCCAATAATTCGTTGATGATTTTGGCGCTGTCGGTGCCGTCGAGTATCGAAAAATTCTTTTTATAGCCGATGTGCGGCGCTTCTTCGCGCAGAATGCGCATGCCGAGCGAGTGGAAGGTGCAGATGGTTAACCCGCGTGTGTGCTTTTTCGGCAGCATCTTGCCCACGCGCTCCTGCATTTCGCGGGCGGCTTTGTTGGTGAAGGTGATGGCCGCCACATGATGCGGCGCATAGCCTACGTCGGTAATCAGATGCTTGATTTTTTGGGTGATTACGCCGGTTTTGCCGCTGCCTGCACCCGCCAGCACAAGCAGCGGCCCGCCGAGATACTTTACTGCCTGAAGTTGCTGGGGGTTGAGTTTCATGGAAGATGGGCCGTCTGAAAAAAGAGGCGGGATTATAACATTGCACGGAAACCTTGAAGGCCGAGACCTTTGCAAAATTCTTTCAGGCACCTTAAAACACTTGCGTCATGCTCGGCCTGAGACCTTTGCAAAATTTGTTGGGATTGCCTGAAATGCCTTTTCTTCGTCATTCCCTCGTAGGGGGAATCCAGATGGTAAAGTTAAATTATTGATTAAACAAACACTTGAGTGTAAACGTCTGGATTTCCGCCTGCACTGGAATGACGGATTCAAACGTTTCAGACGGCCTTTTAAGGCATTTTTGCAAAGGTTGCGGCCTTTGTTTTTGTTTGGCATAACGGTTAGGCGTTTTGTTCGAAATAGCTTAAAACCGTTTGCGGCATCCAATCGAGGCTGCCTCTGCCGCGGCCGCTTACAAAGGCGCAATGTCCGCCGCAGGTGGGTTGCAGCAGGGTAACCTGCGGGGAAACCTGGGCGGTGTTTGGCAGGGCGATGCTCGGCAGGAAGGGATCGTTGACGGCGTTCAGCAGCAGGGTGGGCACGGTGATGTGCGGCAGCAGCGGTTTGCTGGAGGCGCGGCGGTAGTAGTCGTGGCGGTCGGCAAAGCCGTGAAGCGGGGCGGTGAAAGCGTCGTCGAAATCGCCAAGCGTTTTGCAGCGGTTTAACAGGTCGGCATGGAAGCCGGTGGCGCGTGCTTTGGGCAGCAGCGAGTCGAGAAAATAGCGGGTGTAGAGCAGGCGGGTTAGGCCGTGGTCGAAGCGGGCGCCGGCGGCGGTTAAATCGACGGGGGCGGAAACCACGGCGGCGGCCTGTGGTATGGCCGATCGCCCTTGTTCGCCCAGGTATTTGGCCAGCGCGTTGCCGCCGAGCGAAACGCCTGCGGCGTAGATACGGGGATAGCGTTCGGCCAGCGTTGCGAGCATAAAGCCGATTTCGGGGCTGTCGCCCGAGTGGTAAAACACGGGGGCGGTGTTGGGCACGCCGCCGCAGCTGCGGAAATGCGCCACCACGCCGTGCCAGCCTTTGGCCTGAACCGCCTGCATCAGCGCTACGGCGTAATGGCTGCGGCTGCTGCCTTCCAAACCGTGAAACAGCACCACCAGCGGGGCGTCGGGGTTGGGGCTGTCGATAAAGTCGTAGGCGGTTAGGGTTTGGCCGGTGCTGTCGGGCAAGAGTTCGCGGCGGTAGGCGGGCGGCGGCTGTTGCAGGGTTTTGGCATAAAGGGTTTCGATATTGCCGTTACGCAGCCAGCGGGGTGTGTGCAGCGGGGGCAGGTTCATTATGGTTTTCCGGGGAGTTTGCGGAATAAAACGAGATAGAGGCCGATAACGGTGCTGGTGCCGGTTATCCAGCCGACCAGCACGTCGGTGGGGTAGTGTACGCCTAAAACTATGCGCGACAAACCCATCAGCAGGGCAAAAGTTACGGCGGCGGCAATAATCGGCACGCGGCGGGGCGATTGCCAGTAAACCAGCACCAACATGGTGGCGAAGGCGGCGGCGAAGGTGCTGTGGCCGCTGGGGAAGGAGGCGTTGGTTTCTTCGATAATGCGCGGCCAAAATTCGGGGCGGGGACGGTTGAAAAACTGTTTGGCGGCAAACATCAGGGCGGTGGGCAGGGCGGCCGCGAGCAGGGCGAACACGGCATAGCCGCACTGTTTTCGCAAAAACAGCCAAACCGCAAACACTATTACCAGCGGCGCGGCAACGGTGGTTTTGCCGATATGGTGCAGCACAACCGCCACGGGCGTAAATGCGCTGCCGATGTTGTGGTGCAGCCACAGCATAAATGGCTGTTCGAAATAGAAGCGGTCTTTATCCCAAACGTCTTCGGCGATGAATCCGGCAATCACCAGCGGAATCAGTATGCCGAAGAAGAGCAGCAGCAATAAGGGAAGGGAGGGGCGGTAGGCGCGTAATGGCAGCATGGTGGGCAGAGGCCGTCTGAAAAAGGCTGTATTGTATAGATTGGCTGCGGTTTCAGGCAAACCGCGGTTGCGGGCGGGATAGGGCTAAGCGATAAACGGTTGGCGGCTTTGCGGGAGGTTAAATGTGAATATGGGTTAAATTTGGTTTACCCTTCTAATTATATTGATTTATTTTCTTGTTTATTGATGATAACTATTGTAATTTTCAGAGTGGAAAGTTAAGTAAAGGTAAAGAAATGTTATGAATTTGTTGGTATGATAGGCATACGGTTTTTACAACAACGATAAGCCGCCGTTGGCAGCAGACACGGCGGTTCACAATTATACGGAGGTTTTTATGTCTGTTTTCTTTCTGCAAATCATCATTCTGATAGGCTGCGCATCACTAGTTACTTTGGCTGCGTTGTGGCTGGCCGAGCGGGATTCTTTTTAGGGCGCGTCGCGACAGGCTTGTAAAGTGGTTTTCGAGGAAAAACCCGCAGATGCCGGGCAAAAAGCACAGCAGGATTGAACATCTTGCGCGCATTTTAGCTTCGCAAGTCCGCTGCGCTGCCTAACGCCGCAGATGCGGGTTTTAACCAAAATACCGCCGCAATGCTGTCGGCGATACGACCTAATTAAACTGTTAATGTTTTTTCGAGGCCGTCTGAACAATCCGTTTCAGACGGCTTCTGCCGTTGCAGACGTTCAAAATAAAATAGACGGTTGTGATTCAAATGGCTTACAATCCGCTACATCAAACCACACAACAAAACACTACAACCAAAGTAGTAGATAACGAAAGCAGTAGCAAAATAAAAAAGGCCGTCTGAAAAAAAACGGCGGCCGGCCAAAAGGAACACAACATGAAAGTAACCAGACGGCAGTTTTTCAAGGTAACCGCTGCCGGCGCAGGTGCGTCGGGTTTGGCGGTAATGGGCATGATGCCCGCAAACGCATGGGCGGAAGTGCGCCAGTATAAGCTGACCCGCGCCACCGAAACCCGCAACAACTGCACTTATTGCTCGGTGGGCTGCGGCACGCTGCTTTACAGCTTGGGTGACGGCGCCAAAAACGCCAAAAAGAAAATTTTCCACATCGAAGGCGACCCCGACCATCCGGTCAGCCGCGGTTCGCTCTGCCCCAAAGGTGCATCGCTGGTGGATTTCGTCAACAGCCCCAACCGTGTGCTTTACCCCGAGGTGCGCGAGCCGGGCACCAACGAATGGAAACGCATTTCCTGGCACGACGCGCTCACCCGCATCGCCCGCCACATCAAGGCCGACCGTGATGCCAACCTGATTGTGCAAAACGAAAACGGCGTTCCCGTACACCGTCTGCCCACATTGGGCATGCTGACGGCTTCCGCCTCTTCCAACGAAACCGGTATTCTCACGCAAAAATGGATGCGCTCGCTGGGCATCGTCGCCACCGACGCTCAGGCCCGCGTTTGCCACGGCCCCACCGTGTCCGCGCTGGCCTCCACTTTCGGCCGCGGCGCGATGACCAACACTTTCGTCGATATCCAGCACGCCGATTTCATTATGGTGATGGGCGGTAATGCCGCTGAAGCCCACCCCGTCGGCTTCAAATGGGTAATCGAGGCGAAAAAGAAAAAAGGCACCAAGCTGTTTGTGGTCGACCCGCGCTTCAACCGTACCGCCGCCGTAGCCGATTTCTACGCCCCCATACGTTCGGGTAGCGACATTGCCTTTTTGGGTGCATTAATCAACTGGCTGATTGAAAACAATAAAATCCAGTGGGAATATGTGAAAGCCTATACCAATGCCAGCTTTATCGTGGCCGAAGGCTTCGATTTCGACGAAGGTATGTTTTCAGGCTATGAAGAGTCTAAGAAAAAATACGACAACGAAACCTGGTATTACGAGTTGGACGCCAACGGTTACGCCAAAACCGATCCCACGTTGGAGCACCCCCGCAGCGTGTGGCAGCTGCTGAAAAAGCATTATTCGCGCTACACGCTCGATATGATGACCACCATCTGCGGCACCACCAAAGAAGATTTTCTCAAAGTAGCCGAAGCATGGGGCGAAATGGCGGCACCGAACAAGGCCGGCACCATTCTCTATGCGCTGGGCTGGACGCAACACACCACCGGCAGCCAGATTATCCGCACCATGGCGATGGTTCAATTATTACTGGGCAATATCGGTATGTCGGGCGGCGGTGTGAACGCTCTGCGCGGCCACTCCAATATCCAAGGTTTGTCGGATTTGGGCCTGCTCTCCACCATGCTGCCGGGCTATCTGGTTCTGCCCAACGAAACCAACCACCCCACCTTTGCCGATTATTTGGAAAAGCAAACCCCCAAAGCGCTGCAACCCGGCCAGATGAACTACTGGCAGAACACGCCCGCATTTTTCGTGAGCTTTTTGAAGTGGATGTACGGCGACAACGCCACCAAAGAAAACAACTGGGGCTACGATTGGCTGCCCAAGTGGGACAAGATGTACGACATCCTGCAAATGATTGATTTGATGTATCAGGGCAAGGTAAACGGCCTGTTGGTGCAGGGTTTCAACGCGCAGGGTTCGTTCCCCGACGCGCACCGCGTAACCGAAGCGTTTTCCAAGTTGAAATTCATGGTGGTGATGGATCCGCTCGACACCGAAACCGCCACTTTCTGGCAAAACCACGGCGAAGCGCACGATGTCGATCCCGCCAAAATCCAAACCGAAGTGTTCCGCCTGCCTACGCCGTGCTTTGCCGAAGAATCGGGTTCGATTGTGAACTCTTCGCGCTGGCTGCAATGGCACCACCCGGGTGCCGAACCGCCCGGCGAAGCGCTGCCCGACTTGGACATTTTGGGCGAACTGCACCTGTTGCTCAAAGAAATGTATGAAAAAGAAGGCGGCACCGCGCCCGAGCCGATTACCAAACTCTCTTGGAAATACGCCAAGCCGCACGCGCCTACGCCCGAAGAAATGGCAAAAGAATCCAACGGCTATGCGCTGGCAGACATCAAAGACAAAGACGGCAACGTTATCCGCAAAAAAGGCGAGCTGCTCGACGGTTTCGCCCAACTGCGCGACGACGGCACCACCGAGTGCGCCACCTGGATTTTCTCAGGCTCGTGGACGCAGCAGGGCAACCAGATGGACCGCCGCGACAACACCGATTCAGGATTGGGCAACACGCCCAAATGGGCATGGGCTTGGCCCGCCAACCGCCGCATTCTCTACAACCGCGCTTCATGCGATCCCAGCGGTAAACCGTGGGATCCGAACCGCGTGCTGATTCATTGGGACGGCAGCAAATGGACGGGTGCCGACGTGGCCGATTTCAAAGCCGATGCCGCGCCGGACTCCGGCATGAACCCGTTTATCATGAACGAAGAGGGCGTGGGCCGTTTATTCTGCGCCCGCAAATTGGTGGACGGCCCGTTCCCCGAACACTACGAGCCGCTCGAATCGCCCATCGGCACCAACCCCTTGCACCCGAAAGTGGTGCAGGCACCCGCCATGCGCCTGTTCGACAGCGTGAAAGACCGTATCGGCACGCATGAAGAATTCCCTTATGTCGGCACCACCTACCGCCTGACCGAGCATTTCCAATTCTGGACCAAATCGGTGAAGCTGCTGATGATTGCCCAACCCCAGCAGTTTATCGAAATCAGCGAAGAGCTGGCGAAAGAGAAAGGCATTCAGAAGGGCGATTGGGTAAAAGTCAGCTCTAAACGCGCATGGATTAAAGCCAAAGCCGTGGTAACCAAACGCATGAAACCGCTTACCATCAACGGCAAAACCGTGTATCAGGTGGGTATTCCGCTGCACGGCGGCTGGGTGAATGTGTCGGGTGAAAAGCAGTTTTTGGTGAATTCGCTCACGCCTTTCGTCGGCGACTGCAACACCCAAACGCCCGAATACAAAACCTTTTTGGTTAACATCGAAAAAGCATAAGGAACGGAAAACATGGCTCTGCAATCATTAGACATCAAACGCCGTTCCGCCACGGCCGAAATCACGCCGCCGCCGGGCGTGCGCCGCCCGACGGAGGTGGCCAAGCTGATTGACGTAACCACCTGCATCGGCTGTAAAGCCTGCCAAGTGGCCTGTTCGGAATGGAACGATATCCGCGACGACATCGGCACCAACCACGGCGTGTACGACAACCCGATCGATCTGACCGCCAAAAGCTGGACGGTGATGCGTTTTTCGGAAGTGGAACAAAACGGCAAGTTGGAATGGCTGATCCGCAAAGACGGCTGCATGCACTGCGCCGACCCCGGCTGCCTGAAAGCCTGCCCGTCGCCCGGCGCGATTATCCAGTATCACAACGGTATCGTGGATTTTCACGAAGAAAACTGCATCGGCTGCGGCTACTGCATTTCGGGTTGCCCGTTTAACATTCCGCGCATCAACAAGCAGGACAACCGCGCCTATAAGTGCACACTGTGTTCCGACCGCGTGGCCGTCGGCCAAGAGCCGGCCTGCGTGAAAACCTGCCCCACTGGTGCGATTCAGTTCGGTGCCAAGGAAGACATGAAACAGGTGGCGCAGGAGCGCATCAAAGATTTGAACAACCGCGGTTATAAAAACGCCGGCCTGTACGATCCCGAAGGCGTAGGCGGCACACATGTGATGTATGTGCTGCACCATGCCGACAAACCCGAGCTTTACCACGGCCTGCCGAATAATCCGGCTATCAGCACCACCGTAAAACTGTGGAAAGGCCTGCTCAAGCCGTTGGCCACCATCGGCATTGCCGCCGCCACCTTAACCGGATTCTTCCACTACATTACCGTAGGCCCCAGCAAAGCCGAGGAAGAAGGCACCGAGGTAATCGGCAAAGACGGTAAAACCCTGCATGGCGAGGAGGATGCATAATGAAAGAAAAACTGATTCAGCGCTATAACCGCAGCGAGCGCATCAACCACTGGATTGTGGCCATCTGCTTCGTGCTGCTGGCGATTTCCGGTTTGGCGTTTTTCTATCCCGCCTTTTTCTGGCTGACCGGCGTATTCGGCACCCCTCAATTGGCGCGGATTATCCATCCATTTGTAGGCGTGGTAATGTTTATCGGCTTTTTCGTGCAGTTTTTCCGCTATTGGAAATACAACTTTATCGATAAAGAAGACGTAAAGTGGATGAAATCTGTAGGCACCGTGCTCAAAGGGCATGAAGTGGGCGATACGGGTAAATACAACGGCGGCCAAAAAGGCATGTTTTGGCTGATGACCGGCTGCATGATTGTTTTACTGTGCACCGGTATCATCGCATGGCGGCCCTATTTCGCCGAATTGTTCCCGATTCCGGTTATCCGTTTGGCTTTGCTGTTTCACGCATGGGCGGCCTTGATTCTGATTGCCGGCATCATCGTGCACGTTTACGCCGCTTTCTGGGTAAAAGGCACGATACGGGCGATGGTGGAAGGCGTGGTTACCCAAACGTGGGCGAAAAAGCACCACCCGCGCTGGTATCGCGAAGTGATGGTAAAAAACGAACAAGCACAAAAAGCGGGTAAAAAACCGGAGTAACTTCCCGTTGAGTTTGGGTTTCGGTGAAACAAAGCCTTCCTGTGTCGGAAGGCTTTGTTTATTTCATCCCCCAACCGTGGCTGGCAATAAAAGATTGTCCGGTAAAAACATTGGTCGGGAATGACGCGAGAAATAAAGCGAGCTGGGCGATATCGGCAGTAGTGGTGAATTCGCCGTCAACCGTGCTGCCCAGCATGATGTTTTTAATCACCTCTTCTTCACTGATTCCTTTGGCCTGGGCCTGTTCCGGAATCTGTTTTTCTACTAGGGGTGTTTTGACAAAGCCCGGGCAAATCGCATGGGCGCGGACGCCGTGTTGCGCTCCCTCTTTCGCCAATGCGCGGGTTAAGCCTAATAGGCCGTGTTTGGCGGTGATGTAAGGCGCTTTGTAGAGACTGGCTTCGTGGGAGTGTACCGAACCCATATAAATCACGGTGCCGCTACCTTGCGGATACATATATTTCAAGGCAGACCGGGTTGTGAGGAAAGCGCCGTTCAAGTGGATATCGAGCATGCGCTGCCAATCGGAAAAAGACAGTTGGTCGATAGGTGCAATAATTTGGATGCCGGCATTGGAAATCAAAATATCCAAACGGCCTGTGGCAGACACCAGCCGGTCGGTAGTTTGTTGTACATCGGATTCGCTGCATACATCCGTTTCTAATGCAATAGCCCGCCCTCCCTGCGATTGGATAGCCTCAACCGTTTGTTGGGCGGCTGCCAAATTGATATCGGACACGCCCACATATGCACCTGCACGGGCATATTGTTCGGCAATGGCGCGCCCGATACCGCCTCCTGCGCCGGTAATTAAAGCTGTTTTGCCTTGTAGGCAATAGGTTTTATTAGAATTCATGGCGGTTCTCCTTCGTGTTATTCAAAATTTGTGATTTTAATCATAAAGTAATACAATTTGTATCATTTAGCAATTATTGTAGGATTGCTATGTAGTAATTTAAATATACAGGAGAAACAGAAATGAATACGAAAGCCAAACACATTGCTTTTATCGGATTGGGCAATATGGGAGCGCCGATGGCGGTTAATTTGTTGAAACACGGTTATATTGTCAGCGTGGTGGATTTGAATGCAGACGCAGTGGCTGCTTTGGTTGAGGCAGGTGCACGGGACGGCGGTTCTGCTCAAGAAGCGGCTGCTGTGGCGGATATCGTGTTAACAATGCTTCCTGCCGGCGAACATGTGAAAAGTGTGTATTTGGGCGCCGAAGGGCGGCAGGGGGTGTTGGCAGTTTTGCCGGAAGGTGCTTTTGCCATCGATTGCAGCACGATTGCCGCCGAAGATGCCCGTTTAGTGGCAGCCGAAGCTGCCAAGCGCGGTATTGCTTTTGCTGATGCGCCGGTATCGGGCGGTATAGCCGGGGCGGCGGCAGGCACGCTTAGTTTTATGGTGGGGGCGGAAAGAGAGCATTTCGAACGCATATTGCCGCTGTTGCAGGCGATGGGGAAAAATATTTTCCATGCCGGCGGGCACGGGGCCGGCCAGGTGGCTAAAATCTGCAACAATATGCTGTTGGGTGTGTTGATGGCGGGTACGGCCGAAGCGGTGGCATTGGGGGTGCAAAACGGGCTGGATCCGGCGGTATTGTCGGACATTATGGCGAAAAGCTCCGGGGGCAACTGGGTGTTAAACGGTTATAACCCCTATCCGGGCGTGATGCCGAATGCACCGGCTGGTAGGGCCTACCGCAATGGGTTTATGAGTAAACTGATGCTGAAAGACTTGCGTTTGGCAGAAGAGTTGGCGCGGCATACGCCGCAAGATACGCCGATGGGCGGGCAAGCACGTTTGCTGTATGAACGGTTTGCCGCCGAAGAGGGTAACGCAGATTTGGATTTTTCAGCCGTGCTGGGGTTGTATCTGCCTCAGGTGTTGCCTGAATGATATGGAGACCTTTGCAAAACCCCCATCTGCGGCGCATTTCTGCGTTGTGCGCTGCTCGCTCGCTTGCCTATCTATCTGATATGTCTGCGCTCGTTGCGCTGCTACGCCTTGAACTGCATCCTCATCTGGGGGTTTTGCAAAGGTCTCATATGGCGAAAACTTTATTTTCAGACGGCCTCATATCGCGGATTAGCTTAACTTTCGCTACGGCGTTCATCCATTCCAGCAACTGTGCGCCGGTGAATTATCCCGCGCGTATGGATGGAAGCGCCCGGATGCCGGCGAAACCAGCAAACGGGTGTTATGGGGGCGGAGGAAAAAGCCATTGCTGTAAGGAAATGGCAAAAACAAGAAAATGCCTGTCTGAAAATATTGGTTTATATATTTTCAGACAGGCATTTTATATCGCACCTAACTTGCTAAGGCGCTGATTCAATAGTAGAGTTTTTTGCCGATGTGGAATTTTGTTTGAACCAATAATATCACCGGGGATTTACCATGTTTTTCGGTTTTGAAACATTTGATGTAACAGTTTCAGGAGCAACAATCCATGCATCCCTGCCTGCGTGGGTATGACGGTGGTTGGGTATTTCAGACGGCCTAGGGTCTGTCGACAATTAACGCAACGGCGGTGTTTTTGGCCAAAAAAAACCGTCTGCGGCGTTAAAAATGCTCGCAAGGCGTTCAACCTTGCTGTGCTTTTTGCCTTGCATACGCGGTTTTTGCCTTAAAAAACCGCTTCGCCGGTTAATTGTCGGCAGACCCTAGACAATTTGTAAAAAGGCATCGGGCTTTGATTCAGATTGATTTTTTCAGGCTGTTATGTGTTTCAGACAGTAGGGCGCTGATTTCTTTGGCCGCCTGCTGCATATCAGGCAGGAAGGCAAGCAAATCGGGCAGGCTTTTGCGGATAGTGGGTGCGTGCGTATAGAGTCCGCCGACAAACTGGCCGCCTTCATCGTAAATAGGCACGGCGAAACCCACCATGCCGGCGATGAATTCTTCGTTATCCGTGCCGTAGCCGCGCTGTTCGGTTACTTTGACGTCCTGCTCCAGTTCGGATGCGCCTGATAAGGTGTTTTTTGTCATGCGCGTCAGTGGAATATGGGTTAATAGCTGGCGGCGTTTGCTTGTGGGCAGCGTGCTGAGATAGAGCTTGCCGCCTGCGGTGCAGTAGAGCGGGACTTGGGTACCGCTGGGCAGATAAACCTGTAAAGGCCAGTTGGTTTGCACGCGGTCGGTGTAGGACATCATGCTGCCGTTTGGCACGGTAATACCGCAGGTTTCGCCTATTTTGGCCGACAACGAAGACAATACCGCTTCGCGGCTCAATTTATAGTGTTTGTTTTGCCAAATGTTTACGCTTAAACGCAGCGCACGGATACCGGGAACGATACCGCCTTGAATATCTTGTTGGATGAATTGCTCGCTTTCCAAAAGCTGTAACAGGCGGTGCAGGCTGGGTTTGGGGATATGCAAATCACGGATTAAATCCTGCGGCACCGGCGGTCTGCCGGCAGAGGCCACCGCTTCGATAATTTCTAATACGCGGGTGATGGACGAACCGCGGTCACGGTTGCTTTCAGACATATTTTCAGTATTCCAATCAATGATATAAGTAAAAACAATATGCTTAAATTGTATATTTTTAGCCTTATAAATCAATTATATAACAAATAATTTGATTGAAGCCATCAGAAAATTCCATTTCATTTTTCCGTTTTGTTGAATTAATTTATAAAACGATACAATTTGTATCAAAATACAAATAATATTAATATACAGAGGAGATGTGATATGTTGAGTTTGACAGGCATCATATTATCGCTGCTTTTGCTGATGTATCTGGCCTACCGCGGTGTCAGCGTGTTGATTCTGGCGCCTATCCTTGCCATGTTGGCGGTATTGTTCAGTGCGCCGAGTAATGAACTTTTAGGCACTTACACGCAGGTTTTCATGCAGGGCATGGGCGGATTTGCGATTAAGTTTTTCCCTATTTTTTTGTTGGGCGCAGTATTCGGCAAGCTGATGGAAGATTCGGGTGCGGCGCACAGCATTGCTTATGCGCTGGTTGAGAAGTTTGGCAAGCAGAAGGCTTTGCTTTCGATTATCGTGGCTTCGGCGGTGCTCACTTACGGCGGTGTGTCGGTGTTTGTGGTGACCTTTGCCGTGTATCCGATTGCGGCTGCGCTGTTTCGCGAAATCAATATTCCGAAGCGATTGATTCCCGGGGCGATTGCCGTGGGGGCGCTCACGTTCACTATGACGGCGATGCCGGGCACGCCTTCGATTCAGAATGCGATTCCGATGCCTTATTTTGAAACCGATGCTTTTGCCGCACCGGGCTTGGGCTTGATTGCCGGTGTGATTATGTTTGCCGGCGGGGTATGGTGGATGCAGCGCCGTCTGAAAACCGCGTTATCGGCGGGTGAGGGTTACGGCGAGCATCATGATGCCAATATCAAAGAGCAGGATTTCAAACATTTGCCGACTCTGCTTCAGGCTTTGGCACCGATTGTAGTGGTTATCGTGTTGAATTATGTGTTGAGCAAATTTTTATTCCCCGTTATGGATACGGCTTATCTGGCCGATAAGAAGTTTGGTGGTACGTCGCTGAGCGCGGTATCGGGTTTGTGGGCGATTATCGTGGCCTTGCTGGCAGGTTGTTTGATGTTGGTGTTTGCCAACATGAAATATTGGCGCAACCTGAAAAAATCGGTGAACGACGGTGCGATGGGTTCGCTCCTGCCGATTTTCAACACCGCATCCGAAGTGGGTTACGGTTCGGTCATTGCCACTTTGGCCGGTTTTGTGATTTTGCGCGATTTTATGGTCGGTTTGTCGCCGAACAATCCGCTGGTTTCCGAAGCGATTGTGATTAACGTGATGGCGGGGATTACCGGTTCGGCCTCGGGCGGCATGAGTATCGTGTTGAACGTGATGGGCGAAACCTATATGCAGATGGCGCAGCAATTCGGTATTTCGCCCGAGTTGATGCACCGTGTGGCATCGATTGCTTCCGGCGGATTGGATGCGCTGCCCCATAACGGCGCGGTGATTACCATGTTGGCGATCTGCGGTTTAACCCATAAAGAATCTTATCTGGATATCTTCATTGTTGCCGTGGTGGTACCGCTATTGGCTTTAGTGGCGGTGATTACGTTCGGTACGATGTTCGGCTCGTTTTGAAGGCTTTCAGACGGCCTAAATTAAGAAGGAGAAACAAATGAGCATTCAATCCATTGTTTTGCCCCGCATGATGCAGATCGGCAGTGGGGCTTGCGAGAAACTGCCGGAATTTGTGCGTGCGGTGGGCGGCAGCAAACCGCTGCTGGTTACCGACAAAATGATGGTGCAGTTGGGTTATGCGGAGCAAGTGCTCTCTGTACTGCGTGAGGCGGGTATTGAGGCAGACGTGTATGACGATACTGTTCCCGAGCCGACGGCATCGTCGATTATGGGCGGCGTGGTGATGGTGCAAAACGGCAGTTACGACGTGGTGATTGCATTGGGCGGCGGCAGCCCGATAGACAGTGCCAAAGCGATTGCCGTGATGGGCAAATTCGGCGGCACGATACGCGATTATTGCTTTCCGCGTTTGGTCAGCGAAAAAGGCTTGCCGCTGATTGCCATACCCACCACGGCGGGTACCGGCTCGGAATGCACCAAAGTGACGGTGATCACCGACGAAGCCAACAGCGAAAAATTATTGTGCGTCGGCACCGCTTTTATGCCCACGGCAGCCATTATCGATTACACCTTAAGCCTCAGCGTGCCGCCGCGTACCACCGCCGACACCGGTATCGATGCGCTCACCCATGCCATCGAGGCGTATGTCAGCCGCAAAGCGGGTTTATACAGCGACAGCCAGGCCTTGGCGGCCATGAGCCTGATCGGCCCCAATCTGCGCACGGTGTATCACGACGGTGGCAACCGTGCCGCACGCGAGGCCATGATGTTGGGTTCGACGCTGGCAGGCATTGCGTTTAATAACGCATCCGTGGCGTTGGTGCACGGCATGAGCCGCCCGATCGGCGCGTTTTTCCATGTGCCGCACGGCTTGTCGAACGCGATGCTGCTGCCCGCCGTAACCGCTTATTCCATTCCGGCGGCGGCCGAGCGTTACGCCGACTGCGCCCGAGCCATCGGCGTGGCCGCTGCCGGCGACGACACCGATACCGCCAACGGCAAGCTGCTCGATGAATTGGTTGCCTTGAACCGCGAATTGAAAGTGCCGACTTTGGCCGAATTCGGCGTGCAGAAAGCCGATTTCGATGCGGTGGTGGAAACCATGGCCGAGCAGGCACTGGCTTCAGGTTCGCCCGGCAACAATCCGCGCATTCCCGCTAAAGAAGAAATCGTTGCCATTTACCGCGAGCTTTGGTAGCTACAGTTTAATGCAAGCTGCCGAAAGTAGGTTTCCGGTTCAGACAGGCATTTCGTTTGTTCAGACGGCCTTCATCAATATCAGGCCGTCTGAAAAGAACAAGCATTTCGATTTATATATTTTGATTTTTAAAGGAGAAATATCATGACACACATTGTCGGCCACTTTATCAACGGCAAAATCATCAACGATACCGCCCACACGCAAGATGTTTACAATCCTTCCACCGGCGAAGTCAGCAAGCAAGTGGCGTTGGCGGGCAAAGCCACGGTAGAAGAAGCCGTTGCCGCCGCGCAGGCCGCGTTTCCCGAGTGGCGCAAAACACCGGTGATGAAACGCGCGCGCATCATGTTCCGCTATAAAGAGCTGCTGGAGCAGAACCGCGACAAAATCTGCGAATTAATCGGTTCGGAACACGGCAAAATCGTACACGATGCCGCCGGCGAATTACAGCGCGGCATCGAAAATGTGGAATTCGCCTGCGGCGCACCCGAAATGCTCAAAGGCGAATACAGTAAAAATGTCGGCCCCGACATCGATTCTTGGAGCGACTTCCAACCCTTGGGCGTGGTGGCCGGCATCACCCCGTTCAACTTCCCGGCGATGGTGCCGCTGTGGATGTTTCCGCTGGCCATCGTCTGCGGCAATACTTTCGTGTTGAAGCCGTCCGAGCGCGATCCGAGCGTATGCCTGTTTTTGGCGCAACTGATGCAGGAAGCCGGTTTGCCCGACGGCGTGTTGAACGTGGTGAACGGCGGCAAAGAAGCGGTGGATACCCTGCTGACCGACAACCGCGTACAGGCCGTCAGCTTTGTCGGTTCCACCCCGATCGCCAAATACATCTACGCCACCGCCACCGCCAACGGCAAGCGCTGCCAAGCGCTCGGCGGCGCGAAAAACCATGCCATCGTGTTGCCGGATGCCGATTTGGACAATGTGGTCAATTCCCTGTTGGGCGCAGCATTCGGTTCTTCCGGCGAGCGCTGCATGGCCTTGTCGGTAGCGGTGGCCGTGGGTGACGAAATCGCCGAACGCATGGTGGCCGGTATCAAAGAAGGCATGAAAACCATGAAAGTCGGCCCGTTTTCCGACAAATCCAACCATTTCGGCCCGCTGATTACCGCCGCGCACAAAGCCAAAGTGGAAGGTTACATTGCCAGCGCCGAAGAGCAGGGCGCCACCATCGTGGTGGACGGCCGCAACCCCAGCGTACCCGGCTATGAAAACGGCTTCTACCTCGGCGGCACGTTGATCGATCACGTTACCCCCGATATGGTGAGCTATCAGGAAGAAATCTTCGGCCCGGTGTTGCAGGTAGTGCGCGTGAAGACCATGCAAGAGGCGATGGATCTGATCAACAACCACATCTACGGCAACGGCACCTGCATCTATACCCGCGACGGCGAAGCCGCCCGCTATTTCGCCGACAATATCCTGGTGGGCATGGTCGGCGTCAACATCCCGCTGCCCGTGCCGGTGGCTTACCACAGTTTCGGCGGCTGGAAGCAATCGATGTTCGGCGATTTGGGCACATACGGCCCCGACGGCACCCGTTTTTACACCCGCCGCAAAACCGTTACCCAACGCTGGCCGACTTCCGAAGTACGCGAAGGCGCGGTGTTCTCCATGCCCACTTTAGGCTGAGCCGCTGCCACGTGGCCGTAGGCCGCAATTAATATAATGTAACAGGCCGTCTGAAAAAACGGGTTCTGCACAACAAACGCAGCTGCCGTTGTTTTCAGACGGCCTTCCGATAAGGCTGTTTCGGGCAGGTAAAATAAAGGGGGCTGCATCGCAACCGCCGTGCAGAAGCGGCCGTTTTCGTTTACAATCCGCCTATCCAAACCCAACGGAACAGTTTTAAGAGGAAACGCCGTGAACACAACGCCAAAATACATCGCCTTGCTGACGGCTTCGGCCTTGGCTTTGAGCGGCTGCGACAAAATCGACAGCTTTTTCGGTAGAGACGGAAAGCCGCAAGACGATTTGGTGCAGAAAGTAGAAACCAAAACCGATGACGGCAAGGTGCAGATGCTGTTGCCCGACTTTACCAAGCTGGTGGAGCAGGAAGGGCAGACAGTTGTCAATATCCAAGCCACCAAAGCGCCGGCGAGCAGGCAAAACAGCGATAACGGTATGGATTTGAACCAGTTTCCCGACAATGATCCGTTTTACGAGTTTTTCAAACGCCTCGTGCCCAATATGCCCGAAATGCCGGAGCAAGACGACGAGGGCGAGCTGAATTTCGGTTCAGGCTTCATCATCAGCCCCGACGGCTATATCCTCACCAATACCCATGTGGTGGGCGGCATGGCCAATATCAAAGTGGTGTTGAACGACAAACGCGAATATTCGGCCAAATTAATCGGTTCCGACCAGCAGTCTGATGTGGCGCTCTTGAAAATCGATGCCGCCGATTTGCCGGTGATTAAAGTGGGCAACGCCAAAGATTTGAAACCGGGCGAATGGGTGGCCGCCATCGGTGCGCCGTTCGGCTTCGACAACAGCGTTACCGCAGGCATTGTGTCGGCCAAAGGCCGCAGCCTGCCCAACGAAAACTACACGCCGTTTATCCAAACCGATGTGGCCATCAACCCCGGCAATTCGGGCGGCCCGCTGTTTAACCTGCGTGGGCAGGTGGTGGGCATCAACTCGCAGATTTACAGCCGCAGCGGCGGTTTTATGGGCATTTCGTTCGCTATTCCGATTGATGTGGCCATGAACGTGGCCGAGCAGCTGAAAACCACCGGCAAAGTGCAGCGCGGCCAATTGGGCGTGATTATTCAGGAAGTTTCCTATGATTTGGCCAAATCGTTCGGCCTCGACAAGGCTTCCGGCGCCCTGATTGCCCGTGTGCTGCCCGGCAGCCCGGCGCAACGTGCGGGCTTGCAGGTGGGCGACATCGTGCGCAGCGTGAACGGTGAAGAAGTGCGCCAATCAAGCGATTTGCCCGTGATGGTGGGTGCGATGCCGCCTGGCAAAGAAGTTACTCTCGGCGTGTGGCGCAAGGGCAAAGAAAGCACGGTGAAAGTGCAGCTCGGTGCCAACGGCCAGGATACCGAAATGAGCGAGGAGCAGGCGTCCGACCCCTCATACACGCCGGAAGGCCAAACCTTTACCATTGAAAACACGGGCTTAACCCTGCAAACGCGCTCGGCCAACAACGGCAAACGGCTGGTGGTGGTGAAAGCCGAAGGTGCCGCCCAGCGTGCCGGCCTGAAGCGTGGTGACGAAATTCTGGCGGTGAGCCAAATCAATGTGGAAGACGAATCCACATTCCGCAGCGCGCTGGAGAGCACCGGCAAAACCGTGCCCCTGCTGGTGCAGCGCGACGGCAGCACGCTGTTTTTGGCGTTAAACCTGCAATAAGCCTGCACATTTGTTTTCAGACGGCCTCAATGCAGCAGGCCGTCTGAAACGTTTCCGGCCGTCAGGCATATTTCTGCGGCCTTAAACCACATCTGCCCGCGGCGGCTTTACCAAAACTTTGAGGCCGTCTGAAAACTGCGGCAGCCCGAACCGATTTACCTTATCTTTTATGAGATTAGTATGACCCAACCCGTTATTCCGCGCGGCCCGGTGATGGCCGATGTGCACGCTTTCCGCCTTAGCGAAGAAGAAAAGCAACGCCTGCTCGACCCGGCTGTGGGCGGTGTGATTCTGTTCCGCCGGAATTTTGAAAATATCGAACAGCTCAAAGCCTTGGTCGGCGAAATCAAGGCCCTGCGTTCGCCCGAGCTGGTAATTGCCGTCGATCACGAAGGCGGGCGCGTGCAGCGTTTTATCAACGGCTTTACCCGCCTGCCCGCGATGGACGCGCTCGGTGCGGTTTGGGACAGCGAAGGCCCCGAAGCGGCCAAAGCGCGCGCGGAGCAGGTGGGTTGGGTGTTGGCTGCCGAATTGAGCGCGTGCGGCATAGACTTATCGTTTACACCCGTACTTGATTTGAACTGGGGACAGTGCGCCGTTATCGGCAACCGCAGCTTCCACTGTGATGCCGGAGTGGTGGCCGAACTGGCGCTGGCGCTGCAAAAAGGCTTGAACCGCGGCGGCATGAAATCGTGCGGCAAACATTTTCCCGGCCACGGCTTCGTAGAAGGCGACAGCCACCATGTGCTGCCGCAAGACGACCGCACGCTGGCAGACTTGGAAGCCGCCGATATATTGCCGTTTAGAAAAATGAGCGCCGCCGGCATGGCCGCCGTGATGCCCGCGCACGTGGTGTATCCGCAGGTTGACAGCCTGCCCGCAGGTTTTTCCGCCAAATGGCTGAAAGAAATCCTGCGGCGGGAAATCGGCTTTAACGGCGTGATTTTTTCAGACGACCTCACAATGGAAGGCGCAGTGGGCGCAGGCGGTATCAAAGACCGCGCCCGTTTGTCGTTTGAAGCGGGGTGCGACATCGTGCTGGTGTGTAACCGCCCCGATTTGGTTGACGAATTGCGCGAGGATTTCGTTATCTCCGCCAACCCCGATTTGGCTGCCCGCTGGCAATATATGGCGAACACTTTGAGCGCCGGCGAGGCTGCTGCTATGATGCAGACGCCCGAATTTAAAGCTGCCCAACTGGCTACCGCACAACTGGCCACGCCGAAAGACACGGAAGGCGGCGTGAAAGTGGGCGAGGCGTTTTAGGACGTGTTGTCAGAAGGCTTGTAAAGCGGATTTTTGAGAAAAAATCCGCAGATACTGCTAAGGCGCACTTTAGTTTTAAGGCATTGTTATCCGCCGGTTGGCATATGTTTGAGGCCGTCTGAATCTTTTCAGACGGCCTCAAACAATCAACCTGATATAAATCCCGCCTCTTTCCGAATAATCATAACCTTAAGGATTAATTGCCCACATTTACCGTTGTGGCCGTCTGAAACACCGTTCCAACGCGTCCGAACTGTATTAAAATAACGCTCTTTTCCTACATTCCACCGCTTTATGGCACACCACCCTTACCGCCGCCTGCGTGCGCAGCAATCCGAACTGCCGGAGGTGGGTATTTCCGAATCCGGCAACATCCGCTCGCTGCATTTGGGCAGCGCCACCGTGCAAAGCTCGATGAACCTTGATCATCCCGCCGAGCTGGTGCTTTCATACAGCCGCGCCATGATGGGCTGGCTGCTGTTTGTCGAACAGGCGCCTGCACACATCACCCAAATCGGCTTGGGCGGCGGCTCGTTTGCACGCTGGATAGATGCCTACCTGCCCGATACGCGCCAAACCGCCGTCGACATCAACCCGCAGGTTATCAATGTGGCGCGCAGCCTGTTCGAGCTGCCGTTTGAAGACGAACGTTTCGAAATCATCGAAGCCGACGGCGCCGAATACATCAAAACCCTGCGCGGCGGCACCGATGTGGTGCTGGTGGACGGCTTCGACGGCCTGCAAATCGTTGATGCGCTGGTGGAAGAGCCGTTTTTTGAAAACTGCCGCCAAGCATTGTCGGCAAACGGCATCTTCGTAACCAACTGGTGGAGCGGCGACCGCCGCTACCGCCGCTTCGTCGAACGCCTGCTGGGCGTGTTTGAAGGCCGCGTGTTGGAGCTGCCCGCAGAAAGCCACGGCAATGTTGCCGTGATGGCATTCCAAAGCAGCCCGAAAGAGCAAAACCTCGACAAACTGAAAAAGCGCGCCGACAAACTCAGCACGCAATACGGTTTGGATTTCAAACGGATGTTGTCCGAATTGAAAGCCAACAATCAAAACAACGGCAAGCATTTTTATCTGTAAGGCCGTCTGAAAACTTTCAGACGGCCTCCGAAGAAAGACACCCATGAGCTATTTCCAACGCCACCTGTTTATCTGCACCAACGCCCGCCGCGACCCGTGCAAACAAAGCTGCAACGATAACGGCGAAGCCGACGCCGCCGT
This sequence comes from Neisseria dentiae, assembly GCF_014055005.1. Taxonomy (NCBI): domain Bacteria; kingdom Pseudomonadati; phylum Pseudomonadota; class Betaproteobacteria; order Neisseriales; family Neisseriaceae; genus Neisseria; species Neisseria dentiae. Next base: position 1,246,920 of record NZ_CP059570.1, on the reverse strand, counting down.
CGATTTTATCAAGGGCAACGCCAAAAAAATGGATCTGATCGGCCCCGGCAAACTGCGCATCAGCAGCACAAGCTGCCTGGGGCGCTGCGAATCCGGCCCGGTGATGGTGATTTATCCAGAAGCCCGCTGGTACACTTATGTGGACGAAGAAGATTTGCAGGAAATTCTCGAACAAGATTTGGCAGGCGGCAAAGCCGTTAACCGCCTACTGGTCGATCAACCGGAAAACGGCTGATTGCGCCCGGATTTTCAGACGGCCAATACACGATAGAGATTACCAGACATCATTATGCTGAAACCCATTAACCAACTGCATATCCCCGGCCCTGCGGGCATACTCGAAACCATTTACCTGCCGGCGCAAGGGCAGGGGCGCGGCGTAGCCGTAATCAACCATCCCAACCCGCTGCAAGGCGGCACCAACACCAACAAAGTGATACAGACCGTGGCAAAAGCTTTGAGCATGCTCGGTTTCCACTGCTATCTGCCCAACCTGCGCGGCGTAGGTAACAGCGAAGGCAGCCACGACTACGGACGGGGCGAAGCCGACGACTGCGTCGCCGTTATCGACTATGCCCGTGCCAAACACCCCGAAGCCGCGCTGTTGGCCATCAGCGGTTTTTCGTTCGGCGGTTATGTTTCACTGTTTGCGGCGCAACGGCGCGAGCCGAATTTGCTGTTATTGGTTGCCCCTGCCGTCAACCATTATGAAAACCGCGAACCTGCTGCTCCCGATGCGTCCAAAACCTTGTTGGTTCATGGTGAAACCGATGAAATCGTGGGTTTGGAAAAGGCTTTCAAATGGGCGGCACCGCAGGATATTCCCGTGTTGGTTTTGCCCGAGTCTTCACACTTTTTTCACGGAAAACTGATTGTTTTGCGCGAAACCCTGCTGCGTTTTGTGCCTGTGGTTGTGGGCGGCAGGCAGGCCGATGGTGTTGCCGGCTAACGGTCGGAGGCCGGTTTGGAGAGATTTCTAAAAGGTTTCTGCTATTGGATTGCAGCAACAACGGAAAAGGCGCGCCTGTTTTGAAGGCGCGCCTTTTAAGGGGATACGGAACCCATACTTTATTTGGTTAAACCTGCGTGTTGCACCGGTGCGTTTTTGCTGAAGTTGATTTCTTTAATCACGCTCAGGTCGATCGAATCGCCGTTCATGGTTGCGGGGCGCAAATATTGCGTTTCCATCCAGTCGACTGCTGCGGCATCGATGCTGGCGGAACCGCTGCTGCGCACCACGCGGGCGTCGCTCACATTGCCTTCGGCATTGATGGTGATGCGCATGGCTAAGTTGCCGCTGATCGGCGCGGCGGCGTCGGAAGCTTTGTGATGGAAAGTAACGCCTTGGGCGAAAGCGGCTTGGGCGCCGGCCAGCATGGCGAAAGCAGCCACGGTAGAAAGAGCACGTTGGATTTTCATAATTTTGTCCTTGTTGTAATACGTTTCGTAATGTGTTTGGCCATCTTGCAGCATAAAATGGTGGTTGGCTGGCCTTTTTGATGGGAAAAGCATTGAGAAATATAATATTGCAATATTTTCTGCTTTTCTTGTTATGTATTTTGCATGCTTGAAAAAAATAATGCAATAAGAAAATGCAAGATGAATGGAAAATTTTTTAGATAATCGGTTTGTTTGAGATGGTGGTGATAGTTTTATCCGGGTTTGATTGATGGTGTGGCGATAAGGCCGATAACGATGAATCTTATTAAAATTATTTAAAAACAGTATGATATGAAAATGGTTGTTGCAGTATGCCATTTTTTTGTGCCTGTAAACTTAGCACTACCGTTTATCTGAATAAAATTCCGATTGTCTCTTATATGCAACTGTCAATTTTTATTTTCGGTTGAAAACAACGGCCGGAAACCGAAAAAACGTTGATATGAGCCCTATTTCGTTTACGCATCTGTTTTTGTGGTTGCAGGTAACAGCAAAAGCAGATGGTTTGGTGTAGAATCGTCGCCTACGCTTTCAGACGGCCTGAAACAGGGCAGGGAAGGATAATGATGAAAACGCTGAAATTTACCAAAATGCACGGTTTGGGCAATGATTTTATGGTTATCGACGGCATCAGCCAGCCGTTTGAGCCGGAAAACGCACCGCTGACCAAATGGGCCGACCGCCACACGGGCGTGGGTTTCGACCAGCTGTTGCTGGTGGAGAAAGCGCATTCCGATGCGGTGGACTTCCGTTACCGTATCTTTAATGCCGACGGTAGCGAAGTCGAGCAGTGCGGCAACGGCGCGCGCTGCTTTGTGCGCTTTGTGGTAGATAAGGGCTTGACCGATAAGCAGGAAATTGTGGTGGAAACTGCGCGCGGCATTATTCTGCCCCGTTTGGCAGAAAACGGCTTGGTCAGTGTGAATATGGGCAAGCCCCATTTCATGCCGTCTGAAATTCCTTTTATACCGGCGGCGGGAGAGGCTGCCGATGCGTTAACGCATATTATTTTAGTGGGGCTGGAGTCGGTTCCCGTCAGCTGTGTCAGCATGGGCAATCCTCATGCCGTGATTGTGGTGGACAGCGTGGAAACCGCACCGGTAGAGCAATGGGGTGAAGCGATTGAGTCGCACGAACAATTTCCCGAACGGGTGAATGTGGGCTTTATGGAAGTGGTTGACAGCGGCCACATCCGTTTGCGCGTGTATGAGCGCGGTGCAGGGGAAACACAGGCCTGCGGCACCGGCGCATGTGCGGCGGCGGTGGCGGGCGTGAGGCTCGGCCTGCTGGAGGCAGGCAAGCAGGTGCGTGTGAGCCTGCCGGGCGGCGATTTATATATTTCTTGGCAAAACGGCGCCGATGTGATGATGACCGGCCCGGTGGAAACCGTGTTTGAAGGCGAGTTGCAATACTGATGAATAAAGAAAATGTTTTGGCGTTTTTAAGGGAGCATCCGGATTTTTTGGCAGAACATGCCGACGAACTGGGTGTACGCCTGCGTGATGAAAAAGTCCGCTCTTTTGCCCAAGCGCAAGTGGCGGCTTCGCAACTGAAAATCGAAAAAATGGCTTCCCAGCTGAGAACCATGCTGGCCGATTCAGAGGCAAACCGCACGACCATGCTGCGCCAGTTGGCATTGGATGTGCAATTGCTGGGGGCAAATACGGCCGGCCAATTGATTCATGCCTTATACCGTTCGTTGCAGGAAGATTTCGGCCTGCAACAGTTTGTGCTGAAAATTGCCGTCAAACCGAAAAACAAAGCGCGTATTCCCGATGAGGCCGCCGTGTCCGGTAACACCAAAGTAAGCGCGGAAATCGTCGGGCTTAAAAAGCCGTTGTTAGGCAATAAGATAAGCAAAGAAATGCAGGCATTGCTGCCTGATGATTGCAATACGGTTGCGGAAAGTTTTTTGCAGTTGCCTATTCCGATAGGCGGCGGAACAGGTGCGGTGCTGCTGGCGGCTGATGCCGACGTTAACCGTTTTGCCGAAGGTTTGGCTACCGAATCTGTCGAATATATGGCGGCGGCCGTGGGTGCGGCGCTGTCGCGGATTATGGGTTATCGTTAAATGGCCGGTTGGGATGTGTGGATTTCGGCCGTTTATATCGCCGTGTTTTTCACCGCTGTTTTTAAAGCGGGAGAATTCCAATGGTTGTGGGGCAGCGTGTTGTTGTGGATAGGGTTCGGTGTTGCTGGCGCACGCCTTCTGCCGGGCGTGTGGGGTATCACCCATTTGGCTCCGCTTTATATCCCCCATTTCTATATTACGCTGGCCAGCCTGTTTTTCTTTGTGAACCATTGGAAAAGGGCGCCCGAAAAAAAGATGTGGCAGGCCGAAAATGCCAACGGCTTTATCAGTTTGTTTGCGGTGAGCGGTATGCTGATGAGCATCGTATTCACCGCATTGGTTTTGATGGTGTACAGCCGCTTTCCGGGAGGTATCACACCTTATGTGCTGCCCGCACTGTTGCAGCTTTACGCACTCAAACCGGCCTATTGGTTCGGCATGCAGGGGGTGATTATGGTGGTTTTCTACCTGCACCGCAAAGTTATAGCGGGCGAAGCGGCAAACCGTTTCAGCAGCCGCCAGCTGCAACTGGGTTTGTTGCTGGCATTATTGTGTCAGACGGCCTGTGTAGTTGCCGCATTGTCGGATATCCGCTACGGCTAAGCGCTGCACGGCTCAGCTTACAACCAAAAGTTATAAATTAAGAAAGATATGGTATTGGTTTTTCAGACGGCCTGAATTTAATATGCCGGTTGTCAATATCCCCCAATCTATCAGGAGCAGAATGATGAACATTGCACACAGCATTACCGACTTAATCGGCAACACCCCGCTGGTTGAGCTGAACCGCCTCACCGAAGGCTTGCCCGGCCGCGTTGTGGCCAAGCTGGAGTTTTTCAACCCCGGCAGCAGCGTAAAAGACCGTATTGCCGCCTCAATGATCGATGCGGCCGAAAAAGCCGGCAAAATCAATAAAGACACGGTTATCGTAGAAGCCACCAGCGGCAATACCGGTATCGGTTTGGCTATGGTGTGCGCCGCCCGCGGCTACAAACTGGCCATCACCATGCCCGAGAGCATGAGTAAAGAGCGCCGTATGCTGTTGCGCGCATTCGGTGCCGAACTGATTCTGACCCCTGCCGCAGAAGGCATGGGCGGTGCGATTGCCAAAGCTCAGGCTTTGGTCGACGAAAACCCCAATACTTACTTTATGCCGCGCCAATTCGATAATGAAGCCAACCCGCAGATCCACCGCGAAACCACCGCCGAAGAAATTTGGCGCGATACCGACGGTAAAGTGGATATTTTCGTGGCCGGTGTAGGCACGGGCGGTACGATTACCGGCGTGGGCGAAGTATTGAAAGCGCGCAAACCCGAAGTGGAAATCGTTGCGGTGGAGCCGGAAGCTTCGCCCGTATTGAGCGGTGGTGAAAAAGGCCCGCACCCGATTCAGGGTATCGGTGCAGGTTTTGTGCCCAGCATTCTGAACACCGGCATCTACGACAGCATTATTAAAGCATCCAACGAAGCTGCATTTGCAACAGCCCGAGCCATGGCCGAGAAAGAAGGCATTTTGGTTGGTATTTCTTCGGGTGCAGCCGTGGCGGCCGCGTTGGAGCTGGCTAAAAAGCCTGAAAATAAAGACAAACTGATTGTGGTGCTGATTCCTTCTTACGGCGAGCGTTATCTTTCTACCCCGCTGTTTGCCGACTTGGCATAAAAACCACAGTAAATTCATATCAAAAGGCCGTTCAGACGGCCTTTTTTACAGCTTTCGTTTGATACTCCGGATGGGGGCGGAAAAAATAACGACCGCTTGTCATTCATTATTGGATTATCTGTTAAATCTGATTATAATGTGCCGCATGAAAAAGCATATCCCCCTCCTATTCGTATTGGCTGCATTGGCAGGTTGTGAAACCATTTACCTTCCTTCTTTAAAAGAAGTGCCGGTTAAACCCACCAATGTTAAAAAAGAGCCTGCTAAAAAACAAACGGCAAAAGCCCCGTACCGTTTGGCGGAAAGCCATTGGACGGATGTGTCGAAAATCCGCGACGAGGCAACACGTTTGAGTTATCAGGTCAGCCAGGGCCAGATTACCAAAGTTCAGGCGGCGCAGTATCTCAACCGCTTCCGCATCCAGCAGGTCGGCAGAAACTCTGTGGATGACAGCATGTATGAGGTTTACCTGCGTTCGGCCGTGGATAGCCAGCGCGGAGCCATCAGCAGCCAGCAATCCAAGCTGTATGTTCAGAATGCGTTGAGAGGCTGGCAACAACGCTGGCCGAATATGAGCAATAAACCTTCCAATCCCGCATTTACCAACTTCCTGATGGAAGTGATGGATATGCGCCCATTGGAGTAATTCAATAAAAATACCTTACAAGGCCGTCTGAAAAAATTTTCAGACGGCCTTTAAGCTTTTCAAAATCACATATCAGCGCAACAACAGTTTTTCGGTTGCCAAGCGCGCTTTTTCACGGATTTCATCGGTGAGATGGCTTTTCATCTGCGCATACACTAAGGTAATCACCGCAATATCGTCACTAAACCCCAAAGGGCCGAGCAAATCGGGAATACTGTCTATCGGGCTGAAAAAATAAACTAATGCGCCGAGAATAATCATTTTCGTCCGCTTGGGCGTGGCAGGATCTTTAAACAGAAAATAAAGAGCGTAAAGCTGTCTAACTGCCGGAGCTCCCAGTCTGCCTGCAAAGCGTGCGAGTTTTCTCAGAAAACCCGGTTCGTCTAATTTTTTTCGGCGGAACTTGGGAATAAACTCTTCAGGGGAGGGGCGGTTCATATTTAACATCCTCTATACACGATAAGGGTTTTGCCAAGGCGGCTTTGCGGCCTCAACAAAATACTAAATGGTGGAAGTTACGCTGATTACAAGGGTTGGGGCAGGTGAAGTACATGTAAAATATTGAAATATGGTTGTTCGGCACACGATACGGTATGGTTTCGTTATATTTCTAAAAGTTTGGTTTATAAAAAAGCCGTCTGAAAATATTTCAGACGGCTTTTTTGGTAGAGAGGAAAATAAACTGGTAAGGATTAAGACAGCAAATGGGCAACGCCGGCTTTTTCTTCTTCCAGTTCTTTCAGGGTGATGTTGATGCGCTCACGGCTGAAATCGTCGATATCCAAACCTTCAACTAATTTGTATTCGCCGTTTTCGCAAGTTACGGGGAAGCCGAACATGGTGCCTTCGGGAATACCGTAAGAGCCGTCAGACGGAATGCCCATAGTTACCCATTTGCCGTTGGTACCCAACACCCAATCGCGGATGTGGTCGATGGCAGCATTGGCGGCCGAAGCGGCGGAAGAAAGGCCGCGTGCTTCGATAATGGCTGCACCGCGCTTGCCCACGGTAGGCAGGAACACATCGGCATTCCAGGCTTGGTCGTTAATCATATTCTTAACGCTGTCGCCATTGATGGTGGCGAAACGGTAATCGGCATACATGGTGGGCGAGTGGTTGCCCCATACGCACAATTTTTCAATGGCCGAAACCGGTTTGCCGGTTTTTTCTGCGATTTGGCTCAAGGCGCGGTTATGGTCGAGGCGCAGCATGGCGGTAAAGTTTTTGGCGGGCAGATCGGGTGCCGATTTCATGGCGATATAGGCATTGGTGTTGGCCGGATTGCCTACAACCAATACTTTAACGTTGCGGTCGGCCACTTTATTCAAAGCAGCGCCTTGCTTGGTAAAGATTTCGGCGTTCGCCAGCAGCAAATCGGCACGTTCCATGCCTTTGCTGCGGGGGCGCGAACCAACCAGAATGGCAACTTGGGCATCTTTAAACGCAACCTCAGGATCATCGGTAGTGAACATGTCGGCCAAGAGCGGGAATGCGCAATCTTGCAGTTCCATCATCACGCCTTTCACGGCGTTTTGGGCTTGCGGCAAGTCCAGCAATTGCAGAATGACGGGCTGGTCTTTGCCCAGCATTTCGCCGCTGGCGATGCGGAACAGTAAAGCATAACCGATTTGGCCGGCAGCGCCGGTTACGGCAACACGAACGGGTGACTTCATACCAAAACTCTCCTGAGTGATTTGTGATTGTAAAAAACAACGTTTGGCAAGTGGTTTTCAGACGGCCTTTATTGTTTGAGACCGTCTGAAAACGGTTTGGGATGCCGAAACGCAGGTTGGCGGATATGCCGGAAATATCTTCATGGCTGAAAACGCAAGCAGCTCCTTCCGGCCTCGAGGCTATTATATTCCGTTATCCGATTCAGGCGGTATCATACCAAAATTATCTAACGGGGCAATAGAATTTTGTAATCGGATGAAATTATTTTGTTATCAGGTGAAACAACTGCCGTTTTATGTCTGATTGTCGGCCGTTGCAGGGGAGTGGGAAGCATTTTAATGCAGATAAAAATAAGAAAGAAATGAAATTTTCTCTGCCAAAACCGCTTTAAAACAGATGTTTGTTAAACAGGTTGTTAAATTTTATTAAAAAACTGTCTTTCGGGGCTAGCCAACTGTGGGCAAACCATGTAAATTACGCCGTGACGTAGTTTCATGTAGCCGATTTCAGCAAAAAGCTGAGGGCTGCTTCAGGTTTTGAGTTTTTGAGAAATTCTGTGAAAGAGGATATTGAAATGCAGACGAAACAGCGCCCTGTATTCCTAGAAATCCCCAATATCAGGTTGCCGATACCCGGGATCGTTTCCATTCTGCACCGCATCAGCGGGGTCATTCTTTTTGTGAGCCTGCCTTTGCTGTTGTGTTTCTTGGCCGGCACGCTGAGTCGCGAAGCCGCATTTGAAACCTACCGCTCCGTGGTGTCCAATCCTTTGGTTAAACTGATGCTGATCGGCTTGTTGTGGGCATATCTGCACCACTCTTTGGCCGGTATCCGTTTCTTGTTGTTGGATGCGCATAAAGGTTTGGAACTTCAAACCGCCCGTGCGACTGCAAAAGCCGTTTTCGTGGCGGCTTTGGTATTAACTGTGGTAATAGGAGCATGGTTATGGTAGACCGCAAACTGGCCGGTGCCCATTACGGCTTGCGCGATTGGGCAATGCAGCGTGCTACGGCTGTTATTATGCTGATTTATACCGTTGCATTCATTATCTTCTTGTTGGCATTGCCCGGTGATTATGAGTCGTGGCAGGCATTTTTTGCACAAACATGGGTGAAGGTGTTTGCCCAAGTTACTTTTGTTGCATTATTTCTGCATGCTTGGGTAGGTATCCGCGACTTGTGGATGGACTATATCAAGTCTTTCGGCCTGCGTCTGTTTTTGCAGATTGCCACCATCGTGTGGTTGGTCGGTTGCTTGGTTTATTCGGTTAAAGTAATTTGGGGTATCGTATGAGTTTTCCTGTTCGCAAATTTGATGCTGTTATTGTCGGTGGCGGGGGTGCCGGTTTGCGCGCTGCACTGCAACTGTCTAAATCGGGCTTGAATACCGCTGTTTTGTCTAAAGTATTCCCCACACGTTCGCATACGGTTGCTGCACAAGGCGGTATCTCGGCTTCTTTGGGTAATGTGCAGGAAGACCGCTGGGACTGGCATATGTATGACACCGTAAAAGGTTCCGATTGGTTGGGTGACCAAGATGCCATTGAATTTATGTGCCGCCGCGCCCCCGAAGCCGTTATTGAATTGGAGCATATGGGTATGCCGTTTGATCGCGTGGAAAGCGGCAAAATCTATCAGCGTCCTTTCGGCGGCCATACTGCCGAGCACGGTAAGCGCGCGGTAGAGCGTGCCTGCGCCGTAGCAGACCGTACCGGCCATGCCATGCTGCATACGCTCTATCAGCAAAACGTGCGCGCCAATACCCAATTCTTTGTGGAGTGGACCGCGCTGGATTTGATTCGCGACGATAACGGTGATGTGGTTGGTGTAACCGCGATGGAAATGGAAAGCGGCGACGTTTATATTTTCCATGCGAAAGCCGTGCTGTTTGCCACCGGCGGGGCCGGCCGCATCTATGCCTCTTCAACAAATGCCTTTATGAATACCGGCGACGGTTTAGGTATTTGCGCGCGCGCAGGTATTCCGTTGGAAGATATGGAGTTTTGGCAATTCCACCCCACCGGCGTAGCCGGGGCGGGTGTGCTGATTACCGAGGGCGTGCGCGGTGAGGGTGGCATTCTGCTGAATGCAGACGGCGAGCGCTTTATGGAACGTTATGCGCCGACTGTAAAAGACTTGGCTTCGCGCGATGTGGTTTCGCGTGCGATGGCGATGGAAATTTATGAAGGCCGCGGCTGCGGTAAAAATAAAGACCACGTACTCTTGAAAATCGACCATATCGGTGCAGAGAAAATCATGGAAAAACTGCCGGGTATCCGTGAGATTTCCATTCAGTTTGCCGGCATCGATCCTATCAAAGACCCGATTCCCGTTGTGCCGACTACGCACTATATGATGGGCGGTATTCCCACTAACTATTTGGGTGAAGTAGTCGTACCTAAAGACGGTAACCCCGAAACAGTAGTAAACGGCCTGTACGCAGCCGGGGAGTGTGCCTGTGCATCGGTTCACGGTGCTAACCGCTTGGGCACCAACTCGTTACTGGACTTGGTGGTATTCGGTAAATCCGCCGGCGACAGTATGATTGAATACATCAATCAGCAAAACGGTTGGAAAGAATTGCCCGCCGATGCAGGGCAACTGACCAAACAACGTTTGGATCGTCTGAACAATCAAACCGGCGGCGAAAATGTGGATGCCTTGCGCAACGAGCTGCAACGTACCGTTCAACTGCACGCCGGCGTATTCCGAACCGATGCCATTTTGAAAGAAGGCGTTGAAAAAGTTTTGAAAATTGCCGAACGCGTAAAAAACACCGAAATCAAAGACAAGAGCCAAGTTTGGAATACGGCGCGTATCGAAGCTTTGGAGCTGGATAACCTTATCGAAGTAGCCAAAGCCACTTTGGTTGCTGCCGAAGCCCGCAAGGAGTCGCGCGGCGCCCATGCTTCGGACGACCATCCTGATCGTGATGACGAAAACTGGATGAAACACTCTCTGTTTTACACGGCAGACAACAGTTTGGCCTACAAACCGGTTCACACCAAACCATTAACCGTTGACTATATCGAACCGGCCAAGCGCGTTTACTAAAAAGAACATAAGGAACACAGCACATGGAAAAAGTACGTTTTCAGGTGTACCGCTACAATCCTGATGTAGATGCTAAGCCGTACATGAAAGATTATGAGCTTGAAATCGAACCTACCGACGTAAAACTGCTGGATGCTCTCGTGAAGCTGAAAGCAATGGACGATAGTTTGTCGTTCCGCCGTTCTTGCCGCGAAGGTATTTGCGGTTCAGACGGCATGAATATCAACGGTAAGAACGGTTTGGCCTGCTTAACGGATATCCGCAGTTTGAAACAGCCTATCAAACTCCGCCCGTTGCCAGGTTTGCCGGTAATCCGAGACTTAATTGTTGATATGACGCAGTTTTTCAAACAATACCATTCTATCAAGCCGTATGTGGTCAATGATACGCCGGCCCCTGACCGCGAACGCCTGCAAACCCAAGAGGAGCGTAAAGAGCTGGACGGCTTATATGAATGTATTTTGTGTGCCTGTTGTTCAACGGCGTGTCCGTCTTTCTGGTGGAACCCCGATAAATTCGTAGGACCGTCAGGCTTGCTGAATGCTTACCGCTTTATTGCGGACAGCCGTGACACGATTACCAATGAACGTTTGGATAATTTGAACGATCCCTACCGGTTGTTCCGTTGCCACACGATTATGAACTGCGTTGACGTATGCCCGAAACACTTGAATCCGACTAGGGCTATCGGTAAGATTAAAGAAATTATGTTGAAGCGAGCGGTTTAATATGCCTGTTTTCGACGAAGCTGCCAAACGCAGAATCCGTTATCAAACCCGTCGTGGGCTGCTTGAGCTCGATATTGTGCTTGGGCGGTTCATGGATAAAGAATTCCAGAATCTCAGCGATGAGGAACTGGCGGTATTTGTGGATATTTTGGAATTACCCGACCAAGAGTTTTTGGCTCTGGTTAACCAAAAAGAAGAAACAACCGATGCCCGTTTTCTTCCTCTTCTGGAAAAAATCAGGGGAGCCTGAGTGTTATCGGGCCGTCTGAAAACCGCAGGACCGGGTTGCGTAAATTCAATGCGCCGAGTCTGATCCCAATAGAAAAATATAAGGAGTAAGAGATGTCCAAAACAGTAAAATTGCAGGCCGAAGGTAAAGATACGCTGGAATTGCCGGTGTTGGAAGGTACTTTAGGCCCGGATGTGGTCGATATCCGTACCTTCACCAAAGGTACCGGCATGTTTACGTTTGACCCCGGTTTTGTGTCTACTGCCAGCTGCGAATCGAAAATCACGTTTATTGATGGCGATAAAGGCCAGCTCTATTACCGCGGTTATCCGATTGAACAGTTGGCTGAAAGCAGCGACTATTTGGAAACCTGTTACCTGCTGATTTACGGCGAGTTGCCGACAGCGGAGCAAAAAGCTAAGTTTGAAGATACCGTTATGCACCACACTATGGTGCACGAACAGTTAACGTGGTTCTTCCGCGGTTTCCGCCGCGATGCCCACCCGATGGCCATGATGGTAGGTGTAGTGGGGGCTTTGTCGGCATTCTATCAGGACAGCTTGGAAATTTCAGATCCCGAGCATCGCAAGATTGCCATTTACCGCCTGATTTCAAAAATTCCGACAATTGCGGCCATGTGCTACCGTTATTCAAACGGTCTGCCGTTTAATTATCCACGCAACGACCTTTCTTACACGGCAAACTTTATGCACATGATGTTTGCCACCCCGTGTGAGAGCTACACGCCGAATCCGGTATTGGTTCGTGCACTTGACCGCATCTTTATTTTGCATGCTGATCACGAACAAAACGCCTCCACCTCTACCGTGCGTTTGGCCGGTTCTTCAGGTGCCAATCCGTTTGCGTGTATCGCTGCCGGTATTGCCAGCTTGTGGGGACCTGCCCACGGCGGTGCAAACGAAGCTGTGCTGAAAATGCTTGATGAAATCGGCGATGTATCCAATGTTGCGGCCTTCATGGAAGGTGTGAAAGAGCGTAAATACCGCTTGATGGGTTTCGGCCACCGCGTTTACCGCAATATGGATCCGCGTGCGAGCATTATGCGCGAAACGTGTTATGAAGTGCTGAAAGAGCTTGGTTTGGAGGACGATCCGCAATTCAAGCTGGCTATGGAATTGGAACAAATCGCGCTGAACGATCCTTATTTTGTTGAGCGCAAACTGTATCCGAATGTAGACTTCTATTCAGGTATCGTGTTGTCTGCATTAGGTATTCCGGTTTCTATGTTCACTGTTATTTTTGCGTTGGCGCGCACCGTCGGCTGGATTTCCCATTGGCATGAAATGATTAGTGATCCGAATCAGAAAATCGGCCGCCCGCGCCAGTTGTATACAGGTGCAGCACGCCGCGACTTCGTTCCTGTTGATAAGCGTTAATAACGGTGTGTCCCGTAAATTTAAATATGAACGGTTTAGGTTTTCGGGATATGCTTTGTAATTAAATTACTTGAAAATCAACATAGAAAACATTAGCAAACTTAAAATGCAAAGAGTAGAATAAACGTATTTTCAGACGGCCTTGGGCTATGTTTTGAAAATAAGAAATTCTACTCTTTATTTTATACAGGCAAAGGGCAATCCCCATGATGGAAGACAAGCTCAATTTTTCATATTTATTTGGTTCAAACGCACCTTATATTGAAGAGTTATACGAAAATTTCCTAAATGATCCGAATTCTGTGGATGATAAATGGAAACAATATTTTAGCGACCTTGCTGCACAACCGGGAGCGGCAGAGCGCGATGTTCCGCACCGCCCGATTCAGGAATCATTCGCCAATCTGGCTAAAAACAGGGCAACCGCTGCCATTTCGGGCGGTTTGGATGAAAGCATGATGAAAAAGCAGGTCGGCGTTTTGCGCATGATGTCTGCTTACCGTATCCAAGGCGTAGGCGCGGCACAGCTTGATCCGCTCCAGCGTATGCCTCCCAGAAATATTGACGCCTTAGATCCCAAGTTCCACGGTTTGGATGCTGCCGATATGGCGGTACAGTTCAGCGTGGGTGAAGGAGACTTTGCCGGCAGCGATAAAATGACCCTGTCTGATATTGTCAGCAAGCTGAAACAGACTTATTGCGGCCATATCGGTATTGAATATATGTATATCGCCAATACCGAAGAGCGCCGTTGGATTCGCAATTATTTTGAAGGTTCTTTATCCGCGCCCAAATTTGATGTCGATGAGAAGCGTTATATTCTCAAACAATTAACTGCGGCAGAAACTTTGGAGCGTTATCTCCATACCAAATATGTCGGCCAAAAACGCTTTTCGGTTGAGGGCGGTGAAAGCTCGATCGTAGGTTTGAACTACCTGATTCAGAATGCCGGAAAAGACGGCATCGAAGAAGTGATTATCGGTATGGCACACAGGGGCCGTCTGAATGTGTTGGTGAACACATTGGGCAAAAAACCCGGAGATTTGTTTGCGGAATTCGAAGGCCGTGCGGCAGCCACACTACCCAGCGGCGACGTAAAATACCACATGGGCTTCAGTTCGGATATCGCTACGCCCAACGGCGCAGTACATGTTACGTTGGCATTCAACCCTTCTCACCTTGAAATCGTTAATCCGGTGGTAGAGGGTTCTACGCGGGCGAAACAGCGCCGTCGCGGTGAAGGCGGCCAAAACCAAGTGTTGCCGGTATTGATTCACGGTGACTCTGCCTTTATCGGCTTGGGAGTCAACCAAGCAACGTTCAATCTCTCCAAAACACGCGGCTATACCACCGGCGGCACCATCCACTTGGTTATCAACAACCAAATCGGCTTTACCACATCCGATACCCGCGATGTGCGATCTACCGTGTATTGCACAGATATTGCCAAAATGGTGGAAGCCCCCGTATTCCATGTGAACGGCGACGATCCGGAAGCCGTATGCTTCGTGGTGCAGGCGGCCTTGGATTACCGCAAGCAATTCAATAAAGACGTTGTGATCGATTTGGTTTGTTACCGCAAGCTCGGCCATAACGAGGGCGACGATCCCACGCTGACCCAGCCGATGATGTATAAAAAGGTTGCCAAGCATCCCGGCACGCGCGCGCTGTATGCCGATAAACTGCTGGCTGAAGGCGTGATTAAGGCGGAAGAGGCCGAAGGATTTATCCAAGCCTATCGTGATGCTTTGGACAAAGGCGAGCATGTCGAGCAGACACGCCTCACCGACTATGAAAGCAAACACCGTGTAGATTGGTCAAAATACCAAGGCCAAGACTGGCGCGAGCAAGTGGAAAGCGGCTTGTCGGCGGCGGATATCCAACGCTTGACTGACAAATTTACCGAAGTGCCCGAAGGCTTCGCCTTGCACAACACCGCAAAACGCGTATTGGAAGCGCGTAAATCAATGGCGGCGGGCGAACAACCGATAGATTGGGGTATGTCGGAAACGCTGGCATATGCGGCGCTGGTAACCAACGGCACGGGCGTGCGTATTTCCGGTGAAGATTCGGGGCGCGGCACATTCTCACACCGCCACGCGGTATTGCACGACCAAAACCGCGAAAGAAGCGATGCCGGCGCTTATATTCCGCTGCGACATATGGCGGAAAACCAAGCGGATTTCTTGGTGATCGATTCTATTTTGAACGAAGAAGCCGTTATGGCCTACGAATATGGCTTTGCCTGCTCGGCACCCGATAAACTCACCATTTGGGAAGCGCAGTTCGGCGACTTTGCCAACGGTGCGCAAGTGGTTATCGACCAATTTATTTCTTCAGGCGAAACCAAATGGGGCCGCTTGTGCGGGTTGACCACCATTCTGCCGCACGGCTATGACGGACAAGGCCCAGAGCACTCTTCGGCACGTTTGGAGCGTTGGCTGCAATTGTGTTCCGAGCAGAACATGCAGATTGTGATGCCGTCTGAAGCATCGCAGATGTTCCATATTTTACGCCGCCAAGCTTTGCGTTCATACCGTAAGCCTCTGGTAATCTTCTTATCTAAACGCTTGTTGCGTTTCAAAGATTCGATGAGTCCGCTGGAAAACTTCGCCGAAGGTTCGACCTTCCGTCCGGTTATCGGCGACACGGTCGAGCGCGCCGACAACGGCAGCGTGAAACGCGTTATTCTGTGTGCCGGCCAAGTTTATTACGATTTGGCGGCAGGCCGTGCGGAGCGCGGGCTGGAAAACGATGTTGCCATCGTGCGTGTGGAACAGCTGTATCCGTTCCCGTATGAAGAGGTTCAGGCAGAGCTGGCAAAATACCCCAACGCCAAAGATGTGGTGTGGGCGCAGGAAGAGCCGCGCAACCAGGGTGCTTTCCACCAATTGCGCCACCGTATCGAAAAAATCTTGGACGAACAGCAGAAGCTGGGTTATGCAGGCCGCCCGGCCAGCGCGTCGCCGGCAGTCGGCTATATGAGCAAACACGTTGCCCAGTTGAAACAGCTGGTTGAAGATGCAATGACTTTAAACTAAACCATTTAAGGCCGTCTGAAACCGATTCGATTATTCAGACGGCCTCACACCACCGGAGAATAAAATGATTGTTGAAGTAAAAGTACCCGTTTTGTCTGAAAGCGTATCCGAAGGCACTTTGATGTCTTGGCATAAAAAAGTGGGCGAATACGTTGAACGCGACGAAATCCTGATTGATGTCGAAACCGATAAAGTCGTATTGGAAGTGCCGTCGCCGCAAGCGGGTGTTTTGGTTGAAATTGTTGCCCAAGACGGCGAAACCGTTGTGGCCGAGCAGCTGCTGGCCAAAATCGATACCGAAGCCAAAGCCGAAGCCGGTGCTTCCGCACCGGCAGTAGAGCAAGCCGCCGCTCCCGCCGCACAAGCTCCTGCTTCCAATACGCAAGCCGGCGTAGCGATGCCGGCGGCTGCCAAACTTGCTGCCGAAAAAGGCGTGGATATCGGCAGCGTGCAAGGCTCCGGCCGTGACGGCCGGGTGTTGAAAGAAGACGTGCAGAATGCCGCTGCCGCTCCCAAAGCCGCAGCAGCAGCCCCTGCCGCTCCGGTGCCCGCCGGAGTGCGCCCTGAGCAGCGTGTACCGATGAGCCGCCTGCGCACCCGCGTAGCCGAGCGTTTGCTGGCTTCCCAGCAAGAAAACGCGATCCTTACCACTTTCAATGAAGTAAACATGAAGCCGGTAATGGATTTACGCAATAAATACAAAGAAAAATTTGAGAAAGAACACGGCGTTAAGCTGGGCTTTATGTCGTTTTTTGTAAAAGCCGCCGTGGCCGCGCTGAAAAAATATCCGGTTGTCAACGCTTCTGTAGACGGCAACGATATCGTTTACCACGGGTATTTCGATATCGGCATCGCCATCGGCAGCCCACGCGGTTTGGTTGTGCCGATTCTGCGTGATGCCGACCAAATGAGCATTGCCGACATTGAAAAAGCCATCGTTGATTACGCCGTAAAAGCCAAAGACGGCAAAATCGCATTGGAAGATTTAACCGGCGGCACATTCAGCATCACCAACGGTGGTACATTCGGTTCAATGATGTCCACGCCCATCATCAACCCGCCGCAGTCTGCCATTCTGGGTATGCATGCCACCAAAGAGCGTGCCGTGGTAGAAAACGGCCAAGTGGTGGTGCGTCCGATGATGTATTTGGCGCTTTCTTACGACCACCGCATCATCGACGGCCGTGAAGCCGTGCTGACTTTGGTAACCATTAAAGACTTGTTGGAAGATCCCGCACGCCTGTTGCTTGATCTGTAATTCGCAAAACCTACGGTTTTCAGACGGCCGGATGCGAAAGGCCGTCTGAAAACCGTTACAGCTGAATATTGAAAGAAAGATGAAATATCTGTTTCTTTTATCCGCATTGGCTTTAAGCGCCTGTGCGGCAACCCATCAGGAAGAATACTTGGTATCGGCCTATGACGGTAAAGGGCGCTTGCTCAGCAAGCGTGTACAATTAGGCAGCAACAAAGCAGGCGTGCCGTTGGCGCGCGACACTTTGTGCAAAATACACCCGAGAGCCGTTATCCGCGTGCATACAAAAGGTAGCAAACAGCTTGCCGGAGATTTCAAACCTTATTCGTGCAGTTTGAGGAAAGAAATTTGAAAACATACGGCAATTTCCCGGAAATATCCGGTTTGTTTGGCCGGTTTGCACCATTGGTTTTGGTTTTCGGAAACTTCTTCGATAATCAGGCCGTCTGAAAGCCTATGGTTTCAGACGGCACCATACAGATAAAGAGAAAGGGATTAAACATGTCTCAGTTTGACGTAGTCGTTATCGGCGCAGGCCCCGGCGGTTATATCGCCGCAATCCGTGCTGCGCAACTCGGTTTCAAAACCGCCTGTATCGATGCGGGCGTAAACAAAGCGGGCGATGCGCCGGCTTTGGGCGGCACCTGCCTGAATGTGGGCTGTATTCCCTCCAAAGCTTTGTTGCAGTCTTCAGAGCATTACCATGCCGCGCAACATGATTTTGCCGAGCACGGCATCACCGTCGGCAACGTGAAATTCAATGCTGCCAAAATGATCGAGCGCAAAGATGCCATTGTTACCAAACTTACCGGCGGTATTAAGTTTCTGTTTCAAAAAAACAAAGTGGAAAGCCTGTTTGGTAAGGGCTCGTTGAAGGGCCGTAACGGCGATTTATGGCAGGTTGAAGTCGATAACAAGGGTGAAAAAACCGTGGTGGAAGCCAAAAACGTGATTATCGCCACCGGTTCCGTGCCGCGCCCGCTGCCGTTGATTGACATTGACAACGTTAACGTGCTGGATAACGAAGGTGCATTGAACCTGACTGCCGTGCCGAAAAAACTGGGTGTAATCGGTTCAGGCGTAATCGGTTTGGAAATGGGTTCGGTTTGGAAGCGCGTAGGCTCCGAAGTAACGATTCTCGAAGCCATGCCCACGTTTTTGGCTGCGGCCGACCAGCAAATCGCCAAAGAAGCCTTCAAAATTTTCACCAAAGAGCAGGGCTTGGTTATCGAGCTGGGCGTGAAGCTAAATGAAATCAAAAACAACAAAAAAGGCGTAACCGTTGCTTATGAAGTTGGCGGCCAGGCCAAAGAAGAAACGTTCGACAAACTGATTGTTTCCATCGGTCGCATCCCGAACACCGAGGGCTTGAATGCCGAGGCCGTGGGTTTGGAAAAAGACGAGCGCGGCTTCATTAAAGTGGACGATGAATGCCGCACCAATCTGCCCAATGTTTGGGCAATCGGCGACGTGGTACGCGGCCCGATGCTGGCGCACAAAGCCAGTGATGAGGGTGTGGCCGTGGCCGAGCGCATCGCCGGCCAGAAGCCGCATTTGGATTTCAACACCATTCCGTTCGTTATCTACACCGACCCTGAAATCGCGTGGGTCGGTAAAACCGAAGAGCAGTTGAAAGCGGAGGGCGTAGACTATAAAAAAGGCACTTCGGGTTTTGCCGCCAACGGCCGCGCTTTAGGTTTGGGCAAGGCCAAGGGCACGGTGAAAGTGTTGGCCGATGCCAAAACCGACCGTATTCTCGGTGTACACATGATTGGCCCGATGGTGAGCGAGTTGGTTGCCGAGGGCGTAACCAGCCTCGAGTTTAAAGCCAGCAGCGAAGATATCGCCCGCATCGTTCACGCCCACCCGACTTTGTCGGAAGTGCTGCACGAAGCTTCTTTGGCGGTGGACAAACGCGCTTTGCACGGTTGATATACGGTTGAGGCCGTCTGAATCTTTCAAGTTAGGGTGTAAATTCTTACGGAAGCCCTATTTTTAAAACACACCATACTCGGGCATTGCCCGAGTATTTTTATAGCCAGAAAGAATATAGCGGATTAACTTAACGTTCGCTGTATCGTTGCTGCGCCTTAGCCAAAGAGAACGATTTTGTAAGCCGAGACCTTTGCAAAACCCCCGATGTGGATGCAGTTCAAGGCGTAGAAGAGCAGCGAGTGCAGACATATCAAATACAAGGCTAAGCGAGCGGGCAGTACCCCAAAGGGTATAAACGAACAACGCAGAAATGCGCCGCAGATGGAGGCAAAGGTCTCAAGCCGCTAAAGTGGTAACAGAATCGGTTTCTTACTACTTGTACTGTCTGCGGCTTGTTGATTTGTATCTAAGTAATTGAATCTGCTATATAAAGAGAAGATTGGTTCAACTAACTGTGAATAAACCGATGTTCCAAGCATGGGTACAGCTGGCGGCAGCATATGATTATCAAGATATTATTGTTAACAATTTTACCTTAAATTGTGAACAATTTAATAAAGAAACTATATTTCAATTATATTTATATTAATTTATTTATATTGCTTAATTTTATTAAAAAATAGAATAAAATTAAATAAAATCAAAAATAAAGATATTATATTATTAATATAATATTTATTTAAGTTTGAAAAAATTTATACAAATCAAAGTATATTCATTTTAAATGTTAAAAAAATATATTTAATTTTTACAAAAATAAACAGCAGAATAAGCAAACAGCCTAATCACTAAAGGTGAAATATGAATACATTGTCTTCTGCTCTTTATGATGAATTATTCTCTTCAGACGGCACTGCCCGCCGAGGCTGCGAGCATGTGGCGGAGTGGCTGGCAGGTAATAAGCCGGGTGATATTGCCACCTTAAACCAGCAGGCGCTCACGATGTTTTACCGCAAAGGCGTAACGTTTACCGTTTATAGCGAAGCGAGCAATATCGAGCGCGTTATTCCTTTCGATATTATTCCCCGCATCATTGCCGCCGACGAATGGCGTGCGCTTGAAGCAGGCTGTGCCCAGCGCATCCGTGCGTTGAATATGTTTATTCACGATATTTACCACGAGCGCCATATTATCCGCGCGGGTTTGGTGCCGGCCGCCCAAATTATGGTTAATGATTGTTACCAGCCGTGGATGTACGGTATCAATTTACCCCATCCGATTTATGCGCACATCAGCGGTATTGATTTAATCCGCCACGGCGACGGCCAGTATTACGTTTTAGAAGACAACCTGCGCACGCCGTCGGGCGTATCGTATATGCTCGAAGGCCGCAAAATCAGCGAGAGCCTGCTGCCCGATGTGTTCGGCGCCCAAAAGGTGCTGCCGGTGGATCATTATCCGCAAATGCTGAAAGAAAATCTGGTTGCGTGCAGCGGCAAAGACGACCCGAATATCGTGGTGCTTACCCCGGGTCGCTATAACAGCGCATATTACGAACACGCTTTTCTGGCACGCGAAATGGGTGTGCCGTTGGTTCACGGTTACGACTTGCTGGTGGAAGATAATTATGTGTATATCAAAACCGTTACCGGGCGGCAGCGTGTCGATGTGATTTACCGCCGTTTGGACGACCCTTTCTTAGACCCTCTGGCATTCCGTCCTGATTCTATTTTAGGTGTTCCCGCGCTGATGTCGGCCTATCGTGCCGGCAATGTGGTGATTTGCAATGCGCCGGGCACGGGTGTTGCCGACGATAAATCGGTTTACCCCTATGTGGGCGATATGATTCGCTTTTATCTTTCCGAAGAGCCGATTCTGCATAATGTGCCCACTTACCAGTGCCGTAAAAAAGAAGATTTAAGCTATGTGTTGTCGCACTTGCACGAATTAGTGGTAAAAGAAACCCAAGGTTCGGGCGGTTACGGTATGTTGGTCGGCCCAAAATCCAGCAAGCAGGAAATCGCCGATTACCGCAAGCGCATAGAAGCAGACCCCGACGGTTTTATCGCGCAGCCGACTTTGGCGCTTTCCACCTGTCCGACCTGTGTGGAAGAAGGTATCGCACCGAGGCATATCGACTTGCGCCCGTTTGTGTTGAGCGGCCCCGACAAAGTGCGTATCGTGCCCGGCGGCCTGACGCGCGTGGCATTGCACGAAGGCTCGCTGGTGGTCAACTCCTCGCAGGGAGGCGGGGTGAAAGATACCTGGATTGTTGAAACGGAAGGAGAACCGTTATGACCTTGCTGCTTTCTACCGCACACAATCTCTATTGGCTGGGCCGCTATATGCGCCGCGCACAAGAATTGCCCAATCTGGTTTTGAAACACCGCAATCCCGGCCAGATGAACCTGCTGGGGTGGCCGGTGGACGATGAAAACGAAGCACAGGTGTGCGAATACTTATATGAACAGGCTCTGCCCGAATTGTTTAACCGCATCAATGATAACGTTCAGGCCGTGCGCGCCGTGGTTGACGGTGATGCTTCCGAGCTGTTTAACCAAGCGCGCCGTTTACAGCAGGCGGGCAGCGTCCGCGCGGCCGGTTTCCAATTGTGGGCATGCAGCAGCGTGATGATGGAACAAAGCCCGCTGGTTACCCAATTTTGGCAATTGGGCGATTATGTGGAAATGCTCGACCAGCGGATCCGCATGGAAACCGCCGAAAGCCGCCATTACCGCTATTTGGCGCAAGTGGTTACCAATCTGCCCGACGGCACGGCGTGGGACAAAATCAAACAGCAGATTCAGGCATTGGTGTTCACCACCAACGGCAGCCAGTTTTACCTTTGGCGCGACCGCTTGGATCAAATGTTTGAAGACGGTGTGTGATTCAGACGGTCTCAGGTGTACGCACTGGGATAAAAAAGAAGAATAAGCGGTTTGTTTGAATTTATATAGCGGAAACCGCCGGAACGGAAGGAACAAAGCATGAAGCTGGAAATCGACCACAGCACACAATATAGTGAATTCAAATAAAAACTCCGAAATGAAATAACTGCATTCAAACTTGCAATTGGGCGATATGCTAAAGAATCGTTTTACCCTACTTCGGCATTCTTATTTTAATCCACTATATTTTTACGAAACGCCGGTGAAAAAAAGCATACAGATGCTGCGCGTTACCCCGCAAACCCTTGCGCACCAGCGGGTATTGTCGTGGCAGCTTACCCTGCCGCGTTACGGCCAAGAAATTTTCGACGGCTTCGGAAACTTCTGCACCGTGTTAAACGTTAACCAGCCGCACCAAGTGCTGAACATACACGCACAAGGCGTGGTGGAAATCGACGACACCAGCGAATACAACAGCGACACCCGTATTCCGGTTGATATTTTCATCAACAGCACCGATTTAACACGCATCAACCCCGAAATGCTGGAATTCGCACACAAACACACCAACGGGCAGGCCAACCGCACCGCACTCAGCCGCTTGAGCTTGGCGGTATTGGAGCATATGCCATACACACCCGGCAGCACCCATGTCGCCACCAGCGCCGCAGAAGCCTTTGAAAAGCGCTTGGGCGTTTGCCAAGACCATACCCATGTGTTTTTAAGCTGTGCCCGCGCATTGGGCGTACCCGCACGCTATGTTTCCGGCTATCTCTACACCGCAGAAGACGGCCACCTGGCCAGCCACGCATGGGCGGAAGCCTGCTTGAACAACCACTGGTTTGTGTTTGATATCAGCAACCAGCTCTACCAACCCATACAGCACGTTCAGCTTGCCGTGGGGTTGGATTACAACGACGCCGCCCCTTTGCGCGGCATGCGTCAGGGCGGCGGGCAGGAACACATGGAATGCCTGGTTCGCGTGCGCATAATGGAATAAAAGTAGAATGCCGGCACGCAACACGCCAACATACAGGCTTGTTTTTTGCTGTTTTTTCAGACGGCCTTATATTAAAATAACGCGCTTTATCACGCCGCCGAGCCCGAGGCCGGCGGCATTGTTTCACCGCAACACGGAATCATCATGACTTACTGCGTCGCCTTACGCCTGCAAGACGGAATGGTTTTTGCAGGCGATACCCGCACCAACGCCGGTATCGACCACATTTCCACCTTTAAAAAGCTCTACACCTTCGGCAAAGACGGCGAGCGCAGCATCATGCTGCTCACTTCCGGCAATCTGGCCACGTCGCAGGCCGTTGTGAAAATGCTCGAAAACGGCATTTTGCAAGGAACCGAGCCCAACCTGCTCGATGTGCCGACCTTATTCGATGCCGCACAACTGGTGGGCGATTTGGTCAGCAAAGTCGCCCGCACCACCCAAACGCGTGCCTACACCCAAGAAGGATTCGGCAGCAATTTTCTGCTGGGCGGGCAGATTAAAGGGCAGCAAACCGAGCTTTATCATATTTATTCGGAAGGAAACTGCATCAACGCCACCGAAGACACCCCCTACCTGCAAATCGGCGAAGCCAAATACGGCAAACCCATACTCGACCGCTCGCTCAACTACCGCAGCAGCCTCGAAGATGCCGTGCGCGCGGTGTTGGTGTCGTTTGATTCCACCATCCGTTCCAACCTTTCGGTGGGTTTTCCCATCGATCTGATTGTTTACCGCAACGACACCTACACCATGCCCGCAGGAATCCGCGTTACGGAAAACGAACCCTATATGAATAACATCCGCAGCCAATGGTCGGCCGGCCTGAAAGCCATTTTGCAGCAGTTTGAAGAACCGCCTGCCGATTATTTCCGCTAACGTGGCGGCAAAGGCAAAAGGCCGTCTGAAACGCAAGTTTTCAGACGGCCTTTCACTTCTAACGGATAACGCAGTTATAATATAACCTATCCCCTTAAGATTAAGGCCGTCTGAAAGCCGCTTATGACCACGAAACAGAAAATCCTTGCCCAAGCCAAGCACGACGGCGTGCAGGTAACCGCATTGCGCGAACAGGTGCTGGATATTATTTTGCAGCAAACCGGCGTGATTAAAGCCTATAACGTGCTCTCGCAAATGCAGCAGCAGAGCGAAAGCGTGGTCGCCCCGCCCACCGCCTACCGCGCCTTGGATTTTTGGGCGGAGCAGGGCGTTTTGCACAAAGTGGCGGCGGTAAACGGTTATGTATTGTGCAGCCACGCGCAGCACGATTGCAGCGACCACTGCCACGGGCACGGCGAAGCCGCCCACCACAGCGCCTTTATTTTGGTGTGCACCGAATGCGGCGCAGTCGACGAACAAACCCTCAGCCAAGAATGGGCGGCTTTGCGGGCAGGCGTGGCCGCCAGCGGCTTTGTGCTGAAAGAAGAACACGTTGTTTTAACAGGAACCTGCAAAAAATGTCAGTAAACAAAACCAAAGTGCACCTGATTTCGGGCTTCTTGGGCACCGGCAAAACCACCGCCCTCAAAAGCCTGATGGAGCAAAAAGACCCTAACGAAAAATGGGTGATTATCGTGAACGAGTTCGGCGAAATCGGCATCGACGGCGCCGTATTGAGCGATAACGGCATTCCCGTAGCCGAAATCGCCGGCGGCTGCTTATGCTGCACCGCCGGCGCACAATTGGGCACCACCGTGCAGAAAATGCTGCGCGACGCCCAACCCGCCCGCCTGATGATAGAAGCCAGCGGCCTGGCACACGCCGCCAGCGTGATTGACGATTTGAAAGTCAAACCCCTGCAAGACCAGCTCGAAATCGCCACCGTGTTTACTGTGGTCGATCCGCGCCAGTTCATCAATCCCGATTATGCGCAACAGGCGCTTTATAAAGACCAAATCGGTGTGTGCGACGTTTTGGTGGCGAGCAAAACCGATTTGTGCACCCCCGAAGAGCTGGAGCAGTTCCGCGAAAATGCCGCCAAGCTGTTCCCACCCAAAGCCAAGGTGGTGGAAGTGGAAAACGCCCGCATGGATATCGCCTGGCTCGATATTCCCGTTATCGAAAAACCTCGCTACCGCATCAAAGCGCTACCCGACAATACAATGGGTTTTCAGTCGCAAGGCTTTACCTTTCCCGCCGGAAAAGATTTCGACGGCGAGAGGCTCACCAATTTCTTCAACGACTTACCCAAGTTTACCGAAGGTTTGGTGCGCGCCAAAGGCGTGTTTCAGGTGATGGGCACCTGGGTGTGGCTCAACTGGGTGGACGGCAAATGGGGCGCCAGCCAGGTTTCGTGGCGGCGCGACAGCCGTTTCGAGCTGATTGCCAAATCATTTGATGCCGATTTAATCGAAAAAAAACTGAACGAAGCGCTCGAATAATTTTTCAGACGGCCTCTCGAAAAACCGGCAGAGGCCGTCTGAAAGAAGCGGCCCGAATTCCCCGCAGCGCGGGGCGCGGCAAGCGTATTGACAAGCGGGCAGGGCGGTAATTATAGTAAGCGCCTAAGAGCATTTACCCTAAACCAAACTGTTGATCTAAATAGAAAAGGAGACTGCAATGGCAACTTTTGAGTTGAAAAAAAGCGATTCCGGCGAATTCCACTTCAATTTTGTGGACGGCGACGACAAAACCATTCTGCGCAGCGAGCAATACGGCAGCAAGGCTTCGGCGCAAAACGGTATCGAATCAGTGCGCAACAACGCAGGCAACGATGCCCGCTACGAGCTGAAAACCAGCGCCTCGGGCAAACTTTATTTCAACCTGAAAGCCGCCAACGGCCAGGTTATCGGCACCAGCATGATGTATGCCGACGAAGCCGGCCGCGAAGCAGCCATTGCCGGCCTGAAAAGCAGCGCCGCCCAAGCAAGCGTGGTGGAGGGCTAACGAACCGGCGGCGTTTTTAAAAGCCGAATAATAGAAAAACCGCACTTTTTCCGAATCGGATGAAAGTGCGGTTTTTCTTTCAGACGGCCTGTATGTAGAAAATTCTAGCGTTGTTTATACTTTTCGTTTTTTGCTTGAAGACCCATTTGGGGATTTTTGAGGGTTGTCAAGAATGCCGAAAGGCACGGCGAAGCCGCGTAGTTCTTGATAGTCCTTAAAAAGCACGAAACAATCATTTCGGCAAAAAAATAAAAGCCGATTGGCAGAAAAAGTGTAAATAACCCGACCTTTTCTAACAGTTTCTTTGATTCATTATCACTCCTTATCCATCACATCGACATACCGCGGCCCCGGGACTGCTGCATGGCCATCATCATTTCCTGCTCCCTAAGCTCATTATCGTAATCTTGAACCGACTGCATAAACCGTTCGGCATCTTCAGCCGTAACGGGATTATTTTCGAGATAGGCCAGAAACGGGTTATATTCTTCGGCGGTTTGCAAAGGCTTTTCCTGATCCGGCGCATTGTGCGCATATAGTGTTTCCTGCGCTGGTTGGGGTTCGTTCTGCATGTAGTAGGGCACATCGTGCCGATTCGGCGCAACCTTATCCCAAAATTTCTCCAAGTTTTCGCCGTCTTTCAATATATGCGTTTTACCCTCGAATCTGACGCTGATATCGCTGCGGCTGTGTTTGGCCATTTGTTCCAAAAAATCTTCGATTTGCTTGTCGGGCATCAGCAGCGGGTTGCCGTCGAAACTTTTCCCGGCCAAACCGATATGTGCCAACCCCTGGCCGGCGAAATCGATGCAGCTGTTGGTAAAAACATTGTAGTGGGTATCATGGTTTCTCGGCGGTTTGCCCGGATAATCGATACCGCCCAAACCCAAAAAACCGTTCTGGGGCGCTTCGGTCGAACGGAAGCCTGCGATTTTTCCAGTGGCGGCCAGTTTGGGATAGGCTTGCAGCCTTTCAAACTGTTCTTTGGTAATCTTTACGGTAATCGAGTGGATATAATGGCCGTTGTCTTCTTTGTAGTCGTTCCAGTCGGTTAAGCTGAGATTGTCTTTTCCTGCTATTTTTTTATCTCTCCCTGGTGACCAGCCTGCACTAAACAGTTCTTTCTGTCCAGATTCTCTCGCTTCCAGCCATACATGGCCGACTGAAGAAGTGCCGATTTTTCCAGTCTTTGGGTCAACATAAGTTGTTCCAGGCGGAGCAAATTTAACAGTTACAGTATATTCCGACATTTCTGTTTCCTTTCGGTTAGTAAATAAATGGCTCATAAGGCCAAATAACAATAAATGTTCTTACCACTCCGGCCTTTTTTAAATAATCTTTAATTTCAGGGGTGCTGGTATCTTTAAAATCGCAGCGATAGGTGCCGTAAGGCAGTCTAAAGCCCCCCAGTCCACTACTCCATGTCATAGAATCAGGACTATGGGGTTTATGCTCGTGAAGTGCCCACCCGCCTCCTAAATACAACTCATCTTTTTTAGAATATTTTCGTTGAAAAAATACGGTTTCTTTACCGTTTTCAATACGGTAACAGGTTGTTGAGAATGAGAAAGGAATTTCTTTGTTTGTTTTATAATCAATCGATTTGGCGTAATTGATATATTCAATAATCAAAAACATTGCGTAAGGCTTATCAATCCAAGAGCGGACGGGATAGCTGATCTGTTTACCCTCTCCCATAGGAAAATCGATTTCGGGATGGTGGCCGATGTCTTGCGACCCCCAAACCCGAAGCAAATCACATTGGGCTAGGGCAAGCACTGCGGCAATGGCAAGAACGAATGCAATCCGTTTTTTGGTGAAGAGTTTCATAAGCTGATTTTTCCTGATTTCGGATGAACATAAGCTGTCCCCGATGAGGCAAATCTAACGGTTACGGTATATTCGGGGCTGTCCTAGATAACTAGGGACATTCGAATTCAATCTGTAGAAAATTCTAGCGTTGTTTACACTTTTCGTTTTTTGCTTGAAGACCCATTTGGGGATTTTTGAGGGTTGTCAAGGATGCCGAAAGGCACGGCGAAGCCGCGTAGTTCTTGATAGTCCTCAAAAAGCACGAAACAATCATTTCGGCAAAAAATAAAAGCCTATTGGCATAAAAAGTGTAAACAACCCGACCTTTTCCAACATTTTCAGGCCGTCTGAAAAACCAACCGTCGTCAAGCACGGGCATGACGATTCAGATTGAAAATACGGGCTTTAACCCACCGTCCGCACCCGTCAGCGGAACCAGCCGCGAACGGCTTCGAGGCCGCCGAAATTGATGCAGGCGTCGGCGTGTTGCTGTGCTTTCGGTTTGGCGTGGTAGGCAATGCCCGTGCCGGCCTCGAGCAGCATGGGAATATCGTTGGCACCGTCGCCCACCGCAACCACCTGGTGCGCGGCCAGCCCCAGTTTTTCGCGGTATTCGGCCAACAGTTCGGCTTTGGCTTGGGCATCAATGATTCTGCCGGTGAGTTTGCCGGTTAAGAGGCCGTCTGAAATTTCCAATACGTTGGCGTGCTGGTATTCGAAACCCAGCCGCTGTTGCAGGCGTTCGGTGAAAAACGTGAAGCCGCCCGACACCAGCAAAAACGCCACGCCGTGCTTTTTGCATTCGGCCAGCAGGTATCCGGCTCCGGGCGAAAGTTGCAGTATCTGCTCGTAAACCTGCTGCAAAACCTGTTCGTTCAAACCTTCCAGCAAGGCAACGCGGCGGCGCAGCGACTGCTCGAAATCCAATTCGCCGCGCATGGCCTGCTCGGTGATTTCGGCCACCTGCGTTTTGAGGCCGACTCCGGCGGCGATTTCGTCCACGCATTCGATGGTAATCAGGGTGGAATCCATATCGCTCACAATCAGCCCCAAATCGGCAAAGGCCAAATCGGGCAGGACGGCATGGTCGATGCGTTGGCGGTTCAGCTCTGCGGCGGCGGTTTCGGGCAGCCGGAAAGTTTCGGAAACGGGAATACGCAAAACGCTGCCGTTTGCGGCGGCAGGCGGCAGCCCCAAGGTGTTTAAAACGCTTAAATCGCATTGCGAAAGGGCGGAGTGCTGAAGAACGAGTACGCGCGGCATCATGGTTCGGAGAAGTGGTTGGTGGAAAGCGGGATTATAAAAGAAATCGCTGCGGCCGTCTGAAAAGCGGGCGGCGTTCAGACGGCCTCAAGATAGTTTTGCAAAGGCCGCGGCCTGTGTTGCAGCAAGCCCGGCACGGCTACAGATACACGATTTCGCCGCTGCGGCCTTTGCTCTCTTCGCTGCTCCACCACACAAACTGCGGCATGATGTCTTCGTAGTTTTTGCGCTCGCTGCGGGCTTCGCCGGGGTGGGTTTTCATGCGCTGGGGCGAGTTGACGGCGCCGGGCACCAACACGTTGGCGCGAAGGTTGGGAAAGCGCGACCATTCGTCGGCGGCCACTTTGCACAAATAGTTCAGCGCGGCTTTCGACGCGCCGAAACCGCCCCAATAGGCTTTCGGGTCTTCGCCGTGGCTTTCGCCCACGAAAATCACCGAAGCGTCGGGCGATTCTTTCAACAGCGGGAGAAAGGCGCGGGTCAGCCCCATCGGGGCGACGGTGTTGATGCGGTATTGGTTTACCCATTCGGCCACGGTTTGGAAGTCGAGCGGCGAGAGGGCGTAGAAATAGCTGGCGCAATGCACGATGCCGTCGAGGCGGTTGCCGGTGGCCTCGGCAATGGTGGCGGCGAAGCGGTCGAACTCGGCTTCTTCGGCGGTGAGCAGGTCGAAGCAGATGGCAAACGGCTCGGGGCCGCCGGCGGCTACGATGTCGTCGTATACTTTTTCGAGCTTTTTCTGGTGACGCGCCACCAGCACGACGGTGGCGCCGGCGGCGGCATAGGCTTTGGCCACCTGCTCGCCTATGCCTTGCGATGCGCCGGTTACCAGAATGATTTTGTTTTGCAAGGGGTTCATGCGGAATCCTTTTTTGTTTGGGTGTTGCGGTATTTTTCAGACGGCCTGTGTTGGTTTGGACAGTTGAGCGTTTCAAAGGGGGCAAACCGCAGGTTTGCACACCGGTTATGTGTTTGGTTTGTTTAGTGTAGCTGCTGCAACACGCCCGCACAATTATCAAATTCGTTAAGGCCGTCTGAAAACAAACAGGCGTTAAAAAGCGTTTTTGATGCCGCAGCAATCGTTGTGGCACACATCCGCCGCGCTCAAGCCCGATTGCACGGCGGCTTCGAGGGTGGAAGGGTAGCGCGGGTGCAGGTAGTCGCCTGCGGGGTAGATGCGGCGGCGGTGCAGCCACGATAAATCGGGCAGGGTGCGGGCAACGGTTGCGGCGGCGGTGGCGCGCTGTTCGGTAATCACGCGGGCGGCCAGCGGTTCGCCGAGATAGGGGCAGAGCGTTTTCAAATCGGCGTGCACGCGCGCTGCCCATTCTTCGGGTTTCAGACGGCCGATAAGGTCGGACAAGCTGATAACGGCGGCGGTTTCGTTGGCGGGCAGGCCGAGTGCGCCGCGGTGGATAAACCATTGCGCCGTGCCTTCGGCCAGGCCGGTAAGCGGGGCGGGCAGGTGCACGGTTTCGGCGTAGCGCAGGTAAACGGTGGTGATGGCGTGGTAGCGGATGGCGTTGAAAGCCGACAGCACGGCAGCGGGCGTTTCAGACGGCATCAGCGCGGCCGCATGGTAGGGGGCGACGGCGAGCACGGCGGCATCGAAGGATTGGCCGTTTACCGCCACACGGCCGTCCGGCAGATTGGCCAGCCGCGCCACCCGCGCTTCCAAATGCACGGTTGCGCCGTGTTCGGCAAGGAATGCCAGCGCGGGTTCGGCGATGATGCTGCCCAAATCCTGCTTGGGCAGCAGATAATCGCTGCCTTCCTTGCTTGACCATACGCCGTCTTGCAGCACGTTGCACAGCGTGCGCAGGCCGGCGTGTTCGAGCGGTGTGTTGAGTGCGCCCCACACCAAAGGCTGCCAGAAGTTGCCGGTAAGTTTGCGCGAAACGTTGCGTTCGCGCAGCCACTCGGCCGTGCTGATGTCGGGCAGCGGCGAGGCGTGGTATTGCTGCAAGGCGTGCATATCGTTGAGCAGCCTGATTTTTTCGCCGAAAAGCAGGTTGCGGGCTTTGAGCAGGCCGAAGGCGATATGCAGCGGCGCGGGCAGGGAGGCCGCCTGAAACTGCAAGCCGTCGGCCAGATGCCATTGCAGCGGCAACCGCAAAAAGGCATCTTGTTCGCGCACGCCGATCAGCTGCATCAGCGAGAGCAGGCCGTGGTAAGCGCCGATCATGATGTGCTGGCCGTTGTCGAGAAAGCTGAACCCGGCTTGGTTGCCCGCGAGCATACGCGCCCGCCCGCCCGCCTGCTTGCCCGCTTCAAACAGGCTCACGTCGGCACGGCCGGCCAGCCGGGCGGCGGCGGAAAGGCCGGCCCAGCCTGCGCCGATCACGGCGATTTTCGGGCGGTGTGCGGTGGGTTTCATGGGTTAAATCCGAACAGCCAGGTTTTCAGGGCAATGCGCTTTTTGCGCGGCGAAGGGATGGAGATTTTGTATTGCAACACATGTTGGGCACCGTCGCGCTCGATTTCGTTCAGTAAAGCAAAGTAAATGCTGCCCATCACCAGGCCGACCTTTTGGTTTTTGCGCTCTTCGCGCGGCAGCAGCGCCACGGCTTCGCGGTAGGTTTGGCGGGCGCGTTCGATTTGAAACGCCATCAGCTCGGCAAATTCGGGCGTGGGCGTGCCTTGCAGAACGGTTTGCGCGGGCACGTTGAAGTGCTGCAATTCTTCGGTGGGCAGATAAATGCGGCCGTTGCGCGCGTCTTCGCCCACATCGCGGATGATGTTGGTTAATTGCAGGGCAAGGCCCATTTTGTCGGCATAATCCAGCGTTTCGGGGCGGGAAAAGCCGAGTATGCGCGTAATCAGCCGCCCCACCACGCCCGCCACGCGGTAGCAGTAAAGCTGTAAATCTTCAAAGCGACCGTAGCGCGCCTGCTCCAAATCCATCTGCATGCCGTTGATGATTTCTTCTAATTCGTTGTGCGGCAGCGAAAAATCGCGCACAATGGTTTTCAGTGCCCGGCAGACGGGGTGTTCGGGCGTTTGGCCGTCTGAAAAAACTTTTTTTAAATCGGCCCGCCACCAGTTGAGCGTGGTTTGGGCAACGTGCGGCTCGGAGCAGCCGTCCACCACATCGTCAAGCTCGCGGCAGTAGGCGTATAAAACCGTCATCGCGTTTTGCTTGGGCTGCGGCAGAAAACGGAAACCCGCCAAAAAGCTGGATTTACTTTCGGCGGCTTTTTGGCGGCAATATTCAAGCGGCTGCACGGCGGTTCCTGATTGGTTATTCGAATAAGGCGGGATTGTAGCGGGAAACAGGGGGGAGAACAATTTAAGCACCCGTATTCCCGACAAAATCACTCAACTACCCGCGCCAAATCTGCTAAAATACGCGCCGATTAAAAATAGATTACTCAAAAGGCACACAAAACATGGCACTTCTGCAAATCGCCGAACCCGGAATGTCGGCCGCACCGCACCAGCACCGTTTGGCCGTGGGCATCGATTTGGGCACCACCAACAGCCTGGTCGCCACGGTAAAAAGCGGCAGCGCCGCGTGCATTGCCGACGAACAAGGCCGCGTAACCCTGCCTTCGGTGGTGCGCTATTGCGAAGAAGCGCGCACCGAAACCGGCTACGACGCGCTCAAAGCCCAAAAAATCGACCCGCTCAACACCATTTCGTCGGCCAAACGCCTAATCGGCCGCACGCTGGCCGACCTGAAGCAAGACAGCCATTATCTGCCTTACCGCTTCGGCAGCAACGAACGCATTATCGAAATGCAAACCCGCCAGGGCGCGAAAACGCCGATAGACGTTTCCGCCGAAATTCTGCGCGCCCTCAAAACACGCGCCGAAAATGCCCTCGGCGGCGAGCTTACCGGCGCGGTGATTACCGTGCCCGCCTATTTCGACGACGCCCAGCGCCAAGCCACCAAAGATGCCGCGCGCCTGGCCGGTTTGAACGTTTTGCGCCTGCTCAACGAGCCGACCGCCGCCGCCATCGCCTACGGTTTGGACAACGCCTCCGAAGGCACGTTTGTGGTGTACGACCTCGGCGGCGGCACGTTCGACGTATCCGTGCTGCAATTGTCGAAAGGGTTGTTCGAAGTGAAAGCCACCGGCGGCAACAGTGCGCTGGGCGGCGATGATTTCGACCACCGCCTGTTCTGCCACCTGCTCGAGCAAAACAAGCTCTCACAGCTTAACGAGCAAGACAGCCAACTGCTGTTAAGCCTCGCCCGCGCCGCCAAAGAAGCCCTAACCACCGACAACAGCACCACCATTCAGGCAGCACTTTCAGACGGCCGCAAGGTCGACAGCACCATTACCCGCCAAGAATTCCAAAACCTTACCCAACACTTGGTGGCCAAAACCATCGAGCCGGTAAAACAGGCGCTGAAAGACGCCGGCGTAACCAAAGCCGCCATCAAAGGCGTGATTATGGTGGGCGGCGCCACCCGTATGCCCCATGTGCAGCAGGCCGTCGCCACCTATTTCGGCCAAACCCCGCTCAACAATCTCAACCCCGACGAAGTGGTGGCGCTGGGCGCCGCCATGCAGGCCAACGTGCTGGCGGGCAACAAAAACGACGGCGAATGGCTGCTGCTCGACGTTACCCCCTTGTCGCTCGGCCTCGAAACCTACGGCGGATTGGTTGAAAAAATCATTCCCCGCAACAGCACCCTGCCCACCGCCCGCGCACAGGAATTCACCACCTTTAAAGACGGCCAAACCGCCATGACCATCCACGTGGTGCAGGGCGAGCGCGAGCTGGTGGCCGACTGCCGCAGCCTCGCCAAATTTACCCTGCGCGGCATTCCGCCGATGGTGGCGGGCGCCGCGCGTATCCGTGTAACCTTCCAAGTGGACGCCGACGGCCTGCTTTCCGTGTCTGCCCGCGAACAATCCACCGGCGTGCAGGCGCAAATCGAAGTGAAACCTTCCTACGGGCTGGACGACGAAACCATCACCCGTATGCTGAAAGAGAGCATGGCCAACGCTTCCGACGACATGGCCGCCCGCGCCCGCGCCGAAGCCGTGGTGGAAGCCGAAGGCTTAACCGCAGCGGTGAAAGCCGCGCTCGAACTCGACGGCGACCTGCTCGACGAAAACGGCCTGCACGCCGTTCAGACGGCCGTTGCCGAGCTGGAAAACCAAATGCAGACCGGCAGCGCCGAAGCCATCCGCGCCGCCGTATCCGCCCTCGGCCACGCCACCGACGATTTCGCCGCCAAGCGCATGAACCGCAATATCCAGCGCGCGCTGGCGGGTAAAAACGTGGAAGAACTTTGACGGTTTCAGACGGCCCCGAAAGAAATATAGTGAATCCACTTACTCCGTTACGGCGTTGCCGCGCCTTAGCTCAAAGAGAACGATTTTGTAAGCCGCTGAAGCGGCAACAGAATCGGTTCCGTACTATCTGTACTGTCTTCGGCTTGCTGCCTTGTACCGAAGTAAGTGGATTCACTATATCATTAAGCCTTTACAGGCCGTCTGAAAACCTTATTCAATCAAAAATATCACCAGAAAGAACCGACACACCATGCCGAAAGTAACCGTACTCCCCCATGCCGAACTTTGCCCAGAAGGCAAAACCATAGAAAACGCCCCGCAAGGGCAAACCATCTGCGACCTGCTGCTCGACAACGACATCGAAATCGACCACGCCTGCGAAAAATCCTGCGCCTGCACCACCTGCCACGTTATCGTGCGCAAAGGCTTCGACAGCTTGGAGGAGCCGAGCGAAATCGAAGAAGACCTGCTCGATCAGGCATGGGGCTTGGAGGCCGAATCGCGTCTGAGCTGCCAGGCCAAAGTGGCGGATGAAGATTTGGTGGTGGAAATCCCGAAATACACCATCAACCATGCCCGCGAACACCATTAACCGAGGGCATCAACTGTTCATGGTATTGTGGAAATAGGTTAAGAAGAAACATGAGTGAAAGTATCAAGTGCCTATTATTTTTGAAATGGTGAAAAGGTGATCGAATGAAGTTCAGGTATAATGCAATATCGCGGATACATATATTATAGGCTCTAGGGTCTGTCGACATTCAAGTTTTCAGTGTATCCTATCCTCATGACCAGATATATTCTGACCGATGCACAGTGGGCAAAAATTGAGCCTTTATGCCAAGGAAAAGTTGGCGATGCCGGCCGAACCGCTGTCGATAACCGATTATTTATAGAAGCCATACTATGGATTATCCGTACCGGCAGTCCTTGGCGCGATCTGCCCGAAGAGTTCGGTAATTGGAAAAGTATCCACAAACGCTACCGCAGATGGGTCTTGGCCGACCGTTTTCATGATATTTTTGAAGAACTGAACCGTGATCTCGATATGGAGTATGTCATGATTGACGGCACAATTGTCAAAGTTCACCGCCACGGTCAGGGTGCAAAAGGGGGACTCTAAATCAGGCCATCGGCCAATCCAAAGGCGGGATGACGACCAAGATTTTGGCTATGGTGGATGCTTTGGGGAACCTGATTGACTTCAAACTGATGCCTGGTCAGCGCAATGACATTTGCGGCGTAGAACCGCTGATTAAAGAAAAGGAATTTGATGCTTTATTGGCGGATAAAGCCTTTGATGCCGACTGGCTGGTCGAAGAGTTGACCGAAAGGGGGAGTAAGGTGGTTATTCCGCCGCGTAACAACCGCAAATTGCAGCGGGAACACGACAAGATGATGTATTGCTGGCGACATTTGATTGAGAACTTTTTTGCAAACTCAAAGAATTCAAAAAGATTGCGATGCGCGCAGAAAAAACCGACCAATCTTTTGCTGCCAATATTTACCTTGCTGCTGCCGTATTGAAATTAAGGTAAACTTGAATGTCGACAAACCCTAGGGAAATTCAAATTCAGTTAGAATAATCCCTATGAGAAAAAGCCGTTGAAGCCACTACAAACAAAACAAACTCATCGAACTATTTGTAGCAGGCGTTACAGCACGGACAGCTGCCGAACTGGTTGGTGTAAACAAAAATACTGCCGCCTATTATTTTCATCGTCTGTGATTACTCATCTATCAAAACAGCCCGCATTTGGAAATGTTTGATGGCGAATGTAGAAATTGATGAAAGTTATTTTGGCGGGCAACGCAAAGGCAAACGCGGACGCGGTGCTGTCGGCAAAGTCGCTGTATTCGGTCTTTTGAAACGCAAAGGCAAAGTTTATACGGTTACCGTGCCGAATACACAAACAGCTACGTTACTGCCGATTATCCGCGAACAAATAAAGCCGGATAGCATTGTTTATACTGATTGCTACAAAAGTTATGATGTACTTGATGTGGGTGAATTCCGCCACTTTCGTATCAATCACAGTATACATTTTACAGAACGACAAAATCACATTAATGGGATTGAGAACTTTTGGAATCAGGCAAAACGACATTTACGTAAGTTTAACGGTATTCCCAAAGAGTATTTTGAGCTGTATTTAAAGGAGTGCGAATGGCGTTTCAACAACAGTGAAATAAAGTCTCAAATTTTTATTTTAAAACAATTAGTAAAGAACGATTTATCCTAGTTATCTAGGACAGCCACAAATAATTTAAGGAACCATCATGCACACGGAATCGGTATTGCCCTTGTTGCAAAACCTGCAACACCAAATCTGCGCGGCGCTCGAAGAAGAAGACGGCGGGGCGCGTTTTATTGCCGATTGCTGGCAGAGCAAGCTCGGCACGGGCGAGAGCAGGGTGATGAAAAACGGCGCGGTATTCGAGCAGGCGGGGGTGAATTTTTCGCATGTGAAAGGCGGCGCCATGCCTGCTTCGGCCACCGCGCACCGCCCCGAGCTGGCGGGTGCGCCGTTTGAGGCGGGGGGCGTGTCGCTGGTGATTCACCCGAAAAACCCCTATGTGCCCACCAGCCATGCCAACGTGCGCTTTTTTATTGCTTATCCTGAAGGCAGGGAGCCGGTGTGGTGGTTCGGCGGCGGCTTCGATTTAACGCCGTTTTATCCGTTTGAAGAGGATATTCTGCATTGGCACCGAACCGCAGCCGCCGTGTGCGCCCCGTTCGGCGGCGAAGTTTATCCGCAATACAAACAATGGTGCGACGAATATTTTTATCTGAAACACCGGGGCGAAACACGCGGTGTGGGCGGCTTGTTTTTCGACGATTTGAACCGCTGGCCGTTCGACACCTGCCTGAACTTTATCCGCGCCGTCGGCGAAGGCTACATCGAAGCTTATCTGCCGATTGTGGCGCGCCGCAAACATACGGTATTCGGTGAGCGCGAGCGCAATTTCCAGCTTTACCGCCGGGGCCGTTATGTGGAGTTTAATCTGGTGTGGGACAGGGGCACGCTGTTCGGCCTGCAAAGCGGCGGGCGCACGGAGAGCATTTTGATGTCGATGCCGCCGCTGGTGCGTTTCGAATATGCCTATACGCCTGAAGCAGGCTCGCCCGAAGCGCGTTTGAACGACTTTTTAAAGCCGCGCAACTGGCTGGCCGAGCTGGCTTAAATCCGATATTTATAGTGGCTTAAATTCAACACGTGCAGCGTTGCTCCGCCTTGCCGTACCGCCTGTACCGCCTGCGGCTTGGCGCCTTGTCCTATTTTGAATTTAAGCCGCTATAAAGTTTAAGCAAACGCCTTGTGCAGCGTATAATAATGCCCGACCCGAAAACGAGCTTCCCATTATGAACGCACAAACTTTAGACGTAACCGGATTGAAATGCCCGCTGCCGATTCTGCGCGCCAAAAAAGCGCTGGCGCAGATGCAGGCCGAAGATATTCTTACCGTATTGGCCACCGACGGCGGCGCGCCCGACGATTTCGCCGCCTTTTGCCGCCAAACCGGCCATGTGCTGTTGGAATCTTCCGAATCCGGCGGCGTGTTCAAGCTGGTTGTCAAACACAAATAAGGCCGTCTGAAATGAACACCGTTGTTTTCCGCCTGCTGCCGCCCGTGTTTGCGGTTTTGCTGGCTGCCTGCGGGCAGAGCGGCGTTGCGCCGGAGCAGGCGGCCGCTTATTCCGCCGAAGCCGTGCGGCTGTTCGCACAAGGTTGTGTCGCGCACGGCGGCAATGCGCAGCGCACGGCAGCATGGGCGCGGCAGCACAACTTGCAGCCTTTAAGTGCCGAAGCCGTGAAAAAACTGCCGGCGGGCATGATGGAGCCGGACGCGCAAGCCGTGTGGCAAACAGAGCGCAACGGTGCTGTGTTTTACCTCAGCACCGCGCCCGCTTCGTGCAGCGTTAAAACCGCCGTTGCCGACGAAGCCGCCGCCCGCCGCGATGTTGTGGCGATGGCCGAACAGGGCGGGGAAGGGGCGGCGGCGCGGTTCCGTTCGGAAAACAGCGTTTCCTCGCCGTTTCCTTTCCGTCAATTGGTTTATACCCGTTTGGATTCCGGCAGCAGCGAAGAAATCCTGCTGACCGCCAACACGTCGCCTTCCGGGCATGTGCCCGCGCAACTGGCGCTCCATCTCAGCCGCCGGCCGCTGGGGTTAAACCCGGTTGTGAATCCGTAACGGCATCAGGCCGTCTGAAAAAGTTTCAGACGGCCTAATGCAATCAAAGTATCTAAATATTATTGAATACAGAAACAAAGGAATATCATGCAAACCTTAACCATTATCCAGCCCGACGATATGCACCTGCACCTGCGCGACGGCGAAGCCCTCAAAGCCGTGCTGCCGTTTACCGCCCGCCAGATGGGGCGCGCCGTGATTATGCCCAACCTGAAACCGCCGGTGGTCAGCGTGGCCGACGCGCTGGCCTATAAACAGCGCATTTTGGCCGCCCTGCCCGAAGGCAGCACTTTCGAGCCGCTGATGACGCTCTACCTCACCGACAAATCCACGCCTGAGCTTGTGCGCGAAGCCAAAGCCGCCGGTATTGTCGCGTTCAAACTCTATCCCGCAGGCGCAACCACCAATTCCGATTCGGGCGTAACCGACTTGTTCAAACTGATTCCCGTTTTGGAAGAAATGGCTGCGCAGAACATTCTGTTTTTGGTGCACGGCGAAGTTACCGACCCCGAAATCGACATTTTCGACCGCGAAGCCGTGTTTATCGAGCGCGTGATGAAGCCTGTGTTAGAAAAAGTGCCCGGCCTGAAAGTGGTGTTCGAGCATATCACCACCGCCGACGCCGCCCGCTTGGTTATGGAGGCGGGCGACAACGTAGCCGCCAGCGTTACCCCGCAGCACCTGCTGCTCAACCGCAACGACTTGCTGGTGGGCGGCGTGCGCCCGCACCATTACTGCCTGCCCGTGCTCAAGCGCGAAAGCCACCGCAAGGTATTGGTGGCGGCCGTAACCGGCGAAAAATCGCACAAATTCTTTTTGGGCACCGATTCCGCGCCGCACGCCCAATCCGCCAAAGAAAATGCCTGCGGTTGCGCGGGCATGTTCAGCGCCGCCACCGCCATCGAGCTATACGCCGAAATTTTTGAAAACGCCGGTGCGTTAAACAAACTCGAAGCCTTCGCCTCGAAAAACGGCGCCCGCTTCTACGGCCTGCCCGAAAACCCGCGCACCATCACACTGGTGAAACGCCCCCAGCAGGTTGCACCCAAAGTGCCGTTCGGCAACGGTGATGCGCTGGTGCCGATGCGGGGCGGAGAAAGCGTAAGCTGGACGGTGGAATATTAAAAAGTTTTCAGACGGCCTCAAGCCACAGTTTGGGCTGTCTAAAAAACTTTTATTGAGGCAAATTAAATTCGATATAAAATCAAAAAAATAGATTTTTTTTTAGAAAAACCGCTGGACAAACAAACCGTGTTGCCATATTATTCGCGTTCTTGATTCACGGCAAACACGAAGCGGTGAAGCACGCACCCGTAGCTCAGTTGGATAGAGTATCTGGCTACGAACCAGAGGGTCGGGCGTTCGAATCGCTCCGGGTGCGCCACAAATTATTTTATCCGCGCCCATCGTCTAGCGGTTAGGACATCGCCCTTTCACGGCGGTAACCGGGGTTCGATTCCCCGTGGGCGTGCCATATTTTCCAAGCCCTTCGGGATATCCGAAGGGCTTGGTTTTTGCTTTTCCGTTGTGCCGCGCAACGACAGTAATGGGATGTTTCAGGCCGTCTGAAACATCCCATTACCGTCATACCCGGGCTTGGCCCGGGTATCTCTGTTTTTTCAAAACAATGAACGGATTTACGAATAATCAAACAAATCAGGCTGTGCCGTTTCGCCGGTAACGCGCACATCGGTTGCGCCGTCGGCAAATGTGATGTGCAGCTTCTGCCCTTGTTTCAAGGCCGCCGCGCTGCGGATGACTTGGCCGCGGCTGTTTTTCACCACCGAAAAGCCGCGTTCGAGAATATGCTGCGGCGACACCGCTTCGAGCAAGGCGGCCTGTTTTTCCAACAGTTGCCGGCGGTTGGCGAGCAGGTTGTGCCAATGCTGCTTTAAGGCCGTCTGAAAACTTTGCACATCGCGCGCAGCGCCGGAAACATCGGGGCACAGGTGGGCCAGCTGCTGTTGTTGGCGGGCAAACCGTTGTGCGTGGAAACGG
Source organism: Neisseria dentiae (assembly GCF_014055005.1). Classification (NCBI taxonomy): domain Bacteria; kingdom Pseudomonadati; phylum Pseudomonadota; class Betaproteobacteria; order Neisseriales; family Neisseriaceae; genus Neisseria; species Neisseria dentiae. Next base: position 1,206,555 of record NZ_CP059570.1, on the reverse strand, counting down.
TGGTTGTTTTGCATGGCAAAGCGCAGCGATTGCGCCAGCGTGTGCAGTTGAGCGCGCTGCTCGTTTAGTTTCTGCTGCGGGTGGCGGATTTGGCGGGCGAACCAGTCGGTTTTCTGGCTGGCATCGTAATAACGCTGCTGCAAAGCGGTTTTCAGACGGCCTTGCGCCTGCGCCAGTTTGTGCAGCGATTCCAAGCGGTTGGGGCTGACCAGCTCGGCTGCGCCGGTGGGTGTGGGTGCGCGCACGTCGGCAACGAAGTCGGCCAGCGTGAAGTCGGTTTCATGTCCGACACCGCTGACCACCGGAATCGGGCAGGCCTCGATGGCGCGCACGACGATTTCTTCGTTAAACGACCACAAATCTTCAATGCTGCCGCCGCCGCGGCACACAATCAACACATCGGCTTCATTGCGTTGGCCGGCCGCTTGAATGGCTTGGGCAATCTGCAATTCGCTGCCTGAGCCTTGTACGGCGGTAGGATAAATAATAACGGGGATTTCCGGCGCGCGCCGTTTCAGGGTGGACACCACGTCGCGCAGAGCCGCGGCCGCCAAGCTGGTTACAATGCCGATAACACGCGGATGGGCGGGCAGCGGCTTTTTGCGTTCTGCCGCAAACACACCTTCTGCTTGCAGCTTGGCTTTCAGCTTTTCATAGGCTTCGTAAAGCTGCCCCAAGCCTTTGAGCCGCACTTCGTTCACGGTAATCTGAAATTCGCCGCGTGCTTCGTAAATGCCGATTCTGCCGGTCAGTTCGATGTGGTCGCCTTCTTTCAGCGGGGCGGGCAGTTTCGCCGCCGTGCCTTTAAACATGGCGCAACGCACCTGTGCGCGGCTGTCTTTCAGCGAGAAATAATAATGCCCGCTGGCGGCGCGGGTGAGGTTGGATACTTCGCCCGCCACCCACAGGCCGAACAGGTTTTCTTCCAGCAGGCTTTTGGCTAAGGCGTTCAGTTCGGATACGGAAACGGCGGCAGGGGCGAATAGTTCGGACATGGCGGGGCGTTTTGAAAAAGTTAGGGCGGCATTATATAGCGAATCGGTTTTTTTCTATACCGCAAGGCAGATGCGGCGGCGCGGCAAAAAATAATACCGCTTGAAATCGCGTTCAGACGGCCTTATAGTGAAACCCCGCCAAACTGCCGTTTGCATCCGGTTTGGCAAAGATTCGGGCCTGCCGACGATGCGCCCGAAGCCGTGCCACCGCAACTTTACCGTTAACGCCGAGCCATTATGCAGAACATTCACGATTACGTCCGCCAAACCGCCGCCGCCGCCAAACAGGCTTTTTATGACATGGGCGCTGCCACTACGGCGCAGAAAAACGCCGCGCTGCTACGCATGGCCGAATTGATCCGGCAGCACAGCGCGGAAATTATCACCGCCAACGCGCAAGATATGGAGCAGGCCGCCGCCAAAGGCTTGGAGCCGTCGATGCTCGACCGTTTGAAGCTGACCGAAAACGCGGTTGAAAATATGTGCGAAGGCTTGCGCCAAGTGGCTGCTTTGCCCGACCCCGTGGGCGAGATGGACGAATTCCGCCTGCGCCCCAACGGCCTGCAAATCGGCAAAATGCGCGTGCCTTTGGGCGTGATCGGCATGATTTACGAATCGCGCCCCAACGTTACCATCGACGCCGCCGCCTTATGCCTGAAGTCGGGCAACGCCTGCGTGTTGCGCGGCGGCAGCGAGGCTTTTCACAGCAATATGGCCATTGCCAAACTGATCACCCAAGCCCTGCGTGAAAACGGCCTGCCCGCCGATGCCGTGCGCCTGATTGAAAACACCAGCCGCGAAAGCGTGGGCGCGATGCTGCAAAGCCCCGACTTAATCGACGTGATTATCCCGCGCGGCGGCAAATCGCTGGTGGCGCGCATCAGCGCGGAGGCACGCGTGCCCGTGATCAAACATCTCGACGGCATCTGCCATGTGTATATCGACCGCGCCGCCGACGTGCAAAAAGCGCTGGACATTGCCTTTAACGCCAAAACCTCGCGCTACGGCACCTGCAACACCATGGAAACGCTGCTGGTGCACGAAAGCCGCGCCGCCGAAATCCTGCCGCCGCTGGCCGAAAAATATGCTGAAAAAGGTGTGGAGTTGCGCGGCTGTACCCGCACGAGGGCCATTCTGCCCGGTATTCAGACGGCCTCAAGCGAAGACTGGGACACCGAATATCTCGCCCCCATACTGGCGGTTAAAGTGGTGGACAGCCTGGCCGAAGCCATTGCCCACATCAATACCCACGGCAGCCACCACACCGACAGCATCGTTACCGAATCCTACACCGATGCGCAAACCTTCCTGCGCACGGTTGACAGCGCCAGCGTGATGGTAAACGCCAGCACCCGCTTTGCCGACGGTTTCGAATACGGCTTGGGCGCGGAAATCGGCATTTCCACCGATAAAATCCACGTGCGCGGCCCCGTCGGCCTGCACGGGCTGACCTCGCAGAAATGGGTGGTGCTGGGCAACGGCCAGGTTCGCGGATAAAGCATAACGGGCCGCCGCGCAGGTTTCAGACGGCCGGTTCGGCCTAAACCCTTGCCGGCTTTAAAACGCTTGCGCCGTATTTCGGAAATGCCTTTTTGCGCGGGCGTTTCAAACCGTGCAACACATTTTCCCGACAAACGCGGAAAACTTTGCCCGCGCGGTTGTTTTTAGATACAATCACGCTTTCACAAATGATTTTCGAGCAAGCCGCCGTTTTTTGGCGGCTTGTATTTTTATTTGCGGAAACAGCGGTTATGTTGAAAGGTTATGCCGCTGTTTTCCGGCCAGTATTTCTACGGCTGAACAGCCGTTTTACGGAGAATAGATCCATGCAGAAAATTCCGTTAACCGTGCGCGGTGCAGAATTGTTAAAAGCAGAGTTGCAACATCTGAAAAGCGTTGCCCGCCCCGAAGTGATTGAAGCGATTGCCGAGGCGCGCTCGCACGGCGATTTGTCGGAAAACGCCGAATACGAAGCGGCCAAAGAACGCCAAGGCTTTATCGAAGGCCGTATTTCGGAAGTGGAACACAAACTTTCCATCGCCCACATCATCAACCCCGCAGAAATCCATGCCGAAGGCAAAGTGGTGTTCGGCGCGACGGTAACGCTGGAAGATTTGGACACCGAAGAGCGCGTGCGCTACCAAATCGTCGGTGAAGACGAGGCCGACATCAAAGAAAACAAAATCTATGTAGGCTCGCCCATCGCCCGCGCCCTGATTGGAAAGGAAGAGGGCGACGTGGCCGAAGTGCAGGCCCCGGGCGGCGTGCGCGAGTATGATATTGTGCAGGTGGAGTATATCTGAGTCGATAGAAACCTTCGGGTTGCATTCAGGCCGTCTGAAAACCACGCCGCTCCGAAACCGGGCCGCGGTTGTTTTCAGACGGCCTGAAGCCTTTGCAAGTTTGCAGCATGGAATCTTTGCAAAATTCAAATGACCATCTGATAAAGCTAATGGCGGGTTTTAAGTATTTCAGACGGCCTTAGGGCAGGCCGTCTGAAATATCCAACCGTCGTCATACTCGGGCTTGACCCGAGTATCTGGTATTTCTTTTGAAACAAAAAGATGCCCGGGTCAAGCCCGGGCATGACGCAAGTGTTTTCGTGAGCTGAGGCCTTTGCAAAAATATCTTCCAGGCTTTTGAGCGGCATTCGGTCGGGGTTTGCAGCCCCCGCTTTAGCGCAATCGTGCGTTTATTGGCAAAGCGGCTACCCTTCTTAAAGAAGTTTAGCGGTAAATAAGGTACAATGCGCGCTTATTTTAATTGGATAAAGGGTGCTTTTGCACATGGCTTCTTTAGAAACTTGGATCGGTTTGCGTTACCTCAGGGCCAAAAAGCGCAACGGTTTTATGTCGTTTATTACCATGATTTCGATTGCGGGCATTGCGTTGGGCGTAACCGCGCTGATCGTGGTGCTGTCGGTGATGAACGGCTTTCAGAAAGAAATCCGCGGCCAGCTTCTGAACGTGGCGCCGCACGCCGAAATCGGCTATTACGACACCGGCAACGGCGAGAGCTGGCAGAGTTTGCGCGGCTTTGTGAAAGGGCGCAAAGAAGTTTTGGCAACCGCCCCTTATGTTGCCGATCAGGCGTTGCTGGCCAACTCGGGCGAAGTACGCGGCGTGCAGCTTCGCGGCGTGTTGCCCGAGGAAGAAAAAAACGTGGTGGATTACGGCAAAGATATGCCGGTGGGCAGCTTCAACGATTTGAAGCCCGGTGAATTCGATATTATTCTCGGCGAAGGTTTGGCCGAGGCGCTCGGCGCGGAAAAAGGCGGCAAAGTTACCGTGATTACGCCGGAAGGCAACGTTACCCCCGCCGGCGTGGTGCCGCGCCTGAAGCAGTTCAACGTGGTGGGTATCGTGAAAACGGGCGTGTACGAAGTGGATAACTCGCTGGCGATGACGCACATCAAAGACGCCCAAGTACTCTACCGTTTGGGCGACGGCGTGGGCGGTTTGCGCATCAAACTTGCCGATCCGCAGAATGCGCCCGCGTTTACCCGCGATTTGGTTCCGCAGGCGCAGAAAGACAAAGTGTGGGCGCGCGACTGGACGTTTTCCAACCGCAGCTATTTTGAAGCGGTGGAGCTGGAAAAACGTATGATGTTCATCATCTTAACGCTGATTATCGCCGTGGCGGCGTTTAATTTGGTGTCGTCGCTGGTGATGGCCGTTACCGAAAAACAGGCCGATATCGCCATTTTGCGCACGCTGGGCCTGCCGCCTGCGGGTGTGATGAAAATCTTTATGGTGCAGGGTGCGTTTGCCGGCTTTTTCGGCACCCTGATCGGCGTGGTTTGCGGCGTGCTGCTGGGTATGAACGTGGGGCGTATCGTGGCGTTTTTTGAAGATTTGTTCGGTATGCAGCTGATTAACTCGCAGATTTACTTTATCGACTACCTGCCCAGCGACGTGAATCCCGACGATGTGCTGGTGATTGCCGCCATCTCGCTGGCGCTGGCCTTTATCGCCACGCTGTATCCGAGTTGGCGGGCGGCGAAAACCCAACCTGCGGAGGCTTTGCGTTATGAATAATATTGTGTTGGGCTGCAACGGGGTGGCTAAAAGCTATAACGACGGCGCGTTAAACGTGCAGGTGCTCAACGGCCTTAATCTGCAAGTGGCCGAGGGCCAAAGCGTGAGTATTATCGGTGCTTCGGGCAGCGGCAAATCGACGCTGCTGCACATACTCGGCGGCTTGGATATGCCCACTTCGGGCAGCGTGAACCTGATGGGCAACGATTTGGGCAAGCTGAACCAGAAACAGTTGGGCGATTTGCGCAACCGTTATTTGGGTTTTGTGTATCAGTTCCATCATCTGTTGCCCGAGTTTTCGGCGTTGGAAAACGTGATGATGCCGCTTTTAATCGGCAAAAAAATAAAAGCCGAAGCCGAAGCGCAGGCAGCGGAAATGTTGGAAAAAGTCGGCTTGAAAGCGCGTATGCTGCACCGTCCGAGCGAACTTTCCGGCGGCGAACGCCAGCGCGCCGCCATTGCCCGTGCGCTGGTTACCCGCCCCAAATGCCTACTGGCCGACGAGCCGACCGGCAACCTCGACCGCAAAAACGCACAAAACGTGCTGGATATGATGTTGGCGCTGAAAAGCGAGTTGGGCACCAGCTTGGTTGTGGTTACCCACGACGACGAATTGGCCGCCCGCTTCGACCGTGTGATGACCATGACCGACGGCCGTTTGGCGGATAAGTTGTAACGGCGCGGCAAAACGGCCAATGATTCCGCCCTGCTTGAAACGGCTTCAGGCAGGGCGGATTTTTTGGATGTTGCAAAAGTTTTAGCTTGAGACCTTTGCAAAAATACCCTGAAGGCCGTCTGAAATAATTTTTCAGACGGCCTGCAACCTTTGTATAACAATCAGCCGCGCCAGCGTTTGAACACCAGCGAAGTGTTCACGCCGCCGAAAGCGAAGTTGTTGTTGACCACATAATCGGTGCGGATTTCGCGCCCTTCGCCGCGGATGTAGTCCACACCGCCGCATAACGGGTCGATGTTGTCGAGGTTGACGGTGGGGGCGAACCAGCCACTGTTCATCATTTCGATGGAAAACCATGATTCGAGTGCGCCGCAGGCGCCGAGGGTGTGGCCGAAGTAGCTTTTTTGCGAACTGAGCGGGATTTGGCCGAACAAGGCGGCGGTGGCTTGGGTTTCGGCGATGTCGCCCTTTTCGGTGGCGGTGCCGTGGCCGTTGACGTAGCCGACTTGGTCGGGCGTGATGTTTGCGTCTTTGAGCGCCATTTCCATACAGCGCTGCATGGTGGCTTGTTGCGGTTGGGTGATGTGGGCACCGTCGCTGTTGGCACCGTAGCCGACGATTTCGGCGTAGATTTCGGCACCGCGCGCAAGGGCGTGTTGCAGCTCTTCCAATACCAACATGCCTGCCCCTTCGCCGATAACCAAGCCGTCGCGGGCGGTGTCGTAAGGGCGCGGGGTCAGTTCGGGTTCGTTGTTGCGGCGGCTGGCGGCATAGAGCGAGTCGAACACATAGACTTCAGAGGGGCAGAATTCTTCGCTGCCGCCGCCCAGCATCATATCGATCAGGCCGTATTTGATGGCTTCATAAGCGTAGCCTATGCCTTGGCTGCCCGAAGAGCAGGCGCTGGAGGTGGGGATGATGCGGCCGGTGAGGCCGAAAAAGATGCCGATATTGGCGGCGATGGTGTGCGGCATCATGCGCACATAGGTGTTGGCGTTGAAGTTGCGCGAGTTGCCGTGCAACACCAAATCGCCCATCACGCCCACGTCTTTGGTGCTGCCTACCGACGAGCCGGCGGCAACGCCCATGCGGCCGTCTTGGATGCGCCCGTCGCCCAACAAGCCGGCATCGGCCAGCGCCTGTTCGGCTGCATCGACGGCCATTTGGGTGCCGCGGCCCATGCCGCGCAGTTGTTTGCGCGTCCAATGTTCGGGGGCGCGGTAGCTTTCTACCGGCGCGCCCAGCCGTGCTTCCAGTTCGGGAAACTGTTCCGCCCAATCCATGATTTTTACGGCATTGCGGCCGCGCTCGAAGCCTGAACGGACGCTTTCCCAATCGCGCCCGAAGGCGGTGACGGCTCCTATGCCTGTTACCACTACCCGTCTCAACACAAACCTCCGTTCACCGCAATCACCTGCCGCGTGATATAGGCGGCTTTTTCGTCCATCAGAAACCGTACCGCGTGCGCCACTTCTTCGGGCGTGCCCATGCGGGCGGCGGGCGTGGCTTTTAAAATTTCTTCTACCGGCACGTTGCCGTCAACGATTTCGGTGCCGATCAGGCCGGGCGCCACGCAGTTGACGGTGATTTTACGCTTGGCAAGCTCCACCGCCAGCGCTTTGGCCGCGCCGATAAGGCCGGCCTTCGAGGCGCTGTAATTCACTTGGCCGCGGTTGCCGGTCAGGCCGGAAACCGATGCCATACACACGATGCGGCCGGCTTTGCGGCGGCGTATCATCGGCATCACCACCGGATGCAGTACGTTATAAAAGCCGTCGAGGTTGGTGCGCAACACGGTGTCCCAATCGTCGTCTTCAAAGGCGGGGAAGGCGTTGTCGCGGGTGAGGCCGGCGTTGAGTACCACGCCGTAATAGGCACCGTGCCGTTCGATGTCGGCGGCCAATACTTCGCGGCAGGCGGCGCGGTCGGCGATGTCGAACTGCAACACGCGCGCCTGCCTGCCCTGTTGGCGGACGGCTTCGGCCACGGTTTCGGCTTCGCTGCGGCGGCTGCGGCAATGTACAACGATATCGTAGCCGTCGGCCGCCAGCGCCAGCGCGATGGCTTTGCCTATGCCGCGGTTGGAGCCGGTTATCAGAATGGTTTCGTTCATGCGTTTTCTTTCGGTTGTGTTTGAGGCCGTCTGAAAAAAGTGCAACCGTTTTCAGACGGCCTGATTGTCTTGATTATTTTGATGCGGGCTGTAAACGTTCAGCGAAGCCTGCGCCAGCAGCCCGTCGGCCGGCAGCGTGTGTTTTTCGTTTTCGGGTGCGTCGGTCCAGTAGAGCGAGCAGTCGAACACGCCGAAGCCGGTGGCATCCATCACCGATTCCCGCACTTTGACCAGCAGCCGGGTGTGTACGGGAATGCTGTCGGCAAACAAATCCAACTTGCGCGTGCCCAACAGAAAGCCCAGCCTAACCGGCCTGCCGGCGTTACGGGCGTGGCAGCCGGTTAGCGCGCCTATGCCTTGCGCCATGATTTCCATGCCCAAAAAGCAGGGCAGGCGGTTGTTTTGCAGCAGGATATGATCCGGGCCTACCGTGGCGGTTGCGGTTAAGTGTTGTTCGCCGTAATCGGTGATGCTGTCGAGCAGCACCATGCGGCCGCTGTGCGGCAACAGTGGGGCGACGGCGGTAATGGGGCAGGTGAGGGGCACATTCATAAGCATATTTAAGACAACATCATTTCAGGACTGGATAAAGCCGATTATATTGCATTGCTGTTTTTTGGTAATCCCTTAGGTTAAAATGGGCGGAATTTTATTTGTCGGAAATCGTGATGAGCCTCACCGAACACTGCCGTTTTTCTTTCGATATCGCCGCATGGCAGGCTTCGTCGGACCGTGTGGCGGGTTTGGATGCCTGGCGGCAGTGGGCGGCAGACGCTTCTTTTTCAGACGGCCTGCCCGATTATAAACCCGAGCTGGCTTTTTTGCCTGCTATGCAGCGCCGGCGTTTGGGCAAGGCCGCGCGCTTGGTGTGCGATGCGGCATGGAATCTGGCCGAACAATACCCGGCCGCCCCGCTGGTGTTCGCTTCGCACGACGGCGAATTGAACCGCAGTTTCGAATTGTGGCTGGAATTGATGAAAACCCAAACCGTATCGCCCACGTCGTTCGGTTTGTCGGTGCATAACGCCCAAGCGGGGCAGTGGTCTATGCTGCGCAAGGATATGGCCGAAAGCACCGCGCTGGCAACAGGCGGCGACGGCTTGGAAACCGCGCTGGCCGAAGCCTGCGCCCTGCTGCAAGAAGGTAGGGAGCAGGTTTTAGTGGTGTTGGCCGACGACCCGCTGCTCGAAGAATACGCCGTAACCGCCGAGCGGGCGCCCATGACTTATGCGCTGGCTATGGTGGTGCAGCCCGGAAGGCAATACACGCTGTCGCTTTTTTCCGACAACACGCCTGAAGCCGGCAGCATGCCGTATTGGGGCGCATTAGACTGGATACGCTTTATGCTTTCAAACAGCACGCAAGAAACCAGGCATTTCGGAACACGCCGCTGGCTGTGGCAGAAAACCTCATGAAAACATTAGATTATTACCGCCGTTTTTTCGCCACGCTGTTCGGGTTTGTGCTGTTCGGCGTGGTGGGCGTGCTGTTTAAAATCGTGTTGCTGCCCTACACCTTGAAAAGCACGCGCAACGACATACCCCGCCAAATGCAGGCGCGGCGGCTGATCGGCGGCGTTTGGAAATGGTTTGTCGGTTATCTAACGTGGTCGCGCGTGTTGAGCGTGAACTTCAACGGCTTGGAAAAACTCGGCAGGCCGGGGCAACTGGTGTTGGCCAACCACCCCTCTCTGCTGGATGTGGTGCTGCTGGTCAGCCATGTGCCCGAAATCAACTGCATCGTGAAAAAAGATTTATTGGGCAACCCGGCCATGAAAAGCCAGATTCTCGCTACGGGTTATATTCCCAACGACGAATCGCTGGAAATGATGGAAGAGGTTGACGCAGTATTGAAAAGCGGCCAGAGCCTGCTGATTTTCCCGGAGGGTACGCGCACGGGCTGGGACGGCCAGATCAAGTTACACCGCGGCGCCGTTTCCATCGGGTTGCGTAGTGCCGACACCATTACCCCCGTGTGTATCAAAATGAATCCGCCCAATTTTAAAAAAAGCCAGCCGTGGTATAAAATCCCACCCCGTACCATTCATTACGAAATCACGGTAGGCGACGACATCAACCCGCAGGAGTGGCTGGCCGAAAAACCGCTGCCCATCGCCGCACGGCGGTTAAACGCTTATTTACAAGATTATTTTATGCGAGAAACGACATGACTTTAGAAACCCAAATAAAACAAATGATTATCGACAGCTTAGGCTTGGAAGACATCACCGCCGACGACATCGAAACCGATGCCCCCCTGTTTGGCGACGAAGGCTTGGGTCTGGATTCGGTAGATGCCTTGGAGCTTGGCCTGGCCGTTCAGAAAACTTTCGGTTTCCAGCTCGACGGCGAAAAAGACAATCTGCGCGACCATTTCGCCAGCGTGCAAACCTTGGCCGACTTTATCCGCAGCCGCCAAGTGTGAAGGAGCCGGCAATGACCGAACAAGAAATCCGCACCATCCTCACCGATGCCCTTGTCAACCTGTTTGAAATCGAATCCGAGCGCATCATGCCCGAAACCAATCTTTATGAAGATTTGGAAATCGACAGCATCGACGCCATCGATTTAATCGACCACATCAAGCGCGAAACCGGCCGCAAGCTGCAAGCAGAAGATTTCCGCAGCGTGCGCACCGTTGAAGACGTGGTGCAGGCCGTGCTGCGCAAAGACGCAGGTTCGGCACAACAGTAACACCCGCGGCCGTTTGAACCTGCCTGCATTTTCAGACGGCCTGATTCCTGCCTTTTTATAAGGCCGTCTGAAAATGAAAACCTCCGGCCGGATTTTTTTGGCGCTTATCAGCATTTTCTACCCGTTGTTGTGGTATTGCGGCCGCGACAACGGTATCTTTTTATGGCTGGCCGCCGCCATGTGCGGCCTGTGGCTGATACGTGCCGCCGTGCAGAAAACCCGCGCCCAGCGTGCCGTTTCGCTGCTGTTGGCTGCCTTTTTCGCCGCCGTTATCGTTTTCAGACGGCCTGATTCGATGTATTGGTATCCCGTTGCCGTTTCCCTGCTGATGCTCGCCGTGTTCGGCGCGAGCCTGTTTGCCGAACAAACCCTGATCGAACGCCTCGCCCGCCTGCAACACCCGAACCTGCCGCCCGAAGGCGTGCGCCACACCCGCCGCGTTACCCGAATCTGGTGCGGATTTTTCATTTTCAACGCCGCCGCCGCTGCGCTGTTGGCATGGTCGGGCAAACACGACTGGTGGGCGCTTTATACCGGAATCATCTCGTATGTTTTGATGGGCGCATTATTTGCGGGGGAATGGGTGTATCGGAAAACGGTGTTGAAAGTTTGAGGCCGTCTGAAAAAAACACATTACCCAATAACGAAAATTTAAATGATGAAATCCCCACTCACCCAAACCCTATCCCCAAACCTGTCGCAACACGTTTTAATTGCCGCTAACCCCGATTGGACGCGCGCTTATTTTCAGCGTGCCGTTTTCCATCTTTCAGGCCGTCTGAAAGCGCACAACGTGCAAACCGCCGCGTTGTGGTTTGAAGACGCCGCGCTGTTCGCCTGCGCGGTGCTGGCCGCATGGCACGCGGGGGCGCGGGTGTTGCTGCCGCCGAATCTGGCGCGGGAAAACGCACAATGGGGCGGTAAGGCAGACGTTTGGCTGACCGATGCGCCGCATGAAAAAGCGTTTTCAGACGGCCTCGGAAACCAGGTTTGGGATATCCGCACCTTGTTGGAAGCCGTGCCGCCCGAAACCGGAACGCCGGCCGATTGGCAGATTGCCGCAGATTCGGAAGCCTGTCTGAAAACATCCGGCTCCAGCGGAGAAGCGCAGATTATGGTGAAAACCGCCGCGCAGATGGAGGCCGAGGCGGTTGCGCTGGCCGAGGCCGTGCCGTTTGCGTGCGAAAACCCCGTTGTTGTCGGCAGCGTCAGCCCGCAGCATATGTATGGCTTCACTTTCCGTTTCGCGCTGCCGCTCACGATGGGCTGGACGCTCGATAGGCCGCAGAATGTGTATCCCGAAACCCTGCTGGCCGCGGCCGCTGCTTATGAAAAAACGCTGTGGATTGCCAGCCCGGCGGTGCTGAACCGTTTGGGCGAAGCGCGCAACTGGCAGGCCTTGCAGGGCAGAGTGGCGGGCATCGTGTCGGCCGGCGGCGTGCTGCCCGAAGCCACTGCCGATTTGTTGGAACAACACGCCGTGCGGCCTTTTGAAATCTACGGCAGCACCGAAACCGGCGTGATCGCCTCGCGCCGGTTGGGGCGGGCATGGCAGCCGTTTGCCGCCGTTGCCGTCGGCCAAAGCGAAGAAGGCGCCTTGTGGGCTGAATCGCCGTGGACGGCGGGCCGCTTCCAAACCGCCGATTTAATCGAGCCGCAGGCGGAGGGCTTTTTATTGCTCGGCCGCCGCGACCGCATCATCAAATTCGAAGACAAACGCGTGTCGCTCAACCAAATCGAACACGACCTGCTCGCCCACGAATGGGTGGCCGATGCTTTCTGCGCCCCGCACCCGCAGCATAAGCGGGTGGCCGTGTGGGCGGCGCTGAATGCCGCAGGCATCGAAGCCTTGCGGGACAAGGGCCGGGCACAGGTGGCCGCCGCGCTGAAAACGCACTTGGCCGCCACACAGGACACCGTTGCCCTGCCGCGCTACTGGCGGTTTGCCGCAGAGCTGCCGCGCAACGCACAATCGAAAATCACCGCCGCCGATTTTCAGACGGCCTTCACGCAGGCGCAAACCGCGCCCGAATGGCGGGAATGCCTGTCTGAAAACCCCGCTGTTTACTGCTTCGAAGGCCGCGTGCCGCTAGATTTGGCGTATTTCGGCGGCCACTTCGCCAATTTTCCGCTGGTGCCCGGCGTAATCGAATTGCAGTGGGTGCGTGATTTGGCCGCGCGCTTCGACTGGGGCCGCCGCAGCATCGTGCGCGTGGAAAACCTGAAATACCAGCAGTTCGTGCGCCCGAACGACACCGTGTCTGCCGAGCTGAAATACGATGCCGAAAAAGGCAAACTGACGTTTAAGCTGGAAAACGGCGAAGCGGCATGCGCTTCGGGGCGGATTGTGTTTGGGGCGTTTGAGGCCGTCTGAACAATATAATGTTCTGCAAATCTACTCTCTCCCTTGTGGGGGAGGGTTGGGGAGAGGGCAAAACGGTAGCTGTTTTGATCATACCGTTTCCGATTATCGAGCAAGCGCAGTAGGTCGGGCATTTATGCCCGACACAACCCGCAGTCAAGCAAAAGTCGGGCATAAATGCCCGACCTACGGAAACTGTGGGGGAGGGTTGGGGAGAGGGCAAAACGGTAGCTGTTTTGATCATGCCGTTTCCGACTGTCGGTAAGCCTTTCTCATAACCCTATAAATAATGTATTTTTCAGACAGGCATTGTAGATAAACAAAAAATGGATATAAAAACCCTGGCGCTTATCCCCCACTACAACCACCCGGCCACCATCGTCCGGGTGGCCGAAGCGGTGCGCGCTTTCGGTTTGGACGTATTGATCGTTGACGACGGTTCGCGTGCGGACTGCAAGCCGGTGTTGGAAGAAACAGCGCGGCGGCAAGGCGTGGCGGTGCTGTACCGCGCGGCCAACGGCGGCAAGGGTGCGGCGGTGAAAGACGGTTTGGCTTATGCCGAACAACACGGCTACACCCATGTGTTGCAGGTGGATGCCGATGCGCAGCATTGTTTGGACGACACCGCCAAGCTGCTGGCCGCCGCCGCGCAAAACCCCGAAGCGGTGGTGTGCGGCTGGCCGCAATACGGCGCCGATGCGCCCAAAGCACGGCTTTACGGCCGCAAAATCACCGATTTTTGGAATATGGTGCACACTTGGTCAACCGACATCAAAGACGGCATGTGCGGTTTCCGCCTCTATCCGCTCGCCGTCGCGCTGGCCGTGGTGCGCGAAGAGCATGTGGGCGAGCGCATGGATTTCGACACCGAAATCTTAATCCGCCTCTATTGGCGCGGGGTGAAACCGGTGTGGGTGAAAACGCCGGTGCAATACGCCGAGGGCGGCGTGTCGCATTTCCGCGCTTTTGAAGACAATGTGTTAATCAGCAAAATGCATGCCCGCCTGTTTTGCGAAATGGTGTGGCGGCGCACTTTCGGCAAAAGGCCGTCTGAAAACCATGAATAAACCGACTTCCGATTCCGAACACTGGGCGGCGCAAAACGAACGCGGCAACCGTTTGTTTTTGGGCATCACCACGCTGATGGTACGCCATCTGCCCGCGTGGCTGATGAACCCGTGCATCTGGTTTGTGGTGCTGTATTTTTACGCCACTGCGCCCAAGCAGCGGCGCAATATCGCGCGCTATCAGGCAAGGCTTCAGACGGCCTTTCCCGATGCCGTGCTGCCGCAGCGGCTGCCCGTGTTCCAACAGTTTGTGGCGTTCGGCGGGGCGGTGTGCGACCGCTTCGCCGTGTGGCAGCGCAAAATCCGCTACGAAGATTTGGTATTGGAAGACCCGGACGACGTGTATGCGCTGGTGGGCGACCGCAGCCTGCGCGGGCAGATTTTCGTTTGCTCGCACGTAGGCAATGTGGAAGTGTGCCGCGCGCTGGTGTCGCACCATCAGGGTTTCAAGCTCAACGTGCTGGTGCACAGCCGCCATGCCGAAGCCTTTAACGAAGCGCTGCAAAAAGCCGGTGCCGACCGTATCCAGACGATACAGGTAACCGATTTGGACGCGGCGCTGATGATGGAGTTGCACCGCCGCATCGATGCGGGCGAATGGCTGGCGGTGGCCGCCGACCGCGTGCCGGTGCGCGGCGAAAAAACCGTGCCGGTATCCTTTCTCGGCAGCCCCGCCGATATGCCGCAGGGTGCCTGGCTTTTGGCGGGGCTGCTGAAAACCCGCGTGCACACGCTGTTCTGCATCAAGCAAAACGGCCGCTACCATCTGAAACTGGGCCGTTTTTTAGACGCAACCGACTGGAAGCGGGGCGGGCGCAACGCCGCCGTGGCCGCCGCCGCACAGCGTTTTGCCGATGTTTTGGCGCAGGAATGTGCGCGAAACCCGCTGCAATGGTTTAATTTTTACGATTTTTGGAACGACGCAAACAATGGCTAAACATATTTATTGCCGCCACAGTATAGAATTGGAAGTGCCTTTTTTCGATGTTGACGCGATGTACATCGTGTGGCACGGCCATTATGTGAAATACCTCGAAGTGGCGCGCTGCGCCTTCTTGAGCGCCATCGGCTACGACTACAACGAAATGGGCAGGCAGGGTTTCAGCTGGCCGGTGGTGCAGATGAACCTGAAATATGTGAAACCCGCGCGCTTCGGCCAGCATATCCGCGTGGAAGCGGCGGTGGTGGAAATCGAAAGCTGCCTGCGTATCGACTACACCATTTCCGACAGCGAAAGCGGCGCGAAACTCACCAAAGCCTCCACCACCCAAGTGGCGGTGTCGCTCGAAAACGGCGAAATGCAGTTTCAAACGCCGGAAAGCTGGCTCTCCGCCGTGCAACGCCATCCCACGTTTGAGGCCGTCTGAAAAACCAACGGAAAGATACACATGATGATCAAAAAATGGCTGCTTGCCGCAGCACTCACGCTTACCAGCCCGCTTTTGTGGGCGTTTTCCACCGCCGAGTTGTCGCAAACCCTGCAAAAACCCGCCAACGTGCAGGGTGCGTTTACTCAGGAGCGCCATCTGAAATCGCTTACCAAGCCGATGACCACCACCGGCCAATTCGTGCTGGTGCCCAAAAAAGGGCTGTTGTGGCATATGCAGAAACCGTTCGACAACCGCCTGCGCGTGCGTGCCGACGGCATTATGCAGTGGAACGGCAAAAGCTGGGTTCAACCCAACCAGAGCAAAATGAGCGGCCAAAACCGCCAAATCAGCCTGTTTCTCGACCTGCTCGGCGGCAATACGCAGGGCTTGGAAAAGCAGTTTGACTTGCAGCTCTCCGGCAGCCAGCAAAAATGGACGCTGCGCCTGAACCCGAAAACCGCGCTGATGAAGCAGATTTTCAACCACATCGACATCAGCGGCGACAGCGTGGTGCGCCGCATCGAATTGAGCGAAAAACAGGGCGACCGCACCGTGATGCGCTTCAACCAGGTTCAAACAGGCCAAGAGTTGGATGCGTTTGCCAAGCAGGCGCTGTGAAGCGGTCGGCAACACCGCGCCGTTAGTTTTTCTGATTATTGAAATGTGAAAATGTTGTTTTGCCATTGTCGGATGCCGTCTGAAAAAATAGTTTTTCAGACGGCATGATTGCGTTAATTCGGTTAAAATAAGTTTCTAAATTTTAGAGCGTGTAGTCAGAAAGCGTTGCGGCGGTGTTTTTGGTTAAAACCCGCAACTGCTGCGTTAAAAATGCTCGCAAGATGTCCAATCTTGCTGTGCTTTTTGCCTTGCATCTGCGGATTTTCCCTCAAACAACCGCTTCGCAAGCTTTCTGACTACACGCTAAGAAAATACCTGAAAAAGTTGAGATGGAAGCCGACGTGAAAAAAGTTTTGCTGGTGTATTATTCGCAAACCGGCCAACTGGGCCGCTTGGCGCAATCTTTTGCCGAACCGTTGCGGCAAAGCGCGGGCATCCGTTTGGACTGCGTCAATCTCCGGCCGCAGCGGCCTTATCCGTTTCCGTGGCCGTTTTGGCGGTTTTTCAACACCTTTCCCGAAACCGTGCACTTGCAGCCCGAGCCGATCGAAGCGCCGGACATTCCCGGTGAAGATTACGATGTGGTGGTGGTGGCCTATACCGTGTGGTTTCTGTCGCCCGCGCAGCCGGTTACCGCCTTTTTGCAGCGTGCCGAAACGAAAAAGCTGTTGGACGGCAAACCCGTGGCCACCTTAATCGGCTGCCGCAATATGTGGCTGACGGCGCAGGAAAAAATGAAAACCCTGCTGGCGCAAAACGGCGCCAAACTAATCGGCAATATTGTGAAAATCGATGCCTGTAACAGCGCGGCCAGCTTTATCACCACGCCCGCGTGGCTGTTAACGGGCAACAAACAATATTTCCGCGCGCTGCCGGCGGCGGGCATTGCCCCCGAAGAATTGGCCGATGGCGCGCGTTTCGGAGCCAAGCTGCGCGATGCGCTGGTTTCGGGCCGGGCCTTAGACGAAACCGTGTTTCAGAATATGGGTGCCGCCAGGGTAAACGAAAAACTGATTTTCAGCGAAAAAGCGGCCGGCCGCAGTTTTTATCTGTGGGGCAAACTGCTGATGGCGGCCGGGCGGGTGTCGCCGCTGCTGCGCCGCGCACTGCTGGCGTTTTATATCGTTTTTCTGATTACGCTGATTTTAACCGTGATACCCGTGAGCGCCGTTGTCAAACAATTGCTCAAACCGTGGCTGCGCGGCTGGTTGGGCAGGCAGAAACGGTATTACAACTTGCCTTCGGGAGAATGAAACCTTTGCAAAAAAGCCATCTGCGGCGCATTTCTGCGTTGTGTGCTGCTCGCTTGCCTAACTTCAAGTTATGTCTGCGCTCGCTGCGCTGCTACGCCTTGAACTGCATCCACATCTGACTCTTTTGCAAAGGTCTCTGGCCGTCTGAAACCCTATTGATTTTAAAGATAAAATATGAATCCAAACCACACACTGCGAAACGTTTATATCAACCGTGCCGCTGCCTTTCTGCCCAATGCGGCGGTGGGCAACGACGAGATGGAAGCCGTGCTCGGTATGGCCGGCGGGCTGCCTTCGCGCGTGCGCAAAATGATTTTGCGTTCCAACGCCATCGAAACGCGCCATTACGCCATCGACCCGGTTACACGCGAAGCCACGCACAGTTGCGCCGAGCTGGCGGCGGAGGCGGTGAAACAACTCTTTGCGCAAGGCACCGATCCCGCCCGGGTAGGCAGTTTGGCCTGCGCCACCTCTTACCCCGACCAAACCATGCCCGGCCACGGCGTGATGGTGCACGGCCTGCTGCCCGAAACGGGCGCCTGCGAGGTGGTGAGCGCGGCGGGCGTGTGCGTGGCGGGCATGGCGGCGATGAAACACGCCTACCATGCCGTGCGCACCGGCGAACACGCCCATGCCGTGGCCGCCGCTTCCGAAGCCGCTTCGGCCATTATGCGCGGCGAAGTATTCCAAAGCGAAACCGACTATCAAAAGCTGGCCGATGCCAAACCCGAAATCGGTTTTGAAAAAGACTTTTTGCGCTGGATGCTTTCCGACGGCGCCGGCGCGGTGCATTTGAGCAGCCGCCCCAACGAAACCGGCATAAGTTTGAAAATCCATTGGATCGAGCTGCTTTCCTACGCCCACGAAATGCCTGCCTGCATGTATGCCGGCGCCGAAATTTCAGACGGCCTCTTTAAGGGCTGGAAAACGTTTGATAGCGATTATTGCCGCCGGCACAGCCTGATGGCGGTGAAGCAGGACGTGAAGCTGCTCAACGAAAACATTATCCGCTACACGGTGGAAAAACCGCTTGCGCAAATCGCCGCCAAACACAGCTTGAAAGCAGAGGATATCGACTGGTTTCTGCCGCATTATTCGTCGGGCTTTTTCCGCGACAAGCTGGCTGCCGGGCTGGAAAACATCGGTTTCGGCATCGGGCAGGAAAAATGGTTTACCAACCTGGCCAGCAAAGGCAACACCGGTTCGGCATCGATTTATATTATTTTAGAAGAGTTTATGCGCACGTTTAAGTTGGAAAACGGCCAGAAAATCTTATGCTACATTCCCGAGAGCGGGCGCTTTTCCACCTGTTTTATGCTTTTGGAAGCAGTAGAGGCCGTCTGAAAATGGACGTAAAAGACATTCCGCAAGACAACAGCAAGTCTTACCACGGGCAGCGAAAAATCATCTACGGCACGCGCGACGGGCATTACGAAGCCGCCACCAGCACCGGCTGGCAAGACGAATTCTACGCCACCGAAATGGCCGTGGCTGAGCTGGACGGGCAAACCCGCGCCGCCCGCGAAGCCGTGGCAGCCGGCGCTTATTCGCCGCTGTATTACCATATGTTCCGCTTCCGCCACGACGAAACCAGCCTGGCAATGGCCGCCGGCGTATGGAAATGGCAGCTGCGCCGCCACCTGCGCCCCGAAATATTCGCCAAGCTGCCCGAAAAAACCTTGCAGAAATACGCCGGTGCGCTGCGCATCAGCATAAGCGAACTCAAGCGCACCGATGCCGGCTCGCCGATTGAAGAATAACAAACAGGCCGTCTGAAAACCGGTAAACAATATTCCGCTTTCAGACAGGCCTCAAGGCTTTAACCAATATTATGAACGACTTCCCCCACCAACACACCGCCCATTGCGAAAGCGGCGTGATGTCCGCCCTGTTGAACTACCACGGGCATGCGCTCAACGAAGCCTTGATTTTCGGGTTGGCCCGCGGGCTGACTTTTGTGTATATGCCGCTGATCAAGCTCGCCGGTATGCCGTTGGTGTCTTACCGCATTGCGCCGCGCGGCATCATCAAAAACACCTGCAAAACGCTCGGCCTGAAACTCGATATCCGCAAATTCGCCGACGAGCATTCGGGGCAGGTGGCGCTGGACGAAGCGATTGCGGCGGGGCAGCCCGCAGGCTTGCAGGCTTCGGTGTTTTGGCTGCCTTATTTTCCGCCGCATATGCGCTTTCATTTCAATGCCCACAATCTGGTGGTGTACGGCAAAGAAGGCGGCGACTACCTGCTCAGCGACCCCGTGTTTGAAACCGTGCAGCGCTGCGCCGCCGAAGATTTGCAGCGGGCGCGCTTTGCCAAAGGCGCGCTGGCGGCCAAAGGCATGATGTACACGCTCTCGGGCAACAGGCCGTCTGAAAGCATTGCCGCCGAACTGCCCGCCCTCATCCGCACCGCCGTGCGCAAAAACGCCAAGCATATGCTCGCACCGGTGTTTTTCGTGGGCGTGAAAGGCATACGCACGGTGGCGGCGAAAATCGAATCGCTGCCCGAAAAGCAATCCGCCAAATATCAGAAACTGTTTCTCGGCCATCTGGTGCGCATGCAGGAAGAAATTGGCACCGGCGGCGCGGGCTTCCGCTATATCTACGCCTACTTTCTCGAACAGGCCGCTGAAATCTGCCGCGAACCGCGCTTTCAGACGGCCTCCGAACAAATGACCGCCATCGGCGACGAATGGCGCACCTTCGCCAGCCTGTGCGTGAAACAGTGCAAACAGCCGTCTGAAAACGGCTGCCGCGAAACCGCGGCCTTTTTGCGCACGATTGCCGATAAAGAAGAAGCGCTGTGGAAAAGTTTGAAGGCCGTCTGAAACCATGATTCAAATCCAATCACTCTCCCACCGCTATCCCGGAGCAGATGCCGATGCGTTAAGCGGCGTGTCGCTAGATATCGGAAAAGGCGAATGCTGGGGGCTGCTCGGCCACAACGGCGCGGGCAAAACCACGCTGATGTCGCTGTTGGCCGGTTTGCAGGAAGTGCAGCGCGGCAATATTCTGTTTAACGGCAAACCCATGCGGCGCATGAGCCGCGCCGAGCGGCAGAAAATCGGCCTCGTGCCGCAGGATTTTGCGTTTTACCCGCAGTTGAGCGTGTGGGACAACCTGCTGTTTTTCGCCTCGCTCTACAAAATGCGCGACAAAGGCCGCCTGAACGCCTTGCTGGCGCAAACCGATTTAACCGCGCACAAACACAAAGCCGCCAAACACCTTTCCGGCGGCCTCAAGCGCCGCCTGAATTTCGCCATCGGCCTGATTAACGCGCCCGAATTGGTGTTTCTCGACGAAATCACCGTGGGCATCGACCCGCAGTCGCGCCGCTTTATTCTCGACAGCGTGGAAGCGCTCACCCGCAGCGGCGTTACCGTGGTTTACACCTCGCACTATCTGCCCGAAATCGAGCAGCTTTGCAGCAAAATCGCCCTGTTGCAGCAGGGGCGGTTGGTTTATCAGGGCGGTTTGGGCGAACTCTTGGCCTCGCAAACGCAGCGCGTGCGCTTTATCACCGACCCCGCGCTGCCGCCTGGGCAGCTGGCCGCATTGCAGGCACAACCGGCCGACGGCCGCGGCATGATGGAAACCGCACTCGATGCGGCCGAAGTGTATGCCGCGTTGCAGCAAAGCGGCGTGCAGATACGTTATTTCCAACAGGGGCACGGCACGCTGGAAGCCTTTTATCTCGACTTTTTGCGTCGGGAGGCCGCATGATCGCCGCCTCGCTGTTGAAAGAAATCAAGCTGTTAAGCCGCGATCTGCATGGGTTGGCGGTGTTGTTTGTGATGCCCATCGCCTTTATGCTGATTATGTCGCTGGCGTTGAGCCGCGACGAAGACCCGCAAAGCGGCAGCCGCATCGCGCTGGTGGGCAAAGCGGGCGACAGCGTCAACACCGCTTTTGCCGCCGCCCTGCAAAAAGAGCAGATGGCAGTGAGCCTGATGCCGTCTGAAAAACTCAAAGAAGCGCAGCAGGGGCTGCACGAAAAGCGTTTCCAGCTGGTGCTGCACAACCCCAACCGGGCAGATGGAAAACTGGCCGAGAGCCTGCCGCTGGAGATTTATGTGCCGCCCGATACCGAGCCTTCCTGGCTGGCGGCGGTAAAAGGCGTGCTGCGGCAGCACTACACCGAAACGCGCCTGAACGCCTACTTCGACGACAACAGTGGCATCAGCATCGACAATAAGCAGCTGCCTAAACGGGTGCGCGACGATATTCAGAAAAAAGTCGATGAAAAAAACGCCGGGCAGTTCGATGCCGTGTCGGCCTTTTTGAAGCAGACCATGCTGCGGGAGCATTATCTGAGCGCGGCGGGCGCGGCGGTGGCCAAACCGAACGCCGTGCAGCACAGTGTGCCGGCCTGGCTGATTTTCGGTATGTTTTTCATTATGATACCGTTATCGAACGTGATGGCGCTGGAGCGGCAGACCAACACCATCACCCGCCTGCGCCTTGCCCGTGCCGGTGCGGCGGGCTTGGTGGCCGCCAAACTGCTACCCTATTTTCTGATTAACCAGTTGCAGTTTGCCGGCATGCTGCTGCTCGGCCGCTACCTGTTGCCCGAAATCGGCGTGCCGGCGCTGCTGTTAAACGGCAGCTGGCCGCTTTACGCGCTGCTTTCCGCCGCCGTGAGCGCCGCTGCTTTGGGCTATGCGCTGTTGGTGAGCGTGGCGGCGAAATCCACCGAACACGCCGTGGTGCTGGGCGGCGGCGGCGTGATTCTGATGGCGGCCGTCGGCGGCATTATGGTGCCCGCCCATGTGATGCCCGAGGTTATGCAGCAGGCTACCTGGTTTTCGCCGATGTCGTGGGGGCTGAAAGCCTTTCAGGAACTACTGCTCAACCGCAGCGGTTTAACCGGCATCGCGCTTTATCTGCAATTATTGGCGGGGTTTGCCGCCGCAACGCTGCTGTTGGCGGTGTGGCTGTATCGGCGGCAGTTGCAGACGCAGGTGCGGTTTTAAACTAAAAAGGCCGTCTGAAAACAGGCGCAGTATGTTTTCAGACAGGCTCTAAAAAACGGAAAACATTATGTCGTACACCTTTACGCTGGCGCCCGAAGCGCTGGAAACCGAATTGAAAAAGCTGATTTTGGAAACCTCGGGCAAAGCCGACGAAATCGACTTGGCCGATTTTGCCGACGATGCGGTTTTGTTCGGCGACGGCAGCCCAGTCGGCTTGGATTCGCTCGATGCGCTGCAAATCGCCGTGGCCTTGCAGCAGTATTTCCAAGTGCGGCTTCAGGGCGACCGCATGGTGCGCAAACACATGACGACGGTGCGTGATTTGGCCGCCTTCGTGCGTTCGGAGCACGGCGCATGACTTATCTTTGCGGGCAGGCGGTTACGTGCGCGCTCAATCCGCAAAGCGGCTGTGCACGGCAACAGCCAGAAACGCTTGGCTTCACCTTTCTGCATCAGGCGCAGCAGGCGAAATATTACCGTGCCTTTGCCGAAACCAGCCTGAGCCGCGCCGACGTTGCCGATTTGGCCGAAGCGCATTTGCGCCGCGCCGCAGAGAGTGCCGGCTGGCCGTCTGAAAGCTGGCACCATGCGCCGGTGTTTATCGGATCGAGTTCGTATTTGATGTCGGAGTGCGAAAACCTTTATTCCGACCAAAACGCATCCGGCCATAATCTGCTTTATCTTGCCCGCGATTTGCAGGCGCGCAGCGGCAACCCCGATATTTTCAGCATCGCCACCGCCTGCACATCGTCGGCGCACGCCCTGATTCAGGCGCATAACCAACTCTCGGCGCCCGGCTCTCGGCGCGTGTTCGTGCTCGGCTTGGAAAGCCTCAACCGCCTCACCCTGCTGCATTTTCACAGCCTGAACCTGTTTGCCGAACACTACCGGCCCTTCGGCGGCAACGGCCTGATTTTGGGCGAAGGCATGGCCGCGCTGGCGTTGTGTGCCGACAAGCCCGCCGGTTCCAACCTGCGCCTGCGCTCCTGCGCCGCCAACACCGGCAGCGGCAGTTTGGTGCAGAGCGACGGCGGGGCGCAGGAAGCGCTGATCCGGCGGGTGTTGGCTGCCGCGCAAACCGATGCCGCCGCCGTGCGCGCCGTCAAAACCCACGGCATCGGCACCGCCGACAGCGACGCGGCCGAATGGCAAGCCCTACATAATGTGTTCGGCACCCCGCCGCCCCTGTTGGCGTTCAAACCCCAAACCGGCCACACCCTTGGTGCCGCCGCCGCAATCGAAACCGCCTTGCTGGCCGAAGCCCTGCATAAGGGTGAAGGTGCAGACAGCAACGGGCGGCGCATTGGGTTTTCAGACGGCCTTTATTTAAGCAACCACTTCGGCTTCGGCGGCAGCAACACCGCCATGGTATGGCAATGGACACGGTAACCCGCAATATAAACATCACCGCCGCCGCCCGTTTCGACAGCGATCCGTCGGTTAGCGGCAAAACGCTCAAACAAGCCTTGCAGCAGCAAACCGGCATCGATGGCCGCCGTTTCAGCCGCTTAAGCCTGCTCGCCGCGCTCGGTGCCTGCAACCTGCGCAGCCGTGCCGCCGTGTGCGAAGACTGTGCGGTTTATGTGGCTACGCCGTTTTCGTCGCCGTCGCTGTTTGAAAAAATGACCGATAACGTGCTCAACCACCATGCCGCCATGCCGTTCGATTTTATTGCCAACCTGCATAACGCCCCCGCTTTCCACGCCGCCCAGGCGCTCGGCAGCCGCGGCGCATCGCTGGTGCTGGCGGCAGACAACCGCCCCGAATCATGGACGCAGATTCTGCGCCTTGCCGCCGCCAGCCTGCACGCAGAACGCCGGATTGCCGTGGGCTGGTGTTACGAACAGCCCAAAGGGCAGGGCGGCTGGGAGGGCAGCATATGGGTTTTGTTGGAATATGCCCGCGGGCAGGGGCAACAAGGGATTGCCGACCCGTTAAACATCACGCAAACCCCGGGCGCAAACAGCACATACTGGCAAGGCGTTGCCGATTGGCTGCAACGGCTTGAGGCCGTCTGAAAACAGGAGGAAGCCCATGCACCTTACCATACGCCGTATTTACACCGCATTGATGGTATTACTGCTTGGTTTTGCGGTTTACAGCGTGGCCGCCACGCAATGGCTGCAAACCGACCTCACCGCTTTACTGCCGCAGGAAGAGCGGCCGGATGTGTTGTTGCAGGCGGCGGATAAGGCGGTGGAGGCGCAGTTGAATTCGCAGGTGGTGTTGCTCGCGGGCAGCACCGATGCGGAAAAAGCGTTTCAGACGGCCTCGGAAATCGCCGCTTTATGGCGCAAAAGCCAAGTGTTTGCCGCGGTGGACAGCAGCGTTTCGCCCGATTTGGAAGCGGTACGCGCCGACGTGCGGCGTTTGGGGCTGGCGGTGCTGCCGCCCGAGCAGCGGCGGCTGTTGTTTGAAGAGCCGAAGCGTTATTTTCAGGAACGCGCCGAAGCGGCGGTCAACCCGTTTGCCGCCCCTTCGCCTTTGCCGCTGGAGCAGGATTGGCTGGGTTTCGGCCGTTTCGTCACCGAACGCGCCCAACCGCAGAGCCGTTTGCAGTGGAACGCCGACAACGGCATGCTGTTCACCGAAGACGATAGCGGCAAAACTTGGGTGTGGTTGCGCGGCAAACTGCCCGAAGCCAACAACCTCGCCAACGGCAGCGATAATCTGTTGCCGCTGTTGCAGCAAAGCCGCGGGCTGGCCGCGAAAAACGGGGTGGAAACGTTAAGCGCGGGCGGGGCGGTGTTTGCCGCCGCCTCGAAAGCGGCCGCCGAGCGCGAAAGCCGGCTGATGAGTGCGGCCGGTTTGCTGCTTACCTTTGCGCTGTTGTGGTGGGTGTTCCGCAGCGTGCGCGTGTTTTGGCTGGCGCTGCCGCTGGCGGCGGGTATGCTCGCCGGGCTGGCGGCGGCTTTACTGATGTTCGGCCAAGTGCATATCCTCACCATCGTGATCGGCACCAGTTTGGTGGGGATGTTGGTGGATTTTCCGCTGCATTGGCTGGCGCCTTCGGTGTTCGGCACGGTGGCACACCGTTATGCGCGTTCAGACGGCCACGATTGGCAGGCCGAACCTGCCATGCGCCATGTGCTGCCCACGTTTGCCGTGAGCCTGCTGATAACGGTGGCGGGTTATGCGTTTCTGTGGTTCACGCCCTTGCCGGTGTTGCGGCAGACGGCGGTGTTTTCCGGTTTTGCGCTGTTGGGCGCGTTCGGCGCCACCGTGTTGTGGCTGCCGCCGCTGTTTGCGCGCTACCAAGCTAAAAGCGTGCCGTTTACCGACCTGGTGGAACGGCTGTATGCCTTGTCGGCGCGCATGAAAATCCGCCTGCACCGCCGCGGCTGGTGGCTGGTGGGCGGCATACTGCTGGCGGTGGGGCTGTGGCGCAGCAACTGGCACGACGATATCCGCCAATGGGTGAATATGCCGCCGGCGATGCTGGCCGAAGCGCAGAAAATCGGCGAGCTTTCCGGCACCGATTTCGGCAGCCGTTATCTGGTGGTGGAAGCCGGCAGCGAAGATGAATTGTTGCAGAAAAACGCCGAAGTCGGCCGCGTTTTGCAGCCGTTGGCGGCGCAGCAGAAACTGGCCGGCATCCAGTCGCTCGACCAATGGCTGCTGCCGGCGGCAGAGCAGCAGAAACTGCAAAACCGCCTGCGCGAATTGGCGAAGCTGCCGGAAAACTGGCAGCCGATGCGCGAAATCGGCGTGCCTCGCCAAGCCGTGCGCAATGCTTTGAACCAAGCCGCCGCCTTGCAGCCGCTCACACTTTCAGACGGCCTCAAACCCGCGCTGGCCGAAGCCTGGCGGCCGCTTTATTTGGGTGAGGCCGCCCCCGGCCGTTTCGCCTCGGTTATCCGCCTGAACGGCTTAAACGATGGGGCGGCGGTTCAGGCGGGCATCAAAGGCTTGGCAGGCGTGCATTGGGCAGACAAGCGCAGCCATCTGAACGAATTGTTCCACCACACCCGCAATCAGGCGGCCTGGCTGAAACTGGCTTCTTATGCCCTGGCCTTGCTGCTGTTGTGGTGTATGTTCGGCATCAGGCGAGGCATCACGGTGCTGGCGGTGCCGCTGGCCGCCGCCGTGGCCACGGTGGCGGTGCTGGGCTGGGCGGGCATTCCCGTCAGTCTGTTCGCCATGTTCGGCCTGCTGCTGGTTTCCGCCATCGGCGTCGATTATGCGGTTTATGCCGTCGCCGCCAAACATATCGCTCCCGCACGTTTGGGCGGTATGCTGCTGGCGGCGCTCACCACCGGCATTTCGTTCGTGCTGCTGGGCATGAGCAGCACGCCCGCCGTAGCGGCCTTCGGCATCACCGTGGCGGTGGGCACGGTGTTGAACCTGTGGCTGGCGGGTTGGCTGTTGAAAGATTAATTTGAAGAATGTTTTTAAAATTAAAATGTTGTATTGTTAATTGGGAATCAAAAATGAATCATCAATTCGATATCGCCGTGATCGGCGCAGGCCCTTCCGGCTCGGTGGCGGCGGCCTTGCTCAACAAAAAAGGCTTCAAAGTGTGCGTGCTGGAAAAGCAGCATTTTCCGCGCTTCGTTATCGGCGAGAGCCTGTTGCCGCACTGTATGGAAATGCTTGAAGAAGCGGGCTTTTTAGCAGCGGTAGAAGCCGAGCCTTCATTTCAGTTTAAAAACGGCGCGGCGTTCACTTGGGGCAGCCGCTACACTTATTTCGATTTCACCGATAAGTTTTCAGACGGCCCGGGCACCACGTTTCAAGTACGCCGCGCGTTGTTTGACAAGATTCTGATCGACGAAGCGGCCAAACAGGGTGTGGAAGTGCGTTTCGGCCACGGCGTCACCGCGTTTGACGGCAGCGGCGAGGAGGCGGTGTTAAGCGTGGAAACCGACGGTGGCGAAACCTATCGCCTGAACGCCCGTTTCGTGCTCGATGCCAGCGGCTATGGCCGCGTGCTGCCGCGCCTGTTGGACTTGGAAACGCCTTCCGACCTGCCGCCGCGCATCGCCCACTTCACCCACATCGAAGACAACATCACCAACCCGAAATTCGACCGCAACAAAATCCTGATCACCACCCACCCGCAGCACCGCGACGTGTGGTTGTGGACGATTCCGTTCGGCGACAACCGCTGTTCCATCGGCGTGGTCGGCACGCTCGACAAACTGGCCGGCGATTCGGAAACCGTGCTGAAAAAATTTGCGCTCGAATGCCCGATGCTGGCCGAAGTGCTGGAAAACGCGGTGTGGGAAAACGAATTCCCGTTCCGCAGCATACAAGGCTATTCGGCCAACGTGAAATCTTTATACGACAAGCGTTTTGCGCTGTTGGGCAATGCTTCCGAGTTTCTCGATCCGGTGTTTTCGTCGGGCGTAACCATCGCCATGCACTCGGCCAAACTGGCGGCCGACCTGCTGGCCAAACAGCTGAGAGGCGGCGAAGCCGACTGGCAGCGCGAGTTTGCCGAACCACTGATGCAGGGCGTGGATACGTTCCGCACTTATGTAACGGGCTGGTATGATACCCGCTTCCAGGACGCCATTTACGCGCCCGACCGCAGCGCCGACATCAGCCGCATGATTTCGTCGATTCTGGCGGGCTATGCGTGGGATACGGCCAACCCGTTCGTGGAAAAACACGCCCGCCGCTTAGACGCGCTTGCCGCGATGGTGGGCAGGCAGGCGCTGGTTTGATGCGTTTTGTTTAACCGGCCTGCGGCCTGAAAACCGTTTCAGGCCGTCTGAAAGAGGAGTTGGATATGAACAAACACCTGATTGCCTTAACCGCCGCATTCGTGCTCGCCGCGTGCAGTAGCGGCGTGCCCAAACCGCAAACGCTGCCGCAGTTTCAAAGCGGCGGCGGCTGGTTCCAGCTCGAGCAGCGCGATGCCGCAGGCAATGTTGTTCAAAGCAGCCTGCTGGCGGTAGAGCAGGGGGCAGACGGCGTGCGCTTCGTGCAAACCGATCCGCTGGGCGCGCCGCTGTCGCGGCAGGTGTTAAGCAAAAAAGGCTGGCGCAACGACGGCTTCGTGATGCCCAACGCCTCCGCCCGCCGCCTGTTTGCCGCCATGCTGCCGCTGTTTGCCGCCGACGGCGCGGCGGTTTACCTGGGCTTGCAGCGCAGCCGTGCCGAAAACGGCGAATGTTTCAGCCAAAAGGGCCGCACATTGTGGTGTAGCGCGCAAACCGGGAACGGCTGGTTGGTAACGTTTCCCGACCAAACGAAATGGTCGGTGGTGCCGATTCGGGACTAATCCGCCGTTTGCACGGCGGCCGTTATGCGCCGCACCGTGCCGGACGATTATCTGACCAATTAAAAATATATATATGAACACACCCGTTTATCTTTCACCTCCCGCCGTCACCAGCGCATTGGGCGACGGCTTGGCCGGGCATATCGATGCCCTGTTGAACCCTGCCGCCGGTTCGCCGTTAACGTTTTCCGACCGATGGGTTAACGGCAAAACCTATGCTTTCGGGGCGGTTCAACACGGGCTGCGGCCGTTTCCGCAAGATTTGCCCGCCTTGTTTTGCAGCCGCAACAACCAGTTGCTTTGGCACGCGCTGGCGCAAATCGAACCGCAAATCGAGGCAGCCAAAGCACGTTTCGGTGCGGGGCGGGTAGCCGTTGTGTTGGGCACTTCAACCAGCGGCGTAGATGAAAACATCGAAATGTTCCGGCAGGTGTCGCAGGGTGCGGCGTGGCAGGAAGTAACGTTCAAGCAGGCGCAGCAGCGAATGGATGCGCCTGCGGAATTCGTGGCCGAAGTGTACGGCCTGAAAAACCTGAATTATGTGGTTTCCACAGCCTGCACATCGGGGGCGCGTGCCCTGATCAGCGCCGCCCGCCTGCTGCGCGCGGGTTTGTGCGATGCCGTGGTGTGCGGCGGGGCGGATACGCTGTCGCCGTTAACCATCAACGGCTTCGCTTCGCTGGAAGTGCTCTCGGACGGGCTGGCCAATCCGTTTTCGGCCAACCGCGACGGTATCAATATCGGCGAAGCCGCCGCCGTATTCGTGATGACGCGCGAAGCAGGTTTTTCTAACGGCCTGCCGCTGCTCGGTTACGGCGCCAGCAGCGATGCCTATCATATGTCGTCGCCCCGTCCCGACGGTTTGGGCGCGGTGCAGGCATTTCAAACGGCCTTAACTCATGCCGGCGTGCGTGCGGTCGACATCGGTTGGATCAACCTGCACGGCACCGGCACGCAGCATAACGACAGCATGGAAAGCATCGCCGTGAACGAAGTGTTCGGCAGCACCACGCCTTGCACCTCCACCAAACCGCTTACCGGCCACACCCTAGGCGCCGCCGGCGCGATTGAGGCCGCCTTTCTCTGGGGTATGGTCAGCCGCGAATACAACCCCGAGGGCAGGCTGCCGCCGCAATTGTGGGACGGCACGGCCGACGAAGCCCTGCTGCGCATCGGCCTGACCGGCCGCGAAAGCCGCTGGCCGCACGGCCGCCGCATAGGCGCCAGCTCGTCGTTTGCTTTCGGCGGCAGTAATGCGGTAGTTATCATCAGTGAATAATATTTGACGGATAATTAAAAGTAGAAAAAAGTGTTTTGTTAAGATTTCAACCTGTTTGATATAAAGCAACAACCTGCAACATAGTGCGGAAAAGCGCGCATCCTTATTTTATGAATATGTTAATATTTCGCGTAATTTAAAAAACAGTTAAATAAATTTTCATTTTTATCTGATTGAATTTTTTATTTAGTTTTATTTTATGTTGAAATTGTTAATCTAGTAAGGAAGCGCCATGAAACAGCTGAAAACGTTTCTAATTTGGGGCTTGGTGGTATTGGTTGGCGTTGCAGCCTTTACCACACTGGCCCTGCATCGCGGCGAACATGTGAATGTGGTGTGGATGATTGTTGCCGCTGTGTCTGTATATTGTATTGCTTACCGGTTTTACAGCCTTTACATCGCAAAAAACATCCTTGAGCTGGACAGCGAGCGTATGACGCCGGCAGAGCGCCATAACAACGGTGTGGATTATGTGCCTACCCGTAAGGGCGTATTGTTCGGCCACCACTTTGCCGCCATCGCCGGCGCGGGGCCGCTGGTCGGCCCGGTGCTTGCCGCGCAAATGGGTTACCTGCCCGGCACGTTGTGGATTATCTTCGGCGTGGTATTGGCCGGTGCGGTGCAGGATATGATGGTGCTGTTTGTGTCGATGCGCCGCGACGGTAAATCGCTCGGCGACATTGTGAAGCAGGAACTCGGCACCACTGCCGGTATTATTGCCTCTATCGGTATTTTGATGATTATGATCATCATCACTTCCGTGCTGGCGCTGATTGTGGTGAAGGCACTAACCCACAGCCCGTGGGGCACGTTCACCATTGTCGTTACCGTGCCGATTGCGCTGACCATGGGCATTTACAGCCGCTATATCCGCCCCGGCAAAATCGGTGAAATCGCTATTGTCGGCTTTATCGCCCTGATGCTGGCGGTGATTTACGGCGATGTGGTGGCGCAAAGCTCTATCGGGCACTGGTTTGACCTCAATGGCGTGCAACTGGCTATTTTTATGATGGCCTACGGCACCATTTCTTCTTTGCTGCCGGTATTGCTGTTGATGACCCCGCGCGACTTTCTTTCTACTTTCCTGAAAATCGGCACGATTATGGTGCTGGCGTTTGGCATTATCATAGTAGGGCCTGAGCTGCGTATGCCTGCCGTAACGCACTTCATCGACGGCTCCGGCCCGGTGTTTTCCGGCAAGCTGTTTCCTTTTCTGTTTATCACCATCGCCTGCGGTGCCGTTTCCGGTTTCCATGCCCTGATTTCTTCAGGCACCACGCCGAAAATGGTTGAAAACGAAACCCATGTGCGCATGATCGGTTACGGCGGCATGTTGATGGAAAGCTTTGTGGCGATTATGGCGCTGGCCGCTGCCGCTTCGCTCGACCCCGGCGTATATTTCGCCATGAACAGCCCCACCGCGCTGATCGGAACCGACCCGGCCACGGCGGCGCAAGCCATCACCACCCATTTGCAGATTCCGGTTGATGCTGCCACGCTGGCCAATACGGCACGCGAAGTGGGCGAGCATACCATTCTTTCCCGTGCGGGTGGTGCTCCTACGCTGGCGGTGGGCATGGCACATATCATGAGCCGTTTGATTCCCGGCGAAACCATGATGGCTTTCTGGTATCACTTTGCGCTGTTGTTCGAAGCATTATTCATTCTTACCGCCGTTGATGCCGGTACCCGCGTATCACGCTTTATGTATCAGGATTTGCTCGGTATTTTTATCAAACCGTTGGGTAATTCCGGCAATATTCCCGCCAACTTGGTTGCTACCGTGCTGGCCGTGGGTTCGTGGGGTTATTTTCTCTACACAGGCGTAACCGATCCGTTGGGCGGCATCAACTCATTATGGCCTCTGTTCGGCATCGGTAACCAGATGCTTGCCGGTATTGCTTTGATTATGGTGAGCGTGGTGTTGGTGAAAATGAAAAAAGACCGTTTTGTGTGGGTATCGCTTATCCCGGCTCTCGGCCTTTTGGTAGTTACCACCGTGGCGTGCCTGCAAAAACTGTTTGAATCTGATACGCGCGTGAGCTTTATCGCCCATGCGGCGCAATATCGCGAAGCCGCCGCAGCCGGAAAAATTTTGGCGCCGGCCAAAGATCTGGCGCAGATGAATCAGATTGTGCTTAACGATTATGTCAATTCCGGCCTGGCGGTGGCGTTTCTCGCCGTGGTGCTTTTTATCGCGGTTTACGGTTTGAGAGTGGCCTTGAAAGCGCGGAAAGTTGCCTGGCCTACCGCTAAGGAGGTTCCCGCAGTTTACCGCAACGAGGTGCAAACCCATGAAGCACAAAGCTGATAATGCAGGCCGTCTGAAAGCCTTTTGTAAAAAGATTCGTATTTTCGCCTACTATAGTGAATTAAAATAAGAATTCCGAACTTTACTCCCCCTTACCAGCAGAAAAAAATGGCCTACCCGATAGAACTCCGACAAAAAGCAATCGAATATTACCGGCAATGCCAAAATGCAAGCCAAGTCTGCCGTGTATATGGTATCAGCGACAAAACGCTGAGCAGTTGGCTGCGACTCTATGAACAAACAGGTTCACTGGCGCATCAAGTCAAAGGTGGTAATGCCACAAAAATAGACAGGCAACAGCTTTCAGACTATCTCGAACAGCATCCTGATGCCTACCTGCACGAAATCGCAGAACATTTAGGGTGCAGCGCCCCAAATGTCAGCTACCTGCTCAAAGTCATGGGCATCACACGAAAAAAAAGACCACCACATACAAAGAACAAAAACCCGAACAAGTAGCCGCTTATCAACAAGCATTGAGCCAATATACTGACTATCAAGCAGTTTTTCTTGATGAAACAGGGTTCGACACCTTTTTTTACCGCCCTTACGCTTACTCGAAAAAAGGCGTACCCGTCAAAGCACAAATCAGCGGCAGAAAATACCAACGTATTTCATTGGTTGCGGCACAAATCCAAGGTAAAGGCAGCCTGATTGCCCCCATGACCTATTGTGGCACCATGGACGGCAGCCTGTTCGAAGCATGGTTTGAGCAAATGCTGCTGCCCGAACTGACGGAGAGATCCGTCATCATTATGGACAATGCCCGTTTCCACCGTATGGCGGTTTTGACTGAAATGGCGCAGAAGCAGGGACATAAAGTATTGCCCCTTGCTCCTTATTCACCCGAGCTTAATCCGATTGAAAAGGTATGGGCGAATATTAAAAAGCATTTGCGGAAAGTTTTACCTGCCGTGGGAGATTTTATGACTGCACTGCTACGTAGTTCTTATTTTAATTGACTATATATGGCAGGCATTCCGGATTACGATTATTACGTTATGCAGCAGCGTAGGCATAACTCCGCCGCTCCGGTGATGACCGAATCCGAGTTTCTCGACTATTGCCACAACAGGCGTAACGGCCGCTGCTGTTAATGCTGGTTCATGCCGAACAAACACCTCGCTGGATGCGGGGTGTTTTTTTGCCGCGTATTTTTCATTGCTGCTTTATGAAACCGTCGGCTGCGGATACTGTTTTCAGACGGCCTCGGCAAACATCAAATTATTGTCTCGCAATATTTCTGTGGCATTTTAGTTTTAGCAGGGTTTTATTCATTTCGATTTTGACCTGACTCAAACAGGCTACATTTCTTTTTGTTAAAACCCCACATCATTTTGTACAAATATGTTAGTCTTGCGCTGCTTCATAAAATATTACATCACATTACATTTTTATTAACGAGCTTCCAAGTTTTAAATTTATTTTATCCACTCTCAACAACCCCGTGAGGTCTTTATGAAACAGCTTAAATCGTTTCTACTGTGGGGCATTGTGGTATTGGTCGGTTTAGCCGCATTTACCACATTAGCCCTGAGTCGCGGCGAGCAGGTTAATGCGGTATGGATGGTTATCGCCGCCGTTTCCGTTTACTGCATCGCCTACCGTTTTTACAGCCTGTATATTGCCAAAAACGTAGCGCAACTCGATGCCAACCGGCTTACCCCTGCCGAGCGGCATAACGACGGTTTGGACTATGTGCCCACCCATAGAGGCGTATTGTTCGGCCACCACTTCGCCGCCATCGCCGGTGCGGGACCGCTGGTCGGTCCGGTGCTTGCCGCACAAATGGGTTATCTGCCCGGCACGCTGTGGATTATCTTCGGCGTGGTATTCGCCGGTGCCGTTCAAGATATGATGGTGCTATTCGTGTCGATGCGCCGTGACGGCAAATCGCTGGGCGATATCGTAAAACAGGAGCTGGGCACGGTGGCCGGCGTGATTGCATCCATCGGTATTCTGATGATTATGGTTATCATCATGGCCGTGTTGGCGCTGATTGTGGTCAAAGCGCTGGTACACAGCCCGTGGGGCACATTTACCATCGCCGCCACCATTCCGATTGCACTGTTTATGGGTATCTACACCCGTTACATCCGCCCCGGCAAAATCGGCGAGATTTCGATTGTCGGCTTTATCCTGCTGATGTGCGCGATTGTGTTCGGTGAAGACGTGGCGCAAAGCTCGTTTGCCCATATTTTCGATATGGACGGCGTGCAGCTCACTTGGGCCATTATGATTTACGGCTTCGTAGCCGCCGTATTGCCGGTTTGGCTGCTGCTGACCCCGCGTGATTATCTTTCCACCTTCCTGAAAATCGGCACGATTATCGCATTGGCTATCGGTATCGTGATTGTCGGCCCCGCTTTGCAGATGCCGGCGGTAACCAAGTTCATCGACGGCACCGGCCCCGTATTCTCGGGCGACCTGTTTCCCTTCCTGTTTATCACCATCGCCTGTGGTGCCGTTTCCGGTTTCCATGCCCTGATTTCTTCAGGCACCACGCCGAAAATGGTTGAAAACGAAACCCATGTGCGCATGATCGGTTACGGCGGCATGTTGATGGAAAGCTTTGTGGCGATTATGGCGCTGGCCGCTGCCGCTTCGCTCGACCCCGGCGTATATTTCGCCATGAACAGCCCCACCGCGCTGATCGGCACCGATGCCGCCAATGCCGCACAAGTGATTACCAACCAGTTGGGCTTCCCCGTGCAAGAAGCCACCTTGCTGCAAATGGCGAAAGACGTGGGCGAGCATACTATTCTTTCCCGCGCAGGCGGTGCCCCCACATTGGCGGTCGGCATGGCCAATATCATGAGCCAGCTGATTTCCGGCCCCGGCATGATGGCTTTCTGGTATCACTTCGCACTCTTGTTTGAAGCGCTGTTCATCTTAACCGCCGTTGATGCGGGCACCCGCGTGGCGCGCTTTATGATTCAAGATTTAGGCGGCATTTTCATCAAACCTTTCGGTAATACCGACAGCCTGCCTGCCAACCTGATTGCCACCTTGATGGCCGTAGGCTTGTGGGGATACTTCCTTTACACCGGCGTAACCGATCCCTTGGGCGGCATCAACTCTTTATGGCCGCTGTTCGGTATCGGCAACCAAATGCTGGCCGGCGTGGCGTTGATTATGGTGAGTGTGGTGTTGGTGAAAATGAAGCGCGAACGCTATGTATGGGTGTCGTTGGTGCCCGCACTGCTGCTGCTGTTTGTAACCTGCTATGCCAGCTTGCAAAAACTGTTCCACAGCGATCCGAAAATCGGTTTCTTGTCGCACGCGGCCAAATTCAACGAAGCCGCTTCGCGCGGCGAAGTGCTGGCTCCCGCCAAAGATCTCGCCCAAATGAGCCGCATCGCCTTCAACGACTATGTAAACTCAGGTTTGACCGTGATTTTCCTGTCGGTAGTGGTAATCGTGGCCGTATACGGATTGCGTGTTGCCCTGAAAGCGCGTAAAGTGGCTTGGCCCACCGCCAAAGAAGTTCCGCCTGTTTACCGTAACGAGGTTCAGCAAAATGAATCCTAACCTGTTGCAACGCATCAAGCGTGCTTGGAAAACCGCCCGCCTTACCGCCGGCCTGATGGCCGGAATGCCGGACTATCAAAACTATGTGGCCCGGCAACGCAAGCATAACCCCAATGCACCGGTGATGACTGAGTTGCAGTTTCAAGATTATTGCAGCAAGCGCCGCAGCGGTGCTTCCGGCGGTCGTTGTTGCTGAATAATCTTTGGTTGGAAAAACACCCCGCACGGTTTTGTTCGGGGTGTTTTTTTCAGACGGCCTGCAACTGGCATCGTTTAAATGTTTTTACAATTCAATTTATTGATATTTTCAGTGAAAAAAACGGCGTAAAAATATTGACACTTTCCAAAGTCGCGCTATAATGCACGCTTCTTCCCCGATAGCTCAGTCGGTAGAGCGACGGACTGTTAATCCGCAGGTCCCTGGTTCGAGCCCAGGTCGGGGAGCCAAATAAAAAACCGCCCAAGTGATTTAAACTTGGGCGGTTTTGCTTCATCTGCTTTTGGCAAAAGTATTAGAGCGTGTTGTCGAGGGCGTTGCGGTGGTGTTTTGGTTGGAATCCGCATCTGCGGCATTAAAAATACGCACAAGATGTCCAATCTTGCTGTGCTTTTTGCCCGGTATCTGCAGATTTTTCCTCAAAAATCCGCTTCACAAGCCTGTCGGTGGTTTAACCTAATCGTTGCCTGTTTTGAGATACTCGGATCAAACCGGAGAATGACTTATGGTTTTTCTTGGGTTGGCTGACTATACTTGAAATTTCGTTTGTTTCGTTTTCAGACGGCCTTTTTCTCAGCGTGTCTGCAATATCATGCTTACGGGGCTTGCCAAGCGGGCAGCCAAAGAGTATTTTTCATATTTTTTCATATATAACCATCAACCACCCGAAAGTATCCATCATGGCAAGAGAAGTTCCCGCCGTATTCGGCAGCGTTTTCCATAAAGATATGCCGGTATTGGCTTTTGAAAACGGCGCATGGCAGGGCGTGCGCTGGCAGCCTTCCGATAATTTGCAACTGACCCCCGGTGCGCACTGCCTGCATTACGGCAGCGAATGCTTCGAGGGTTTGAAGGCCTTCCGCCAGCAAGACGGCAGTATTGTGTTGTTCCGTCCCGATGCGAATATCGCCCGTATGCAGCAGAGTGCGAAACTGTTGAGTCTGCCCGTGCCTGAAACCGAGGCTTTTCGCAATGCCTTGATCGAACTGGTGGCGCGCGCCGCTGATGAAATCCCCGATGCACCCGCTTCGTTGTATTTGCGCCCGACTTTAATCGGCACCGATCCGGTTATCGGTAAGGCGGCGGCCGGTTCGGACAATGCCGTTCTATATATTTTGGCCTCTCCGGTGGGCGATTATTTTAAAGCCGGTTCGCCGATGAAGCTTTTGGTGGAAACGGAGCATATGCGCTGTGCCCCGCATATGGGCCGTGTGAAATGCGGCGGCAACTATGCTTCGGCGTTGCCGTGGGTAACCAAAGCACGCGAAGAACACGGTGCGCACCAAGTGCTGTTCTGCCCGAACGGCGACGTGCAGGAAACGGCGGCGGCAAATTTTGCTTTGATTAAGGGCGATGAAATCATCACCAAGCCGTTAACCAGCGAATTTTTGCACGGTGTAACCCGCGATTCGGTGTTGAAAGTGGCGCGCGACATGGGCTATCAAATCAGCGAGCGCAATTTCACCGTAGAAGAGCTGCGTGAAGCTGTGGAAAACGGTGCGGAAGCGATTCTAACCGGCACGGCGGCGGTGATCTCTCCGGTTACTTCTTTTGTGATAGGCGGCAAAGAAATCGCCGTTGCCGGCCAAGAGCGCGGCACCGCCATCCGTAAAGCGGTTACCGATATCCAATACGGCCTGGCCGAAGACCGTTACGGTTGGTTGGTTAAAGTGGCATAAGGTTTGTTGGCATAAAGCGGCCGTCTGAAAAATACCAAACTTTCAGACGGCCTTTTGGTCTGTGTAGCAGGCATCAGGCCGTCTGAAACCATCAACGCAACCCGAATGATTAATTAATGAATAATATTCAAATTCCCTGGGGGCAGATTCTGCTCTATCTGCACACCGCCGCCGCATTGGCCTGCGTGGTGCGCGTGCTTTACAAACAACGCAACACCGGCACGGCGTTTGCGTGGCTGATTATCCTGTTTATGTTTCCGCTGTTCGGTGTGATTGCCTATCTGATGTTGGGCGAACCGCGCCTCGGTTTGGCGCGTGCCAAGCGGGCGGCTGAGATGAACCGCTTCTACGGCGAGTTTGCCGAGCGTTATCTGGCCGATATCGATTTAGACGTTACCAACGACATCCGCCCGCGTTACCGGGGTATTGCCAAAGTGGCTGCGGATGCCACCGGCTTGGGTGCCACCCGCAACAACGCCATGACGCTGCTTTCCACCACCGACGAAATCGTTGATGCCATGTTGGCCGATATACGCGCGGCCGAACAGTCGTGCCTGTTGGCGTTTTACATCATCGACCCGCAGGGCAGAATCGAAACGCTGCTCAATACGGTAATCGAAGCGGCAGAGCGGGGGGTGGATTGTGCGGTGTTGGCCGATGCGGTGGGCAGCCACGGATTTTTCAACAGCGGCTGGGTAGAAAAACTGCGTGCTGCCGGCATCGAAGTACACGCTGCGCTGCCGGTGGGGCCGATGCACACGCTGTTTACCCGCAGCGATTTGCGCAACCACCGCAAGATTTTGATTGTCGATAAAAAAATCGGTTACACCGGCAGCTATAATCTGGTTGATCCGCGTTTTTTCAAACAAAACTCGGGTGTGGGCGAATGGGTGGACGTGATGATGCGCTGCACCGGCCCGATGGTGCTGGAAATGACGGCCGTGTTTTATGCCGACTTGGCGGTAGAAAATGATGGCAATCTGGCCAGCGTGCAGCAATATTTGAGCGGTTACACCGAGATTATCCCCGCCATGCTGCCCGACAAAATGCGCGCAGGCAATGTTGCCGCCCAAGTGATACCATCGGCGCCGGACCAGGGTGAACGGGTAATCTACGAGACCATTATCAGCGCCATTTATTCCGCCACCCGCAAAATCGTCATCACCACGCCGTATTTCGTGCCCGACGATCCGCTGCTGATGGCGCTCACCACCGCCGCCAAGCGCGGGGTGGACGTTACCCTGATATTGCCGGCCAAAGTAGATTCGCTGATGGTGCGCTACGCATCGCGCGCCTATTACCCCATGTTGTTGAAAGCGGGGGTGAAAATCGCCCTGTTTGAAGGCGGGCTGCTGCACGCCAAAACCATGACCATCGACGAGGGCTACACGCTCTTCGGCACGGTGAATATGGATATGCGCAGCTTCTTTCTGAACCTTGAAATCAGCCTGGCGGTTTACGATAAAACCATCACCGGCCAGGTGATTGATTTGCAGCAGCAATATCTGGGCAGCAGCCGTTATGTGAGCATAAAAGGCTGGCAGCAGCGCGCCAGATGGTGGGGGCTGGTGGAAAACACCGTGCGCCTGATGAGTCCGTTGTTGTGATGCAGAAATGATATTGAGGGTGAGACCTTTGCAAAATTTGTTTGGGTCATTTGAAACACCCGATTATCGTCATTCCCGCGTAGGCGGGAATCCGGTCTTTTAAAATTAACTGATTTTGGATTTCAATGGCTTGTGAAAACTACACTGGATTCCCGCCTACGCGGGAATGACGAGATACACACGTTTTCAAGTTTAAATTGGTTTTTTGCAAAGGTCTCAGGCCGTCTGAAAACACGTTGCGCAGAAACTACGCAACGTGTTTTCAGACGGCCTCAAGTTTGGTTAACAAGTGCAACACTGATGCTATATAAAGTGTAAATTAACATTTATTTACAAACTGGCGCCCTGTATAGATAGCATGAAACCGATTCTGTTGCTGCCGTAGCAGCTTACAAAATCGTTCTCTTCGAGTTAATCATTTTGTTTCGTTATATACTTTTGCACGGCCGGTTTGCAGCAGGGCAGGGGGCTTGTTGCGAGACATTCTTATCGCCAGGCAAGATATTGTTTTGCGGCGGCAAACTGTTTTTGAGGGGGCTTCAAGCACAAACCGACAAGCGGATTCGTTCTCGGCGTGTGCGGTT
The DNA here is from genome assembly GCF_014055005.1 of Neisseria dentiae. Lineage (NCBI taxonomy): Bacteria > Pseudomonadati > Pseudomonadota > Betaproteobacteria > Neisseriales > Neisseriaceae > Neisseria > Neisseria dentiae. The sequence goes on along the minus strand of NZ_CP059570.1, from coordinate 1,166,962 downwards.
GTAATGGGTGGGCAGAACGTCATCGCAAGCGGCTTGTCAAGACTGGTAGTGTTTTTTGAAATACAGTATATTGTGTCTCTCTCAACGCAACACTACCGTATCTTGTGTTTTTGCCCAATTTTAGGATAAGCCGATGAACGCACCCACCAACCTGAAAGTAACCAAGCGCGACGGGCGTTTGGAAGAAATAGACCTGTATAAAATCCACCGCGTGATCAACTGGGCGGCGGAAGGGTTGAATAATGTTTCCGTATCGCAGGTGGAGCTGAAATCGCATATCCAGTTTTACAACGGCATCCGCACCGACGACATCCACGAAACCATCATCAAGGCCGCAGCCGACCTGATTTCTCAGGAAACGCCCGATTACCAATACCTGGCCGCCCGCTTGGCGATTTTCCACCTGCGCAAAATCGCCTACGGCCAATTCGAGCCGCCCCACCTTTACGACCATGTTGCCAAGCTCACCGAAGCAGGCAAATACGACCGCCACCTGCTGGCCGATTACAGCCGCGAAGAGTTCGACGAACTGAATGCCTATATCGACCACGATCGCGATATGGCCTTTTCTTACGGCGCAGTCAAGCAGCTCGAAGGCAAATATCTGGTGCAAAACCGCGTTACCCGCCAAATCTACGAAACCCCGCAGTTTCTGTATGTATTGGTGGCGATGTGCCTGTTTGCCAAATACCCGAAAGCCACCCGCCTCGATTATGTGAAACGCTTTTACGATGCCGTTTCCACCTTCAAAATTTCCCTGCCCACGCCGATTATGAGCGGCGTGCGCACGCCCACGCGCCAATTTTCGAGCTGCGTGTTGATCGAGTGCGACGACAGCCTCGATTCCATCAACGCCACCACCAGCGCCATTGTGAAATACGTTTCCCAACGCGCGGGCATCGGCATCAACGCCGGCCGCATCCGCGGTTTGGGCAGCGAAATCCGCGGCGGCGAGGCGCAGCACACCGGCTGCATCCCGTTCTTCAAAATGTTCCAGGCCGCCGTTAAATCCTGCTCGCAAGGCGGCGTGCGCGGCGGTGCGGCCACCTTGTTTTACCCCTTGTGGCATATCGAAGTGGAAAGCCTGCTGGTGCTGAAAAACAACCGCGGCGTAGAAGACAACCGCGTGCGCCATCTCGATTACGGCGTGCAGATTAACCGTCTGCTCTATACCCGCCTGATTAAAGGCGGCGACATCGCTCTGTTTTCACCGCACGAAGTGCCCGGCCTGTATGACGCCTTTTTCGCCGACCAAGACGAGTTCGAGCGCCTCTATACCCAATACGAGCAAGACCCCGCCGTCCGCAAGCGCGTGGTGCCCGCCACCGAGCTGTTTTCGTTGTTGATGCAGGAACGCGCCGGCACCGGCCGCATCTACATCCAAAACGTCGACCACTGCAACACCCACAGCCCGTTCGACCCGAAAGTGGCACCGGTGCGCCAGTCCAACCTGTGTTTGGAAATCGCGTTGCCGACCAAGCCCTTAAACGACATCAACGACGAAAACGGTGAAATCGCCCTGTGCACCCTGTCGGCCTTCAACCTCGGCGCGCTGGAAAACCTGAACGAACTCGAAGGCTTGGCCGATTTGGCCGTGCGCGCGCTGGATGCCTTGCTCGATTATCAAGACTATCCCGTCAAAGCCGCCTACCACGCCACCATGAACCGCCGCACGTTAGGCATCGGCGTGATCAACTACGCCTATTATCTGGCCAAAAACGGCGTGAAATACAGCGACGACTCCGCCATCGCCTTAACCCACCGCACTTTTGAGGCGATTCAGTATTACCTGCTCAAAGCTTCGGTGCAACTTGCCCAAGAATTCGGCGCCTGCCCGGCGTTTAACGAAACCACCTACGCACAAGGCAAACTGCCCGTCGACACCTACAAAAAGGATTTGGACACCATCTGCCAAGAGCAGCTGCATCTCGATTGGGAGGGTTTGCGTGCCGACATTGTCAAACACGGCCTGCGCAACTCCACCCTAACCGCACTGATGCCGTCTGAAACCAGCTCGCAAATCGCCAACGCCACCAACGGCATCGAGCCGCCGCGCGGACTGGTTTCGGTAAAAGCCTCGAAAGACGGCATTTTGAAACAGGTGGTGCCCGAATTCGAGCGCCTGAAAAACCAATACGAATTGTTGTGGCAGATGCCTTCCAACGACGGCTACCTGAAACTCGTGGGCGTGATGCAGAAGTTTGTCGATCAGGCCATTTCCGCCAATACCAGCTACGACCCGCAACGCTTCGAAGGCGGCCGCGTGCCGATGAAGCAGCTGCTGAAAGACCTGCTCACCGCCTACAAATTCGGCCTGAAAACCCTGTATTACCATAATACCCGCGACGGTGCCGACGATACTCAGACCGATATCCAAGATGACGGCTGCGTGGGCGGAGCATGTAAGATTTAAGCAAAGGGAAAGATTTCAGACGGCCTTTGAAATTGAGAGGCTGTTTAAAAGGAAAATTTAATTATTTCAACAATTTAAAAAGATAGAAAAATGTCGAAGCCAAAGATTAGTTTAAATAAACTAGGTGAGTATTTAGATGCTACGCCATCTCGCCGTAGAAGAATAATTCAAGACCAACAAAATCCAGAGCCATTTATTACCACTCGTTATCAAGATGCAAGAGAGGGTATCATTAATTTTATTGCTGGGGGAATGGTTGATGACGCAAAATTATTAGAATCTGCACAGGAGTTAAGAGAAAATCACTACCCCACTCCTTTTGTTCAGCAAGATAAGAGAGCCTCGGCAGAAGCAATGGAGCAATTCTTAGATATTGCAGACAATATTGATATAGATGGATTAAGAGTTGAGAGAATAGACAAAACACAATCATCCATTATGGAAGTGGCAGGAGTAGATGTTTCTATTCGTCCCGATGCTATCTTAAAAGATGAAAAAACAGGTCGAATAAAGGGGGCGATTAAACTTCATTTTTCTAAAACACATCCCTTGAATGAAAAGTCAGCAGGCTATGTTGCAACTACGCTGAAAGTATATTTAGAAAATGAAAATAAGGAATCAACTATTGATCCCAAAAAATGTTATTTAATTGATATTCCTACTGCTAAAGCTACAACTGCTTCCAAAGCTCATAAGAAAAAGATGAATGATGTCGAAGCTGCTTGTGAAGAAATTGATGCTAGATGGAAAAAAGAAGAGGCATAAATATTGGAAGTTATCTTTAAAATGAATGTAAGTTCAATTTATTTTTTAGATAATGTTACTTTGTTTTAAAGAGAATCCTATCATGTCCTGCGAACACCTAATTATGTCATACAGCACATTCAGCAAAGAAAAAAACAACGCTTTAACCGAGCCGATGTTTTTCGGCAAGCCGGTGAATGTGGCGCGTTATGACCAGCAGAAATATGAAATTTTTGAAAAGCTGATTGAAAAGCAGCTGTCGTTTTTCTGGCGGCCGGAAGAAATCGATGTGTCGCGCGACCGTATCGATTACCAAAACCTGCCCGAGCATGAAAAGCATATTTTTATCAGCAACTTAAAATACCAAACCCTGCTCGATTCGATTCAGGGGCGCAGCCCCAATGTGGCGCTGCTGCCGTTGGTGTCGATTCCCGAACTGGAAACGTGGATTGAAACCTGGAGCTTCAGCGAAACCATCCACTCGCGCAGCTATACCCATATTATCCGCAATATCGTCAACGACCCGTCGGTGGTGTTCGACGATATCGTCGATAACGAATACATCATCGCCCGCGCCGAAGATATTGCCTGTTACTACGATGATTTGATCGAATACACGCAGTATTACAACCTGTTCGGCGAAGGCGAGCACCGTTTCGACGGCAAAACCGTGCGCGTGAGCCTGCGCGAGTTGAAGAAAAAATTGTATTTGTGCCTGATGTGCGTCAACGTGCTGGAGGCCATCCGCTTTTATGTGTCGTTTGCCTGCTCGTTCGCTTTTGCCGAGCGCGAGCTGATGGAGGGCAACGCCAAAATCATCAAACTGATTGCGCGCGACGAAGCCCTGCACCTTACCGGCACACAGCATATGCTGAACCTGATGCGCAGCGGCGCAGACGATGCGGAGATGGCGGAAATCGCTGCCGAGCTGGAGCAGGAATGTTTCGAGCTGTTTAAAAAAGCCGCCTTGCAAGAGAAAGAATGGGCGGAATATCTGTTTAAAGACGGCTCGATGATCGGCCTGAACAAGGAAATTCTCAGCCAATACGTTGATTACATTACCAATCTGCGTATGCAGGCGGTAGGTTTGAAACCGGCGTTTGAAAACGCCACCCAAAACCCGATTCCGTGGATTAACGCGTGGCTGTCGTCCGACAACGTGCAGGTAGCGCCGCAGGAAGTGGAAATTTCGTCTTACCTGATCGGGCAGATTGATGCCGAGGTGAATGCCGACGATTTGGGCGATTTCGAGCTTTAACTTCCACCACAACAAACAGGCCGTCTGAAAACCTGCGGATTGTGCCGTGGATGTTCAGACGGCCTGAAACCTTTTTCAACTTTTTCAAATTGATTGAGGCCGTCTGAAAACAATGCGGCAAACAGGCCACACACAAACGGATTTTTTATGGTTTTAATCACCACACGCGATAAGAGTTTCGAGCTTCGGCAGGGTGAAACCCTGCTGGAGGGGCTGGAGCGTACCGGCCACGAGGTCGAATACCAATGCCGCAGCGGCTATTGCGGCTCTTGCCGCATGAAAATCGTGTCTGGCAGGGTGGAATACGATAACTTTCCGCTGGCGTTTGTCGCGCCGGGCGAAATCCTGCCGTGCTGTTGCCGCGTAACCGAAGCGGTGGAAGTGGACTGCGGTATGCGCGTGCAGGAACCGGATTTGTTTGATGTGGATTTGTTTGAGGAATAGTTACAGGCACGGGGCTTTGCAAAACCCGAAACTTTTGCCGAATCTGTTTGATATGCCGCTGCCTTTCCTGCTATCTTTTTGTTTCTAAAAAAATTTAAGCGGCGCTTTGCAGCACCGCTTAAATTTGCAGCCTTTCAAGAGCCGGCCGGTTTGCCTTTAGCGAGAGGCCTCGGGGGTGGATTCGTCGGTTTTATCCAGTGCATCAAGTTTTTGCTGCGCTTCGCTAACCGCCGCTTCAAGGCTTTGGATGCGTTGTTGGTAGCGCACATAATTCCGTTCGTTGCCGTAGCGCACCTGTTTGCCGTCTTCCAGCGCTTTTTGTGCTTGTTCGAGCTGCCGTTGAGCGGCTTGGCGCTGTACTTGGCCGGCAGGGCGGTTCTCGGGGCGGCTTTCCTGTGCGGGCGCTTGCGGTTGGACGGCGGGTGCAGGTGAGGCCGAATAAAGGCCGACTCTGCCGATGTCTGCTTTTTGGCAGTTGCCGCCGGGGTTTTGCGTGTAAACGCGCTGACCATTTTGAATGCACTCGTAAACCGTGGCGGCTTGTGCAGATAATGCGCCGGCAAAGAGCAGGGCGGCGGCAAGCAGGCGGGTAATATTGTTCATGGTTTGTTTTCCGTAACGTGAAGTGTGCAGTATGCCGTCTGAAAATCAAACGGGCAAGACCGGCGCGCGTTATATGGCGGCTTAAATTTAAAATAGGACAAGGCGACGAAGCCGCCGCAGACAGTACAGATAGTACGGAACCGATTCTGTTGCCGCTTCAGCGGCTTACAAAATCGTTCTCTTTGAGCTAAGGCGAGGCAACGCTGTACTATTGTAAATTTAAGCCACTATAATGCCTGCCGCAGCCAAAACCACCACACAGCCAGCAACGCCAGCACCATCAATATATTGCCGGCAATCACCGCGCGCCAGCGGCGTTCAGCGGGGCGCCCGTTTTGCGGCCTGCGTGTGCGGCGTACATAAAAAAACGGGCTGAGCAGAATGGAAACCGCCGAAATCAAAATCACTGCCGCATAATAAATTTTTTCACGTTCCATTATCGTCCTCCGTTTTCAGCTCATTATACGGCAGGGCCGTCTGAAACCCACTTTGTTTCGCTATAGAAGGATTGATTGATGCCTATCCGACAACTTTCCCCGCAACCTGTTTGGCAATGGTTTGCCGATATCTGCACCGTGCCGCATCCCACCTACCAAGAAGCCGCGCTGGCCGCTTTGATTATGGAGCGCGCACGGGCCAAAGGGCTGGGGGCGCGCCAAGACGAAAAAGGCAATATTTATTTGCGCAAACCGGCCTGCGGTGAGGGCATGGCTGCAAAAAGCGGGGTGATTTTGCAGGCGCACATCGACATGGTGGCGCAGAAAACACCCGAGTCGGCACACGATTTCAGCCGCGACCCTATCCGACCCCGCATAGAAGGCGGTTGGGTATATGCCGACCAAACCACGCTCGGTGCCGACAACGGCATCGGTGCGGCCATGGCGTTGGCGGTGGCCTTCGCTGATGATATTCTCCACCCGCCGCTGGAAGTGTTGCTGACGGTGGAAGAAGAAACCGGCATGGGCGGCGTGCGCGCCGTGCGTGCCGATTATTTGCAGGGGTGCTATCTGCTCAATCTCGACAGCGAAGAACACGGCAGCATTTATCTGGGTTGCGCCGGCGGCCGCGATGCCGAGTTGACGCTGCCGTTGATGCAGCAGGCTGCGGCGGGGCAACGCTGGCGCATCACCGTGGGCGGCATGCTCGGTGGCCATTCGGGCATCGATATCCACCGCGGCCGCGGCAATGCCGTCAAACTGTTGGCCGACACGCTCAAACGCCTTTCAGACGGCCTTGACGACTGGCAGTTGGCCGCATTGCACGGCGGCCGCCTGCGCAATGTGATTCCGCGCGAAGCCTGCGCCGAAATCGTGCTGCCGCCGCAACAGGCCGGTGCGATGCATACATTGCTGGCCGAAGCCGAGCAGCAGGCGCGCGCAGAATTGGGCGCACACGGCGGCAAGCTGTTTATCCGTGCCGAAAACATTGCGCATGACGGCTTTGCGTTCAGCACCGAAAGCGGCCGCCGTGCCGTGGATTTACTGTGCGCCTTGCCCGACGGCGTTATCCGCTGGAGCGACGATTTCGCAGGCGTGGTCGAAACCTCGATCTGCCTGAGCGTGGCCGGCACCAACGCAGAGCAGCTGCACGTTTGCCTGCTGATGCGTTCGTTGTTGGAAACACCGAAAAACGCCCTGAGCCGCCAACTGGCCGCCATTGCGGCTTTAAGCGGCGCCGGGCTGCTGCTCGGCGGCGATTACCCCGGCTGGAAGCCCGATGCTTCGTCGAAACTGTTAGCCGCCGCCCAGCCCGTGTTTGCCGCCCGTTTGGGGCACGAGCCGAAAACCGAGGTGCTGCACGCCGGTTTGGAATGCGGCCTGATGCAGCAGCGCCTGCCCGATGTGGAAATGATTTCTTTCGGCCCCACCATAGAAGGCGCACACACACCGTGGGAACGTGTGGAAACCGCCACGGTGGGTGAATGCTGGGAAATTTTGTTGGGCATATTGGCAAAAGGCGTTTGATGCCGATAGAAACAGTGTGATAAGCATCGAGGCCGTCTGAAAGGGTTTTTCAGACGGCCTCGGTGCTTTTGATGTATGTTTCGCTATATAGTGAATTCAAATAAAAACTCCGAAATGAAATAACTGCATTCAAACTTGCAATTGGGCGATATGCTAAAGAATCGTTTTACCCTACTTCGGCATTCTTATTTTAATCCACTATATATGGAGACTTTTGCAAAAATACCGTAAGGCCGTCTGAAATGCTTAGATTTCGTCATTCCCGCGTAGGGGGGGAATCCAGCTTTAAAACTATCAAGTATTTTATTTCAATAACTTATGAAAAAAAACGCCTGGATTCCCGCCTACGCGGGAATAACGGCAGGGAAGTATTTGCCGCATATTGGAAAAATTTTGCAAAGTGGTTCCGCCACCGTTTTACACGCCAAGCTCTTGGCAATCCAGCATATCTTTGCGCACGTCGGTTAACAGCAGGGCGGTGGCATCTTGGCTGTCGGCCTGCGCCCACACAAACAGCCGGGCGATGATTTTGCCGAGGAATACTTTTTCGGCGGCGTCGGCCTCGCCCAAGCGGTGTTGTTGCAGAAAACCGGCAATGTCGGCAGGCACTTCGCTGCGTTCGGGCAGGCGCACGGCGGTGAAGCGGTGGTCCGACAGCAGGCGTTGCAGCAGGGTTTGGTTTTTATCGGGTTTGATGCCTTGCGCTTTTTCCTGATGGGTGGCGCGGACGAACTGATCGTAGATTTCGGCATACAGCATATCGTTCGGCCCTTCGAAAATGGTGAAGGGGCGGATGTCGATGGCGATATTGCTGGCAGGGTGGCCGCTCTCGAAGCCTTTGGCGCCGAGCAGTTTCTGCAAAATCTGCGCCGCGCCGTAGGTGTATTCGGTGGCCAGCGTTTTGATGATGTTGGCTTCCATCAGCTGATGGGCAACGGCCTGATCAGGGGCGACGTGGCGGCAGGTGAAGCGGTAGAGCAGTTGCGAAACGGCGTGGCGTTTCATGATTTGGCGGCGCTCGTGATCAACGAATTTAATATCGTTCACCACGAAGCGGCGCAGGTTTTCGATGATGTATTCCATCACGCCGTGGGTCATGCCCACCAGTTGCAGGCGGCTGCGGATAAAGATGTTTTGAAAGGCGCGCAGGCCGGCGGCTTCGTTTTCCGAGAGTTTCATCACGCAACCGGCGGGTATGGCCGCATCAATGCGGTTGACCGCATAGCGCACCGCGCGCAAGCCTTCCGATTTCAGGGTTTCATAATCGATATATTGCTTGGGAACCAGCAACAGATTGATGGTTTTCGATAATTTTCCGTTTTTGCGCTCTTTGGCGGCCACCAGCAGAAAGTCGCTTTGCGAGTTGCCCTGCCAATATTTGACGGCGTGCACATAAACGGTGCCGTTATCCTGATATTCGTAATAAGACTGCATTTCGCGCGCAATGGCAGCGCCTGATGTTTCAGGCTCGGTGATGGCCAGGCCGCCGCCTTCGCCGTTGAAAATCAAATCAAGGCCGGTTTCGATTTGCTGCGGGTTGCCGAACTCGATTAAAGGCTGCAAAACCAGCGCGCCTTCGATGCCGGTGCGCAGGGTAACGGGCACGCCGTAATGCCCGGCGATGCGCAACACTTCTTGAATTTCAAACTGGTTGCTTTTTCTGCCGCCGTGCCGCTCGGCCAAAAACGGCAGCAACAACCCCGCACGTTTCAGCTCGAGCCATTTGTTTTCGGGCAGATAGTGCATCAGGTTAAGGCCGTCTGAAAAAATGCGTTTGAAAGCCGCTTCGATATGTCGTAAAAAATCAGCCGTATCCATATGAACCGGCTGGTTTGCCAATGTGCTGTGTGCCATATATCCTCTTAGTGCGATATTTTTTTAGAGTAAATCACCTAAGATTTATAACATATTCTCAGGTGGTTGACAATCATCAGCGTGTTTGTCGGCGGCATCCGGCTGTAAAAATTATGGCAGGCGCAGGGCAGGGCGGTTAATCCAACCCGTTGGCTTTCGCCACCTCCCGCCACGCTTCGAGAATCAGGCTGCCGTCGTTGTTTTTCAACAGCGAAGCATCGGAAAGCATACGCCGCCACACGCGTGCGTTTTTCAGGCCGTGCATCAGGCCGAGATAATGGCGGGCGGTGTGGCGGAGCGTGGCGCCGTTGCCGGATCGGATATGCGCGCGGCTGTAACGGAACAGCTTTTCCACCAAATCGGCATAGCCAACGGGTGCCTCGCTGCCGCCGTAAAACAGCCTGTCCCATTCGCGCATCACCATCGGGTTATGATAGGCTTCGCGGCCGACCATCACGCCGTCAACGTGTTCCAAATGCGCGGCGATTGCTTCGTTGGCGGTGATGCCGCCGTTGATGATGATTTCCAAATCGGGAAAATCGCGTTTGAGGCGGTAAACATAGTCGTATTTCAGCGGCGGCACTTCGCGGTTTTCTTTCGGCGAAAGGCCGTCGAGCCAAGCGTTGCGGGCATGGACGATAAAAGTGGTGCAGGCCGTCTGAACGGAAAGCGTGCCCACAAAATCACGCACGACGGCATATTCGTTTTGGCGGTCGATACCGATACGGTGCTTAACGGTTACGGGAATCCGCACCGCATCCTGCATGGCGTTAAGGCAGTCGGCCACCAGTGAGGTTTCGTTCATCAAGCAGGCGCCGAACGCGCCTTTCTGCACGCGCGGGCTGGGGCAGCCGCAATTGAGGTTGATTTCGTTGTAGCCGTAAGCCTCGCCCGCTTTGGCCGCTTGCGCCAAATCGGCCGGCTCGCTGCCGCCCAATTGCAGGGCAACCGGCTGCTCGCCTTCGTTAAACTTTAAAAAATGATCTTTATCACCGTGGATAATGGCGCCGGCATTGATCATTTCGCTGTAAAGCCAAGTGTGGCGCGTGATCTGGCGGGCCATATAGCGGTAGTGGGTATCGGTCCAATCGAGCATGGGCGCGACGGAAAGGCGGCGGGGCGGTAGGGCGGTCATGGTGGGAGAGTGGGTTTAAAGTGCGGCATTATAAGGGTTTTTGGGATATTTGAGGCCGTCTGAAAGGCAAGAGCAGAAAAATCGAGCTAATCCTTGAAAGGCTTAGATAGCTAACAGTTGTTTTAAATGTTTTTTGAATGGACCTACCCACCCAAGATAGTCTCTATTTTTATTTAGGAATTGACGTAGACTAGCCCTAAATACCACATCAAGTTCACAGAATTTTTAACTGTTCTTTTGGTATACCGAAGGTTAAAACGAAATTCATATTCTTTCAAGAATAACGGAAAAGATTGACGATCAATTCCATTATATTTTCGTAGAACGCGCTTTGCCTGATTCCAGAAATTTTCAATGTCGTTAATATGGTTTTGACGGTCTGCGACGCTCTGTGAATGATTGATACGATGATGGGTAAACTCACTCACATCAAGCACATCATAGCTTTTATAACAGCCCGTATAGACAATTCTATCAGGCATGATTTTTCGTTTAATAACAGGAAGCAAAGTGTCTTTCTTGGTGTTTTCAACTGCGATAGTAAAGACTTTGCCATTACGTTTTAGAATACCAAAGACAGCAACTTTACCCGTAGCTCCGCGACCGCGTTTGCCTTTACGTTGTTCGCCAAAATAACTTTCATCCAGCTCAACGGAACCATCAAAAACTTCGTCTGCTTGAAGCTCCAGATAGTAGGCGATAACTTGGCGGATTTTTCGGTAAAATAGCATGGCTGAGTTGGCTTGAATACCAAGTATATTGGCTGCTGTACGTGCTGTAACTTCCAATACAAAAAATTGGATCAATTTTCGCTGTGTAGATTTACTATGTTGCAATGGGTTATCTTCATTTTCTGAGCGTAACCTAATTGCTAATCTATGCCAGTCCCTTTATTCATTTTGCGTAAAATGCTTGGGTAGGCTATTTGCAATTATTACATCATTCAAAATTTTTATGCTTTTTTATAAAATTATAACTATTCTATTTGTACCGGGTCCACCAGCAGCACGCGTGCGTTCGGGGTGTGCCACAGCAGTTTGGCGGTTTGGCGCAGGCGGGTTTGGATGATGGTCCGGTGCAGTTCGGGCAAGCGGCTGAGGTAGCGGGCATCACCATAGCGGCGGTGGCTGGCGGCCAGCCTTTCCAGCCAGATTTCGGGGTTTTGCTGCCGCTTCGCTTCTTGTTCGATAAACAGTTGTTGCAGGTTGTCGGCTTCGTTTTTGCTGATGTTTTCGGGCAGACGTTCCAACACCTGCTGGGCGGTTTGCCATGCTTCGGCCGCTTGGGCAGGGGGCGTGCTGAAAAACAGGTTGCTTTCTACGCGGTTATAAACGGGCTGCGGCAGGGCGGTGAACTTTACGCCGTAGGTGCTTTGGTTGCGGCTGCGCAGCTCGTCTTTCAGGCGGGCGTTGGCGAGGTTGACCAGCAGCGGAATCTGCTCGGAAGTATCGGGTGTCCAGTCGTAGAAGGGCTGCCAAGACCAAGCGTTGATGTCGGTGCCGCCGGTGTCGTTGATGGCGGCGCGGCGCAAAGTGGCGCCTGTTAAAAGTTCGGTCGGGCGGTTTTCGGCGGCGCGGCGCGGAATATCGGCCAGATATTGCACCAGCAGCGGTTTGATTTTTTCAGACGGCATATTGCTGACAACATAATACGTTGCGGGGGCCGAGGCCAGTTGCCGCCATTGTTGCAGCAGGGCGGTTTGGGTGAGCGCGCGGATTTCCCCGCTGTTTTGCGCGCGGCTTTCGGGGCGGCCGTAGCGCAGCAGTTCCAATTCCTGCTCTTGCCGCCCGGGCACGGATTGCAGGTAAACGGGGTGGCGCAGGGCGGCGGTTTCGAGCGTGCTTTGCCAGTGTTCGGCGGCAGGGTCGGTTTGGCGGCTGCGGTAAAGTTGCAGCAGGGCTTCGAACGTTTGCTGCGGCGCTTGGATATCGGTGGTTTGGCGGTCGCTTTCAAGGCGGTAGCGGTAAGCGATGCCTTGCTGTTGCTGCCATTGTTTGAGAGATTGGCCGCCGAAGTTGGCGGGGGAGGAATGGGAAACCACATCGGCCGCCAACTGTGCCTGCCACGCGCCGAGGCTGCTTTGTTGGTAGCCGCCGTCGGCCACGGCTCTGAAATAGATTTTGCCGCCCGCCACGGCTTTTTGCAGTAGCACGGCTTTGTCGCCGTTGCTAAATTGCAGGTAGCTGACTTTATTGTGGTTGTCGAAACCTTCCGACATCAGCCTGCCTTGCCCTTTGTGTTGCGGGAAAGCAGTTGTTGCGGTTACGGCGGTGTTTGCGGCGGTTGGGGCTGTTTCCGGCCGGTTGCGTTTGGATTCGGCTGCCGCCGGGGCAGGCCGGGGCGGTTGGCCGGCAAGGGCGGGAACGCCTTCGGGGGCTTGGATGATGGTGAGGCGGTCGGGTGCGTTCAGCCATTCGGCGATGCGTTTGTTAACGGCGGCGGCACTGATGCGGTAAAGCTGGCCGCGCTCGACGGCCTGGTTGTCGGGCGTGGGCACGGGCTTGCCGGCCAACACGGTGTCGTCGGCCAGTTGCACGATTTGCGGTAAGTCGTCGGGCAGTGCGGGCACGGTGCGCATATGGTTGTGCAGCACTTTGCGGTAGGCGGCGGTTTCTTCGTCGCCGGCGGGCTGCTGCCGGACGGCTTCGACGGCTTGGTGGAGCAGGTTGAGTGTTTCTTGCTGTGTATCTGCGGCGGCATCGGCATAAAAACCCAGCGAACCGGTTTGTTTGCCGATGTTGCCAAGTTTGAAAGAGACGGGCTGCCCCATGTTTTGCAGGCGGCGGCTGATGGTGTGGGCGGCGAAGTTGTCCAGCAGGCGGTGGTAATGGGCTAGGCTGCCGCTGCTTTGCGAGGGGGCGTTGTTGAAGCGGTAAACCAATGCTAGTTTGGTTTCGGTGTTGTCTTTATCGTGCACGCGGGCGGTGTGCGGTGCATCGGTGAGTTTGGGTTCGTATTCGCCGGCGGTGCGCTCGGGCAGGGTTGTGGGTTTCAGACGGCCTAAGTGCTCTTCGATGGCGGCTGCTGCTTTTTTAGGGTTGATGTCGCCAACCACCACCAACACGGCGTTGTTACTGCCATACCATGTGTTGTGGAAGCGGTTGGCTGTTTCTGCCTGCGCGTTTTCGATGGCGGTTTTGCTGCCGATGGGGGCATAGCGCGCGCTGCGCGAGCCGCTGTACAGCAGGGCGTGGTGTTGCCGGCTTAAGCGGTGTTGAAGGGTTTGCTGGCCGCGCCATTCGCTCAGCACCACTTGTTGTTCTTTGGCCCAATCGGCGGCGGAAAAGGTTTGCGGGGTGAGAATCTGCCGGTAAACGGCTAAAGCGTCTTTAAGCTGCCGCCTGCCGTAGGGCGGCGTGAGCATGTAGCGGGTGTGGTGGTAGCCGGTTTGGGCATTGTAGTGCCGCCCCATCTGCCAGCCTTCGGCATTGAGGTAACTGCCCAAGCCTTGCGGAAACGCGGGAGAGCTTTGGAACACCATGTGTTCGGTGATATGGGCGATGCCTTCTTCGCCGTCGTTTTCGTCGGCGGTGCCTGCGTTGATTTGCAGGCGCAGCACCAGGCGGCGGTCGGCGGAAGGCACTTTGAAAATATGGTAGGCCAAGCCGTTGCCGAGCCTGCCTTCGATATATTCGGCCCGGCCTGCGCACGCAGCGGCGGCTGTGAAGAGTGCTGCGGCGAACAGCAGCAAACGCGAAAGTAAGAGCATATTGTAATGTGTCGGTTTAAAGCCCGGCGGCATACGGCGGGGCGGTATTTTTATAGGTTTGCGCGGCACGGATGGATTGCCGATGGCAAATATGGTTGCTTTGAACTGCCTTAAACTGCATCTACATCCGGCTTTTTTGCAAAGACCTCATTATGCCTGTTTTTAATTATATTGAATACACAAGGCCGTCTGAAAACAAGAAATTGCAGTTTTCAGACGGCCTGATACAACCAATTAACCAACATTTCTGCCTGCAGCATCAGGCACTCAGCTGCGGAAACAGGGCTTTCAGGCCGGCCACGATGATTTCCACCGATACCGCGGCCAGCAGCATCCCCATGATGCGGTTGAGAATGGTGAGGCCGGTGTCGCCCAGTTTTTTGCTCACACGGGCGGCGGCCATCAGCACGATATAGCAGATCAGGCTGATAATCAGGCCGGCCGCCAAAATAGACAGGGTGTCTTTATAGTGTTTGGCGGCCGAAGCATAAATAATCACGGTGGAAATGCCGCCCGGGCCTATCATCATGGGAATCGCCAGCGGCACCACGGCGATGGCGCCGATATTCTGCATTTGTTTGGGGCGGATGGTGATGTCGTTGTTCTCATCGGTGCCGACATCGGGTTTGGCAGGGTTGTTGCCCTGATTCATCATCGAAATGGCAATGAGCAGCACCAAAATGCCGCCGCCCACCTGAAACGCGCCGACGCTGATGCCGAACAGCCGCAGCATCACGCCGCCGGTGAGGGTGAAGGCGGTGATGGCGATCAGCACGGTGAGCGAAGCCATCTGCGCCACTTTGCGCCGCTCGCGCGTGCTCAGGTTGCGGGTGAGGTCGAGATAGATCGACAGCGCGCCGAAGGGGTTGATCAGCACCATAAATGCCAGAATCAGTTTGCCGATTTCCATGCCTATCATGGGGTTTTCCTTCTATTTGTTGGGTGGCTTAAAAATTTGACAAAGCAAGGCGGCAAGCCGCAGATGGCACAGATACGGCAATGCGAACCAATGCAGTGTCAGTTTGAATTTAAGCCGCTATATCGGGTGGAAACGCTTTCAGACGGCCTCCGGAATGCAGAGGCCGTCTGAAAAATATTTAAACGGGTTTGTTGTTTGTCAGCGCCGCTGGTTGCTGATGCCCATCAGCAAAGCCAGCACCACCATAATCGACAGCGTGGCGGTGCCGCCGTAGCTCACCAGCGGCAGCGGCACGCCCACCACGGGCAGAATGCCGCTGACCATGCCCATGTTGACGAAAGCATAGCAGAAAAACGTCATCGTGAGTGCGCCTGCCAGCGTGCGGCTGTATAGCGTGGGGGCTTTGGCGGCGATATAGAGGCCGCGCCCGAGTATCAGCAGATAAATCACCAGCAGCAGGATATTGCCGATTAGGCCGAATTCTTCGCCGTAAACGGCGAAAATAAAGTCGGTGGTGGCTTCGGGGATATAGTCGAGATGGGTTTGCGTGCCGTTGAGCCAGCCCTTGCCCCAAACGCCGCCCGAGCCGATGGCTATCATCGACTGCAAAATATGGTAGCCCGCGCCGAGCGGGTCTTTGGTGGGGTCGAGCAGGGTGAGCACGCGCGTTTTCTGATAATCGTGCATGCCGTAGTTCCAAATCAGCGGCAGCGCGGCCACAAAACCGATAACGGCGGCAAAAATCACTTTCCACGGCAGCCCGGCAAAAAACACCACAAACAGCCCCGAAGCCATAATCAGAATGGCGGTGCCGAGGTCGGGCTGTTTCAGAATCAGCGCGCCCGGCACCAGCACCAGCGCGATGGCGGCCAGATAGTGATACCAGCGCAGCGACATTTCATAACGCTGGAAAAACCACGCCACCATCATCGGCAGGCCGATTTTCATGATTTCAGACGGCTGGATGCGCACCACGCCGATATCGAGCCAGCGTTGCGCGCCGTTGACGGTAACGCCGAAAAAATGCACGCCCAAAAGCAGCACCACGCCGGCGATATACATGGGCGGGGCGAACACCGCCAGCGTTTGCGGGTGGGTTCGGGCGATAAACCACAGCAAAACGAAACCCAATACGGTGTGCAGGGTTTTGCTTTCGAGTTGGCCGATGTCTTGGCCGTCGGCGGAATAAAGCAGAAACAGGCTCATGATGTAAACCGCCAGCATGGCGTAAAACAGCCACGGATCCATGGGCTGCCATATGGCGCGTTTGATTCTGCCGGGCAAGGTGTCTTCGTTGATATTCAAGGTGCTGCTCCTGAGGCCGTCTGAACGCTGCCGGCAACGCCGTAGGCTTGTTGGAACACCGATGCCGCAGGCAAAGAGGCGGGGGCACCGGTTACGGTTTGCGGGGTGTTTTCCTGCTGCACGGCGGAAGCGTCGGCGGGTTGGACGGCGCCGGCCGGGGCTTGGCCTGCCTTCAGGGTGAGCAGGTAATAGTCGGTTAAGCTGCGCGCCAACGGTGCGGCGCTGGCGCCCCAGCCACCGTTTTCCAGCAGCACGGCAATGGCGATTTGCGGTTTTTCCACCGGCGCGAACGAAATAAACCAAGCGTGGTCGCGGTGTTGTTCGGCCAGCGCGGCGGCGTTGTAGCGCGCGCCCTGTTTGATCTGCACCACTTGTGCGGTGCCGGTTTTGCCGCCCATGGTGTATGGCAGGCCGTGGCCGATGCGGTAGGCGGTTCCGCCCGGTTGCAGCACTTTGGCCATCGCTTGCTTAACGTATTCGAAATTGCTCTGTTTGAACGGAATGCTGCGTTCGGGTTTGGGGTCGATCAGCGTGATCTCGCGCCGCTCGTGGTTGAGCAGCTCTTTAACCAGATGCGGGCGGTACACCACGCCGTCGTTGGCGAGCGAAGCGGTGGCGTGCGCCATTTGCAGGGGCGTGTAGGCGTTATAGCCCTGGCCTATGCTCACCGAAACCATTTCGGAAGGATGCCACTCGCGCGCTTTCGGGTCTTTCGATTTGGCGAAACGTTTGGCTTTCCATTCGCGCGAGGGCAGAATGCCTTTGTATTCGTTGGGCAAATCAATGCCGGTGGGCGAACCCAAACCGAATTCGGCCAGATAAGGGTCGGTTTTGTCGATACCCAGCTCGTAGCCCAAGCGGTAGAAAAACGTGTCGGACGACACTTGAATCGCTTTGCTCAGGTTGGCCGAGCCGTGGCCGCGGCGCACCGAATCGCGGAACAGGTGGCGCGAGCCGGGAATGCTCCACGCACCGGGCGCGGGCACCACCGTGGTTTGGGTGATTTTGCCGCTTTCGAGCAAGGCCATGCCCATAAACGGTTTGAAGGTGGAGCCGGGCGGATACAAACCCTGCGTAACACGGTTGATGAGCGGGCGCTGCCAGTCTTCGTTGAGCGCTTTCCAGGTGTCGCTGTCGATACCGTCGATAAACAGATTGGGGTCGAACGAGGGTTTGGACACAAACGCCAGCACGCCGCCCGTTTGCGGATTGAGGGCGACAATCGCACCGCGCCGGCCGTTCATCAGGCGGTCGGCTTCTTGCTGGAGGCGGATATCCATGGCCAGCCGCAGCGTTTGCCCGGTTTTGGCGGGCACGGTTTTCAACACACGCACCACATGGCCGTAAGCATCTTTTTCCACTTCCTGATAACCGGGCGCACCGTGAAGCTGGCGTTCGTAAAAACTTTCCAAGCCCGACTTGCCGATGTGGGTGCTGCCGCGATAGAGCGAAACAAGGTCTTCTTCTTCAAGCTTTTTCTGGTCGCGGTCGCTGATGCGGCCGATGTAGCCGAGAAAGTGCGCCGTTAATTCGGGATAACGGTAGTTGCGGAACGTGCGCGCGTTGATTTCCACCCCTTTGAAACGGTAGAGCTGGGCGGAAAGGCGGGCGGCTTCGTCGGGTTGCAGTTTGAGCTTGAGCGGAATGTTTTCAAAAGAGCGGTATTCGGCGCGGAATTTTTTAAAGCGTTTCAAATCGCCGGCGGTGATGTCTACATATGCCCGCAAAGCTTCGATGGTTTCGTCTATTTTGCCTTCGATTTCGCCGGGCACGATTTCGAGCGAATAGGCGGGATAATTGCTGGCCAGCACCACACCGTTTGCATCGACGATTTCCCCACGTATCGGCGGGGTGGGCACCAAAGAAATGCGGTTGGTGTTGGCTTGTGCCACATATTCGTGATGTTTGAACACTTGCAGATACACAAACCTGCCCAAAAGCACCGCAAACAAAACCACCATCAAGGCAAACGCCAAGGCCAGCCGCAACACAAAATCGCGTTGCCGGCTGGCCACATCGTGATCGTGGCCGGTGTATTGGTAGAGGTTGTTATCCATCAGCGTAAACGGCGGGAATTAAGCAGACCGAGCATGATTTTGCTCAACAAAGGCCACAGCAGCGCACCGACGAACGGTGCGGCAAAGCCCTGCCAGTCGGCAAAGCGGTGATCGTGCATCAGGCGCACCAAGGCCATCACCGCCTGATTGCAGAGCAGGGCGCCCAACACCGCTATTGCCTGTATGCCGTGGCTGTGTACCATAATCTGCCGTTGCCGCTGCTGCACCAAAAACACCATCACCATATATGACAAAGCATGCTGGCCGAGCGGCGCAGCGGTGCCGACATCGGCCAGCAGCCCCACGGCAAACGCCGTGCCCACACCAACCGATTGGGGTTTGTATAAAGCCCAATAAAGCAGCACCAGCGCGGTAAACTCGGGCAGCCAGAAAAATGTTTCAAACGGAAACGGCATAAAATCCAGCAACATGGCAAGCACGAAGCCGGATACGATAATGCGTTTGGGCACGCGGTTGTGGAACTCTTCGAAATCAGTCATGGCCGGGATTAAGGGCAGGGGGCTGTTGTTGCGGCAGCACCAACACATATTTGCTGCTTCTGAACCCCGAAAGCGGTTTCAGGCCGACGCGGTAATAAGGTGTGCCCGCTGCGCGGGAAACCTGTTCCACTTTGGCCACGGGAATGCCTTCGGGATAAACGCTGTCGAGGCCGGAGGTGAGCAGAAAGTCGCCGGGGCGCAAATCGGCATCGGCGGGAAAATAGCGCAGGCTGACTGCACCGCCGCTGCCGTAAAGCAGGCTGCGCACGCCCGTGCGCGCCACCATCACGGGCACGATGGTTTTGCTGTTGGTCAGCAGCGTTAACTCGGCGCTCAAAGGCTGCACCTGTGTAATCTGGCCGATTAAACCGTTTTGGTCGATAACCGCGTCGCCTTCTTTCAAGCCGCTGCGGCTGCCTTTGTTAACGATTAATTTGTCGGATAGCGGGTCTTTGCTGTTTGAAATCACTTCTGCGCCGCCGGTGATGCGGATGCCGCTTTGTTGCAGGCCGTAGAGTTTCTTCATTTCGGCCAGTTCGCGCGCTTGCAGCTCGGAACGGGCGGCCAGCAGTTTCAGACGGCCGTTTTCTTCGTTCAGGCGTTTGTTGTCGGCCACCAGCTCCGCCTGCGACTGCATAAACCCGCTCACATAACGGTAAAGGTTTACCGGCTGGTTGGCCAGCCATTGCAGCGGGTAAAGCGCCGTAGCCGCATAGCCTTTGGCGTGCTGCACGGCGGCATAGCGGTTGTCGAGCAGCATCAGCGCCACGCTGGCAATCGCCAGCACGATCAGCTTGCTTGCGGGTCTGACGCCTTTTTTGGCAAAGTTTAATGAAGGTTCGGACATATTTTCAGACGGCCTGCCTGCGGTTTGCAAAATCGGTATTGTATTAGGGATTGACCACAAAAATCGAATTCAGTTTGCCGATCATATCCAAAGCCTTGCCCGAACCGCGCGCCACGCAGGTGAGCGGGTCTTCGGCAATCATCACCGGCAGGCCGGTTTCTTCGGCCAGCAGACGGTCCAGCCCTTTGAGCAGCGCACCGCCGCCGGTGAGCACCAGCCCGCGCTCGGCGATATCGGCCCCCAGCTCGGGCGGCGTTTGTTCCAAAGCATTTTTCACCGATTGCACGATTTGGTTGAGCGGCTCGGTTAAAGCTTCCAGCACTTCGTTTGAGCTGATGGTAAACGCGCGCGGGATGCCTTCGGCCAAGTTGCGGCCTTTCACTTCGATTTCGTTCACCTCCATGCCGGGGAAGGCGGAGCCGATTTTGGTTTTGATTTCTTCGGCGGTAGCCTCGCCGATCAACATACCGTAGTTGCGGCGCACATAATTGATGATGCTCTCGTCAAACGCATCGCCGCCCACACGGATAGAGTGCGAATACACCACGCCGGAAAGCGAAATCACGCCCACTTCGGTGGTGCCGCCGCCGATATCCACCACCATGCAGCCGGTAGGCTCTTCAATCGGCAGGCCCGCGCCGATGGCCGCCGCCATCGGCTCTTCAATCAGGTTCACGCTCGATGCGCCCGCCGCCAAGGCCGAATCTCGGATGGCTTTGCGCTCCACCTGTGTCGAACCGCAGGGCACGCAAATCACGATGCGCGGTGCGGCGGCGAAGCGGCTGTTGTTCACCTTTTTGATAAACTGCTTGAGCATTTTTTCGGTAACGTTGAAATCGGCAATCACCCCGTCTTTCATCGGGCGTATCGCTTGGATGCTGCCCGGCGTGCGCCCCAGCATTTTCTTGGCTTCGGTGCCCACGGCCAAAATCGCGCTTTTGCCGTGCGCGGCATCGTTCTGCATGGCCACCACCGAAGGCTCGTCCAGCACGATTCCCTTGTTTCGGATATAAATCAAAGTGTTGGCCGTGCCCAAATCAATAGCCAGATCGTTGGAGAAATAGCGGGTGAGAAAGCGAAACATAGACATTTCCTGATGCAGATATATTTGTTAACGATAAAAGAGAATGGCGGCACGGCTTTTTCAGACGGCCTTTTATTATTAAAATGCCTGGGGAGTGTAGTCGACCTCACAAGCCTTCTGACTGTACGCCCTAGAAATCACCATGCCGAAAGATTGGGTTTCGGTTATAATCGCCTGCTAAGCGGAGCAATAACCGGATAAACGCGTAATAATACCCCAGTTTCGGTATTTGCAGAATTAATTTTAAGGATTTTTTATGGCACTCACCCTGAGCGATGTAGAGAAAATCGCCCATCTTTCCCGCCTGAGCCTTACCGAAGCGGAAAAAGCACAAAACCTGAAAGAATTGAATGACATATTTTCGTTAGTGGAAAAAATGCAAACGGTAGATACCGACGGCATAGAGCCGATGGCGCACCCGCACGAAGTTGCCTTGCGCCTGCGCGAAGATGCCGTAACCGAAACCGACCGCGCCGCCGAATACCAAGCCGTTGCCCCTGAAGTGCGCAACCGTTTGTATATCGTACCGCAGGTAATTGAAGAATAAATAGTTTTAATCTTTCAGACGGCCTTTCGTATCAAGGTTGAGGCCGTCTGAAAAAGTTTGGAAACAGCGAAATGACCGCCTACACCCTCAAACAAGCCAGCGAACTGCTGCAAGCCAAAAAAATCTCCGCCGTTGAGCTGGCGCAGGAATATCTGGCCGCCATCGATGCCAAAAACCCCGCCATCAACGGCTACATCACCTTAGACAAAGAAAAAACCTTGGCCGAAGCGAAAGCCGCCGATGCGCGCATTGCCGCCGGTAACGCCACCGCGCTGACCGGCGTGCCGGTTGCCTATAAAGACATTTTCTGCCAAACCGGCTGGCGCAGC
Organism: Neisseria dentiae; assembly: GCF_014055005.1. Taxonomy (NCBI): domain Bacteria; kingdom Pseudomonadati; phylum Pseudomonadota; class Betaproteobacteria; order Neisseriales; family Neisseriaceae; genus Neisseria; species Neisseria dentiae. Next base: position 1,145,250 of record NZ_CP059570.1, on the reverse strand, counting down.
GCCTGTTCCAGCAAAATGCTCGATAACTTTGTGTCGCCGTACACCGCCACCGTGGTGCAAAACCTGCTCGATGCCGGCATGGTAACGCTCGGCCGCACCAATATGGACGAATTCGCCATGGGCTCCACCAACGAAACCTCGTTTTACGGCGCCACCAAAAACCCGTGGAATTTGGCAAACGTGCCCGGCGGCTCGTCCGGCGGTTCCGCTGCCGTGGTCGCCGCCCGCTTGGCGCCCGCCGCGCTCGGTTCCGACACCGGCGGCTCCATCCGCCAGCCCGCCTCGCACTGCGGCATTACCGGCATCAAACCCACCTACGGCATTGTTTCCCGCTTCGGCATGGTCGCCTATGCCTCCAGCTTCGACCAAGCCGGCCCGATGGCGCAAACCGCCGAAGACTGCGCGATTTTGTTAAACAGCATGGCCGGTTTCGATACGCACGATTCCACCAGTTTGGAGCGCGAAAAAGAAGACTATACCCGCGATTTAAACCAACCGCTCAAAGGCCTGAAAGTCGGCCTGCCGAAAGAATATTTCGGCGCGGGCAACAGCGCAGATGTTCAGACGGCCCTGCAAAACACGATTGATTTGCTCAAGGCACAAGGCGCCGAAATGGTGGATGTGAGCCTGCCGCAAACCGAGTTATCGATTCCCGCCTATTATGTGCTTGCATCAGCCGAAGCCAGCACCAACCTCTCCCGCTACGACGGCGTGCGCTACGGCCACCGCGCCGCCCAGTTCGGTGATTTGGAAGAAATGTACAGCAACACCCGCGCCGAAGGCTTCGGCAGCGAAGTGAAGCGCCGCATCATGATCGGCACTTATGTGTTGAGCCACGGCTATTACGACGCTTATTACCTGAAAGCGCAAAAACTGCGCCGCTTGGTGGCCAACGATTTTCAGACGGCCTTACAGCAATGCGACGTGATTCTTGCCCCCGCTGCGCCGACCACCGCGCCCAAACTCGGCAGCGATATCCACGACCCGGTGCAAATGTATTTGAGCGACATCTACACCATCGCCGTCAACCTCGCCGGCCTGCCCGCACTGGCCCTGCCTGCCGGCTTCGGCTCGGACGGTCTGCCCGTTGGCGTGCAGTTAATCGGCAATTATTTTGCCGAAGCCAAGATTTTGGGCGTAGCGCATCAGATGCAGCTGAATAGCGATTGGCATAGCAAAATGCCTGTCTGAAACAATGTAAACAGTCTGAAAAAACAGTTAATTGAAGTTGGATTAGCTGCGAGCCGTAGGCATAATCCAATAAAATATTTTTCAGACGGCCAACGTTGAAGAAAGGAAACGCCATGTTTGCCCCGAAACGCTTGGGTTTGCCCCTTTGCTTATTATTGAGCGCAACTGCCTGCGCCGAATCGGCCAGCAGTCAGCAAAGCGCCTCAAACACCGCGCCTGCGGCAATATCGGCCACGCAAGCGGTAAAAGCCAACCCGCAGCCAAGCGGTAAAAAGTGGCAATGGCAAACCGTGGCACAGGGGTTGAACCATCCGTGGGCATTGGCCTTTTTGCCGGACGGCCGTTTTTTGGTGAGTGAGCGCAGCGGCAATCTACGCATCATCGGCGCACAAGGGCAAATCGGTGCACCCATTGCCGGCTTGCCGAATATCGACGTCGGCGGGCAGGGCGGTTTGCTGGATGTGGTGTTAGACGAACAATTCGCCCAAAACCGCCGCCTGTATTTTTGCTTCAGCGAAGCAGGTGGCAGCGGCAACAGCACTGCCTTGGCGGAGGCCAAATTATCCGCCGACAACCGCCGCTTGGAACAAGTGAAAACCCTGTTTAGCCAGCGGCCGAAAATCGACAGCAGCGCCCATTTCGGCTGCCGCATCGTGCTCACACCGCAGCATATTTATTTAGGGCTGGGCGACCGTTACAGCCAAAAAGATCAGGCGCAAAAACTCGATAACCACATTGGCAAAATCGTGCGCTTAAACCGTAACGGCGGCACGCCGTCGGATAATCCGTTTGCCAAACAAAATGCCGCTGCCGAAATCTGGAGCTACGGCCACCGCAATATCCAAGGCATGACTGCCGACGCCCGCGGCCGCTTGTGGACCAGCGAACACGGCGCACAAGGCGGCGACGAAATCAATCTGATTGAAGGCGGTAAAAACTACGGCTGGCCGGTGATTACATACGGCACCGATTACGGCGGCGGCAAAATCGGCGAGGGCATCACCGCTAAAGCCGGTATGGAGCAACCGCTGTATTACTGGAATCCGTCTATCGCCCCGTCCGGTCTGACCTTTGTCGGCAGTAACCCCTACGGCAGCGACTGGCAGGGCAATCTGTTGGCAGGTTCCCTGAAATTCGGCTACGTCGCCCGCCTGAAACTCGATAACACCCGCGTGTCGGGTGAAGAAAAAATCGAAGTCGGCGAACGTGTACGCGACGTGCGCCAGGCACCGGACGGCTTTGTGTACGTGTTAACCGACAGTGGCAATGGCAAATTGTTAAAATTGCTGCCGCAATAAATTATTTCAAATAGACATTGATTAATTATAGGAGCTTAGACGGAATTTGGGCTCGGTAATTTTGCTAAATTTTTGATGCTTGTTTTTTTTATTTCATTTCAGAAGCTTATCACTATATTGGGTAATTTGCTTCCTAATCCCCTAGCTAAATATATTGACAGCTATCCCTTGATTAAACTTCAGTCAAATATTGAGTTGGCAGCCCATCTAACAATTCATTGACCAGCAAAAGACCCATCATATTTATGATTGTGGCATCCTCCCCGCTTATCCGCTGCTGGCCATGTTAAAATCCGTATTGCTCAGGTAGTACGGCACAGTTTCTTCGATCCTAAATTAGAACGATGTTTGACTACCCGAGACTTTTGCAAAAAACCAATTCAAACCTGAAAACATTTGTGTTTCATCATTCCCGCACAGGCGGGAATCCAGTCTTAAAACCATCAAGTGCTTTATTTCAATAGCTTACAAAAAACGACTGGATTTTAACCTACGTGGGAATGACGATAATTAGATAATTAGATAATTAGATGTTTCAGACGGCCTAAACGAATTTTGCAAAGGTCTCCACCCGTTTAGATTTTTACTGCTTCTGTGATTTTGATGACATCAACTTACCCATCAACAGCATTCTTTGCCGCTTCAGTAACTGGCTAGCATAAGACAATACCTTAGCCCTATTATCGGATCTGATTAAATACCGACTCGCCGAAAAAGGCCTGAAAGTTAAGAAAGCTTCGGCAGCGGTGAATGATACAATCATTATTCAAACTACAGGAGCAAACAACGTCATGCTGTCGAGGTGAATGAAAGCGAGAAACCACACCGAGCAAAAATAAAGATGCACGTTGGATCCAGAAAAACAACAAGCTCACCATCGATTACAAGAAGTATAACCAGTACTAATGCGGAAGGCTACATAGTGGAAAAGTTATATGTTATTTCAACGAACGTTTACGAATGCCATTATTCTTGAAATGGGAATAGCCGTTGTAGTTGGCGAAACAGTTTGTATAAAGGTTATGGTCGTCTGAAATGCCCGGTTGACGTCATACTCAGGTCAAGCCCGAGTATGACATGGACCTCTCTTTAAGTTGATAGGCTATAAAACGCATCACCATGCATTAAACAACAGGCCGTCTGAAAAGATTTTTTCAGACGGCCTGTTGTTTAATGCGTTAACGCATTATTCGCCGTAATAAGCCTTGGTGAGGATTTCTTCCATATCGGCCACCATGGGCAGGCGCGGGTTGGCGGGTGAGCATTGGTCTTCGTAGGCCATGAGCGCCAGCTCTTTGCGGGCGGCGATAAAGGCTTTTTCGTCAATGCCTTGCTCTTTGAACGACATTTTAATACCTACTTTGCGTGCCAGCTCGTCGCAGGCTTTGGCAAACGATTCCACGCCTTCGGCCGGTGTGCTGCACGGCAGGCCGAGGGTGCGGGCGATTTCCTGGTATTTCACGTCGGCTTTGTAGTAGTTGTATTTCGGCCATGTGGCGGTTTTCTGTGGGCGCGTGCCGTTGTAGCGGATAACGTGCGGCAGGAAAATCGCGTTGGTGCGGCCGTGGGTGGTGTGGAATTTGCCGCCCACTTTGTGCGACAGCGAGTGGTTGATGCCCAAAAACGAGTTGGCAAAAGCCATGCCGGCGATGGTGGAGGCGTTGTGCATACGTTCGCGGGCTTCGGGGTCGTCGGCGCCGTATTTGTAGGAGCGTTCCAAAAATTCAAACACGAGCTTGATGGCTTGCAGCGCCAAACCGTCGGTGAAGTCGTTGGCGAGCACCGAAACATAGGCTTCCACCGCGTGGGTGAGCACGTCCATACCGGTGTCGGCAGTAACGCTGGCCGGCACGGTCATGGTGAACGAGGGGTCGACGATGGCGATGGTGGGCGTGAGCGAGTAGTCGGCAATCGGGTATTTTTTGTCGCCGTCGCTGATCACGGTGAACGGCGTTACTTCGGAGCCGGTGCCCGAGGTGGTGGGAATGCCGATAAATTTGGCTTTACGGCCCAATTCGGGGAAGCGGAACGCGCGTTTGCGGATATCCATAAACTTCTGAACCAAATCTTCGAAATCAACCTGCGGTTGTTCGTAGAAGAGCCACATGGCTTTGGCCGCATCCATCGGCGAGCCGCCGCCCAGCGCGATAATGGTGTCGGGCTGGAAGCTGCGCATCAGGTCGGTGCCTTTATACACGGTTTGCACGCTGGGGTCGGCTTCCACGTCGGTAAACAGCTGCACGGTAACTTTGTTTTTGCGCAGATTGAGCTGGCGGGTGATTTTATCGACAAAACCCAAATCCACCATGGAGCGGTCGGTAACGATCATCACTTTTTCGCAATCTTTCATGTCTTGCAGATATTGGATGGAATCGCGTTCGAAATAGATTTTGGCGGGCACTTTAAACCATTGCATGTTGTTTCTCCGACGGCCTACTTTTTTGATATTTAACAGATTTACGGCGTTAACGTTGCCGCCCACGGAGTTTTTGCCGTAAGAGCCGCAGCCTAAGGTCAGAGAGGGCAGAAACGCGTTATAAACATCGCCGATGCCGCCGAACGAAGAGGGTGAGTTCCAAATCACGCGCAGGGCTTTCACGCGCTCGCCGAAGGTTTTCACCAGCTCTTTGTCGGCGGTGTGGATGGCGGCGGAGTGGCCGAGGCCGTCGAATTCCACCATTTCTTCGGAGAATTTCAAACCTTCTTCGGTGGTTTCGGCTTTGAGCATGGCCAGCACGGGTGAGAGTTTTTCGCGGGTTAACGGCTCTTTGGGGCCGACTTCGCGGCATTCCACCATAATGATGTTGGTTTTTTCGGGCACTTTGAAGCCGGCCTGTTCGGCAATCCAGGCGGCCGATTTGCCCACCACGGCCGCATTGAGTTTGGCACCGCCGCAGTTGGCACTGTTGGCTTTCACGCCGAAGATGAACTCTTCGAGCAGCGCTTTTTCTTTTTTGTTGGCGAAATACACGCCGTATGATTTGAATTCGTCGGCCAGCTCGTTATAAATTTCTTTATCGGCAATCACGGCCTGTTCGCTGGCGCAGATCATGCCGTTGTCGAATGCTTTCGACATCACGATATCGTGGGCGGCCTGTTTGATGTTGGCGGATTTTTCCACATAGGCCGGAACGTTGCCCGCCCCCACGCCGAGCGCGGGTTTGCCGCAGGAATAGGCCGCTTCCACCATCGCGTTGCCGCCGGTGGCCAAAATGGTGGCCACGCCGGGGTGTTTCATCAGCGAAGATGTGCCTTCCATCGAGGGTTTTTCAATCCATTGCACACAGTTTTCCGGCGCGCCTGCGGTGATGGCGGCATCACGCACGATTTGCGCGGCGTGGGCGGAACATTGCTGGGCGGAAGGGTGGAAAGAGAAAATAATCGGATTGCGGGTTTTCAGCGCAATCAGGGCTTTGAAAATCGTGGTAGAAGTGGGGTTGGTGGTGGGGATGATGCCGCAGATAACGCCCACCGGGTCGGCGATTTCGGTGATGCCGGTTACGTCGTCTTCGCTAATCACGCCCACGGTTTTCAAATCGCGCAGGCGGCGCACCACGTTTTCGCAGGCAAACAGGTTTTTGGTGGCTTTGTCTTCAAACACGCCGCGGCCGGTTTCTTCCACCGCGTGCATGGCCAGCACGCCGTGTTTGTCGAGCGCGGCAATCGAGGCTTTGGCCACGATATAGTCGATTTGTTCTTGATTGAGCGTGCGGAACTGCTCCAGCGCAACCAAACCTTTCTCAACCAAACGGTTGACCTCGGCTACGGCGGGGCTGACAGTGTTATCGGCAGGTGCGTTCATTATGTCTCTCCTGAAAAGAAGTAAGGGTAAAGTAATAAATTTTCATTGAGAGCAGTATAAGTAATATTGTTACAAATATTCTTGACTTACATCATGAAACACCATGCTTTGCGGCAGGGCTGGTTTTGATTGGTTTTTATGGTTTAAGCTGTTGAAATAAAAAATATTTGTTAATATATTTAAGAATAGGGGCGTATCGTTGGTTTTACCCTATAATCCGCGCTGCCGCCGATGGTTTATTCGGATTGAAATGAAATATGGCTGGCGTGTATCATAATTACATTTTGCTGAAGCAATCAGGACGAGACCTTTGCAAAATTTGTTGTGGCCGTCTGAAATGTCTATTTGCCGTGATACTTTTTGAATGTTGCAAAGGTTTCAGGCCGTCTGAAAGCTGTTTTCAGACGGCCCGGGCAGATTTTGGCGTGATGTTTGATTGCGGATTACGTTATTCCCGCCGGAGCAAACCGATGTGCGGGGCAGGTTCCGCCCGCTTTGCCGCCATGCGGCTTATGCGAAATCATCGGGATCCAAATTGATCGAAGCCGCATACTTTTGCAGCACCGCTTCCAAAACCTGCCGGTCGGCAGGGCGCAGTTCGCTGCGCTTGACGATATGCTCTTCGCGGTCGGTTTTCAGCGTAAGGCGTTTTTCCCGCGCCTTGAAACACAACTGCGCATAGGGCAGGCGGGCGGCTTTGCCGTTGGCGGCGGTTAGGGTGCAGCCTTCTTCGTCTAAAAAAATATGGCGGTAGTGCCGTTGCCCGGCAAACGTGATCAGCAGCGGAAACTCACTTTTTTCAAATGCTTGGAAATAAAGCGCATAGCCGAATTGCGGCTGCCGGCCGGCTTCGGCCGACAAGTATTTCTGCCTGCGCGAAATCAGATGGCTTTCGCCGTTGAACGACAACATTCCGCCCACCGGATATTGCGCTTCAAATGCCGCATCGTTCAGGTTTCCCTGCCGCGAAAACACGCCGGCGCAGCCGCTCGTGTCGGCGAAAAGCTGGGGTGCCAGCGGGTGGTTGTCGCTGTGGAACGACAGGCTGTAAGCCCCGCTGCCGCGCGTTTTTTTGCGGCTGCCGGAAACGGTTCGGAAAACCAGGAATGCGGAAACGGAAAGGATAACTGCGAGAAATACCGGATTGCCCCAAATGCCGCTCATATCGACGTTTCACCTTAAATATACGGACGGCGGCATTATAATAACGGCATTTTTATATCTCAACGGCATTGGTGCGAACGGATTTTCAGACGGCCTGAGCGGGTGGGGCAGGCTGTCTGAAAAAAGAAGAACAGTTAATGTTAAGAAAAATGGTTATGGCAAAACATTTTTTGCAGTTGTTTGGTATTTTTTTAGATAAATGCTTTTTCCGAATGCTTCTAGATTTATAAGCTCCCCTGAAAAAATATATTCTATCAATTTGCGTAATTCTATTGCTTTAAATATTAATTTTGGAAGGTTTTCTTCTGAATTGGAAATATATTGTTTATAAATCCATTCTTCGGTTATGGGTAAATGTTCGAAGAGTTTTGCCTCAATTATCAAGTTCGTATAATTAGGATAGTCGTTTTCATCTCTGAAACTGAGAGAATTAAATAAAACAAGAAAGAGAATCTCAGAAGAAATCAGACCGCGAACTAGCCCATAATATTCTTTTTTATCTGCATGGTGGATTTTTTCACTCAAACTAATCAGTTTCAATAACCGAAATAAGGTGATTAGGTATGGTTTAAATTGACTGTAACTATCAATTTTTTCTTCTACCTTATTGTTAAACTGGATATTATTTTCATGTGATATGCAACATTCAGATTCAGAGAAAATATCGATAATACTTTCATTTACTTCCTTCAATTCTGTAATCTCCAAGAGATTAAGCAATCTATTATGCTCATCTAATAACACTTTGAATAAGCTGTGAAACTCATTATTTTTCTGATTTTTATAGGTTAGAAAACTAAAGTAAATCAAACCTATGGCGGATGCAATTGTGCCTAAGGCAATCAACCAGTTTATCAAGTCATTTTCCTTTTAAATTAAAGTGTTGAAAAATTCAGCGTCATTTGTTTTTTGAAAAGTGGTAGTGAGTAATATCTACTTTGCTTTTTCAGACGGCCTTGCCGCTTTATTCCCCCGCCAGTTTCTTCAACACCGCTTTGACGGTGTGAATCCGCGTTTCCACATCGTCCGACACTGCGCCCACGCGCAGTTTGTCGGCGCCGGCCATGCGCCAGTTTTTGTTGCTCTGCATCAGCATGATGATGTCGGCGGGGTCGAGGTTGTGGTGTTTGCCGAAGGTGAGGGTAACGGCTTCGCCGGTGGCATCGATCGCATCAATGCCCATCGCTTTGGCGCTTAGGCGGATGCGGTGGCTTTCAATCAGGGTTTTTACCGGTTGCTCGGGCAGGCCGAAGCGGTCGACCAGCTCTTCGTGCACGGCGTTGATTTGGGCTTCGGTTTCGCAGGTGGCGAGGCGTTTGTATAAAACCAGCCGTTCGTGAATATCGGGGCAGTAGCTTTCGGGCAGCAGCGCGGGGCTGTGCAGTTTGATTTCGGTGGTTACGCCCAAGGGCGCGTCCAAATCGGGCTGGCGGCCTTTTTTGAGGTCGCGCACGGCCTGTTTGAGCATTTCGGTGTAGAGCGTAAAGCCGACCTGCATCATCTCGCCGCTCTGGCCTTCGCCGAGGATTTCGCCCGCGCCGCGGATTTCCAAATCCTGCATGGCCAGCGTGAAGCCTGCGCCCAGTTCGTCGGCGGCGGCGATGGCGTCGAGCCGTTTTTCCGCGTCTTTGGTGATGTATTCGGGCGTGAGCAGGTAGGCGTAGGCTTGGTGGTGGCTGCGGCCGACGCGTCCGCGCAGTTGGTGCAGTTGCGCCAAGCCGAATTTATCGGCGCGGTTGATGATGATGGTGTTGGCATTGGGAATATCGATGCCGGTTTCGATGATGGTGGAACAAAGCAACACATTGAATTTTTGCTGTAAAAAGTCGCGCATCACTTGTTCCAGCTCGCGTTCGCGCAACTGGCCGTGCGCCACGCCGATGCGGGCTTCGGGCAGCAGGGTTTCCAGCCGTTCGCGCATGTTTGCTATGGTTTCCACTTCGTTGTGCAGGAAAAAAACCTGCCCGCCGCGTTTGAGTTCGCGCAACACGGCTTCCTGCACGCTGCCTTCGCTGAACGGCTTCACGAAGGTTTTCACGGCCAAACGGCGGCTGGGCGCGGTGGTAATCAGCGAGAAATCGCGCAGGCCTTCCAGCGCCATGCTGAGCGTGCGCGGAATCGGCGTGGCGGTCATCGTGAGAATATCCACGTTGGCGCGCAGGCGTTTGAGCTGCTCTTTCTGGCGCACGCCGAAACGGTGTTCTTCGTCGATGATGACCAGGCCTAAGTTTTTGAATTGAATGTCGTCCTGCACCAGTTTGTGCGTGCCGATAACGATGTCCACCGTGCCGTCGGCCATGCCTTTGAGCGTTTCAGTGGTGGCTTTGCCGCTGTTGAAACGCGACAGACTGGCCACTTTGACAGGGAAATCGGCGAAGCGGTCGGCGAAATTCTGCGCATGTTGCTCCACCAAAAGCGTGGTCGGCGCGAGCACGGCCACCTGTTTGCCGCCCATCACGGCCACAAACGCCGCCCGCAGCGCGACTTCGGTTTTGCCGAAACCCACGTCGCCGCAAATCAGCCTGTCCATCGGCTTGCCCTGCGTCAAATCCTTGATGGTGGCGGCGATGGCGGCGGCTTGGTCTTCGGTTTCCTCGTACTCGAAGCCGTCTGAAAACGCCTGATAATCCGCTTCGTTGAACGCGAATTTGAAGCCCTCCTGCGCCGCGCGTTGGGCATACAGGTTCAGGAGTTCCGCCGCCGTGTCGCGCGCTTTTTCGGCGGCTTTGCGTTTGGCTTTCGTCCACGCGCCGCTGCCGAGTTTGTGCAGTTGTACATTTTCGTGTGCCTGACCCGAGTAGCGGCTGATTAAATGCAGCTGCGAAACCGGCACATACAATTGCGCCTCGCCCGCGTATTCGAGCAGCATCATTTCGGCAGGTTCGCCGCCCAAATCCAGCGTAACCAAACCCAAATAGCGGCCGATGCCGTGTTCTTCGTGGACGACGGGATCGCCGATGTTGATTTCGGCCAAATCGCGCAACAGGCCGTCTGAAACCTGCGCGTGTTTTTTGCGGCGCACATTGCGGCTTTTGGCGACGTATTGGTAGAGGTCGGATTCGGTGATAACGGCAATCGGTGATGTAGGTCGGGCATTGATGCCCGACGGGGTTGAGTGATCGGCATGGCCGGTGTCGTCGGGCATAAATGCCCGACCTACTGTGCCTGTCTGAAAGCCATACGCCAGCGGCGTCACCGTAATCGCCAGCGGCGCATCACTGCTTAAAAACGCCTGCCAGCCATCCACGCTTTTCGGTTTCAGGCCGTGTTGGGCGAAAAAACCGAGCATGGTTTCGCGCCGCCCCGCGCTTTCGGCGGTGAGCAGAATGCGGCCGTTAAAGGCCGTCTGAAAGTTTTGCAGCGCGGCAAGCGGCGTTTCGGACTGGCGGTTCACCGCCACATCGGGCAGCGCGTGGCGCTTGCCGTTCAAATCCGGCAGGATTTGGCCGTAGGCTTTCAGACGGCCTGCGAATTGGTCTTCGCTCAGATACAAATGCTGCGGCGGCAAAGGCGGGTAGGTTTCGTCGCCCTGCGCCATCGCAAAGCGCGATTTCACGTCCGCCCAAAAGCGCGAGGCTTCGGCGTGCACGTCGCCGATGCAGACAAACAGCGCCTCATCGCCGATATAGTCGAACACGCTGGCCAATTCGTTTTCAAAAAACAGCGGCAGATAATATTCCACCCCCGCGCCGAAATGGCCGTTGCTCACCGCCTTATACACGGCGGCGGCGTGGTGGTCGGCGTTGATTTCCTCGCGGAAACGGGCGCGGAAGATTTTTTGCGCGTCGTCGTCGGTGGGGAACTCATGCGCCGGCAACAGGCGGATTTCGGAAACCGGCGCGATGGTGCGCTGCGTATCGGGGTCGAAAGTTTTGATGCTGTCGATTTCGTCGCCGAACAAATCCAAGCGGTAGGGCAGCTCCGAACCCATCGGGAAAATATCCAAAATACCGCCGCGCATGGCGAATTCGCCCGAAGCCACCACGTTGGAAACATGGCTGTAACCCGCATCGACCAGATTGCCGCGCAAGGATTCGGCATCCAGCGTCTGCCCCGTTTTCAGCCAAAACGTGCGCCCGAGCAGAAACGACACCGGCGCGAGCTTCTGCATGGCAGTGGCCACCGGCACAATCAACACGTCGGCCAAACCGCTTTTCACCTGCCACAAGGCGGCCAAACGCTCCGACACCAAATCCTGATGCGGCGAAAAACGCTCATAGGGCAGCGTTTCCCAATCGGGCAGAAACACGGCGTTATCCTGCGGGCGGAAAAACTGCCACGCAATCTGCAGGCGCAACGCCTGCTCGACATCTTGCGTGAGAATCACTTTGAGCGGTTGTTCAGGCAGGCTTTGCGTTAACGCCCACGGCAGGCTGCCGCGGGTTAAATCCAGCCAGCGGGATTTTTGCGAAGGGGCGGGGACGGGGTGGTTCATGGTGGTATCGGCAGCAGTTTAGGCCGTCTGAAAGGTTTTCAGACGGCCTGTGGTTGAAAAGGATAGGGGGTGATTTTAACAGAACAAATAGGTAGTTAAGAAATTGAAATAAATACAAAGAATTATGTATTTGTTCACACAAATTTGTGCCTATACACAGAGCCCATAATCCTTGCTACAATTGCTTACAATGCATGACGAAAGTAAAAAGTTTGTTTAATAAAACAACCTGATTTAACAATAGGAAACATTTATGTTGAATTCAACCGCAAAAGTGGCTTTTGCTGCCTATTTGCACGATTTGGGCAAATTTGCAGAACGGGCGCGCTTGGATGTGCCGGCTGACAAGCTGCAAACCCATGTCCAACTTTATTGTCCCCGTTTGTTTGTTGACGGCAAACCGAGCCTGCAATATACGCACAAACATGCAGCCTATACCGCCTTGGCTTGGGATATTTTGGAACAGCACGTGCCGGATTTGGTTTGCGGCGATATGTATCCGTTTGCCGACAGGGTGCAAGGGGCGGATAAAACCGACTCCCTGCTCAATGCCTCCGCCATGCACCACAAGCCGGAAACCTTTCTGCAATGGATTATTGCCACTGCCGACCGGGTGGCTTCGGGCTTTGAACGGGAAACGTTCGAACGCTACAACCAAAGCGACGATACCGCACCGGACAACGGTAACCGGCAAACCGGTAAAAACCACTATCAGGCGCGCCTGTTAACATTGTTTGAACAAATCGCCGTTCACAGGCCGGCCAAGCCTTTGGGTAATGCCGATTTGGATTATTGCTATCCGCTCAAAGCCTTGTCGCCCGAATCAATTTTTCCGCAAAAGCGCGAAACGGGCGAGCCGGGCGACAACCAACGGGCGCAGGCAGAATATCAGGATTTGTGGCAAGAATTTTTGCAGGCATTGGAGGCCATCCCGGCTTCACACCGCCAAAACTGGGATTTATGGCTGGATCATTTCGATACCCTGTGGCAAACCTTCACCCATGCCATTCCTGCCGTAACCGCTTTCGATGTGAAGCCCGAAGTGTCTTTATACGACCACAGCAAAACCACGGCCGCACTGGCCGCCGCTTTGTGGCGCTGGCATGAAGCAAACGGGCAAACCGGTGATGAGGCAGCGCAGGCATTGAAAAGCCGCAGCGATTGGGATGAGCAGAAAATCCTGCTGATTCAGGGCGATTTTTTCGGCATTCAGAATTTTATTTTTGCTTCAGGCAGCCAAACCAACAAACGCGCCGCCAAGTTATTGCGCGGCCGCTCGTTTCAAGTGTCGCTGTTTGCCGAATTGGCGGCATTAAAAGTGTTGCGTGCCTGCGGCTTGCCGTCGGTTTCGCAGATTTTAAATGCCGCCGGCAAATTCATGATTGTGGCCCCCAATACCGCAGACGTACGCGCAGCGGTGGAAGCGGTGAAAGCCGAAATCAACGATTGGTTTATCCGGCACAGCTTCGGTCAAGTGGCCATGGGCTTATCGGCGCAGGCAGCAAGCTGTAACGATTTCACCGATAAAGAACGTTTTGCCGCGTTGGTCAAACAATCGTTTGCGGTGTTGGAACGAGCTAAGCTGCAACGCTTTAACCTGACCGCAGGCGCTCCGACCGTGTTAAACGCGGATTACGGCCAATGCGCCGCCGGCAGCGTGTGCAGCTACAACCAGCAGTTGCCCGCAGAAATCGAGGCAGACGGCAGGGCGGCGGCACGCTTGTCGCAAGACCAGATTACCTTGGGCAATCTGCTGGCCAAGCAAAACCGCATTCTTATTTTGCAAGACGGGGCAAGCGTCTATTCCGGCAGCGATACCGTCAAGCTGCGCCTGCCTGTGTTCGGTTTGCACATCGCCTTTACTGACGAAGAAGACATTAGTGGCAAATTCGGCACGCAGGCGGCCGACGGCACTTTATGGCGTTTTTGGGATTTCAGCCTGCCCAAGCAGCTTGGCGGCAGCGTTTGGAACGGCTATGCCCGTCGTTACATCAATGCTTATGTGCCCCATTTCAGCAACGGCGATGAATGGATGCAGGAAAAATACAGCCCTGTGCGTGAGGAAGAAGACCCAAACGAAATCCAAACCGGACAGCCGAAGACCTTTAACCATTTGGCCTGTGAAGACAGAACCGGTAAAGACGGGCGGCAGTTTATCGGCAAAGTAGCCATCGCCGCCTTAAAAGGCGATGTCGATAATCTCGGCACCATCTTCCAGAAAGGTTTGCAGGCACCTACTTTTGCCAAGATGGCGGCACTTTCCCGCCAGATGAACCACTTTTTCAGCTTATGGCTGCCTGCTTATTGTGCCGGACATTATCCGAACACCTATACCGTATTTGCCGGCGGCGATGATTTCTTTCTCATCGGCCCGTGGTTGCAAACGCAAAAATTGGCTGCCGATATGCGGGAGGCGTTTGGCCGTTATGTGGCCGGCAATGAGGAAATCAGCTTCAGCGCCGGTATTTACATCACCAAGCCCGGCCTGCCTTTGGGCAGATTATCTGCCGGAGCTGAAGAAGCTTTGGACGCAGCCAAAGGCGTATCCCACCCGCAATACGGGCAGAAAAACAGCCTCTGCGTTTACGGCACCAGTGTTTCATGGCATGAATGGTCCGCGATTGAAGCCGCAGCGGTAAGAATCGGTGAATTAAAAGATGCTTACGGATTAAGTACCGGTTTTATCTACGATATGTTGCAGTTCTGCGAAGCAGCGGGCCGGGAGCGAAACGGCGATATTGCCGCCGGTATGTGGCGCAGCCGCATGGCCTACCGCATCCGCCGTTATGTGAACGACAACAAAAAAATCAGCAGCAAAAACAATGCTTACGCCCAATTGACCGAAGCATTTTATCAAAACGGCATCGAGCGTTTGGAAGCGAAATACCGTATTCCTTTGTTTAATCATTTCTACTTGTTAAGGGCAAAATAATGGACTTGAACCGAATCAAATTAAATACCGAGCAGTTGCCGGTGGATATTTTCAGTACCGTGGCGCAAGAGGCGGCGGAGCATATCCAGCCGCAGCCCAATGAAAGAGGGCGGACAGCCGATACCAATAAATCCACCCAATTGCGCAAGTTTTACGACGAATTGGCCATGTGGCACGACAAGGTTTTTCAGGCAGCCGACCGTGCGGGCGAATACCAAAAAGCCGCACCGTTTATCCAGATGCTGAAAGCCAAGGCTGCTTATGCCCAAGGGCGTGGTCATGTTGATAAACATTTTGTCGAAATGTTCAACCGCATCATCGGCGAGATCAACAGCGCAGACAGCTTAAAAAACGCCAAACTCTTTTTCGAAGCCGTATTGGGTTTCCGCAAAGCCCACGAAGCCAAATAATTCAGGAGAACAACATGAAATTAGCAAACATTCATATTTTGGAAGCCAAGCTGGTGTTGCAAACCGGTTTGCATATCGGCGCGGGCGACAGCGAAATCCATATCGGCGGCATCGACAACAGCGTGATCAAACATCCGGTGAGCGGCGAGCCGTATATTCCCGGCAGCAGCATCAAAGGCAAAATCCGCAGCCTTTTGGAATGGAAAAGCGGTGTGGTGCAGGAAGCACCGCTGGGCAAGCGTGAATACGAAACCGCACAAGGGGCGGAGAAAACCGCCGTCAAACACATT
Organism: Neisseria dentiae; assembly: GCF_014055005.1. Taxonomy (NCBI): domain Bacteria; kingdom Pseudomonadati; phylum Pseudomonadota; class Betaproteobacteria; order Neisseriales; family Neisseriaceae; genus Neisseria; species Neisseria dentiae. Next base: position 1,129,728 of record NZ_CP059570.1, on the reverse strand, counting down.
TTGCAGCTGTTCGGCATCAGCGGCGACAGCCAAAGCGAAGCCTTGCAACAGGAAATCGGCCACACCCGGGTTTCATTTTGGGATTGCAGCCTGAATCAAGACTATGCAAAACGTTTGCGCAACGACAATCTGCTGTTTACTGAAGTGAAAAGCGAAAACCGTATTAACCGCATTGCCGGCACGGCAGAACATCCCCGCCAAACCGAACGCGTGCCCGCCGGTGCCGAATTCGATTTCAAATTAACGGTAAAAGAATTCGACGGTGACGAAAAAGCCCTGTTGGATACCCTGCTGCAAGGCTTAAAACTGCTCGAGTGGGACAGCCTCGGCGGCTCCGGCTCACGCGGTTACGGCAAAGTGAAATTCGAAGCCGTGTGCCTGAACGGAGAATCGATAGACGATCGTTTCAACACCATCCAACCCTTTGCGAAATAACGCCTATGCAAGCCTATAAACTGATCCTGCGCCCCGAAACCGCTTTCGGCACACCCTTGGTGGGCGACACACTGTTCGGCCAAATCTGCTGGGGCATCGTCGAGCAATACGGCACGGAAACACTAAAAAACTGCCTGCAAGGCTACACCGAAAACCGCCCCTTCCTGGTGGTTTCCGATGCCTTCCCCGAAGGCTTCCTGCCCTTGCCTGCATTGCCGTCCGACTATTGGCAGGAAGGAGCGGAAACCGACCGCAAAAAGCTGAAGAAAAAACAATGGCTGCCTGAAAGCGCATTGGGCAGCGACAGCCGCCTGTGGCAGCAGCAAGCCCTCAGCAGCGCCGACATCAGCCCGAATCTGGTGGGCAGCCACCGCCAGCCGCACAACAGCCTCAACCGCCAAACCCACACCACCGGTGCCGGCGGCCAGTTTGCACCGCACGAAAGCGAACAGATTTGGTATGGCAGCGGCAGCCTTTGGACGGTTTACTGCCTGTTGGATGAAGGCCGTCTGAAAAAAGAGCAGTTGCAGCAGGTTCTAGAAAATACCGGCCGAAGCGGTTACGGGCGCGACGCTTCAGCCGGTTTGGGAAAATTCAGCCTTGAAGCCTTTGAAGAGAGCGATTTGTTCCAATGCCATGCGGCCGGCAACGCCGTGTTCACCTTGGCCGCCTCTTGCCCGCAAGGCTTGGGCTACAACCCTGAGCGCAGCTACTACCACACCCAAACCCGCTTCGGTCGGCACGGCAATATCCAGGCACGCAGCAGCCGGCCGTTTAAACAGCCGGTGCTGATGGCGCAAACCGGCGCTGTGTTCAGCGGCACTGCGGCGGGCAGCCCCTATATCGGGCAGGGCATCGGCGGTGTTTCTCTCAGCCAGCCGCAAGCCGTGCACCAAGGTTATGCCCCCGCCTTGTTTTTTGATTTGAATACCGAAGCATTGAATTAAACCCCGCCGCCGTTTTCAGACGGCCGAAACGGAGCGCAGCATGAGCCAAGCTTTTTTAACCCCTTACCGCCTGTTTCTTACCCCGCTCTCGCCCATCCATTTGGGCAGCGGGGAAGACTACGAGCCGACCAACTATGTGATTTCAGACGGCGTACTCTACGCCTTTGATCCAGCCCAAGCTGCGTTAAACCCGCAGCAGCGCAGCGAATTGCAGGAAGCCGCCCAATCGGGAAAAATCGACCGCATCCAGCAATATTTCGACAAACACGCCCAAACCTTTGCCGACAGCGCCTATAAAGCCGTAGCGGTCAGCACAGCATTGGAAAACGAATATAAAGAGCGCATCGGTAAGGTAGCCAATCGTGAAACCGGCGGCAAAAATGTGTATAACCGTTTGGATATCGAGCGCACCATCGTCAACCCGATTACCCACCAGCCCTATATCCCCGGCAGCGCCTTCAAAGGCTGTTTGCGCACCGCTCTGTTGGAGCGCATGGTAGGCAAACACGCTCCGCAGCCGAAACCGACTTCACGCGATGCCGGCCGTTTTGAAAGCAACTATTTGGGCAGCTTCGCTTCAGACGGCCTGCGTCTGTTGAAAACCGCCGATTTTATGCCCGCCGGTGATGTGGCCACCCAAATCCAATACGCCACCAACCACAAAAAGAAAAGAGTAGTGAAAGACGGCAACACCGTTGAAGCCAAAGGCGCAACCGGACGGCGGGAAACCATCCAGCACGGCCAATACCGCGCCTTTGCCGCCACCTGCACCATCCAGCATTTATTGCTGCAACACCATCCGCATATCAAGCAGCCGCAAAAAAGCCTGCCTGAAAACCGCGTACAGCCCGAAAACCTGCAACAACTCGCCATCGATGCCAACCGCTACCACATCAAGCGCTTTGAGCAGGAATGCAGCCAATTAGAAGAACGCAACCTGATTGCCCCCGATTGGCTCCGGCATACCCGCAACCTGCTGGCGCAATTAACACCGCAACTGCAAAAAGGCAGCATGATGCTGGTGCGTTTGGGCAAACACGGCGGTGCCGAAAGCAAAACCATTGATGGTTTGGCACAGATCAAAATCATGCAGGGCAAAGGGCAGAAACCCGTTTTCGAACCCAAAACCAAAACCGTGTGGCTGGCCGCCCAATCCGCAGCCGAAACCCACGGCCTGCTGCCTTTCGGCTGGGCATTAATCGAAATCGACCCGCCAAGCGACAACCACGCCCTGCAACAATGGTGCGAACACAACAGCAGCCATTTGGCCGCCATCCGCGGCACCCAAGCCGCATTGGCCGAACGCAGGCAACAGGCCGCCGCCGCTGCTGCCGAGCTTCAGGCACAAGCACAGGCCGCCGAGCAGGAACGCATCGCCCAAGAGCAGCGCGAAGCCGCCGAGGCCGAGCGCCGCCAAACCGAGCTGGCCGCCATGAGCCCCGCCGAACGGCTGATTGCAGAATGGCTGGAACAATTGGCTGCCTTTGTTTACGACCCACGCAACCAGCAGGCTCACACCGAGCTCTATCAAAGCCTGTTGGCCGCGCTAAAGCAAGCCGCCGAAACCTTCGTCGCCGCCGAGCAGAAAACAGTTGCCGAAGCACTCAGCTTCAAAACCATGCAGGAAGTCCAGCCCAGCCTATTTGTCGGCAAGCGCGAAAAAGAAATCAAAGCCGTATTGCGCCGCTTGCGCGGCGAATAAAGCAAGCTCGGTTCTCGTTGGGAGAATGGGACGCAAGGCTACCTGAAACCTGATAGATAAACCAAATAAGGAACTGAACACCATGCACCACCAAGCCCTCAAGCTGCCCGCCGAGCTGCCCATCGCGCGCTACCGCCTCGACTTCACCCTCGAGAGCGAATTGCGGCTGCCCGAATATGCAGGCTCCACCCTGCGCGGCGTGTTCGGCCATGCCCTGCGCCGCGCCGCCTGCATGACCCGGCAGAAAGAATGCGGCGGTTGCCCCCTGCAAGAAAGCTGCCCTTACACCCGCCTGTTCGCCCCGGCCGCCGACGAACGGCTCAGCAGCAGCTTCAGGCAAACCCCGCCGCAGCCCTATATCATCGAAGCACCCGAAAACAAACAAACCGGTTACGATAAAGGCGAAACCTTTTCATTCGAAATGGTGCTGCTAGGCCGCGCCCGCCACCAGCTGCCGCTGATTGCCCATAGTTTCAAGCAGGCGTTCCAACACGGCGTAGGCCCCGCCAAAGGGCAGGGCATATTAAGCAATATCGCCGTCGAAACCCCGCATGGCTGGCAGAATATCTTTTCAGACGGCCATATCCAACCCCACCCGAACACCCTGATACTGCCCAAGAGCTATCCCGAAGCCTGCACCCTGCATATCCGCACCCCGCTCAGGCTGCAAAGCCAAGGCAGCGTGCTGGGCATCCACCGCATACAGGCAGGCATACTGCTGCGCCAACTGATGCGCCGCACCTCGGCTATCGCCACCCGCCATTGGGAAGCCCCCATCGAAGCCGATTTCGGCAAACTGGCCGCCGCCGCCGACCGCATACCCAACCATGCCAAGCTGCAATGGCAGGATTGGACGCGCTATTCCAACCGCCAGCAGCAGAAAATGACCTTGGGCGGCATTACCGGCACTTGGCGGTTCGACCATTTGCCTTTATCATTTGCCCAATTGCTGCATATCGGCCAATGGCTGCATATCGGCAAAGAAACCGTATTCGGCTTAGGCCGTTACACGTTGGCAGAGGTTAAATAATGATTAGCTTTGTAAAGAAGAGATTTGTTGGAAAACCCCTTTTCAACCGATTGATTTTGAAAGTGAAAGTTGCTGTCTGCTGGACACAAAAAAGCCCCATCAACACGGGGATTGAGAGTTACGAATAGTCAGTAATTGTTCAACTTGCTGCAGGACACAAAAAAGCCCCATCAACACGGGGATTGAGAGTTCTGCCTGCAAAGACAATTCTTCGAGAATTTCTGGACACAAAAAAGCCCCATCAACACGGGGATTGAGACCTTTGGCCACTTCCAGCATATCGTTGACGGTCTGTGGACACAAAAAAGCCCCATCAACACGGGGATTGAGACTTTTTTGCCTTTGTTTTTACTGCGCTTTTTTCGGACACAAAAAAGCCCCATCAACACGGGGATTGAGACTGATGTAGTTCGGTCGGGTGAGCAGCGCCCATTTGACACAAAAAAGCCCCATCAACACGGGGATTGGTTTTTCAAACAGGTGTTACTGTGTGTCTGAAATCTTTGCAAACATACTTTAAGGCCGAGACCTTTGCAAAATTCAAATTGCTATCTAAAAAATCTGAACTCCGTCATTCCCGCGTAGGCGGGAATCCAGACGCTTGGCATCTAAGTATTTGTTTAATCAATGCTTCAATATTTCCATCTGGATTCCCGCCTACGCGGGAATGACGGGATTTAAGCATTTCAGACGGCCTTAAGGTATTTTTGCAAAGGTCTCAGGCCGTCTGAAATGCTCCTTCGTTTGCCCGGGCTTGAGCCGGGCATCTTGTTGCTTTGAAAGAAATAGAGCTACCCGGGTCAAGCCCGGGTATGATGATGGCCGGGGGTGTTTCAGACGGCCTTCGGGTGTTTTGCATAGGTTTCAAGCTGATTAACGATGGCTTAAAATTCAAGGGGAATCGAAGATGGCGAAAAGGCATCTTTATCTGTTTGCCTACGATATTGCCGACATCCGCACGCAAAACCGGGTGCGGCGCATGCTCCGCGCTTATGCGGTGGGCGGGCAGAAATCTTTATTCGAATGCTGGTTAACGGCGGGCGAGTTGCGCATGTTGTGTGCAACGCTGCCGGCTATGCTGGCTGAAAACGACCGGCTGCATGTGTTCCGTTTAAACGAAACCGTGCCGCCGTTTTTTTTTCGGCTGTGCGAAAAGTTTGGCATTCGAGCCGTTTGTGATCGGTTGAGGGCGGTTTTGCAAAGGTCTCAAGGTCTCAATCAGAGAAAATAAAACTATTACTTAGGTAATCAATTGGTTGTAATATATAACGCATAAGGAGAACGGAAAAATGGTTACTTTGTTTGTTGATCGCAAGGGCTTGACGTTGCGTGCCGATAGCAGTGCGCTGGCTTTTTATGACGGGAATGAGCGGATGGGCACGGTGCCGCTCAAGCTGCTGGAGCGGGTGTGTATCCGGGGAGATTTGCAGCTTTCGGCCTCGGTGTTGGGCAAATTGGGCGAACACGGAGCAGGTGTGGTGGTGTTGAGCGGCAGAAAGCGGCAGCCGGTGTTGCTGATGCCGAATTTGAAGGTGGATGCGCAACGGCGGATGGCGCAGTTTAATCTGGCGCAGAATGCGGATTTTTGTTTGCGGCAGGCTAAAGGCTGGGTGGGCGGAAAAGTGGCTTCGCAAGCGGCTCTGCTGGAACGGTTTTCAACGAAAAGCGATGTGTTGCGGGCGCGTTTGCACCAACCGTGTTCGGTGTTGGCGGATGTGGCGGGAGAGATCGGCGCGGCGGCGGATACGGCCCGGTTGCGCGGCTTGGAGGGGGCGGCGGCCGCCCGTTATTTTGCGGCGCTGGCTTATGTGTTGCCGGATTCTTTGAATTTCAACGGCCGCAACCGCAGGCCGCCGGCCGATGCGTTTAATGCGGTTTTATCGCTGGGTTATACGCTCTTGCATTTCGAATTGGTGCGGCAGGTGTATTTAACGGGGTTGGATCCGTTTGTGGGGTTTTATAGTGGATTAAAATAAGAATGCCGAAGTAGGGTAAAACGATTCTTTAGCATATCGCCCAATTGCAAGTTTGAATGCAGTTATTTCATTTCGGAGTTTTTATTTGAATTCACTATATCATGGTATCGAACACGGGCGGGAATCGTTGGCTTGCGATTTGGTGGAGCCGATACGCCCGCTTTACGACGAATGGGCGGTTGCTTTGTTTGCCGACGGGGTGCTGCGTGCGGAGGATTTTTCGATGCGCGGCGGTGCGTGCGAAATGGGTAAGGCCGGCAGAATGCGCTTTTATGCGGCTTTTGAAACGGCGGCAAAATCATGGCGGCCGCAAATGCGCCGTTTATGCATGGATTTGCTTTCGGCCTTGGGTGGTGAGCTGGGGGATGAAAGCGGATGTTTTGCCGAATCCGAAATGGTGGCGGCGGAGGAAGATGATGCGCTGGCTGATTGCTTATGATATTGCCGACACCGCCCGCTTGCAGCGGGCATACCGTATTTTGTGCAACCATGCGCTGCCTTTGCAGAACAGTGTGTTTTTGTTGGCGGGCAGCGCAGAGGATTACCGGCAATGCTTGGATGAGCTGCTGCCGAAGCTGCATTCGAAACAAGATGATTTGCGCATTTATCCGTTGCCGGGCGGCGGTTTTTCCCGTTCTCTGGGCAAGGACGGTATGCCGGAAGGGGTTTATCTGGCTTTGCCGGAATAAGGCTTTTCCTTTTTTGTTGTTTCTATACAAATTTGTGCCTGATGAAATAGGCGCCAGGATTGGGAATAATACGCTCATTCGGATAAATGACTAAAAACCGAACCAAGTTATAGAGATGTGGTTGGTTATTTATAAGGAGGTGAACTCAAAAATGGATTGGGCAAAATTAGCACTTGAAGTGATCAAGGTCATTCTTGACCACACCACGCGCAAATAAGCGGGGCGCGGGCAGCCGGTGTTAAGGGCTGTAAGGCGCAGTAGTTTTGCTGCTGTGATTGGATTGTTGCAACAATAGAAAGGAGCATTATATGCATCCTATATTGGTAACGCTGCTAACCGCAGTTGCGGTTGCGGTGGCAGAAGCCGCTGTTGAGGCGGTAAAAGAAGCCTTAGAATAGTGGGGCTTCGCGGTAGGAGCGCCGTTAAGCTCCGCGCTCTATCAAGTAAAACGGATGGAGCGGTTAAAGCGGCAGGCGGGCAGTAGCCCGCCTGCTAAATTACAAGCGGTTTTTGTGATGTTTTAAATTTTACCAACCCCTTGGTTTGCGGGCCGGTTGGAAGCAATTGCAGAAATAGTTTTATGATATATTTTGTTTCGCGCCATGCGGGGGCGTTAGAGTGGATTTTGCAGCAGCCGCAATGGCGGGTAGACTGCTTTTTGTGCCATTTGGATCCGCAGGATATTCAGGCGGGTGATGTGGTGCTGGGCACGCTGCCGCTGCATCTGGCGGCGGAGGTTTGCGCGCGCGGCGGTATTTTTTATTTTTTAACACTGCCGCAGGAAGAGGCAGGGCGCGGTTCGGAATATTCGGCTGAGGATATGTCGGCGATGGGCTGCACTTTGCGCCGTTTCGAGGTGCGGGCGTTGTAATTTTGATCAATAAAAAGGGTGAATCGATGAAAAAATTTGATGTGCATGTGTGTTTGGTTTCGGATCAGGCGGTGCCGAATTTTTTGCCGGTGCTGGATAAGGATTTCCGCCCGCAGGAAGTGGTGCTGCTGGTAACGGAGCAGATGCAGGCCGGAGCGGATGCTTTGGCTGATGTGATGCGCAAAAGTTGCGGGGTAAAGGTGCGGCAACTGGCGGTGGCTGATGCTTATGATATGGCGCAGGTGGGTGAACGGGTGTTTGCGTTGTTGTGCGATATGGATAAGGATCAGGTGGCGCTGAATGTAACCGGCGGCACCAAGCTGATGGCAATTGCGGCGTTTGCGATGTTTAAAGAGGCGGGCTATCCGTCGTTTTATTTCACGGCAGACAGCAATGAAGTGCTGCTGCTGGATAATAACGAGCGTTTGTTGCTGCAACCGCCTAAAATCAAAATCGAAGATTATTTGACGCTGCACGGCTATCCGGCGCGGCATAAGCTGCAAAAGCAGCTGGCGCATCCTGAGTGGCTGCCGTTTGCGGAAGAGTTGGTGCGTGCACATGGCAGCTTGGGACCGGAGTTGGGTCGGCTCAATTTTGAAATTTCACAAACGGATAAGCGGGCATTGAAATGTAAAGTGCCTGCGCACAATATGCAGAATTTGCTGGATTTATTGGCAAAAAACGATTTGGCGCGGCAGCAAGGCGATTGCTTGGTGTTCGTTGATGAAGAGGCCAAACAATATGTGGCGGGCGGCTGGTTTGAGGATTATGTGTTTCAGACGGCCAAATCTTTGCCGGGTGTGCAGGATGTGGCGCTGAACGTGCAGATTGAAAATGCCAAAGAGCAGGTGTTCCAACACAATGAATTGGATGTGCTGCTGCTGGTGGATAATGTGTTGCATGTGTTGGAGTGTAAAACAGCCAATTTTGCCAAGCATGAGGATAAAGCCGAGGAGGCGCTGTATAAGCTGGAATCGTTGAAAAAACTCGGCGGCCTGAGAACAAAAGCGATGCTGCTGTCGTATCGGGAATTGACCGGAAAAATCCGTAACCGGGCGATGGGGGCGCAAATCGGGGTTATCGAACAAAAGGATTTGAGCGGCATGAAAACACTGCTGGAGAAATGGGCGAATGGCCGCTAAAAAAAGAATCTTGGTGGCAGTTACCGGTATGTCGCCGCAGATTGTGACGGAAACGCTGTATGCGCTCCATACGCAGCAGCAATGGCTGCCGCAGGAAGTGCACGTGTTAACCACGCAAACCGGTGCCGATAATATCGCCGCCTCTCTCTTGGGAGAGTGCGGTTTTTTCCGGCGTTTGTGCGAAGAATATGAATTGCAGGATATTGCTTTCGATAAGGATTTTATCCATGTGATACGCGATGAGAACGGGCAGCCGCTGGCCGATATCCGTTCGCCGCAGGAAAACAATCTGGCGGCGGATCAGATTGTACGCTTTATTCATGATTTGTGTGCCGACAGGCAAACCGAATTGCATGTGTCGATTGCGGGCGGGCGCAAATCGATGGGGTTTTACATCGGTTACGCGTTGTCGCTCTTCGGCCGCCGGCAGGATAAATTGTCGCATGTGCTGGTGGAAGAGGCTTTCGAACAGCACCGCGAATTTTTTTATCCGCCGCGCCAAAGCGTGTGGCTGGATACGGCCAAAGGCCGTTTGGATGCCTCGCAGGCGCAGGTGATGTTGGCCGATATTCCTTTTGTTCGTATGCGCGAAGGAATGCCGAAACTGCGGCTGGCCGATAACTGGAGTTTTTCTCAGGCGGTGGAATTAACGCAAAAGGGTTTGGGTGATTTTAATTTGCTGATCGACTGTCCGAGCATGAGCATTGTTTGCGGCAATATGGAGCCGATCAAGCTGGTGGAACGCGAATTCAGTTTTTATTTGGCGATGGCCGAATTCAAACGGGAAGGCGTTGTGTTGTGCAGGCAGAGAAACAGCCCCGATTACCAACGTTTGAAAGAGCGTTATTGGCAGCATTACTGCCGGTTTAAAAAAGAGCTGCAAGGAAGCGGCCCTCAGGCAAAGCGCCATCAGCAAGAGGTTTATCAAAATTTGGATATCGATGAAATCTGGAAAGAAGTGCCGACGCGGATTAAAAAGGTGTTGGTGCGTCATTTGGACGATTATGCCAAGTATTATCTGATTGCCAGCTCGGGATCGAGAAACTGCTTGAGCTATCAACTGGTAACAGATAAAAACAGAATCGAAATCCGGTATGGTTAGCGCGGATTATCAATGGTAGCCTTGGATTTATCGGGCTTTGCAAGGTTTGATACCGTTTGAAAACCGTTGTTTTATCATTTTAAGGAATAACATGAACACCGTAAAAATCAAAAATACCGTTTTGGGCGAGGGCAGCCCGAAAATCGCCGTGCCGCTGGTGGCAAAAGATTCAGACGGCCTGCAAGCGGCTTTGCAGGATTTGCAGGGTTTGAGTTTCGATGTGGTGGAGTTCCGCGCGGATTTTCTCGAGCGGGCGGCCGATGCGGGTTATGTGATGGATTGTTTGCGGCAGGTGCGCGAAGCGCTGCCCGATACGCCGCTGCTGTTTACGTTCAGGCGGGCGGAAGAGGGGGGCGAATGCCCGGTTTCTCAAGAGGTTTATTTTGCGCTGGTGCAGGCGGCCATACGTTCGGGCTTGGCGGATATCGTCGATATCGAGCTGTTTGCGGGCGATGCAGAGGTGAAGGAAACGGTGGCGCTGGCTAAGGCGCAGGGTGTGGCGGCGCTGCTGTGCAACCATGATTTTTATGAAACGCCGCCGAAAGAAGACATTATCGCGCGCCTGCAAACCATGCAGGATTGGGGGGCGGATATCTGCAAAATCGCTGTGATGCCGCAGTCGCCCGCCGATGTGCTGGTGCTGCTCGATGCCACGCAAACGATGTTCGGCCGATATGCGAAGCAGCCGCTGGTTACGATGGCGATGGGCAAAATCGGTGTGATCAGCCGTTTGGCGGGGGAAACGTTCGGTTCGGCGATGACGTTCGGCGCGGCGAAAAAGGCGTCGGCGCCGGGGCAGATAAATGCCAATGATTTGCGTGTGATTTTGAATATTTTGGCGGGCTGAGCCGCCGGTGGAAAGTTTGAGGCCGTCTGAAAAGGTTCAGACGGCCTTGTTATTTAATGCGCCAGCGCGTTTTGCTGCACGCATTCCGATTCGGGGGTGAGGTTTTTGATGGTTTGGTCGAATTCGGCCACATATTGTTCCAGCAGGTAGGGGCGCAGCAGGCTGAGGGTGCGGCCGATGCCGCGCACTTTGGAATCTTCGCTCAGTTTGGCGCGGCCGCGGATGGAGCCGTCGAAGTCGAACCAGTATTTGGTTACTATCCACATATTCACCGCCAGATCGTTCATGGCGGTTTCGTCGGCCTTGATGATGTTGAGGCCGTTGAGGCGGGTGAGCAGGTTGACCAGCAGCGGCGACACTTTGGCTTGGGTGAAGTTGTTGTGTTCGCCCAAAAGCTCGGCGCTGCGGGCGAGCAGGGTGTTGACATCGCTGAAGAGGAAGCGGTAGCGCCACATCACGTCGTAAATGCCCGACATATACCCCACGGCTTCGCAAACGCCTGCGGGCAGTTCGGCGTTTTGCAGGTAGCCGAGCAAATCGTCGCTGTAGCGTTTGAAAAGCTGCACGATGATTTCGTCTTTGTTGCGGAAGTGGTAGTAGAGGTTGCCGGGGCTGATGCTCAGGTGGGCGGCGATGTGGTTGGTGCTGATGTTGCGCTCGCCTTCTTCGTTGAAGAGAACGAGCGCGGATTCGATAATGCGCTGATATGTGTTTTGTTTGCTGTCTTTCGCCATGAGAAAACTCCTTATTACGGCGTTTTTATTAATTATATCGGCGGTGATTATATCAATAAAAAGTATTTATGCTCTAAAACTTCTTGTTTTTCAGACGGCCTGTGTGTGGTTTCACACATGAAAATCTGCCGGCAGCCAGTTGGGTTCCGCCTGCAAAGCCACGCCGAAGGCTTGCTGCACGGTGCGGCAGATGTGTTGCGCCAATGCGTAAACATCTTGTGCCTCTGCCTGTTGTTTGTTTACCAACACCAGCGCCTGTTTGTTGTGAACGGCCGCGCCGCCGATTTGGAACCCTTTGAGGTTGCAGCGGTCGATCAGCCAGCCTGCGGCCAGCTTGACGGAGCCGTCGGCCTGCGGGTAGTGCGGCATGGCGGGGTGCTGCGCCAGCAGTTTCTGCGCCGTTTCTGCATCTACCACGGGGTTTTTGAAAAAGCTGCCCACATTGCCCAGCGTTGCGGGGTCGGGCAGTTTGCCCGAGCGGATAAAGCACACGGCGTCGGACACGTCTTTAGCCGTGATTTTACGCCCCGCGCAGGCTTGTTCCACCACTGCGGCCAAGTCGCCGTAGCGCACATTGGGGCGGAAGGTTTCGCTTAGGGCGAACACCACGGCGGTAATCACATACCGCCCTTTGCCCGCTTGTTTGAACAGGCTTTCGCGGTAGGAAAAGCGGCAGTCGGCGTTATTAAGCGTAACAAACGTGCGGGTATCCAAATCGAAGCAGCGCACGCTGTGTATCACGTCTTTCACTTCCACGCCGTAGGCACCGATGTTCTGCACGGGCGACGCGCCCACGCTGCCGGGAATCAGGCTCAGGTTTTCCAGCCCGCTCAAGCCCGCTTCGAGCGTGTGCAGCACGAAATCGTGCCACACTTCGCCCGCCTGCGCTTCTATATAAACGAGGCCGTCTGAACGGGAAAGTTCGCGGATTCCCTTGTTTTTTACATGAACTACCAAACCTTGATAATCACGCATCAGCAGAATATTGCTGCCGCCGCCCAGCCACAGCACGCTTTCGCGGTCAAATGCGGGCAGTTTCACGATTTCGTATAGGTCGTTTTCATGTTCCAGCACCGCAAAATCACGCGCGCGGGCTTTGAGGCCGAACGTGTTGAGCGGGGTTAAATCCACATCGTGCATCACTTGCATCACAACATCCTTTTGCGCGCCGCTTCTCTGCGGCTGCACCATTCCAAATACCAAACCAGCAGCACCGCCGCCACCGAAAGCGACAGCACCAGCGCCGTCCAGAAACCATAAATGCCCATATCCAAGCCGTAGGCAAGCGCATAGCCGGGCAGCAGGCCGAAGCCCCAAAACGCCAGCGCGTGTATCAGCATGGGCACTTTGGTCATTTTATAGCCGCGCAGCGCATAAGAAGCCACGCATTGGGTGCTGTCGGCAAGCTGGAACACCGCCGCAAACAGCAGCACGGCGGCAGCAATGCCCAACACGGCGGCATCATCGGTGTACATACCCGCCAGCGGGTAGCGCAGCAGCACCAGCAGCACGGCGGTCAGCACGGCCAGCACCAAACCCAACACCAGCGACACGCCCGAAATATAACGCGCCCGCGCATATTCGCCGCGCCCGAGCGAATAACCCACCCGCACCGTGCCCGCCGCGCCCACGCTTTGCGGAATCATATAAATCACGCCGGTGAGGCTGATCACCACCTGCTGCGCGGCGATATAGTCTTCGCCCAACGGGGCAATCAGAAACACGATAAACGAAAACAGGCTCGCCTCGAGAAAAAACGACAAACCGATGGGCGCGCCCAGTTTCCAGATTCTGCCGAAAGCGCCGGCATTGGGGCGGCTGAAACGGGCGGTTAAACCGAAGCTGCGGAAATAAGGCTGTTTGGCCACATAAAGCCACAACACCGCTGCATTAAACCAAAACACCAGCGCCGTGGCCAAGCCGCAGCCCGCGCCGCCCAACGCCGGCATACCGAATTTGCCGTACACAAACATATAGTTGAGCGGAATATTCAGCAGAAACGCCAAAAAACTCACCACCATAATCGCGCGCGGGCGGTTGAGGCTGGAAGCATAAGCGTGCAGGGCGCGGTGCACCATCGCGGCAGGCATGGCCAAGCCCACAAACAGCAGATAATGCCCCATCATCCGCTCCACCTTGTCGCTCAGGCTCAGAAAATGCTGGAACAGCGGCACCGCCGCCCACAGCAGCAGCATGCCGATAACCCCCAGCATGATGCCGAACCAGATGCCCTGCCGCCCCGTTTCGCCCACTTCGGCGGTTTTGCCCGCGCCGAACAGATGGGCGATCATCGGGTTGAGTGCCGTCATCACCCCCAAAAAGGTGATATACACGGTGGCAAATGCGCTGCTGCCCAACGCCACCGCCGCCAAGTCGTCTTTACCCGCACCGCCGGCCATCACCGTATCGACGAAACCGATGCCCACCTGCGCCACCTGCGCCAGCAGCATGGGCAGGGCCAGCAGGGAGAGTTTTTTGATTTCTTTGTTGAAAACGGGAAAAGAATAGCGGTTTAAATCGAGAAGCATAGGTTCGGTTGTGTATAGGGCAGGGCGTGGCCGGAAATTTTAAGCGTTGTTAAAGTTTTCAGACGGCCTGAGACCTTTGCAAAAACCCCATCTGCGGCGCATTTCTGCGTTGTGCGTTTATGCCCTTTAGGGTACTGCTCGCTCGCTTGCCTATCTATCTGATATGTCTGCGCTCGCTGCGCTGCTACGCCTTGAACTGCATCCACATCCGGGGGTTTTGCAAAGGTCTCGGCCTTTACCCCATCGGACCGGCCGTCTGAAAATGCGGCGTGTAGTGTAACAAAAAAAGCCTCGTTTCGGGCGGATTTGCAATTGACAGGCCGTCTGAAACATTACACACTTTGCCGCTTTAAAACCGCCCGCAACGTTTGCCCGCAATGAACTGGAACACTCACCTGCAAGCCGCATTGGCAGCGCGCGCGCAAGCGCAGGCCTACCGCCGCCGCACCGTGCGCCGCGCCGGCACGCCGCCGCCTTATCTGGAGAGCGGCGGCGTGCGTTATCTGAACTTTGCGGGCAACGATTATCTCGGCCTCAGCCGCGATGCCGCCGTGATTGCCGCCTGGCAGCAGGCGCTGGCGGATTACGGCTGCGGCAGCGGCGGCTCGCCGTTGGTTTGCGGCCACACCGATGCCCACGAATATTTGGAAACGCAGCTTGCCGGCTGGCTCGGTTACGAACGCGCCTTGCTGTTTCCCAGCGGTTATGCCGCCAATCAGGCCGTGCTGCTCGGCCTGTTGGGCAAAGATGATGTGTTGCTGGCCGACAAATTCTGCCACGCCTCGATGCAGGAGGCCGCCGCCCTTTCCCCCGCCGTTTACCGCCGTTTCGCCCACCAACGCTACGAAGTGCTGGAGCAGCAGTTGGCCGCCGCACAGGGCAGGCGCGTGCTGGTGGCAAGCGAAGGCGTGTTCAGCATGGACGGCGACAAGGCCGACATAGGCCGTCTGAAAACCCTGTGCCGCCGATACGGTGCCTGGCTGCTGATCGACGATGCCCACGGCTTCGGCGTGTGCGGCCCGCAGGGGCGGGGCAGCGCGGCGGAAGCGGGCGAACAGCCCGATATTCTGGTGGTAACTTTCGGCAAAGCCGCCGGGCTGATGGGTGCGGCGGTATTGTGCAGCCACACCGTGGCCGAATATCTCGTTCAATTCGCCCGCCACCTGGTTTACAGCACCGCCTTTCCGCCCGCGCAGGCCGCCGCCTTATCCGCCGCCATCGGGCGCATTCAAGCTGCCGACGATTTGCGCGCCAAGCTGCAACGGCATATCCGTTTTTTTCAGACGGCCTTGGCGCAGGGCGGTTTGGCAGAACGCCTACTGCCGTCTGAAACCGCTATCCAGCCGTTTGTGTGCGGCAGCAACGAAAGTGCATTAGCCGCCGCCGAAGCATTGCGCAGCCGAGGTTTATATGTGCCGGCCATCCGCCCGCCCACCGTGCCGGCAGGGCGGGCGCAGCTGCGCATCACCCTCAGCGCCGCCCACGAAACCCGGCATATCGAAGCATTAGTAAAAGGTTTGCAAGATGCCGTCTGAAACCCCGCACAAACAGCAAATCGCCCGCGCATTCAGCCAGGCCGCCGCCACCTACGACACAGCGGCCGTCTTGCAGCGCGAAGTGGGCAGCCGCCTGCTCGCCATGCTCGAAGCGCGCTTTTCAGACGGCCTGCGCGGCAAAACCATACTCGACATCGGCGCGGGTAGCGGCTGGTTCGGCAAAGAGATGCAGGCGCGCGGCGCAACCGTTATCGCCCTTGATTTGGCCGAAGGCATGCTGCGCCACACCGCCCGCCACCGCCGCGCCGCTTTCTGCCTGTTGGCCGATGCCGAACGGCTGCCGCTGGCCGACAACAGCGTCGATGCCTGCTTCAGCAGTCTGGCCGTGCAATGGTGTGATCTTTCCGCCGCCGCCGCCGAGATGCGGCGCGTAACCCGCAACGGCGGCACGGTTGCCGCCGCCACCGTCGTCGAGGGCAGCCTGCACCAGTTGGGCGGCGCCTGGCGGGCGGCCGACAGCGACGCGCACACCAACCCGTTTCTCGGCGAGGCCGAAATCCGCCGCGCTTTCGGCTGCTTTGCGCACACCCAAACCGAAACCCGCACCCACACCCAAACCTTTGCCGATCTGCAAGACTTGCTTGGCAGCTTGAAAAACATCGGCGCCAATCACGTCGGCAACCGCGAAAACAAGGGGCTGACAGGTAAACGGCGTTGGCAGCGGTTTTGCGCGGCCTATGAAGCCCTGCGCCGCCCCGACGGCCTGCTGCCTTTGGATTACCGGATTGCTTATATATTGGCGGGCGACTGAAACCGTGCGGCAAACGGCAGGCCGTCTGAAAGAATATTTCAGACGGCCTGCCGCCATATCGGGGAATGAAACTACATATCAAGCCTTCGCCGCACCATGCGGATACGGCCGAAGTTTGTTTTACATCAATTAGTCTTGCCGGCTAACGTTTTCATTAAACTAAACTAATTGATTTCTGCCGAGAGTTTGATATGATGTGCCACAAAACTGACATCGGTGTCATACCCGCCGGGCGTGATGCGATAAAAGCGCAACCCAACGACATTTAACTACAGGAAGAAAATCATGCAAGTGAAAAACGAAGCCATGTTGATTACCTATGCCGACAGCCTGGGTAACAATCTGAAAGATTTGAAAAACGTGTTGGAAAAACACATGAAGGGCGTGATCGGCGGCGTGCACATCCTGCCGTTTTTCCCGTCTTCCGGCGACCGCGGTTTCGCACCGATGGACTACACCAAAGTCGACCCCGCATTCGGCGGCTGGGAAGACGTGAACGCACTGGCGAAAGATTACTACCTGATGTTCGACTTTATGGTAAACCACATTTCCGCCCAATCGCCTTATTTCCAAGACTTCCAACAGAAAAAAGACGATTCCGAATGGCGCAACCTGTTTATCCGCTATAAAGAATTCTGGCCGGGCGGCGAGCCGACCGAAGAGCAGGTGGATTTGATTTACAAACGCAAACCCCGCGCGCCTTACCGCATGGCCGAATTTGCCGACGGCACCAGCGAAAAAGTGTGGTGTACCTTCGATGAGCAACAGGTAGATTTGGACGTTACCCACCCCGTTACCAAAAAATTTATCAAAGACAACCTCGAATTTCTGAGCAAACAGGGCGCGGCGATTATCCGCCTTGACGCATTCGCCTATGCCAACAAAAAAATCGGCACCAACTGCTTCTTCGTGGAGCCGGAAATTTGGGAAACCCTGAAAGAATGCACCGATGTGCTCGACGCGCACAACGTTACCGTGCTGCCGGAAATCCACGAGCACTACACCATCCAGCTCAAAATCGCCGAGCATGATTATTACGTTTACGATTTCGCCCTGCCCATGCTGGTGCTGCACACCCTGTTCAGCGGCAATGTCGACCGCCTCGTGCATTGGATGGAAATCTGCCCGCGCAAACAGTTCACCACCCTCGACACCCACGACGGCATCGGCGTGGTGGACGTGAAAGACCTGATGACCGACGAAGAGTGCGAAGCCACCCGCGAAGCCCTCTACGCACAAGGCGCCAACGTGAAGAAAAAATATTCCAGCGCCGAATACAATAATCTCGACATCTACCAAATCAACTGCACCTACTATTCGGCTTTGGGCAACAACGACCAAGCCTATATTCTGGCGCGCGTGCTGCAATGTTTCGCCCCCGGCATCCCGCAAATCTATTACGTGGGCCTGCTCGCCGGCGAAAACGACATCGAATTGCTGGAAAAAACCAAAGAAGGCCGCAACATCAACCGCCACTACTATTCTTTGGAAGAAATCGACGAAACCGTGAAACGCCCCGTAGTGCAGCAGCTTTTCAACCTGCTGAAATTCCGCAACACCTCCAAAGCCTTCGACGGCGAGTTCTCCGTGAAAGCGTTGGGCGAAAAAGAGCTGGAAATCGTGTGGAACAATGCCGCCGAAGGCGTGTCGGCCAAACTGGTTGCCAACACCGGCGATAAAACCTTCACCATCACCGAAACCGTGAACGGCGAAAGCAAAGAAATCACGCTGTAAGCAGCACGGCAAACGTAAGGTAAAGGCCGTCTGAAAGCATTTCAGACGGCCTGAGGCCTTTGCAAAAAAGCCGCTTTAATCCTGAATATATTATATTTCGTCATACCCGGGCTTGACCCGAGTATCTCTTTTTCTTCTAAAACAAAAAGATGCTCGGGTCAAGCTCGAGCATGACGCAAGTGTTTTAAGGTGCTTAAAAGAATTTTGCAAAGGCCTCGGCCTTTTTATGTTTTCTGTGTTAGCTATATAACCAAATACAACAAGCATAAAACCAAGCATTCTTTCCTTTTTTCAGACGGCCTGTATAAAGTAGCGCCGTTAATATTCCCGCTAAGGAACCATCATGACCGCAACCCGCCTGTTTTCTTTCTCCGCACTGTTCGGAACCGCCCTGGCCCTGTCGGCCTGTTCGCCGAAAGCCGAAGAAAAGCCCGCCGCATCCGCTTCCGCCGCTGAAAACCAAAGCGCAACCGGCAACGGCATCAAGCTTCTGAACGTGTCTTACGATGTGGCGCGCGATTTTTATAAAGAATACAACCCGCTGTTTATCAAAGAATATCAAGCCAAACATCCGGGTGCCGAAATCAGCGTGCAGCAGTCGCACGGCGGCTCGAGCAAACAGGCGCTGGCCGTAGCCAACGGCTTGCAGGCCGATGTGGTTACCATGAACCAAACTTCCGATATCGAGCTTTTAGAGAAAAAAGGGCTGGTGAAGGCCGACTGGCGCAGCCGCCTGCCCGATAACGCCGTGCCGTTCACCAGCACCACCGTGTTCCTCGTGCGCAAAGGCAACCCCAAACAAGTGCGCGATTGGGCGGATTTGGCCAAAGACAACCTGCAAATCGTGATTGCCAACCCGAAAACCACCGGCAACGGCCGCTATGCCTTTCTCGGCGCGTTCGGTTACGCGCTCAAAGCCAATAACGGCGACGAAGCCAAAGCCAAAGAATTTACCGCCAAACTGCTGAAAAACGCCCCCGTGTTTGAAAACGGCGGCCGTGCCGCCACCACCACGTTCACCCAGCGCAACATCGGCGACGTGCTGATCACCTTTGAAAACGAAGCCAACCACGTGAGCCGCGTGCTGGCGCCCAACCAGTTTGAAATCGTGTATCCGAGCTACACCATTCTGTCGGAAAGCCCCGTGGCAGTAGTGGACGGCGTGGCGGAGAAAAAAGGCACCGAAGCGGCGGCGGCCGAATACCTGAACTATTTGTGGAGCGAACCGGCGCAGGAATTGGCCGCCAAACTCTACCTGCGCCCGCGCAATGCGGCGGTGCTCGAAAAGCATAAGGCCGACTTCCCCGCCATCGAAACCTTCAAACCCAACGATGTGTTCGGTTCGTGGGAGGAAATCATGAAGAAATACTTTGCCGACGGCGGTGTGGTTGATCAATTGTCGGCCAAGAAATAACAGAATTTTTATCGTAACCCAGAAAATAAAACAGGCCGCCTGAAACGTTTCAGACGGCCTAAACGACTTGTAAAGGTTTCGGCCTGATATTTTATGAAATTCAAATTGGCTTTAAAACAGTATGCCATACCCAGTTTGATTTTTCTTAAGTTGCTTGATTATATACAGGGTTCCAAGTCTTGGCTAAATAATAAGGCCGTCTGAAAAGGTGAACTGCACCCCAAAAATTGGACACCCCCTCCAACTTTAAAAGGTGCAGTTTTCTTATGTCCAAATATAACCTACACTTCAAATACCGAGCCGTACCCCATTACCACCAAGTGCACAGCCAACAGCGCACCGCAGAGCACTTCAACGTCTCACGCACCCACCTGCGCCGTTGGATAGCCGCCTACCGGCAAGGCGGTATCGCCGCACTCCAACACCCGCAGGCTGCCTCTATGAAGACCAAACGCAAAAACCCGTTTATCGCCGACAAACCCGACCACGAAAAAACCCGGGCGGAACTGATTGAAGAGTTACGTTACATGAGGGCGGAGAACGACTACCTAAAGCACATGAAAACCCTCAACGAAAAGGAAGCGGCCGCCGCCAAAGCTGCGAAACCGTCCAAACGCTGAGGGCAAAGCACCCGCTGAAATACCTGCTGCACAGTGCCGGCATTCCCAAAAGCAGTTTCTACTACCACACCGGCAAAACCGATCCCGATACGGCGGCCAAAACCGCAGTGAGCGAAGTCTACCGCCGACACAAAGGCCGTTACGGCCACCGGCGGATTGCCGCCGTATTGTCGTGGAACAAAAAGAAAGTACAGCGCATTATGGGTTTGTTGGGACTGAAAGCCAAAGTCCGCAGTAAAAAAACCTACCGTCCGCAAACAGTGGGAGAGGCTTCGGACAATATTCTCAATCGTGAGTTTACCGCCGGCAAACCGGCAGACAAATGGCTGACCGATGTGACGGAGTTCAAATGCACAGACGGGAAGCTGTACTTATCGCCGATATTGGATGTGTTTAATCGGGAGATTGTGGCCTATTCTTTAGGCCGCAGAGCAAACAGTAAAATGGTGGCGCAAATGTTGGACCAAGCATTCGGCCGTCTGAAAGGCCAAACGCCGCTGCTGCATTCCGACCAGGGTGTGCTTTACCGCACCGAGGCTTATCGAACGAAATTGGCTGAGAAAGGGATTGTGCAAAGTATGTCGCGCAAAGGCAATTGTTGGGACAATGCGCCGATGGAGAGTTTTTTCGGTACACTGAAAACGGAGAGTTTCTATCAGGAAGGTGCGCTGTCGGTGGCGGAGCTGACAGAGGTAATAGATGATTACATACATTACTACAATCATGAACGGATTAGTTTAAACTTGAAAAAGCTGAGTCCTGTCGGCTACAGAACCCAGCTTGAAAAGGCTGTTTGATAAAGATTCTTAACTTGTCCAAGTATTGGGGGACAGTTCACTTTCAGACGGCCTTTGGCTTGATAGGGGCGCGGCGCGTTCAGTTGCAGACTATCTTAACCGCCAGCCCGCCTTTCGAGGTTTCGCGGTATTTCGCGTTCATGTCTTTGCCGGTTTCATACATGGTTTCGATAACTTTATCCAAATCCACGCGCGGAGTGCCGGTGCGGCGCAAGGCCATTCTGGCGGCGTTGATGGCTTTTACCGAGCCGATGGCGTTGCGCTCGATGCAGGGCACTTGCACTTGCCCGCCCACGGGGTCGCAGGTTAAGCCCAGATTGTGTTCCATGGCGATTTCTGCGGCGCAGCATACTTGCTGGGGTGTTCCGCCGAAGATTTCGGCCAAGCCGGCGGCGGCCATGGAGCAGGCGACGCCCACTTCCCCTTGGCAACCGACTTCGGCGCCGGATATGGAAGCGTTCATTTTGTAGAGCGAGCCGATAATGCCGGCGGTAAGCAGATAGCGGTTGACCGTGTCTTGCGTAAGCGGGGCGACGAATTTGTGGTAATACATCAATACGGCGGGCACGATGCCGCATGCGCCGTTGGTGGGTGCGGTTACCACCCGCCCGCCGGCGGCGTTTTCCTCGTTGACGGCGAGGGCATACATATTGACCCAGTCGATAATCTGCATGGGGTCGTTTTGGAGCGATTGGTTGGCCGAAAGCCAGCGGTGCAGGCTGTTGGCGCGGCGAACGACTTTCAGCGGCCCGGGCAGCACGCCTTCGGCGGATAAGCCGCGTTCGATGCAGTCGGACATCGTTTGCCAGATGTATTGCAAATAGGCGTTCACTTCGTCTTTGCCGCGCAGGGCGGCTTCGTTGCGGAACATCAGGCTGGAAACCGAAATGTCGTGGTCGTTGCAGTGTTTTAAAATATCCGCCGCGCTGCGGTAAGGGTAAGGCACGTTAGGCGGTTCTTCTTGGGCCGAGTTAAAGCCGTTTTCGTTCACGATAAAACCGCCGCCGATGGAATAATAGGTTTGGCGGCAGATTTCGCGGTCGTCTGAAAAAGCGGTAAGGGTCATGCCGTTTTCGTGCAGCGGCAGAAATTCGTTGTGGAACACCATATCTTCTTGGTAGTGGAAGCGTATGCTCTGTTTGCCCAATGCGATTGCCAACCTGCCGCTTTCTTTGACTTCGGCGATAAATTTCGGAATCAAATCAATATCTACGTTGTCGGGCAGATAGCCTGCCAGCCCCATGATAATGGCGGTGTCGGTGCCGTGCCCGCGGCCGGTTAGCGAGAGCGAGCCGTACACTTCGGCACGGATGCGGTCGGTTTCGTGCAAAAGGTTTTGCGTGATCAATTCGTCGGCAAACTGTTTTCCGGCCTTCATCGGGCCTACCGTATGCGAGCTTGAAGGGCCGATGCCCACTTTAAACATATCGAAGATGCTGATCATGGTGTTTTGGGTTTCCGTATGTGTGTGTTATGTTTTTCAGACGGCCTCATGGCGCAATCATGGCGCGTTTCGCGGATTCTATCAAGCACGGCATAAGCAGATCGGATACGGCGCCGTTCCGATATATAATACCGCACCGCAATATCCCCGTAAGCCGCAGGCCGAACATGAACAAACTGATCCGCCAAGAAATTTTCGAGCGTTTCCGCACCGCCAATCCTCACCCCACCACCGAGTTAAACTTTAACAGCCCGTTCGAGTTGCTGATTGCCGTGCTGCTTTCGGCGCAGGCCACCGATGTGGGCGTGAACAAAGCCACGGCGAAACTTTTCCCCGTTGCCACCACGCCGCAGGCCATGCTGGATTTGGGTTTGGAAGGCGTGATGGAATACACCAAAACCATCGGCCTTTATAAAACCAAATCTAAACACATCATCGAAACCTGCCGCATTCTGCTGGATAAATACAACGGCGAAGTGCCGCAAACCCGTGAAGAGTTGGAAGCCTTGCCCGGCGTGGGGCGCAAAACCGCCAACGTGGTGCTGAACACGGCTTTCGGCCAGTTGGCGATGGCGGTGGACACGCATATTTTCCGCGTTGCCAACCGCACCAGAATCGCGCCGGGCAAAAACGTGCGCGAAGTGGAAGACAAACTGATGAAGTTGGTGCCGAAAGAATTTCTGCTCGATGCCCACCACTGGCTGATTCTGCACGGCCGCTACACCTGCAAGGCGCAAAAACCTTTGTGCGAACGCTGCATTATCAACGATTTGTGCGAATATCCGGCTAAAACCGTGCCGTAGCGTTTTATTGCCCGCAGGCCGTCTGAAAAATATTTTCAGACGGCCTGAGGCCTTTGTAAGTCGTTTAGGCCGTCTGAAACATCCGATTATCGTTATTCCTGCCTATGCAGGAATGACGGGACACAAACGTTTTCAGGTTTAAATTGGTTTTTTTGCAAAGGTTCCGGCCTGTTTGCCGCCGCAGAATTATAGGCGCGAACGGGTAGAATATGAAACATAGTGGCTTAAATTCAACACATACAGCGTTGCCTCGCCTTGCCGTACTTAATCTGTACTGTCTTCGGCTCGGCGCCTTGTCTGTGTTGAATTTAAGCCACTATAAAATAGCTTTCGCCCAAACCGCTTTTCTTTTTGAAAAACTTAATCTATGACTACCGAAAACCGCCGCCCGCTTTCTTCCCGCAACAGCCGTTTCGCCCAATCGTTTGCCCATTGGCTGGCGGCAAACAAAGTGCTCACGCCCAACCAGATTTCCTGCTTGGGCATGGTGTTTGCCGCCATCGGCGCGCTGCTGTTGGGTTTCAGCGCACAGCCGCTTGCCTGGGTTATTACGGCGGTGATGGTTCAGTTGCGTTTGTTGTGCAACCTGTTTGACGGCATGGTGGCGGTGGAGGGCGGTTTGAAAACGCCTGCGGGCGATTTGTTTAACGAACTGCCCGACCGTTTTTCAGACAGCGTGCTGCTGATTGCGCTGGGCTATGCGGCTGGCTGGCCGGCATGGGGTTGGCTGGCGGCGCTGCTGGCGGCGGGCACGGCTTATATCCGCGTGTTCGGCGGCAGTTTGGGGCTGCCGCAGAGTTTTCGCGGGCCGATGGCCAAGCAGCACCGCATGGCCGTGCTCACCGCCGCCTGCCTGCTAGGCACGCTGGAAATGTATTATTGGCAAAGCGTTTATGTGTTGCGTGTTGCTTTGTTGGCGGTGGCCGCAGGCAGTGCGCTGACGTGTTGTTACCGTATCCGCGATATGGTCGGATTGTTGAAAAACCGCTGACATCAGGCCGTCTGAAAGAAGCGGCGGCCGATTGTGTGTTCAGACGGCCTGAGACCTTTGCAAAACCCAAAAAAGTTTATCTGCCGTCATTAGCTTCGCAAGTCCGCTGCGCTATCCCCGTATAGGCGGAAATCCAGACGCTTGGAACCCAAGTATTTGTTTAATCGATACTTAAATTTTTCTATCTGGATTCCCGCCTGCGCGGGAATGACGAAATCAAACATTTCAGACGGCCCGAAGGCAGTTTGCAAAGGTCTCGGCCTTTAATTTCTGTATAACGGCATACGCGCCGATGCCGCAGCGGTAAAACGAAGATTTTGTATAGCGGGAATCCAAAAGGGAGAAACATGGAATTTCTGAAAAAACATCTTGCCTGGTTAACCGACCAGGGTTTGTGCCTGTTTGTGTCGTTTTTAACCGGCGTGAGGCCGAAAGCGGCAGGCAGCCTGGCTTTCAACCCCGAGAAAAAAGTGTATTACGCCAACCACGGCAGCCACGGCGATTTCGTGTTGGTGTGGATTTCGCTGCCGCGCCGCTGGCGTATGCGCGTGCGGCCGGTGGCCGGTGCCGACTATTGGCTGACCAACCGCCTGAAGCGTTTCATTATCAGGCGCGTATTCAACGCTCTGTTGATTCCGCGCAACGGCGGCAACCCGCAGGCGGTTACCGAACAGATGACCGAAGCGCTGCAAAACGGCGATTCGCTGATTATTTTCCCCGAAGGCACGCGCAACACCGATGACGATGTGGTGCTGTTGCCGTTTAAAAGCGGCATCTACCACTTGGCGGCGGCCAATCCCGATGTATGTTTTGTACCGATGTGGATCAACAACATCAACCATGTGCTGCCCAAAGGCACGTTTCTGCCCGTGCCGCTGCTGTGCGACGTGAACATAGGCGAAGCCGTGCGCCTGCATGAGGGCGAGGGCAAAGAAGCCTTTTTGAAACGCAGCCGTAATGCTTTGCTCTCGCTGGCGCCGCCCGAAAAACAGCAGGCGTGCCGACAACAAGAGGAGGGCGCGGTATGAATCCGTTTGTTTCCACCGTTTCGCCGCATATTCCGCCGCAGGCCGGCTGGATTTTCACGGGCATATTCGCCGTGCTGGTGTTGGCCAGCGTTATCGGGCAGTGGCTGAAACGCAAAAAAGGCACGGGCAACGCCACCATCGCCAACCTCAACGCCCGCGTGTATGCGTGGTGGGTGATGACGCTGGTGCTGCTGCTGGCTTTCTGGTTCGGCAAAACCGGCACCGTGATTCTGTTTTTTCTGATTTCGTTTGCGGCGCTGCGCGAGTTTCTCACGCTGGTTTATAAACGCCGCAGCGACTACAACGTGATGCTGGTGTGTTTTTATGTGTTGCTGCCCGTGCAATATTATTTCGTTTACACCGAATGGTACGGCATGTTTTCAATTTTTATTCCGGTTTACGGCTTTTTGCTGCTGCCGATTATCGCCAGCCTGAGCGGCAAAACCGAAGACTTTCTGCAACGCACCGCCAAAACACAATGGGCGGCGATGATTGCCGTTTTCTGCCTCTCGCACGTTCCGGCGTTGATGAACCTGCGCTTGGAGGGCTTTGCGCCCGGGCAAAACGTGTTGCTGCTGATTTTTATGATAGGCGTGGTGCAGTCGAGCGACGTTTTGCAATATATTTGGGGCAAAACCATAGGCAGGCGCAAAATCATGCCCGCTCTCTCGCCTTCCAAAACCGTGGCGGGCACGGTGGGCGGGATTGCCTCGGCCACGCTGCTGGCCGTGCTGATGGCGCCGATTACCCCGTTCACAGCCTGGCAGGCCGGCTTAATCGGTTTGATTATCTGCCTGATGGGCTTTTTCGGCGGCCTGGTGATGTCGGCCATCAAGCGCGACCACGGTGTAAAAGACTGGGGCAATATGATTCAAGGCCACGGCGGTATGCTCGACCGTGTGGATTCCATCTGTTTTGCCGCACCGGTGTTTTTTCATATCGTGCGGTATTTTTGGAACGGTTAGCGGACGTTATAAAAATGCGTTCAGGCCGTCTGAAAAGGTGATTTGAAGCTTTTCAGACGGCCTGAACGCATTTTGTATGGCGAATCCACACTTCGGCACAAGGCAGCAAGCCACCGGCAGTACAGATATAGTTAAACCACTTGTTTAGTAACAGTTTCGTCATACTCGGGCCAAGCCCGAGTATTGCGCGTGTGCTTTTTCTTAAGTGGATTAGATATAAAGACTGTTTCACAATTGCCGCTGCGGTTCATTGCCCGCGCAAAAACAACGCGTCCAATTCTTTCAGCGTAAGTTTCACCCAAGTGGGGCGGCCGTGGTTGCACTGGTTGCTGCGGGGGGTGTTTTCCATATCGCGCAACAGGGCGTTCATTTCGGGCAGGGTCAGGCGGCGGCCGGCGCGGATGGATCCGTGGCAGGCCATGGTGGAGAGGATTTGGTTTTCGCGCGCTTCGACTGCGCGGCTGCTGCCGACTTGGGCGATTTCGCGCAGCATGTCGCGGGCGAGGGCTGCCACGTCGCTTTTGCCGAGCATGGCGGGCACGGCGCGCACGGCGATGGTGTTGCCCCCCATGTCGGACAGCTCCAATCCGAACGGGCGCAGGGCTTCGCCGTGGTCGGCGAGGGCGGCGGTTTCTTCGTGGCTGGCCTGAAAGGTTACGGGCAGCAGCAGCCGCTGGCTTTGCAGGCTGCCGAGTTTTTCGCGCTGGGCTTTCATTTTTTCGTAGTTCACGCGCTCGGCGGCGGCGTGCATATCGATGAGCAGCAGGCTGTCTTCGGCTTGGGCGAGAATATAGATGCCCAGCAGTTGGGCGATGGCGAAACCCAAAGGGGGGCTGTTTCCGGCCTGCGCTGCTTCGCCGTTGCCGGTGTCGCGGGCGGTTTGGTGGCCGTCTGAAAAAGCAGGCGGCGCATTACCGCCGAAGCGCGCCTGCTCGAATTGGCTTAATTCGATGTCGTCGTCGGTTTCGGTGCGGCGGTAGAGTTCGGCATAGGTGTCGAGTGCGGCGCGGCTTTCCTGTAACGACAAGCCGCGCTGCGCGGGCGCACGGGCGGCGGAATAGGGTGCGGGTGCGGATTTTGCGCCGCCGAAGCCGCCAAAGGTTTGCTGTTGCGGTGCGGCTTGCAGGCCGCTTGGGGATGAACCGTGCGGGAACGATGTTTCCGAAAGGTTTTCCGGGCTTTCAGACGGCCTTTGGGTTGCCAGCCCCAAAATGCTGCCTGCGTTGCCGACGCTTTCGGTTTGGTCGGCGCGGGTGGCGGCCAGCGCTTTATCGAGCGTGTGGAACACGAGCTGGTGCACGGCCTGGCTGTCGCGGAAGCGGATTTCGGTTTTGGTGGGGTGCACGTTTACATCAACCGCTTCGGGCGGCAGGTCGAGAAACAGCACGAATGAAGGGGTAACGGCGTTGTGCAGCACGTCGCGGTAGGCTTGTTTGACGGCGTGCAGCATCACTTTGTCGCGCACGAAGCGGCGGTTGACGAAGCAGTATTGTTTGTCGGCACGGCCTTTGGCAAAAGTGGGTTTGGCGATGGCGCCGTAGAGGTGCATGGTGCCTGCGCCGCTGTCGATTTCGATGGAGGCCGTCTGAAAATCTTGGCCGACAATGGCGGCAATGCGCTCGTTTTGGCTCTGCACGGGGTATTTGAATACCTGTTTGCCGTCGCGCTTGAGCGAAAAGGCGATGTACGGGTGCGCCAGCGCGAGGCGCTCGAGCATGGTGGCGCAGTGGGCGTATTCGGTGTTTTCCGATTTCAAAAACTTGCGCCGCGCGGGGGTGTTGAAAAACAGTTCGGCCACTTCCACGGTGGTGCCGACGGGGTGGGCGGCGGCGGCGGGGCTGCTGAGTTTGCCGTCTTCGGCTTTCACTTGGTTGGCGTGTGCGCTATCGGGCGTGCGGCTGGTAAGTGTGAGGCGGCTCACCGAGGCGATGCTGGCCAGGCCTTCGCCGCGGAAACCCATGCTGGCAACGTGTTCCAAATCGCTGAGGGTTTGGATTTTGCTGGTGGCGTGGCGGTGCAGGGCGAGGGCGATATCGTCGGCGTGGATGCCGCTGCCGTTGTCGCTCACGCGGATTTGGCGTATGCCGCCGCCGGAAAGCTCCACTTCTACCGCCGTGGCGCCTGCGTCGATGCTGTTTTCAACGATTTCTTTCAGCGCGTTGGCGGGGCGTTCCACCACTTCGCCGGCGGCGATTTGGTTGACAAGATGATCGGGCAGGGCGGCGATGCGTTTCATGTGCGGCTTTCTGTTGCAAAGTTGGAACGGGTGGGCGGATTATAGCGCAAAGGCCGTCTGAAAACTTTCAGACGGCCTGAGAGGCGGTTGTTTGCGCTTAATTGCTCAACACGTCCACGCCTTTGGGTGGCGTGAAAGAGAACGCGCTGCGCGCGAGGTTGGGTTTCATGTTGACGTTGTTGAAGCGGATGGTGGTTTCGTTGCCGAAGCTGTCTTTCAACTGCATGGCGGCCAGCGCGTCGCCTTTGAAGCCGATGCGGATATATTGGTAGCCCGCGTTGTTTTTCTTGGGCAGCGCGCGCACATAATCGATGCCGCCGGCAGAGCCGTCTTCTTTCAGCGAATAGCTGCTGTCGAGCGCGGATTTGTTAGACAGAATCGCGGCGGGGCTGTCGCCTATGGTTTGGTCTTGCGATGATTTGGTTACCTGTGCCAGATCGACATCATAAAGCCAGATGGTTTTGCCGTCGCCCACAATGGTTTGCTTGTAGGGGCTGGTATATTGCCATTTGAACAGGCCGGGGCGCAGAATCTGGAACGTGCCGTTGGTGGTTTGGGTTTTCTTTTTGCTCTTTACGGTTTGGGTAAAGCTGCCGCTGATACCGTCGGCATCGGCGTTGAATTTTTTCAGCGCATCGATTGCGCCTGCGTGCGCGCTGCCGATGCCTAAGGCAAGCATAGCGGCGAAAGTGGCGAACATTTGTTTTTTCTGCATAGTGAAATATTCCTTTCAGGAAGAAAATCAATCTGATTCCCGCAGATTGGTAAGGCGTATCTTAAGCCTTCGGGCGGGAAATACAATACTTTGGTGTGCCGCAAAACGCGGCTTGTTCCTGTGTAAAGGCCGTCTGAAAACCTAAATGCTTATAGGCAGGCGCAAAACGGCCCGCTGTTTAACCTGAATTTAAAGCCCGTTTACCGTTATAATGTATCACATGAATACAACACAATCCGTTTTTCCCGCGCTTTTATCTGCGTTAAACGAATGCGATCCTGAAGCAAAATGCCGTTTAACCGATGAAATATCCGCCGCTTTTTCAGACGGCCTGCTGGATAACGCGCCCGCAGAAGCCCCCGAAGATTTCCGTTTCGCCGGACGACCGGCCAAGCCCCGGCTGGTGCCGGCCAATGCCGTGCGCCCGCGCAAAATGAATACGCCCGAAGGCTACGCGGCGATGCTGCACGCAATCTGCCACATCGAATTCAACGCCGTGAATCTGGCGCTCGATGCGGCCTACCGCTTCCGCACCCTGCCCGCAGCATTTACCGCCGACTGGATACGCGTGGCTCAAGAAGAGGCCGGCCATTTCAGGCTGATGCGCGCGCGCTTGCAGGCGCATGGTTTTGATTACGGCGATTTCGAGGCACACAACCATTTGTGGGACATGGCCTATAAAACCGCATTCGACCCGCTGCTGCGCATGGCCTTGGTGCCCCGTGTGCTCGAAGCGCGCGGGCTGGACGTTACCCCCGCCATCCGCGCCAAAGTGGAGCAGAAAGGCGATGCCGAAACCTGCGCCGTGCTGGATATTATCTACCGCGACGAAGTGGGCCATGTGCAAATCGGCAATCATTGGTATCAATATCTGTGCGCCGAGCGCGGTTTGGAACCGGTGGCATTGTTCCGCATGCTGATTTCGCGCTACGACCTGTTTATTTTCAGGGGTTATGTGAATATCGAAGCGCGCGAACGGGCGGGCTTCAGCCGTTTCGAGCTGGATATGCTGGAAGATTTCGAGCGCGGATTGGGGCGGGGATAAACGGAAACCGGCGGGTTTTGCATGATATTTTGAAAGCTTTGGAACCTTTGCAAAATTGTTCAGATATGCAGTAAATATTTCCCTGTCGTCATTCCCGCGCAGGCGGGAATCCAGACTTCAGATTTTCAGGAATATTTTGAGATTACAGCAACCCCAAACCTTTGGATTCACGCCTGAGCGGGAATGACGGCATGGGGTTTCTTAGTTGAATTCACTATAAAAATATTCAGGCCGTCTGAAAACTGCGCTTCGCTTGTTTTCAGACGGCCTGAAAGCCATATCAAACCGGTTATCGGTTTAAAACGGTTTTACAGCGGCCAATGCAGCGCGGGGTTGCTTTCGATCACGGCTTTAAACTGGTTTTGAATGCGGCCGATGGCTTCTTCGCTGTCGGCTTCGAAACGCAGCACCAACACGGGCGTGGTATTGGAGGCGCGCATCAGGCCGAAGCCGTCGGCGAACTCTACGCGCAGGCCGTCGATGGTGATGATTTCGGCGGCACCGTCGAATTTTGCGGTTTTCGCCAATTCTTCAATCACTTGGTGGCCGTTGCTGCCTTCGGGCAGGTCGATGTTGATTTCGGGGGTGGAAATGCTTTGCGGCAGGGCGTTGAGCACGGCGGAGGGGTTGTCGGAAGCGGATAGGATTTCCAACATGCGGCAGCCTGCATAAAGGCCGTCGTCGAAGCCGAACCAGCGCTCTTTAAAGAAGGTGTGGCCGCTCATTTCGCCCGCCACCAGCGCGCCGTTTTTCTTCATCGAAGATTTGATGAAGCTGTGGCCGGTTTTTTCCATAACCGGTTCGCCGCCGTGTTCGCGTATCCACGGTGCCAAGAGGCGGGTGGATTTTACGTCGAAAATCACTTTCGCGCCGGGGTTGCGGCTTAAGACGTCTTGGGCGAACAGCATCAGTTGGCGGTCGGGGTAGATGATGTTGCCTTCTTTGGTTACCAGGCCCAGGCGGTCGCCGTCGCCGTCGAAAGCCAGGCCGATTTCGGCATCGCTGTTTTTCAGCTCGTTAATCACGTCTTGCAGGTTTTTGGGCTTGGCGGGGTCGGGGTGGTGGTTGGGGAAGTTGCCGTCAACATCGCAGAAGAGTTCGGTTACTTCGCAGCCGAGCGCGCGGTAGAGCGTGCCTGCGAATGCGCCGGCCACGCCGTTGCCTGCGTCGGCAACGATTTTCATCGGGCGTTTGAGCTTGATGTGGCCGACGATGGTTTCGAGATATTGCGGGAAAATGTCTTTTCCGCTCACGCTGCCTGCCGCTGCGCCGCTGACGAAGCGGTCGTTTTCGATGGCGGCGAGCAGTTCCTGAATGGCTTCGCCCGCCAGCGTGTCGCCGCCGAGCATCATTTTGAAGCCGTTGTAGTCGGGCGGGTTGTGGCTGCCGGTAATCATCACGCCGCTGCCGCCGCATTCCTGAATGGCGGCGAAATAGAGCATGGGCGTGGCAACCATGCCGACGTTGAGTACGTCGATGCCGCTTTCGGTGAAGCCGCGCGAGATGTTTTCCATCAGCTCGGGGCCGCTGAGGCGGCCGTCGCGGCCGAGGGCGATTTTTTTGATACCTTGTGCGGCGGCGCGGGCGGCGATGGCCTTGCCGATTAGGTAGGCGGCTTCGTTGGTGAGGGTTTTGCCGACGATGCCGCGGATATCGTAGGCTTTGAAGATGTCGCGGGCGATGGTTGCCATGATTTTTCCTTTGTTGAGTTTTATAAACAGAAGCTTGGCCGATTGTAGCACAGCACGCTGAGGCCGTCTGAACGCATTTGGGCTTTGCTGCGTTTGTTTTCAGACGGCCTTTGATGTAGCTTAAGTTATCGGGCTGCGTTTATTTAACCGCATAATCCAGCACGAAGCGTGCGCTTTCGTCTTGCGCGAGCAGGGTGGTGAGGGCGGGCAGGGTTTCCTGCAACTGCTGTGCCAGCAGGTAGGGCGGGTTGATAACGAACATGCCGCTGCCGTGCATGCCGAAGCCGTCGGCGCGCGGCGCGTGCACATAAAGCTCGGCCTGCAAATAGTTTTCGGGCGAAAGTTTGCTTAGCTGCTGCGGCAGTTTGCGGCTCTCTTCGCGGCTCAGGCAGGGATACCACACTAAATAGCAGCCTGATTCGAAACGTTTTTGCGCTTCTTTTAAAGTGTGCGCCACGCGCGCGTAATCCTGTTTTTCTTCGTAGGGCGGGTCGATAAGCACCACGGCACGGCGGGTCGGGGGCGGCAGCAGGGAAATCAAACCCTGATAGCCGTCGGCCTGCATGATTTGGCCGCGCCTGCCCAAGCGGGCTTCCTGCATATTGTGCTGCAAATGTTTGAAATCGGCCGGATGCAGCTCAAACAGGCGCAGCTTGTCGGCAGGGCGGGTTAATGCCTGCGCTAGCCACGGCGAGCCGCAATAAAGGCCGGGCTGCGGCAGAATGCTTTTCAGACGGCCTGCAAACGCTTGCAGCGGCTCGGGCAGTTGCCGCGCCTGCTGCAAACGCCCGATGCCTTGTTTGTATTCGCCCACTTTCTGCGCTTCGCTGCCGCCCAAATCATACAAACCCGCGCCGCTGTGGGTGTCGATATACCAATAAGGCTTGTCTTTGCGGTTGAAATATTCGAGCGTGAGGTAGAGCACGAAATGTTTAAGCATATCGGCATGGTTGCCGGCGTGGAAAGCGTGGCGGTAGCTGAGCATGAAGAGGCCGTCTGAAAAGGTGGGAAAACGCGATTTTAAATGAAGCGGCCGCCAAGGGGTAGGCTCGGCGCGCGCCGTGCGTTTGAGTAGGCGCAGGGGCAAATCTGCGGTAAGATACGCAGGATTTTTTATTCAGTTTTTCAGACGGCCTGATGTTTCGTTTCGAGGCCGTCTGAAACCGTTTAACCCATTGCAGAAACCACTATGAAAACCGCAGAACTCCGCCAAAAATTCTTAAAATTCTTTGAAAGCAAAGGCCACCAGATTGTGCCTTCCTCTTCGCTGGTGCCGCACGACGACCCGACGCTGCTGTTCACCAACGCCGGCATGAACCAATTTAAAGACGTGTTTCTCGGCTTCGACAAACGCCCCTACAACCGCGCTACCACCGCGCAAAAATGCGTGCGTGCCGGCGGCAAACACAACGACCTTGAAAACGTCGGCTACACCGCCCGCCACCACACCTTCTTTGAAATGATGGGCAACTTCTCGTTCGGCGACTATTTCAAGCACGACGCCATCAAATTCGCTTGGGAATTCCTCACCAGCCCCGAATGGCTGAACCTGCCCAAAGAAAAACTGTTGGCCACCGTTTACGCCGAAGACGACGAAGCCTACAACATCTGGCTCAACGAAATCGGCCTGCCCGCCGAAAAAATCATCCGCATCGGCGACAACAAAGGCGGCCGCTACACCTCCGACAACTTCTGGCAGATGGGCGACACCGGCCCCTGCGGCCCCTGCACCGAGATTTTCTACGACCACGGCGAGCATATCTGGGGCGGCCCTCCGGGAAGCGCCGAAGAAGACGGCGACCGCTTTATCGAAATCTGGAACAACGTATTCATGCAGTTCAACCGCGACGAGGCGGGCAATATGAACCCGCTGCCCAAACCCTCGGTGGATACCGGCATGGGCTTGGAGCGCATGGCCGCCGTGATGCAGCATGTGAACAGCAACTACGAAATCGATTTGTTTGAAAACCTGCTCAAAGCCGCCGCCCGCGAAACCGGTGTGGCCTTCAGCATGGATATTCCCAGCCTGAAAGTGATTGCCGACCACATCCGCGCCTGCTCCTTCCTGATAGCCGACGGCGTGATGCCAAGCAACGAAGGCCGCGGCTATGTGTTGCGCCGCATCATCCGCCGCGCCGTGCGCCATGGCTACAAACTCGGCCAGAAAAACGCCTTCTTCTACAAACTGGTGCCTGATTTGGTCAAAGAAATGGGCGATGCCTACCCCGAGTTGAAAGAGCGTCAGGCGCAAATCGAAGAAGCATTGAAAAACGAAGAAACCCGTTTCGCCCAAACATTGGAAACCGGCATGGCTTTGCTGGAAAACGCGCTGGCCGATGACACCAAAACACTGGGCGGCGAGGTTATTTTCAAACTTTACGACACCTACGGTTTTCCCTACGACCTGACCGCCGACATCTGCCGCGAGCGCAATATCGATATGGACGAAGAAGGCTTCAACCGCGAAATGGAAGCCCAGCGCGCCCGCGCCCGCGCCGCGCAAAACTTCAAAGCCGACACCCAACTGGCCTACGAAGGGCAGGACACCGAATTCACCGGCTACACCGAACGCCAAACCGAAGCCAAAATCCTCGCCCTCTATAAAGGCAGCGAGCCGGTGGAAGAATTGGCCGAAGGCGACAGCGGCGCCGTGGTGCTCGACCGCACCCCGTTCTACGCCGAAAGCGGCGGCCAAATCGGCGATGTCGGCTATATTTCCGCCGGCGGCAACCGTTTCGAAGTGCGCGACACACAAAAAATCAAAGCCGCCGTACACGGCCAGTTCGGCATCGTGGTTTCAGGCCGTCTGAAAGTGGGCGACAGCATCACCGCCGAAATCGACAACGACATCCGCAACGCCAATATGCGCAACCACAGCGCCACCCACCTGATGCACCAAGCCCTGCGCGACGTGCTCGGCAGCCATGTCGAACAAAAAGGCTCGCTGGTAACCGCCGAAGTAACCCGCTTCGATATTTCACACCCGCAGGCTGTTAGTGCCGAAGAAATCGCCGAAGTCGAGCGCCGCGTGAACGCCGCCATTCTCGCCAACGTCGAAGTGAAAGCCGCGCTGATGAGCATGGAAGAGGCACAAAAAACCGGCGCCATGATGCTGTTCGGCGAAAAATACGGCGACGAAGTGCGCGTGTTGCAGATGGGCGATTTTTCCACCGAATTGTGCGGCGGCACCCACGTTTCCCGCACCGGCGACATCGGCCTCTTCAAAATCATCAGCGAAGGCGGCATCGCTGCCGGCATCCGCCGCATCGAAGCCATCACCGGCCTGAACGCCCTCAAATGGGCGCAAAGCCAAGAGCGCTTGGTGTGCGACATCATCGGCGAAGTGAAAGCGCAAACCGAAAAAGACGTGTTGGCCAAAATCCAAGCCCATGCCGCGCAAAGCAAAGCATTGGAAAAAGAATTGGCCAAAGCCAAAGCCGAACTGGCGGTACACGCCGGCGCCAAACTGCTGGACAACGCACGCGATTTAGGCGCAGCCAAACTGGTGGTTGCCCAAATCGACGCTGAAGCAGGCGCCCTGCGCGACATCGTTACCGACCTTGCAGGCAAATCCGACAACGCCGTGATCCTGCTGGCAGCGGTAAACGACGGCAAAGCATCGCTGTGCGCGGGCGTGTCCAAGCCGTTGACGGCAAAAGTGAAAGCCGGCGACTTGGTGAAATTCGTTGCCGAACAAATCGGCGGCAAAGGCGGCGGCCGGCCGGATTTGGCACAGGCAGGCGGAACCGAAGTGGGTAAACTGCCCGAAGCGCTGGATAGCGTAGCAGATTGGGTCGGCGGCAAGCTGGCTTGAATAGGAGGGTAATTGAATAGGCCGTCTGAAACTTTTCAGACGGCCTAATAGCTGTTTATTAAAAAATTTTATGGAGATAAACGATGGATCCCCTAGCTATTGCTGGTGCATTCGCTAATATCATTAGTTTAATTGGAATGTTTAAAGCTGAAAGACACCAGGCATCAGAAAATGAATATGAAGAATTTTTAGAATGGTTAGAGACTAATAGGCATACTG
This sequence comes from Neisseria dentiae, assembly GCF_014055005.1. Taxonomy (NCBI): domain Bacteria; kingdom Pseudomonadati; phylum Pseudomonadota; class Betaproteobacteria; order Neisseriales; family Neisseriaceae; genus Neisseria; species Neisseria dentiae. Next base: position 1,093,902 of record NZ_CP059570.1, on the reverse strand, counting down.
AAATTTTAGAGGCTATAAGTTCTAATAAAAATTTAGTTTCAGGTCTGGGAGAACTTCTAAATCAGAATCATCAAGAGTTACTGAACAAAATTTTGCAATTGGATAGTCTATTATTGCATTTAGCTTCCCATATAAATGGGTTTTCTCAACTCGCTAATGCTTTTCCTAGAAATAACTCAATTTCAAATCAAGCGATGTCTATCCTAAGGCAATTACATGAATCGGGAGGTAGTTTTTTCCTTGAGATTAAAACGATGGGAGGGCACCATTTTCAAATAATGGATAGGCAAGGAAATGGTAGAATTAAACTTGAGGAACCTAGATTTATTGAAGATGATTTGCGCCAATTATGTTCATTAGGGCTTCTTCACAAAGATTATAATGGGAAAGGAGCAAGACTATTTTACATCACAAGGTCGGCTGCTGAATTGTTTCCGGAAAGTTAATATCAAACCATTTTTATGAAAGCTTTTAAGTATCAGAATATTATAATAACTTTCTGTCTGAAAATAATTTCAATCATAAAGAGTAGATATTTTGTCGGGTTAGGCTTTTACCTTAACCCGACTTGCGGTGATTCTACTGTAACCCAACGCTAAACAGCCTCCGTCATACTCGGGCTTGACCCGAGTATCTTTATTGTTTCAAAGGAAATAGCAGATACTCGGGTCAAGCCCGAGTATGACGAAGAAGACATTTAAAAATATTTGTTGTAAAGCTTTCGGGTGTTTCAGCTAGCGTTTATCGCCATCATCGCCGTTATCGTCCTGATTATCGTCGCTGCGGTTGTTATCGTCGTCATCGCGGCCGTTATCCCGATTATCTCCGTTCCCATCATCATCGCGGTTGTCGTTGTTGCGATTCTCATCTCCATCATCGCGCTCGTCACGATCGTCGCTTTGCTGATACTGCGAGCCGTTGTCGCGGTCGGTTTCGTTATCGCCGCCGCAGGCGCCGAGGCTGAATAGGGCGGCAAGGCAGAGCAGCCAGAGTTTTTTGCTTGGGGTCATTTCGTTTCCTTTGTGTTTGTTGAAGGCAAGTTTTAACTGTGATAAAGGCGGTTTGGAAAAGTTCATTTTCCGTGGTTTGCTATCGGGCAGCAGTCTGAGACCTTTGCAAAAAAGCCAATTCAAACCTGAAAACGTTTGTATCTCGTCATTCCCGTGCAGGCGGGAATCCAGCCTTAAAACCATCAAGTGTTTTATTTCAATAGCTTATGAAAAAAACTGACTGAATTCCCGCCTGCGCGGGAATGACGATAATCGGATGTTTCAGAAGGCTCAAACGAATTTACAAAGGTCTCAGCCTGCCTGAACAGGTTGGCGGCAGATGTGGCTTGGGTGTTTTTTATAAAAGCAACCCCGCTCATGGTTTGTGTTTTATAATTCAGGCCGTCTGAAAACAAGCGAAGCGCAGTTTCTGCGATGTTCTAAAAGGTTTCAGACGGCCTGAGCCTTTTAAATTGATTTAATTTGATAAACGTTTATGTCTTATACCATTACCCTTGCTCCCGATAATGCCGCTTTTACCGCAGAAGCGGGGGAGCCCATTCTCAATGCCGCCAAGCGGCAGGGTTTGAATCTGCCGCATTCGTGCCAAAGCGGCATTTGCGGGCAGTGCAAAGCCGAGCTTGCCGGCGGCGAAGTGGCGCAGGGCGCGCATGCCGAGTTGGCGTTGAGCGCCGAAGAGGCGGCGCAAGGCAAGATTTTGATGTGTTGCGCGGTGCCGCAAAGCGATATTGTGCTGAAAGTGCCGGGCTATAACGGTGCGGCCATGCCGCCGGTTAAAACTTTCCCCGCGCGGGTGGCGTCGGTGGTTTACGGGCACGATGTGGCGGTGTTGACGCTGGCGCTGCCCAAAGCGCCGCCATTTGCGTTTTTGGCGGGGCAGTATATCGATATTTTGCTGAAAAACGGCCAAGTGCGCAGTTATTCGATTGCCAACAGCCCGGCGCAGCCCGAAAGTTTGGAGCTGCATATCCGCAAGCGCGAGGGCGGTTTGTTTTCGGGGATGCTGTTCGGCGAGGATGCGTTGGTTAAGGAAAAGGCGATTTTGCGCGTACGCGGCCCGTTGGGTACGTTTACGCTGCAAGAGGGCGGCAAACCGGCGATTCTGATGGCCACGGGCACGGGCTTTGCGCCTATCCGCAGCATTTTGCAGCAGATGGCGGAAAACGGCGACACGCGCGCGGTGCATCTTTATTGGGGCGCGCGGCACGAGGCCGATTTATACCGTTTGCAGGAAGCGGCGGATTTGGTTGCGCAGTTGCCCAACGCCCGCTTTACGCCGGTGCTTTCCCGTGCTGATGCGGGCTGGCAGGGGGCAACGGGGTATATCCAAGCCCATGTTGCGGCCGATTATCCCGATTTGTCGGGTTATGAGGTGTATGCCTGCGGTTCGTTGGCTATGATCGAAGGGGCGCGGCAACAGCTTGTGGCACAATGCGGCCTGCCTGCCGGCGCGTTTTTTTCGGACGCGTTTTCACCTGCGGTTTAACGGCTTCTGTTTTTGATATAGGTTATTTATTGTTTAATAAATACCGGCAAACCGCTTGGCGGCCGGCAAATTTTGGTAGAATGCAGCGTTTTATTTTCAAATGTTTCTTTAGCGGCGGCAGAGGCCGTCTAAAAACAGTGATTTAGGAGCGTAGTATGTCAGACAAACTGATTTTGGTATTGAACTGCGGCAGTTCTTCTTTGAAAGGCGCGGTATTGGATAACGACAGCGGCGAGGTTTTGCTGAGCTGCCTGGCCGAAAAACTGAACCTGCCCGATGCGTATATCACGTTTAAATCCAACGGCGAAAAGCGCAAAGTGGATTTAACCCGCCACCCCGACCACACCGGTGCGGTGGAAGCGCTGATGGAAGAATTGAAAGCCCACGGCCTCGACAGCCGCATCGCGGCGGTCGGCCACCGTGTGGTCAGCGGCGGCGAGCTTTACAGCGAATCTATCGTGATTACGCCCGAAGTGGTGGACGGCATTGAAAAATGTATTCCGCTGGCTCCGCTGCACAACCCTGCCAACTTATTGGGTATCCGCGCTGCGCAAAGCATCTTCAAAGGCCTGCCGAATGTGGCCGTGTTCGACACCGCTTTCCACCAAAGCATTCCCGAACACGCCTACACCTATGCCGTGCCGCGCGAGTTTTACCGCAAATACGGCCTGCGCCGCTACGGCTTCCACGGCACCAGCTACCGCTTTGTGGCCGACGAAACCGCCTGTTTCCTGGGTAAAGACAAAAACAGCCTGCGCATGGTGATTGCCCACTTGGGCAACGGTGCGTCGATTGCCGCCGTTGCCAACGGCGAGTGCCAGGACACCAGCATGGGCTTAACCCCGCTGGAGGGTTTGGTAATGGGCACCCGCAGCGGCGACGTTGACCCGAGCGTGTTCTCGTTTTTGGCCGAAAACGCCAATATGAGCATCACCCAGATTACCGATATGTTGAACAAAAAATCGGGCCTGCTGGGTATTTCGGAATTGTCTAACGACTGCCGCACCATCGAAGAAGAAGCGGGCAAAGGCCACGAAGGCGCGAAACTGGCGCTGGAAGTATTTGCCTACCGCTTGGCCAAATACGTTGCCTCTATGGCGGTTGCCGCCGGCGGTTTGGACGCTTTGGTGTTTACCGGCGGCATTGGCGAAAACTCCAATCTGGTCCGCAGCAAAGTGTTGGGCTATTTGGGCTTCTTGGGTTTGACCGAAGACAAACAGGCCAACGAAAACGCCCGTTTCGGCAATGCCGGCGTGATTACCGCTGCCGACAGCAAAGCGCTGGCGGTGGTGATTCCCACCAACGAAGAGTTGATGATCGCCCACGACACCGCCCGTTTGAGCGGCCTGTAATAAATACCCGGCGGCATCCGCCGGTAATAAAAAACCCTGCGTTAAGCAGGGTTTTTTATTGGCGTTGTGTTGCGTAAACCTGAATCCGGCCATCAATAAACAGCTTTGCCTTGGTTGTCGGTGATGGTTTTCCACTCGGCGCGCACCAACTCTTTTACGTTGTCGGGCAGCGGCACATAATCGAGTTTGGCGGCAGCTTCGTTGCCGTTTTTGTAAGACCAGTCGAAGAAGTCGAGCACGGCTTTTGCCTGCGCGGGGTTGTCGGCTTTTTTATGCACCAGAATAAAGGTGGCGGCAGCCAGCGGCCAGGCTTTTTCGGCGGGCTGGTTGGTTAGCACGAGGCTGAAACCGGGAATGCTTTTCCAATCCACGTCGGCCGCTGCGGCAAAGCTTTCCTGCGAAGGCTGCACAAATTTGCCGGCCGCGTTCTGCATTTGCACATGCGCCATATTGTTTTGTTTGGCGTAGGCATATTCCACATAGCCGATGGAGTTTTTCACACGGTTCACATAAGTGGACACACCTTCGTTACCCTTGCCTGCGGTGCCCGAATCCGAAGTGGGCCACTTCACGGTGTTGGCCGCGCCCACCGTGTCTTTCCATTTGGGCGACACTTGGCTCAGATAAGTGGTGAAGATAAAGCTGGTGCCCGAGCCGTCTGAACGGAATACGGTGGTAATCGGCGCGTCGGGCAACACCAGAGAGGGGTTTAAGGCTTTGATTTTCGGGTCGTTCCATTTTTTGATGTCGCCCAAATAGATGCCGGCCAGCACTTCGCCGGTGAGCTTCAGGTCACCCGCCACGATGCCGTCCACATTCACCACCGGCACCACACCGCCGATTACGGTGGGAAACTGCACCAAACCCTGTTTTTCCAACTCTTCGGCTTTCAAGGGAGAATCGGAAGCGCCGAACTGAACGGTTTTGGCGCTAATCTGTTTCACGCCGCCGGAAGAGCCGATAGACTGATAATTCACCTTGCCGCCGGTGGCCGCTTGGAAAGCCTGCGCCCATTGCACATAAACCGGCTGCGGAAACGATGCACCCGCGCCGGTAATGTTGAGCACGGCGTTTTCGGCGTTTGCCGCCGCGTTTTGCTGCTTGGCCTGCGGCGGGGTGGAATCGCTGCCGCCGCAGGCGGTCAGAACCAAGGCGGTGGCAGCGGCAACAGCTAGAATGCGGATTTTCATGCTTCTCTCTCTTTCTTTTGTTTAAAAGGTAAAGGTGTTGGTGTTTAACCGATGCGGGCAGTTTAAACCGCTTTTGTTTCAGCTTTATGACAGCGGCGGGCGGTTTTGTAAAAAAACCATTTTATAGCGGATAGATAAAGAGGCCGGGGCCTTTGCAAAACTTATTGAGGCCGTCTGAAATATTCAACCATCGTCATTCCCGCGTAGGCGGGAATCCAGTCGTTTTCGTAAACTATTGAAATAAAATACTTAATGGTTTAAAGGCTGGATTCCCGCCTACGCGGGAATGACGAGGCACAAACCTTTTCAGGGTTGAATTGGTTTTTTTGCAAAGGTCTCGGCCTGTTTGTGCATAAAGAAAAAGAAAATGAAAACCGTGCCGCATCAGCCCTGCAAATCGGCCTGAACCTGTTCGGGTGGGGTGTGGCGCACATAAATGCCGCGCACCAGATAAACCACGTGCTCGGCAATGTTTTTCGCATGGTCGCCCACGCGCTCGATGGCTTTGTTCATCATCATCACATCCATAAACGTGCCGATATTGCGCGGCTCTTCCATCATATAGGTGGCGAGCATACGCGATTGGTTGCGGTAGTCGGTGTCGAGTTTGCGGTCGGTATCGTTCAATTCGATTAAAGCCGCCGAGTCGAGGCGGGCGAATGCGTCGAGGGCGCGGCGTATCATCGGTGCCGTCATCGCAGCCAAACGGTGGGTATCGTAAAGCTGGTTTGGGGTGATGCGGCTGTGCGAAAACAATTCGTGCGCCAGCAGGGCGGTTTTTTTCAGCTCGTCGCCGATGCGTTCCAAATCCACAATCACGCGGATCACCGCCAAAACGAAGCGCAAATCGCCCGCGGCAGGCTGGCGGCGTGCAATGATGGTTTGGCAGTCGTCGTCGATGGAAACTTCCAGTGCGTTGATGGCGCTGTCGCAGTCTATCGCTTCGGTGAGCGCTTCCGTGTCGCCGCTCTCCAGCGCACCCAGCACTTTTTGCAGTTGCTGCTCCACCAGGCCGCCCATACGCATCACTTCGCTGCGCACGTTTTCCAGCTCTTGGTTGAAGTGTGAAGAAATATGCTCGCTCATGGTGTTCTCCAGAATAATAGGGTTTGCCGCGCAGGATAAAGCATTTTGATGACAGAATTTTTACAGCCGGTTTTCAGACGGCCTCGGGAGCAGCGTTATAAAACGGTATCGTTGTTTACAGCGGGTCAGTTTTCCGCTTTTTCAAACAGGCCGTCTGAAAGCGTTTCGCCGTTTTCCGGCTCTTGTGTGCCGCCGTCTTTCACATGGATTTCGATTTCGGTAAAGTTTTCGGGCTGCACGATACGCACCAAGCCTTCTTTGGCCAGCTCAAGGAGGGCGATGAAGTTCACCACCACATACACCGCGCCTTGCTCGGGCCTGAACAGCTCCGAAAAGCGGCAGGCGCCTTGGGTGTTGAGGCGGCGCAGAATGGCCGACATCTGCGCGCGCACGGATACGGCGTCTTGCACCACGGCGTGGCTTTTGGTGTGTTTGGCGCGGGAAAGTATGCCCAGCCACGCCTGGGTAAGGTCGGCGATGTGCACGTCGGGCAGTTTGGCTTCAACGGCGATTTCCAGCGGCAGGTAGGCCCAGGCAAAATCGCGGCCGGCGCGGGGCAGGGCGTCGAGGCCGGCGGCGGCGAGCTTCATCTGCTCGTAGGCCAGCAGGCGGCGCACCAGTTCGGCACGCGGGTCGGCTTCTTCGCCTTCTTCCGTGTTGTCGGGCTGCGGCAGCAGCAGGCGCGATTTGATTTCTATCAGCACCGCCGCCATCAATAAATATTCGGCAGCCAAATCAAACTGATAGGCTTCCATTTGGGCGATATAGTGCAGATATTGCTCGGTGATTTTAATCATTGGAATATCGAGCACGTCGATATTCTGCTTGCGGATCAAATAAAGCAGTAAATCCAGCGGCCCTTGAAAGCTGTGCAACACTACTTTCAGGGCATCGGGCGGGATAAACAAATCCTGCGGCACATCGGTAACGGGTTGGCCGAAAATCCACGCCACGGCGTTTTCAGACGGCCTTTGCAGGTTTTCTGCGGCGGCGGTCATTTTTTCGCTCCTATGTGTTCGATGGCGGCCTGCGCGCAATAAAGGCCGAACGGCGCGGTAACAAGCATGCTCGCGCCGTAGCCCGCGCACGACAAACCTTGCGGGGAGTTGCGGCCGTCTGAAAGATTATCGGTCGAACACGCTTCGGCCGTTTGCGGCGGGGTGATGTTTTCGGTGGAAAACACGCACGGCACGCGCATTTTTTCGCCGCCGCGCGGAAAGCCGTAGCGTTTGCGCAGGGTGTAGCGCAGGTTGGCCAGCAGCGGGTCGTGGGTGGCGCGGCTCAAATCGCCGGTTTGGATTAAAGCCGGGTTTTTCTGGCCGCCGGCGCCGCCGCTTACCACAAACGGCCGGCGGTTTTGCACGAAATAAGCCGCCATCGCCGCTTTCACGCGCACTTGGTCGATGGCGTCGATAACAAAATCGAAAGGCCGTCTGAAAATTTCGGTCAGGTTTTCTTCGGTAACAAAGTCTTCGATTTCGGTTACGCGGCAGGCGGGGTTGATTTGCAGAATGCGTTCGTGCAGCGCCGTTACCTTGGCCTTGCCGAATTCGGCCGTGAGCGCGGGCAGCTGGCGGTTGACGTTGGATTCGGCCACGTTGTCCAAATCCACCAGCGTTAATGCGCCGATGCCGCTGCGTGCGAGCGCTTCCACCGCCCACGAGCCGACGCCGCCCACGCCCACCACACAAACGTGCGCGGCGGCAAAGCGCTGCAATGCGGCTTCGCCGTAAAGGCGGGCGATGCCGCCGAAACGGCGGGAAGAAACGGAAGCGGTGTCTAGCATGATTCTGCCTTGTGATAAGTCAAACACAATAAAAAAAACGCTGCCAAAACGGCGCAGCGGTATTATACTTCAACGAAGCCGGCAAAAGTTGTGCTGAAATCCGGCGGGTTAACACCACCTCAACAAGGAGAAGACGATGTATAAACATTTGGTTGTTGCCGTTGACGGCAGTGCGACTTCCCTCAACGCTTTGAAGCACGCCGCCGACTTGGCAAGTTTCGGCAATGCGCGGCTGACTTTGGTTCACGTTGCCAACCCCGCCGAATATATGGCGCTGGCACCTGAATTTTTGCAGCATGAAAGCTACGAAGCCGCCGCGGTGGCACAGGGCAACGAAGTGCTGGATTTTGCCGAAAACAGCGCCAAAGAGCAGGGTGTGGCCAATGTGGTGAAACATCTGCTGGTGGCCAACAAAGGCGCGCGCGAAATGGCGCAGGAGCTGGTGGATTACGCCGATGCGCAAGGTGCCGACCTGCTGGTTTTGGGCACCCACGGCCGCAGCGGCCTGATGCACCTGCTGATGGGCAGCTTTGCCGAAACCGTGATGCGCCAAAGCCATCTGCCGCTGCTGATTATCCGCAGCACGGAAGACGAAGCGGAATAAGCCGCCCGATAATTCAGATTGAAAAACCGGAATCTGCCGCTTGCAAAGGCGCGGGTTCCGGTTTTTATTTCAGGCCGTCTGAAAAATATTCTTCAGACGGCCTGAAACCTTAACAAAATATAATCCGAATCAGCCAAAGTTAACAAAGCGGCGGGTGTGAGTGTTTCAAGTTAAAGGCGTATAATCTTCATCAGCCCTTGCGGCATACGATTAATCTTCTTCGCAAACAAAAGGAGTCCACCCATGAAAGCAGCCCGTTTTTACGATAAAGGCGATATCCGCATCGAAGATATTCCCGAGCCGACCGTCGAACCCGGCACGGTAGGCATCAAAGTGGCGTGGTGCGGCATTTGCGGCACCGACTTGCACGAATTTATGGAGGGGCCGATTTTCATCCCGCCCTGCGGCCATCCGCACCCGATTTCCGGCGAATCGGCCCCCGTTACCATGGGCCACGAATTTTCCGGCGTGGTGTATGCCGTGGGCGAGGGTGTGGACGATATCAAGGTAGGCCAGCATGTGGTGGTCGAGCCTTACATCGTGGCCGACGATGTGCCCACCGGCCCCGGCAGCAACTATCATTTGTCTAAAAACATGAACTTCATCGGCTTGGGCGGACGCGGCGGCGGCCTGTCTGAAAAAATCGCCGTCAAACGCCGTTGGGTACACCCGATTTCCGACAAAATCCCGTTGGATCAAGCGGCTTTGATCGAACCTTTGTCGGTAGGCCACCATGCGTTTGTGCGCAGCGGTGCCAAAGCGGGTGATGTCGCCTTGGTGGGCGGCGCAGGCCCCATCGGTTTGCTGTTGGCTGCGATTCTGAAAGCCAAAGGCTTGAAAGTGATTATCACCGAGCTGAGCGCGGCGCGTAAAGACAAAGCCCGCGAATCGGGCGTGGCCGATTATATTCTCGACCCCTCCCAAGTGGATGTGGTGGAAGAAGTGAAAAAACTCACCAACGGCGAAGGCGTGGACGTGGCTTTCGAGTGCTCCAGCGTGAATAAAGTGCTGGATACGCTGGTTGAAGCGTGCAAACCCACCGCAGTGGTGGTGATTGTGTCGATTTGGAGCCACCCGGCCACCGTCAGCGTGCACAGCGTGGTAATGAAAGAGCTGGATATCCGCGGCACGATTGCTTATTGCAACGACCATCAGGAAACCATCAAGCTGGTGGAAGAGGGCAAAATCAACCTCGAGCCGTTCATTACCCAGCGCATCAAACTCGACGAGCTGATTTCCGAAGGATTCGAGCGTTTGATTCACAACAACGAATCGGCGGTTAAGATTATCGTGAACCCGAATCTGTAAGCAGTTTGTACCTGAACAGGCGGGGGGTGGTAAATCCCCCGCGTCCTCTAAATTCCCATTCGCGGCTGATGCGGGAATTTAGAGGATTTATGAGTGATGTTTGTTGGAAATAGCCGCGTTGTTTACACAACAGATTGGGAAACATAGGTCTGTAATACCTCGGAAGGCATCCCCTCTTTCAGATCGCCATAAAGTGACAAATCTTACCTGTAGAAAATATTACCTTTTAGCGTTGCACTCTGTGTCCTAACTTAATCGGTGTTAGGTGGTAAAATTTGTTGGAAATCATCAACCTCGGGTTCATTGGTGATACAGATTTGCTGATGGTGTGGTTCGATGTTATTTTTATGGGTAAGCCTCCATATTTGTAGAAATTGACGGGGCAGTCGGTATTGGCGTTCATTTGCTATGTGTTATGCCGCTGTCTGTCGACATCAACTAGATATTGGCTTGCGAGATTTATATAGTTAAGACTCTAAATTAGCAGCTTTATGTAAATTTACTTTAAAATCATATAAATTTACTTTAAAAGCCTCCAAAGTTCGTGACTCAGTTCATCAGAGTTTCAGTTCCATCGCCATTCACATTCCTTCAGGTGCAAATCAAAGTTTTTGGTTAGGCCGTTGAATTTGGCGAGCCTTCGTTTGGTAAAACTCCAGAAGCTTTCAATACCATTGATGTGCCTGGTACTATCTGCAAACTCATTTTGTCCGTGATTGACGCGCAAATGTTTAGAGTAGCCGACATCGACCAAGCCGCCATAACCGCGCCAGCTATCAGAATAAATAACACTCTCCAGAGAGACCTTTCCCAATATAACAGCTTGAAGTGTTTGCTTTTTACAATCAGAAACGATTTCGGTATAAACCCTGCCGTCTCTTTCGAAAATACCAAAGACGGGTTGTTTAAGCGTTCCTCTGCCACGCTTTAACTTGCCATGGAAACCGCGCTGCCGTTTGGCACCAAAATAGCTTTCATCAATCTCTATGCTGCCGTATAACAGGTCTGTTTGCTCGCTTTGGTAGCGGTAAGCGGTATATTTCGTGCCTGAAAATGCTATACCAGTAGTTAATGGTATTGCGGTTGAAGCCTGTCAGCAAAGCGGTTTTTGAAGCTTCTATATCGACACAAAAATGCTTGATAATTTTTTGAGCTGATAGTCACTTAACTTGGTGTTATATTTCATTTTTCTAGTCTAACAGAGTTATTCTGCTAGGCTAGAGCCTAGTTAAAAAAGGCATAAGCTTGTACCTTATGGTAGTATGGGCCTTACTCTTTAATTTATTTATGCGTTTGCGGCTTCTTCAAAACCCGTTACTTCCAGCCCGAAGCCGGTTAACCCGTTCATGGAAGAGGGTTTGCCCATCACGCGCATTTTCTGCACGTTGAGGCCGGCGAGAATCTGCGCGCCGATGCCGTAGGTTTTTTTGTCCCATTTTTTCACTTGGAAGCTGTTTTTCGGCAGCGTGCGGTCGAGCAGGGCGCTGCCGTCTTCGGTGCGGTGCAGCAGGATAATCACGCCGCTTTCGGCCTGCCGGATGCGTTGCAGCGCGGCGGGCAGCGGCCAGGAGTGGTTGGGGTCGGCCTGAAGGAAGTCCATCACCGAAAACGGTTCGTGCACGCGCACGAGGGTTTCTTTTTCGGGGTGGATTTCGCCTTTCACCAGCGCCAGATGGGTTTCGCCCGACAGTTTGTCGACATAAACGTGTTGCTGGAATTCGCCCCACGGGGTTTGCACGGCGGTGTCGCCCATTTCTTCGAGCAGGCTTTCGGTGCGGCTGCGGTATTCGATTAAGTCGGCGATGGTGCCGATTTTGAGGTTGTGCTCTTCGGCGAACTTCATCAGTTCGGGCATGCGCGCCATGGTGCCGTCGTCGTTGAGGATTTCGCAAATCACGCCGGCGGGAATCAGGCCGCTCATCTGCGCCAGATCGACGGCGGCTTCGGTGTGCCCGGCGCGCACGAGCACGCCGCCTTTTTGCGAGCGCAGGGGGAAGATGTGGCCGGGCTGGACGATGTCTTCGGGTTTGACGGTAGGCGACACGGCCGTCTGAATGGTAAGCGCGCGGTCGGCGGCGGAAATGCCGGTGGAAATGCCGTGGGCGGCTTCGATGGACACGGTAAAGTTGGTGCCGTATTGGGCGCCGTTTTTCTGCGTCATCTGCGGCAGCTTGAGGCGGTCGACCAGCTCGTCGTTCATCGGCAGGCAAACGAGGCCGCGGGCGTGCTTAATCATGAAGTTGACGGCCTGCGGGGTAACGAATTGGGCGGCCATCACCAAATCGCCTTCGTTTTCGCGGTCTTCGGCGTCGGTGATAATCACCATTTTGCCGGCTTTGATGTCGGCGAGGATTTCGGAAATAGGGGAGATGTTCATTGGGTAACCTTTAGCGTTGCAGTTGCTGTAACCGGGACCAGTTGTAATAGCCGTAGAGCGAATTGAGCAGATACGCGCCGTACATCAGATACATGGAAGGGTTTTCCGCCCATAAAACGATAGACAAGATATTGAGCACAATCCATAAAGCCCATTGTTCGCGGTAGCGCAGAATCATCAGAAGCTGGGCGGCCACCACCAGCACGGTGGTTAACCCGTCCAAGCCCGCCGAGCTGCCCTGGTGGGCTTTGAGCACCTGCACGAAAGCGGCGGTGCCCAGCGCGATGGCGGAGAGCAGCACAACCCAGCCTTTGGCGCTGAGTTTTTTGGCGATAACCGCCTCGCCGCCGGCTTCCTGCTGCATATTGCTTTTCCACAGGAAGTAGCCGATAAACTGCGCGGGCAGGTAAACATAGAGCACGGTGTTCATTTCGCCGAGAAAGTTGGCTTTCCAGGCAACGTAGAAATAGCTGTAAGCGAAAATCAGGCCGAAGAAGTAGTTGCTGATTTTGCCTTTGCTCACGAATACCACGCAGATGATGCCGGAGATGCCGGCAATCATGGCCAGCCACGATTCAGGCTGTTGGGTGTAGGCCCAAATCTGGGCGATGAGAAAGGCGGCCAGCCAAAGCACTTCAAAGGGTTTCCAGCCGCCGAACAGCTCTTGCTTCAGCCCGCGGCAGATTGCGGCGTAATCCATTGCGTTATCCTCGTTGTGATTGATTTATAGGTGGTAAGTGGCCGTTATTGTAGCATTATTGCCCGGGAAAAGCGTTGGTCGGTAGGGTTTCAGACGGCCTGTTTTTATGGATGCAAATACTGTGATAGCAAATAATTCAATAAAGTGATCACAAGGCCGAGGCTTTTGCAAAAAAACCAATTCAAACCTGCAAATGTTTGCGTCTCGTCATTCCCCCGCAGGCGGGAACCTAGTCTTAATACAATTAATTATTTTATTTCAATATCTTATAAAAAAGCAACTGGATTCCCGCCTGCGCGGGAATGACGATAATCGGATGTTTCAGACGGCCTAGATGGCTTGTAATGTTTTAGTAAGGCAAATGCTGTGAATGCAAATACCGCTAAAAAGCAATCGAGGCCGTCTGAAAAATAAAGAGCAGGCATCGGGCCTGCTCTTGTTTTTATCGGGCGGTTTATTTTTCGGTAAACTGGCCGTAGGCCATGATGCGGTCGAAACGGCGGGTGAGCAGGTCGGCCATCGGCATATCTTGCGCGGTACGCAATTGTTCGGTGAGCACGTCTTTCACGCGTTTAGTGATTTCCGCGTGGTCGCGGTGCGCGCCGCCCAACGGCTCTTCGATGATGCGGTCGATCAGGTTCAGTTCGGCCAGGCGTTTGGCGGTGATGCCCAAAGCCTGTGCGGCATCGGGGGCTTTTTCGGCGGTTTTCCACAGAATAGACGCGCAGCCTTCGGGCGAAATCACCGAATAGGTGGAATATTGCAGCATGTTCACAAAATCGCCCACGGCAATCGCCAACGCGCCGCCGGAACCGCCTTCGCCGATGATGGTGCACAGAACGGGCACACGCAGTTTGGTTAATTCATACAGATTGCGGCCGATGGCTTCGGATTGGTTGCGCTCTTCGGCACCGATGCCGGGGTAGGCGCCCGGGGTGTCGATAAACGTCATCACGGGCAGGTGGAATTTTTCGGCCAGCTGCATCAGGCGCAGGGCTTTGCGGTAGCCTTCGGGGCGCGGCATACCGAAATTGCGGCGGATTTTTTCTTTGGTGTCGCGGCCTTTCTGGTGGCCGATCACCACGACGCTTTGGCCGTTGAAACGCGCCAGGCCGCCGATAATGGCATGGTCGTCGGCAAAATGGCGGTCGCCGTGCAGCTCTTCAAAATCGGTGAAAATGGCGTCGATATAGTCTTGGGTGTAGGGCCGTTGCGGGTGGCGCGATACTTGCGACACCTGTGCGGGGGTGAGTTTGTTGAAAATCGATTTGGTAAGGTCGGCGCTTTTCTTTTGCAGGCGGGTGATTTCTTCGGAAATATCCACGGCGGATTCGCCCTGCACAAAACGCAATTCGTCGATTTTTTTGGTTAATTCGGCGATAGGTTGTTCAAAATCCAGAAAAACGGGTTTCATAATTATGCTCTTGATTCAGTAGGATTCAAACGTAATGATACGCTAAGGAAAGGGCTTTGGCAGCATCTATCGTGAATCCGCTTACTCCGTTACGTCGTTGCTGCGCCTTGCCGTACTGGCTGCGGCTTGCTGCCTTGTACCGAAGTAATTGGATTCGCTATATCGTGAAATCTCCGAAGCTTTCGCGCTCCGGTTATACCGCGATATTCCGGCCGCCGCGCTTTCAGACGGCATCTGCTTTAGAAATTCCTGTTTATCGGCGGGAACCTGATTTAGTGCAAAAGCTCCCGATAGGATTGCGTATCTTATGCTAAACTCGGCCGCACATCAATCAATACGGCACTATTATGGACAATGCTCACGACAAAGCCGCCATGCGCCTCGATAAGTGGCTGTGGGCGGCACGCTTTTTCAAAACCCGCGCGCTGGCGCAGAAACACATCGAGCTGGGGCGGGTGCAGGTTAACGGGGCGAAGGTGAAAAACAGCAAAAACATCAGCGCGGGCGACGTGTTGGATTTAACGCTCAATTCGCTGCCTTATAAAATCAAGGTGTTGGCGCTCAACCACCAACGCAGGCCCGCGCCCGAAGCGCGTATGCTGTATGAAGAAGATCAGGAAACCGCCCGCCGCCGCGAAGAGCAGAAGCTGCTCGACCAGGCAAGCCGCGTCAGTGCGGCTTATCCCGACGGCCGCCCAACCAAGCGCGACCGCCGCCGGATCGACAAAATCAAACGCGGCGAATGGTAACTTTTTAGATGCATCTCAAATTATAGCCTGTTTTTAGCTAGTTTTTCCGTATGCACCGAGGCCGTCTGCGAAATGGAAATGCTATGTGTACTTTTTACGGCGGCTTGCTTTATCTTTGCAAGCCCGTTATAATCTCGCGCTTTCCAACCTTGCCTTCTGCTTTTCGCATGGCCGAAGGCTGTTTTAAACCGTAAGGAGATAACATGCGTCATTATGAGGTTGTGTTTATCGTTCACCCTGACCAAAGCGAGCAAGTGCCCGCCATGGTTGAACGTTATAAAACCATGATTACCGAAGCCGGCGGCAAAATCCACCGCCTTGAAGATTGGGGCCGCCGCCAACTGGCTTACCCGATCAACAAAATCCACAAAGCACACTATGTTTTGATGAACATCGAAACTTCGCCCGAAGTGGTTGATGAGCTGGAAACCGCTTTCCGCTTCAACGATGCCGTTCTGCGCCATCTGACCATCAAAACCAAACACGCCGTAACCGAAGCCTCTCCGATGCTGAAAGACGAGAAGTCTAAAAACCTGCTCGAAGGCGGCAGCGCGGCTAAAGAAGAAACCGCCGAAGCGTAATTTAAAGATTGGATAATCTTTTTACCCTTACCGCACAAATTGCCCGATGCGGCGAACTGCGATATACGCCCGCCGGCATTCCTGTTTTAGACATCGTGCTGGTGCACGAATCCTGGCAACGGGAAAACGGGCAGCAATGTTTGGTGAAGCTCGAAATGCCCGCCAAAATCATCGGTAAGGATGCGCCCAGTTGGCAGTACCGCGAACAAACCGTAGTCGAAGTAAGCGGTTTTCTGGCACAAAAAAGCCAGCGTTACAACAAACCGGTGCTGCGGATACAAAACATTAAAGAATATAAAGGTTAAACGACATGGCTCGTCAATCATTCAAACGTAGAAAATTCTGCCGTTTTACGGCTGAAAAAATCCAAGAAGTCGATTACAAACAAGTTGATCTGCTGAAAGACTTCATTTCCGAAAACGGCAAAATCATTCCGGCCCGCATCACCGGCACCAAGGCGCACTACCAGCGCCAATTGGCTACCGCTGTGAAACGCGCCCGTTTCCTGGCTTTGCTGCCTTACACCGACCAACATAAATAATTTACGGAGATTCACACCATGCAAATTATTCTGTTAGAAAAAATCGGTGGCTTGGGCAATCTGGGTGATGTTGTAACCGTGAAAAACGGTTATGCCCGCAACTTCCTGATTCCTTCGGGCAAAGCTAAACGCGCTACCGAAGCCAATATGAAAGAATTCGAAGCGCGCCGCGCCGAGCTGGAAGCCAAACAAGCCGAAATTTTGGCCGATGCCAAAGCCCGTCAGGAAAAACTCGACGGCCAAACCGTTACCATCGCCCAAAAAGCCGGTGTTGACGGCCGTCTGTTCGGTTCCGTTACCAATGCCGACATCGCCGCCGCCATCGTTGCTTCAGGTGTCGAAGCCGCCAAATCCAACGTACGCCTGCCCAACGGCCCGCTGAAAGCCGTAGGCGAATACGAAGTTGAAGTGGCGTTGCACACCGATGCCGTTGCAACCATCAACGTTACCGTAGTGGCTGCTGCCGAGTAAAAGGCTGTTTGATCACATATTATCGAGGCCGTCTGAAAAGTTTTCAGACGGCCTTTTATATTGTGTTGCGTGATTTCAAAAAATTACCGAAGCGGTATGGAAAACGATAGTGCTCCGAATATCATTGATCCGAAGCTTTTCAAAACTCATGCCGGTATTTTAAAGCCTTCGTGTTATGGCTGGGCTTGCCCCGAAATCTTTGTGTTGCAAAAGAATTTGATTTCGCAAAGATTTCTATCCGTGATGATTTTCATGTTATCAAAAACACGTCGGAATACCATGAATATTCCGACGTGTTTCACTTTTAAATCCGGCAGTGAAGAGGCCGTCTGAAAAGAGGCAACCGTTACTGCTTGGCTGCTTCGATTTGGATATTCAGCTTCACGTTTTTGCTCACGCCTGCCGAAACCAAATAATCCATACCCCATTTGGTGCGGTCGATAACGGCTTCGAAGTCGCCGCCGCATACTTCGGTTTTCAGCATGGGGCTTTGATAGCAGTTGAACTTCGTGGCTTTCAATGTAACGGGTGCGGTTTTACCCAAAAGCGTGAGGTTGCCGGTTACCGAACTGACTTTGTCGCCCTTGAAATTGAAGCGGGTGGATTGGAAGCGGATTTCCGGGTATTGGGCAACATTGAATAAATCGGCGCTTTTCAGGTGGTTGTCGAACTGGGTGTTGTTCGAGCTGATGGTATTGGCCGGAATTTTAATGTCGATGGAGCCGGTTTTCGCTTTGCGGTCAAACTGCATATCGCCGCTTAGATTATAGAAACCGGCGGTGTTGGTGCTGGTGCCGAAGTGGTCGATAGCGAAGCGGGCGTTGGCGTGGTTGCTGTCGATTTTATAGGCGGCAGCGGCGGCGGTGGCGGTTGCAACAGTTAAACAAAGAGCCAGCAGGGCTTTTTTCATGGCGGTCTCCAAAAAAAAAGGAAGTTTAAATGGGAACGGTTATCGTAACATAAAAAGGTTTGGGAAACGTTTCGTGTGGCTTGAGGCTCTGTTAACGCCTGTTTGATGATGGCCGGGGTTTAAAAGCGGCCGGTTGAGGTGGGTTATGGCCTATTAAAATTAATATTTTTATAAGTGTTTGTTATTAATTGAAATATTTAAATTTAAATTGGAATTCAAAAATTTTCTGGAAATTTATTTTTGTTAATAAGTGTATGATTGTTGACAATCGTTCGGGTGGTGTGAAACTATAGCTAAGGCTGCAAAGGCAGTAAAAGCCGCTGCGGATATTAACATTCTATTTTTATCTGAGTTTTCCAAGGAGTCACAACATGGCAACCAATACACTTAAACCGCTGGGCTTGGCTTGTTTGCTCGCATTGTCGCTGGCAGCCTGCGGCGGCGGTGACAAAACGGCTGGAGCCGCCCAAGAAGGTTCGTCGGCGCCGGATCAAGCAGCGGCAGGCAGCACGATCGATAAAATCAAGAAATCAGGCACCATTGTTTTGGGGCACCGCGATGCGTCGATTCCGTTTTCTTACATTGCAGACAATCCCAACCAACCCATCGGTTATGCCCACGATTTGCAGTTGAAAGTGGTTGAGGCGCTGAAAAAGAACCTTAACCTGCCTGATTTGAAAGTGCGCTACAACTTGGTTACCTCGCAAAACCGCATTCCTTTGGTGGTAAACGGCACGGTGGATTTGGAGTGCGGTTCGACCACCAACAATCTCGAGCGCCAAAAGCAGGTTCAATTTTCCAACAACTTCTTCGTAGTGGGAACCCGCTTGCTGACCGATAAAGCCACGGGCATCAAGGATTATGCCGATTTGAAAGGCAAAACCGTGGTAACCACGTCGGGCACCACTTCCGAGCGCCTGTTGAAGGAATACAACGATAAAAACAAAGCGGGCATCAATGTGATTTCGGCCAAAGACCACGGCGAATCGTTTTTGATGCTGCAAAACGGCCGTGCCCAAGCCTTTATGATGGATGATGTGCTGCTGGCCGGTGCGCGTGCGAAATCGGCTGATCCTGCCAAATGGGAAATCGTCGGCACGCCGATGTCGTATGAGAATTACGGCTGCATGATGCGCAAAGGCGATGCCGAGTTCCAAAAAGTGGTTAACGATACGCTCTCGGAAATGTTCAAATCGGGCGAAGTAAACAAGATGTATGCTCAGTGGTTCGAGCAGCCGATTCCGCCGAAAAACGTGAATATGGAATTCCCGATGTCGGATAAGATGAAAGAGATCATCGCCAATCCGAACGACAAAGCGGCCGACGAATAATCATGGCCGGTATCGTGTGAAACAGAAGAGGCCGTCTGAAACTGTTTTCAGACGGCCTCTCTCGGTAGGAACGTATTATGAATTATGTTTGGAACTGGGGCGTTTTGTGGGACAAAACGGGCATCGGTAATGAAATCTACCTCAACTGGGTGGTTACCGGCCTGCTGTGGCTGTTTGCCATCGGCGCGGTGGCTTGGACGATTGCGATGGTGTTGGGCACGCTCTTGGGCATTATGCGCACGCTGCCGCATAAAGGTCTCAACCGTATCGCTTCGGCTTACGTTACGCTTTTTCGCAATGTGCCTTTGCTGATCCAGCTTTTTATCTGGTATTACGTTATCCCCAACTTTTTCCCCGAAGGTTTGAAGCAATGGTGGTTTTTCGGTTTGGCGCCGAACACTTCGGCCATGATTTCGGCCAGCGTGGGTTTGGGCTTGTTTACCGCCGCGCGGATTTGCGAACAGGTGCGCACCGGTATTCAGGCCTTGCCCAAAGAGCAGGCGCAGGCGGCTTATGCTTTAGGTTTCCGCACCAAGCAGGTGTATCGGGAAATTTTGCTGCCGCAGGCATTTCGAACCATTCTGCCGCCGCTGGGTTCGGAGCTGACCAACTGCTTCAAAAACGCCTCGATTGCCTCGCTGGTGGGCGTTTCGGAATTGATTTCGCAAGTTAAAACCATTGCCGAATACACTCAGAGCAACCTAGAAATCTACACTTACGCCACTTTGATCTATATGGCGGTCAACGTCACGCTGCTGATGCTGATGACCCGTTTGGAACGCCGTCTGCGTGTGCCCGGTTTGATGTCGGAGGGTAATAAATAATGTTCGGATTGAGTATGAGCGAATTATCCGCCGCCATGCCCGGCCTGATGCAGGGCTTGGGCGTAACTTTGAAACTGCTGGCCTTCGGTGTGGTGGGCGGTATCGTTATCGGCACGCTTCTGGCTTTGGCGCGGCTGTCTAAATTCGGCTGGTTGTCGTTTCTGGCCAAAACCTATGTTAACTATTTCCGCTCCGTGCCGCTTCTGCTGGTGCTGATTTGGTTTTATTATGCCGTGCCGATGATATACAGCCTGATTACCGGCGATTATCTAACCATCGATGTGGCTTTCGCTTCCTGTGCGGTGGCATTTATGCTGTTTGAGGCCGCCTATTTTTCGGAAGTGGTGCGCGCCGGTATCCAGTCGATTTCCAAGGGCCAGTTTAACGCCGCCTATGCGCTGGGCATGACCTACGGCCAAACCATGCGCCTGGTGATCCTGCCGCAGGCATTCCGCAAAATGCTGCCGCTGATTTTGCAGCAGAGCATTATTCTGTTTCAAGACACCACACTGGTGGCGGCTATCGGCCTGGTGGATTTCTTCCGTGCCAATTATGTGCGTGGTGACCTGATGAACCTGCTGACCCCTTATATTCTGTTGGCCGGAGCCGTTTATTTCGTGATTAGCGCAGTGGCCATGTTCGGCGTGAAAAAACTGCAACAAAGGTTAAAAGTATGAGCAACAAACCCATGATTGATATTCAAGGCGTCAACAAATGGTATGGCGATTTCCAAGTGCTGACCGATTGTTCGACGTCGATTCAGAAAGGCGACGTGGTGGTGGTGTGCGGCCCTTCGGGCAGCGGCAAATCCACTCTGATCAAATGTGTGAACGGGCTGGAGCCGTTTCAGAAAGGCGATATCGTGGTGGACGGCACGTCGCTGGCCGACCCAAAAACCCATTTGCCCAAGCTGCGCAGCCGCGTCGGCATGGTGTTCCAGCATTTCGAGCTGTTTCCCCATCTTTCGATTAAAGACAATTTAACCGTGGCGCAAATCAAAGTGCTCGGGCGCAGCAAAGAAGAAGCCGAAAAGAAAGGTTTGGCCTATCTCGACCGCGTGGGCTTGAGTGCCCACGCACACAAGTTTCCCGCACAGCTTTCAGGCGGCCAGCAGCAGCGTGTGGCGATTGCCCGCGCACTGAGCATGGATCCGATTGTGATGCTGTTTGACGAGCCCACTTCCGCACTCGACCCCGAAATGGTGCAGGAAGTGCTGGACGTAATGGTGGGTTTGGCCAAAGAAGGCATGACCATGATGTGTGTTACCCACGAAATGGGCTTCGCCCGCCAAGTGGCCAGCCGCGTGATTTTCATGGATCAGGGCCGCATTGAAGAAGACACCACGTCCGAAGCCTTCTTCACCACCCCGCGCGGCGAGCGTGCGCAGCAGTTTTTATCGAAAATTCTGCACCACTGAGAGAATAGGCGTTTTCAGACGGCCTGAGATCTTTGCAAAATTGAAAAAACATTACAAAAAATTTATTTCCCGTCATTCCCGCCTACGCGGGAATCCAGTCGTTTTTTCATAAGTTATTGAAATAAAATACTTGATAGTTTAAAAGCTGGATTCCCGCGTAGGCGGGAATGACGGGAAATAAGCATTTCAGACGGCCTCAAGGTATTTTTGCAAAGGTCTCGGCCTGAACGACTTGCAAAGGGCAAGGCCGTCTGAAGTATCTACGCAAAACGAAAAGCGGGCAAAAAGCCCGCTTTTCGTTTTGCATGGGAAACGGCGCAATAAGCCGGAGTATGCCTATTTCACAATCGTTACGTTGCGGATAACCACGGGCTGCACGGGAATATTTTGATGGTAGGCTTGATCGGTGGTTTTCACTTTGGCGATTTTGTTGACCACGTCCATGCCCGAAACCACTTTGCCGAATACGGTGTAGCCGTAACCTTGAGTGGTTTTGCTTTTGAAATTTAAAAAGTCGTTGTCGGCCAAATTGATGAAAAACTGGCTGGTGGCGGAATTCGGATTGGCCGTGCGCGCCATGGCGATGGTGCCGACGGTGTTTTTCAGGCCGTTGTCGGCTTCGTTGGCGATGGCTTTTTCGGTGGCTTTTTGAGTCATGTCGGGCGTAAAGCCGCCGCCCTGAATCATAAAGCCGTCAATCACACGGTGGAAAATAGTGCCGTTGTAAAAGCCTTTATTGGCATAGTTGCTGAAGTTGGCCACGGTTTTCGGGGCTTTTTTTTCGTCCAGCGCCAGCTCGATTTTGCCCATATTGGTGTCGATAACCGCGCGGGTTTCGGCCTGTGCGGAAAAGGCGGCGGCCAAGGCCAGGCCGGCGAAGATGAGTTTGGATAATTTTTTCATAAGGCTTCCAAAAAAAATCAGATTGTTTGCGAACGGCGGCATTATCGTGGTTTTCTATGCAATTTGCAGTAACCGAAATGTAAAAAGGCCGTCTGAAAACGTGAATTGCCCCGTCTATTGGCCGGAATGCAACAGTACTTTTTTATTTTGAAAACAGGCCGGTTTTCGGGCCGTTAGCTTATTTTTTCGGATTGGTATAACATAGGCCGTCTGAAACCAATGATTCAAAGGGAAAATCATGAGTGATACGCAGCATATCAGCGCGGCGCAAAAGGCCGAAATCTTATCGGAAGCCCTGCCGTATATCCGCCGTTTTTCCGGCAAAACCATCGTTATCAAATACGGCGGCAATGCCATGACCGACCCGCAGCTGAAAGAAGGGTTTGCCAAAGATGTGGTGCTGCTGAAACTGGTGGGCATCAACCCGGTGATCGTGCACGGCGGCGGCCCGCAGATTAACGATATGCTCAACAAAGTGGGCAAAGAAGGCACGTTTGTGCAGGGTATGCGCGTTACCGACAGCGAAACCATGGATATTGTGGAAATGGTGCTGGGCGGCCATGTAAACAAAGAAATCGTGTCGCTGCTCAACCAGCACGGCGGCAAAGCCGTGGGCGTTACCGGCCGCGACAGCCATTTTATCCGCGCCAAAAAACTGTTTATCAACACGCCCGAGCGCAACGGTGTGGACATCGGCCAAGTGGGCGTGGTGGAAAGCATCGACTGCTCGCTGATTAAAAGCATCATCGCTTACGGCCATATTCCCGTGGTGGCCCCCATCGGGGTGGGCCGTAACGGCGAAGCCTTCAACATCAATGCCGATTTGGTGGCAGGCAAGCTGGCCGAAGAGCTGAATGCCGAAAAACTTTTAATGATGACCAATATCACCGGTGTGCTCGACAAAAACGGCAACCTGCTCACCAACCTTACCCCGAAACGTATCGACGATTTGATTGCCGACGGCACGCTCTACGGCGGTATGCTGCCGAAAATCAGCTCGGCGGTGGAAGCGGCGGTAAACGGCGTGAAAGCCACCCACATCATCGACGGGCGCGTGCCGAATGCGCTGCTGTTGGAAATCTTCACCGATTCGGGCATCGGCTCGATGATTTTGGGTGCGGAGCGGGAAGAATAGGGCAGTTGTGCTGAAAAAAGGCCGAGACCTTTGCAAAAATACCTTAAGGCCGTCTGAAATGCTTAGATTCCGTCATTCCCGCGTAGGCGGGAATCCAGATGGAAATATTGAAGCATTGATTAAACAAATACTTAGATGCCAAGCGTCTGGATTCCCGCCTACGCGGGAATGACGGAGTTCAGATTTTTTAGATAGTAATTTGAATTTTGCAAAGGTCTCAGGCCGTCTGAAAATTTTCAGACGGCCTTTTGCTCATTTGGGAAACAGTTTGATAGAAAAGGCGGTAAATTACCGCAGGCAGGCATTCAGCCAGTATTGCCGTTGCGACGGCGTGAGCAGTTTGTAAAAACGGTGTTGGATGGATAATTCGTCAACCGCAAAATCCATACCGGAAAGATAACGGTTTTCTACATAATCGCGCGCATCGTCGGCATTGAATTTGTCGCTGGAAAGGATTTTGATAATATCGCGGCGGCGGTTTTTGTTCACCCGTTCGTCTTTCCGCAAGGCTTTTTCGATGGCTTTTTTGTATTCTTTGCGGATACTGCGCAATTCGTTGGTTTGGGCATAGCTCAAACCCAACGGGCGCACATCGCAATTGGGGTGGAAATCGTCAAGGCGGGTCATCGGAGAGGCTTGGGCATAGGTTGCGCCCAAAAACAGCAGATAGCCGCCGAGCGCGGCAGCTTGCAGCAGAAGGTTAAACTTTATTGTGATAAGCATATTGTTTTCCCAAATTTCAATATTCGCAAAATATTAGCGGATATGTATGTGAAGCGCGGTATAATCACAGTTAACATTCGTTAATGACAAAGAAATTTTATTTAAAATTTGTTTTGAAAACAGTATATTGTAATTGCTGATATTGTAATCGGCGTGATTTGAACTTTTCAAATCAGAGGCCGTCTGAAACAAAAAACACTTGAAGGAAAACCAATCGTGCAACAGTTCCGTATCGCTCCGAGTATCTTATCGGCTGATTTCGCCCGTTTGGGCGAGGAAGTTACACGCGTTATCGAAGCGGGTGCCGACCTTATCCATTTCGATGTGATGGATAACCATTATGTGCCCAACCTTACTTTCGGCCCGATGGTGTGTGCCGCCCTCAAACCTTACAGCACCGTGCCGATAGACGTGCACCTGATGGTGGAGCCGGTGGACGATTTGATATTGTCGTTTGCCAAGGCCGGAGCCGACATTATCACGTTCCACCCCGAAGCAAGCCGCCACATCGACCGCAGCCTGAGCCTGATTAAAGATTCCGGCTGCCGGGCAGGGCTGGTATTGAACCCGGCCACGCCGGTTTATGTGTTGGAAAATGTACTCGACAGGTTGGATATGGTGCTGCTGATGTCGGTTAACCCCGGTTTCGGCGGGCAGAGCTTTATTCCGCAAACGTTGGTGAAAATCCGCCAAGTGCGTGATTTGCTCGATATGTATGAAGGTGAAAGCGGCAGAAAAATTGCGATCGAAGTGGACGGCGGCATTAAAACCGACAACATCGCCGCCGTTGCGGCGGCAGGCGCAGATACGTTTGTGGCCGGCTCGGCGATTTTCGGCCAGGCCGACTATAAAGCCGTTATCGATAAAATGCGGCAGGAATTAGCCTCGGCGTTTTCTTGAAGGTGTTGCGGAGTTATTCTTTCAGACGGCCTAAATCTGTTTGGGTATTTTGAGAGTGAGATCTTTGCAAAATACCTTAAAGGCCGTCTGAAATGCTTAAATTCCGTGATTCCCGCGTTGGCAGGAATCCAGATGGAAACATTAAAGTATCAATTAAACAAATGCTTGAATGCCTGGCGCCTGGATTTCTGCCTACGCGGGAATGACGGAGCAGGTTTTGTTAGTTGGCAGTGAATTTTGCAAAGGTCTCAGACTTTAAAAACCAAGCGATTTTTGCAGAGCTTCAGGCTGTTTAAATCCCAGTCGCGATGGGGCGCAAACGCTTGCAGGTTTGGTAATTCAATAAACAAAAAGATACCCGGATAATCCGGGTATCTTTCTTTAAGATTAAGGTTTGTTTTGCGGAGCCTGCCGCAGCATGGGTTTTAAGCCTGTTTGTTCCAACGTTCGATAGATTCTTTGATCACCGCTTTGGCTTCTTCCACGTCGCCCCAGTGCTCCACTTTGGTGGAGCCGGGTTTTTTCAGGGCTTTATAATTGTTGAAGTGGAACTCGATTTGCTTGATCAACTGCTGCGGCAGGTCGGCCAAGCTGTTGTAGGCGTTGCCGTTGTTGCGGTCGTCGGCGGGCACGCACACGATTTTATCGTCCACTTCGCCATCATCGACAAACTTCATCACGCCGATAATTTTCGCTTCTAAAAACACGCCGGTGGCCAAAGGCTGCTCGGTAACCAGCAAAACATCCAACTCATCGCCGTCTTCGTCGAGAGTTTGCGGGATAAAGCCGTAATTGGTGGGTTTGGCAAAGATCGCGGGTTCCACGCGGTCGAGCTGGAAAGCCGCCAGTTTGCGGTTCCATTCGATTTTATGGTTGCTGCCTGCGGGAATTTCGTTTACAACATTGATGATGCCGCCGTCCACATCGCCGGGGGTGAGGATTTTGTTGAAATCAGCCATGATGTTTCCTTTTTCAAATCGGTTAAAACGGGCGTGAGTATAGCACCGCTTGGCTGTTTATAGCGAAGAAACCTTGCTGCTTTAACCGCCGTTTGCCGCTTTTTTATTTTGAATAACTATCCAAACCGCCGCGCCGCGCCTTCGGCTATAATAAACGGCTTCCCCAAACGCTAAGGCCAAACCTATGAACGATTACACCGATATGATGCCGTCTGAAGACCGCGAAGTGAGCGCATTGTCGCTGCCGCCGCATTCTATGGAGGCGGAGCAATCGGTGTTGGGCGGCCTGCTGCTCGAAAACGCCGCGTGGGACAGAATCGCCGATGTGGTCGGCCCCGAAGATTTTTACCGCCACGAACACCGCCTGATTTTCCGCAGCATCGCCAACCTGATTAACGAAAGCCGACCCGCCGACGTGATTACCGTGCAGGAGGCTTTGGAGCGCAGCGAAGAGCTGGAGGCTGCGGGCGGGTTCAACTATCTGATTACCTTGGCGCAAAACACCCCTTCGGCCGCTAATATCCGCCGTTATGCCGAAATCGTACGCGAACGTTCGATTATGCGCCAGCTGGCCGAGGTGGGCACCGAAATCGCCCGCAGCGCCTACAACCCGCAAGGCCGCGATGCGGGGCAGCTTCTCGACGAAGCCGAAAACAAGGTTTTCCAGATTGCCGAGAGCACGGCCAAATCCAAGCAGGGCTTTTTGGAGATGCCTGCACTTTTGAAAGAAGTGGTCGAACGCATCGATATGCTTTATTCGCGCGACAACCCCGACGAAGTAACCGGCATTGCCACCGGTTTTATCGATTTGGACAAAAAAACCTCCGGCCTGCAGCCGGGCGACCTGATTATCGTGGCCGGCCGGCCGTCTATGGGTAAAACCGCGTTTTCCATCAATATCGCCGAGCACGTTGCGGTGGAATCCAAACTGCCCGTGGCCGTGTTTTCTATGGAAATGGGCGGCGCACAGCTGGTAATGCGTATGCTCGGCTCGGTGGGCAGGCTCGACCAGCACGTTCTCAAAACCGGCCGTTTGGAAGACGAACACTGGGGCCGTCTGAACGATGCCGTGGTCAAACTTTCCGATGCCCCCATGTTTATCGACGAAACCCCGGGCTTAACCGCGCTCGAACTGCGCGCCCGCGCCCGCCGCCTTGCCCGCCAGTTTAACGGCAAGCTCGGCCTGATAGTTATCGACTACCTGCAACTGATGGCAGGCTCCGGCCGCAGCGACAACCGCGCATCCGAGCTGGGCGAAATTTCCCGCTCCCTCAAAGCTTTGGCCAAAGAGCTGCAAGTGCCCGTTATCGCCTTATCGCAATTGAGCCGCACGGTGGAACAGCGCACCGACAAACGGCCGATGATGTCCGACCTGCGCGAATCCGGCGCCATTGAGCAAGACGCCGACCTGATTATGTTTATGTACCGCGACGAATACTACAATGCCGAAACCCAGTTTAAAGGTTTGGCAGAATGTATCATCGGCAAACACCGCAACGGCCCCACGGGCAAAGTGTTTCTCACCTTTATCGGCCAGTTCACCAAATTTGAAAATGCCGCCTATGTACCCGATGCTGCAATGATGGAAGATTGATACAGATTTCCGCCGCCAAGTAGGCGGATTTCATATTTTATTAGGTATGCCGCCGCGTTATCGTTTACAATAAGCAACGAAAATAAACAAAACTGCCAAAGAGCAGGGCCGAATAAACGGGGGCATGATTGCACAATCGCAGATTAAACACCCGTGGCTGGCCGCGGGTGTTTTTTATGGCATTACCGCTTAAATATTAACCGGCCTGTATCAGGCCGTCTGAAAAACTTAAAAAAACACATTACCCAAACAACGTCGTCAGGTTTGCTCATGCGTTCAAAATACCAAGGTTTCACCTTAACCGAGCTGTTGATCGTGATTGCTATCGTGGCAATTATGGCCGCAATAGCCTTTCCCAATATGAGCCAATGGATAGCCTCCCGCCGAGCCGCCAGCCAGGCGGAGCAGGTGGCCAATCTCCTGCGCTTCGCCCGCGGCGAAGCCGTCCGTTTGAATCTGCCGGTTTATGTTTGCCCCGCACAAATTAAAGTGGACGGCAATCCCGATCTCTACTGCAACACAGCCCATGCAGGCAAAGGCATGGTGGCATTTGCCGACACCAACAAAGACGGAAGTTATACGCGTAACACCGATATTGATTTGCGCACCGTTATTTTGAACGCACAAAACGAAGAGCGCACCAGCTATCAGTTCAATACCTACAACTTCAGCGGCACAAAACAAAACAGCAATACCGTGTGGGCATTTTACCCTAATGGAACATTCGGCCACGCCGCCGCCACAGACGGCACATTCACCATAGGCGGCGGTTTTGTCAAAATTGCCGTTACCGATGCCGCCGCAAAAGACGACAACACCAAAGCATCACGGGCTTCGATTTTGCTGATAGACAGCAGCGGCAGGGTGCGAAAATGCGAAAGCGGCGCAACAGAAACGATTGCCAAGCTGTGCAAATATAAAGATGAACAGCCGTCGCCTTAAACACAAAAGATACGGTTTCACCCAAGCCTTAACCCTTAAATAAAAACCGCATGGGGAAAATATGCGCAAAACCTTATACCCGAACCATTCACACGCAAACGCCGCAATCCGCACAGCAGCGGGCAGCAAAGGCCGTCTGAAACAAAACCAAAGCGGCATGACGCTGGTTGAAGTGCTGGTGGCCATGTTCGCATTGGCCGTCGGTGTGCTGGCATTGCTCGCCACCCAATTGCGCACCGTATCCAGCGTGCGCGAAGCCGAAAGCCAAACCGTTGTCGCCCAAGCCGTGCAGAACCTGATGGAAGGGATGCAGATTAACCCGACTTTGTCGGTAGAAGTAGGAGTAAATGGGGAGGAAACGGGCTGGGTTAGAAAAAGATATGATGCAATTATTACTGGAGCAAGGGCATTAAGTTATAGAAATTCGAGAATCAATAATAACACAGTGCGCAAATGTGCAACCAGTGGATGGTGCCAGCAAGATACGGCTACAAATATGGATAAAAGGGATTTGTTATTAGATCAATTGGGGCGTTTTGAAGATGCGTTAGCTCGAGCTTTGCCAAATGCGGATATTAAATACACCATTTGTAACGACACAACAGGTAGGGCGATGGCGATAGCGGCTAATGGTAGCACACAAACCAATTGTACAGGCGGGGATGGTGATCCTTTATTCATTAAAGTGCTTTGGCAGGTCGATACGGAAAAAGCAAATGAAAACACGTTAAACAGTAATGCAAGTAATAACAATAAGTTGGTCTATACTTATGAAGCACGTATGCCAAATTAATCGGATAAAAGAGTGAATATGAAAAACAAAAAATATTACCTACTGATTACGGGCACACAAAATATCAAGGGTTTCAGCCTGATAGAATTTTTGGTGGCCAGCGCATTAAGCATGATTGTATTGGTGGCCGTGAGCAAAGGTTATTTTACCGCCCGCCAATTAAATAATGCCGCCGACAGCCGTATGAACATACAGCAGGATTTGCGTAATGCTGCCAATATGGTGGTGCGCGATGCCCGCATGGCAGGTGGCTTCGGTTGCTTCAATATGATGGCCGATATTGAGAAACATACCGAAACTATAGGTAGCGGAAGTGCGGTAGTAGTAAAAGCCAAAAAGGGCAGCAGAACCATTAGTGATAAAAATACAAATACCTCCGGTAGTGAAGCTTTCAGATTGGAGAACGATGCCGATAACCTGATGCCTGTCCGCAGTATTGCTAGAGCTGATTTTAGTCCGGCAGGTTTTGCAGCTTCTTCTGATGCTTTGGTCTTTATCTATGGCAGTGAAAATCCTTCGGTAGGTGAACCTTTGGTGTTTAGCACATGCAACGCTTTGGTTCGACCGGCAGATGATAACCGGCCTGCGACAGCAACCATTAAGAGCGAATTGGGCGGAGCAACGGTAAACGATAGTGAAATTTCCGTTTTGCGTTATGCCGTACATGCGTACGCAACCGGCTCTATCGGCGGACAAACAGGTTTCTTCCGTTTCCAGTTGAATGGGGATTCATGGGGTAACCCCCAATTGTTGGTAAGTGGTGTTACAGGGGCAACTTTCAGATATCTCTATGTTAATAATTGTCCTGATGGGGCAGGGCATACTGAAACTTTCCAATACTCAACCGAGTTGAATAGGGTTCCTGCTTTTGTGCGCATCAATCTGAACGGGGGCGCAGCGAATGCCAATCAAATCTACACTATCGACGCAACAATAAGGGGAGGAAACACATGCGCCAACCGCAGCCTTTCATAACTTCTACACCCAAATCGGCACAGCAGGGTTTTTCACTGTTTATTGTGTTGATGGTGATGATCGTGGTGGCCTTTTTGGTAGTGAGTGTAACGCAATCGTATAACACTGAGCAGCGTATCAGCACCAACGATGCCGATCATAAATATGCCACGGCATTGGCTGAGGCCGCATTACGAACAGGTGAGAAGAAAATTGCTGACGATGATCTCGAGGCAAGCCAGTTCACGGAAGAGTGTGGAGAAGCTTTATGTAGTGTTGGTACAAAACCCGCTTGGGAGCGTGCTACCTGTGGAACTTCTAAAACTGAGTCATGCATAGATAATAGCAGCGGAACATTAGCAGCAAGAGAAGCTGCAAAATCTCCTCGTTACATTATTGAATATATTAGTCAGCAACCTGATGGTTCGGAAATCTACCGTGTAACTGCCAAGGCGTGGGGTAAAAACAGTAACACAGTTGTGATGTTGCAGTCTTATGTAGAAGCGGAGAAATAGGCGAAATATGAAATTAAAACGGCAAACACAAGGCTTTACCTTGGTTGAATTGATGATTGTGGTGGCCATTATCGGTATTCTCGCTGCAATCGCTTACCCGTCGTATAACCACTATATCGAACGCGGACATTTAACCGATGCTCACGCGGAATTGGTGGATATCAATAACAATATTAAAACCAAGCGGGTAAGTGAACCCGGTTCGCTATCTTCGCAAACCGATTTGGAAAGCCACATATCCGGATTATTTAAAGAACCGGATTTGGTTGCCCGCTACGATATAACCGTGGCTATGCCTGACGCAACCAAAAGTTCGCGCTACAGCTTGGTGGTTACGCCAAAAGCAAATAGCGGTTATACCTTGGCGTTGTGGATGAATAGTGTCGGTGAGGCTTACCGATGCCAAGATGCGGCCTCCGCACAAGCTTATCTCACCACAGGGAAATGTGAGCAGATTGGCGGTAAAAAATAGGGATAGATATTGAGTTAGGCCGAGACCTTTGCCAAATACGTTTTAATCCTGAATTTATTTATGTTTTGTCATACTCGGGCTTGACCCGAGTATCTGTTATTTCCTTTGAAACAACAAAGATGATCGAGTTGAGCACGAGCATGACGCAGAGGTTTTAAGATACTGAAAGGAATTTTGAAAAGGTCTCAGGCCGTCTGAAATATCAAGTTTTCAGACGGCCTGAAACTTTTACAACAATACCTTAAAATCATCTGAAATGCTTAAACCCCGTCATTCCCGCGTAGGCGGGAATCCAGTCGTTTTACATAAGTAATTGAAATAAAATACTTGATGGTTTTAAGGCTGGATTCCCGCCTACGCGGGAATGACGATAACTGGATACTTCAGACGGCCTCAAAGAGTTTTGTAAAGGTCTTGTTCTGCGTGTTTTATCTTAACAATCAAGCATTAAACAGCCATGGCTGTGAGGCTTTGCGTTTTTCTTCAAATGCTTTGATTTCATCGGCGTGTTGCAGGGTTAAGCCGATTTCGTCGAGGCCGTTTAACAGGCAGTGTTTGCGGTGTTCGGTAATGTCGAAAGTAAATGTTTGGCCGCTTGGGGTGGTAAGGGTTTGCTTTTCCAAATCGATAGCTAACCGATAGCCTTCGTTGGCTTCCACTTCTTTAAACAGTTGGTCGACTTCTTCTTCGCTCAACACAATCGGCAGCAAGCCGTTTTTGTAGCAGTTGTTGAAGAAAATATCGGCAAAGCTGGGGGCGATTACGGCGCGGAAACCGTAGTCGTCGAGTGCCCACGGGGCGTGCTCGCGCGAGGAGCCGCAGCCGAAGTTTTTACGGGTAAGCAGAATCTGTGCACCTTGGTAACGCGGTTGGTTGAGCGAAAAATCGGGGTTGAGCGGGCGTTTGCTGTTGTCCATGCCCGGCTCGCCGTGATCGAGATAGCGCCATTCGTCGAAGGCATTGGGGCCGAAGCCGCTGCGTTTAATGGATTTTAAGAATTGTTTGGGAATAATGGCGTCGGTATCGACGTTGGCGCGGTCAAGCGGGGCAACCAGTGCGGTGATTTGCGTGAATGCTTTCATGTTCGTACTTTCGGTTTGAAAAATACCCCCGCAGTAACAGCGGTTGCGGGGGTGAAGATATTTGATGCTGTTGAATTAGTGGGCGTGGCGGTCGGCGGATTGCTCAAGCTTGTCGCCGGCTTTGGATACGTCTTTACCGAAGCCTGATACAGTGTTACAGGCAGATAATAAAGCCATGGCGGCCAATGCGGCTAATACGAGTTTTTTCATGTTTTAAGCTCCTAATGGTTTGAAAGTACAATATGCATTACTGCACTTTATTATCATGCCAAAGTTTGTTCTAAAAAACAATTTTCCGAAACAGGCCGTCTGAAAGTTTTTCAGACGGCCTGCATATCTTTACAAACTGCGCACATCGGTAAAATGGCCGGCAACTGCGGCGGCGGCGGCCATTGCCGGGCTAACTAAATGGGTGCGCCCGCCATTGCCTTGGCGGCCTTCGAAGTTGCGGTTGGAAGTGGAGGCGCAACGTTCCTGCGGCGCGAGGCGGTCGGCATTCATGGCCAGGCACATCGAGCAGCCCGGTTCACGCCATTCGAAGCCGGCTTCGGTAAAGATTTTGTCCAAGCCTTCGCGCTCGGCCTGCTCTTTTACCAAGCCGGAGCCGGGCACCACCAATACGCGGCTGACGTTGGCGGCTTTTTGGCGGCCTTTGGCTACGGCGGCGGCTTCGCGCAAGTCTTCAATGCGGCTGTTGGTGCAGGAGCCGATAAACACCACGTCAACGGGGATTTGATTGAGCGGGGTGTCGGCGGCCAAGCCCATGTATTCCAGCGCACGCTCCATGCCGCTGCGTTTGACCGGGTCGGCTTCGTTGGCGGGGTTGGGTACTTTGCCGTTGATGTCGAGCACCATTTCGGGCGAAGTGCCCCAAGTTACTTGCGGTTCGATATCGGCAGCGTCGAACTCGTAAACTTTATCGAAAACCGCGCCTTCGTCGGACACCAGCGTTTGCCAGTAGGCCACGGCTTTTTCCCAATCTTCGCCTTTGGGGGCGAGCGGTTTGTTTTTCACATAATCGATGGTGGTTTGGTCGACCGCCACGATGCCGCTGCGCGCGCCGGCTTCGATGGCCATGTTGCACAGGGTCATGCGGCCTTCCATCGACAGGCTGCGGATGGCTTCGCCGCCGAATTCAACCGCATAACCGGTACCGCCGGCGGTGCCGATTTGGCCGATGATGTATAAAGCCACGTCTTTGGCGGTTACGCCGGGTTTCAGACGGCCGTTCACTTTAATCAGCATGGATTTGGATTTCTTGGCGGTAATGCATTGGGTGGCCATGGTGTGCTCGACTTCGGAAGTGCCGATGCCGTGCGCCAGCGCGCCGAATGCGCCGTGGGTGGAAGTGTGCGAGTCGCCGCACACCACGGTCATGCCGGGCAGGGTGGCGCCCTGTTCGGGGCCCATCACGTGCACGATGCCCTGGCCTTTGTCTTTAAACGGAAAATAAGCCAGTGCGCCGAATTCTTTGATATTGCTGTCTAGCGTATCGACTTGCAGTTTGGAAATCGGGTCTTGGATGCCTTTGTCCCAATCGTTGGTGGGGGTGTTGTGGTCGGCGGTGGAAACCACGCTGTCGATGCGCCACAGTTTGCGGCCGGCCATTTTCAGGCCTTCGAAAGCCTGCGGGCTGGTAACTTCGTGCACAAGGTGGCGGTCGATATAGAGCAGGACGGTGCCGTCTTCTTCTTCGCGCACAACGTGGCTGTTCCAGAGTTTGTCGTAAAGGGTTTGCGGTTTCATGGTTTGTGCTTTTGTTATCAAAGAAAATATCGCATGATGGTAGCGATTTGCGGGGCGGAATGCAAGCAAAATGTCTAAAAAAATTGTTTGGCGTGATTTTTGCCTAAATCGGTTAAAATTTTTAGACATTTTGTCTTGTTTATAACTTCGTATGCTATCGATAAACCATCTTGGTGCTTGTATAGGCCGTCTGAAAAACCTATCATGCGGGGGTTAATGATTTTTAATTTAGGTGGAAACCATGTCGCTGCCCGTGATGTCTAGCGCTTATATTGCACAACTTCAAGAATTTGAAAGAAAAATCTTAAGCAACCAAACCAAAATCGAAGCTTGGTTCCGCCAGCAGTGGGCGCAGCACAAGCCGCCGTTTTACGGGTCGGTCGATATCCGCAACGCCGGCTATAAAATGGCTTCGATTGATATGAACCTGTTTCCGGGCGGTTTCAACAACCTGAATCCGAATTTCATCCAACTGGCGGCGCACGCCGCGCAAGACGCGGTCGAGCGTTCCTGTCCGCAGGCCAAGTCGGTGCTGATTGTGCCCGAAAACCATACCCGCAATACGTTTTATCTGCAAAATGTGTATGCCTTGGCCAATATTCTGCGCTCGGCGGGCTTTGAAGTGCGCTTGGGCAGCCTGAACCCCGAAATTACCGAAGCCACCGAGTTTGAAACCGCATTGGGTGATAAAATTTTGCTCGAACCTTTGCAGCGCACCCGCGAACGCGTGCATCTGGCCGACGGCTTTTCGCCCTGTTTGGTGTTGTTAAACAACGATTTATCAGCCGGTGTGCCGGAAATTTTACAGGGTATCGCACAAACCGTGCTGCCGCCCCTGCACGGCGGTTGGACCACCCGCCGCAAAACCGCACACTTTGCCGCCTACGACCAAGTGGCCGCCGAATTTGCCGAACTGCTGGGCATAGACGTGTGGCACATCAACCCGTATTTCGAGCAAATCGGCGGCCTGGACTTTCAGGAACGCGAAGGTGAAGACGCGCTGGCCGCAGCGGTGGAGCGTATGTTGGCGAAAATCCAAGCCAAATATGATGAAAAAGGCATTACCGACAAGCCTTTTGTGATTGTGAAAGCCGATGCGGGCACATACGGCATGGGCGTGATGAGCGTGAAATCGGCCGACGAAGTGCGCGGCTTGAACCGTAAAAACCGCAATAAAATGGCCAAAATCAAAGAAGGCTTGGAAGTGAGCGAAGTGATTGTGCAGGAAGGCATCTACACTTATGAAACACTCGACGGTGCGGTTTCCGAACCGGTGGTGTATATGATGGACCGTTTCGTGATCGGCGGCTTTTTCCGCGTGCACGAAGGGCGCGCCAACGATGAAAACCTGAATGCGGGCGGTATGGTGTTTGTGCCGCTGAACCAGGCGATTCCGGTGGCGGGCGCGGAAGAGGGTAGCGAAGAGCGCTGCAAACGCGTGTTTGCCCAATGGGATTCGTTGGGCGTGCCGCAAACCAATTCCGCCAACCCGGATTGCGAGTGCAACCGCCTGTATGTGTACGGCGTGATGGCGCGCCTGTCGTTGCTGGCCGCTTCGCTGGAATTGGTGCAAACGGCCGGGTAGGGCAGTTTGATTAAAGCATTGTTGTATTGTTTTGTATTGTTTTAGGGGGCGTGTGGTCAGAAGGCTTGTGAAGCGGGCTTTAACCAAAAATACCGCCGCAACGCGGTCGACTACACTCCCAAATACTATGGGCAGGCCGTCTGAAATGTTCAGACGGCCTGTTTTATTATGTCGATTTTTTCTTGTTATAACATAACATATTGAATCTTTTATGATAAACTTGACGTATAGGCAAGTTTGCTCTATAAACGGAAGTGCAGTAACGTCCAATAAACAACTTTGAGAGGATAAAACATGAAAGCAATGGCTTATTACGGCGCGGGCGACATCCGTTTTGAAGAAAAACCCAAACCGCAAATCATCGACCCCACCGATGCAGTGGTGAAAATCGTGAAAACCACTATTTGCGGCACCGACTTGGGCATTTGGAAAGGCAAAAATCCCGAAATCGAACCGGGGCGCATTCTCGGCCACGAAGGCATCGGCATCGTTGAAGAAGTGGGTTCGGCGGTAAAAAATATTAAAAAAGGCGACAAAGTTATCATTTCGTGCGTGAGCAAATGCTGCACCTGCGACAACTGTAAAGTCCAGCTGTATTCGCACTGCCGCAACGGCGGCTGGATTCTCGGCTATATGATCGACGGCACGCAGGCAGAATATGTGCGCACGCCTTATGCCGACAACAGCCTGATCCCGCTGCCCGATAATGTGAACGAAGAAGTGGCGCTGCTGTTGAGCGATGCGTTGCCCACCGCCCACGAAATCGGCGTGCAATACGGCGATGTGAAGCCGGGCGACACCGTATTTATCGCCGGCGCAGGCCCCGTGGGTATGTCTGCATTATTGACCGCGCAGTTATACAGCCCCTCGGTGCTGATTGTGTGCGATATGGACGAAAACCGCCTGAAACTGGCTAAAGAATTGGGTGCCACCCACACCATCAACCCGGCCTCCGGAGATGTGGCCAAACAGGTTATCGATATCGTCGGCGAAGACGGAGTGGATGTAGCTATCGAAGCGGTGGGCATTCCCGCTACCTG
Source organism: Neisseria dentiae (assembly GCF_014055005.1). Lineage (NCBI taxonomy): Bacteria > Pseudomonadati > Pseudomonadota > Betaproteobacteria > Neisseriales > Neisseriaceae > Neisseria > Neisseria dentiae. Next base: position 1,057,422 of record NZ_CP059570.1, on the reverse strand, counting down.
GAATATGTGCCAAGATATTGTGAAACCCGGCGGTAATCTGGCTGTGGTGGGCGTGCACGGAGTGCCGGTTGATTTCAAACTGGAAAAACTGTGGATCAAAAACCTCACCATCACCACCGGTTTGGTTAACGCCAACACCACCGAAATGCTGATGAAAGCGATTTCGGCCAGTTCGGTGGACTATACCAAAATGCTCACCCACCGTTTTAAATTCAGCGAGCTGGAAAAGGCCTATGATGTGTTCAAACACGCTGCCGAAAACGGCGCGATGAAAGTGGTGCTGGTTGCAGACTAAGCTCTGCCCATCATAATGTGAAATCTGCTTGAGAGGCCGTCTGAAAATAAGGTTTCAGACGGCCTCGATTGTTTGCGCGGCTTGAATAAAGTTCACTGCCAAAACATTTTATTGTAAATAATTTGTTTTTTTAACACGCGACCGGCTTTGCGTAAAAAAATATTAGCATTTCCTTTCGATTTTTTGGAAACTTAATAAGGCGAAGCCACTCTGACTACACAATGCAGCTCATTCTGCATCTTTATGGCTTTATGCCGTTCATGCCTGCCCGTCCCTTCACGGGCGGCTGAAAACCATTTCAATTGAAAGGATTTGATTCATGAAAAAAGTATTAATCGCTGCCGCTTTTGCAACCCTGGCTCTGACCGCTTGTTCCAGCAACAAAGACAAAGCGCCCGAAACCGCTAACATCACCGTTGAGCAAGCTCTGCAAGAGTGCCAGCAAACCGTGGGCAACACCCAAGACCGCGCTGCTTTCGATGCCTGCATGAAAGACAAAGGCTTCGAGCGTCCGGCTGCTGCCGCTTCTGCACCTGCGGCTCCCGAAGCTCCTGCTAAACCTGCCAAATAAGAAGCACGTTTACGCTTAGGTTGAAAACGGCTGCCCGGGCAGCCGTTTGCTTTTGTGCCGGCGGCATAAAACAGGTTTGCCTGTTTAGACCGTCGGCATTTTATCGGAATATCTGCGTAACCGACTGAACTTTACCGCAGTATTGCTATCCTAACTAAAGGCTTTTCGGAAAAGGGCCGAAAACGTTTGCATATTCTTACCGAAATAAGGTTGGTAAAAAAACGCATTCAAGGCTACAATCGGCAGGTGTTTTCCCGAATATTTCAAAACCATAATAACGGAGTATAAAAATGACCGCTAAAGGGCAAATGTTACAAGATCCTTTTTTGAACGCTTTGCGTAAAGAGCACGTGCCGGTTTCCATTTATCTGGTAAACGGCATCAAACTTCAGGGGCAGGTTGAATCGTTCGACCAATATGTTGTGTTGTTGCGCAACACCTCGGTAACGCAAATGGTTTACAAACACGCCATTTCCACCATTGTTCCGGCACGCGCGGTGAGCTTGCAGCACGAACACAAACAATCTCAGGCCGCAGCCCCCGTTCAAGTGGAAACCCAACAGGCTGCCGAATAAGGCAGGCACAAAAAATACCTTACCGAATCCTACACGGTAAGGTATTTTTTATCACGCTGTTTTCAGACGGCCATTCGATGCTGTTAAACAATATTCTGCCTTTCACCCACGATTTGCTGCGCCGCAGTATCCGCCCCAGCGAAAGCGTGCTCGACGGAACCGCCGGCAACGGCCACGATACCTTGCTGCTGGCCGAGTGCGTCGGTGCGGAAGGCAAAGTGTGGGCGTTTGACGTGCAGCGGCAGGCATTGGTGCAAACCGCCGCCCGCTTGGCGGATGCCGGCATACAGGCGCAGGTGGAGTATGTGTGTGCGGGGCATGAAACATTGGCGGAATATATCGGCGAACCGTTGGCGGCGGCGGTGTTTAATTTCGGCTGGCTGCCCGGCGGCGATAAAACGTTAACCACCCAAGCCGACACCAGCATACGCGCCTTGAATGCCGCATTGGCGCTGTTGAAGCCGGGCGGCTTGCTGGCGGCGGTGCTCTATCCCGGCCACGATGCCGGATATAGAGAGGCAAATGCCGTGGAAGCATGGGCGGCAGATTTGCCACAACGGCAATATGCCGTGTTGAAATACGGTTTTATCAACCGCAAAAACCGGCCGCCTTATTTGTTGGCGGTCGAAAAATTGCAGACCGGAGTGTGAGCGGTATATATAGCCAGTTGATTTAAGAAAAATGACATACGCTATACTCAGTCTTGACCCGAGTATCTTGAGTTTCAGCAACATTGAGATACTCGGGTCAAGTCCGGGTATGACTGAACTGTTATGAAGTAAGTGGTTTTGCGATATACCCGTAAAGCCTTTCCGGCACCAAGAGGCCGTCTGAAGCGATTTTCAGACGGCCTTTGCTTTTATTTTGGAAGTTATTAAGGTTGCGTTAATTTAACTGCGGTTAAATGGTGCAACATTCAAGCCGTTTTGATTGAAAGCGGTTACAAACGGTTTTGGTGGTAGCGGTCGATCAGCTGTTTGGCCTGTGTTTGCGCTATGCCGAAATGTTTGGCCGTTTTGCGGATATTGTCCAACTCGGTTTCGGAGAGATTGGCTTCGAGCCACGGTTTGGTGGCGGCATGGCGGCATATCTGCTCGAAATAGGCTTTGCTGCGCGCTTTGCCGCGCGACCAAGCGAGCAGCGCCAGAAAAATGCAGAATGCGATTAAAACGGTGTTGGTAACGGCAAATGCAGACATGGATTTCTCGTGTGGGTTCAGACGGCCTCTTCGCGAATTATATAGCGGATCAACATTTTCCGGTATGCGGGAAACCGGTTCGTTATATAGCCGCTCTAAATATAGCCGGGCCGGCCGTTGCGGGCGTAAAACCACCGCCGTTAGGGAACTTGGTGCGTTTTCATTTGCCATATGCAAATAAACCCTGCCCGGCGGTACAAACAACGAAATATAGTGCGTCAACGGCAGTTTGCTGTTGGGGCGGAATAATGTGGATTTAACCAAAGGAACCATAATGAAAATTTATTTAGCTTTAATTTCTGCTGCTGCTTTAACTTTGTCGGCCTGTTCGCAAGAGCCGGCCGCGCCCGCCGCATCTGCTCCGGCCGGTTCGGCCGCTTCCGCCGAAGCGTCTGCGGCATCTTCACCGGCTGCATCTGATGCTGCGCCTGCCGCAGCTTCTTCTGCCGACACGGCCTGTCAAACGGTGATTGAGGCCGGCGACGATATGAAATACAACAAAACCGAAATCAACATCAGCAAAAGCTGCAAGGAATACACCATCACCCTGAAGCATATGGGCACCATGCCCAAAGCGGCCATGGGGCATGACCTTGTGATTGCGAAATCCGAAGATGTGGACGGCGTGGCCAAAGACGGTGCAACCGCAGGCGCTGAAAACGACTTCATCAAAGCAGGCGACGAGCGCATTATTGCCCACACCAAGCTGATCGGCGGCGGCGAAGAGGTCACGGTTAAAGTGGACACCGGCAAATTTTCAGCCGGCAACAAATATGAGTTTTTCTGCACCTTCCCCGGCCATTTGGCGATGATGCGCGGCACGGTGAACTTGGTTGATTAACCTGCGGAATACAAAACGGCCTGAGATTTTCGCAAGTTGCTCAGGCCGTTTTTTTGTGCCGGATATTTGCAGATTATTGCCGTGCGGTTATTATGGGGTACATCTTGCCGACCGAGGCCGTCTGAAAACATGAAAAGAGCGTTTATTTTAAGCGACTGCGAGCCGCCGCAATGCGAAGAAAAGCCTTATGCGCTGCTTACCGCCAACGTTACCAAAGGCCACCACTTCATCGCGCAGACCGAGCAGCGCCAGCATGCGTTCAACCGTCATGTTAACCCGCAAAACCAAAACGTTTACCGCTTCGCGCTTTCTATGTTTCAAAAGCCCTATAAAGGCTCGGCAGAAAGCGTGAACATCGAAAACAATCTCGAAGCCAACAATCTTTACACGCTGTCGTTTGTGGAAGGCAACGGCGGCAGCCAATACAATCTGGAAAACTGGTTCAGCCGCCACGAAAGCGGCTATGAAGACGCCTGCAACTTTCTGCGCACCGTGCGCAGCGGCAGGCAGCCGGCGCCGCAAGCATTATGGCGGGTGTTGCAGCTGAAATTGTTGGGTATTTTCCGCAACCCCTACAACCACAACACCCTGTTCGCCCACGGCCTGCACCAAGCCGTGTTGTCGCAACTGCCCGAAGTGGGCAGCGAGTTTGTTACCCTGATTGCGCAGCGGCCGCAGCCGAGGTTGGCGCGTATATTGAGCACGTTTGCATTTTCGCCCGAAGGCTACACCCGTTGGCTGGCCAATCTCTACGGCATGCTTAGCGACGGCGTGATGCAGCCTTCTTTGTTTGAACGGCTGTTCGGCGCATTGTTTACCGATCCGAATGCCGTGAAAATCGAGCTGTTCCGCTACGACGGCGAGCATGAATGCTGTTTCTTTGCCGACACCGGTTTCTGCCGGCAAATATCCGGCCAAACATTCACCGTGGGGGTGAGCATCGCCGCCGATATGTTTGCGGTGGTGCACATAGCCAGGCAGCATTGGCAGGCAGTAGCACAAAATTTCGCCGCCGATATTCCGCCGCCGCCGGCCGCCGAAATCTCGGTGTTCGACGGCAACCAGCACCAGCGAGTTACCTACAACCGCTTGTGCGTGCGGCAGGCGCGCGAAGCGGTGTACGGCAGAAGCAGCCGCAAAGAGGATTATTTGCGCGAATCAGCCTGAAACCGCAGGCAGGAAAACTTTTTCAGACGGCCTAAACAATATCTACGCACACAATTTCACCACATAATGCCTTGCCTGTTTCGCTGATGTGTGCGGGTTTGAAAGCGGCAAACGTATAAGTGATATCGGCGCGGAATGCCGAAGCATCTGCTTCGCCCGTGTCGCCGTTCAGGCCGGTAGGTATGTCCAACGCCACTTTCAGGCCGTCTGAAAGATTGAGCAGGCGGCAGACTGCGGCAACGGAATCGGGCAGGGTGCCGGCAAAGCCTGTGCCGAAAATGCCTTCGATAACCACATCGTAGGCCGTGTTCAGACGGCCTGCCGATATTTCGGCATCAACCAATCCGATACCGCTCAAACCGGCCAAGCGTTTGAGATTGAGTTCGGCCAGCGGCGATAAATTTCTGCCCAGCGCAAACGCAACGTCAACCTGCCAGCCGTGCTGCTGCAACACGCGCGCCATCACCAAACCGTCGCCGCCGTTATTGCCTTTGCCGCACACCACCAGCGCACGGCCGGCTTTCGGCAGGCGGCGCAGTAAATCGGCGGCGGCGCGCTGGCCGGCGTTTTCCATCAGTTGCTCGAAACTCGTGCCCGCATCCACGGCGGCCTGTTCGTAGCGGCGCATTTCGGCGGCGGTATAAACTTTCATGGCGTTGCTCCCTGTGAAAATAACCGAGGCCGTCTGAAAACGTTCAGACGGCCTCGGTATTGTAATATACGGTCAAGCGGTGTGTCGCAACCTTTGCGAACTGCGGGCAATAAAAAACCGGCATCAAGCCGGAGATTTTTTATTCGGATGGTGCCCAGGAGAAGACTCGAACTTCCACACCCGTGAGGATACTAGCACCTGAAGCTAGCGCGTCTACCAATTCCGCCACCTGGGCCAATCTGTTGTTGTAAAGCAAAGCAGGGTTGAAAACCTATGGTGCCCAGGAGAAGACTCGAACTTCCACGCCCGTAAGGACACTAGCACCTGAAGCTAGCGCGTCTACCAATTCCGCCACCTGGGCTTTGCTTTAATCTTTGCTTTCGGTTAAAGTGCTACCTGCAAAGAGATGTGCATTATATATTCAAATGAAAGATTGTCAATCATCAACATGAAGAAAAATACTAAGTTACTCAGTTTACGTGAGAAAGACCCGTTTTTGGCGCGCGAGCGCCAACGTTACGAGCACCCGCTGCCCAGCCGCGAGTGGGTTATCGAATTATTGGAAAGCGAAGGCGTGCCGCTGCAAATTGCCGCATTGGCGGGAAAACTGTCGATAACCGACGAAGAATACGAATTTTTCGAGCGCCGCATCAAAGCGATGGCGCGCGACGGCCAAGTGCTGATCAACCGCCGCGGCGCGGTGTGTGTGGCCGACAAATTGGCGCTGGTGAAATGCCGTGTCGAAGCGCATAAAGACGGCTTCGGTTTCGCCGTGCCGCTGGTTCCCACCGGAGAAGGCGACTTCGTGCTCTACGAGCGCCAGATGCGCGGGCTGATGCACGGCGATATCGTTACCGTGCGCCCCGCCGGCACCGACCGCCGCGGCCGCCGTGAAGGGCAGGTGCTGGATATCGTAGAGCGTGCCCAAAAACAAGTGGTGGGCCGTTTTTATGTGGAACGCGGCATTGCCATTTTAGAGCCGGAAGACCGCCGCCTCACCCAAAGCATCGTGCTCGAGCCTGAAGGTCTGGCCGAAATGAAGCCCGAATCGGGGCAGGTGGTGGTGGCCGAAATCGAGAGCTATCCCGACGGCCACCGCCCGGCCGTGGCCAAATTAATCGAAGTGTTGGGCGATTATGCCGACAGCGGCATGGAAATCGAAATCGCCGTGCGCAAGCACCAATTGCCGCACATTTTCAGCGAAGCCTGCCAACAGGCGGCCGCCAAGATTCCCGACCGCGTCCGCCCGCAGGATACCAAAGACCGTGTCGATTTGCGCAGCCTGCCGCTGGTAACGATAGACGGCGAAACCGCACGCGACTTCGACGATGCCGTTTATGCCGAAAAGCAAGGCCGCAATTTCCGTTTGGTGGTGGCGATTGCCGACGTGAGCCATTATGTGCGCCCCGACGACGCCATCGACAAAGATGCGCGCGAGCGCGCCACCAGCGTGTATTTTCCGCGCCGCGTGATTCCCATGCTGCCTGAAAACCTGTCGAACGGTATCTGCTCGCTCAACCCCGATGTGGAGCGTTTGTGTATGGTGTGCGATATGGTGGTAACGTATGCGGGCAACATCAAAGAATATAAGTTTTACCCCGCCGTGATGAAATCGCACGCGCGCCTCACCTACAACCAAGTTTGGAATTGGATAGAACAAGGCGGCGATTACCCGCACAAGGCGCAAATCGACACCCTATACAAACTGTTTAAGATTTTGCAGAAAAAACGCCATCAGCGCGGCGCAGTCGAATTCGAAAGCATCGAAACACAGATGATTTTCAACGATAACGGCAAAATCGAACGCATCGTGCCGGTTGTCCGCAACGATGCCCATAAACTGATTGAAGAGTGTATGCTGGCGGCCAACGTGTGCGCGGCAGAATTTCTATTGAAAAACAAACACGCTTCGCTGTTCCGCAACCATTTGGGCCCCACGCCCGAAAAACTTACCACCCTGCGCGAACAGCTCGGCCTGCTCGGCCTGCATCTGGGCGGCAGTGACAACCCCGCTCCCAAAGACTACGCCAAACTGGCCGAACAATTCAAAAACCGCCCCGATGCCGAACTCTTGCAAGTGATGATGCTGCGCTCGATGCAGCAGGCCGTTTACGAGCCGGACAACCACGGCCACTTCGGCCTGGCCTATGAAGCCTACACCCATTTTACTTCGCCCATCCGCCGCTATCCCGATTTAACCGTCCACCGTGCCATCAAAGCCGTGTTGAAGCAGGAAAAATATAAACCCGAATCATGGCAGGCGTTGGGTGTGCACACATCGTTTTGCGAGCGCCGCGCCGACGACGCCAGCCGTGATGTGGAAAATTGGCTGAAAACCTACTATATGCGCGACAAAGTGGGGGAAGTGTTCGAAGGCCGCATTTCAGGCATGGCGAACTTCGGTATTTTCGTTACGCTCGAAGGCATCCATATCGAAGGCATGGTGCACATCAGCGATTTGGGCGAAGACTATTTCAATTTCCGCCCCGAAATCATGGCCATGGAGGGCGAACGCAGCGGCGTGCGCTTCAATATGGGCGACCGCATAACCGTTAAAGTGGCGCGTGCCGATTTGGATACCAGCAAAATCGATCTCGCGCTGATCAGCGGTGGCGAAGTGCCGAAAAAACGTGGAAAAAGCAAAAAAACCGCCTTTCAGACGGCCCCGGCCAAAGAAGCCGCCAAAAGCCGCGGCAAAAGCGTAACCATTAAACCGAAAGCGGAAAAAAACGCCAAAACCGCCGCTAAAAATACTTCTAAAAATACTTCGGGCAGGAAAAAAACGGTGGCAACGAAAAGCAGCAAAGCAGACACCAAACGCAGCAGCAAAAATAAGGAATAGATTAGCGGTGTAGTATTAGAGGCCGTCTGAAAAACAAGCGTTGTTCTTGTTTTTCAGACGGCCTTCTGACAGGTATTCCTAACGTCATTACATCTGTGCCTGTTTGAGCCGCAGGGTAAAGCGTTCCAGAAAGTGCAGCATCAGTTCACGGTCGTGTTCGGCCAATTCCGACATCATCAGATGCAGATGATGGGTTTTGTCGAACAGGCGCGGGCTGCCGTCGGCGATGAGGTCGGCGGCGGTGCATTGGAAAATCTCCGCCAACTCCATTAGCCGCGCAACATTGGGCATAATCAGGCCGCGTTCCATGCGCGATACGGCTTCGTTGCCGATTTGCAGGATTTCGGCTACTTGCTCTTGCGTGTAGCCGCTTTGCTGGCGGTATTTGGCGATGGTTTTGCCGATGCGGCGGTTGATTTCGCTGTGGTTCAGATTGAGTTTCATGGCTCTGTCTCGTTCAACGTGAAAAGTTGGATATTCAACTCTCATGATTACCGGGTTAAGAACTTTAAAATACGTTTAACCACCTTTTAAGTTTGACTTGGCAAGCCTATAATCAATCGCGCCATATCGGTTCGGATTCGGCCAATCTTTTTTAAGATGGTGGAAATTTCTTTACGACATTGTTCTAGATTGTTCTAGCTCAACAATCTCTCTTAATCTCCAAATCTCAAAGGAGCTGCACCATGAGCAAAACCCCCGACATTCTCAAAAACCCCCTCACCAACCGCGGTACGGCATTCACTCAGGAAGAACGCGCCAAACTCGGCCTAACCGGACGGCTGCCCGCTGCGGTGGAAACACTGGATCAACAGGCGGCGCGCACTTACCGCCAGTTTTCCGAATACGAAAAGAATATTGAAAAATACATTTTTCTCGACCAGCTGCACAACCGCAACGAGGTGCTGTATTACAAGCTGATCACCGACCATCTGGCCGAAATGCTGCCCATCGTCTATGACCCGACCGTGGGCGAAGCGATCGCAGTCGCGCGGTGTATATCGACATCAACCACCCGGAAAACATCCGCGCCTCGTTTGAAACCTTGGGTTTGGGCGCGGACGATGTGGATTTGATCGTGGTTTCCGATGCCGAAGAAATCCTGGGTATCGGCGACTGGGGCGTGAACGGCACCGATATTTCCGTCGGCAAACTGGCCGTTTACACCGCCGCCGCCGGCATCGACCCCTCGCGCGTGATTGCGGTGAATCTGGACGTGGGCACCGACAACGAAGCGCTGCTCAATGATCCGGCCTATCTTGGCAACCGTCATGCCCGCGTGCGCGGCGAGCGCTACGACGCGATGATCGATGCCTATCTGAAAACCGCTTCCGAGCTGTTCCCCGATGCGCTGCTGCATTTCGAGGACTTCGGCCCCTCCAACGCGCGCCGCATTCTGATGCAAAACCGCGATCAGTATCGGATTTTCAACGATGATATGCAGGGCACCGGCGCGATTGTGATGGCCGCCGTCATTTCCGGTTTGAAAGTCACCAAACAGACATTTGCCGAACAGCGCCTGCTGGTGTACGGCGCCGGCACGGCAGGCACCGGCATGGCGGATCAGATCAGCGCGGCGATGGAGCGCGAAGGTTTGAGCCGCGAAGAAGCGAAAAAACGCGTGTGGCTGATCGATATCAACGGCCTGGTGACCGACGACATGCAGGATTTGCCCGACTACCAACAGGAATACGCACGCCCCGCCGCCGAAGTGGCCGCCTGGGCGCGTGAAAAAGGCAAGAACGGCGACAAAATCGGCCTGCTGGAAGCCGTGAAGCAAATCAAGCCCACCATTCTGATTGGCACCTCCACCGACCACGGCGCATTCAACGAAGCGGTGGTGAAAGCCCTGGCCGCCGGCGTGGAGCGGCCGATTCTGCTGCCGCTGTCCAACCCCACCGAGCGCATCGAAGTGATGCCGGAGGATGCGGTGCGCTGGTCGGACGGCAAGGCACTGATCGCTACCGGCATTCCCGTGCCGCCCGTGGCGTACAACGGCGTCAATTACCAGATCGGCCAAGGTAATAACGCCTTGCTCTATCCCGGCTTGGGCCTCGGGATCATTGTTTCCGGCGCCAAGCACGTGACCGACGGCATGCTGCTGGCCGCCGCCGAAGCGGTGGCCTCGCAAGTGAACCCCACCGATTTGGGGGCATCGCTGCTGCCGCCGGTCGATAACCTGCGCGCTTCTTCCGCCACCGTGGCGGTGGCGGTGGCCAAACAGGCGGTTAAAGACGGCGTGGCAAGCAAACAGTCCGACAACTGGGTGCAGGCCGTACAGGATGCCATGTGGCAGCCGGTGTATCCGAAACTGGATATTTAACACGCATCGAGGCCGTCTGAAACCTTTTCAGACGGCCTTATGGTTTGAGAGAAAGGAGACGGTCATGGCTTTTCTGACTTCCGTCGAAAGCATCCTCGCCATCGTGCTGGTGATCGCGCTGGGTTTTCTGCTGCGGCAGCAAGGCTGGTTTGCCGACAGCTTTGCCGGCAATATTTCCAAACTGATCATGAATGTGGCACTGCCAGCATCGATTTTTGTGTCGGTGCTCACTTATCTTAGCCGCGACAAATTGATGTCGCTCTCCGGCAGCTTGGTGTACGGTTTGATTTCCGTGATCATCGGTTATAGTGGATTAAAATAAGAATGCCGAAGTAGGGTAAAACGATTCTTTAGCATATCGCCCAATTGCAAGTTTGAATGCAGTTATTTCATTTCGGAGTTTTTATTTGAATTCACTATATCTTGCCGCCTGGCTGATGGTGAAGGTACTCAAAGTGCGGCGCGGGCGGCGCGGTGTATTCATCAACACGGTGGTCAACGCCAACACCATTTTATCGGCTTGCCGCTCAATATTGCCTTGTTCGGCAACGACAGCCTGCCGTATTTTTTGGTGTATTACGTGTTGAATACGGTGTCCACTTGGGCGTTCGGCGTGTTCCTGATTGCCCATGACAGCAGCGAGCCGCAGGCTGCGCAGCATAAGGCGTTTGACTGGAAAAAACTGCCGCCGCCGCCCTTGGCCGGTTTTCTGGTAGCGCTGGTGTTTTTGCTGCTGGAGATTCCGGTGCCCTCATTTGTACACAGCGCCTTATCCTATCTCGGCGGCGTGGTAACTCCCTTGTCGCTGATCTATATCGGCATCACGCTGTGCGATGCGGGCTTGCGCAGCATCCGTTTCGACCGCGACACCGTTGCCGCGCTGCTCGGCCGCTTCGTACTGGCACCGGTGGTGATGATTGCCCTGATTATCCTCGGTAAAGACTACGCGCCGCTGCCTGCCATGGAAGCACATACCTTAATTATCCAATCCGCCGTACCAGCCTTGGCGGTATTGCCGATTCTCGCCAACGAGGCCAAGGGCGATGTGGAATACGCCACCAATGTGGTTACCACCAGTACGCTGCTGTTTATGGCGGTGATCCCGCTGGTGGATTGGCTGTTGCGTTTTGTGTGAGTGCTTCGGGCATTCCGGTTTGGCGTGAGATTGGTTATACGATTCCATTAGTATCGCTATGGCTGTTTTTTCAGACAGGCATATATGCATATGTAATGCCTGTCTGAAAAAACGGCGTGTTCTGCCTTATGGCAGAAACCATCAAAACATATTCGAAATACGGTAGGCAACCCGAATCATGTGGACTTTTTTACGGCAGCGTTTGCAGCAGCACGGCTGGCCCGGGCAGATTTACTATCAGCAGGCATGGCTGGGTGCGCCTGCGCTGCTACTGGTATTGCTGCTGGCGGCGGAGTGGGACGACAAGGCGGTGATGGTGATGGCCGGTGCGGCGTTTTCCACCGCTTTCGGTGCAGCACACGCGCTGGGCCGTTTCCGCTGGGGCGCCATGGCGGCTGCCTGCGCCGGTATGGCGCTGGCGGGTGTCATCGGTTCGCTTATCGGCGGACACGGTTTGCCGGCGTTTGCCGTGGTGGCGCTGCTGACGGCGGTTTGCGCCGCCTTGAGTAGCTACAACAGCAGCTGGTGGTGGGTGACGCTGCAAACCGTCTGCGCCTATCTGATTGCGGGCTATTACCCGAGCGACTGGCAAGCTGCCTTGCAGCGCGGCGGTTTGATGTTGGCCGGCGGCGGCATACAGATTCTGTTTACCGCGCTGACGGCCCGATTTTTCACCCGCCATTCTCCGCCGCTGCCGGCCAAACCTGCGCAGCGGCTGCCGGCGAATATGTTGTGGCGTTTTTCGCTGGCTGCGGCCGTGGCGGTAACCGCCGCTTTGTGGATGGCGCGCCATATCGGTTTAAGCAACGATTATTGGGCGGCGATAGCCGCCGTGATGATTTTGCGTCCGGAAGCGGCTGCCACCGTCTCCCGCAGCCTGCACCGTATGATCGGCACCGTAGCGGGCTGCTCCTTGGCCACGCTCACGGTGTACCTGCTGCACGACAGCCTGCCGTTGATGATGCTGGCCACGACAGTGTCCGCCGCCACGGCCTTGGCCGTGCAGCGTGCCCAATACGCCTTGCTGACCGCCGCCATTTCCGCCACCATCGTGTTTCTGTTCGCCATCGGCCATGGCGATCCGTTGGCCGCCACCGAACACCGCATCGAAGCCACCCTGCTCGGCGGTGCGACGGCGCTGGTGTCAGGCTGGCTGTTCGGTATTCTGGGCCATAACGAAAAAGACAGGGACAGCGGCCAATAGCCGAACGGAACCGGTTTTACTCGGCAGCAATATCGGCCAGATAAAGAAACGGGTACTATGCTGAGGCCTCTGCAAACCGCCATCTGCGGCACATGGCTGTTGTGCGCCGCTACACCTTGAACGGCATCCGTATCTGGAGGTTTTGCAAAGGTTTCAGGCCGTCTGAAATGCCTGTCTGAACACGATTACCGAATATTGACAGCCCGTATCTCAAAGCGAAAGCCATTCATGACACTCAAACACCTGCCGCTGTTTTGTGCCGTTATTCTTACCGGCATCGCCGCCGGCTTGGGCGCTGCGGCACTGACCTGGTTGATCCACGGCATCGAATATCTGGCGTTCGGCCACAGCGAAGCACAATTGCGCATCGTTACCGAAGGCACCACGCCGCAACAGCGCATAATCGCCATGCTGGCGGGCGGCGTATTGGCGGGGGCCGGTTGGGCGCTGCTGCAAAGCAAAGGCCGCCCGCTGGCGGCAATCAGTGCCATGGTGGCGGGCAGCGGCAATGGCCGACGTCCCCCGCTGCCGGAAAGTATCGCACACGCCGTATTGCAGATTGCAGCGGTCGGCTGCGGCGCACCGGTCGGGCGCGAGGTGGCGCCGCGCGAACTGGGGGCGCTGTTCGCCACCCGTATTGCCGAACGCGCCGGTTTGGACGGCGAAACGCGGCGGGTGCTGGTGGCCTGCGGTGCGGCGGCCGGGCTGGCGGCGGTGTATCATGTACCGTTTGCGGGTGCCTTGTTTGCATTGGAAATTTTGCTGGGGGTGTTTTCCGCCTATTATGCCGCCATCGCGCTGGCGGTTTCCGCCGTTGCCGTATGGGTGGTGCGCATCGCGGTATCTTCCGAAACCTTTTACGAAGTCGGGCAAATGGGCGGTGGCAGCACCGAAATCGTGCTCGCCATCGTGATCGGTGCGGCTGTGGCGGCACCCGCCGAATGGTTCCGGCGTTCGGTCAAGCGTGCCGAACAGCGGCGATGCAGCGGCAAACGGCTATTGTGGACGCTGCCGGCGGCGTTTCTGCTGACCGCCGTAATCGCTATTTGGCTGCCGCAGATTTTGGGCAACGGCCGCTCCGCCGCGCAAACCGCCTACTGGGGAACCGGCTTGGGCGTTGCCGCCGCTTTGCTCATCGCCAAAACCGGCGTAGTTTTGCTCTGCCTGCGCAGCGGTGCCTACGGCGGCACGCTTACCCCGGGCTTGGCCATCGGTGCGCTCGCCGGCTTGTGCCTCGGCCTGTTGGGGCAGATGATTTGGCCAACGCTTGACCCGACCGCCGCCGCACTGGCCGGCTCGGCGGCATTTCTGGCGGTGTCGATGAACGCCCCGCTGACCGCGTTCGCACTGGTGGTCGGCTTTACCGGCCAAAATTTCGACGCCTATCTGCCGCTTTCCTTCGCCGTAGCCGCCGCGATGGGCGTTGCCCGTTGGATGCCGTCTGAAACGGTGCGGCAATGTTAAATATTGCGACAATTTCCAACATAATTAAGTAATTCAAAAAATATTCATTTTGTATTTTTAAGTTACATGTTTCTTGAAACTGGCATGTAAGGTTTATTTGCTCTTGAACATGGTGGTGTCGTCAATACATACACCGTTGGGGAGATTGCAGACTGCCGGGCGTTCTTTAAGCTGCACAGTACTTGCAAACGCTGTTACAATGCGCCTTTGCCTTATTATCTTGATTAAATGCCATGTTTGTAGCCGTAGAAAAATACAAAACACCCGCTAAAATTTTATTGGGCTTGATTGCACTGACTTTTGTTGGATTCGGTGTCAGCACCGTGGCCGCACCCGGCTCGGATTATATTGTTAAAGTTGGCGGCCAAAAGGTTAGCGAACACCAACTGAACACGGCCATGCAGAATATGCAGGCTGCCGGCGGCAGCGAATCGCGCGATGCGGTATTCAATGCGTTGGTGCAGCGTGCCTTGCTCACCGAGGGCGCGCGTGAAATGGGTATTTCCGTTTCGCAGGAGCAGCTTAAGCAGATTATTGTGGACGAACCCAGTTTTCACGACCAAAACGGTAAATTCAGTCAAAATATCTTCAACCAATATCTGAACCAGCGTCAAATGTCGGAAGACCAGCTGATTGAAGAAATCCGCAACGAATTTGCGGTAAACAATCTGATCAGCTTGGTTAATAACGGCAATCTGGTTAGCGATGCACAGGCCAAGCAGCTGATTATGGCCACGCAGGCCGAGCGTACCGTGCGTTCGGTATCATTCAGCTCCGAAGCGTTTGTGCAGCAAGTGAAAACAGACGATGCCGTGCTGAAAAAATATTATGATGCCAATAAAAAAGACTATGTGATTCCGCAAGCGGTCAAAGTGGAGCATGTGGCTTTGAATATTCAAGATGTGGCCAAACAGCAAACCGTGAGTGAAGAAGAGTTGAAAAAAGCTTTCGAGCAGGAAAGTGCATCAGCCAAACCCAAGCGCGAAATCGCCCATATTCTGTTTACCGTGCCTCAAGATGCACCTGAAAACGTGAGGGCAGCCGCTAAAGCAGAGGCCGAAAAAGTATTGGCCCAGCTTAAAGCCAACCCGTCTAAATTCGCCGCGCTGGCCAAACAGTATTCACGTGACGAGGCATCCGCCGCCAACGGTGGTAATCTGGGCTACTTGCCTCAAGACGGCGGGTTGCTGAAAGAATTTGAAGACCGTGCCTTTTCGCTCAAAAAAGGTGAGATCAGCGAAGTGGTTCAGACGGCCGCCGGCTACCATATCATCACCATTCTGAATATTCAGGACAAACCTTCATTCGAGCAGGAAAAAGCCCGTTTGGAAGCGGAGTTGAAACAGAAAAAAGCCGCAACAGCCTTTAACGAAGCCAAAGAAAAATTGGCCGAAGAAGCATTCAACAACCCCGGCAGCTTGGCGGAAGTGGCCAAGAAAACCGGCCTGAAGCTGCAAGCTCCCGCAGATTGGCTCACCAAAGAAAACGGTAAGGCCGCCGGCATGCCCGATAATCTGATTAATGCCATTTTCAGTGATGATGTGATGAAGAAAAAGCATAACTCGGAGCCGGTTACCGTTAATGAAGGTTTGGTGTGGGTGGTGCGTGCGAAAGAAGTTCGCGAGCAAAAAATACAGCCGTTTGAAGAGGCGAAAAATTTCGTGAAGGCAGACTACCTGCGCACAGAAGCCACCCGCTTAGCGGAAGCCAAAGCCAAACAGGTGCTGGCAGATGTACAAAAAGGTAAAGCCGCTGATTTGAAATGGTCACCGATTTCACAGTTGACTGCCGAACAGGCGCGCCAGTCTATGCCGCCAGAGGCTTATGCACAGCTGATTAAAGCCCGACCCGAAAACGGCAAGCCGGCTTATGTGTTGTTGTCGAACCTGCCTGCGCCGGTGTTGGTGGAGGTACAGGCTGTTAAAACACCTGAAAACATAACGGAACAATTAAAACCCGCCAAGCTGGCGTTGGCAGAAAGCCAAAGCAATGCTTCTTTCAGCGCATTGGTAAGTTATTTGGGCAGCACCATCAAGCAAACCCAAGGGGCGCAAAAAGTGAACCCCGAGCAACAATAAAAGAGGTATAAAGAGGTTGCAACGGTGCAACAAAGAGGCGGTAGTCAAACCGTCTCTTTTTTTGCCAAGAGTTTTCAGACGGCCTGAGCCTTTGCAAAAATATTTTCAGGCCGTCTGAAATGCTTATCCCGCGGTAATCCAGATGGAAATATTGAAGCATTGATTAAACAAATATTTGGATGCCAAGCGTCTGGATTCCCGCCTACGCGGGCATGACGGAAAATAAACTTTTTGGGGTTTTGCAAAGGTCTCAGCCTTAATATCGTTTCGCATAATACGGTTTATTGTCAAACACGATTAGCCAACTCGGAAAAATATTTTCATAATAACGACAGAATAAGCCGGCAGAAGTATTTGTTCAGACAGCCAAACGATTTACTTTAACTAGAAGGAGGGTTGAAATATGAATATCTTATTGTTAAATGGTGGTAAAGCGTTTGCCCATAGCCACGGCGAACTTAACCGAACCCTGCACGAAACTGCCTGTGCAACATTGGCTGCTATGGGGCATCAAGTGCGCGAAACCGTTATCGACCAAGGTTACGATATCGAAACCGAAGTTGAAAACTTTTTGTGGATGGATGCCGTTATCTGGCAGATGCCCGGCTGGTGGATGGGCGAACCGTGGATTGTTAAAAAATATATCGATGAAGTATTTACCGCCGGGCATGGCAAACTGTATGCCAGCGATGGGCGCCACCGCACCGACCCCACTAAAAACTACGGCAAAGGCGGTTTGCTGCAAGGTAAAAAACATATGTTGTCGCTCACTTGGAATGCACCCATTGAGGCTTTCAACGAACCTGCTGAATTTTTTGGCGGTGTTGGCGTGGACGGTGCTTATCTGCATTTCCATAAGGCTAACGAATTTCTCGGCGTCGAACCGCTGCCCACTTTCATCTGCAATGATGTGATGAAGGCACCGGATGTGCCGAAATTTATTGCCGATTACCAGGCACACCTGCATCAAGTGTTTTCTTGAAAACAGCTTTGTCCCGAATATCTGCTATTTTTGAAACAATGAAGATACTCGAATTGAGCCGTAGTATGGTATAGGGATTTTGTATGTCGGCATGAGTTTTAAAAAGGATTCAAGGTCTTATATGATGGGTCGTCTGAAAATAAAATACCCGATGAAAACCATCGGGTATTGTTTTGATTGTATGAGTTTATGTTAGCAGTAATCAGCTGCCCATCAGTTTCAACCGTTGACCCGGCGTAACCGTGCGGGTGTTGCGGTTCCAGCGGCGGATGTCGTTCACATCAACATTAAAGCGGCTGGCAATCGTGTTGAGCGTATCGCCTTTGCGCACGGTATAAGAAACGTTACGCACGGCGTTGCGCTGTGTGGAGGCGGCGGTTACTTTCAACACTTGGCCTTTGCGGATACTGTTGCCTTTGATATTGTTAACAGTAATCAAATCGGCTACGCTTAAGTTATAACGCTGGGAAATATTAAACAAGGTGTCGCCGGTTTCTACGCGGTGGGTGTTATTGGCCTGTTGCGCAGCTGCATTGGCTCGGGCCAATCGGGCTTCAGTGCGTTGTTGTTGTTTGGCGCGGCTGACAACAATACGGTCGACACGGGCTTTGTTGGCGGTTTCGTCGGCTTCCAGTTGGGCGAGTGTGTTTTTAATGCTGTTTGCAGCATTCAAACGCTGTTGCTCTGCATCATTAACCAGCGCCAGCAAAGGATCTTCGGATTGGGCTGCCTGAGGTGCGCGGTTGGGCAGGGTGGTGCCGTTTA
Source organism: Neisseria dentiae (assembly GCF_014055005.1). Classification (NCBI taxonomy): domain Bacteria; kingdom Pseudomonadati; phylum Pseudomonadota; class Betaproteobacteria; order Neisseriales; family Neisseriaceae; genus Neisseria; species Neisseria dentiae. The sequence goes on along the minus strand of NZ_CP059570.1, from coordinate 1,039,330 downwards.
CTGCAACATCAGCAGGTTCGTCGGAAGGTGCCGGTTGCTCGGGTGCCGGTGTTGCGGAGGTTTGCGTGGGTAAGGGAAGCGGTTCTGCAATAGCTACTGTTGCGGTTTCAGGTGATTGAACGGCGGCAAGATCAACTTTTTCTATTTTAACGGAATCAGCTTTTGCAATTGCGGTATCCGCTTTTTCCGGAAGCTGGTTGGGCGCAACCAGTGAGGCTGCGATAGAAATCGGTGCGGGTGAGGCATTGCGTTTTTCTACGGCGGGTTTTGTTTGGTCTGTCAAAATGGCAATCGGAGCCGAGTTGGATTCGGCCACCTTGATATCCGAGCCGTTAATTTGTTTCAGCGAGGCCACGTTGGTGTTGTAGCTGTTCGGCAGCGGGCTGCTTTCGGTTTCGGCACGCACATAGTTGAATTCGTTACCGCCTTTAATGCTGTTTTTTGCCACCAAAAGATTACGGCCCGAATTGAGCGAATCGCTGTTGGTGTTGTTCAGGCGTTTGAGTTCGGCTACGCTCATGCCGGCTTCGGCGGCAATGCGGTTCAGGCTGGTTTTGCCGCCTGCGGTGTAAACATTCCAAGAAAGCAGCTCGTCGGATTTGGCATTGCGGTAATTTTTCTCGAATGTGGAAGTGGCGTGAGCCGGCAACAGCAGTTTGCGGTTGGCTTTCGGTACGAACACGGGGGCGTTAAATGCCGGATTCAGTGCCAAAAATTCACTTTCACTAATGTTTGCCAAGCGTGCGATAGCACTGGTGTCGATGGGTTTGTCGACATCTACGGCCTTGAAATAAGGTTTGTTTTCGATATCGCTCAAGCCCATGCCGAAAGCCTGAGGGTTTTTCACAATATTGCGCACGGCAAGAAGTTTGGGTACATAATTGCGGGTTTCGGCAGGCATCCGCAGGTTTTCATATACCGGTTTCAAGCCTTGCGCGCGTGCGCGGTTGATGGCGCGGCTGACGTTGCCTTCGCCCCAGTTGTAAGCAGCCAGTGCCAACGACCAGTCGCCGAACATACCGTGCAGATATTCGAGATAGTTTAATGCGGCATTGGTGGCGGCATAAACATCATGGCGGCCGTCATACAAGGCTGTGCGCTCCAAGCCGAAGTGGCGGCCGGTGGCAGGCATAAACTGCCATAAGCCCGATGCGCCGACATGGGATTTGGCTTTGGTAACGAACGCGCTTTCGATAAAGGGAAGCAGGGCGATTTCGGCGGGCATATTGCGCTTTTTCACTTCGTTCGCAATATGGTACATATAGGGTTTGCTGCGGTTGATGGTGCGGTCGAAATAGGCACGGCTGGCAGAAAATTTGTTTTCGTGGCTGCGCACCAAATCGGAATTGACTTCGGCCATACGGAAATCTTTGCGCATAGCATTCCACAAGCTGCCTGATGCAAGGTTGTTTTGGTTTCTTTGCTCTTGATCGAGTAGTGACGAATTCAAACGCATCATTGCCATACCTGCTATTTGACTGGAGGGGGCTGCGTGGGTGTATGCTGCACCTGAAACTGCCGATACGCCGGTAACGGCTAAGGCTATAGATTTTAGTTTGGCCATAGTCTTTATAAATTCCGGGATAGTGATTTTGAATGTAAGGGATAGTAATATTTTAAAGGCATGAAGTCAAGAAATTATCAGGAAATATCTGAAGTAATTGAAATGCTTACTGAATGAATCATATCGAGTGAAAGAATTTTTTCAGGTATATTTTATGTGCTGTTATGATTGTTTATCAATAAAATAAGGTTCGGACTGCGTGAATTTCGAAATGTTTGACAATTGGTTTTCAGAAACGGCTGCGGGCTGTTATATTGCTGATTGGGAAAGAGCTTTTTTTGATCGGTTTCCAGTCTGCAATGGTGTGCAGGTGGCTGTTCAGGCAGGCATGGGCGGTTGGCTGAAACCGCCCGGTGCATGGCTTTGCAACGCCCGTGATTTTCATATGGAGGCGGGTGTGTGGGCATGGGCCGATGAGTCGGTAGATATATTACTAATGCCGCACACGTTGGAATGCAGCGGTGTTCCCCATATTGCGCTTGCCGAGGCTTTCCGCGTGCTGAAACCGGAAGGGAGGATAGTGTTGACGGGGTTTAATCCTTATTCGCTATGGGGATACAGCAAATGGTTCGACGGCAGGTTGCTGCCTGCTAAAAAGTATTGCCTGCCTCTGCCGACTCTGAAAGAAAATGCAAAAGCGTTAGGTTTTGAAATCGCTTTCGGCCAGTTTATGGTTTATGTTCCGCCTTTTGAGCATGAACGGCTGCTACGGTTTTGCCGTTTTATGGAAACGGCAGGCAACCGTTGGTGGCCGCATGCCGCAGCGGTATATGGGTTGGTGTTGCATAAACATATGGCAGGAATGCATATATTGCCGGAATACGGACAAGCCCTTCAGGGTGGGCGCGAAATGATACTGGGGATGGCGAGAATAAAAAACCGCGCAGGATAACTTAAATAATATGCCGACCGGCCGTTGGTGTTGCCTGCATGCCGGTTTGGCGGCGTTGCAGCGTGAGGCCGTCTGAAAGTGTGGGCAGCCGTTTCATTGTTGTGCAGTAAAGGCATTATGGAAAACATAAGGGTAACCTGCAAACGGCTTAATGGTGTAAGAATACAACATTATCCGCCAAATTTATCCTTGCATAACTTAACATATGGATACATTTCTTTTGATTGGTTATAATTACAACGTTGATACTAAGAACAAATAAACAATAAAAAAGCCCGGTAATTACGCGGGGGGATAACCGATTAACAAGGATGTTTGTCATGGAACCGCTTCTCACTTTGCTTCTGATTGTTTTCTGCATGTTGCTGCCGATAATGGTTTATAAACGGTTGTTGGCCGGAAAAAGGCAATATCTCAAGGCTTTTTCACAAATTCAAATCCAGCTCAAACGCCGCCACGATATTATTCCTTCTTTGGTGGATGTTTCTAAAGATTATCTCAACCACACGCCTGCCGTTTTAAAGGCGGTAACTTCTGCCCGTGCCCGTGCAGAAGTGGTTTTGCTGGCTGCATCAGCCAATATTGATGAAAGCTCGCTTTCTTCTTTGGGGGCGGTGGAAACCGAGTTGAATGCGGCATTGCGCCATTTGCAGAGTGTGATTGAAAACTACCCCGAATTGAAGTCGGAGCCGGATATCCGCCGCTTAATCGAGGCGTTGGATAATGCCGAAAGCCGGGTGGCGGCGGCACGCCAAACCTATAATGATTCGGCCGCCTCCTACAACACCATGCGCCAATCGTTTCCGGCCAATGTGCTGGCCGGATTTCTCGGGCACAACAGAAACGCTGCTTTATTGAAATTTGAAGACAATACCGCTATCGGCATCAGCCCGCGTGTTTTGATGTAGTTTGCGACAACCGATTATCAAAGATAAAGCAAACCGCCGGTTTCATCTCAATATTAGGATGCCCGGCGGTTTTTGTTTGTATGGTGCGATTTCAGACGGCCTGATACCCCTAAGGAAGGCCGAGACATTTGCAAAACCCAAAAAAGTTTATTTTCCGTCATTCCCGCGCAGGCGGGAATCCAGATGATTGACATCCAAGTATTTGTTTAATAAATACTTAAAATTTTTCTCTCTGGATTTCCGCCTGCGCAGAAATGACGAAATCAAGCATTTCAGACGGCCTGAAAGCAGTTTTACAAAGGTCTCAGGCCGTCTGAAATGCTTAGATTTTCGCAAGCCCGTTACTCCATCCAAGTGTAGCGGACTTGCGAAGCTGATAACGGTAACCAAACTTTTGAGAGAACGGTGGCTGAGCCGGAATGCGAAGCCGATATGATTGTGCCCTTTTACACCCGTTATCCGAAAACACCGCACTTTATCGGCTATAATACGCGTTTCATTTTATTGTCGGCCGACGGAAAAGGCCGTCTGAAAAGCCGTGAAATTTGTTCGAAACTACCGCCGCTGGTGGCGTTATCACACGCTGCAACGTGATTCGGCACTGCCCGCGCATACGCTCGATTGCCCCGAGTGCGGGCAGCGTATGGCGCTGCCACGCTTGTGGCAGGGGCAGGAAGCGCATTGCCCGAACTGCGGTTACGAAGTGGTGGAGGTGGAGAAAAACCCCTATATCGCACCCTTGGCTTATGCAAGCGCTTCGTTGGTGCTGATGGCTTTTGTGTACAGCATGATGTTTGTTACGGTAACGATGGCGGGGGTAACTTCGATTCTGTCGCTGCCTGCTATGATGAAGCGCTTGGTGTTGCTGGATTTCGGTTTTCTGGCCGAAGTGATGTTCGTGCTGACTTTCGGTATGCCGCTGCTGTTTTTGTTGTTGTGTATCTATGTTTATTCGGCACTGTGGCGCGAAAAAGTGTATCCCGGCCTGCTGTATGCCACGCGCACGCTGGTTCGGCTGCGCCATTGGATTATGGTTGACGTGTTTTTTATTTCGACGCTGGTAGCCTATATCAAGCTCTCTTCCGTGGCGAAAGTGGAATTTGGGGCGGCGTTTTATCTGATGTTTGTGCTGGCAGTGATGTTGATCCGCACGTCGGTTTCGATTCCGCAACATTGGGTGTATTACAAAATCCACCGTATGTTGGGCAGGGATGCGGTTCAGACGGCCTCGGAAGACCGCATCTGTTGCAGCCGCTGCCTGTATTTCCGCGGGCGTGAAGAAGCAACCTGCGGGGTGTGCGGGGCGGACCTGTATGACCGCCGCCCGAAAAGTTTGAGCGTTTCCACTGCTTTTCTGATTGCGGCGATGTTGTTGTATGTTCCGGCAAACGTGTTGCCGATTATGATTTCCTCCAACCCGACCACGGTGCAGATCAACACGATTTTCAACGGTATCGTGTATATGTGGAACGACGGCGACAAGCTGATTGCGGTGATTATTTTCAGCGCCAGCATTCTGGTGCCGGGCGCGAAAATCGTGCTGCTGCTGGTGCTCAATATCAGCGCGCGCTACGGCCTGCCCGCCGGTGCGCGCACCATGCAGCGGCTCTACCGTTTCACAGAATCCATCGGCAAATGGTCGATGATCGATATTTTTGTGATTATCATCTTGATGAGTGCGTTCCATACCTATGTGGCACGGGTGGTGCCGGGGCAGGCAGCGGTGTATTTCTGCCTGGTGGTGCTGTTAACCATGCTGTCCGCCTATTTTTTCGACCCGCGCCTTTTGTGGGACAAAGCGCATTCTTTTGAACAATCTGCAAACAGGCCGTCTGAAAAGGTGCCGGCAAACCAACCTGAATGATGAGTAACGACAACAATAAACAACCTGCCCATCAGCCTGTTCCGGCTGTGGTGCGCAAAACCAACGTATTTACCTCGGTTATCTGGCTAATCCCGCTGATCGCCCTGATTGCGGGCGGCTGGCTGCTGATGAAGGACATCCGCAACCGCGGGCCGGAAATCACCTTGCTGATGGACAGCGCCGACGGTATCGAAGTGAACAACACCGTGGTGAAAGTGTTGAGCGTGGAAGTAGGGCGCGTAACCCGCATCCGCCTGCGCAGCGACCAAAAAGGCGTGGAAGTTACCGCCCGCCTGACCGCCGATGCGAAAGACATGATGCGTAAAGACACCCAGTTTTGGGTGGTGAAACCGCGTATCGACCAAAGCGGGATTTCCGGCCTCAATACACTGGTTTCCGGCTCGTATATCGCTTTCACACCCGGCAAAAGCGAAGAAACCGAAGAGCGTTTCGAAGTGCTCGATATCCCGCCGATCGCCGCCATCGGGCAAAACGGCCTGCGCCTGAAACTCATCGGCCTCAACGATAAAATGATAGGCGCCGGCAGCCCCGTGCTGTATGAAGATTTCAGCGTGGGGGTGGTGGAGAGCGCCGAATTCAACCCGCAAGACCAAACCGTTAACTACACTGTGTTTATTCAAAGCCCCAACGACAAACTGGTGGGCGAAAACAGCCAATTCTGGCTGCAAAGCGGCATCAATATCGAAACCACCGGCAACGGCATACGGGTAGATTCCGCGCCTATTCCCGCCTTGCTTTCGGGCGCCATCTCGTTTGCCGCGCCCACCGGCGGCGACAAAGGCAAACCCGCCGTAAATGACGACACCTTCGAGCTTTACAACAACCGCAGCGAAATCGACAACCTGCCGACCGAACGCTCCCTTTATTACACCGCCTTTTTCAAACAAAGCGTGCGCGGCCTGGTGAGCGGCGCGCCCGTGGAATACAAAGGCATCAATATCGGCGCCGTGGCCGACGTGCCTTATTTTGCCCAAAACGACAGCCTCAAACTGTTTGAAAACGGCTGGATTCCCGTGCGCATCCGCATCGAGCCCGAACGCATGGAGCTTAATGCCGATGCCCAAAGCCGCGAATATTGGCAAAACCAGTTTCAGACGGCCTTAAGCAAAGGCTTAACCGCCACTATTGCCAGCAACAACCTGTTAACCGGCAGCAAAATGATAGAGCTGGACGACAGGCCGTCTGAAAGCGCCAAACTCAAACCGTTTGCCGACTATAACGGCAACGTCGTTATCGCCACCCGCGGCGGCGGCCTCGACGATTTGCAGGCGCAACTGGGCAGCCTACTTGAAAAATTCAACAAACTGCCGCTGGAAAAAACCGTGGGCGAGTTGAACGGATCGCTGCGCGAGCTGAAGGCCACCCTGAATTCCGCCAACGCCTTAATCAGCAAGCCGCAAACGCAGAATATCCCCAACGAGCTGAACCAAACCCTGCGCGAGCTGCGCCAAACCCTGCAAGGCGTGTCGCCGCAATCGCCGCTTTACGGCGACGTGCAGAGCACTTTGCAGAGCATCGATAAAACCCTGAAAGATGCGCAGCCCGTAATCAACACTTTGAAAGAAAAACCCAATTCGCTGATTTTCAACAGCAACACCAAAGACCCGATACCGAAAGGAAGCCGCTGATGCGCAAATGGATAATGATAGGCGCGCTGGCCGCCCTGGGCGCGTGCAGCACCCCCGCAACCCAATATTTCACGCTGCCCGACAGCCAATACAGCCTCCCCGCCAAAAGCGGCAGCGAAATCGCCGTGCGTGTGTATCTGGCCGAGCCGCTCAATAACGGCGGGTTGGTTTATCAAACCGATGCCTATCATGTGAACTTCGCCCGCAACCATTTATGGGCAGGCTCGCTGGATAATGCGCTGGCATCCGGTTTCAGCAACAAACTCAACCGCCTCGGCGGCCGCCATATCTTCGTGCCGGCCGCAAGAAGCAGCAGTACGCAAATACTGAAAATTTATGTGGAAGCGTTTCAGGGCAGTTACCAGGGCAAAACATTGGTAAGCGGCTATGCCTTGTGGCCGAACGGACAAAGCCGCCCCTTCCATGTTGAAACACCACAAAACGGCGACGGTTACGCAGCCATGGTCGAATCGTTGAATCAGGGCTTGGAAAAGGCGGCTGCGGCGGTGGTTGATTGATAATAATTATGTGGGGCTGCTCTAAATTATCTAACCCACACCCGCATGGCAGCGTTTTTGGGTCTTCAATTCGCCAAATCTACCTTCTGGTATATTGGTCGTGTTCGGTGTATCTAATTCCCTATTTTGTTCAAAAATAAACAGATAAGCTAGGTTACATTTTAGGCTGCTATACGTGCCCCTTAATCTTTTGTGGGTACTATTTTTGTGTGCCGTCTTCATTGGAACTGATTTCGTTCAAGTAGTTTGTATGAGCGCCATATTATCGGCATGATTGGAAGGGGATATCGGAAAAGAGTTGGGCGATGTCTTTGAAGCCGTCTGCGGTCATGCTTTGAATACGTATGCTTTTTTCATGACGACGATTAAACCTGCTTCGTAAAGGGCAACTGTTTTATTGATGACGTGTTGTTTGTGGATTATGCTGCCGTTTAGTTGGCTCATGAAAATCATAACGCCGAATAATCTGCCGAAATAGGGGATTCATGATAAGGTTGGCAACGGACTTAAGGGGTTTGTCGGCAATTTAAGCTGCCTTGTTTGATACGCCGGTGGATTGTTTTGGTGCTGCATTGATAGCGTTTTGTGATTTGTGCACAGATTTGTTTGAGGTGGATGTATTCGTGCGGCAGAGATGGTTATTATCAAGCGGTTTGAGTGTGAAGGAATTTATGGCAGGCAGAACATTTATATCTTTGTCGACTGTTTTTACGGCCATATTTGATTAGGGTGTTTTGGTGGCAAAATGGGCATTTTGTGTTCATTGGCAAAAAAATCGCTGAAAGCCTTACATGGTAATGCTTTCAGCGATTTTTACCAACCCAAATGCCCATTTAATTCGAATGTTGCCAAAGGCCGTCTGAATGATATTTTTCAGACGGCCTTTTACCGCTTCTATATCGGCCAAAGGTTATTCATCGTCTTCCGAATGGTTGTTGATGCGTATCGCGGTGTGGACGGTGCCGGTGAGTGCGGCGGGCAGGGATTTGTCGGCGGAGAGTTTTTGCAGGTAGGCTTCGTCGATATCGCCGGTGGGGTAGCGGCCGCTGAAGCAGGAAGTGTCGAACGAATCGATGGCGGGGTTGAGTGATTTCACCACTTGTTCCAGCTCGGCCAAATCTTGGAAAACGCAGCCGTCGGCACCGATTTCGCGGGCGATTTCGTCTTTATCGCGGCCGTTGGCTATCAGCTCTTCGCGGGTCGGCATATCGATGCCGTACACGTTGGGGTAGCGCACTTCGGGGGCGGCAGAGGCGAAATAGACTTTGCGGGCGCCGGATGCGCGCACCATTTCGACGATTTCGCGGCTGGTGGTGCCGCGTACAATGGAATCATCTACCAGCAGCACGCTTTTGCCTTTGAACTCGGATTCCATCGGGCTGAGTTTCTGGCGCACCGATTTTTTGCGGGTGGCCTGGCCGGGCATGATGAAGGTGCGGCCGATATAGCGGTTTTTAATCAGCCCTTCGCGGTAAAGTTTGCCCAGATGATGGGCAAGCTCCATTGCGCTGGGGCGGCTGGTATCGGGAATCGGCATGATCACGTCGATATCGTCGATGGGCAGTTCACGCTTCACTTTTTCGGCCAGTGTTACGCCCATGCCCAAACGGGCGCGGTAAACGGAAACGTTGTCGATTACCGAATCGGGGCGGGCGAAGTAAACGTATTCGAACAGGCAGGGGCTGAGGCTGGGGTTTTCGGCGCATTGGCGGGAGAAAAACTGCCCGTCTAAAGAAATGAACACGGCTTCGCCGGGGGCGATGTCGCGCGCCAAATCGAATTCGATGGCATTAAAGGCAACCGATTCGGAAGCCACGGCATAGGCGGTGCGGCCGTCTGAAGCGGCTTGCGTGCCCAGCACCAGCGGGCGGATGCCGAGCGGGTCGCGGAAAGCCACCATGCCGTAGCCGGCTATCATGGCCACTACGCCGTATGCGCCGCGCACGCGTTTGTGAAGTTTGGCGACGGCGTCGAAAATATTATCGACGCTGAGCTGCGAAGCGCCGGAATCGGTTACTTCGCGGCGCAGTTCGTGGGCGAACACGTTGAGCAGCACTTCCGAATCAGAGCGGGTGTTGATGTGGCGCAAGTGTTTGTGGCACACGTTTTCATACAGCTCTTCGGTGTTGGTGAGGTTGCCGTTGTGCCCCAGCACGATGCCGAACGGCGAGCTGACGTAAAACGGTTGCGCTTCGGCGGTGCTGTCGGCATTGCCTGCGGTGGGATAGCGCACATGGGCGATGCCGGCGTTGCCTGTCAGGTCGCGCATATTGCGGGTGCGGAATACGTCGCGCACCATGCCTTTGCCTTTGTGCATATGAAAAATGCTGCCTTCCACGGTAACGATGCCGGCGGCATCCTGACCACGGTGTTGCAGCATTTGCAGGCCGTCATAAAGGCTTTGGTTTACAGGTTGGTAGGCTACCATGCCCAATACGCCACACATTTTTCTCTCCGAACATTTAAAGGGGTTGATACTGTATTTTATCTGCAACGGCACCCGGCAGATAGGGTACCGCGAACTGGGCCAGCGACTCGAAATAGCGGGCGCTGAGCGATTGGCGCCAGCCGTCGGTTTGCGGCAGGTCGGTAAACGAGCAGGCGATTACCGCCAGCGTAACCAGCAAAACACCTTTGAGCGCGCCGAATGCACCGCCGAGCAGGCGGTTGACGCCGCCCAAGCCCGCGGCTTGCGCGGCACCGGTGAGCAGCGAACGTAAAAAACGCTGCACCAGCCATGCAGCGGCAAACAGAACGATAAATGACAAAGCCACAGCCACAGGGCGCGACTCGAACGAGCGGAAAGCGATTTCCGAAAACGGCACGGCAAACATTTTGGCTGCGATAAACGCCACAATCCAAGTGATTAAAGAGGCCACTTCGGCGATCATGCCGCGCATCATCGAAACGATAATGCACAGGCCGATCAGGCCGAAGGCGAGCAGGTCGAAAGTTGCCATCAGGGTTGTCCGATTACGATGCCGTCGGCACCTTTTTTACGCAGCCGTTCCAAAGCCTTGCCGGCGGTTTCCCGGTCGGGGTAGTGGCCGGTGCGCACGCGGTAAACTTTGCCTTTGCTGGTTTCCACTTCGGTGATGTAGGCGCTCACGCCCGCATCGGCCAGCTTCTGCTGCATTTGTTTGGCTTGGTCGCGGTTGCTGTATGCGCCGGCTTGGATAATGGCTTTTTTGGAGGCGGGCTTGCCTTCTAAAATGGTTTTGGGATCACTTTTTTCAACCGATGTCTGCGCGGATTTGTTGTTTAAGGCGTCTTGTGCGGCTTTGCGGTTGGTTTCCTGCTGTTTTTTCTTGGCGGCTTCGGCGGCGCGTTTTTCAGCTTCGGCTTTGGCGCGGGCTTCTTTTTGCGCTTTCAGACGGCCTGCTTCCTGCTCGGCCAAACGGGCGGCTTTCTGGCGTTCGGCCTCTTTGGCTGCGGCCTGCTCGCGCGCTTTGCGTGCCTGCGCTTCCTGTTGGGCCTGCTGTGCCGCTGCTTTTTGCTGCTCTTGCTGTTTCAAACGTTCGGCGGCGGCTTTTTGCTGTGCCTGCCGTTTCAGGCGCTCGGCTTCGGCTTTTTTGGCGGCGGCTTTGCGTTCGGCTTCGGCATCGGGTTCGACGCGGTTGTTAATCACCACCACCGGCGGCGGGGCGGTTTCTTCGGGTTTGGGCTGCGGCTTGGGTTGTGGTTTAGGTTGGGGTTTGGGCGCTTCGGCCTGCACGGGTTTGGCGGCGGGTTTGGTTTCCGCCGCTTTTTTCTCGGCCGCTGCTTTTGCGGCTGCGGTTGCCGCGGCGGTTTGGGCGGCGGGTTCGGATACCGTTTGTTCTGCGGGTGCGGGTTGTGCCGGCGTTTGCGCGGGCGGGTTGGCAAGCGGGTTGTTCAGTTCGGTGGTTTCGGTGTCGGCCGGAGCGGGTTCCAACACGGCGGCGGGCGACAAATCGGAAGCATCGTCGGAAGAAGCGGCCTGATTGGCCAGCTCTACCTGCGGCGCAGTTTCCGATGCGGCTGAAGCGGCTTTTTCGATGCTGATGTTTTCGGCGGCTTCGTCTCCGCCGCCCCGGTTCAGAACATTGGCCAGCAGAATGCCTGCAAATATCACCAGCGCGGATGCGCCGACTAAGCGGCGGCGGTTTTTACGCTTCAGTTTTTCGTATTCGTTGAGTGAATGGAAACGGTTGTTTGACATGAATCTGCCTTGTTACAAAATGGCCATGACTTCGGCAACGGTGTGGAAAGAACCGAAAACGGTAATTCTATCATTTTCCCCGGCCTGCGCCAAAGCGGCTTGATAGGCCGCTTGAATATTTTCAAAGCTTTGCACGGCATCGATGCCGCAGCGGTTGAGTTTTTGCGCTATTTCTTCGCCACTCATGCCGCGCGGCAGATGCAGCGGGGCGATATACCATTGGTCGAACTGGTCTTTCACGATGTCGATAACGCCGTCTGAATCTTTGTCGGCCAGAATGCTGAACACGGCGGTGCGCTTTTCGGCGAAAGGTAGGGCAATCAGCCCCTGGCGCAGGGCACGCGCGGCGTGCGGGTTGTGGGCGACGTCGAGTATGGTGAGCGGCCGGCCGGGCAGCACTTGGAAGCGGCCGGGGTTGTGAACCAGCAGCAGCCCGCGCTTGATGGAGCCGATGTCGATGGGCAGGCGCGGGTTGAGGCATTCGATAACGGCCAGCGCGCAGGCGGCGTTGCCCAGTTGGTAGGCGCCGCGCAGGGCGGGCACGGGCAGGGCGTTGCGGTTGCGTTTGAGGCCGTCTGAAAGCCCCGATGCGGCGGTGGGATGGAAGTGGAACGACCATTGCTGCTGTTCCATGCGGCTGAAATCGAAATCGCGTTTGGCCAAGAGCAGGTTGGCTCCTATGCTTTCGGCGTGCCGGCGCAGCGATTCGGGCGGCGGGTTTTGGCCGCAAACGGCGGGTTTGCCGCTGCGGAACACGCCGGCTTTTTCGTAGCCGACAGCTTCGACGGTGTCGCCCAGAAACGATTGGTGGTCGAGATCGACGCTGGTTACGACGGCGCAGTCGGCATCGAAAACGTTTACCGCATCCAAACGCCCGCCGAGGCCGACTTCGAGCACCATCACATCAACGTTTTCGCGCATAAAAATATCGACGGCGGCCAGCGTGTTGAACTCGAAATAAGTGAGGGAAACACCGCCGCGCGCTGCTTCGATGCGCTCGAACGAGGCCGTAATCGTTTCGTCGCTTACAGGCCCGCCGTTGATGCAGATGCGTTCGTTGTATTTGAGCAGGTGCGGGCTGGTGAGCGTGCCGACTTTAAAACCGGCCTGCTTGTAAATCTGGGTGAGGAATGCGCACACCGAGCCTTTGCCGTTGGTGCCCGCCACCACCACCACGGGGCATTGCGGTTCGAGCCGCATGGTGTTTTTCACTTTGCCCACGCGCGCCAGACCCATGTCAATCAGCCCTGCGCTGTGGGCGGTTTCGAGATGCGATAACCAGTCGTTTAATGTTTTCATTTTGAAGGTGGTAAATGTGTGTGGAGGCCGTCTGAAAACAGGGAATGCGGAAACGATGTTTCAGACGGCCTTGAAAGGAAAGGTTAATCTTTAGGCTGCCCCCAGCGCGCCCAAACCAACAGGCGGCGGAAGCTTTCGCGCTCCGCCATGTCGGGCAGCACAAACTGCCACACCGTGCGGCCGCCCAAATCCCATCTCAAAAACAAGGCATAGGGCGAAACCAAGCTGCCCGGGCACAACACGGCTTCGAAAGCGGTTTGCGGCCTGCCGACAAACACCACCGCCCGCCCTTGCGGGCTGACGGCGATTTTGTGCACGGCATCGGCACGGCGCAGGCTTTGGTTGTGCCACGCCCAGCAAAAAGCGGCGGCCAGCAACAGCAAACCGATGATACGCACCGCGCCGTGAAACGCGCTAAGGCAGAGATAGGCCGCCCAAAGATGCAAAAACACCGTTAGGGTTTTGCCGGTGCGCGAAGGTTTGAAGGCCGTCTGAAAAGGGCGCATCTTACATCATATTGTCGAATACGGGGGTGATGTTCAGCTCGGCTTCTTCCATATCGAGCACCATGTCGTGAATTTCCACTTCGAAGTATTCCCAAAAGGCTTTCAGGCTCATATCGGTCGGCCATTGGCTGCGGGGGATGTCCCAACCGGAAATTTCGGCTTCGAAAATGGTTTGGTAGCGCTCGTCGAAATAGGAAACCACCGCTTCGGGTTCGTCGAACTGCGGCACGAGAAACACCGAGCAGTTGCTGCGGATTTGTTCCAGCGTTAAATCGGGCATATTTTCATCGGCCTGTTTGAGCCAGGCGAGAAAGTTTGCGGTGGGTTTCAGCACCACGGCGGTGCGGTCAACAAAATACATGGTGCGTCCTTACGGGTAAATTTCAGACGGCATTGTACTGAATATCGGCGGCAAACCGAAAGGCCGTCTGAAAAAATCTTTTCAGACGGCCTGTTGTATGCTTTGCAGCGGTTCGGGTTTAGTGGTCGCTGGCTTCCGCCGCGCCGATACCGGTCATGGAGCGCACGTATTGTGCTTCAAAACCTGCTTTATCAATCTCAGCCTGTTTCGATTTGTCGGTAACCGAGAAGAACCAAGCGGCGATAAAGGCTAACGGTATGGTAAACAGGGCGGGGTTGCTGTATGGGAAGATGGCTTCTTTGTTGTGGAGGACTTTTACCCATACGGTCGGGCCGAGGATAATCAGCACGAAGGCTACCAGCAGGCCTAAGAAGCCGCCGATAACCGCGCCGCGGGTGGTCAGGCCTTTCCAGAACATCGACAGGGCGAGAATCGGGAAATTGGCCGAGGCCGCCAGTGCGAACGCCAAGCCTACCATAAAGGCGACGTTTTGGTTTTCGAAGGCGATGCCCAACACGATGGCCATCACGCCCAAGCCCAAGGTGGCCAAGCGCGATACGCGCATTTCTTCTTCCTGCGTGGCTTTACCTTGGCGGATAACCGAAGAATATAGGTCGTGGCTTACGGCGGAGGCGCCGGAGAGGGTCAGGCCGGCCACCACGGCCAGAATGGTGGCGAACGCTACCGCGGAAATAAAGCCCAAGAAGAGGTTGCCGCCGAGTGCGCCGGACAAGTGAACCGCCGCCATATTGGTGCCGCCGATCATTTCGGCAACGGATTTGCCGTCTTGGATCATGGTGGTGAAGAACTGCGGGTTATCTTTGGTAACGAAGATAATCGCACCAAAACCGATGATGAAGGTTAAGAGGTAGAAATAACCGATAAAACCTGTGGCCACAAACACCGATTTGCGTGCTTCTTTGGCATCGGGCACGGTGAAGAAGCGCATCAGGATATGCGGCAGGCCGGCGGTGCCGAACATCAATGCCAAGCCCAGCGAGAGCGCATCAATCGGGTTGGAAACCAAGCCCCCGGGCGACATGATGGTGGTGCCTTTTTCGTGGATTTCGGTGGCTTTTAAAAACATGCCTTCGAGGCTGAAACCGGAGGCTTTCAAAATCATAAAGGCCATAAACGAAGCGCCCGAAAGCAACATCACGGCTTTGATGATCTGCACCCAAGTGGTGGCCAGCATACCGCCGAACAACACATAGGCCACCATCAGCGCGCCTACGATAACCACGGCGGAAGTGTAGCTCATGCCGAACAGCAGCTGGATCAGTTTGCCTGCGCCCACAACTTGGGCAATCAGGTAGAGAATCACCACCAACAGGGAGCCGCTGGCTGCAAACACGCGCACGGGGCCTTGTTTGAGGCGGTAGGCCACCACGTCGGAAAAGGTGAATTTGCCGAGGTTGCGCAAACGTTCGGCAACCAGAAACAACACGATGGGCCAGCCCACCAAGAAGCCGGTGGAGTAGATCAGGCCGTCGTAGCCGGTGGTGTAAACCATGGCCGAAATGCCTAAAAACGAAGCGGCAGACATATAATCGCCCGCAATCGCCAAGCCGTTTTGGAAGCCGGAAATACCGCCGCCGGCGGTGTAGAAATCTTTGGTGGACTTATTCTGCTTGGCCGCCCATTTGGTGATGAACAGCGTTGCGCCCACGAAAATCAGAAACATCACAATCGCCGAAATATTCAGCGGCTGTTTTTCCACATCGCCGGTTAAGGCGTCTGCCCAAACGCTGCCCGAAGCGAGCAGGGCTAAGGTGCCGGTTAAAAATTTATTCATGTTTATTCTTCTCCCTGAACTTCGCGGACAACTTCTTTGGTCATTTCTTCGAATTTACCGTTGGCGATGCTTACATAAATGCCGGTGGTGATAAATGAAAACACAATCACGAAAATGCCGGCGTAAATGCCCCAAGTGGTGATGCTGCCTTCGGACACGGGCTTGCCGAACATTTCGGGCGCGGTGCCGATCAGCCAGATGTAGGCCACATACATCACAAAAACAACAGCCGAAAAGCTCCAGCCTATCAATGCCTTCTGCTGCGCCATCTGTTTGAACTTCGGGTGAGAGAGCACTTGCTGTGCGGTTTGTTTATCCATTACTTTCTCCTTATACAGAACGCTTGTCGGTAAACGGGGGGGATTAGAAATGAAAAAACATTGCTATGGCTAATATTATTTTCTGATAGTATCAATCCGTCAGGCTGATAATGTGCCGGACAGAATTGATTTTAAAAGCAATAGCCTTGTCAGAAAAACCTTTCAGACGGCCTGCAAATATGCTAAAACATCATAATCAATGCATGATGCGGCGCAACGTCAGGCGGCGGTTATTTACAAAGTAATAAAGTAACGGCCGGAGAGGGGCGGGCGCCGGCAACGATTCCACCGACTTGTGCAGAAGAGAAATATGGACTACACCCAGCTTAAAACCTTTACCGAAGTTGCCCACATCGGCAACCTGACCCAGGCGGCGGAGCGTTTGCACCTGTCGCAGCCTGCGGTTTCCGCGCAAATCAAGTCGCTCGAAAAACGCTTGGACGTTACCCTGTTCAAGCGCACCACCAACGGCATGGCGCTCACCCCCGCAGGCGAAGTGTTCCTGCCCGAGGCAGAAGCCCTGCTGCAACACCACCACAAACTCGACTGTTTTGCCAAAACCCTTTCGGAACATTATGTTACCCATGCCGATTTAGGCCTTATCCACCCCGTTGCCCCCGATAAAATCACCGGCCTGACACAAAGCATTCTGAAGCAGGATCCGGATATCATGCTGCATATCCAATACGGCATGAGCGGCGAAATCGAGCAGCGCGTGTTAGACAAACAACTGCACGGCGGCTTTTTTCTCGGTCCCGTAACCCGCCGCAGCCTGCGCAGCCTGTTTCTCGGCGACATCCAATACTCGCTGGTCTGCCATGCGGGCGAAACCGGCCGCATCCGGGCCAACCTGCCCGGAAGTTTGGAAGAATATGCGTGGATTGAAATGTCGGTGGTGTCGAGCAGCCGCAAGCATATGCAGCAGTTTTGGCGCAAACACAAAATTTCGCCCAAGCAGCAGATTATCTGCGACTACCCGCAAACCATCATCGATTTGGTTTGCGAAGGCACGGGGCTGGCGATGATACCCGCGCAGAAAGCCGAAGCCGCACGTGCGGCGGGCAAGCCCATCGACATACTCGACGAATACCGCCAAACCCTGCCGCTGCACTTTATTTATCTCGACGAATTTGAAGAAGACCCCGTATTGAATCTGCTCAAAGGCTGTGTGGAAGAGGTTTGGGCGGATACGGTTGTCTGATACCGGAGCGGATATTTTTCAGACGGCCTGATTTAAGGCAGGCCGTCTGAAAAATGTTTCAATACTGCCCCGGGCTTAACCCCGGTAGCTATTTATAGTGGATTAAAATAAGAATGCCGAAGTAGGGTAAAACGATTCTTTAGCATATCGCCCAATTGCAAGTTTGAATGCAGTTATTTCATTTCGGAGTTTTTATTTGAATTCACTATATTCTTCAAGAAACAGTAATAAAAAACAGCAATACCCGGCTTGGTGCCGGGTATTTTATGTGAACGAAAGCGTAGGCTGAGACCTTTGCAAATCCCCCATCTGCGGTGCATTTCTGCGTTGTGTGCTGCTCGTAACTCCATGTTATGTCTGCGCTTGCTGCGCTGCTACGCCTTGAACTGCATCCACATCTGGGGGTTTTGCAAAAGGTCTCAGGCCGGCCTTTACCTACCGCCGGGCATTGAAAAACCGTTGCAGCAGTGCGCCGCACTCATCGGCCAGCACGCCGCCGGCAACCGCCGTGTGGCGGTTTAAGCGGATATCGCCGAACAAGTCCACCACGCTGCCGGCCGCGCCTGTTTTCGGCTCTTTCGCGCCGTAAACCACGCGGGCAACACGGGCTTGGATTAATGCGCCCGCGCACATGCAGCAAGGTTCGAGCGTAACATAAACATCGCAACCGTCGAGGCGGTAGTTTTGCAGCGCTTTTCCGGCGGCTTCCAACACACCGATTTCGGCGTGGCGGCTGATGTTGCAGCTGCCCACGCAGGTGTTGTGCGCCGCCGCAATGATTTCCCCGTTTTTCACCGCCACCGCGCCCACCGGGATTTCGCCCGCTGCGGCCGACTGCTCTGCCTGCGCCAAGGCAGCGCGCATAAAATCTTCCATTTCTGTTTGAGACGGAAACACCGCCACCGGCGGATGCCGCCGCACCGCTTCGAGCAAGGCCGCTTTTTCAGACGGCCCCAAGTCGTGCACACCGATGTCGCGTTCGGCGGCGGCGAGCTGCCATAACGTGCTGCGGGTAACAGTTAACCCGGCCGCTTTCAGCAACAGAAACGCACCGGCCGCGCCACGCGCCCGTATATCCGCCTGAGTGCGGATGCCGAGCGATTGCAGCGTTTGCAAAACTTTAGGGGCAAAGGGGGGATGGGTGAGCTGCATCATGGTTAAACCGTGGCCGTCTGAAAACAACGGCGATTGTACAACAGATGGCTGCGGGGATTGTGAACCGCCTTTTCAGACGGCCTGCCGCATATATAACGTTTGAGCCCGAAAAGCCTGACGGCATAGAAGCAAGCATTCTTTGTATTGGCACGGCGATTACCGTACAATGCGCGTTTTTACCAGCTTTTCAGGAAACATCATGTTGAAAAAATTCGTTCTCGGCAGCATGGCTGCATTTGTTTTGGCGGCCTGCGGCAACGAAGGCGCAAGCTCTTCCGCTTCGGCTCCCGCCGCGTCTGCCCCGCAAACCCAAGCGGCCGCCGGTTCGCTGTTGGAGCGCATCAATAACAAAGGCACGGTAACCGTGGGCACCGAAGGCACTTATGCGCCGTTTACCTATCACGACGAAAGCGGCAAATTAACCGGTTACGATGTGGAAGTTACCCGCGCCGTGGCCGAAAAACTGGGCATTCAAATCGAGTTTAAAGAAACCCAATGGGATGCCATGCTGGCCGGTTTGAAAGCAGGCCGATTCGATATGGTGGCCAACCAGGTGAGTCTGACCACGCCCGAGCGCCGCGCCACTTTCGACAAATCCGCCGATTACAGCTATTCCGGCCCGATGGCGGTCGACCGCAAAGACGACAACCGCATCAAAACGCTGGCCGACGTTAAAGGCTTGTCTGCCGCGCAAACCCTGAGCAGCAACTACGGCGAAATGGCGCAGAAAGCCGGAGCCAAAATTGTTCCGGTTGACGGCATGGCGCAAGCGCTGACGCTGGTGCAGCAGAAACGTGCCGACTTCACTTTCAACGATTCGCTGGCCCTGCTCGACTATATGAAGAAAAACCCCGATTCCGGCCTGAAAACCGCTTGGACGGCTTCTGCCGAAGAAAAACTGGGTGCAGGCTTTATCGTGAATAAAAACAACGACGAAGCATTGGCGAAAATCAGCGGTGCGGTGGAAGAGTTGCGCCAAGACGGCACGCTGAAAAAACTGGGCGAGCAATTCTTTGGTGAAGATGTAAGTGTTAAGTGATTTTTTAAGCGCCCTGCCGTTTATGACCGAAGAGCGCGCGGTTTTGGTCATAAACGCATTCTGGCCGATGGTGAAAGCGGGGTTTCTGTATTCGATTCCGCTGGCCGTCGTTTCTTTTGTCTGCGGCATATTGATTGCCCTCGGCGTGGCGTTGGTGCGGGTAGTGCCCGTGGGCGGCCTGTTTCACCGCCTGCTTTTGGGCGTGGTGCAGTTTTATGTTTCCGCCATACGCGGCACGCCCATGCTGGTGCAGCTGATGGTGGTGTTTTACGGCCTGCCCGCCATCGGCATCACCCTTGATCCGCTGCCCACCGCCGTTATCGGCTTTTCGCTCAATATCGGCGCCTATGCTTCCGAAACCATACGCGCGGCAATTTTGTCGGTGCCCAAAGGCCAATGGGAAGCCGGTTTTTCCATCGGCATGACCTATATGCAAACCTTCCGCCGCATCATCATGCCGCAGGCATTCCGCGTGTCTGTTCCGCCCTTGAGCAACACCTTCATCAGCCTGTTTAAAGACACTTCGCTGGCTTCGGTGGTGACCATCACCGAGCTGTTCCGCGTGGCGCAGCAGATTGCCAACGCCAGCTATGATTTCCTGCCCGTTTACATCGAAGCCGGCCTGATTTACTGGGTGTTCTGCTTCTTCCTCTTTATCGGCCAGACCAAACTCGAAAAACGGCTCGACCGTTACGTTGCCAAGTGAGCAAGCCCATGATCGAAATACGCAATATCCACAAATCGTTCGGCAGCAACGCCATTTTGCGCGGCATCGATTTGGATGTGGCCAAAGGCAGCGTGGTGGTGATACTCGGCCCTTCCGGTTCGGGCAAAACCACGTTCCTGCGCTGCCTCAACGCCTTGGAAATGCCGCAACAGGGCACGGTGGCTTTCGGCGGCAGCGAACCCCTGAAGATTGATTTCGCCCGTCATCCGTCGAAAAAAGACATTCTCGCCCTGCGCCGCAAATCAGGCATGGTGTTCCAGCAATACAATCTGTTTCCGCACAAAACCGCGTTGGAAAACGTGATGGAAGGCCCTGTGGCCGTTCAGGGCAAACCCGCCGCACAAGCCAGGCAGGCCGCTATGGTGCTGCTGGAAAAAGTGGGGCTGGGCGATAAAGCCGATCTTTATCCCTATCAGCTTTCAGGCGGCCAGCAGCAGCGTGTGGGCATCGCCCGCGCGCTGGCCATCCAGCCCGAACTGATGCTGTTCGACGAACCCACGTCCGCACTCGACCCCGAATTGGTGCAAGATGTGCTGAACACCATGAAAGAGCTGGCCAAAGAAGGCTGGACCATGGTGGTGGTAACCCACGAAATCAAATTCGCCATGGAAGTGGCCGACACCGTGGTGGTGATGGATAACGGCTTGATTGTGGAGCAAGGCTCGCCCGAAACTTTGTTCCGCCACCCGCAGCACGAACGCACCAAACGGTTTTTGCAGCAGATTAGGGTGGAAACCGAATAAGCCGCTTGTTTGATTGGAAAGGCCCTCTGAAAGATTATGAGCTTGTCCCTCCACACAAAATTTTAGGCACTGTTTTAAATTATTTCAGATGGCCTCAAAACTGCACCACTCACCGTTGTAATACCAGATATACTCCCGAAGTGGTTTGCCCAACTGCCTAACCGGAGGCAGTGCCTCCAAATCAAACACCCCCGTCTTCAGCACCGCACAGAAACCTCCATCGGTGCATTGTTCCTACAGTTTCCCCTACGCAGTATGCTTTGCGTCATCTGTGGTTTGGCCAAACTACCTCGATAATCGTGTATACGGTACAGTAGCCTTAGTCGGAGTGCGGTAGCAATTTCTCTCCGTTTAACTTGTGCACAGTTCAGTTGAGCATTTTCGTCATCATCTTGCTGTCGGACCATCGCGATAGTGAGAAGGCTCTCTGGTATTTTTCCATTACATGGCGACAAGCCTTTTCTAACGCGCTTTGGCCTTTAAACCCAACAGTTTCGTAATTCTTGCCGCTTTCTTCTCATTCCAGGATGAAACTGTAGTGATACGCCGGTTGTCGTAGTGGTTTTATTTCATTTGTATAATTTTACGCAGCTACTTTGTCGGCTTCGCCTTTGTTCAGACAATTCAAATTGTCGTAGAAACGGTTTTTGGGCAGCAGGGCAATGTGTAAAAGGTGCTTCAAGTAATGGTCGTTTCTCAGCTTTTGGGTGTTTTTGCTTTTTTTAAGGAATGGTTATTTTGTCTTTATTCAGCTTACGAGTATCCGATCGCTTCAATGCTACCTTTTTATAGGCGGTAATCCCACGTTAGAACTGAGTTCGGGAGATGTTGAAAAGATCGGCAGTACGCTGTTGACTTTTGAGTACGTTACTGCCCGACGACTTGGTATTGAAGCGGGGGCTATATTTATTTGCCCATAAGAAAACTACACCTTGGTTAGTTTGGAATTTGCCCTACTTTTTGGTGCGTGTTCATTTTCAGATGGCTCTAATATTGAAAATCCGATTGGAAACATTATATTGGGCGCTGTCAGCAAGTTTGATTAAGGTTTGGAACACATGAAAACGTTTTTCCGCACCGCCGCTGCGGTGTTGTTATTGCTGCTGGCCGTTGCCGCCGGCGTTTGGTACGGGGTTCGCAAACAGCCGCAGCAGGCGGCGCAGCAGCAGGTGCTCACGCGCGAGGGCGTGCTCACGCAAATCCAAAACCTCAACCGCTTGGAGAGCACGGCCTTCCACATCGACACCATTGTGAAAACCGAAAAGAAAGGCAACTGGTATGCGCTCTGGCAAGACGCGCAAACCGGCCTGTTTATGGCGCAAGGCAGGGTGCTGGCGGGTTTGGATTTAAGCAAACTCACCGCCGACAATGTGAACGTGGTTGACGGCAAAGTGATTATCAGCCTGCCGCCGGTGGAAGTTTTAGACGTCAACCTCGACAACATCGAAGTGTACGACATCAAAACCGGTTCGCTCGGCCTGCACCCCATCGATAAAAGCGTGTTTGCCGCCGTGCAGGAGCAGGCGAAAAAACAAGTGTTGGCAAGCGCCTGCAAAGCAGATATTCTTGAACACGCGCAGATTCAGGCGCAGCGCCAGCTTGAAACGCTGTTTGCACTCACGCAAACCAACGTGTCAATCTACCCCTCCGCTTTGCCGCCGTGCAAAGTTTGACTCTTCAAATACGAAAGGAAAGTTATGGCACAAGTAACCCTGCAAGGTAACCCCGTCGAAGTGGGCGGCGTGTTTTTACAACAAGGGCAAAGCGCGCCCGATTTCAGCCTGACCGCAGGCGATTTATCGGAAAAAGCATTGGCCGACTTTGCCGGCAAGCGCAAAATCCTCAATATTTTCCCCAGCGTCGATACCGGCGTGTGTGCGAAATCCGTGCGCACTTTCAACGAAAAAGCAGCCGGTTTGGATAATGCCGTGGTGTTGTGTGTTTCCGCCGACCTGCCGTTTGCCCAAGCGCGTTTCTGCGGCGCGGAAGGCATCGACAACGTGGTGATGCTGTCCACTTTCCGCAGCGGCTTCGCCCGCGATTACGGCGTGGCCATCGACAGCGGCGCACTCAAAGGGCTGACCGCCCGTTCGGTGGCGGTGCTGGACGAAAACAACCGGGTTCTGCACAGCGAACTGGTGGGCGAAATCGCCAACGAACCGGATTACGCCGCCGCTTTGGCCGTGTTGTGATGCGGTTTTAGATTCAGATGTAACAAGCAGGCCGTCTGAAAATTTCAGACGGCCTGAAATCTTCATTAAAATCCAATTGTTTATTTAATGCCGGAAGATTTTCATGCCGCAAGAAACCGCCGCCGATTTAAACCAAGCCGCCGCCGATGCCGCGATTGAACTATTGCAGCGGCACGCACCCGAAGAGGCCGCCACCGCCGTACCGTATGTGCGCAAACTGTTTGAAGCACTTTCAGACGGCCACGCCTTTATTTGGTTAAACGATGCCGACGTGGCGGCTTTGCGGCAGATTCCCGGCGTGGCGGGCGGCAGCGGTATGCCGCTGATACTCTCGGGCAAGCGGCTGTTTCTCGGCAGAGTGTGGCAGCTTGAGCGCGACTTGGCGCAGGAAATCGTGCGCTTGGCTGCGGCAAAAACCGAACCCGTCGACTGGATGCAGGCCGGGCAGAATCTGGCGCAATGGTTTGCCGGCGCAAACAGCGAAGGCCAGCGCGATGCCGCTGCACTGGCTCTGCGGCAACCGTTTATCTTAATCAGCGGCGGGCCGGGCACGGGCAAAACCACCACCGTGGCCAAACTGCTTGGGCTGTTGTGCAGCAACGGCGGCAGGCTGCCGCGCATCGCGCTGGCCGCACCCACGGGCAAGGCCGCCGCCCATATGGCGCGGGCGCTGCACCATGCTGCCGGCACTTTCGGGCTGCCCGACACCGTTCGCCGCCACCTGCTGCAACTCGAAGGCCAAACCGTACACCGCCTGTTGAAACTGCGTCCGCCGCAGATGCAGCCCGCCTTCCACCGCGAACAGCCGCTGCCGCTGGACGTGCTGGTTATCGATGAGGCTTCGATGCTCGACCTTGCCCTGATGCTGCAACTGCTGCGCGCCGTGCCTTCGGGTTGCCGCGTTATTCTGCTGGGCGACGAAAACCAACTGCCCTCGGTGGGTGCGGGCGCGGTTTTGGCCGAACTGGCGCAAGAAACCCTGTTAAACACGGCAACCGCGCAAGAGCTGTCGGCCATGCTGCCCCGGCACGGCTTTAAAGTTTCCGGCAACCCGCCGCCCTTGTCGGCAAATACTGCCCGCCTGCATTTCAGCCACCGCTTCGGCGACAACAGCGGTATCGGCTGCTTGGCACGCGCCATTGCGGCGGGAGACGCAGAAAACGCATGGGCGCAGTTCGCCTGCTTCCCCGACACGCTCGGCGTGCGCGAAGGCAGCCTCAAACAACAGGCCGAAGCCTTTTACGAACAACAGGCCGCTTATTGGCAGGCGGTGGTTTCTGGTGATGTTGAACAGGCATTCCGCCGCCAAACCGACACCGTGGTGCTGGCGGCTTGGCGCGAAGATGCCGCCGCATTCAACGAAGCCTACCGCCGCTGCCTGCATCGGCACGGCTTGGCGCGCGCCGACGCACCGTGGTTCGCCGGGCAGGTGGTGATGGTGTCGCGCAACGATTACGCGCTCGATTTATTTAACGGCGACATCGGCCTGATTCTGCCCGACCCCAGCCGCCCCGGCACGCTGGCCGCCTATTTTCCCGCCGCCGGCGGGCAGCGCACCGTGCCGTTAAGCCGCCTGCCCGCCCACGAAACCGCATTCGCCATCACCGTACACAAAAGCCAAGGGTCGGAATACGGCGAAGTGTGGCTGCTGCCGCCTTCCGCCCCGGACGGCAGCCCGCACGGCCTTAACCGCGCCCTGCTCTACACCGCCGTTACCCGCGCCCGCGAAAGGTTTGTATTCTGGGGCGGCCGCACCGCTTTTAAGACGGCCTGCGCCACACAGGAAAACCGCCGCAGCGCATTACGGGAAATGATTGCCAGAGAAACGGAAAAACAGGTCGGAACTTTGGTGCAATCCATGCCGTCGTTTTAAAACCTCTGCCTCATGCCCGCGCATGACGTCAGCCTGGCATTTCAGACGGCCTGAGCTGATTTTTCAAAGGTTTCAGGCCGTCTGAAAACAAAAAAGGCAGTTCGGACAACCCCAAAACCACGGCTTTTTTACCTGTACACATTCCGTTTTCGGCACGATTGCGGTAAGGTTACGGCTTCAATCAAATGACCGTGCAAACCGGCGTTTCAGGCCGTCTGAAACCCCCTCCGAAAGAACATCATCATGCAAAACTATCTCACGCCCAATTTCGCTTTTGCCCCGATTATCCCCGACCACGCCGCCGGAAGCCGCGTGTGGGATACCGAAGGGCGCGAATATATCGATCTGGCAGGCGGCATCGCCGTTAACGCGCTCGGGCACTGCCACCCGCAACTGGTTGACGCCCTCGCCCGCCAAGCCGCGAAGCTGTGGCATATTTCCAATATCTACACCACCGCACCGGCGCAAATGCTGGCGAAAAAACTCACCGAACACACATTTGCCGACAAAGTGTTTTTCTGCAATTCCGGTGCCGAAGCCAACGAAGCCGCCCTGAAACTGGCCCGCAAATACGCACGCGACCATTTCGGCGAAAGCAAAACCGAAATCATCGCCTGCGTAAACGCCTTTCACGGGCGCACGCTGTTCACCGTGTCGGTGGGCGGCCAGCCCAAATACAGCCGCGATTTCGCCCCGCTGCCGGGCGGCATCACCCATATCCCCTACAATGATGCCGATGCGCTTGCCGCCGCCATATCGGAAAAAACCTGCGCCGTGATTATCGAACCGGTTCAGGGAGAAAGCGGCGTTTTGCCTGCCGATGCCGCGTTTCTGCAAGCCGCACGCCGCCTGTGCGATGAAAACCACGCCCTGCTGGTGTTCGACGAAGTGCAAACCGGCATGGGGCGCACCGGCAAACTGTTTGCCTATGAACATTACGGCGTGCGCCCCGATATTCTCACCAGCGCCAAAGCCCTGGGCTGCGGCTTTCCCATCGGCGCCATGCTGACCACCGATGCCGTCGCCCCCAGCTTCGCCCCCGGCACGCACGGTTCCACCTTCGGCGGCAACCCGTTGGCGTGCGCCGTCGGCAATTGCGCCTTCGACATCATCAGCACGCCCGAAACCCTGCAAAACGCAGTCAACCAAGGGAAAAAGTTGCAAACGGCGCTGGCTCTGTTGGGAGAAGAAACCGGCGTGTTCAAAGAAGTGCGCGGCATGGGGCTGTTGATCGGCTGTGTGCTGGCCGACGGCTATACCGACCGCGCGGGCGAATTAACCCAAGCCGCGCTGAAACACGGCCTGATGATTCTGGTGGCCGGCAGCAACGTCATCCGCCTCGCCCCCAGCCTGCTGTTGAACGACGAAGACCTGCAAGAAGGCATGAAACGCCTGCGTGCGGCAGTCGCGTCGTGGCTGGGCTAACTGTTTTTTCAGTAATATCAGCCTATTGATTTTTTAAAATTTTCATGACTTTATTAAAAATTACTGGAAAAGGCTGGGTTGAGTATGCTTTTTATGCTGAATAACTTTTATTTTTACTGAAAAGATTATTGTGTGACTTTTGAGTATTTTCAAGAATTACGCAGCTTCACCGTACCTTTTGGCATGGTTTGACAATTCTCAAAAAGCCCCCAATTGGGCCTTTAAGCAAAAATAAAAAGTGTAAATAACGCTAGGGTCTGTCGACATTCAAGTTTTCAGTGTATCCTATCCTCATGACCAGATATATTCTTACCGATGCACAGTGGGCAAAAATTGAGCCTTTATGCCAAGGAAAAGTTGGCGATGCCGGCCGAACCGCTGTCGATAACCGATTATTTATAGAAGCCATACTATGGATTATCCGTACCGGCAGTCCTTGGCGCGATCTGCCCGAAGAGTTCGGTAATTGGAAAAGTATCCACAAACGCTACCGCAGATGGGTCTTGGCCGACCGTTTTCATGATATTTTTGAAGAACTGAACCGTGATCTCGATATGGAGTATGTCATGATTGACGGCACAATTGTCAAAGTTCACCGCCACGGTCAGGGTGCAAAAGGGGGACTCTAAATCAGGCCATCGGCCAATCCAAAGGCGGGATGACGACCAAGATTTTGGCTATGGTGGATGCTTTGGGGAACCTGATTGACTTCAAACTGATGCCTGGTCAGCGCAATGACATTTGCGGCGTAGAACCGCTGATTAAAGAAAAGGAATTTGATGCTTTATTGGCGGATAAAGCCTTTGATGCCGACTGGCTGGTCGAAGAGTTGACCGAAAGGGGGAGTAAGGTGGTTATTCCGCCGCGTAACAACCGCAAATTGCAGCGGGAACACGACAAGATGATGTATTGCTGGCGACATTTGATTGAGAACTTTTTTGCAAACTCAAAGAATTCAAAAAGATTGCGATGCGCGCAGAAAAAACCGACCAATCTTTTGCTGCCAATATTTACCTTGTTGCTGCCGTATTGAAATTAAGGTAAACTTGAATGTCGACAGACCCTAGGATTTTCCATAGCTTATTTAACCGATAGTTATGCCGTTACAGGCACTTGTTATGGAACCGTTTTCTGGATTTCAAACATTGGTGGGGTATCGCGACACGTTACGCCAAATGCTTCAGTTCTATTACCACCGCAAATGAAGCCAATCTCTTCGAGCCCCACTAATGTTCGAAATCCAAAAAACAGTTTTCTACTAAATGATGGTAACGGTACCGATAACGGTGGTCAAGAAACAGTTGTTCCTCTGATTAATTTTTAGCAGGACAACAGTGTCTATTTCCAAAGAAACCGCCAAATTCCTGATCGCATCAGTATCATAGGCCTTATCGGCCAACAGCTTGTCGGCTGCCGTATCTGCAATCAGTGCTTCGGCAAACAGACAATCTGCAACACTACCTTCGCTTAACACGAATTTTACCGCTATCCCGTGGGCACCCACTGCTAAATGCAGCTTGGTATTCAGCTCTCTTTTGTGCGGCTCATGCCTTCATTGCCGCCTTTGACTCCCACCACATGGGGATGAACTTTGATATGGGTGGCATCCAACATCAGCCACTCCATATCTTTTTCTCTCGAAAGGATGAGCATCTGTTTCGTTCAAATGCCTTGTTGCACTAACGGGTAAATGAGTGTGAATGGTGCTTTTAACCATAGTAAAATAAAGTCTCAATTAACTTGTTTTAAAACAATTGGTAAGAAAGGTTTTAGCTTGGTTATCTAGGGCAACTTTTTTTCAAATAGCGGTAAACGGTCATCCTGCTCACGCCTAAATCGCGGGCGAGGCGCGACACGCAGCCACCGGCGGCTTGCAAGGCGTTTTGCAGCGATGGGGGGTCTTGCAATATGGCTTTGCTGTTTTGCGTTTGTTCGGTTAGTGCCGACGGGTTTTCAGACGGCCTGTTCTGCGCATAGAGATAGTCGGGCAGGTCTTCGGGCTGAATCTGCGCGCCTTTGGCGCTGTGCAGGGCTACTTCCAAGGCGTTGGCCAGTTGGCGGATATTACCCGGCCAGCGGTGGCGGCGCATAACGTTCATGGCTTCGGCCGACACCGGTTTGGGCGTCAGGCCGTTATTGCGGGCAACGTGCCGCAACACCGTTTGCAGGGCGTAGTCGAAATCGTCGCGCTCGCGCAGGCTGGGCAGCACCACGTTGAGGCCGTTGAGGCGGTAATAGAGATCTTCGCGGAATTTTCCGGCGGCGATGTTTGCCTGCAAATCGTGGTGGGTGGCGGCGATGATGCGGATATCGACTTTTACCGCGTGAATCGAACCTACGGGCATCACTTCGCGTTCCGACAACACCCGCAGCAGGCGGGATTGCAGGTAAAGCGGCATATCGCCGATTTCGTCGAGAAACAGCGTGCCGCCGTCGGCAGCCTGAATCAGGCCGGTTTTGCCTTTGCGGTCGGCGCCGGAAAAGCTGCCGGGCGCGTAGCCGTAGAGTTCGCTTTCTATCAGGTTTTCGGGGATGGCGGCGCAATTGACGGCGATAAAGGGCTTGTCGGCACGGTTGCCGGAAAGATGGATGGCGCGTGCGAGCAGCTCTTTGCCGGAACCGGTTTCGCCGTTAATCAGCACCGGCACTTGGGTGTCGGCCAAGCCGGCCACACGTTGCAGGGTTTGGTTGAAACGGCTGTCGGGGCTGCACAGTTTGGCCAATTCGGGCGGCAGGGGCGTGCTGTTGCGGGATGGGGCGGCAGGTTTGCGCGGCGGCGGGGTGATGCCCACAAACAGGGTGAGTCCGTCGAAGCAGAGGGTGGGGCGCCGGTTTTGAATGCCGCACAGTTCGGGCAGGCTTTGGCCGAACAGCCGCTCGAAACCGTTGCCGATTAATGTTTGTCCGGATTTGCCGGCGTGGCGGGCAAACCATTGGTGGAAGGCGTGGTTGGCGCCGGTGATATTGCCTTCGTCGTTCACCGCCAGCAGGTATTCGGGGGTAACGTCGAGAAACTCGGCGGCATGGCCGAGGCGTATCAGCCAATCTTGCTTGTGGTTGCGGATAAAGGCGGCGGTTTCAATCAGTGCGGCAAAGTGTTTCACCAACTGCAACACCCAATATTGGCTCTGCTTGGCGGCCACGGGGGTGAGTGCCGACACATCCAGCACGGCGCGCAGGCGGTTTTGAGAGTCGAACACGGGTGCTGCGGTGCAGCTCAAACCGATATGGGTGGCATCGAAATGGTCGTTGCGGTGCACCACGGCAGGTTCGCCGGTTTCCAATACCATGCCCACCGCGCTGGTGCCGTTTTGCCGTTCGTGCCAGAGTGCGCCCAAATACAGGCCGGCCTGCTTCCAGGCCAAGCGGCCGCTGTCGCTGCTCAGCGAGTCGACCACCACGCCGTCGGCATCGGCCACCAGCACCACATAACCCATATCGCGGATTTGTTTCCACAGCGCTTGCAGGCCGTAACGGGCGATGTCGGTAAAATCGCCGATGGCTTCCTGATGCTCGCGCAAACGGCTGTCGGGCAGAATCAGCGCTTCTTTCATTTCTTCGGGGTTCAACCCGTGGCGGTGCACGCAGCGGCGCCACGATTCGGCGATACAGGTGTCGACACCCGAAAGCCGCAGCGGTTCGGTGCCGTACACATAATTGAGCACATCATTGATATGGCGGACTTGTTTGGCCAGCATCGGGCTTCTCCTCGGTTTGCAAAACTTCCTCTCAAGCCTGTGTTTTTATTATTTATCATGGTATTGTGCAATTATACTAAAACGAAAGTGTGCAGCCGTCTAGGGTGCGGAGGCACAGATTGGGTAAGGTTTGTGTAAGAATTGGCTGCGGTTGTGGAAACGGTAAGGCAGGTAACTTTATTCTGGCCAAAAAATCAGGCAAACGGTTGCAGGTGTGTATAAAATACAGCTTAACGCCGTTTTCAGACGGCCGCGCAGGTTAACGATAAAAAGGAACAAACAAGATGAAATGGACCGACACCCAACGCATAGCCGAAGAACTCTACGACAACCATCCCGACATCGACCCGAAAACCATACGTTTCACCCAATTGCGCGAGTTGATTCTCAACCTGCCCGATTTCGACGACGACCCCGCGCGCAGCGGCGAAAAAATCCTCGAAGCCGTGCAGCAGGCGTGGATAAATGAGGCCGAATGATTTTATCGGGGCCGTCTGAAACGCAGAAATGCTTTTTCAGACGGCCTGCACCGTTTCGATGCAAAATTTTGAAAAAACAACCGGTCTGGGGAACGTTTGCCGGCCAAAATTTTCAGCCGACTATGGCCGGCCGTTCCGGCACCGGACAAACAGGAAAACATATGCAGAATTTAAAATCCATTTTCGTGCTCTACACCGGCGGCACCATCGGCATGAGCCAAAGCGAGCAAGGCCTGCGCCCCGATACCGCGCTGGCCGGCAAAGCGTTGGTGCCGTTTGCCGACCGCTT
This sequence comes from Neisseria dentiae, assembly GCF_014055005.1. Lineage (NCBI taxonomy): Bacteria > Pseudomonadati > Pseudomonadota > Betaproteobacteria > Neisseriales > Neisseriaceae > Neisseria > Neisseria dentiae. Next base: position 1,008,653 of record NZ_CP059570.1, on the reverse strand, counting down.
CCGTTTCGACTGGCACTTATGCGATCCGTTAATCGACTCTTCGGCGGTTACGCTTGCCGATTGGCAAGGCTGGCTGCAACTTGCGGCAGAAAAAATCCCGCAATACGACGGCGTGCTGGTGCTGCACGGCACCGACACGCTGGCCTATGCGGCTAACCTGTTCGCACTCGCCTTGCAGGGTTTGGACAAACCCGTGGTGCTGACCGGATCGCAATGGCCTTACGATGCCGAAAACAGTGATGCACCGCTGAACCTCGCCACCGCCGTGGCCGCTTTCGAGCTGGATTTGCGCGAAACCGTGATTGCCTTCAACGGCAAACTGTTCCCCGCCGTGGGCAGCAGCAAAATCAGCACCGAAAGTGCGGCGGGTTTCGGCAACCCGCATTTCGGCGTGTTGGCGGAATGGTCGCCCGAACAAAATTGGCACAACGTGCGCATCAGGCCGTCTGAAAAAACAGCACAGGCTTTGCAGGTGCGCCCGTTGAGCGCGCAGGCCAAAGTGGTTTGCACCACCCTGATTCCCGGTTTTGCCGCACAAGCCTTTGCAAACGGCCTCGGCAGCAGCGGTGCAGATGCCGTGGTGCTGCAAAGCTACGGCCACGGCAACGCGCCCGCAGATGCCGGTTTTATCGAAGTCGTGCGGCAGTTCACCGCCAAAGGCGGCCTGCTGCTCAACATCAGCCAAGTGCAGCAAGGCAACGCCGCCGCCGTATATGCGCAGGGCAGCGCGCTGCGCCAAGCGGGCGTGGTGAACGGCGGCAAAGCCAATTTGGAAACCGCCGCCGTTTTACTGACGCTGGCGGTGAGCGGCGGCTGGCAGGCCGAACGCTTGCAGCAGGAACTGGTTGGTTTGGGGCTGGTGTAGTTTAATCAATATCTTGAGATAAGGCTGCCTTAAAAGGCCGTCTGAAAACAGGTATCCGCATGGCGGTGCGTCTGTTTTCAGACGGCCTTTTTGCGTGTGCGGGAATGACGGGGAATAAACTTTTGTGATGATTTTTAATTTTGCAAAGGTCTCGGCTTTGCTGCTTTTATTTGGTTTGATTGGGTTTGGCGCGCAAAGACAGTGGTTTGTCACGGCAAACTGAAGCCTGCGGGGAAGCAGGGGGCTATATTGGCGGCAACAATCATGTGATTGCCGTTTGTTATGAGTCAGGAGAACGAAAATGCCGGGTTATCCACAAGATATTTTACAAAACCGTTCGGTAGTCAAACACGGAAATTATGCGGTGATTACACCGCAGGGTCGGGTAATCAATGTGATTCCGGGAATCGAAGACTGCCAGATGACAATTTTGGCCACGCCGAAAATGGGTGCGAGTTTCGTCCAGTTAATCGGCCAATTGGGGGCAAATGCGAAAACCACACTGGCCTACGGCGCCAAGCCGCATGAAGAGGCCTTTATTTACCTGCTCGACGGCGAGGCCGAGCTGAAGGTAACGGTTGGCGGCGAAAGCCGCGCGCTGAAGCAGGGCGGTTATGCCTACGCGCCGCCCGGTGCAGGCATCGGTTTTGAAAACATCAATCATCAGGCGGGCCGCATTTTGCTCTACAAACAGCGCTACGTCGAACACCCGGTAGGGCTGAAGCCTTATACGGTGTTCGGCAACGTGCATGAGATGGAATGGGCCGACTACGACGGCATGGCCAATGTGCACATCAAAGACCTGCTGCCGGTCGAGCAGAATTTCGATATGAACATGCACATTTTGAGTTTCGACCCGGGTGCCAGCCACAACATCATCGAAACCCATGTGCAGGAGCACGGCGCTTATGTTTATGAAGGACAGGGCTGTTATCTGCTTGATGAAAATTGGTATCTGATTAAAGAGGAGGACTTTATCTGGTTCGGCCCTTATTGCAAGCAGGCATCTTATGCCGCCGGACGCGGCCCGTTTACCTATATCTACTCAAAAGACTGCCACCGCGATGTGGAAATTTGAAACAGACAGCAAGGCCGTTTGTAAAAACTTTCAGACGGCCGCCAACCTAAAGGAGCGTTTATCATGGCTTTAAATAAAGATTTCAAAACCCTGGATATTCGGGAGGCTCTTGCCGCAACCAATATGCGCGGTAAAAACATCACGTTTTTAGATGACTTCAAGCGCGAAGAAATTCTGTCGCTGTTTAAAGCGGCCGAAATGATGGAGCCGTTTTTGCGCACGGGGCTTAACCTGCTGAAGGGCAAGGTGCTCTATACCCTGTTTTTCCAACCTTCCACCCGCACCCGTTGCAGCCACGAAGACGCCATGCTGCGCTTGGGCGGCGGCGTGATTACCGAATCCGACCCGCAGCACAATGCCGCCGTGGCGAAAAACGAAAGTCTCTACGACACGCTGCGGGTAACGTCGGAATACGCCGATGTGATTGTGATGCGCCACCCCGACGATAAAGAAGCCTTAGGCGCATTAGACGAGTTGGGCGGCTATGTTTCGCCGGTGATTTCGGGCGGCTACGGCCACGTTACCCACCCGACGCAGGGTTTGCTCGACTGCTACACCTGCTGGCGCGCGTTCGGCGATTTGAGCAATGCCACGGTTGCCATTGCCACCCCCGATCTTTCGCGCGCGCGTTCCGGCCAATCGTTTGCGCTGGCGCTGGCTTCGATGGGAGCCAAGATTATCTACACCGGCACCAGCGAATTGCGCACGCCCGAAGTGGTGCGCAACAAACTCAAAGCGATGGGGGCGCATTTCGAGGAGCATTTCGACTTAACCGAAAAGCAAAACGAAGAGCTTTATGCGGAAAATGCGGTGGATTTGATTTATCTGCCGGGCTGTTCGGTGAAAAAAGACGACCCCAACCGCGAAGACTTCATGAAGAAAATGATGAATTATTATATTTCGCTCGATATGTTGCAGCGTATCAAAGCGAAAAGCGGCAAGGTAGTCGGCGTGCACCATTCTTTGCCGCGCAACCCGGGTGAATTTGATTTCAGCATCGACAACACCGAACACCAGTTGTATTTCCGCGCAATCGGTTTCTCGGTGGCGGTGCGGATGGCACTCTTGAGCGCGGTTGTGGGCGTGGATTAAAGGCTTTTCAGACGGCCTGAATGCCGGCGGAAGGCCGTCTGAAAACCGGATACCCAAACACCGGATCGGGGCAGCCCGAGAAGCGTGCTGTCTTTTCTATAAGATTGGAGGAGTTGTGTGATGGATACGCAAAAACCGAAAAAATCTTTCAAAATGCCCGATATTTATATCGTATTGGCGGTGTTTATTTTAGTGGTTGCCGCGCTGACCTATATTGTTCCGGCGGGCGAGTATGAACGGCAGACCATCGAAACTTCCCACGGTGTGCAAAACTTGGTGGTGGCGGGAACCTATCACCAAATCGAACAGCATCCTGTGGGGTTTATGGATTTGGTAACGGCCATTCCCGACGGTTTGAAGCGGGCGGCAGGCATCGTGTTTCTCACATTTATGGTGGGCGGCTGCATGGGTTTGATCAAACGCGCCGGCCTGATTGACATGGGTGTGCAGAAACTGAGCCGTGCCGTGGGCAACAAAGATATTCTGGTGATTCCGATTTTGATCACTATTTTTGCCGGTTTGGCTGCGTTTATCGGCGTGCCTGAGCTGTCGTTGGCTTATCTGCCGGTGTTGCTGCCGCTGTTTTACCGCTTGGGGTATGACGGCATGACTGCAACGGCGGTGGCGCTCTTGGGGCCGTGCATGGGCTTCACTTTCGGCCTGACCATTCCCGGCTCTGTCGGGGTGGGGCAGCAAATCGCCCAATTGCCGATTTTCTCCGGCTCGGCTTTCCGTGCGGTGGTGTTGGTATGCGTGGTGCTGATTGCCATTCTGTATGTGATGCGTTATGCCGTTAAAGTGAAGCGCAACCCCGAGTCGAGCCTCACTTATGAAAGCGACCGCGCCATCCGCGCCGCGATAGCGGAAGAAGAGGCTGAAAAAGGCGAGATGGTGTTCAGCGCAAGGCAGAAATATGCCGGTATTACCTGTATGGTGCTGTTTCCGATTGCCATTGCCATGATTTTGAAAAACAATTTGGGTTTCGAGGCCATCGGCGGGTTGTTTCTCTTTATCGGCATCGCCGCGGCCGCCGTTGCCGGCAAGTCGGCACAGCAGATTTGCGATGATGTGAATGCGGGTATGCGCGATATGATGGTGGCGGCGCTGTTGTGCGGTGTGGCCTCGGCCATTGCCGTGGTGATGGATAAAGGCGTGATTACCGATACTTTGGTGTTTTGGCTCGAAAGCATGATGCGTTCGGTGCCGCCTGAGCTTACCGCTATTGCGATTTTCTGGGAGCAGTCGCTGTTTAACTTTCTGATTCCCGGGGCCACCGCATTAACCGTGCTGACTATGCCGATTATTTCGCCCTTGGCCAGTTTGCTTGATATTTCGCAACAGGCGGTGGTGTCGGCCAACGCATGGGGCGGGCAGCTTACCGATATTTTCTTCCCCACTTCAGGTTTCTTTGTGGCCACTCTGGTGATTGCCAAGGTGGAATACGGCAAATGGCTGCGCTTCTATGCCCCGCTGATGCTGATACTCGGCCTGCTTGCCAGCGTTGCACTCTATTTCATGCAGTCTGCCGGTATTGGTGCGATGTAGGTTTTTGACCCGACAATCGAGTTTTCAGACGGCCTTGAAGCAATATCGGGCCGTCTGAAAAAAAGGAGATCGAAATGTATGATTTATTGATTAAAAACGGCTTGTTGGTTTTGCCGGAGCAAATGCTGCACGGCGATATCGCGGTGAAAGACGGAAAAATCGCCGCCATTGCGCCCAGGCTTGAGGGCGGCGCCGCAAAAACCGTCGATGCCCGCCACTGTTATGTGTTGCCCGGTATGGTCGATGTGCACATGCATATTTCCGAGCCGGGCCGGACCGAATGGGAAGGCTACGCCACCGGCACGCAGGCGATGGCGGCGGGCGGCACGACTTCCTATGTGGAAATGCCGCTCAATACCCTGCCGGCCACCATAGATTTGGCAAGCTTGGAAATCAAACGCCAAGCCGCAAAAGATCAGAATTATGTGGACTATGTGTTTTTCGGCGGGCTGGTGCCGCACAACCTCAACGATTTGAAAGCCCTGTCGCAGGCCGGCGTGGCGGCATTCAAAGCATTCGTTGCCACCTGCGGCTCCAACAAGCCCGGCGATTTTAAAGATGTGAACGACTACGAACTCTATACCGGTATGCAGATTCTGGCCGAAACCGGAGATTTGCTGGTGGTGCACTGTGAAAATGCCGCAATCACCGACGAATTGGGCAGAAAAGCCAAAGCAGAAGGCAAAACGCTGGTGTCGGACTATGTGGCCAGCAGGCCGATTTTCACCGAAGTCGAAGCTGTCCGCCGCGTGCTCTATTTTGCCGAACAAACCGGCTGCCGCGTGCATATTGCCCATTGCAGCTGCCACGAAGCCGTCGAAGCCGTGTTGGAAGCGCAGGCGCGCGGGGTGGATGCCAGCTTTGAAAGCTGCCCGCATTATTTATTGCTGGCCACCGAAGATTTGGATGCCATCGGCGCCAAGGCCAAATGCTCGCCGCCGATACGCGACAGGGCGCACCAGCAGAAAATGTGGCAATTGCTGGAAGCAGGTGTGCTCGACATCATCGGCTCCGACCATTCGCCGTGCACGCCCGATTTGAAAGCCGATCCGAACGCGTTTAAAGCCTGGGGCGGCATCAGCGGTTGCCAAAACAGCGTGGATGCCATGTTTGATGCGGCTGTGAAACAGCGCAACATCAGCCCCGTTACGCTGATGAACGCATTGGCTACCCGGCCCGCCAACCGTTTCGGTTTGATAGACAAAGGCGCACTCAGTTTGGGCAAAGACGGTGATATTGTGATTTTAGACCCCAATCAGTCTTACACGGTTACTGCCGACAAACTCTTGTATAAAAACAAAATCAGCGCCTATGAAGGTTGGGAAATCGGCTGCCGCATCACCCACACCTTTTTGCGCGGGCGGGAAATCTATACGCTGGAAGGCGGCATCGCCGGCGGCGCACAAGGCAAACCGGCGCGCCTGCTCAAACAGCTTTAACCTGTTCAGACGGCCTTTGGGCGTATGAAAGAACAAGAGAAAGGCCGTCTGAAATATTTTATGCAAAGGATTAACCATGAGAATCGTTATTGCATTGGGCGGCAATGCCCTGCTCAAACGCGGAGAGCCGTTAACTTCCGCCAACCAGCGCGCCAACGTGCGAACCGCCTGCGAACAAATCGCCAAAATCTATCCGGGCAACCAACTTATCATTACCCACGGCAACGGGCCGCAAGTCGGCCTGATGGCTTTGCAGAGCAATGCCTATAAAGATGTGCCCATGTATCCGCTTGATGTTTTGGGTGCGGAATCGGTCGGCATGATCGGCTATATGATCCAGCAGGAGCTGGTCAATTTCGTGCCCAAAGAGGCTTCGCTGACCACCGTATTAACCCAAACCGAAGTGGATCCCAAAGACCCTGCCTTCCAAAAGCCGAGCAAGCCCGTCGGCCCCGTCTACAGCAAAGAAGAGGCCGATGCTGTCGCCGCCGAAAAAGGCTGGACGATGGCCCAAGACAACGATAAATACCGCCGCGTTGTTCCCAGCCCGCTGCCCACGCGTATTTTCGGGCTTAAGCCGTTGAAAACCCTTATCGAGCACAACTATATATTGATTTGTGCGGGCGGCGGCGGGATTCCCACCTATTACGACGAATCGGGAAGATTGTGCGGTGCCGAGGCCGTGATCGACAAAGACTTGGCCACAGCTTTGCTGGCCGCTTCGGTAGAAGCCGATATGTTGGTTATCGCCACCGACATTGATGGTGTTTATCTTGACTGGGGCACGGAAAAACAGCGCCTTGTGCAGGCGGCAAACCCCGATGAAATCGAAAAAATCGATTTTGCCGCAGGCTCGATGGGGCCGAAAGTTCAGGCGGCGGTCAATTTTGCCCGTTCAACCGGCAAAACCGCGGTAATCGGTGCTTTGCGCGATATCGAACGTATTGCGGCGGGGGAGGCAGGTACGCGTATCAGTATGGCCGTAAACGGCATAGAATGTGTGTGATATAAGCGCTGGGTATAAAAGGGATATTTATTCAAGCATTAACGGCACATTACGGCAGGCCGTCTGAAGATATTTTCAGACGGCCTGAGACATTTGCAAAATTCAGTGCCAACTAACAAAACCTGCTCCGTCATTCCCGCGTAGGCGGGAATCCAGGTGTCTGGCATTCAAGTATTTGTTTGATTGATACTTTAATATTTCCATTTGGATTCCCGCCTACGCGGGAATGACGGTATTTAAGCATTTCAGACGGCCTTAAGGTATTTTTACAAAGGTTTCAACCGGAATAAATTTTGAAAGGTTGCGGCATAAGGTTTTAAACCTGCTTGGGAGAGGTTGTTTGGGATTTTTTTCTTTTGCGATTATTTTGTCATTTATTGTAAATAGGTAGCATAGTATGCTATTAATTTGCTAATTTTTATATATATTTTTTAATTTTTAAGCATATTTCGAATATTCGGCAAGGGTTTGCGCATATAATCGGTTAAAACGGAATATCGGATTTACATTTGTTTGGAAGGCTGGTACGGCAACCCGAAAAGGAGGGGCTATGGCTGCTGAAGCAAGTGAAACGGTGTGTACCAAAGTTACCGGGCACAGCGTTTTGGTGAGTTGGGTATCGTCTGTTTGCCAGACTGCGCGGGGTTACGGTGTCGATCCCGTTCCTTTGCTGATTGCTTCGGGATTGGATGCCAGGCTGCTACATATACCGGATGCGCGTTATCCCGTAGCAGGCGTGCGCCGCCTGTGGGACGGGTTGATTCAGGCTACCGGAGATCCTTTGTTCGGTTTGACCGTGGGCAAAGAAATCCAAGCGCCGGCATTGCAAGGCCTCGGGCTGGCCATGATTTCATGCGGTTCGCTGTCTGATCTGATGATGATTATGGTGCGCTATTGCAAGATTATTTCCACCACGATGAACATCAGTTTCGACCACCCGCCCGATCTGAAGGGAACCAAGCTGGTGTTGCGTTCCGACGGAGGCGCAGAGCCGATGAACTCGGCACGCTTGGCGGTGTTGGCGTTTATTTACCGGCAGGCGTGCAGTTTGTCGCAGCATTTGGTGCGGCCGCTGTCGGTTACTTTGTCTTTGGGCGTAAACAGTGATGCGGCCCGGCTCGATGATTATTTCCGCGTTCCCGTAAATTTGGGGTGTGAGAAAGATTCGATTTCATTTGCCTATGAAGACACCATCGAGCCTTATGCCGGCGCCAACCGCCAGCTGATGGATATCAATGCGGCGGTAGTGGGCCGTTATCTCAACCGCCTGAACAATATGGATATTGCCGACAGGGTGGATATGCTGATCAGGGAAGAGCTGCAAACCGGCGAGCCGAGGTTGTGCACGGTGGCAGACTTGCTCCATTTGTCGCCCCGCACGCTGCAACGGCGGCTGCGGGAAGAAGGCCATTCGTTTAACGGTTTGCTGGACAAGGCCCGCTATGAAATGGCTCACGATCTGTTGATGCACAGTGATTTGAGTATTACCGAAATCGGCTTCAGATTGGGCTTTTCCGATTTGAGCAATTTTATCCGTGCCTGCCACCGCTGGTTTGGCTGTTCGCCTGTAAAACATAGGGAAAACAGCCTGTTAATCAGCGTATAAAGCTCACTGAAGCTGCAAACGGCAAGAGCGGGATTGTTTTTTCAGAAACAATCCCGCTCTTGCCGTTTTGATATTGAAAGGCATACGGGGTGGCGCGGATTAACAGGTTGTTGTCGCAAGCTGACAGGGTGTAAGCCGCCCCGCTTTTATATAGTACAGGTAAGCGCATTTTAGCTGCAACGGTGGCTTTATCCATGCCGTTCGTGTTTTATTTGTGTATCGCTTTTGAAAAGGAATTGGTATGCCAGCCTACATCAAGAAGCTGAAATCGATAAAGCCGGATAACCCCAGGTTGTGTAACGATGATTTGCTGCCGGCCAAGCAAAATTGGAACTGGTATAACATTTTTGCGTTTTGGATGTCGGATGTGCACAGCGTGGGCGGTTATATTTTCGCCGGCACGCTGTTCGCGCTGGGTTTGACGTCATGGCAGATTTTGATCACGCTCGTTGCCGGTATTTCTATCGTGATGGTGCTTGCCAACTTGCTGGCCAAACCGAGCCAGTCGGCAGGTGTGCCTTACCCCGTGATTGCACGGATGTCGTTCGGCGTTTACGGTGCCAATATTCCGGCACTGTTGCGCGGCATTATCGCTATTGTTTGGTACGGCATACAGACTTACCTGGCATCGGTTGCCTTAACTATTATTCTGCTTAAGTTTTTCCCGCATTTGGCGGCGTGGCAGGAACCTTTGTTTTTAAATCTTTCCTATTTGGGATGGTTCAGCTTTTTCATTATGTGGACGGCGCAAACGGCTTTGTTTTTAATGAAAATGGAAGCCATCCGGGTGTTTTTGGATTATTCCGGCCCTGCTGTTTACATCGTGATGTTTCTGTTGATGCTGTGGATTGTGTATAAGGCCGGTTGGGAGAACATCAGTTTTTCGCTTTCTTCCGAAAAGCTCGACTTTTGGCGCACTATCGGCGCGATGCTGGTTGGTATGTCGCTGATTGTTAACTATTTTGCCGGGCCGACCTTGAATTTCGGCGACTTTTCGCGTTACTGCCGCAGTATGAAAGATGTGAGAATCGGTAATATATGGGGGCTGCCGGTTAACTTCACTGCTTTTGCTCTCACGGTAATCATCACCATAACGGGAACGCCTGTTATTTTCGGCCAAATGATTATCGACCCGCTGGGCATCGTAGCCAAAATGGATAATATCGGCATTGTGCTGTTGCTGGCGTTCACTTTTGTTACCGCAACGGTGGGCACCAATATTGTGGCGAATTTCGTTTCGGCCGCCAATGATATTTCCAACCTTTATCCCGGTCGCATCAGCTGGCGTATCGGGGGAATGATTGCCGCCGTTTTGTCTGTGATAATCACACCGTGGAATCTCTACAACTCGCCCGAAGTTATCCACTACACCATCGACCTTTTGGCCGGCACGCTCGGGCCGATGTACGGCATCATTTTGGTGGATTATTACCTGCTGAGGAAACGGGTGATCCAAGTTGATGATTTATTCGACGATTCACCCAAAGGCATTTATTGGTATCAAAACGGCTATAACCGTGCAGCGGTTAAATCCATGATTCCTGCGTCATGTCTCAGCATAGGCATCGTGCTGCTTGCCGATTTCGGGCAAGGCAACCCGATAATGCGTGCCATAGGCAGCTTGGCGCCTTTTTCGCTGGTGATCAGTGCCATAGTAGGCGGGGTTCTTTATTATCACCTCAGTATAAGAAACATATCTGAATAAAATATATAAACGGGGCCGTCTGAAAAATATTTTTCAGACGGCCCCGTTTATATCGGCAGCGGTTTACTGGCGTTGGGCATCTACCGCAGTCAGCGCAATCATGTTGACGATACGGCGCACGGTGGAAATCGGCGTAACGATATTCACCGGTTTGTTCATGCCCATCAGAATCGGGCCGACGGTGATGCCGTTGGTGGCGTTAACGCGCAGCAGGTTGTAGCTGATGTTGGCCGCTTCCACGTTGGGCATCACCAACAGGTTGGCCGAGCCGGTGAGCGTGGTTTCGGGGAAGATGCTCTTGCGCATTTCTTCGTCCATCGCCACGTCGGCCTGCATTTCGCCGTCGATTTCCAGTTCGGGGTCGGCCTGGCGGATAAGTTCGAGCGCGCGTTGCATTTTAACGGCGTCTTTATCGCGGCGGGAGCCGTAGTTTGAGTTGGAAACCAGCGCGGCTTTGGGTTTGATGCCGAAGCGTTTTATTTCGTTGGCGCACATCAGCGTGCCTTTGGCGAGTTGTTCCGCGTCGGGGTCTTCGTTGATGTAGGTGTCGGCGATGAAGAAATTGCCTTTGTTGGAAATCAGCGCGTTCATGGCAAAGGCGTGTTTTTCGGGGTTGTTGTAGCCGATAACTTCTTCAAAAATGCCGAAGTGGTCGTAGAAGCGGCCCATGGTGCCGCACAGCATACCGTCGGCATGGCCCAGGCGCACCATCAGCGCGCCGATGAGGGTGCTGTTGGCGCGCACGCGGCGGCGTGCCATTTCTTCGGTAACGCCTTGGCGTTTGCGCAGTTGGTAGTATTCTTTCCAGCTTTCTTCGAAATGCGGGTTTTCGATGATGTCGATAAGCTCGAAATCTTTACCCGGCTGAATCGTTAAACCTTGCGTCTGAATGCGCTCTTCTATGGTTTGGCGGTGGCCGACCAGAATGGGAAACGCCAGTTTTTGCGACACAACCTGCTGGGCGGCGTGCAAAATGCGCTCGTCTTCGCCTTCGGTGAGCACAATGCGCTTGATCTGTTTGCGTGCCTGGTTAAACACGGGGCGCATAAACAGGCTGGTTTTATACACGAACTGGGTGAGTTTTTCGATATAGGCTTCCATATCGGTAATCGGGCGGGTGGCTACGCCCGAATCCATGGCGGCCTGCGCCACGGCGGGGGCGATTTTGGCAATCAGGCGCGGATCGAAGGGTTTGGGAATCAGGTATTCGGGGCCGAAAGTCAGGTCGGCGTCGCCGTAGGCGCCGGCCACCTCGGCGCTGGATTCGGCCATGGCCAAATCGGCAATCGCGCGCACGCAGGCGAGCTTCATTTCTTCGTTGATGGTGGTGGCGCCCACGTCAAGCGCGCCGCGGAAGATGAAGGGGAAGCACAATACGTTGTTGACTTGGTTGGGGAAGTCGGAACGGCCGGTGCCGATAATGACATCGGGGCGGGCTTCCTTGGCTTCGGGCGGCCAGATTTCGGGGGTGGGGTTGGCCAGGGCGAACACGATGGGCTGTTCGTTCATGGTTTTGAGCATATCGGTGCTCAAAACGTTGGGGCCTGAGAGGCCGAGGAAGATGTCTTTGCCGGAAACGGCATCGCCGAGCGCGCGCTGGCCGTTGTCTTTAACGGCATAGCGCAGTTTGCTTTCGTCCATGCGTTCGCGGTCTTCGCGGGTGGCGAAAATCACGCCTTTTGAGTCGCACACGGTGATGTTTTCGCGTTTCATGCCGAGTGCCACCAGCAAGTCGAGGCAGGCAATCGCGGCGGCGCCGGCGCCGGAGCACACCAGGGAAACTTCTTCGATTTTTTTGCCGGTAACGCGCAGGGCGTTCAACACGGCGGCGGCGGTGATGATGGCGGTGCCGTGCTGGTCGTCGTGGAACACGGGGATATTGCAGCGTTCGCGCAGTTTTTTCTCGATATAGAAGCACTCGGGGGCTTTGATGTCTTCGAGGTTGATGCCGCCGAAAGTAGGCTCGAGCGAAGCGATGATTTCAACCAGTTTGTCGGGGTCGGTTTCGTTGACTTCGATGTCGAACACGTCGATGCCGGCGAATTTTTTAAACAATACGCCTTTGCCTTCCATTACGGGTTTGCCCGCCAGCGCGCCGATGTTGCCCAAGCCCAAAACAGCAGTGCCGTTGGAGATAACGGCCACGAGATTGCCGCGGGCGGTGTATTTGTAGGATGCGAGCGGGTCGTTGTAGATTTCCATACAGGGTGCGGCTACGCCCGGGGAGTAGGCCAGCGACAGGTCGTATTGGGTGGCCAGCGGTTTGGTGGGGGCGACTTGGATTTTACCGGGTGTGGGAAATTCGTGGAAATGAAGGGCGGCTTCTTTGATTAGTTCATCCATAATGTATCCTGACTGGGCTTGATAGGCCGTCTGAAAAAGGTTTTGCGGCTTTCAGACGGCCTGTTGTTCGAAAACGCAATGTTATCATGTTGCCGCGTGTAGCGCACCGTTTGTGTGGTTTGCGGCTTTGCCCGGTTTTCAACGGCAGCGGGAGCGGATAAAGATAAAGGCCGTCTGAAAGTTCAGACGGCCTGAGACCTTTGCAAAAATACGTTTTAACCCTGAATTTATTTAACCCGGGCTTGATACGGGTATCTGTTTTTTCTTTTGAAACAAAAGATGCTCGGGTCAAGCCCGAGCATGACGCAGAGGTTGTTAAGATGCTGAAAAGAATTTTGCAAAGGTCCCAGCCTTTGTAAAGCGGTTAACCTTTCAATACTTCGTTAACGGCGCGGTAGGCTTGGTCGACAGCGCCGTGCACATAGGGCATCCATGCGGCGTCGGAGCCGGCGATGAAGATGTTGCCCACGCGTTTCTGCATGGTTTCGGTGGCCTTCTCGGCGCTGCTGTCCGAATCGTACAGGCCGACCTGTTCGTAGCTGTAACCGTGCGCCCAGCGGTTGAGGGTAACGGCAACCAGCACGTCGTCGAGCTTTTCGCCTGCCACCGCGTAAATGCTGCGCAATTGGTCGAGCATTTCTTTTTCGAGTGCTTCGTAGTTTTGGGCAGCCAGATGGCGGCGGCCGGCTTTATACATTTCACGGGCGGTTTTGCCTGCGAAATCGGTTGCGATTTTCACCATGTGGATAATCATGGGTTCGTCGGCGGTTTGCGGGAATTGGTAGCCGCCCATGCTGACCGGATAGTCGAGCTTGATCAAACAGTAGGGCGCATCGGGAGCATAGAGCGAGTGCACGCCGAGTTTTTGGAATGCCTGCGAGTTTTTCACGGCCACTTTGCCGTAAATCATCGGCACTTTCACGTTGGTTTGGGCGGCGTTTTTTTGCGCTTCGGGCATTTGCGGAATCACGCGGGCGGCCAGTGCGCTGTGTCCGGCGAAAACGGCCTGTTTGGCCTGAACTTGTTTGAGGCTTCCGCCGCCGTGGGGCATATAGGCCACGGCCACGCCGTCGTTGTTGTTTTCCAGCAGCAGGGCGGTGCTGTTGAGGCGCAGGCGCACTTTGTTTTCGGGCGCATCGAGCTTGCTGTAGTCGAATTTGGCCAAAACGATGTCTTCCATGGTGTTGCCGGCGGCAACGGCGGGAATCATTTTGCGCACGAGCATACGGGCAATCGAGGCATTGCCGTCGGGAAAGTGGTAGATATACGGCTCTTCTTCGTGGCTGTCTTCTTCCAAGCCCAGATTCTGCACGCCGGGGTAGCCGTCGTCTAAGGCTTCCTGCACGGAAATGGCGTTAATCGCATGGCCCCAGTATTCGGAGCTGAGGTTTTTCAGGTATTTGAGCGCGCCTTCGGGCAGTTTGGCGTAGTTTTTCAGAAAGTCGTAATAGCTGGTTTCTTCGGCGGCTTCGGTGCGCTGGCGTTTGTTTTTGCCTTTGAAGTAATCGGCCGGGTCGGTGTAGAGCAGGGTGAGTGCTTGTTTGTCGGCATCGGTGAGTGGAAATTTTGCGATGATTTCTGCCGCGCTTTCTTCACCGGCTTCGGGCAGGCCGGCCACAACGGCATCTTTGCCGAAGGCGTCTTTGCCGAAAAATACGCCTTCTTTCAGCTGGCGGGTTTTTTCGTATAAATCTTGGTGGAAATAGGTTTCGAATTTGGTGTAGTCGATGCCTAAGTCTTTCAGCAGGGCGAGCGACTCTTCGGAATATTCGGATTTGGGCGAATCGATGGATTCGCTGCCTGCGTATGAAATCAGCAGGCGGCCGTCGACGGTGAACTCGTTGCGCTGGGCATGGCCGCCGAAATCGTCGTGGTTGTCGATTAACAGGATTTTGGCTTCGGGGCGCTGTTTTTGGTAGAGATAGGCTGCGGTCAGCCCGCTGAGGCCGGCGCCGACCACAACCAAATCGTATTGTTCGTCGGCTTTGCCGGGCAGGGTGTAGGTTTTCCCTTGCAGTGCCATGCTGTGGGCGGCGGTTTGCACGCCTTCGGAATCGCCGCGCAGGCCGAGCAGGGCGGGCGGATAGTAGGCGGCATTGACGGCACGGCCTGCGGTGGATGCGGATTCGGGAGAAAAAATGCGGTAGATTTTTTCGCAGCCGCCGAGCATCAGCGTGGAGGTAACGGCAGCGGAGCCGCCGAGAAAGGTGCGGCGGGAAATTTTGCGTTTCATAAAAAGTCCTGGTTGGTATGGCTGGTGTTGCAGAAAGAACGGTTAAGGCCGTCTGAAAACGGCTGGCGGTTGTTTACTTTTCAGACGGCCCAAGCGGCATGATTTGATTGCCAAGCGGTAGTGATTTTATCAAAGTTAGCCTTGATTGTGGATAATCTGTAAAAATAGCATTATCTTTGTTAAATATATGGCATAAAAATGTAAATGGAACATGAACCGAAAGGCCGTCTGAAAAATGTTTCAGACGGCCTTTCGGGGCGGGGATGAATTTGTTTTGATGCGGGCCGGAGCGGCCGTTGCGGGTTTATTGCGCGGCCGAAGCGGAAAGCAGTTTTTCCATCGGTTTCAGGTTGACGGCATTGCCTTGGCTCACCAGCCATTTGTCTTCCACGCGCCATTTTCCGCCGGCGTCTTCCACGCGCACATACCAGTGGTGGGTGGCGGGAAGGGGTTTGAAAACGGCGTTGTATTCGGCTTTGTCGCCCGATAGTGCGCCTCCTTGGGCGGGTTGCAGTTTCACGGTTTGGTCGTCGGCTTTTTTGGCCGGGTGCATCAGCACCAGGTTGAGCGGTTCCTGCGGGTTGAAGTTGCCGTTCACCAGTACTTTGGCGGCGTTTTTGTCGGGATTGATCAGCACTTGCGCGTGAATATTGCGTTTGAAGGCTTCTTCGTCGCGGTGCAGTTGCAGGTCGATGTGTTTGCCGTCTTTGTAGTAGTCGTCGCTTACCAAGTCGGCCGAATTGCTTTTGGCCAGATAAAAGGTGTAGATGGCGGCGAACACCACAATCACCGGTCCCGCCATCAGGAGCCACGGCCAGGGTTCTTTATACCAAACTTTTGATTTCTGCGATTGTTGGGGCACTTTGGTCATTCTCCGATAAACGATGCTTTTTCTGTGAGGGTGTGCGTGTCGCCATCAGCTTCCCGGTAGGTGAATTCGAATTCGATGGGGTGGCTGCCTTTGTCGGCGTATTCGGGTATGGTCGAAACCTGAACGGGCACGGTAATGGTTTCTTTGGGCGGCACTTTGATGCCGCCTGAAGGCAGGCCGGTGAGGGCGATTTCGTCGAAGCCGCTCACTTTGGCGGTTAGCACCTGTTCGTTTTCGCTGTCGTTGATGATGCGCAGGTTGTAGGCGTTTTCAAGCCAGCCTTGGTTGTTTTCGCGAACCATCACGCCGCGGTCTTTGATGATGTCCACGCTTAGGGTTTCGCGGGTGGAAATGCCGGTAATCATGGCAATCACGGCGGCGAACAATACGGTGCCGTAGCCGATAACGCGCGGGCGCAGCAGGCGTTTTTTGATGTCTTTGTCGGCATATTCGTGTGCGAGCACACTTTCGGTGGTGTAGCGTATCAGGCCGCGCGGGTAGTTCATTTTATCCATGATTTCGTCGCAGGCGTCGATGCAGGCGGCGCAGCCTATGCATTGGTATTGCAGGCCGTCGCGGATGTCGATGCCCACGGGGCACACCTGCACGCACATGGTGCAGTTGATGCAGTCGCCGAGGTTGGTTTCTTCTTTGCTGGCGGTTTTCTTGCGGGCGCCGCGCGGTTCGCCGCGCTCGGTGTCGTAAGAGATAATCAGCGTGTCTTTATCGAACATCGCGCTTTGGAAGCGGGCGTAGGGGCACATGTGCAGGCACACTTGTTCGCGCATTTGATGGGCAAACAACCAAGTCATGAAGCCGTAGAACGCGGCGGCAAACAGCGCGCCGCCGCTTGCTGTGAAGGTGAACACGGCGGGAACCAGCTCGCGTATCGGTGTGAACCAGCCGGCGAAGGTGATGCCCGTCCAGGCGCACACAGCGAAAATCAGCAGGTATTTGGTGGTTTTGATGCGGATTTTGCGGAAGTTCCATGGCTCTTTGTCGAGCTTCAAGCGTTTGTTGCGGTCGCCCTCAACAAGGTGGTCTATCCACAGCATGATTTCGGTGTAAACCGTTTGCGGGCAGGCGTAGCCGCACCACAAGCGGCCGGCGATGGTGGTCCACCAAAACAGGCCGAAGGCCGAAATAATCAGCAGCAGGGCCAGATAAATCAAATCGCCCATGCCGAGCGAAAGGCCGAAAATATAGAAATGGCGCTCGGGTATGTCAAACAAAACGGCTTGGCGGCCGCTCCAGTTGAACCACGGCACCACATAAAACACGAACTGGGTGGCCAGAATCATCAACAGGCGCAAATTGGCAAAACGCCCTTTGGCCATTTTCGGGTGGATGCGTTTCGCACTTTGGTAAAGTTGGATAACTTGTTCTTTAGGTTGGTTTGGGCCTTTGGGTGCGCTCGGCATGGCGGAGTTCCTCAGCTTGGTAATGGCTTGCGTTATTTTCGTTATGGCGCGGCATTATAACAGTTTCCGGTTTTCAGACGGCCTGAAAATAAGAAGAGGCCGTCTGAAAAAACTACCAATAAATGCTTGCCAACTTTCTGAAAATCCTTTAGATTAGTTTGAACTAGAACAAAAAGGATTTTGTATTGTGGAATTAAAACCCAAAGGCGGCACCGCTGTCAATATCGCCCAATCCATTGCGGGGCTTATCCGCGAAGAAGTGTGGCCTGCCGGCTACCGGCTGCCCACCGTGCGCAGCCTCGCGCAAGAGTTGGGGGTGAATCCCAACACCGTATCGGCGGCCTACAAACAATTGCGCGATGCAGGCATTATCGACACCGACGGCAGGCGTGGCAGTTTCGTGCCTGAAAAAACCGAAATCCTGCATACCGAAAGCGCCGTTCCCCAGGGCTTGGTGGATTTGGCCTCGGGCAATGTCGACCGCCGCCTGCTGCCCGAACTGCCCCTCGACCTGCTCAACGGCTACCATTTGGCCGCCGATGTGGGCAGCCACGGCGACAGCCCCGAGCTGATGGCGTTCATACGCAACTGGTTGCGGCAAAACACCGGCATCGAAGCCGATCTCATGCTGCTGTCAGGCAGTTTGGACATCATCGAACGCGCGCTCAGCCAGCGCTGTATGCCCGGCGCCAAAGTGTTGGTGGAAACCCCGTGCTGGCTGCCCCTGCTGCCCCTGCTCGCCAACTTGCGCCTTGAGGCCGTGCCGGCCGAAATGGATGAAGAAGGCGCAAAAATTCCCGAACACACAGATTTCAGCCAGATTTCAGCCGTTATCCTCACCGCCCGCGCACACAGCCCCACCGGTGTCTGTTACAGCCGCGAACGCTGGCAGGCATGGCAGCGTGTGCTGGCGCCGCACAAAACACTGGTGATTATCGACGACCATTGGGCGGCGCTCAGCTTGAAACCTTTCCACGGCATGGAAGGGTTTGCCAACGAATGGATATACAGCACCTCGACCAGCAAATTCCTCGGCACCGATATGCGCACCGCCGTTGCAGCAGGCAACGGCAACACCTTAAAAGCCATGAAAAAACGCTTTTCGCTGGGGCCGCGCTGGATCAGCAAACTGTTGCAGCATATCACGCTGCAATTGTGGCAGCGGCTGGGCGAGCGCGGGTTGGCCGGTATCGCCGCAAGCTACCAAACCCGCCGCCAAAAACTGATTGGCCGCCTGCAACGGCACGGCATCCATGTGCCCGGCCAACACGGCGAAGGCCAGCATATCTGGCTGCCGGTTCATAACGAAGCGCAGGTGATCCAGTTTCTTGCCGCCAAAGGCTGGGCGGTGCAAAGCGGTGCGACTTTCAATTTATCGAAACAAAGCGCGGTCCGGATTACGATAGGCAACCTGAGCGAGCATGATTGCGAAACGCTGGCAGACGACATTGCCGAAACCTTGTCGGCAAGCGGCAAGGCGGTTTATTGAGCGTGTAATGCAAAGTATTGAGAAAGGTCTTCTGAAATTAGTTTGTTTGAATCTGCTGTAAGCAGCAAATAGGCTAAATATGTATTTGTTATGGGGCTTAGGAAGCAAAATTCATTTTAAAGGGTCTTGCCGCAACATTTTCAATAGTACTTTATACAGATCATCATGTCGGTGGTTGAAGCGAAACTCGGTTTCTTTTAATGCAGGTAAAAGGTATGTTTCGGCACTCCATTAAACTGTACCAAGCGATGCTTGGCATAGCTCTAAAAGGATTCGATACCGTTGATATGTTGCATACCTCGAACAAACTCATTGTCGCCGCGATGCACTCTGAGAAATGTTTCGCAAAACCCATGTAGACCAATCCATGACAGCCCCGCCAGCCATCTGTATTGTTCACATTCTCGACCGTGATACGGCCTCTGATAACCTTTTGCAGCATTGCTTTGGAAGCATCGGGAACGATTTCGGTATAAACCTTGTCGCCTCATTTGAGGATGCCGAAAACGATGGTTTTACCGCCCGTTCTGCGTTCGCGTTTACTCGGGTGTGCTTTGCACCGAAATAGGATTTGTCTAATTCTGCGATGCCGTAGAAAGGCGTGTGCTGTTCGCATTCGTCAGCTAAGCGCCGGCGCAACTTCAGGTACAGGCTGTTGATGCTTCTGACACTGATTCCTGTCAGTTTGGCGGTATCGGAAGCGGTCAAATAGAAGGCGAAAAGCCGCAGGATCAGACGGAATTTGGGCTCGGTAATTTTGCTGAACTTTTGATACTTGTTTTTTTAATTTCATTTCAGAAGCTTATCACTATATTTGGTGATTTTGCTTCCTAAGTCCCAAATATATTAAGGCCGTCTGAAATCGATTTCAGACGGCCTAAGCAGTATATGCGGTATGGTGCCGTTAAACCCGCACGATGCGCTGCACCTGCGGGATGGCGTGCAGGGCACGGATAATATCGTTGAGCTGCTCGGTGTTTTTCACTTTCAGGAAGAATTTGAACTCGATAAATCCTTCCGTGCCGGGTTGTTTCTGCGGTGTTTCCACCGATTCGATATCGGCACCCGATGATGAAATCGCCTGAGCCATCGAGGCCAGCAGGCCGCGGGTATCGCGGGAGCCGACTACCAAAGTGGTGCGGAAACTTTGGTCGGTGATGCTTTCCCAATCGGCGTCGAGTTGTTGGTCCGGGTCGGCTTTCAGCATATTGGGGCAGGTGTCGCGGTGGATAACCAGCCCTTGGTCTTTGATCAGCAGGGCGCGGATGGCGTCGCCGGGCAGGGGTTGGCAGCATTGTGCCAAATGCACGCGGCCGGTTTCGGCACCGTTGATTTTAATCGGGCTTAAACGCACTTCGCCGCCGAAATGTTCGCCGGCCAGCTCGGCAATGTGCATGGCTACGGTAACGGGCAAGGTGTGGCCCATGCCGACGTTATAAAGCACGTCTTCAAATGTGGTTTGCTTGTTGTTGAGGTCTTCCAGATATTTTTCTTTAAGGCCGTCTGAAAGCAGGATATTTTGCGGCAGCAGGCTGGAAAGGGCTTTTTGCAGCAGGTTTTCGCCAAGCGTTACCGCATCTTTGCGGTTCATGTTTTTGATGTAGTTGCGGATGGCGCTGCGGGCGCGGCTGGAAACGGCGAAATTGAGCCAGGCCGGGTTGGGTTTGGCTTGTTCGGAAGTGATGATTTCCACCGAATCGCCGGTTTTGAGTTTGGTGCGCAGCGGCATCATGGTGTTGTTGATGCGGGCTGCCACGGTGCGGTGGCCGACGTCGGTGTGCACGGCATAGGCAAAGTCGATGGGGGTGGCGCCTTTGGGGAGTGCCAGAATTTTCCCTTTCGGTGTAAGGATATACACTTCGTTGGGGAATAAATCGACTTTAACGGCTTCAAAAAATTCCATGGCGTTGGCACTGCCGGCCTGTAGGTCGAGAATGTTTTTCAGCCAGCGGTTGGTGTGCAGTGTGGCTTGATCGACGGTGCTTTCGCCGGATTTGTAGATCCAGTGCCCGGCCACACCGCCTTCGGCCACGGCGTCCATTTCCCAAGTACGTATCTGCACTTCGATGGGCAGGCCGTAGGGGCCGACCAGTGTGGTGTGCAGGCTTTGGTAGCCGTTGCTTTTGGGGATGGCGATATAGTCTTTGAAACGGCCGGGCTTGGGTTGATACAGGCTGTGCAGGGCACCGAGTGCGGCATAACAGGCGGGAATGCTGTTCACAATCACGCGAAAGCCGTAAATATCCATCACATCGGCGAAACGCAGGTTTTTGGCCTGCATTTTCTGGTGGATGCTGTAAAGGTTTTTTTCGCGGCCTTTGATTTTGGCTTCGATGTTGGCATCAACCAAACGCACGCTGAAGGCACGCAATACTTTGCCGACCACGTCGCGGCGGTTGCGGCGGCTGGCCTTCATGGCTTTTTGCAGGGTTTCGTAGCGGCGCGGGTGCAGGTTTTGGAAAGATAAATCCTGCAATTCCTGATAGGCGTTGTTCAGGCCGATGCGGTTGGCGATTTGGGCATAGATTTCCAGCGTTTCCTGCGCGATGCGGCGGCGCTTTTCGGGGCGCATCGAGCCGAGCGTGCGCATATTGTGCAGGCGGTCGGCGAGTTTTACCACAATCACGCGCACGTCTTTGGTCATGGCCAGAATCAGCTTGCGGAAACTTTCGGCCTGATGCTCGGCTTGGCTGTTGTATTCGAGTTTTTCGAGTTTGGAAAGACCATCGACCATTTCGGCAATGGTTTCGCCGAATTCGGCGGCCATTTCGAGCTTGGTGACGCCGGTGTCTTCAAGCACGTCGTGCATCACGCCGGCGCACAGGCCCTGTATGTCCATATGCCACACGGCCAGTTGCGTGGCAACCGCCAGCGGGTGGGTGATGTAGGGTTCGCCGCTTTTGCGGGTTTGGCCGTCGTGGGCGTGAAAAGCGAAGGCGCAGGCTTTTTCAAGCTGTTCCTGCTCTTTGCCGTTCAGGTAGGAAGCCGTGCGGAACAGCAGGTTGCGGGCTTCGGCCGTTAACGGGTCGTATGGGGCGGTGGGTTGCGGCGCACGCATTCAGACGGCCTTGTGCGGTTATTTGCTGCGCTTGAGCAGCTCTACGCCGATTTCGCCGGCGGCGATTTCGCGCAGGGCGGTAACGGTGGGTTTGTTGTTGCGCACGTCGTCAACCAGCGGCGCGGTGCCGTTTTCAAGCTGGCGGGCGCGGCGTGCGGCGGTGAGGGTGAGGTCGAAGTGATTGGGGATTTTGGTAACGCAGTCTTCTACGGTGATTCGTGCCATTTTGTCGGATGCTTTCTCGTTATGAACGGTTAAAAAGAAAATAAGGGCATATTGTCGCTGTTTTTTAAGAATTTTCCAACAGGTTTTCAACAAACAGCCGTTGTGAGGATTGTTTGAGGCGGTGCGATTTGATGATGGAAAGCAAATCGGCTTCGGCCTCGGCCAAATCGTTGTTTACGACAACATAATCAAACAGAAACGCCTGCTCGATTTCGCGGCGGGCTTTGCTCAAACGTTTGGCCACCACTTCGGGGCTGTCGGTGCCGCGGCCGGTTAACCGTTCGGCCAAAACTTTAAACGAAGGCGGCAGAATAAAAATGCTGCACACATCGGGCCACACGCGGCGCACCTGTTCGGCGCCTTGGATGTCGATTTCCAAAATCACGTCGTAGCCCTGTTCGCGCAGCAGGTTCACACCTTCCACGCTGGTGCCGTAATAATTGTCGAACACTTTGGCGTGTTCGAGAAAGGCGCTTTCGCCGATTAATTTTTCAAACTCTGCGGTATCGACAAAATAATAATGGCGGCCGTGTTCTTCGCCCGTTCGGGGCGCGCGGGTGGTGTGGGAAACCGATACGCGGATATCGTCGTGGTGTTGGGTAAGGCGGGAAACCAGTGTGGTTTTGCCGGTGCCTGAAGCGGCGGAGATAATGAAAATATTGCCTTTGGAAGATGCTTGCATGGTAACGGGCCGAAAGGAAAAATTGCCGCTTATTATGCCACAGCGGCAGACGGGGCGACAACGGGCGCCAAGCTTTGCTACAATTATCGGTTTGTTGGTTACCGAAATTGAGGACAAGGTTGATATGTTGATTCATCCCGATGTGATGGGCGTGGGCAAGCTGTATGAAAAAATCCGCAAAGTGCCCGATTGGCCTAAAAAAGGCATTTTGTTTCATGATATTACGCCCGTATTGCAAAGCCCCGAATATTTCCGCCTGTTGGTGGACTTGTTGGTTTACCGCTATATGGGGCAGAAAATCGATGTGGTGGCCGGCTTGGATGCGCGCGGGTTTATCATCGGGGCGGCTTTGGCCTACCAGTTGAATGTGGGCTTTGTGCCTATCCGCAAGAAAGGCAAGCTGCCGTTTGAAACGCTGTCGCAAAGCTATGCGTTGGAATACGGTGAGGCAACGGTGGAAATCCATACCGATGCCGTTCAGAAAGGCGCGCGCGTGTTATTGGTGGACGATTTGGTGGCCACCGGCGGCACCATGCAGGCGGGCATTGAATTAATCCGCAAACTCGGCGGCGAAATCATCGAGGCGGCGGCGATTTTGGAATTTACCGACCTGCCCGGCGGCGCCAATATCCGCAACCGCGGTGTGCCGCTGTTTACGCTTTATCAAAACGAAGGTTCTATGCCTGCTTGATAACCTTGTTCCGGTATAAGTTTTTGAATGAAGTTAAGGCCGTCTGAAAATTTTTCAGACGGCCTTTGTTTGCAAAGCGTTATGCGGGCTTAGAATTTGTATTCGATTTGGCCGCGCACCACGTTTACGTCTTGCTTGTTGCTGCCGACGGTGGCGTTAACCTGTTTGCCGTGCAGGTAGAAAGCGTTGAGTTTGAAGTTTTTGTAGGGAACGTAGTTGAAGCCGATTTGCGCGCCTTGTACGTTTTTGCTGTAGTCCTCAACCGAAGAAATGCCCGACATCGCACCGACGCGGCGCAGATTGAAGAACACGTCGTAAGAGTTGCGGACTTCCCACTCGGCTTTTTTGAATCTCACGCCGGTAAAGATACCGTCGGGCGATACTTTTTTGCCCGCGCTGTCTTTCACGCCGGTGAGGTTGGAACGGCTGTAGGCGGCCATTGCGCTCCAGTCGTCGTTGATTTTCACATCGGCGCCGATTTCGCCGAAGATAGCGTTTTTACGGCTGTTATCAGGCTGTTTCACGTCGTTCAGGTAAACCGCAGTAGCGCCCACATTCACTTTGTCGGTTACGGGAATCATGGTTTGTGCAGACACCATCATTTCGCGGCGCACTTCCACGCCCCACGGGTTGTCGTTCAAGTGTTTGGTTACGCGGGCAACGGCCACTTTGGTGGGGTATTTGTAGTCGAAAAACAATTCCGCGCCGGTTACTTCGTTGTCTAACACGCGGCCGTATGAAGAGAATGCGCCGAATTTACCCACGCGGGCTTTGATTTTGTCGTGCACCGTGCCTTCGGCGTAGAGCTTGTTCATGGGCACATCGTGGTCGCCGTTGAACTTGCCGGTTTCCAAGTCGATTTGCGGCTCGATTTGGGTAACGATTTTCCAGTCTTTATAAACGCGGGCGGAAAACCACAAGTCGGCATTGAGATGGCTGGCGGTGTTGTTTTTGGCGTTGTCTTCAGTTGCATAGTTGGTGGCGGTGTCGCCGGAGTCGGCACGGACGCGGATGGTGCCGTGAATGCCGAAGCGGTCGGGGATAACGTTGTAATCGCTTGAGGCGCGTTTTGCACCGGCGTTCACATAATCATCGGTAGTGGCCAATGCGGCCGAAGTGTTTGCCGCCAAAGCAGGGGCGGCGAAGAGGGAAGCGCATACGAAAGGCAGGATTTTTTGGGGTTTCATATCATTTATTCTCCAAAGGTTGGGTAAACGGCTGCATCAGAATTATTAACAGGTGAAACACTTCCCCCGAAGTATTCCGAGCCTTGTTTATCAAGGCTTTTTACAGTGTGCAGTTGCTGTTTTTTGTTAAATGACATCGGTGTCATTTTTATAATTTAAAAAACGGTTGCGTTTTTAAACCGTTTTTTTAACTTTTTTATGGCGGCTATCGTATTGAAAACAACTGTCGCCCGTCAAGCGGTTTAACGGTTGGCAAAGCGGGATAGGGCGGCTTTATTGACTTGAATCAATGTAAAAAATTTTTCAATGTTATTTGCATATAAATATTGTTAAAAAAGACATAAAATTATTTTTAACTATTACAATACAGTTAAGTTGTATTGCAAAAATTGGTTGATAAGCAGTGCAATGATTTCTAGTACAAGGGGACATCGCCCCTGCTTTTTGGTTTGTTTCTTCAACCGATTGCTGTTTCCACAGCGCGGTGTTTTATTTGGCGGCTGTTTTGTTGCCCTCAACGATTTTCAAACCGGCGGCAACCAAACCGCCGATGTCGGCAATATTGGCGGGCATAATCAAGGTGTTGTTTTCTTTAGCCAGCTTGCCGAAGGCTTCTACATATTGTTCGGCCACTTTCAAGTTCACAGCTTCGCTGCCGCCGGGGTTTTGCAGGGCTGCGGCCACCGCGCGGATGGCGTCGGCATTGGCTTCGGCCACCAGCCGCAGGGCTTCGGCCTCGCCTTGGGCGCGGTTGATTTGGGCGATTTTTTGGCCGTTTGATTCGTTGATGGCGGCCTGCATTTCGCCTTCGGATTGTTGGATTTCCGCTTCGCGCTGGCCGCTGGCAAGGTTGATTTGTTCGATTTTGCGGCCTTCGGATTCGGCGATACGGGCGCGCTTTTCACGTTCGGCGGTGATTTGCGCCTGCATCGCGCGCAGAATTTCCTGCGGCGGCACGAGGTCTTTGATTTCGTAGCGCAATACTTTCACACCCCAAGATACGGCGGCTTCGTCGAGTGCGGATACAACGATGCTGTTGATTTCGTCGCGTTCTTCAAAAGTGCGGTCCAGTTCCATACGGCCGATAACCGAACGCAGGGTGGTTTGCGCCAGTTGGGTGATGGCGGAAATATAATTGCTGGAGCCGTATGAAGCGAGCTTGGGGTCGGTTACTTGGAAGTAGATGATGCCGTCAACGGTGAGCTGGGTGTTGTCGCGGGTGATACACACTTGGCTGGGCACGTCGAGAGGGATTTCTTTTAATGTGTGGCGGTAGGCCACGCGGTCGACAAAGGGTATCAGAATATTCAGGCCGGGGTTTAAGATTTTGTGGAAACGACCCAACCGTTCGACCACATAGGCTTCTTGTTGCGGCACCACGGTAAAGGCTTTGAAGCCGAACACGACAACGGCGATAAAAATCAGGATGGGAAAGCTGATGAAGATGTTGAAATCCATGGTTTTTCCTTTGGCTTAAGTTGGGTTAATGCAGGTTAATCAGCAGGATATTGCCGTTTTTGCCGGTGATGACGGCGGTTTGCGGTTGGGAAGCGGTTTGGGCATTGGCGGCTTCGGCCTGCCAAACGGAGCCGCGGTAGTGCACTTCATACATATTGCCGTGCAGGTGGCGGTTGATGTGCACGGTTTGGCCGATGTCCAAATCATTAAGCGATGCGTCGCCGTTTCCGGGGCGGCGGTGGCGTTTGATCCAGCGGTTTGCCCAAGCGATACCCACGGAGGCCAGCACGGCGGCGGTGATGATGCTGACGGTCAGGTTGTCAAACAGAAGGGCCGCCAAGCCCGCGCCGAATAGGGCGGCGCTGACCACCAGCAGGTAAATCGTGCTGACGAACAGTTCGAAAATCAGCACCAATGCCGCAGCAATAAACCAATATGTCATGGGGTTGCCTTTCTGTGGTTGGGATTTTTGTTGAACATAAGCCTGCCTGCCATAAAAATCAATGCTTTTGCAGCGGGAGGGCGAGTGATTCGTTAAAAGTTTACTTGGCTATCGCCCGGGCGTAAATATAACAAAACCATTTGTTTCAAACCGTTTCGTCATATTCGGGCTTAACCCGAGTGAAATTCAGGATACTCGGTTCAAGCCCGAGTATGACGTGTGTGCTTTTTATTAAGTTTATTCACGATAAGGTTTTCAGACGGCCTAAAGGCAAATACAAGGCCGTCTGAAAACAAAACGGCTTTCAGACGGCCTTGTATTCGGTTGGCAAACGCAACAGGCCGGTTTATCCGGCGGCCAACACGCGGCGGCGGCGGGTTTCGCTCAACACCATACCGGCGGTTACCGACACGTTCATGCTTTCCACCGTGCCGAACATGGGCACGGAAACCAGCATATCGCAATGCTCGCGGGTAAGGCGGCGCATGCCTTCGCCTTCGTTGCCCATCACCCAGGCGATGCTTTCGGGCAGCTCGGCGTGATACAGATCGGCCTCGCCGCCCATATCGGTGCCGACCACCCAGATGCCGTATTCCTTCAGCTCGCGCAGGGTGCGGGCGAGGTTGGTAACGGTGATGTAGGGTACGGTTTCGGCCGAGCCGCAGGCCACTTTGCTTACGGTGGCGTTCAGCCCTGCGCTTTTGTCTTTCGGCGCGATTACGGCGTGCACGCCCATGGCATCGGCGGTGCGCAGGCAGGCGCCGAGGTTGTGCGGATCGGTGATGCCGTCGAGCACCAGCAGCAGGGCGGGTTCGCGCAGGTTTTCCAAAACGTCTTCCAGATGAACGTGGTTTTTGGATGCGTCGATAAAGCCGGCCACTCCTTGATGGCGCGCGCCTTTGGCGATGGTGTTGAGGCGCTCGGCGGCGGCGAAGTGCACACGCACGTTTTCGGCGGCGGCTTTTTCCAACACTTCGCGCGTGCGCGCGTCTTGCCGGCCTTCCTGTATATAAAGTTCGGTGATGCTTTTGGGGTTTTGCCACAAACGGGCGTTGACGGCGTGAAAACCGTAGATAAGTCGCTGGTTGGCCATGGCTTTGCTTCTGCTAAAGATTAGATGCGGCATTATACAGGGTTTGCACACAGGCCGAGACCTTTACAAGTCGTTTAGGCCGTCTGAAATATCCGATTATCGTCATTCCCGCGCAGGCGGGAATCCAGTTTTTTAAAATTGACTGATGTTTGATTTCAATGGCTTGTGAAAATTACACTGGATTCCCGCCTGCGCGGGAATGACGAGATACAAACGTTTTCAGGTTTAAATGGGTTTTTTGCAAAGGTCTCAGGCCGTCTGAAAAGCAGGGCGGATTGTTATACAATCGGTTTTATTTTTTAGACGGCCTCACAAACACCATGCAGATTTACCTTGTCGGCGGCGCAGTCCGCGATACTTTGCTCAACCTGCCCGTTACTGACCGCGATTGGGTGGTGGTGGGGGCGGATGCCGAAACTATGATCAAGCGCGGTTTCCAGCCTGTGGGCAAAGATTTTCCCGTGTTCCTGCACCCCGAAACCCACGAAGAATACGCACTGGCGCGCACCGAGCGCAAAACCGCCAAAGGCTACGCGGGCTTTGCCTTTTATGCCGACAAAAACGTTACGCTGGAGCAGGATTTGCAGCGCCGCGATTTAACCATCAACGCCATGGCGCAAGATTCAGACGGCCTGATTATCGACCCTTTCGGCGGACGGCAGGATTTGCACGATAAAATCCTGCGCCACGTTTCGCCCGCTTTTGCCGAAGACCCCGTGCGGATTTTGCGCACCGCCCGCTTTGCCGCCCGCTACGGCTTCGAGGTTGCGCCCGAAACCATGACGCTGATGCAACAAATGGTGGAAAACGGCGAAGCCGACGCACTGGTGGCCGAACGGGTGTGGCAGGAACTGGCGAAAGGGTTGATGGAGCCGCAGCCGCGCCGCATGATGGAAATCCTGCGCGAATGCGGCGCTTTGAAAGTGTTGCTGCCCGAAGTGGATGCGCTGTTCGGTGTGCCGCAGCGCGCCGACTACCACCCCGAAATCGACAGCGGCATCCACACGCT
This sequence comes from Neisseria dentiae, assembly GCF_014055005.1. NCBI lineage: Bacteria > Pseudomonadati > Pseudomonadota > Betaproteobacteria > Neisseriales > Neisseriaceae > Neisseria > Neisseria dentiae. The sequence continues at coordinate 980,115 of NZ_CP059570.1, read as the reverse complement.
GATGGTGCTGCAACGCGCCGCCGATATGGGGCTGACGCTGCCGGAGCGCTACGCTGCGCTGCTTCACGACTTGGGCAAGGCGCTCACGCCGGCCGACATCCTGCCCAAACACCACGGCCACGACCTTGCCGGCGTGGTGCCCGTGCGCACCGTCAACGCCCGCTGGAAAGTGCCGAAAGCCTGCGCCGAGCTGGCCGAGTTGGTTTGCCGCTGGCACATCATGTTTCACAGCGTCGGCGAGCTGAGGCCAAAAACCGCGCTGGATACCTTGAAAAAAGCCGACGCATTCCGCCGCCCCGAACGCTTTCAGACGGCCTTAAACGTATGCGTGGCCGACACGCAGGGCCGCCTGCACCGCGAAAACGAACCGTATCCGCAGCGCGCGCACTGGCTGGCCCTGCTTGCCGCCGCCAATGAAACGGACACCGCCGCCATCGCCGCCGCCTGCGCGGATAATCCGCAGAAAACCGCCGAAGCCATCGACAAGGCGCGTTTGGAAAAAATCACACCGCTTCAGACGGCCTATAAGCAGGCTTTGAGCCGGAACGGAAACAACGGCTCAGCGGTGTGAAAACGGTACGGTGGATTTTATAAATTTTGGATATGGTGCAGTAAAGCGGTTTAGAGATATTTGCGCATCAGTTCGCACTCAACCGTTACTTCGCGGTTTAGGGGTAAAACCGCGGAACCGAGCGATTCGTAGCCGTTGAGTTTGTAGAACGCTACTGAGTTGAGCGAAGCGTAGAGTTTGATGAAGCTCAGCCCTTCGCTTGCTGCCAGTGCTTCGGCGCGTTGCAGTAGAGCGGTGCCTAAGCCGTGGTTGTGCACGAAGGGGTGGACGTAAAGAGCGTCTAACTGTGCTTCTTTGAAATCGAGTTGGAAAAAGCCTTGAATGTGTCCGCGGTATTCCACTACCCATAAGGCTTTGTTGGGGTCGGCCATGGTGTCGAGATAGCCTTCGGGGTTGAGCAGCCGGCTCCATGCTTCGAGCACGCGGTTGTTGTAGCTGCGGGTGCAGGTGTATTGCACGGAATAACGGTGGGCGTTGTAGATATGTTCGCAGTCGTGCGGGGCGGCAGGGCGGAGTACGGTAATCAGGCTCATGGCGTATCGGGCGGTGGGTTTCAAACGGCCTGACGGTTGCGTTTGGGAGGCCGTTTGAACAGTCGGACAAAATGTGGGTTGCTGTGTGCGAACATACGGGATTTTTAACGGGAGATAAAGCGGTTTGTGCCGAACGCGGTATTTTTTGCACAAGCGGAAGGGCAAACGGTTTGTGGTTTACTCTTTGAGCATTTTCCGTTCGTAAACCGCTTGTGCAAGCGTGCCGGCATCGACATATTCCAGTTCGCCGCCCAGCGGGATGCCGCGTGCAAGGCGGCTGACTTTATAAGGCAGGTTTTTGAACAGTTCCGACAATACATAGGCGGTGGCGTCGCCCTCGGCGGTGAAGTTGGTGGCGATGATGATTTCTTCCACTTCGCTGTTTTGCAGCCTTTCTACCAGTTTGTCGAGGGCGATGTGGCTCAAATCCATGCCTTGTGCGGGGTTGACTTGGCCCATTAACACGAAATACAGCCCGTCGTGGCAGTTGGCGGCTTCCATGCCGGAAACGTCGGCAGGCATGTGCACAATCATCAGGCGGCGCGGGTCGCGGTTTTGGTCGGCGCAGATATCGCATAAGCCGCCTTCGCAAAAGGTGTTGCAGCGGGTGCAGTGGTGTACTTGTTTTAAGGCGTGTTGCAGGGCTTCGGCCAATTCTTGCGCGCCGCTTCTGCTGTGCTGCAACAGTTGGTAGGCCATGCGCTGGGCGGATTTGGGGCCGACATTGGGCAGAATTTTTAAGGCGTTGATCAGGCGGGTGAAAGCATCGGGGTTTTGGGGCATGGCTTTGTTATTGGCTGTGATCTGTTTTAAGGCCGTCTGAAAAAAGTTTTTCGCTCCGCACAAATCGCGTTTTGCTTGTTTTCAGACGGCCTACATTTTGATGTGTAAAAGAAAAGATTAAGGCAGTTCGCGGATGGAGTCGGCCAGTTCGCGGAACATTGCATCGGCATCAACATCGGTTACCCAATAGGCGTTGGCCGGTTTGCCGGTGGAGCCCCACCAGTCGACTACGCAGGCACCCATGGTCAGCTCACTCTGGGTTTCGACATCGACACGGCATGATTTGCCGCTGAAGAGTTCGGGGAATACGGCGCAGGCAATGGCGCAGGGATCATGTAACGGGCCGCCTTCGAGGCCGAACTTTTGGGTGTCGAAACGTTCGTAGCTTTGCAGGATGTTGGCCAAACGTTTGCCGTTGGTGTTGTTTTGCTTGCGCAAAACGTCCATACGCGGAGTGGTGATGCAGGCTTTGTGAGTAACGTCGAGCGGCAAAACAGTTATCGGTGCGCCGCTTTGCAATACAATCTGCGCGGCATGGGGATCAACATAGAAATTGAATTCGGCGGCAGGAGTAACGTTGCCTGCCTCGAAATAGTTGCCGCCCATCAGCACGATGTTTTTGATGCCGCGCACGATATCGGGAGCAAGGCTGATGGCTTGGGCGATATTGGTTAGCGGGCCGATGGGACAGAGGGTGATGCTGGCTTCTTCGGCCTTGCGCAGGGTGTCGATGAGATAGGGCACGGCGTGCACGGGTTGCAACGGGCATTGCGGGTCGTGCAGTTCGGCTCCGTCCAGCCCGGTTTTGCCGTGCACTTCTTCGGCGGTAACCAGCGGCCGCAGCAAGGGTTTGCCTGCGCCGGCATAAACGGGAAAACCGGTTTCGCCGGCCCAGTCGCAGATAATTCTGGCGTTGGTGGCGGTGTGGTGCAGGCTTACGTTGCCGGCTACAACGGTGAGCGCCATGAAATCTATCAGCCCGCGTTTGGCCAGCCCGTGCGCCATCAGAATGGCTGCGGCATCGTCTTGGCCGGGGTCGGTGTCGATAATCAGGCGGATTTTTTCGTTCATGGTCTGCTCCGTTGTTTTTTCGCCGCCCGCAGGTGTTTATCTGCTTTCTTGCTTGTTGCCGGCGGTTTGTGTTGCGAGGGTTTTGTCGTATTCCTGCTGTTCTTCGGCAGAGAATCCGTTTTCATTCAATATCTTCAGGCGGTTGGCCGCTGCCTGCTGCTCGGCGCGGCTGATCTTGGTTCGGCTGATGCGCCAAGAGGTGCGGCCTTTTTCGGTAACCGAGCGTGCCGTCCACAAGCCTTCTTTTTGGTAATGGTTGAGAACGGTTTGCGCCAGCGTTTTCATATCGGTATCGGGGTTGGCGGCACCTATGGTACGCCCGATGCGGTTGTTACGCAAATCGGCGGCTTGGTCGGCGGCTGCACGGCTGAAATATTGGATTTTGTTTTCGCGTATGGCGGTGTCGTCTTCATAGGCATTACCGATTTTTTCGGCAATTTCGGTGCCGAAGCGGGCGGTAATGGCGGCTTGCCAAAGTGTGTTGCGCACGGCATTAACCTGCGTGCCCAAACCTTCGCCGCCGTTGGCCCGGTTGTCGAGCCCGGTTTTGAGGGCGAAGCGGGCGGCATTGCCGGTGATATTGACGGCGTTTTCACCGGGCAGGCCGATGGCTTGCGCCGCTACCGGGTGGTTGGCCGCAAATTTGAGGATTTTGTTGCGGCGGCTCTCGTCGCTGTGAATCTGGCAGGCGGAGAGCAATAACACACTAATCAGTAAGCTAATCCGTTTCATGTTGTTTCTTTTATCAAAAAGGTTTAAGTGAGTAATGGGTAGGTTTAAGGTTGCGGCGGGTAAAGAGTTGCGCCGCAAAATCTGCATCTAAATCTACATCGTAGCGTTTTTTGTTTTTATGGTTTTCAGACGGCCTGTTAAGAGGCTGCCTGTATTTCTTGACGGAGTTTGTCGAGAAAGCGGCTTTGGCGGACCAAAGCGGCTGCTTCGTCGTGATTCTGCCGTGAAAAAGCAGCACGCAGGTGCTGTTGCAGGTTTTGCTGTTCGGCGGCAATTTCTTCATCAAGCTCTGCGAGTGCGGCTGTATTGCCGCCGGCACGAGCCTCTTCTAAGGTTTCGCGCCATTCCATCTGCTGCATCAGAAATTCGGGGGCGAAAGCGGTGTGTTCGGGAGCGTCGGCCTCGATGCCGTGTTGCTGTAGCAGATAGGCGGCGCGCTCGGTGGGGTTTTTTAAAACGCGGTAGGCTTCGTTTACGGCCGAAGCCATCATCACGGCCTGTTTTTGCTCGAATGCGGAGGCTGCCGCGTATTTGTCGGGGTGGAACCGGGCAGCCAGCGAGCGGTAGGTTTGCTCCAGCGTTTCGATGTCGATATCGAAAGAGGGTTCCAATTTAAATAAAGCAAAATGTTGGGTCATGAAAACTTTCAATTGAATCAAGCTTGTTTACAAACAAGTGCACCTTGATTTACATAACTTAAATTATCCCATAAAACCGATATTAAAACAAATGCTTATGCAGGTTTAAAATAGCAGCTCTATTTGAGGGCGAAAATACCTTTTCGGCTGCTTCGGCCAGCGGCAGCCAGGCATAGGCAGTATGCTCGGAAAGGCTGATTTTTATTGGGGTCTGCCGGCTTATTTCGGCGGAGAATATGTGCTCGGTATTATGCGTAACGCCTGCGGGGTAGCGGTGGCGCCAGTGGGGGTAGATTTCGTATTCGGTGCTTTCGTGCCAGTTGCACAATTGGCCGTCTGAAAGGTAAATTCCTGTTTCTTCTAAAACTTCTCGATTTGCGGCGGCTTCGGGCGTTTCGTTTGGCTCGAGGCTGCCGGTTACGGACTGCCAGAAATTTTTACAATCGGCGCGTTCGATAAGCAGCACGTTACCGTTGCCGTCGTGCAACACCACCAATACGGAAACGGGTATTTTGGGCGGTTTGGCTGTCATGATTCAGTCTCCATTGTCGAATGCCGCATCGGAGCGGGTGTCGGTTTGTGCTTTCAACGAGGCTTTCAAGATGGCGATATCGCTGGGGGTTTGTGCTTCGTTGAGAATGCGTACTTCGCGTTGCGGGTAGGGGAATTCTATGCCTTGTTCGTTAAAGCGTTGCCAGATGTCGAGCAAAATGGCTGAAAACAATACGGAAAAGCCGTTTTCCGGGTCTTTCACCCAAAAGCCGATGCGCAGATCGATGCCGTTTTCGCCGAAGCCGAGAATCACGGCGGTGGGGGCGGGAGAGGTGTCGACGCGCTCTTGTGCCGCGGCGGCTTCTTCCAAAACGGAGAGCGCTTTAGCCAAATCGGTATGGTAGGCCACCTGAATATTGAGGCTCTGCCATAAGGCCTTGCTGGTGTAGGATTCGTTGATAACGGTGGAGGTAACGAAGGTTTCGTTGGGAATCAGTGCTTCCGAGCCGTTGGCATTTTTAAGCACCACGAAGCGCGAGGTGATTTTGGTAACGTAACCGGTGAAGTTGTTAACCGTTAAGCGGTCGCCGGGGCGTATGGAGCGGTCGCCCAAAATAATGAAGCCGGAAATATAATTGCTGGCAACTTTTTGCAGGCCGAAACCGATGCCCACGCCCAATGCGCCGCCGAACACCGACAGCACCGTCAAATCTATGCCCACCAACGGTAACGCGATTAAGAAGGAAAGCACGATCATTACCGTGCTGATGATTTTGGTGAGCACGATGCGCAGGTTGATGTCGAGCCGCTGGCTTTCCATCAGCTTATTGTTGATGAAGCGCGCCAGCCACAGGGCGAACACCATAATTACGGCCACCCACAAGAGGCCGGTCAGCACGGTGTAGAGATTGAGTTTGGTTGAGCCTATGGGCAGTTCGACGGTTTTCATGGCGTCGATAATGATGTCTTCGATGCCTGAAACCCATAATACGAATGCCACCCACAATGCGGCGGAAAGAGAGCGTTCCAGCCAGTCGGTTACTTTGCTGGCGGGCAGGGCGGCGTGGACCACGGCCAATGCGAAGCGGATCAGAATCATCCAACGGGCGGCCATGGCTAAAAGTTGCAGCCACAGCGTGGTTTTGCCGGAAAGGCTCCAGAAATAAACGGCGCTGATGGCGCCTATCAGCATCAATACGGGCCACAGGATGCGTTGGCCGATATGGCGGATAACGCCCCAGCGCCTGCCGGCAACGGGGTGTTTTTTAATCCAATAGGCAGAGAGCCAGAATGTTGCCGCCATCACGGACAGCGTGATGCCGATTTCGAGCCAGCCTTCGGGGCGGTTGAAACTGCGTTCCAGCAATTGCGAGGTGAACTGATGGCGGGCAAACAGGCCGGAGATGAAGTGTGAAATCCCGCTGTTTTCCAGAAATTGCAGGCTGGTGTCGGACAGATTCGGCATGGCTTTTGAAGCGTGTAATGTTATGTGTATGAAAAAACGGTAGGTGGATTATAGCCTAAATTGTTGCGGCGGTTGCGGGTTGGAACGGATTCGCACCGACACTTTTTATTGTTAGAAAAACGTTCAGACGGCCTGAAGCTGCTGTATCAGGCCGTCTGAACGTTATGGGGGCGGTTATTTTATTTAATCGCGCACATAAACCACTTCAACATCATAATCGTCGTCGTTCCAATCATCGTTATCATTGCCGAGTTTTTCCTGCCATTCGGCTTCGTGGCTGAGCGAAGAATCCAACCCCGCTTCCAAACGCAATACCGACAACAGGTGGTACATATCTTTCGGAATCGGTGCTTCAAACGATACGGTTTCACCCGTGGCGGGGTGCTCGAAACTCAAACGGTAGGCGTGCAGAGCTTGGCGCGCCAAGCCTTTCACGGCTTCTTTGGCGGTGTCGGAGCAGGCGTGTCGCAGGTTGCCGTAAACGGGGTCGCCCGCCAGCGGGTGGTTGGCTTCGCGCATATGCACGCGGATTTGGTGGGTGCGGCCGGTTTCGAGCGAACATTCTATATAGCTGTGCGCCAGATAACGCTCCAGCACTTTCACATGGGTAACCGCCGGTTTGCCGCCGAATTTCACCACCGCCATTTTCAGGCGGTTGTGCGGGTCGCGGCCGATTAAAGTGTCGATTTTGCCGTCGAACGGCACGATGCCGTTGGCCACCGCGCGGTAAATGCGTTTGACCGTGCGTGCCTGCAACTGGCGCACCAGATGGTTTTGCGCAGGCAGCGTTTTGGCCACCACCATCAGGCCGCTGGTGTCTTTGTCCAAACGGTGCACGATGCCGGCACGCGGAATCTGACCCAGCTCGGGGCAGTGCGCCAGCAGGCCGTTGAGCAGCGTGCCCGTCCAGTTGCCGGCGGCGGGGTGTACCACCAAACCTGCGGGTTTGTTTAATACGATAACGGCAGCATCTTCATAAACGATGTCCAAATCCATGGGTTCGGGTGTAAACGCCAGGTTTTCTTCGCTCGGGCGCACCGTTACCGCGATATATTCGCCGCCTATCATTTTGTCTTTGGGTTGGGCCGGCTTTTCGTTTACCGTTACCGCGCCTTCTTTTATCCAAGCGGTCAGGCGGCTGCGCGAATAATCCGGCAGCAGTTTGGCCAATACCGCATCGAGGCGCATACCCGCCAAATCGAGGGGAACGGTTAAATTAATGCAAGTTTCTGCATCGGGGGCTGCCGTAAACCCCAAATCATCGTTATAATCGGCTTCATTTTCAAAGGAAGAGTTCTGCATGAAAAAAATTCTTTTAGTTGTTGCTTTAGGTTTGGCCTTGGGCGGCTGCGCCGGCACCAAAGGCACTATTGATAAAGATGCCCAAATCACTCAGGATTGGACGGTTGAAAAACTGTATGCCGAGGCTCACGACGAGTTAAACAGCAATAATTATACGCGAGCCATCAAGTTATATGAAATTTTGGAATCGCGCTTCCCCAACGGCCGTTATGCCCAGCAGGCGCAGTTAGACACGGCTTATGCTTATTATAAAGACGACGAGCCGGAAAAAGCGCTGGCTGCCGTCGAGCGTTTCCAACGCAACCACCCCCAGCATCCGAATATGGATTATGCCTTATATCTCAAAGGCTTGGTGTTGTTTAACGAAGACCAGTCGTTTTTAAACAAATTAGCTTCGCAAGACTGGTCTGACCGCGATCCGAAAGCCAACCGCGATGCCTACCAAGCGTTTGCCGAGCTGGTGGAACGCTATCCCAACAGCAAATACGCGCCCGATGCCACCGAGCGTATGGCGAAACTGGTGGATGCTTTGGGCGGCAACGAAATTGCCGTGGCCCGTTACTATATGAAGCGCGGCGCGTATTTGGCCGCAGCCAACCGTGCGCAGAAAATCGTCGAGCGTTATCAAAACACCCGCTTTGTGGAAGAATCGCTGGCGATTATGGAATCTTCTTACCGCAAAATGAACAAAACGCAATTGGCCGACGATACCCGCCGCATTTTGGCGCAAAACTTCCCCAACAGCCCTTATCTGCAAAAACCGTGGCATGAAAGCACCAGCATCCCGTGGTGGCGCTATTGGCGTTAAGTTTTGATTTAAAATATAGTAAAATTAAGAGAAGACAAGGAACAGAGCTGCAAACTGTAGATATAGAATAGTAAAGAAGTGGTTCTGTTGTCACTTTAGCAGCTTGAAAAATCGTTTTCTTTTACTATATTTATCAGACCACCTGAAAGTATAAGCTGCACCTTTATCCTGTTGAATCTTATCGTAACTGGATTAAAGATGCAGCTTTGTTTGTGCATGAATATAGTCTACTAGTTGATAATTTTATATTGGGAGCTTTGGAGTCATTTGCTTGAATACCCATTTGGGTATTTTGAGGGTTATCAAGAATGCCGAAAGGCACGGTGAAGCTCGTAGTTCTTGAGAATATTCAAAAATCACGAAACAATCATTTCAGCAAAAAATACAAGCCTTTTGACATGGAAAGTAGCTTGTATGAAAAGTATAAGCAACTCGACTTTTTCAACATCTCAGTGTAGCTGAATAACGCTTGGTATAAAAATACCGGTCTGATTGGATTTTTCAGCTAGCTTGAAAGAATTACTGTGAACAAACGCGAGCAGTTATTGGAACAGCAGCACACAATTACATCTATTACATCTTCTGTTTTCCGCATGGTTTGCCGACAAAAAACAGCGTGAAATTTTAATGTATCACAAACCAAGCGGGGGATTTGATAGAACATCATCCTGACGGTACTGAAAAAGTTATCAAATATGCAAAATATACAAAATAACTTGGCGATTTTTTTATTCATGCAAACTGAAGGGTGTCAAACGCTGCAAAAAAACTTGCGAAACACTTTTCAGACGGCCTGAACATTAACTTAATAATAGAAAGACCCACTATGACTTGGGAAACCGTAATCGGACTGGAAATCCACGTCCAACTGAACACGCAATCGAAAATTTTCAGCGGCGCATCGACCGCTTTCGGTGCCGAGCCGAACGCGCACGCCAGCGTGGTGGAGTGTGCACTGCCTGGTGTGCTGCCGGTGATGAACCGCGAAGTCGTTGAAAAAGCGATTAAACTGGGTTTGGCCTTGGATGCCAAAATCAATCAGAAAAACGTGTTCGACCGCAAAAACTATTTTTACCCCGATTTGCCGAAAGGCTATCAAATCAGCCAGTTGGATTTGCCGATTGTGGAACACGGCAAGCTGGAAATCGTGGTGGGCGACGAGGTGAAAACCATTAACGTTACCCGCGCGCATATGGAGGAAGATGCCGGCAAATCGGTGCACGAAGGCTTGAACGGTGCTACCGGCATCGACCTGAACCGCGCCGGCACGCCGCTGTTGGAAGTGGTGTCCGAGCCGGAAATGCGTTCCGCCGCCGAAGCGGTGGCCTATGCCAAAGCTTTGCACGGTTTGGTTACTTGGTTGGACATTTGCGACGGCAATATGGCCGAAGGTTCGTTCCGCATCGATGCCAACGTATCGGTGCGCCCCAAAGGCCAGTCTGAATTCGGTACGCGCCGCGAGATTAAAAACCTCAATTCGTTCCGCTTTTTGGAGCAGGCGATTAATTACGAGGTGGAAAGCCAGATCGAAATCATCGAAGACGGCGGTAAAGTACAGCAGGCTACCATGCTGTTCGACCCTGATAAAGGCGAAACCCGCGTGATGCGCCTGAAAGAAGACGCGCACGATTACCGCTATTTCCCCGATCCCGACCTGTTGCCGGTGATGATTTCAGACGGCCAGATGCAGGCGGCCAAAGCAGCGATGCCCGAATTGCCGAAAGAAATGGCCGCCCGTTTCGTGGCCGATTACGGCGTAAGCGACTACGACGCCCGCTTGCTGACCGCCACCCGCGCCCAAGCCGCTTTTTTCGAGCAGGCGGCGCAACAAAGCGGGCAGGGCAAATTAACCGCCAACTGGATGAACGGCGAGCTGGCGGCCACCCTAAACAAAGAAGGTTTAAGCCTGTCTGAAAGCCCGATTCAAGCCGACCGCTTGGCCGGCTTGGTGGCGAAAATCGCCGACGGAACCTTGAGCAGCAAACTGGCCAAGCAGGTGTTCGAAGCGATGTGGGGCAGCAATTTAAGCGCGGAAGCCATTATCGAACGCGACGGCCTGAAACAGATGACCGACACCAGCACCATCGAGAAAATCATCGACGAAGTGTTGGCCAACAACGCCAAGTCGGTAGAAGAGTATAAGGCGGGCAAAGAAAAAGCGTTTAACGCACTGGTCGGCCAGGTGATGAAAGCCAGCAAAGGCAAGGCCAACCCGCAACAGGTGCAGGAATTGATGAAGGCGAAATTGGCCGGTTAGCAGTTGGTAGGCTGTCTAAAAGATAAACTACTCTCCAAACAATTCCGGACACTGTTTCGAATTATTTCAAACGGTATCAAAACCTGATCCCAGTAGGCAGCTGGATCTTGCCAAATGCTTCATAAATTTTGTCTTGGGTGTAAGCGAGCCAAATGGCTTGGCGGTTATGCGATTCGTACCGCTTTTTCGTAGGTGATAATCCGGAGGTAGAGTTGTGTTCGGAAGATATTGAAAAGATCAACAGCATGCTGTTTGTCTTCGAGTGTAGCTCATATTGGCTAATGTAAGAAACTGCACCTCGGTTGGGTTGAAATTTGCTCAACTTCCGTGGTGCAGCGCAATCATTTCAGACGGCCTGTAGTTTTGCTCAAAGCCTTTCGGTTTATTTATACGATTTCCGCTTTAGTAATCACAACGCTGTCCACCGGCACATCGTCGTGGTAACCGTGGCGTTTGGTGGCCACGCCTTCGATGGCGTCCACAACGTCTTGGCCTTCAACCACTTTGCCGAACACGGCATAGCCCCAGCCGTGCAGGCTCGGTTCGGTGTGGTTGAGGAAAGTGTTGTCTTTGGTGTTGATGAAAAACTGCGAAGAAGCGGAGTGGGGCGCTTGGGTGCGAGCCATGGCGATGGTGTATTTGTCGTTTTTTAGGCCGTTCTGGGCTTCGTTTTGAATCGGATCGCGGCCGGGTTTTTCGTTCATGTTTTCGTCCATGCCGCCGCCTTGAATCATAAAGCCTTTAATCACACGGTGGAAAATCAGGCCGTCGTAAAAACCGTCTTTCACATATTGCTCGAAGTTGGCGGCGGTAACGGGGGCTTTTTCGTGGTCGAGTTCGATGCCGATGGTGCCGAAATTGGTATGCAGTTTGATCATGGGAAATCCTTTCAATCGATGATAGGCCGGGCTATTGGAAACATAATCCGGCAAAGCAAAGTGCCGGGTTGTCAACCCAACCTGTAAAATTTTGTGGCGAATGTCTAAACGGCGCGGGAACCGTCTGTTTCATTCAGACGGCCCGCAGGTTATTTAGTTCTGGCGGTCGAGCCAGCGTTCGGCATCCAATGCGGCTTGGCAGCCCGAGGCAGCGCTGGTGATGGCTTGGCGGTAGGTGTGGTCTTTCACGTCGCCGGCGGCCCATACGCCGTCGATATTGGTGAGACCGACGTTGTCGCCGCTGCCGCCTTTGGTCTTCAGATAGCCGGTTTCGTCCATGTCGAGCTGGCCTTTGAAAATATCGGTGTTAGGCTTGTGGCCGATGGCGATAAACACGCCTTGTACGGCGATTTCTTCGCTGCTGCCGTCGTTATATTTCAAACGTGCGCCGTTCACGCCCATATCGTCGCCGGTAATGTCTTCGAGCACGGCGTTCAATTTCAAGATGATTTTGCCTTCTGCAACGCGCTGCATCAGTTTGTCGACCATGATTTTTTCGGCGCGGAAGGTATCGCGGCGGTGGATCAGGGTAACAGTGTTGGCGATATTGGCCAGATAAAGCGCTTCTTCTACTGCGGTGTTGCCGCCGCCAACCACGGCGACGTCTTGTTTTTTATAGAAAAAGCCGTCGCAGGTGGCGCAAGCCGACACGCCCTTGCCCGCGAATTTTTCTTCGCAGGGCAGGCCGAGGTATTTGGCCGAAGCACCAGTGGCGATAATCAGTGCGTCGCAGGTGTATTCGCCCATATCGCCTTTCAGGGTGAACGGGCGGTTTTGCAGATCGACTGTGTGGATTTGGTCGAAAATCAATTCGGTGCCGAAACGCTCGGCATGCGCTTGGAAACGTGCCATCAGTTCCGGGCCTTGCACGCCGTCGGCATCGGCGGGCCAGTTGTCGACTTCGGTGGTGGTCATCAGTTGGCCGCCTTGGGCGATGCCGGTGATAATCACGGGTTGCAGGTTGGCGCGCGCGGCGTAAACGGCGGCGGTGTAGCCTGCGGGACCGGAACCTAAAATAATCAGTTTGTGGTGCTTGCTCATGGGTTTTCCTTACTTGAAAACGGTTGTGTAAACGGCTGGAATTGTACTATGAAACCGGTGCGGGGCAAGTGTGTGCCGTCTGAAAATGATTTGGTTAATCAATAGAATCCATAAATATAAAGTATCCGGATTGGAACGCAGCCGAATAAATATAGGCAAGGCCGTCTGAAACTTTTTCAGACGGCCTGTTGCTCAACGCCTGCGGAAACCGCCGCGGCGCACGGGCTGGCGGTGATTAGACGGTGCTTTGGTGGTTTGGCGGTAATTAGGCTGCGCGGCTTTGTTTTGCGCGGGTACCGACTTGGTGTTCAACTGCTGGCTGGTGCGTTGCTGCGCTTGGGCCGACTGGTAATAATTGGCTTGCGCACGCCGCACCGCAGGCGTGTCGGCACGGGCTTTTTGGAACTTGTTGGCCAATGCGTTGCCGATAAATGCGCCCGCAGCCGCGCCTACCAAACTTTGCAGCAGCCAGCTTCCGGTTGATTGGTCGTAAATATACTGCTGGCCGTCGGTGCCCGTTACCGGCTCGCCGTTGTTGCCGTTGGCCTGATATTCGGCGGGAATGGTGTCTTTTACCGCGCTGGCCGTCAGCTCGTAAACCGTGTTGTCTTGTTGCGCGTTTTGCTGGGCAAGCTGCTGTTGCAGCGCCTCGATTTGTTTTTGCTGCTGCTCCAATTGGGCTTGCGTATTGTCTTTGCAGGCGGCCAGCACCAGCGCGGAAATTACAGATAAGGCAATGATTCGTTTCATTATTCTTCCATTTAAAAAGAAAACAGGATAATGCAGGGGTTGCAGAATGTTAATATAGGGCAGGGCGGTACTTATTCAAGGCCGTCTGAAAGGTTTTATTTTACTGTTAAAATAGCGTTTTTCCACACCGAATCCAGCATATGAAACACGAAGCCCCCGAAGAAATCCGCCTGCAAAACAGCCGCGCCGCGCTCACCCTGGTTTATCGGGGCAACGCCAAAAGTCTGCCTGCCGAATTTCTACGCGTTTATTCGCCCAGCGCCGAAGTGCGCGGCCACGGCCCCGGCCAGGAAACGCTGCAAACAGGCAAAGCCTACGTAACCATTGCCGGTTTGGAGCCGGTCGGGCAATATGCCCTGAAAATCACCTTTTCAGACGGCCACGACAGCGGGCTTTACGACTGGGATTATTTATATAAATTAGCGCACGAATACGATACAATGTGGGCCGACTATCTGCGCCTTATCGAAGTGGCCGGCGCATCGCGCATACCCACCACCGCCGATGGAGCAGCGCCCGCACCGCAACACGGCTGCGGCAGCGGCGGTTGCGGCAAACACTAAAACAGGAATCTATAATGAGCGACAACAAAACCCACTTCGGCTACCAAACCGTAAACGAAAGCGAAAAAGCCGGAAAAGTAGCCGAAGTGTTCCATTCGGTAGCCAAAAACTACGACATTATGAACGATGTCATGTCCGGCGGCCTGCACCGCGTTTGGAAACACTTCACCATCAACACCGCCCGCCTCAACAAAGGCGACAAAGTGCTCGACATCGCCGGTGGCACGGGCGACTTATCGCGCGGCTGGGCGAAGAGGGTGGGGAAAGAGGGCGAAGTATGGCTTACCGACATCAATTCCTCCATGCTCTCGGTAGGCCGCGACCGCCTGCTCAACGAAGGCCTGATTCTGCCCGTATCGCTTGCCGACGCCGAAAAACTGCCGTTTCCCGACAATTATTTCAACCTGGTATCCGTAGCCTTCGGCTTGCGTAACATGACCCATAAAGACGCGGCCCTAAAAGAAATGTACCGTGTATTAAAGCCCGGCGGCACCTTGTTGGTTTTGGAATTTTCAAAAGTATTCAAACCTTTGGAACCGGCCTACGACTTATATTCGTTCAAACTGCTGCCGCTGATGGGCAAAATGATTGCCAAAGATGCCGACAGCTACCAATATTTGGCCGAATCCATCAGAATGCACCCCGACCAAGAAACCCTCAAACAAATGATGCTCGACGCAGGTTTCGACACCGTGGATTACCACAACATGACCACAGGCGTCGTGGCCTTGCACAAAGGTGTGAAATACTGATTTTTTTGAAATCCCAAATGAGCGGTTTGTTTGCAATTAAGGCCGTCTGAAAGCCCGAAGCAGGGTATTCAGACGGCCTTGTTATTTATTGCTACAACCGTACTATCTATAAAATTTAACATAATTACGATTATGAGAAATTATTTGGTGTTTGTGTAGAAAGCATGAATCCCCACAAAACCCTAAAAACATGATTTAATGGCAACCTGCCAACCAAACGGGAACCGTTCTCATGGCCCAACACACACCCATCATCCAATCGCTGCTCGACACCGATTTATACAAATTCACCATGTTGCAGGTGATTTTGCACCAATTTCCGCAAGCCCACGGCGTGTATGAATTCCGCTGCCGCAACAACGACCAAACCGTTTACCCGCTGGCCGAAATCCAAGCCGAGTTAGAGCAGGAGCTCGATTCGTTGTGCCGGCTGCAATTCAGCCAGTGCGAGTTAGACTATCTGCGCAGCCTGCGCTTTATCAAAAGCGATTTCGTCGATTATCTCGAACTGTTCCAGCTCAAACGCCGCTTCGTGCAGGTAGGCACCGACGATGAAGGCCGTTTGAATATCCGCGTCGAAGGGCCGATGATACAGGCAATGTTTTTCGAGATTTATATTCTCGCCATCGTTAACGAACTCTATTTCCGACGCCTCGAAACCCCCGAAGTTTTGGCCGAAGGCGAACGCCGCCTGCAAGCTAAAGCCGCCCTGCTTCAAGAGCTGGCCGCTTCGCAGAATCCTGCCGATCCGCCGTTTTTGATTTCCGACTTCGGTACCCGCCGCCGCTACACGCTCGCCTGGCAGGAACACGTTATCAAAACCCTTTACGCCGCTGTGCCCGAAGTGATGCGCGGCACCAGCAACGTCTATTTGGCAAAAAAACTCGGCATCACCCCTATCGGCACCATGGCGCACGAATTTTTACAAGCCTTTCAAGCGCTTGATGTGCGATTGCGTGATTTTCAGAAAGCCGCCCTTGAGAGCTGGGTGCGCGAATACCGCGGCGACCTCGGTATCGCCCTTACCGATGTGGTGGGCATGGATGCCTTTTTACGCGATTTCGATCTCTATTTTGCCAAACTCTTCGACGGCCTGCGCCACGACAGCGGCGACCCCTACGTTTGGGGCGACAAAGCCTACGCGCACTACAAAAAACTCAAAATCGACAGCCGCACCAAAATGCTCACTTTTTCAGACGGCCTCGATATCGAGAAATCATGGGCGCTGCACCAATACTTCAAAAACCGCTTCAAAACCAGTTTCGGCATCGGCACCAACCTTACCAACGATTTGGGGCATACCACGCTCAACATCGTATTGAAACTGGTCGAGTGTAACGGCCAGTCGGTGGCCAAACTTTCCGACAGCCCCGGCAAAACCATGACCGACAACGACACCTTCCTTGCTTATTTGCGCCAAGTATTCCAAGTGCCCGCGCCCGAACAATGAAAACGGCAAACCGGCCGTCTGAAAGATTTCAGGCGGTTTTTGCGTCTATACAGCCGGCAAACTTATTTTCGGCACCAAGCCAGAAACCCGCTGGCAGTTACGTAAATGAAAATAAGTTCACCGGCAGGCGGTCTCAAATAGATAAACCAATCTATTTATGATATAAGGCCGTCTGAAATCTCAAACCGACCACAAAGGAAACCACATGAGTTCACAAGATTTAAGTGGCAAAACCGCCCTCGTTACCGGCGCATCCCGCGGTATCGGCGCTGCGATTGCCGACACGTTGGCCGCAGCCGGCGCCACCGTTATCGGCACCGCTACCAGCGAAAGCGGCGCCCAAGTCATCAGCGAACGCCTCGCACAATGGGGTGGGCAAGGCCGCGCACTTAATGCCGCCGAACCCGAAAGCATCGAAAACCTGATTGCCGGCATCGAAAAAGAATTCGGCAAACTCGACATTCTCGTCAACAACGCCGGCATCACCCGCGACAACCTGTTGATGCGTATGAAAGAAGAAGAGTGGGACGACATCATGCAGGTTAACCTCAAATCCGTGTTCCGAGCCAGCAAAGCCGTGCTGCGCGGCATGATGAAACAGCGCAGCGGCCGCGTGATCAACATCACTTCCGTCGTAGGCGCCATGGGCAACGCCGGACAGGCCAACTATGCCGCTGCCAAAGCAGGCCTGATCGGTTTTTCCAAATCTATGGCACGCGAAGTCGGCAGCCGCGGAATTACCGTCAACTGTATTGCCCCCGGTTTTATCGACACCGACATGACCCGCGCCCTGCCCGAAGAAACCCGCAAAATGTTTGAAGCGCAAACCTCGTTGGGCAAATTCGGCGACGCGCAAGATATTGCCGATGCCGTGCTGTTTTTAGCCAGTGACCAGGCCAAATACATTACCGGCCAAACCCTGCATGTAAACGGCGGCATGCTGATGCCCTAACCCCACGCATGGCGGTTTGCCGCCGCCCTGCCCCGCACGTTTGGCGCGGCGGCAAGTTTGCAAAAAGCAAAATAAAATTGTTAAAAGTAATTTCTTTTAATTTTAACAATTTGCCTGAAAACACAAAAAAACGGCACTAAAACGCTTGCGCTGCGTACTGAATTTTGGTTTAATCACGTCTTCGCAACGCGACACGGGTGATTAGCTCAGTTGGTAGAGCGTCTGCCTTACAAGCAGAATGTCGGCGGTTCGACTCCGTCATCACCCACCAAGTTTCTTGCGCGGAGTGGTAGTTCAGTTGGTTAGAATACCGGCCTGTCACGCCGGGGGTCGCGGGTTCGAGCCCCGTCCACTCCGCCAAACCTATTCAGAAAAAAGCACCGATTTAATCGGTGCTTTTTCTTTGTATGGAATCTTTGCAAAATTCGCTCAGGCAAAAAAACATTTCCTAATAAAACCTGAATCCCGCCATTCCCGATTACGCGGGAAGGACGGGATTTAAGCATGTTCAGACGGCCTTAAGATATTTTTGCAAAAGTCTCATGCCGTTTGAAAAACTGCGGTGTGTGCTTCCGTATCAGGCTTTCTGCTCTGCGCCCTGCCCTATTTACGTATCGAACCCGGGCTGCTTCACTTTGATGAAATAAGTTACCGCAAAGGCAAACAGATACAGCGCGGTATAGGCGTAAACCACTCCGATAAAGCTGAAATACGGCAGCAAAACGGTGGCGATTGCGGGTGCGAGAAAGTTCGACAAACCGGCCGACAGGTTATACACCGAAATCGCCGCGCCTTGGTGCTTGGGTTCCAGGGTGGTGAAAATGGCGGTCATCGGCACGAATGCGGCCACAAACCAGCCCAGCAGGATGGCGGGAATCCAAGCCACCATAAATTCGGCGGTGCCGGCACCGTTTACGCCCGCTTCGGCGATGGTGTTGTAATACTGCGGGATATAGTAAAAACTCAGCGTCGAGAGTGCCATGCCGATGCAGCCGAACCAGCGCACCACTTTAATCCACCCCAATTTTTCGCCCACAATCCCCCAAAACACATTGGAAACCAGCGTGGTGGCGAAAAACACCGTCCAGATTTGCAGCCATTGCGAAGTGGTGAAGCCCAGCTCTTTGGTGAACATCATCGGCATAATCACGGCGAAGCCGAACAGCGAGAGCGTGTTGATAATCCGCACCCAGCTTGAAAACAGAATATTGCGGTTGGTAACCAGCAGGGTGATGGCGCGGCTGAGTTCGGAAAACTTCTGTTGGCGCGACAAACCGTGCATGGGCGAATAAGAGTTGACGTTACGCAGCATCACCAACGCCACCAAGCCGCCGGCAAAGCAAAACGCCAGCGCCAGCCACAGCGTACCCATTTCGCCCATCGCGGGAATGGTGAGGCTGGGGATAAAGCTGCCGAACACGCCGATACCCACCGAATAAGTGGTCCAAAACCAACCCATCGAGGGGCTGATTTGCGTGCTTTTCACGTTTTGAACGATCATCACGATAAACGAATACAGAAACAGCGGGTAGGCAAAACCGCGAATACCGTAAAACAGCATGATGAAAAAGTAGTTTTTACCGCCCAAGCCGAACACCAAAAACAGCACATGAAACACGCACCACATCACAAAACCCGCCAGCATGGCTTTGCGCGGGGTGACAATCTCGGCGAACACGCCGGAAATCCACGCGGCCAGTGCGGCGGCAAAACCGTAAACGGCGAAAGCCGAAGACGATTGCGCCTCGGTGAAGCCCAAATCGGTGATGTATTTCGACAAAAACGCCAGCTCGAAGCCGTCGCCCGTCATAAACAGCGCGATGGCCACATAGCCCCACAGCAGGTTTAGGGGCAGCCCCAGCCATTGCTTGGTTTCGTTTTCCAAATTGTTCATAAAAACCTCTTTTCTCTGAATGGGTGTAGGTAGTTAATACCTGTCTGAATGTTTCAGACAGGCTTTGTTGACGTTATTGTT
Organism: Neisseria dentiae; assembly: GCF_014055005.1. Taxonomy (NCBI): domain Bacteria; kingdom Pseudomonadati; phylum Pseudomonadota; class Betaproteobacteria; order Neisseriales; family Neisseriaceae; genus Neisseria; species Neisseria dentiae. The sequence continues at coordinate 961,042 of NZ_CP059570.1, read as the reverse complement.
GTAATGTGTTTCTTCAAGATTAAACGTATTTTCAGACAGGCATTGTTCAAGCGCCATGCGGTCTGAACGACAACTCGTTTCGGTATAAGGCTCCGAACTGCCGGTAGCGCGCAGCGAGATAATCCGCCTGCGCTGCATCGGGCGTATAGACACGGTCGGTTTCGGGCTTCAAGCACACTTCGGCTTCGCTTTTGCCGCACGCCAAAGCGGCCAGCCGCGCCGCACCGAGGGCGCCGCCGGTGGCGCCGCCTTTGTGGGTGATGATGTTTATTTTCAGAATATCGGCCAGAAGCTGCGCCCAAAACGGGCTGCGTGCGCCGCCGCCGAGCAGCGAGGCTGTTTGAATCCGGGTGCCGCTTTCCCGCAGCACGCGCACGCCGTCGGCGATGCCGAAAGCCACGCCTTCCACCACGGCATAACCCATAACCGCGCGGTTTGCGCTATGGCGTATGCCGTGGAAACTGCCACTGGCACCGGCATCGTTGTGCGGCGTGCGCTCGCCCGAAAGATAAGGCAGAAAAACCGGCGCGGAGGCTTTTTCTTCTGCGCTCAAGGCGGCGATTTCTTCCATCAGTTGCGCTTCCGGTACGCCGATAAGCCGGCAATACCAGCCCAGGCAGGCGGCGGCGCTGAGCATTACGCTCATTTGGTGCCAACGTTCGGGCAAGGCATGGCAGAAGCAGTGCACGGCGTTTTCGGGTGCGGGGCGGTAACTGTCGTTCACCACAAACACCACGCCGGACGTGCCCAAAGAAACAAACGCATCGCCCGCGTTCACCGCGCCCACGCCGACGGCGCTGGCGGCATTGTCGCCCCCGCCGCCCGCCACGATAACGTTTGCGGGCAAGCCCCATTGCGCCGCCACTTCGGGCAGCAGCGTGCCGCTGTTATGGCTGCCTTCGATAAGCTCGGGCATATGGTTGCGGCTGAGTTTGCAGGCGGCCAATACTTCGTCTGACCAATCGCGTTTGGCGGTGTCGAGCCACAGCGTGCCTGCCGCGTCGGACATTTCCGATATTTTCCTGCCCGTCATGCGCAGGCGGATATAGTCTTTCGGCAGCAGCACGGTTGCGGTTCGGGCGAAGATTTCCGGCTCGTGCTTCGCCACCCACAAAAGTTTGGGCGCGGTAAACCCGGGCATGGCCAGATTGCCGGTAATCGCGTGCAGGCCGGGCACGGCGGCTTCCAGCTCGGCGCATTCGGCTTCGCTGCGGGTGTCGTTCCACAAAATCACGGGGCGCAGCGCTTGGTTGTTTTCATCGAGCAGCACCGCGCCGTGCATCTGCCCCGATAAGCCGACGGCTTTTATCTGCCCCCAGGCAGCGCCGCTTTTTTCGCGCATGGCCGCCATCAAATCGTGTGTGGCCCGCCACCATTCATCGGCGCCCTGCTCCGACCAATGCGGCTGCGGGCGTTGAATGCTTAAGGATACGCCGTGGGTTTGCACGATATTGCCCGCTTCGTCGGTGAGCAGGGCTTTGATTTCGGACGTGCCGTAGTCGATACCGAGATACATATTTGCTCCTTTGTTTGTTTTTTTCAGACAGGCCTTAAACCTTTTCGAGTTACTCAAATGCCTTAAAAACACCTGCGTCATGCTCGGGCTTGACCCGGGCATCTTTGTTATTTTTCAATCACATCCAGCAAATCGCGATATTCGGGTCAAGCCCGAGTATGACGCAATCAGGCATTTCAGAATGCCTTATTAGTCTGAAAAAGTTTCGGCCTTCAGGCATAAAACAGGCCGTCTGAAAATGGTTTTTTACCGCTTAACCGGTAAAGTTTTTTCAGACGGCCTGTGCCGTTAAGCGATCAGTTTGCGCACTTCTTCCACCTGTTCGCGCAGCAGGGCTTCAAACTCGGGCTTGCCTGCCAATTCGCCGAACAGGGCTTGGTCGGCGGCAAAGGTTTTCACGGGGTCGGCCGACTCATACATCGCGTGTACGGCGGCTTCGTCGAGAATACCGTCTTGATAAGCAAAGGGCAGTTTGCCTTCGTGCCAGCGCTCCATAAACACGAAAAACAGCGCCGGCAGTTTGGCGGTAGCCGCGGGGCGTGCGCCCTGTTTGAAACGCTCGATCAGCGTGGGCTGGATTTGGGCGGGAATTTTGGAAAAACCGTCGGCGGCCACGCGCTGGTTGGTATCTTTGATATGGGGGTTGGTGAAACGGTCCAACACCACATCGCGGTATTTACCCAAGTCGATCAAATCGTTGCCGAGGCTGGTGATAACGTCTTCGGTAACGTAGTCGTGGGCGATTTTGCGCGCGGTTTCGAGATTGGTGCTGTCGTGGATATAGAGTTCGCCCAGCAGCGTGCCCATCCAGGCGATGGCGGCGTGCGGCACGTTGAGCACGCGGATTTTGGCTTCTTCGTAGGGAATCACCGATTCAACCAACTCCACGCCCACTTTTTCTAGCGCGGGGCGCACGTTGTCTTTGAAATTGTCTTCAATCACCCATTGGATAAAGGTTTCGCCCATCACCGGCGCTTGGTCGGCTATGCCCGTTTGCGCCTGAATGCGCGCGGGCAAATCTTCGGCCGGGCGCGGCACGATGCGGTCGACCATGGTGTTGGGGGTGGTTACGTTGTTTTTCATCCATTCGATGATGTCGTTTTGGCCGGTTAAACCGAGAAATTCGACCAAACCGTCGTGGAAGCGCTCGCCGTTGTGGCGCACGTTGTCGCAGCAGAGCAAGGTAACGGCGCCGTTTTCAAGCTGCATTCTTTTTTTGAGGATTTTGGCGATGATGCCGTAAATGGTTTGGTTGCCGCCTGCCAAATCGGCTTTCAGCGCAGGATCGGTTTGCACCAGTTTGAAATTGCTGTCGAGATAATAGCCCGCCTCGGTTACGGTGAAGGCAATCACTTTAACGGCTTCCTGAGCGCCCTCTTCGATCAGCGGCGCCAAATCGGCCTGCCACGGAATCAGCTTGCGGATCGACTTAATCACCTCATATTCGCGCTCGCCGCGCGGGCTGACGGTTTCGAGCACATATTCGCCGTTTTGCGCGGTGAGCGCTTCGATGGTGTGTTCGCTGTCGTTGCGGATATTGCCGGCCGCAATCGTCCAACTGTCGTCGCCCTGCTTGATTAATTCGTTGAGATACCATGCCTGATGGGCGCGGTGGAAACTGCCCAAGCCGATGTGAAGCCAAGTGTTTTTGCTCATGCCGCGTACTCCTTGTATAAATCGTATAAATATTCTAAACAAATAAAATGTTATTTACATCAATATGTTACAAATGCGTAACCATTGTTGCACGATTTGAAAACAAAAAACAAGCATTCTGCAAAATAAAGCGGGCACCCATGTTTGCGGCCGTCTGAAACGCCGCTTAGGCGGTTTGAGACCTTTGCAAAAACCTCAGATGCGGATGCAGTTCAAAGCATAGCAGCGCAGCGGGCGCAGACATAACATGGAGTTAGGCAAGCGGGCGGGTAGTGCCTTAAAGGGCATAAAGGCCTAACGCAGAAATGCGCCGCAGATGGTGCAAAGGCCTCAGGTTTTCCAACGGCCGCGATTCTTGGCATAATACGGCTTTCCCGTTTTCCCCGAAAAAGAACGCCCGATGACCGAATCCATCCGCCTGCCCGCCGCCGCCCTGAAACCCTCCACCGTTGCCCTGCCCGGCTCGAAAAGCATCAGCAACCGCACGCTGCTTTTGGCCGCCCTCTCCGACAACACCTGCGAAATCCACTCGCTGCTCAAATCCGACGACACCGACCGTATGCTCGAAGCACTGCAAGCGCTCGGCGTGAAGCTCGAATTTCTTTCAGACGGCCGTCTGAAAGTGCACGGCTGCGGCGGGCGTTTTCCCAACCAAAGCGCCGATTTGTTTTTGGGCAACGCCGGCACCGCCTTCCGCCCGCTTACCGCCGTTTTGGCCGTGCTCGGCGGCGACTACCACCTGCACGGCGTGCCGCGTATGCACGAGCGCCCCATCGGCGATCTGGTCGATGCCCTGCGCATTGCCGGTGCCGACGTGCGCTATCTGGGCAACGAAAACTACCCGCCGCTGCAAATCAACCGGCGCGCCGACAACGGCGTGCGCACGATTCCGATTAAAGGCAACGTGTCGAGCCAGTTTCTCACCGCGCTCTTGATGGCGCTGCCGCTCACCGGCGAGGCGTTTACCATAGAAATGGTGGGCGAGCTGATTTCCAAACCCTATATCGACATCACCCTCAAACTGATGGCGCAGTTCGGCGTAAACGTGGAAAACCGCGGCTACCGCGTGTTTAACATTCCCGCCGGCGCGCGCTACCATGCGCCGGAAAACGTTTATGTGGAAGGCGACGCTTCGAGTGCGTCTTACTTTCTCGCCGCCGGGCTGCTTTCCGGCCAACCCGTGCGCGTTACCGGCATCGGCAGAAACAGCATTCAGGGCGACGTGGCCTTCGCGCACGAGCTTGAAAAAATCGGCGCCGCCGTGGTTTGGGGCGACAACTTTATCGAGGTTTCCCGCCCCGCCGGCCAAGCCGTGCTGCCGTTCGATTTAGACGCCAACCATATCCCCGATGCCGCCATGACGCTGGCCGTGGTCGCCCTTGCCACGGGCGCGCCCTGCTCGCTGCGCAACATCGGCTCGTGGCGCGTAAAAGAAACCGACCGCATCGCCGCAATGGCGGCCGAGCTGCGCAAAGTGGGCGCCACCGTGGTTGAAGAGCCGGAAGCCATCCGCATCACCCCGCCCGCCGCGCTCACGCCGAATGCCGAAATCGACACCTACGACGACCACCGCATGGCGATGTGTTTTTCACTGGTGTCGCTGCTGGGCGTGCCGGTTGTTATCAACGACCCGAAATGCACGCACAAAACTTTCCCCACCTATTTCGATGTGTTCGCTTCGCTAAGAAAATAAACCGTTCAGCAAAAAGCAAAGGCCGTCTGAAAACCGTTTCAGACGGCCTTTGGCCCGCCTGCATTATGTAAAATCGGGTTTTTCAGACGGCCTGCTGATATATAATCAAATAATCAGACAAAACAACAAAAAAACGGAACACACATTATGACCCCCGCCCCCGTAACCATTACTTCTTACAATATGCACAAAGGCATGTCGGCGCTTAACCGCAAGGTTCAGGTCGGCAGCATGGCCGAAGCCCTGCAAAGCCTCAATTCCGACATTCTGTTTTTGCAGGAAGTGCAAGGCGAACACCAAAGCCGCCGCGCCAAACTGCCCGATTTCCCCCACCTGCCGCACTACGACATCATCAGCGAGCACCTTTCGTTTAACAGCAGTTACGGCAAAAACGCCATCTTTCCCGAGCGGCACCACGGCAACGCGATTCTCAGCCATATGCCCATCGACACCCGCCACAACCTCAACATCAGCGTCAACAAACTCGAGCAGCGCGGCGTTTTGCACTGCGAAATCCTGCCCGAAAACTGGAGCGTGCCGCTGGTTTGCCTGTGCGCCCACCTCAACCTGCGCGAACCCGACCGCTTAAAGCAATACCAAGCGATTTTCGACTACGTTACCCGCCAGGTCGACCCCGAAAGCCCGCTGATTATCGCCGGCGACTTCAACGACTGGCGCTACAAATCCGCCGTCTCGCTCGGCAACGCCCTGAATTTGCAGGAAGTGTTTGTCGACGAAAACGGCAAACGCCCCAAAACCTTCCCATCGCGCCTGCCGATTTTAAGCCTCGACCGCATCTACACCCGCAACCTCGAAGTGGTGGAAGCACAAATCCACCGCAGCAAACAATGGCAGCGCCTGTCCGACCACCTGCCCTTAAGCGTGAAAGTGCTGCCGCGCATCAAACAGCCGTAGCCTAAGCCCGCATCAAACCGAGGCCGTCTGAAATACTTTTTTCAGACGGCCTTTCCCTTTGCCAACCACCCTCAAAACCGCTATCCTTTCCCCTTTTTTTGCATTCCTGAAAAACCGCCATGAACATCATCCAAGCCATCGCTCAAGAACTCTCCGCCACCGCCGCCCAAATCACCGCCGCCGTAGAGCTGTTGGACGACGGCGCCACCGTGCCCTTTATCGCCCGCTACCGCAAAGAAGCCACCGGCGGCTTGGACGACAGCCAGCTGCGCACCCTCGCAGAGCGACTCACCTACCTGCGCGAACTCGAAGAGCGCAAACAAACCGTATTAAAAAGCATCGAAGAGCAAGGCAAGCTCACGCCCGAATTGCAGGCGGCCATCGAAGCGGCCGACAACAAAACCGCGCTCGAAGACCTCTATCTGCCCTACAAACCCAAGCGTCGCACCAAAGCGCAAATCGCCCGCGAAAACGGCCTGCAACCCTTGGCCGATTCATTATTGGCCGACCAAAACCAAGACCCCGAAGCCGCCGCGCAAGGCTATCTCAACGAACAAGTGCCCGACAGCAAAGCCGCGCTCGACGGCGCGCGCGCCATTTTGATGGAACAATTCGCCGAAGACGCCGAACTGATCGGCACTTTGCGCGAAAAACTGTGGAACGAAGCCGAAATCCACGCCCAAGTGATTGAAGGCAAAGAAACCGAAGGCGAAAAGTTCGCCGACTATTTCGACCACCGCGAAGCCGTGCGCAGCATGCCCAGCCACCGCGCGCTGGCCGTATTGCGCGGCCGCAACGAAGGCATTCTTCAGACGGCCTTAAAATACCAGCCCGACGAAACCCCGATTACCGAACAGAGCGACTACGAAAAAATCATCACCCGACATTTTCATATCAACAATAAAAACAAATGGCTGCGCGACACCGTGCGCCTCACTTGGCGTGCCAAAATCTTTCTCTCGCTCGAGCTGGAAGCCTTAGGCCGTCTGAAAGAAAACGCCGACACCGATGCGATTACCGTGTTCGCCCGCAATCTCAAAGACCTGCTGCTGGCCGCCCCCGCCGGCCGCCTCACCACCTTGGGGCTAGACCCCGGCTACCGCAACGGCGTGAAATGCGCCGTGGTCAGCGACACCGGCAAACTGTTGGACACCGTGATTGTGTATCTGCATCAAGAAAACAATATGCTCGCCACCCTGGCCAAACTCATCAAACAGCACGGCGTGAAGCTGATTGCCATCGGCAACGGCACCGCCAGCCGCGAAACCGACAAAATAGCCGGCGAATTGGTGAAAGCCATGCCGGAAATGAAGCTGCACAAAATCGTTGTCAGCGAGGCCGGCGCGTCGATTTATTCCGCCAGCGAACTGGCCGCCAAAGAATTCCCCGATCTCGACGTTTCCCTGCGCGGCGCCGTCTCCATCGCCCGCCGCCTGCAAGATCCGCTGGCCGAATTGGTGAAAATCGACCCGAAATCCATCGGCGTCGGCCAATACCAGCACGACGTCAACCAATCGCAACTGGCCAAATCGCTCGATGCCGTGGTGGAAGACTGCGTGAACGCCGTGGGGGTGGATGTGAACACCGCCTCCGCGCCGCTGTTGGCACGAATTTCCGGCCTCAACCAAACGCTGGCGCACAACATCGTCGCCTACCGCGATGAAAACGGCGCATTCGACAGCCGCAAAAAACTCTTAAAAGTGCCGCGCTTGGGCGAAAAAACTTACGAGCAGGCCGCAGGCTTTTTGCGCATCAACGGCGGCAAAGAGCCGCTCGACGCTTCCGCCGTCCATCCCGAAGCCTACCCCGTCGTCGCCAAAATGCTCGACGACTTGCACATCAAAGCCGCCGATTTAATCGGCAACCGCGAAAAAATCAAACAAATCAAACCCGCCGCCTACACCACCGAACAATTCGGCCTGCCCACCATCCTAGACATCCTCGCCGAACTCGAAAAACCCGGCCGCGACCCGCGCGGCGAGTTTCAGACAGCCACCTTTGCCGAAGGCATCAACGAAATCAGCGATTTGCAAACCGGCATGATTTTGGAAGGCGTGGTGAGCAACGTTGCCAACTTCGGCGCGTTTGTGGATATCGGCGTACACCAAGACGGCTTGGTGCACATCTCCGCCCTGTCGAACAAATTCGTACAAGACCCGCGCGAAGTGGTCAAAGCCGGCGACGTGGTGAAAGTGAAAGTGCTGGAAGTCGATGCCGCACGCAAACGCATCGCCTTAACCATGCGTTTGGACGACGAACCCGGCACGCAAGCCAAACGCAGCGACAGGCCGTCTGAAAACAACCGCAGAGGCGATAGCCGCAGCGCCAAACCGCAACGGCAGGAAAAAGCCCCCGCCAATTCGGCGATGGCGGATGCGTTTGCGAAGTTGAAACGGTAAGATATTAAAAAGGCTACCTGAAACAGTGGATAACGGTGTTTTTATTGAAGCTGACGTAGATTAGTAGTTAGGTTACGCTCAGAAAATGAAGATAACCCATTGCAACACAGTAAATCTACACAGCGAAAATTGCTCCAATTTTTTGTATTGGAAGTTACAGCACGTACAGCAGCCAATATACTCGGTATTCAGGCCAACTCAGCCATGCTGTTTTACCGAAAAATCCGCCAAGTTATCGCCTACCATCTGGAGCTTCAGTCAGACGAAGTTTTTGATGGTTCCGTTGAGCTGGATGAAAGTTATTTTGGCGGACAACGTAAAGGCAAACGCGGTCACGGAGCTGCGGGTAAAGTTGCTGTCTTTATTGCCACGATATTCCGACAACGGTGTGGAATATCATGGCAATGCGGAGCACCCGTTTGGCATTGCCTGTGTGCAAAACAACATAAGCCAAAAATTCACCCGTGTTACCCGGCCGCAAACCAATGGTAAAGCCGAGCGGGTTATCCGTACCTTAATGGAAATGTGGCATGACAAGCATCCGTTTAAGGATTCGGCACACCGGCAAAAAGAGTTATGTCGTTTTGTTAACTTTTATAACACCGTCAAGCCCCACAAGAGCCTGAAAGGCGACATCCCTTTTGAGGTTTTACAGGCTTCATTCCCAACCTGTTGTGTAAACAACCCGACCATTTCCTACACTGAAATCTTTTCAGGATAAGGTTTTCAAGGATTTTTAGCCCCCATTTTGTCTCTTACGCCAGATTTTGCTTTCGTTTAGCCTCTCCAAATAAAAAAGCAGGCATATGCCTGCTTTTGTTTTATATCCGCCGAATCTTACAGCGCGTCTTTCAGGGCTTTGCCTGCGCGGAATTTCGGGGTTTTGGCAGCGGCAATGGTCAGCGGCTCGCCGGTTTTCGGGTTGCGGCCTTGACGCTCGGCGCGCTCGCCAACGTAGAAAGTACCGAAACCTACTAAAGTTACGGTATCGCCTTTTTTCAGCGCGCGGGTTACGGCATTGGTCATACCGTCCAAAGCTTTGGCGGCGGCTGCTTTGGAAATATCTGCCTCTTGGGCGATGGCTTCAATCAGTTCAGACTTGTTCACAATAAGTCCCTTTCTATCGTTTGAAATAATGAAAGCCCCGATAATCGGGCGTTTGGGTACAGTTTTGTACATCTGGCGACTTTATAACAAGCCTAAAATCGCCGTGTCAAGCGAAAAGATGCGGAAGATTGCGCTTTTGCAGGCTTTCTTTACAACAACCGCATCTTTTACAACACATTCCTACAAATTCAATGTTTGGTTGCTTTTACGCTTGACTTGCTTTCAGGGTTCGACAATGCGGCCTCGGCGGTAGTTCCTTCGTTTTTCCACGGTTCGGGCTGGCGTTCCAAACCCAAGGCCAAAACTTCGTCTATCCATTTTACGGGGTGGATGGTCAGACCCTCTTTCACATTGTCGGGAATTTCTTCCAAGTCTTTCACGTTGTCTTTCGGAATCAGCACATGCTTGATGCCGCCGCGCAGCGCCGCCAGCAGTTTTTCTTTCAAACCGCCGATGGGCAGCACTTCGCCGCGCAGGGTAATCTCGCCGGTCATCGCCACATCGGCGCGCACGGGAATCTGCGTGAATGCCGATACCATCGCCAGCGTCATGGCGATGCCTGCGCTGGGGCCGTCTTTGGGCGTGGCGCCTTCGGGAACGTGCACATGGATGTCTTTTTTCTCGTAGAAATCCGGTGCCAGCCCGACGGTTTCGGCGCGCGAGCGTACCACGCTCCAAGCGGCGGAAACCGATTCTTTCATCACGTCGCCCAGTTGGCCGGTGCGGATGATGTTGCCTTTGCCGGGCAAGGCAACGGCTTCGATAGTGAGCAGTTCGCCGCCCACTTCCGTCCACGCCAGGCCGGTAACTTGGCCGATACGGTTTTCGTCTTCGGCCACGCCGTAGTCGAAGCGGCGCACGCCCAAGTAATCGTGGAGGTTTTTCTCGGTTACCTTCACGGTTTTGGTTTTCAGACGGCCTTTGGCGGCAGTGGTTTTCTTATCGGCGGCCAACGTAATCTGCATCACCACTTTGCGGCAGATTTTGGCGATTTCGCGGTCAAGCGAGCGCACGCCGGCTTCGCGGGTGTAGTAGCGGATAATATCGCGCACCGCACTTTCGGCGATTTCCAGCTCGCCCTCTTTCACACCGTTGCGCTTCATCTGCTTGGGCACCAGATACTGCATGGCGATGTTGATTTTTTCGTCTTCGGTGTAGCCGGACAAGCGGATGATTTCCATGCGGTCGAGCAGAGCCGGCGGAATGTTGAGGCTGTTGGACGTGGCGATAAACATCACGTCGCTCAAATCGTAATCCACTTCTGCGTAGTGGTCGGCGAACTTGTTGTTTTGTTCGGGGTCGAGCACTTCGAGCAGGGCGCTGGCGGGATCGCCGCGGAAGTCGCTGCCGAGTTTGTCGATTTCGTCGAGCAGGAACAGCGGGTTTTTTACGCCGGCTTTGGCCATGTTTTGCAGGATTTTACCGGGCATCGAGCCGATATAGGTGCGGCGGTGGCCGCGGATTTCGCTTTCGTCGCGCACGCCGCCCAAGGCCATGCGCACATATTGGCGGCCGGTGGCTTTGGCGATGGATTCGCCCAGCGAGGTTTTACCCACGCCCGGCGGGCCGACCAAACACAGAATCGGGCCTTTGATTTTGTCCATGCGTTTTTGCACGGCCAAATATTCCAAAATGCGCTCTTTGACTTTTTCCAAGCCGTAGTGGTCGGCATTGAGCACCAAATCGGCCTTGGCCAAATCTTTGCTCACGCGCGATTTTTTCTTCCACGGCAATTCCAGCAGGGTGTCGATGTAGTTGCGCACCACAGTCGATTCTGCCGACATCGGCGGCATCATTTTCAGTTTTTTCAGCTCGGAAAGGCATTTTTCTTCGGCCTCTTTGCTCATGCCGGCTTCTTTAATCTGCTTTTCCAACGCTTCGAGTTCGCCGCGTTCGTCTTCCTCGCCCAATTCTTTCTGAATCGCTTTTACCTGCTCGTTGAGGTAATACTCGCGCTGTGATTTTTCCATTTGGCGTTTCACGCGGCCGCGGATGCGTTTTTCCACCTGCATGATGTCGAGTTCGGCTTCAAGCTGGCCGAGCAGGTATTCCATGCGTTCGGCGATGCTGACCATGCCCAAAACATCTTGGCGCTGCTCGAGTTTGAGTTGCAGGTGGGCGGCAACAGTGTCGACCAGGCGGCTGTTGTCGGAAATGCCGTGAATGGTGCCGATAACTTCGGCGGGGATTTTTTTGTTCAGCTTGGCGAACTGGTCGAACTGCGACAGCAGGGTGCGGCGCAGGGCTTCCATATCGGGGTTGTCGGTGTCGGTGTCGTCGGCGAATTCCACATGCGAAACAAACAGTTCGCCGTTGTCTTCCACGCGCAGGGCGCGGCCGCGGCGTATGCCTTCCACCAGCACTTTCACGGTGCCGTCGGGCAGTTTCAACACTTGCAAAACTTGGGCCACCGTGCCCATTTCGTGCAAATCTTCGGCGCGCGGCTCTTCTTCGTTGGGGTCGCGCTGGGCCAACAGAAATACCGGCTCGTCGTTGGCCATGGCCAAATCGAGTGCGGCAATGGATTTTTCGCGCCCCACAAACAGGGGCAGCACCATGTGCGGGTAAACCACCACGTCGCGCAGCGGCAGGGTTGCCAGTGCGGCGTATTCCTCAAAATGTTTGTCTGTTGCCATATCTTTTCTCTATTCAAGTTGTTACTGCTATTTGTCGGATTGCCGCCCACATGGGGTTGGCGGCCCGCTATTTCAAGCCTTGAAAAAACAGCAAACGCTTATATCTTCAAAACACCTTTTCAGACGGCAGTATAATGGATTGCAAACAGTGGTTGCGTTAAAATATTGCCAGGGTCTGCTGATCATTAACCATCGAAGCGGTTTTTGAGGCAAAAACCGCGTATGCAAGGAGAAAAACGCAGCAAGGTTAGACACCTTGCGAGTATTTTCGACGCAGCAGACGTGGATTTCTGACCAAAAACCGACGATGTGTTAACTGTCAGCAGACCCTGGAAACGTATCAGGCCGTCTGAAAAGCGAAAAATTTTTTCAGACGGCCTGATTAGCCTTTTTAAGGAAACACCATGTCCGAACAAAACACTTCTTTAATCGAATTTCCCTGCAACTTCACCATTAAAGTGATGGGGGTTCAGCACCCCGAATTCGCTTCGTTGGTGCTTGCCTGCGTGCAAAAGCACGCGCCTGAAACCCAGGCGCACCACATCAGCGTGCGCCCGAGCAGCAAAGGCAATTATCTGGGCGCCACCGTGGAAGCAGCCAATGTGCAGAACCAAGAACAGCTCAACAATATCTACCGCGAACTCACCGGCCACGAGCTGGTGAAAATGGTGCTGTAACATGAAGACCGTGCACTTCGGCCTGGCTGACTACCAACCCGTGTTCGAGGCCATGAAAACCTTTAACGCCGAACGCACCGACCACACCGAAGACGAACTGTGGGTGGTCGAACACCCGCCCGTATTTACGCAAGGCTTGGCGGGCAAACCCGAACACCTGCTGCTGCACAGCAGCATACCCGTGGTGCAGATCGACCGCGGCGGCCAAATCACTTACCACGGCCCTGGCCAGCTGGTGGTTTACACGCTAATCGACTTCAAACGCCGCAAAACCAGTGTGCGCAATATCGTGAGCGCCCTTGAAAACAGCATTATCGCCACGCTGGCCGAATACGGCATCGCCGCCTCCGCCGACCCGCAACGCCCCGGCGTTTATGTAAACGGGCGCAAAATCGCCTCTTTGGGGTTACGTATTAAAAACGGCTCGGTGTATCATGGCCTGGCATTAAACGTTGATATGGATTTATCGCCCTTTTTGCAAATCAACCCCTGCGGCTACGCAGGCATGGAAATGGTGCAGATGGCCGACTTTCTCACCCCCTGCCCGCCGCTTGCCGAGGTGGCCGAAAAACTGACCGCCCATTTGCAGCAAAAATTGGAACCGCCGCCGGCAGAGGCCGTCTGAAAACCATCGCCTATAACAGTAACAGGCATATCCGGCCTCTTCCCGCCGCTGCTCCGAATATTGTTGAACCCGCCATGCGTTTAGCCCTGATTTCCGACATACACGGCAACCTGCCGGCCTTGGAAGCCGTTGCCGCCGACATCCGCCGGCGCGGCTGCGATGCCGTGGCCAATTTGGGCGACTGCCTTTCCGGCCCGTTGTGGCCGAAGGAAACGGCACAATTTCTCATGGCCGAAAACTGGCCGACGGTTGCAGGCAACCACGAACGCCAGCTGCTCACCCAGTCTGCCGCCAAACAAAGCCTGTCCGACCGTTTCGCCTCCCTGCAACTGGGGCAGCCGGAATGGGCGTGGCTGGCCGCCCTGCCCGCCATTATGCCGTTAGCCGAAGATATCCTGCTCTGCCACGGCAGCCCGCACGGCGATAAGGTTTATTTGATGGAATCCATCGTTAACGGCCGGACGGTTTTGTCTGCCGAAAAAGAAATCCGCCAACGCTTGGGCGATACCCGTGCCGCCGTTATCGCTTGCGGCCACACCCACATACCGCGCAGCCTCCATATCGACGATATGTTGCTGATTAACCCCGGCAGCGTCGGCCTGCAAGCCTATGAGGACGACCAACCGCCCCATGTGGTGGAAAACGGCTCGCCCCACGCGCGCTACGCCGTGATTGAAAAGCGGCAAAACACTTGGATAACCGAACATTTCACCATACCCTACCCCCACGGCGCGGCAGTTGCCAAAGCGCAAAAAGAACACCGCACCGATTGGGCTTATGCTTTACAATACGGCCGTACACCGCCGGCGCACACCCTGCCGGCCGGCACCCTAACCGTTAACCCGGAATATCAGCCATGAACAACGAAACCGTCAAATCAAACAACGCCCAAGGCGTCAAGCACAAAGGCGCCGCCAAAACCGCGCGCATCCCCATCAAAGTGGTGCCGCTGGAAGAAAAGCTCAAAAAGCCCGAATGGATACGCGCCAAACTGCCCACCGGCAAGAAATTTTTTGAAATCAAAAACATTCTGCGCGATCAAAAAATGCACACCGTGTGTGAAGAAGCCAGCTGCCCCAATATCGGCGAATGCTTCAGCAAAGGCACCGCCACCTTCATGATTATGGGCGACATCTGCACCCGCCGCTGCCCCTTCTGCGATGTGGGTCACGGCCGCCCCAACCCGCTCGACCCCGACGAACCGAAAAACCTGGCCGAAAGCGTGGCCGCCATGAAACTGCGCTATGTGGTCATCACTTCGGTTGACCGCGACGACTTGCGCGACGGCGGCGCCCGGCATTTCGCCGACTGCATCAGCGCCATCCGCGAAAAAAGCCCGCAAACCAAAATCGAAATCCTTGTGCCCGACTTCCGCGGCCGCCTCGACATCGCCTTGGACATTCTTTCCCGAACCCCGCCCGACGTAATGAACCACAACCTCGAAACCCACCCGCGTCTCTACAAACAGGCGCGCCCCGGTTCCGATTACCGACACTCGCTCGAACTCTTGCGCCGCTATAAAGAAATGCAGCCCGACATTCCCACCAAATCAGGCATCATGGTCGGCTTGGGCGAAACCGACGAAGAAGTGCGCGAAATCATGCGCGATATGCGCGCGCACAACATCGAAATGATTACCGTCGGCCAATACCTGCAACCTTCAGACGGCCACCTGCCCGTGTTGCGCTACGTTACGCCCGAGCAGTTCAAAGCCTTCGAACAGGAAGCCTACGAAATGGGCTTTACCAACGCCGCCATCGGCGCAATGGTCAGAAGCTCTTACCACGCCGACGAGCAGGCTTCGCAGGCTTTGCAGGAAGACGTTTTAAACGTTAATCTTTAAATCAAGCCGTTTAAAACATACGCTTTTTTCAGACGGCTTCTTCCGATATGCAGCTTATTCTCGCGCCCATGCAGGGCTTGGTTGACGATGTGATGCGCGACCTGCTAACCCGCATCGGCGGCTTCGACGAATGCGTGAGCGAGTTCGTGCGCATCACGCACACCGTGCATTCCCGCCCCACCTGGCTGAAATACGCCCCCGAAATCGCCAACCGCAACCTCACCCCCGCTGGCGTGCCCTGCACGGTGCAGCTTTTGGGCAGCGATGCGGCCAATATGGCGGCCAACGCGCTGGAAGCGGTGCGTTTCGGCGCCGGTAAAATCGACCTCAATTTCGGCTGCCCCGCCCCCACTGTCAACAAGCACAAAGGCGGCGCGGTATTGCTGAAAGAGCCGGAGCTGATTCACCGCATCGTGCGCACCCTGCGCGGCAGCCTGCCCGCACACATTCCCCTCACCGCCAAAATGCGCTTGGGGTTTGAAGACAAAACCCTCGCCCTCGAATGCGCCACAGCCATTGCCGAAGGCGGCGCCTGCGGCCTGACCGTACACGCCCGCACCAAAGTGGAAGGTTATGAGCCGCCCGCACATTGGGAATGGGTGAGAAAAATCCGCGATGCCGTTAACGTGTCCGTTACCGCCAACGGCGACGTGTTTACCCTGCAAGACTATCTCGACATCAAAACCGTGAGCGGCTGCAACAGCGTGATGCTCGGCCGCGGAGCGGTGATGCGCCCCGATTTGGCGCGGCAGATTAAGCAATACGAGCAAAGCGGCAGCGTGCGGGAAGCGGATTTTGCCGAAATCGCCGGCTGGATTAATCTGTTTTTCGATTTATGCACCGCCAAAGAAGCCAACAACAAATACCCCGCCGCCCGCCTGAAGCAATGGCTGGGCATGATGAAGCGCGCCTATCCGCAGGCGGAGGATTTGTTCGCACGCATCCGCACGCTGAAAGAAGCCGCCGACGTGAAACAGGTTTTGGAAGCATTCGAGTGGGAGCAGAAAGGTTGAAATTACTATTAAGATGAGAATTCAACATATCGAAAAACTGCTCTAGATAGTGTAGTAACAATATTTTTAACCACATCGCAATAATCTGGATTTCTATTGCCGCAGCAAATGAAGCCAATCTCTGCGCATAACGCAGCGATACCCTCACTAATATTTAAGGTGGCTTAGGAAGCAAAATTAGCCCAAGGGTCGATTTCGCAGTATTTTAAGCAAGACTTTATACAGATCATCATGTCTGTGATTGAAGCGAAATTCGGTTTTCTTTAAGTGTAAATAAAAAGTCTGTTTCGATACACCGTTAAATTTAACCAAGCGGTTTTTGGCATAACCCCAAAACGACTCGATGCCGTTAATGTGTTGTGCACCCCGGGCGAACTCGTCTGCACCATGATGTACCCTGAGGTGCTTTTCATAGCCCATATCAACCAAGCCGTGATAGCCGCGCCAGCCGTCGGTATTGATGACACTTTCAACAGCAATCCGCCCTCGAATAACCTGTTACAGTGTAGCTTTCGAGGTATCCGGCACGATTTCGGTATAGACTTTGTCATCCCGTTTTAAAATGCCGAAAACAATGGTTTTGCCTCCCGCTCCCCGCCCGCGTTTACCTCGGATGCGTTTGGCGCCGAAGTAGGATTCGTCCAGTTCGACCACCCCGGCAAAAGGAGTTTGCCGTTCACATTCAGCGGCCATACGGCAACGCAGTTTGAGAAACAGATTATTGACACTTCGGGTACTGATGCCGGTGAGTCTGGCGGTATCGGAAGCGGTCAAATCAAGTGCGAAAAGCGCAGGATTTGGCGGAATTTTGATTCGGTAATTTTACTGAACTTTTGGTACTTGTTTTTAATAGACATATCAGAAGCTTATCATCATTTTTGCTGATTTTTCTTCCTAAGCCCCTTATTTATATTTCGTCATATTCAGGTTTGGATCGAATATTTTGGGTTTCAGCAAATTTTAGGATACTCAAGTCAAGTCTGAGTATGATGCGTGTACTTGCTTGATTGACTATAGCTACATTTATTGACTCATGGAAACCCGCAAAATCATCCATATCGATATGGACGCGTTCTATGCTTCGGTAGAGTTGCGCGAACAGCCGCACCTGCGCGGCAAGCCTGTAGTGGTGGCGTGGGAGGGGCCGCGCTCGGTGATTTGCGCAGCTTCTTATGAGGCGCGGCAGTTCGGCCTGCGTTCGGCGATGGCGGTGGCGACGGCCAAGCGGCTTTGCCCGCAGGCGGTGTATATTCCGCCGCATTTCGATTTATACCGCCGCATTTCGCAGCAGATTCATGCGATTTTTGCGCGCCATACCGATTTAATCGAGCCGTTGTCGCTCGACGAAGCCTATCTTGACGTTACCCGGAATTTCCAAAATATCCCTTATGCCGGCGAAGTGGCGCGCATGATCCGTGCCGAAATCAGGCGGGAAACGGGGTTGACGGCTTCTGCGGGTGTGGCGCCGAACAAATTTCTGGCCAAAATCGCTTCCGACTGGCGCAAACCCGACGGCCAGTTTGTGCTGCCGCCGCAGAAGGTGGCGGCGTTTTTGGAAACGCTGCCGTTGGAAAAAATTCCGGGCGTGGGCAAGGTAACGCTGCATAAAATGCACGGGCTGGGTATGCGCACCGCCGGTGATTTGCGCCGCTTCGAGCGCGGCGAACTGCTGCACCATTTCGGCCGCTACGGCTACCGTTTATACGATTTGGCGCGCGGAAACGACAACCGCGAAGTCAAGCCCGGCCGCGAGCGTTTGCAGATTTCCACCGAAATCACGCTGCCCGAAGATTTGCCGCTGATTGAAGCGGCCGGGCATTTGCCGCATTTGGCCGAAGATTTGTGGCGGCAGATTGTTCGCAAAAAAGTGGCGGCCCGCAGCGTAACGCTCAAACTGAAAACGGCGGATTTCCGCATCATTACCCGTTCGCTGACTTATTCTTCCGCCCTGCCCGACCCTGCCGCGCTGTTGCAGGCGGCACACACCTTGCTGGCGCGGGTGCCGCCCCAAGCCGATGATGCGTTCCGCCTGATCGGTATCGGTGTCGGCCATTTGACGCCCGAGGGGCAGCAACGGCAGCTTTGGAACGATTAAGGCACGATTGAACCTTTTCAGACGGCCTTTGGCCGACCTGCCGCAGCGCAGATTGCCGTTTGAAACTACACGCACTTTCAGCGCGGCGGCAAAACCCGCTATAATCCGAAGTTCTTACTCAGTCCGCACTGTGCCATGATCAGCCAATTCAAACATATAGGCATCGTTACCCGCCCCCAAACGCCGCATATTCAGGAAACCCTGCACACGCTGGTGGATTTTCTGCACGAAAAAAAACTGGATATTTATCTCGACGAAGCCAGCCTGCGCGACGGCTCTGCCTGCACCGAAGATGCCGAACGCTGCCATATTCTCGACAAGGGCAGCCTCGGTAAAAAATGCGACTTGGTGGTGGTATTGGGCGGCGACGGCACGTTTCTGTCGGTGGCACGCATCATCGCCCCTTTCCGTGTGCCGGTTATCGGTGTCAACCAAGGGCATTTGGGGTTTCTCACCCAAGTGCCGCGCGAAAATATGACCCCGATACTCAACGGCATGCTCTCGGGAAAATATCTGCCCGAAGAACGTATTCTGCTCGAAACCACCCTGATACGCGACGGCGAGGCCGTTACCACTTCGCTGGCTTTGAACGATGTGGTGCTATCGCGCGGCGGCGCGGGCCAGATGATTGAATTCGAAGTGTTTATCAATAAAGAATTCGTTTACACCCAACGCTCGGACGGCCTGATTGTTTCCACCCCCACCGGCTCCACCGCCTATGCGCTTGCTGCCGGCGGCCCGATTATGCAGGCCAGCCTGCGCGCGTTCACACTGGTGCCCATCTGCCCGCAATCCATGACCAACCGCCCGATTGCCGTCGCCGACACTTGCGAAATCGAAATATTGGTTACCAAAGGCGGCGACGCCCGCGCCCATTTCGACGGCCAGTCGTTTATCGATATCCATACTTTCGACCGCATCAAAATCCACCGCTACCGCCATCCGCTGCGCGTATTGCACCCCACCGATTACCAATACTACAAAACCCTGCGCCAGAAACTGCATTGGGGCGAACAGTTGGTTTAACACACCATTAAACAAGCAGGCCGTCTGAAAATTTCAGACGGCCTGCTGCATTGCTTTTAGTCAAAAGGCCTTAAAACCAACCTTTGAATAAAGTAAACACAAACATCACCACGGCAAAGGCGTAAAAACCCAAACGGGTGCGGTTGCCCACATGAACATGCATATCATGCAGAATATAGTAGAAACGGTGTACGCCGTGCCACAAAATGGTAAATACCACGGCACACAACACCAGATACACCAATTTGTTGCTCACAAAACCGTGCACGCTGTCGTAAAAATCGGCTGGGCTGCCCAATATGCCGAACGGCAGCAGCAAGCACAGCACCACCAGCACCGGTGCGAGGATGAGGGCGGCAACGGTGCCGCCGGCGGAGAAAATGCCCCAATACAAAGGCTTCATGTGTTTGTTGCTCATCATTCTGCTCCTCTGTCAGGCCAATACGGCAACCAGTAACACCAACACCACGAACACGGCGGCAAACGCACCCCAACTGGCTTTCACCAGCACTGCGGCAGGCACGAATTTTTCGCCTTTCTGTATCGGCATCGCTTTGGGCACGGCTTCAAACCAGGTTTTGCTGTTGAAACAGGCGGCGGCAACGGCCAACAGGTTAAACAGCACCACCAGCGGGTTTGTCTGCATTTCCACCCAGCCAGCCCACGCATCAAAGCTGCCGGCCAACGAAGCCAAGCCGCAAAACAGGTTGAGGGCGGCAAATGCCACCGGCACGCTGGTCAGCTCGCGCAGCATATAGAGTTTGAAAAAGCGGTTTTGCATATACCAATTGGCCGGCTGCTTGGCGGTATAAGGTTTGCGGCTCATATTATGCCTCCTCTTTTTTCAGGTTGGACAACGCCCAAAACGGCACGGCGGCGGCTTTGGCCTGTTGGATGGCACCGGCGGGATCGACGTGTTTCGGGCACACTTCCGAGCAGTAACCCACAAACGTGCACGGCCAGATGCCGTTTTCGTTGTTCATCACTTTAAAACGTTCGACTTTGCCGGTATCGCGGTTGTCGAGGTTGTAGCGGTGCGCCAGCGCGGTGGCGGCAGGGCCGAGAAAATCGGCGTTCAAACCCACCTGCGGGCAGGCCTGATAACACAGCATACAATTGATACACATGGTGTATTGCTTGAATTTGGCCAGCTCGGCAGGCGTTTGGCGGTATTCCTTATCGGCCAGCGCACGCGGGTTTTTGTTGATGATATAGGGTTTGACCGACTCGAGTTTTTCGATAAACGGGTCGGCATCCACAATCAAATCTTTTTCGATGGTAAACTGATCGAGCGCACCCACGGTGATTTTGCCCGCCGAAGCATATTCGCGCACGAAAGTGGAGCAGGCAAGTTTGGGTTCGCCGTTGACCACCATGCCGCACGAGCCGCACACTTCCATGCGGCACGACCAGCGGTAGGCCAACTCCGGCTCGAAATCGTCTTTCACCAGCGCGAGTGCGTCCAGAATCGACATATCCTGCGTCCATTCGATATCGAACACCTGCGGCCACGGTTTTTCGTCGACACCGGGGCGGTAGCGCATCACTTCCAGTTTGATGGTATTGCTCATGATTTTTTCTCCCCTTCTGCACCGTAAACCCGTTTGGCAGGCTGCGATTTGGTGATTAACACGCTGCTGTATTCAATCTGCGGGGGTTCTTGGCCGCCGCGGTAGAAACTCAGGGTGTGTTTGAGGAAGTTTTCGTCGTCGCGCTCGGGGAAATCCAAACGCTGGTGCGCACCGCGCGACTCGGTGCGGGCATCGGCCGAATAAATCATCGCCTCGGCCACATCCAACAGATAACCCAGCTCGATGGTAGTGAGCCAGTCGGTGTTGTAGGTGTCGGAATGGTCGGTTACGCGCACATTCTGATAACGCGCTTTCAAATCGCGGATGGCGGCTTTGGCGCGTGCGCCGTTTTCGGCGCTGCGGTAAATGCCCACTTCGGCTTCCATCATCGTACCTAGCTCGCGGCGGATGTCGGCCGGTTTCTCGGTGCCGCCGGTGCGGTTTTTCAATTCGGCAAACGGTTGGTAAGCCTGCTCAGCCAACGCGGCGAACGCTTCGCGGCTCAAGCCGCTGCCGGCGGTTTGCGCGTGTTTCAGCGCGTCTTCACCCGCCACTTTGCCGAATACGCACAGCTCGGCCAGCGAATTGGAACCCAAACGGTTGGCACCGTGCAGGCCCACCGAAGAGCATTCGCCTACGGCAAACAGCCCTTTGATGCGGGTTTCGCAACGCTGGTTGGTTTCGATGCCGCCCATGGTGTAGTGCGCGGTCGGGCGCACCGGAATCGGCTCGTGCACGGGATCGACACCCACGAATTTCTGCGCCAGCGAGCGGATAAACGGCAGCCGCTCGTTGATGAAGTCTTCGCCCAGATGGCGCAAATCCAAATGCACCGCATCGCCGCGCGGCGTGCTGATGGTGCGGCCGGCTTTCCATTCGTGGTAGAACGCCTGCGACAGGCGGTCGCGCGGCCCCAGCTCCATATATTTGTTTTTCGGCTCGCCGATGGGCGTTTCC
This sequence comes from Neisseria dentiae, assembly GCF_014055005.1. Taxonomy (NCBI): domain Bacteria; kingdom Pseudomonadati; phylum Pseudomonadota; class Betaproteobacteria; order Neisseriales; family Neisseriaceae; genus Neisseria; species Neisseria dentiae. The sequence continues at coordinate 939,313 of NZ_CP059570.1, read as the reverse complement.
GGGCCTAAGCCGTAATCCTGCAAATAGCGGTAGCCGTCTTTGTTCACCAGAATACCGCCTTCGCCGCGGCAGCCTTCGGTCATCAGAATGCCCGAACCGGGCAGGCCGGTGGGGTGGTATTGAACAAACTCCATATCGCGCAGCGGCACACCGTGGCGGTAGGCCATCGCCATGCCGTCGCCGGTAACGATGCCGCCGTTGGTGTTGAAAGCAAACACGCGCCCCGCGCCGCCGGTGGCGATGATCACGCTTTTCGCCTGCACCGCGCGCACCACGCCTTCTTGCAGGCCGTAGCACAACACACCGGCCAATTCGCCGTTATTAATTAACAAATCAAGCGCAAAATGTTCGTCCAAGCGTTTGATGTTGGGATACTGCATCGAAGTTTGGAACAAAGTGTGCAGCATATGGAAGCCGGTTTTGTCGGCGGCAAACCAAGTGCGCGGAATCTTCATGCCGCCGAAACGGCGCACGTTGGCGCGCCCGTCCGGCAGGCGCGACCACGGGCAGCCCCAGTGTTCCATTTGAATCATTTCTTCGGTGGCGTGTTCCACAAAATACTGCACCACGTCCTGCTCGCACAGCCAGTCGCCGCCCGAAACGGTGTCGTTGAAGTGGTTTTCGAGCGAATCGTCGTCGCGCACCACCCCGGCCGAACCGCCTTCCGCCGCCACGGTGTGGCTGCGCATCGGATAAACTTTGGAAATCAGGTGAACGGTTTTGTCGGGTGCGGCGCGCGCGATTTCAATCGCCGCCCGCAAACCCGCACCACCTGCGCCCACAATCGCCACATCGGTTTGAATGATGTCCATATTGTCTGCCTTTTTTGTTGGTAGTCGGTTGTGTTATTAAACAACATTGTAAACAAATCCTGTAACCGCCTTTTGACAAAAGGCAAATTTAGCCGAATCTCGCCGGTTTTAACCGTAAAAAAGGCCGTCTGAAAAAACGGCCCTGTCAAAAAAGAAATAAAAATACGCACCAACCGGCGCCCTATAGCCAAACCAATTTAAAACAAGCACAAGGCGGCTGGCCGCAGCAGCACAAGCAATGCCGCAAGGTTAGCCAACGTTGCCATTATAGTGAATTCAAATAAAAACTCCGAAATGAAATAACTGCATTCAAACTTGCAATTGGGCGATATGCTAAAGAATCGTTTTACCCTACTTCGGCATTCTTATTTTAATCCACTATATTTTAAAGCGGGGCGGCTATTACTCCCCGCAGGCGTTGCAACCGGGCATACTGCCCGCTTGAAGGCGCAGGGCTTTGCGCTGTTCGGCCGCCTCGAAACGGCAGCGCTGCTGCTCGGTTTTCAATTCCAACGGCGGCACGGGCACGGGCTTGCCGTCTTCCACCGCCACCATGGTGAAATAACAGCTGTTGGTGTGGCGCACGGTGCGTTCGCGGATATTCTGCGCTTCCACACGTATGCCCACTTCCATCGAGGTGCGGCCGACATGGTTGACGCTGGCTAAAAAAGTAACCAGTTCGCCCACATAAATCGGCTCTTTGAAGGTAACTTTGTCCACCGAAAGGGTTACGCAGTAGTGGCCGCTGTAGCGGCTGGCGCAGGCATAGGCCACTTGGTCGAGCAGTTTGAGCAGGTCGCCGCCGTGCACGTTGCCGCTGAAATTTGCCATGTCGGGCGTCATCAATACCGACATCTGTAATTCATGTTGGAATTCTGTTGCAGAGTGTGTGTTCATATTGTGCTTTCTTGTATCTGAGGCCGTCTGAAAAAACCTACAGCCATTTTTTGCGTGAGAAAAAGGTTAACAGGCCCACAATCACCAAGGCCATCAGGCCGAGCACCATAAAATAGCCGTAACGCCAATGCAGTTCGGGCATATTGTCGAAATTCATACCGTAAATACCGGTGATCACGGTTAGCGGCATAAACAGAATGGTAATCACGGTCAACACGCGCATCTGCTGGTTCAAACGGTTGGATTGAAACGACAAATGCACGTCCATCATGCCCACAACGGTATCGCGCGAGGCATCCAAAGATTCGGTTAACTGCACGGTGTGGTCATACACATCGCGCAAATAAATGCCCGCTTCGCCCTGAAAAATGGTGAAATCGCCGTGTGCCAAACGGTAAAGTACATCGCGCAGCGGTTGCAGGGTGCGGCGCAGGCGCACGGCATCGCGCTTGAGGCGGTGGATGCGTCCGAGCAGCTCGTTGTTGTCGATGTTGGCGTTAAACAGGGTTTTGTCTATGGCTTCGACGCGGTGGTCGTATTGGTTGAGCGTGATGAAATAATCGTCTATCAGGCGGTCGATAATGCGGTAGGCGAGAAAAGCGGCGGGCTTGTTGCGGATATCGCAGCGGCTGTCGGCCATCTGCTTGCGGATGCTGCCAAACAACCCCAGCGGACGCTGTTGAAAGGTGAACACGAAATCTTGGCCTGCAATCAGGTAAACCTGATCCGATTGCAGCTTGCCTGCGGTGTATTGGTACACCCGCGCGGCAATAAAAACATAGTGGCCGTAATCCTCGATTTTAGGGCGCTGTTTGCGGCTGAGAATGTCTTCCAGCACCAAATCGTGAATCTCGTAAGGTGCCAGCAGCGGCTTGAGCACATTGATATCGTTGATGCCGACAAAATGCAGCCAGTTGGTTTCGCCGGCTGCGGGAACATGCAGCCCGGCCGCATCTTCCTGAGGCAGAAAATCTGCTTGGAAAAAACTGCCGGCCGAATAAACGGTTTGGTGCAGCGCGTGTTGCGGCACGTCGGAAATATCGCTGCGCGGCACCGCGCCTTCGGCGGGCGGAAAAAGTGTGGAAACGGTGGTATCGGTCATAATCGGTTGCATCATCAAAGGCCGTCTGAAAAACCGCGTGTTACGCCGTTACGGCAAAGCGGCTGTTTTATGCCTTTATACCCGCCCGGCCGGAAGATGTCGATTCCGATTAACTGCGGCTATGGTGCCTATCAAACACCGCCGCTTTTCAGGTGCGGCATGCCAAAAGCAGGCAGGCGGTTTTTCAATGCCAAACTGTTGGCAACGATGTTGCCGCAATCGCTCATGCTCAATTCGGTTTCGGCAATCAGCAGGTTGGCGGGGCGGCCTGCGTGCAAACTCATACGGATTTCGGCGGGAACAAACGGCAGTTTGTGGCGGGCGGCAAAAGCGGTGGCGCGGCGGTTGGCCAGTTTGAGCATAGGCGTGAGGGTAACGTCGAGATGAAAGCGGCGCACGCCCAAAACAATGATGCGGGCAGCGAACCAATCGGCTTCTTCGGTAAACACGTCCGGGCTGCGGCTGTCGAAATCATGGCGCATGGCGGCAATCAGTGTGGCAACGGTGCGGATTTGCGGCAACAATGCCTCGCTCACTTGGATACCGTCGGTTTGCGGCAGCCCGGTGGCGCATAAATCGCTGCGGTGGGTGTTGCCGTCAACAATCAGATGGCAGCGGTGCAAGGCGGCAGGTTGTGTTTGGGCGGTGTGTAAGGCGGCGGTTTTCATGTTTTGCTCCTGTTCGGTGTTTTTCATCTGTTTACAGGCGGCGGATTTTCAAAACCAACAAAAAGCCGCCTGAAAATTCGGGCGGCTCTGTTTCGCGTTTGCTTAAAGTTTATCTGGCATTTCAGACAAGCGCAAAAAAGTACCGCACGTTTGTGTGGTACCAATAAAAATAAGCAAAGGGGCGAATGTTTGAAGTGTTCATGGGCGGCAATTTAAAACAAAGCGTCGAGAATTGTCAATATCCATTGCGCAAATGCAGCAATCATGGCGATAAGTTGTTGTAATGCTTCCATTTTATTTTTCTCCCCATTTCGGCATCAGTGTATGCGGTATGCGCAACTGGTCGAGAATGCGCGCCACCACAAAATCCACCAAATCGGCAACCGACTGCGGGTGGTGGTAAAACCCGGGCGAAGGCGGCAGGATAACCGCGCCCAAACGGGCAAGGGCGAGCAGGTTTTCAAGATGCAGGGCCGACAGCGGCGCTTCGCGCGGCACCACCACCAGCGGGCGGCGCTCTTTCAGGCACACATCCGCGGCGCGTTCGATCAAATGGTCGGAAGTGCCGTGCGCCACCGCCGCCACAACACCCATGCTGGCCGGGCAGATAATCATGGCATCGGCAGGGTTGGTGCCCGAAGCCGGCGGCGCAAACCATTCGTCTTTGCCGAACACCCGCAATTGCTGCGCCGAAACGCCGTATTTTTCGCACAACAACGCCTGACAGGCGGCAGGCGACGAAGGCAGGGCAAGGTTCGCCTCCTGCTGCGCCACCACCTGCGCGGCTTGGGAATACAGCAACCACACGGTTTTACCGCTTTGCAGCAGGCACTCGAGCAGGCGGATGCCGTAGGGCATGCCCGATGCGCCGGTAAAGGCCAAGGTAACGGTTTGTATCGGATGCGGCTGGGTATTCATAGGCAGGAGAATCTGTAAAAGCGGTAAGTATAATTATAATACGGTGTTGTTTTCAGACGGCCGGCAAACTTAAAGAGCAGCCCGAGTATGGCGCACCGTGAAAATCGAGCAAAGGCCGTCTGAAAAACGGTTATTTTGTTTTCAATCGACGCTGCGTTCGATTTCCACACCCACTTCGCGCACATCGGGCAGAATGCCGGGTTTCACAATCTTCACCTTCACCCATTGTGCGCCGAAGTCGGACAACACCAAATCGGCAACGTGCTCCGCCAATGCTTCGAGCAGTAAAAAACGCTGGTTTTTCAGGCTGGCGCGCACGGCTTCGCACACGTCGGCATAATGCACGGTGTTGCTGATGTCGTCGCCGGCACCCGATTTTTCGGGCACACCGACAACCAGATCCAACAGCAGGGTTTGCGGCTGCTCGCGCTCCCAGTCATACACGCCGATCAAGGTTTCGGCTTTCATGCCGTGTAAAAAAATTTTATCCATTTTCAGTTGCGCTGTTTTCACGTTAAAATCAGTTTTCCATTCTAAAACAAAAGTTGCTGTAATGTTTAATTTCTTGGTTGTAACAGCCGGTTATGTAATCGGCTCGCTTTCTTTTGCGGTGATTGTGTCAAAATTTTACGGCATGGCCGACCCGCGCACCTACGGCTCGGGCAACCCCGGCGCCACCAATGTTTTACGCAGCGGCAAGAAAAAAGCGGCGGCCTTAACCCTGTTGGGCGATGCACTCAAAGGCTTGGTTGCCGTGCTGCTGGCAAAATGGCTGCAAGAGCCGCTCGGGCTGGACTCCGCTACCATTGCTTTGGTTGCCGTGGCCGCGCTGGTGGGGCATATGTGGCCGGTGTTTTTCAACTTCAAAGGCGGCAAAGGCGTGGCCACCGCTTTGGGTGTGCTGCTCGCATTATCATGGCCGACCGCTTTGGTTTGCGCCGCCGTGTGGCTGGTGATGGCTTTCGGCTTTAAAGTGTCTTCACTGGCGGCGCTGGCGGCCACCGTTATCAGCCCGCTGGCGGCTTATTTCTTTATGCCCTACCCTTCGTGGGTTTTGTCGACGGTTGTTATCGCCCTTTTGGTGCTTTACCGGCATAAAAGCAACATCAGCAACCTGTTGGGCGGAAAAGAAGGAAAAATCGGTGAAAAAGCAGCCGGGCAACAACCGGATAAAGAAAGCGAATAAAACCAAGTACAAAGCAGCCCGGGCTGCTTTTTTATATTTGATTCAAAGGATACGGAACGAAATGACGGGCAAGCATATGCGCTTTTCAGACGGCCTGAAAAAATATCTGGCCGCATCGGCCGCTTTTTTGATGTCGTCGTGCGCACTGGTGCAATACCAACCCCTGCAAACCATTCAAACCGTCGACACCGAAAAAGGCTACCGCCTCGAAAAAAACTTCGACAGCGCCAGAGCCGACGATACTTTCGTGGTGCTGATGTTTTCCGGCGGCGGCACGCGGGCGGCGGCTTTGGGCTATGGCGTGTTGGAAGAGTTGAACCGCCAGAAAATCAATTTCGGCGGCAAAGAGCAAAGCCTGCTCGAAAGCGTCGATTTGGTTTACGGCGTTTCGGGCGGTTCGGTGCTGGCGGCTTATTTTTCGCTGCACGGCAAAGAAACCGTTCCCGCGTTTGAACGCCGCTTCTTAAAGCAGAATTTCCAGCGCCAGTTTACCAAACAGGTATTTTCGTTTGCCAACCTGCCCCGCCTCACCTCGCCCGAATACGGCCGCGGCGACCTGCTGCAAGAACAGTTTGAAAACACCCTCTTTCGCGACGCCACGTTCGACGATCTCGACAAACGCCGCAAAGGCCCGTTTGCCGTTATTTCCGCCACCGATATGGCGGCGGGCAGCCGCTTGGATTTTATTCAGGAACACTTCGACGCCATGTGCCTGAACCTGTCCGATTTGCGCATCGCCCGCGCCGTGGCCGCCTCCAGCGCCGTGCCGCTGATTTTCAGCCCGATTACGCTCAACAACAACGGCGGCAACTGCGGCTATGTGTTGCCCGAACGCCTGCGATACACGTTAACCAACGACAAAGTGGGCAAATTGCAGCAGCAAACCCTCCAAGAGCTTACCCGCACTTACCACAGCCAATATAACGACAGCACCAAACGCCCGTATATCCACCTGCTCGACGGCGGCCTCACCGACAACCTCGGCCTGCGCGGCGTGTTGGATATCGTTGACACACGCTCCAGCGAAGCCCTGCAAAAACAAGTAACCGCAGAAAATATCCGCCGCATCGTGATTATCAACGTAAACGCGCAAAACCAGATTGCCAGCCGTATCGATCAATCGCCCGCCATCCCGGGCTTTGCCGACGTGGTGGCCGCCATCGTCGATATTCCCATCGACAAATATTCGCAGGAATCGCTGCGGCGCTTCCGCGCTTTTGCCGACCAATGGAACGAAAACGCCGCCAAACAGCCCGACGGCAAAAAGCGCAGTATGTATTTCGTGAGCCTCAATCTGCGCGATCTGCCCGAATCGCAGCTGCGTAAAAACGTGTTGAACATCCCCACCACGTTTTACCTGCCCCACAACGACATCAACGATTTGAAATCCGCCGCACGCGCCCTGTTGCAGCAATCCGGCGAATACAAGCGCCTGCTGGAAGACTTTTCGGCACAACCGGCACAGCCCGCCGAAAAAGTTTATCCGCCCGTGTGGTTTGTGGGCGAAGGGCCGCAACTGCCCGACAAAAACGCCAAAACCGATTATGACGCCCCGTGGGTACAATAACAACTGCTACCAATAAACAAGTTTAGTTTAGATCAAAAATAACTACTTCCATTTAAGCTACTTCCACTTAACATATAGCAAAATTAGCCGAAACCGTATTTTTCGGCTAAAATACGCAGCTATTTGATTTTCGTTTTGCCCGGTTGGACAAACCCTTTTCAGACGGCCTTCCAAGAATAACGAGCAGTATGTCTAACTCAATGAAAAACATCAGAAACTTTTCTATTATTGCCCACATCGACCACGGAAAATCCACGCTGGCCGACCGCTTTATCCAATATTGCGGCGGTTTGGAAATGCGCGAAATGAGTACGCAGGTGCTTGATTCGATGGACATCGAAAAAGAGCGCGGCATCACCATCAAGGCGCAAACCGCCGCCCTCAACTACAAAGCGCGCGACGGGCAAACTTATCTGCTCAACTTAATCGACACGCCCGGACACGTTGATTTTTCTTACGAAGTTTCCCGTTCGCTTTCCGCCTGCGAAGGCGCGCTGTTGGTGGTGGACGCTTCGCAGGGAGTGGAGGCGCAAACCGTGGCCAACTGCTACACCGCCATTGATTTGGGCGTGGAAGTGGTGCCCGTTTTAAACAAAATCGACCTGCCCGCCGCCGACCCCGACCGCGTGTCGCAGGAAATCGAAGACATCATCGGCATCGATGCCGTGGGCGCGGTGCAATGCTCGGCCAAAAGCGGCTTGGGCGTGGAAGACGTGCTGGAAGAAATCGTGGCCAAAATCCCTGCGCCGGAGGGCGACGAAGATGCGCCGCTGCAAGCCATGATCATCGATTCGTGGTTCGACAACTATGTAGGCGTGGTGATGCTGATCCGCGTGAAGCAGGGCCGTCTGAAACTGAAAGACAAAGTGCTGTTTATGAGCACCAAAGCCGAAACGCAGGTGGAGCAGTTGGGTGTGTTTACCCCCAAATCGGTGCCGAAATCCGAGCTGAAGGCCGGCGAAGTGGGCTTTCTGATTACCGGCATCAAGGAATTGCACGCCGCCAAAGTGGGCGACACCATCACGTTGTCGGCCAACCCTGCCGAGAAAGCGCTGCCGGGCTTCCAAGAAGTGCAGTCGCAGGTGTTTGCGGGGCTTTATCCGGTGGAAAGCCACGACTACGAAGCCCTGCGCGATGCGCTGGAAAAACTGCAATTAAACGATGCTTCGCTGAAATTCGAGCCGGAGGTGTCGCAGGCATTGGGCTTCGGTTTCCGCTGCGGCTTTTTGGGGCTGCTGCACTTGGAAATCGTGCAGGAGCGTTTGGAGCGCGAGTTCGATATGGACTTAATCACCACCGCGCCGACGGTGGTGTATGAGGTGCTGCTGAAAAACGGCGAAAAAATCGAAGTGGAAAACCCGTCGAAACTGCCTGATGTGGGCAGCATCGACACCATTTTCGAGCCGATTATCACCGCCACCATTCTGGTGCCGCAGGAATATGTGGGCGCGGTGATGACCCTGTGCAACCAAAAGCGCGGCGTGCAGAAGAATATGCAGTATATGGGCCGGCAGGTGATGCTCACCTACGATTTGCCCATGAACGAAGTGGTAATGGACTTTTTCGACAAACTCAAATCCACCTCGCGCGGCTATGCTTCGCTGGATTACGAGTTTAAAGAATTCCAGGCCGCCGATTTAATCAAACTCGACATTATGGTCAACGGCGAAAAAGTCGATGCCTTAAGCCTGATCGTGCACCGCTCCAACGCCGTGTTCCGCGGCCGCGAGCTGGCGGCGAAAATGCGCGAGCTGATTCCGCGCCAAATGTTCGATATTGCCGTGCAGGCCGCCATCGGCAGCCAGATTATCGCCCGCGAAACCGTAAAAGCCCTGCGCAAAAACGTACTGGCGAAATGCTACGGCGGCGACATTACCCGTAAGAAAAAACTCTTGGAAAAACAAAAAGCCGGTAAACGCCGTATGAAACAGGTGGGCAATGTGGAAATTCCGCAGAGCGCGTTTTTGGCGATTCTGCAAGTTGGGGACAAATAATGAGCAATACTTTGGTTTGGGGCGCGCTGGCCGCTTTGGTTTTGGGCCTGGTGCTGTATGCGACAAGCAGCAAATCGCGCGAAGAGGGCGGCGAGTGGAGCGGCGGCCTGCAATGGGGCTACCTGCTGATGATGGTGGGCGTGTTCGGCGTGTTGTCGGCATTTATGAGTTTCACCGCCGTGCTGCTGGTTTTCGTGTTGTTTACCGGCATTGTGTGGTTTATCCACAAAGGCCGTCTGAAAAAAAATCCGGCCGGCGACAGCAACCACTTCACCGATTATATGAGCGGGTTTTTCCCGATTATTCTGGTGGTGTTCGTGTTGCGCACTTTTGTGGCCGAACCGTTCCAAATTCCTTCCAGCTCCATGCGCCCAGGCCTGGTGGTGGGCGATTTTATTCTGGTTAATAAATTTTCCTACGGCATCCGCACGCCGATTATCAATAACGTGCTGGTTCCCACCGGCCAAGTGGAGCGCGGCGACGTGGTGGTGTTTAACTACCCCGAAGACACCAAAATCAACTACATCAAACGCGCCGTCGGCCTGCCCGGCGACGTTATCGAATATAAAGACAAGGTGTTGAGCATCAACGGCCAAACCGTCGAAGACCGTTCGACCGGCATTCAGAGCTATCAGGAAAACACGCCGCAATACGGCATGATTACCATCGAAGCCCAAGCCTTTCAGGAAACCATCGGCACACATCATTTCGAAGTGCTGAAAATCGCCGGCCAGCCGAGCTTTCTGCCGCAAGGCGTGCGCCCCGATTTCCCGCACCGCCAAAGCTGCGAATATGCCGAAGACGGCTCGTGGTTCCGCTGCACCGTGCCCGAAGGCCATTATTTTATGATGGGCGACAACCGCGACAACAGCGAAGATTCCCGTTATTGGGGTTTTGTGAGCGACAAGCTGATTGTGGGCAAAGCGTTCTTTATCTGGATGAACTTCGGCGACATCGGCCGCGTGGGCACCAGCATACACTAATTCTGAAAGAGATGATTACGCAAAGAGGTGTCTTTGATTAAATTTCAAGTATAACACTCAGGTAAGTCCGTTGGTATTTTCATTCAGTCCTTTCTCTCAAGAATGGTAAGGACAACAAAAATAAGTTTCCGCCGCCTATGCTTTGGCTATTTGGGTGTGCCTGTAAAATTCTTTGCCGTTATCCATAGTGATAATATGCTCCCCAGCTTTATATACCCTAACAGCATTGGCAGTATCTTGGCTTTGAAATTCTTCAATTTGCAGATGATGGTGTAGCGGGTGACCCGCTTAGCCAAGGTCAATAATGTGTTTTGTTGATCTTTGCCGATAATGGCGTCGCTCCCCCAATCGCCAATGCGAGATTTTTTGTCAATGATAGCCGGGTGCTTTTCTATACTGATGCTGTCAGGCATTTTTCCCTTGATCAATTTGCTGCCGTACTTTTTACGGTAAGGTTTGCCGCCTATTCTGAGATATTGCCACAGAGTTCCGCCATTGCTGTTGTCTTGGTGCAGACGGCGGTAAACAGTGCTGCGATAGAGCGTGATTGGGTGGTGTGTGTGAAGAATAAGATGTCGATGTTGTCGAATCAGCCAGGAATGGAGCTTATAGAGTTTCCGTTTGCTCTGTTTGTTTTGGCGGCTTCGCTGTTGGGTATTTTCAGCGTTGTATTACCCCTTTGAGACCAATGTTGTCTGATTTCGCGGCTGATGGTGCCTTTACGGCGGTCAAACTATTTGGTAATTTCGGTGATGGTGTGATGACGATAGAAGTAGAAGTATTGGATGTGGCATTCTTCATCTTGGTTCAGTTGTGTGTAGCTCATGGTAATCTTTCTTGTCAGGAAGCGGATATGCTACCCCGCATACTGGCTTTTTCTGTTGTGGAAAGTTGCACTTCACATCTAAATCCACTGCCGTCTGAAAGCGGATTCTAAAAACAGGCAAAGAAAAAAGCACCGATTAAATCGGTGCTTTTTTCTGAATAGGTTTGGCGGAGTGGACGGGGCTCGAACCCGCGACCCCCGGCGTGACAGGCCGGTATTCTAACCAACTGAACTACCACTCCGCGCAAGAAACTTGGTGGGTGATGACGGAGTCGAACCGCCGACATTCTGCTTGTAAGGCAGACGCTCTACCAACTGAGCTAATCACCCGTGTCGCGTTGCGAAGACGTGATTAAACCAAAATCCCGAAGCTTGTGCAAGCATTTTTTCGGCCTGACAAACCACTTTTTAACAAACCCATGAAATATAAAAAAATTACTTTTCAGACGGCCCGAACTTTACGGCCAACAATGTTTAACGCTTTTCCTGCCTGCGTATCAGATACACGCCCAAAACGGCAAACAGCATCGTCGGCAGCACGGCGGCGATAAACGGCGGGATACCGTAAAGCTGGCCGGTAAAGCCGAACAGCCGTCCGGCAAAGTGGAATGCTAAGCCTAAGCAGATGCCGCCGAACAGTTTCAGGCCCATATTGCCGCGGCGGGTGTTTTGCGGGGTAAACGCCAGCGCCACCAAAGCCATCACCAGTGCGGCGACGGGATACATCAGCTTGCGCCACCAGGCGATTTCGTAGAGCTTGGTTTGCTGCCGGTTGTTTTTCAGATGGCCTATATAAGTGGTTAATTCCGACACCGACATTTGCTCGGGTTTCACCAGCAACACGTCCAGCAGGCCGCGTTGCAGCCTGACCGGCCAGTTTTGTTCGGCCTGTGTTTCGGTGCGGACGGCTTCGCCGTCAAGCAGGCTGCGGCGCACGTTTTTCAGCTGCCAGCTGTTGTCCGGGTTGAGTGTTGCGGATTCAGCCTCCACCGCCTCGGCCAGTTGGAAGGCTTCGTTGTGCCGCCACACTTTCACGCCCAACAGGGTATGGTCGGGCAGCATTTCGCGCACGTTGATAATGTTGTTCTGCTCTTTCAGCCACAAACCCTGCGCGCCCGTGCTGATGCGGCCGCTGGTGGCGGTGGCTTTCATGTTTTCGGCGCTTTGACTCAGCGACGGCGCCAGCCATTCGCCCAAGGCGGCGGTGGCGACGGCGAAAATCAGGCCGAAGCGCAGCAAAACGGCAATCAGTTTCTTAGTGCTCATGCCGCTGGTTTTCATAACCGTGATTTCGCTGCCCGAAGCGAGCTGGCTCAGGGCAATCAGGCCGCCGATCAGCACCGCCAGCGGCATCAGGTCGTAAGCGTGGGCGGGCATCTGCATCAGCACATACTGCATCATTTTGGCGCCGTTATAGCTGCCTTTGCCGAGGTCGCCCACTTCGTTGATGATGTCGAAAAAACTGTAAAGCGCCAAAAAGGCCAGCAGCGCGTAAACCGTCATCACGCTGAGTTGGCGGATAAGGTAGCGGGTAATCAGCTTCATTTGGCACCGCCTTTCAAACTGAGTTTCACTGCGCGCCAGAAAGGCTGTGCGGGCATACTGCGCACGCGCAGCAGGATAACGGCGACGGCGGCAATCAATATGTGCATGGGCAGCATGCCGAGCCAGAAATTGAGTTTGCCGTCTTCCACCGCATTGCGCAGAAAGGTAAGGCCGTTTTGGTAAACCAGATACAGGCCGATGGCGATGAGGATGTTATAAGTGTGGCCCGTGCGCGGGTTGAAATAGGAAAGCGGCACGGCGAGTATGCTCAACAGCAGCACGCTGATGGGCAGCGACAGCCGCCACATCAGCTCGGCTTGGTATTGCGGGTTGCTGCTGCCGAATAGTTTTTCGGTGGGGATGGTGCGGCGGTGCGAAATCGGGTCGACGATTTTCGGCGTGGTGCTGATAATCAGGCTCAGATGCTCGAACGACACTTGGTTGTAGTCGGCCCGGCCGGGCGTGCCGCTGTAACGGTAGCCGTTGCTCAGCTCCAGCGTGCGTTTATTGTCTTTCAGGGAAAACGTGCCTTCTTTGGCGAAAACGATGTTGTCGTTGCCTTTATCGTCGGTTTCGCGCAAAAACAGGTTTTTCATGATGCCCGAATCGGTGTCGAAGGTTTCCACGAAATACACGCGCCCGTTGCGCTTACCCAGCGCGCGGAATTCGCCCGCCTCCACCAACGAAAGCTCTTGTTTCTGCTTTAGGATTTCGGCGTATTCGCGGCTGCGCAGCTCCGCCCACGGCATCACGAAAAGCTGCATCACCGCAATCAGCAGGGCGAACGGTACGGCAAACTGCAACACGGGGCGTATCCACTGTTTCAGCGCCAGCCCGCACGAGAGCCAAACCGACATTTCGCTGTCGCGCCAATAACGGGTCAGCACGGTGAGCGTGCTGATATAGGCGGTGAGCACCAGCAAGAGCGGCGTCATGCCGATAACCCAAAAGCCCACCAGCGCGGCCACGGCATCAATCGCCACGCGGCCGTCGGCGGCACGCCCCAGCAGGTTGATGGCCTGCGTGGACACCAGCACCGCCAGCAGCACCACGAAAATGCCCACGGCGGTGAAAGAAAGTTCTTTGATAAAATTTCGTTGATAAATCATAAAATAACCGCTTCGAATGGCGGGGTTGGGGGATATGGCGGAAAACCAAACGCAAACAACGGCGGCATGGGCTGCCGCACCGGCGGCAATTAAGTTTGCCGCCGCGGGGTTTCCCGAGGTTTCGGGCAGACCGATGATAGAGTACAATCAGGCCGATATGTTTCAGACGGCCTGTAAATATAAGTAAGGCCGTCTGAAAAAATTCTTTAGGGATAACCGCTCATCTAGGAGAATCAGCGTGGAATTTAGCACAAAAGCCGAAAAATTGCAGCCGGACACCGCCGGCGCCCTGCTTTATATTTGCGAAGAAGCCTGCCCGTGCAGCGAAAACAGCGATAACGAAACCGCCGCCCTGCTCTGCGGTTCGTTAGAAAAAGACCAGGCCTTTGCCGAAACCAAAGTTTCCGAAAACGGCGGCCTGAAAGCCGTGGCCGTGGTGCGCCTGCAAGACACCAAGCGCGAAACCGTGGCCAAAGCCGCCGCCGAAGCCGCCGCGTGGGCGCAGAAGCAGGAGCTGGTAAACGTTTGTCTCGCGCCGTTTAATCAAGAAGCCGCTGCTTTGGTTGCCGAAGTGTTCGCGCTGGCATTCGGCAACGCCGCCTACCGCTTCGACCGCTACAAAAAAGAAGCCAAACCGGCCAAGCTCGCTCGGGCGGAATTTTTCAGCGGGCAGCACAGCCAAGCCGTTCAGACGGCCTTAACCTTGGCCGACGCCCAATTATACGGCATGGCGCTCTGCAAAGATTTGGGCAACGCCGCACCCAATGAGTGCACGCCCGAATTCTTGGCCGAAACTGCCCGCAAACAAGCCAAAAAACTCGGCGTTACCGCTAAAATTCTCGGCAAAGACTACATTAAAAAACACATGGGTTCGTTTTGGTCGGTGGCCAAAGGCAGCAAACAGAAACCCTATTTAATCGAACTTTCCTATTTCGGCGCCGAAAACAAAGAAACCGCCCCGGTGGTATTGGTCGGCAAGGGCATCACTTTCGACACCGGCGGCATTTCGCTCAAGCCCGGCCTGAATATGGACGAAATGAAATACGATATGTGCGGCGCGGCCAGCGTTATCGGCACGTTTTGCGCCGCCGTCAAGCTCAAGCTGCCGGTCAACCTGATCGCCATCGTACCCACCTGCGAAAACATGCCTTCCGGCAAGGCCAACAAGCCCGGCGACATCGTCAAAAGCATGAAGGGTCTCACCATCGAAGTGCTCAACACCGATGCCGAAGGCCGCCTGATTCTGTGCGACGCGCTTACCTATGCCGAACAGTTCAAACCCAAAGCCGTGATTGACGTCGCCACCCTTACCGGCGCCTGTATCGTCGCCCTCGGCCATGGTGTCAGCGGCCTGATGGGCAACAATCAGGAGCTGGTGGACAGCCTGCTGGCCGCCTCGCGCGAAAGCGGCGACCAAGCCTGGCAGCTGCCGCTGTTCGACACCTATAAAGAGCAGCTCAAATCGAACTTTGCCGACCTGCCCAACATCGGCAGCCCCGGCGCAGGCACGATTACCGCAGGCACGTTTTTGTCGTATTTCACCGAAAGCTACCCGTGGGCGCACCTCGATATCGCCGGCACCGCGTGGAAATCAGGCAAAGACAAAGGCGCCACCGGCCGCCCCGTGCCGCTGTTGCTGAACTATCTCCGCCAGGTGAAGTAAACACCGTTAAATCAAACACAGCACAGGCCGTCTGAAAACAAAATGCAGTTTCCGTTTTCAGACGGCCTGTTTATATATGACAATAATATAAACCCAATCCCAATCAAGCCCTTAAAGCTTACTCACAAAAGCTGTGGATAACTGTGTGGAAAGTTTGTGAAATCCCCGCGTTTTCCCCGAAAAATCAAGCTTTGCATATTGCTGCACAAAAATTAAGCCCAAACAAAAAACGTTTATATATCAAATAAATAACCAATTCAAACAGTTGTCAAGCCCCTTATTCCGCATACTTGTCAATGCCGTAACTATTAATGTGGATAAAGAAAATATTTTCTTGACAAAACACCCCGAAGCGATAACCTCACGCCACGCAAAGATTTATCAAAACCCATCATGCCTTCCGAACACCAAACCTGCCCGCCTCCGAAAACCGAATCCGCACCCGTTTGCTGGATTTTCTGCACCGTTATCGACAACTTCGGCGACATCGGCGTGTCGTGGCGGCTTGCACAAATGCTCCGCAACGAGCTGGGCTGGCAGGTGCACTTATGGACAGACGACGCCGAAGCCCTGCGCGCACTCTGCCCCGATTTACCCGCCCCGCCCTGCGCGCACCAAAACATCTCCGTCCGCCTATGGAACCGCCGCCGCGCCGAACAGCTCGAATCCGCCCCGCCGCCCGACACCGTTATCGAAACCTTCGCCTGCGACCTGCCGCCAAACGTAACAACCGCAATAGCCGCAACCCGGCCGCTGTGGCTGAATTGGGAATACCTGAGCGCCGAAGCCAGCAACGAACGCCTGCACGCCCTCCCCTCGCCGCAGGCAAACGGCCTGCAAAAATATTTCTGGTTTATGGGCTTTACCGAAAAAAGCGGCGGCCTGCTGCGCGAGCGGGATTACGCCGAACGCAGCCAATTCGACACTGCCCAATGGCGCGCCCGCCTGATGCTGCCCGAAAAAACCGCCCCCGAATGGCTGCTGTTCGGCTACGAAAGCCCCGTTTGGGCCGAATGGCTGGATATGTGGCGGCAAAACGGCGAACCCGTCACCCTGCTGCTGGCCGGCGGGCAAATCACCGACAGCCTGAAAGCAGCCGCAGCCATTCCGCACCATGCCCTGCAACAGGCGGGCGATACGTTTCAGACGGCCTGCGTAACCCTAATCCGCATCCCCTTCGTGCCGCAACACGATTTCGACCGCCTGCTGCACCTTGCCGACGGCCTGATCGTGCGCGGCGAAGACAGCTTCGTGCGCGCCCAGTTGGCCGCCAAGCCCTTTTTCTGGCACATCTACCCGCAAGAAGAAGCGGTACATATCGAAAAACTGCACGCATTTTGGGATAGGGCCTACGCGTACTACCCCGAAGCCGTCCGCACCGCCCACCGGACGCTCTCAAACGAACTCAACGCTGCCGCCGCCCTTACCCCCGCGCAACGCCTGGCCGCCTGGCAAGCGCTGCAAAGCCACGCCACAAACTGGCAAAAAAGCGTGGCAGATTGGCAAAAACACCTGTTTTCACAGCCAAGCGCCATAGAAAAACTAGCCAAATTCAACCGACACCGCTAAAATAACGCGTTTTATTTTTCACTGAATACCGATTGGAAACACTATGAAAACCGCACAAGAACTGCGCGCCGGCAACGTATTTATGGTCGGCAACGACCCGATGGTGGTGCAAAAAACCGAATACATCAAAGGCGGCCGCTCTTCCGCCAAAGTGAGCATGAAACTGAAAAACCTGCTCACCGGCGCCGCCACCGAAACCATCTACAAAGCCGACGACAAATTCGACGTTGTCGTGTTAGCGCGCAAAAACTGCACCTACAGCTACTTCGCCGACCCCATGTATGTTTTCATGGACGAAGAATTCAACCAATACGAAGTTGAAGCCGAAAACATCGGCGACGCCCTGAAATTCATCGTCGACGGCATGGAAGACGTGTGCGAAGTAACTTTCTACGAAGGCAACCCGATTTCCGTGGAGCTGCCTACCATCATCGTGCGCGAAGTGGAATACACCGAACCGGCCGTTAAAGGCGACACTTCGGGCAAAGTCATGAAAACCGCCCGTTTGGTCGGCGGCACCGAAATCCAAGTGATGGCCTACGTTGAAAACGGCGACAAAGTGGAAATCGACACCCGCACCGGCGAATTCCGCAAACGTGCCTAAGGCTTGATTACCCCGGCCTGAAACAAGAGGTTTGGCCGTCTGAAAACATATGAACTGTCCCCCAATACTTGGACAAGTTAAGAATCTTTATCAAACAGCCTTTTCAAGCTGGGTTCTGTAGCCGACAGGACTCAGCTTTTTCAAGTTTAAACTAATCCGTTCATGATTGTAGTAATGTATGTAATCATCTATTACCTCTGTCAGCTCCGCCACCGACAGCGCACCTTCCTGATAGAAACTCTCCGTTTTCAGTGTACCGAAAAAACTCTCCATCGGCGCATTGTCCCAGCAATTACCTTTGCGCGACATACTTTGCACAATCCCTTTCTCAGCCAATTTCGTTCGATAAGCCTCGGTGCGGTAAAGCACACCCTGGTCGGAATGCAGCAGCGGCGTTTGGCCTTTCAGACGGCCGAATGCTTGGTCCAACATTTGCGCCACCATTTTACTGTTTGCTCTGCGGCCTAAAGAATAGGCCACAATCTCCCGATTAAACACATCCAATATCGGCGATAAGTACAGCTTCCCGTCTGTGCATTTAAACTCCGTCACATCGGTCGGCCATTTGTCTGCCGGTTTGCCAGCGGTAAACTCACGATTGAGAATATTGTCCGAAGCCTCTCCTACTGCTTGCGGACGGTAGGCTTTTTTACTGCGGACTTTGGCTTTTAGTCCCAACAAACCCATAATGCGCTGCACTTTCTTTTTGTTCCACGACAATACGGCGGCAATCCGCCGATGACCGTAACGGCCTTTGTGTCGGCGATAGACTTCACTCACGGCGGTTTTGGCCGCCGCATCGGGATCGGCTTTGCCGATATGGTAATGAAAGCTGCTTTTGGGAATGCCGGTACTGTGCAGCAGATATTTCAGCGGGTGTTTCGCCCTCAACGTTTGAACGGTTTCGCAGCTTTGGCGGCGTTCTTTTCGTTGAGGGCTTTCATGTGCTTTAGGTAGTCGTTCTCCGCCCTCATGTAACGTAACTCTTCAATCAGTTCCGCCTGGGTTTTTTCGTGGTCGGGTTTGTCGGCGATAAACGGGTTTTTGCGTTGGTCTTCATAGTCTTCATAAACGTAGCCTGCGGGTGTTGGAGTACGGCTCGGTATTTGAAGTGTAGGTTATATTTGGACATAAGAAAACTGCACCTTTTAAAGTTGAAGGGGGTGTCCAACTTTTGGGGTGCAGTTCAGTTTTTTTTCAGACGGCCTTTTATCGTTTTCAATCGAACAAGGCTTTATTCTCCCGCTTTCTTAGCAGATACACCCTGATTCAAAGCCTGCGTCAACCCGTTGATGTCGCCGCCGTTCAAGCCGAGCTCTTTCATCAAACCGTCCACCAGCGGCGCTTGGCTGCGGTAGCGCAAGGCGCTGTTAACCAATTGGTCGGATAAGCTGGCCTGCGCATTTTGGCCGTCTGAAACCTGTCCGTCGGCATTGCCGCCGAAGCCGCCCAAACCGTTGACTTGCAGGATTTTGATGTCATCGATATTTTCCATCGGGCGCACCGATTCGCGGATGATGTCCGGCAAGTGCTTCAGCAAAGCCAAGCGTACCTGCATTTCCACCTGCTCCACGCTCAATACGTTGGCCGCTTCGTTCACGGCGCGCGTACCCTCCGCATCCACCTTGTATTGCTGCTCCTGCGCTTGGGCCAGCAGCATTTTGGCATCGGCCTCGCCTTTGGCCTGCAAACGCTGTTTCTCCGCTTCGGCTTCGGCGGCAATGCGCACGGCTTCGGCCCGGTCTTGCGCCGCCAGTTTTTCGGCATCTGCGGCTACGGTCAACGCAATGGCGTCTTTTTGCGCGGCTTCCTGCGCGGCAATCAGTTCCACCGCTTTGGCACGCTCGGCACGCTCGGTTTCGCGTACGGTAATCACGCTTTCTTCTTCGCGGACGGCGGCGGCGCGGGCTTTGTCGGCTTCGGCTTTGGCTTCCGATTCGGCGCGGGATTTTTCGGCTACGGCGATGGCGCGGTCTTGCTCGGCCAACTCAATCGCTTTGCGGCGCTCCACTTCGGCCTGTTCGATGGCTTGGGCTTTGCGGATGTCTTCGTTTTTAATGTCGCGCTCGGCGAGGATGCGTTTCAAATCCACTTCGCGCTCGGCGGCGATTTTCGCTTCTTCGGCTTCGCGTTTTTTCGCCGCTTCCTGTTCGGCGATGCTGGCTTCCTGCTCGGCACGGCGCACGGCGATTTCGCGCTCTTGTTCCAATTTGGCGTATTCTTCTTCGCGCAAGATGTTCAGGCGGGTGCGCTCGGCCTCCAGGTTTTTGGTTTTAATCGCCAAATCGGTATCCTGCTCGATGTCGTTGCGCTTTTTACGGCGTACTTCGATGGTTTCTGTAAGGCGGGTCAGACCTTCCGCGTCAAACGCGTTTTGCGGGTTGAAGAATTTGAAATCGGTTTGGTCTAGGCCGGTAAGCGACACGGACTCCAACTCCAAGCCGTTTTTATACAAATCTTCGGAAACGAACTGCTGTACTTTCTGCACAAAATCCACGCGCTTCTCATGCAGCTCTTCCATCGCCATTTCCGCCGCCACCGCGCGCAGTGCGTCAACAAATTTGCCTTCTACCAGTTCTTTCAACTGCTCGGGCGACATGGTTTTCATGCCCAGAGTCTGCGCGGCCGTGGCAATGCTCTCGCCGGTGGGCTTCACGCGCACATAAAACTCGGCCATCACGTCTACGCGCATACGGTCGCGGGTAATCAAAGCCTGCTCGGCGGCACGGCGCACTTCCAGACGCAGGGTGTTCATATTGACCGGAATCACTTCGTGCAATACCGGCAACACCAATGCGCCGCCGTTCATAATTACTTTCTCGCCGCCGAAGCCCGTGCGCACGAACGACACTTCTTTGGTGGCGCGCCGGTAAAGGCGCGTGAGAATCAGGCCGAGGATAATCAAAACGACTAAGACGATGCCGGCAATGCTGGCGATGGTAATCAAACCCATGGTGTTTTCCTTATTGTATAAAAGTTGAAGAAAATAAAAATTTTTCAAACGGCCTCAATCCACCAGGCTGCCGCTGGGATTGTGAATCGCTTTGAACGTATTGCCCGACAGCGACACCAACAGCACCGCTTCGCCCTGTTTCAACACCGGGCCGTCTGAATCAGGCTCGGCCATCACATAATGCTGTTGGCCGTGGCCGTCTTTCACACGCACTTGGGCGGGGCTTCCCGCGCGCGCTTCTCCCAACACCACCACGCCGACGCGGCCGATCAGGCTGCTTTGCGTAACGGCAGTGGTTTCGTCTTTCGGCATGATTTGATACAGCCCCGCCGCCGCGGTACGTACTGCGGGCAGGCAAGCAAACCACACGGCCGCAGCCGCCGCCCAACCGTTCAGATAGCTGCCGAACACGGCATAAAAGGCCGTCTGAAAAAAATAGCCCAGCAAGCCAAACACAGCCAGAAACACCACCATCAACATCAGCAAAGGCACTTTGCCCACATACAGCCAGCTTAAAAAGCGGATAAATGCGCCCGCATCGGCGGCTTCCAGCCCCACTTCTGCGTGTGCGGTTTCGGTGAGGCTCTCGGGCAGCAGGTTGTCCACCCAATCGTTAATGCCGCCCATCAGCAGCGATGCAATTTCCAAAATGCCCAACATCAACATCAACATCAGGGCGATGCCGAAAATGCGGGTTTCAAGGGCGTTAATCAAATCCCACATGATTATTCCTTTTTTTGCTCCAAATAACGTTTCAGACGGCCTGTCCATTACTACAAATCCGCACCGGCTCCTTCCCCGACTACGGCCTCCGCCAAGCGGCGGTTATCGAGATGCCGCCATTCGCGGATATATTGCTCGGCTTCCCGTTTTTCGGCGTCACTTAAATAAGCTGCGTTCGGACGTTTCCCGAGCTTTGCCGCCAACCGCTGCCACCAGCCTGCCGCATCCCGCTCTCTCAACACCGCATCCAACGCTGCGCTGACGGCGGGATTGTAATATTCGTGTGCGCAGGAGCGCAGGCCGAAGCATGCCGCCAACTGTTTCATCGCCGCCGCTTCATACCGCGCGGCACGCCCCAGCCACCGAATGCCGGAACGGTGGTCCTGCGGCACATCGCCCCGGCTGTATAGCAACACGTTGGCCAACGCCCATTGCGCATAAACATGGCCTTGTTCGGCCCAAGGCTGCAAGGCCAGCCAAGTTTGCCGGTAATCGCCGCCGAAAGTTTCGGCCAAACACATGCGCAAATTCTCCGCCATATGGAAATCTACATATTGCGCGGCGGCACGCCCCATCCATTCGCAGCCGGTTTCATCATCGCGCCGCCCGCCTTTGCCCTCCAAATAAGCCACACCCAAATTGTTTTGGGCCCTCCAATATCCGGCTCGGGCCGCCGCTTCCAAAAAAGGCACGGCTTGCGGCCAGTCGCCGGCCCGGATATGGCTGCGTGCTGCGGCGTATTGCCCGGCTACTTCCGCCGATGCCGGTTGCGGTTCCTTTAAAACAACCGTTTGTCGGGAAGGTGCTGCTGTCTGCCGGCGTATTTCAGACAGCCTTTCCGTTTTCCAACCTTTATCCGCCGCCGCGGCCTGCCGCCGTTGGGGCGGCTCTTCGCGTTTGTGGTTACCGTAAATCAGGCCGGCGACGCTCAACACCAGCAAGATAATGGCGGCCGCCAGCCATTTACCCGCCGATTCCGGCATGGGGTTGTGATAAGGCGCATGCTGCATAGGAACGGCCTGCCCGCTTATTTCTGCTGCGCCTTCAAGGCGGCCAGCCTCTCGGCAATACGGTTGTTGCGGCTCAAATCCTCCAGCTCTTTCAGTTTCGCCAGTTGCGCCGCATCGCTGCTGCCGTGCACGGCATTCTGCCGGCCCATGATGCGGTCGAACGCATTACCGCTTTTTTCGGCGTCGCGGGCAATACGGCTCAAACCGCCCGCTTCCGCCGTCCCGCCCGTGCCCTGACGCGCAGCACGCCATTCCTGCAACTGCTGCTGCATCTCGCGCTTTTTAGCCTGCAAAGCAGCAATAAAACCTTCCAGCTCTTTTTCCTGCGCCGCACAATCTGCAATAGTGTTTTCCAACACCGGCAAACGCGCTTCGATGTCCATCTGCTCGGCGATGCCCGCTTCAGCCAAGTCATCGCGTCCGGCATTTACGGCAGCTTGCAGGTTGGCACCCAAAGCTTCGTGGCGGTTGCTTTCGTCGGCCATCTTTTTGGCAGCCAGATGTTTTTGCGCCAGCACCCTGCCCAATTCGGCGCGCACTTCGTCCACCGCCCGCTCGATTTCCCGAATGTTCTCATCCATCACCGCCTCCGGCGCCAAATTTTCCGCCGCATCCACAAGGGCGTGGAAACCGCCGCTCACCAAACGGCCAACCCTGCGTGATAATGTTTCGCTCATTTTTATTCCTTTCTTTTTCAGACGGCCTCATTGGCCTGTTTCACAATCTGCGCCAACCTCAAAGTGTTTTCCAACTGCTGCAATACGGTATCGTCGTAGGCCGCGCCCTTGCCCGTTACCGCCAGCTGCAACACGCTGTCGGCCAGCCGTACAATCCGCCGCATGGTTTCGCGCTCATATTGTTTTAGTGCTTCCAAATCGGCTTCCGCTGGCAAGTCCGCCGCCAATGTTGCCGCCAAATCCGGCAACAGCTCGAACAAACGCGCCAAAATATGGGAATGCACACCGTATTGTTTCTCGGCATACAGTACGCCGTGTTTGGCATTTTGAAAAAACTGTTCCATCGCATGCAAAGCCGCACCGTAATCGCGGGTCTGCGTATGGACCAACCGCGCCTGCCGCAACAATTCGCGGATTTTTTCAGACGGCGTATGCGCCCCTTCTATGTCCAATGCCGAAATAAAATCAGCATCTTCCTGAGAAATTCTTACGCTAACGGGAATTCGGTTGCCTGCATTCATTTTCGTTCAAATACTTTTGTATTCATTTGAATACAAATATACAATATAAATTTTAAAATGACAATAAATTTTTGAGGTTTAGGAAGCAAAATCACCAAATATAGTGATAAGCTTTTGAAATGAAATTAAAAAAAAGTATCAAAAGTTCAGCAAAATTACCGAGCCCAAATGCCGTCAGATCCTGCAGCTTTTCGCCTTCAATTTGACCGCTTCCGATACCGCCAAACTGACAGGAATCAGTGTCAGAAGCATCAACAGCCTTAGACCTTTGCAAAATACCGGCTACCCCTTCCGAATGGTTACCTGAACAATCAAGTAACCATTCGGAAGGGGTAGCCGGTATTTCGCAAAGGTCTCGGCCTGCTTTATCCGTCCAAACAAAACACTCACTTGCTGTGCAGAAACCGCACCGCTTCTTCCCACTCGCCCGACAAAACCAACGGCAGCCCTTGCAGGGATTTGGCGATGGCTTCTTCGATTGACTGCCTGTCTTCCGCACTGGGTTTGTTGAGCACATAGCCCACCACCAAATTGCGGTCGCCGGGGTGGTCGATGCCCAAACGCAGGCGGTAGAAATTCGGGGTGCCAAGCCTGGCTTGGATGTCTTTCAAACCGTTGTGGCCGCCGTTGCCGCCGCCGAGTTTGAAGCGGATGCGCCCGCAAGGGATGTCAAGCTCGTCGTGTACCACCAAGATTTCTTCGGGCTTGATTTTGTAAAAAGAGGCCAATGCGGCCACGGCTTGGCCCGAGCGGTTCATAAAAGTGTTGGGTTTCAAGAGCCATACGTCGCCTTCGGGGCGTGCCACTCTGGCGGTTTCGCCGAAGAATTTTTTTTCTTCTTTCAGCGCGGCCTTCCAAGCCCAAGCCAACTCGTCGATAAACCAAAAGCCCGCGTTATGGCGGGTTTGGGCATATTCGGCACCGGGGTTGCCCAGCCCTGCGATTAATTTGATTTGCGGCATATTTTATTGTTAAGGCCGTCTGAAACCTTTGCAAAACCGCCATCTGCGGCGCATTTCTGCGTTGTGTGCTGCTCGCTCGCTTGCCTAACTCCATGTTATGTCTGCGCTCGCTGCGCTGCTACACCTTGAACTGCATCCGCATCTGGCGGTTTTGCAAAGGTCTCTGCCTGAAAGAAACATTTCAGACGGCCTTTGTTTCCTATATAAAAAATCAGTTTTCTTTTTCTGCTTCCACCCGTTTGCGGCGGGCTTCTTTGGGATCGATAAGCAGGGGGCGGTAAACTTCTACGCGGTCTTTATCGCGCAGCACGGTGTGGTCTTTCACCGCTTTGCCGAAAATGCCCAACGGTGCGTTTTGCACGTCGGCTTCGGGAAATTCTTGTGCGATGCGGCTTTGCAGCACGGCTTCGCGGGCGGTTGTGCCCGCCGGCACGCGCAGGGTTTGGAGCAGTTGCTTTTCCGCCGTGCCGTAAGCGATTTCGATTTCAACCATAGCGGCGGTTGGCCTCTTTCACAAACGCGTCCACCAACGTGCCCGAAAGGTGGCTGAACACGGGTGAAATCAGGGTGGAAAGCAACGCGCTCGAAAAATCGTATTGCAGCTTGAATTCGATTTTGCAGCAGTCGTCGCCCAGCGGAATGAATTTCCATGTGCCGTGCAGGGCTTTAAACGGCCCTTCGAGCAGATTAATGTGGATTTCGCGGCCGGGCACATTGTGGTTGTGGGTGGCAAACGATTGCTGCACGCCCATATAATCCATAAACAGCCGCGCTTTCAGCTCGTTGCCGCTGCGCTCGATGATTTCGGTTTTGCTGTACCACGGCAGAAACTGCGGATAATCTTCCGCCCTGTCGACCAGCTCGAACATTTGTTCGGCGCTGTGCAGCACCAGCATATTTTTTTCTACGGTTTTCATGGTTTTTTAAGCGCGGGAAAAGTACGCATTATAATATAAATGAAATCTCAAAACGGCACACGTTTCAGACGGCCCGGAAAAACACCGCCAACTGCCACACCGCCCAAGCGGCCACCAGCAAGCCTGCCGCCAAACGCAGCGGCTTTTGCTGCAACACGTTTTTTAACTGCGCGGCAAACCAGCCCATCGCCAGCAGGTTGGGCAGCGTGCCCAGCGCAAAAGCCAGCATATACAAACCGCCCCGCCCCGCACTGCCGCTGCCCAGAGCATAGAGCGACGCGCTGTATACCAAACCGCACGGCAGCCAGCCCCACAGCATACCCGCGCCGAAACAGGCCGGCACGCTGCGTATCGGCAGAAGCCTGTTCAGCAGCGGGTTGAGCCGCTTCCACACCGGTTTGCCCAGCGATTCGACCCTCACCGCCCACGAAGACAAACCCGCCAGATAAAGCCCCAGCAGCAGCAGCAAAACATTGGCCGCCACAAACAGGCCGTTTTGCAGCCAGCGGGTTTGGTCGAGCGAAATCCCGATTTGGCCGAGCAGGCCCACCAGCACGCCGATCAGCACATAGCTGGAAATACGGCCGGCATTCAAGAGCACAATCAGCCAAAAACGGTTGATATGCGGCGGCAGTTGCAGGGCAAACGCGCTGCTTAATCCGCCGCACATGCCCACGCAGTGGCCGCCGCCGAAAAAGCCGAGCAGAAATAAGGTTAACAGGGTGATGTCGCCGTTCATGGCCGTTGGTTGGGGATAAAACACGCGCTATTGTAACAATATTGCCAAGAGGCCGTCTGAATTTGTAAAAGCGGGTAATATCTGCAACGGTTGGGCAGCAACTTTATCTTAAGCACGGCAATAATGCAGTATCATACTGCCGCCCGTTTACACGGATTTTCCAACCATATTTTTAGGAGCAAAACATGGGCTTATTCAGCTTCATTAAAAACGCCGGCGAAAAACTGTTCGGCAAAGACGAGCAGGAAGTAGCGGCAGCCGCTGCGGCCAATGTGGACGACCTCAACGCCAAAGCGGCGGCGGCCATCCAAAGCTATATCGAAAAACAGAATCTGGGCTTGAGCGGCTTGAGCGTAGCCTTCGACGGCGCCAGCGGCCAAGTAACCCTGAGTGGCAGCGCACCTTCGCAAGAATCCGCCGAAAAAGCCGTTTTGGCGGCAGGCAACGTAACCGGCGTTGCGGGCGTGCAAAACAACCTGCAATTCCCCGCCGCAGCCGAAGCGCAATATCACGACGTGGTGAAAGGCGACACGTTGTCGGCCATTTCTAAAAAATACTACGGCGATGCCAACAAATATATGAAAATCTTCGAAGCCAACAAACCCATGTTGAGCCACCCCGATAAAATCTACCCGGGCCAAAAACTGCGCATTCCTGAATAATCCGGTTTTACCCTGTCTCGTAAACAGGCCGTCTGAAACGTTCAGACGGCCTGAAATTTTGGAAACTGCAGTTTGGTCTCATTAATGCTTTCTTTGATAAGAATATCCATACATTTCACTGTCACACCTGTATCACCCCACCCTGTTACACCCTCGATTGTTACAGTAACACCTCCCTACCCCGCCACTGCCTAAATAATTATTTTCTATTTAAATTCAATAATATAATAAAATTTTAGCGTTATGGCACGCCGTTTGCTAAGAATCTGGCAAACCCTGTCAAAGGAGCGCGCCATGACCGTCCGAATCGGCATTATCGCCAACCCCGTATCCGCCCGCGACATCCGCCGTGTGATTTCCCATGCGGCGGGGCTGACGCTGGGCGAACGCGCCAATATGCTGCTGCGGATTTTGCAGGCACTTGCCGCCTGCAAAGTGGATGAAGTGCTGCTCATGCCCGAAATGGAAGGGCTGCGCCTGCATTTGGAACGGCAGCTGCCGGCAGCGGCGGAGGAGTCGCGCTACCCGCTGCCGCGCCTGCGCTGGCTGGATATGCCGGTGCGCACCAAAACCGAAGATTCGGTGCGGGCGGCGGAAATCATGCGGCGCGAAGGTGTGGCGGCTTTGCTGGTGCTCGGCGGCGACGGCACCCACCGTGCGGTGGTGAAAGGCTGCCGCGACATCCCCATCGCCGGCATTTCCACCGGCACCAACAATGCTTTCCCGCCGATGCGCGAAGTAACCGTAACGGCATGGGCGGCAGGGCTGTATGCCGCCGGCCGCGTACCCGACGAACACGCGCTGCGGCCCAACAAATGCCTGCATATCCGCACATTCGGTTCAGACGGCCTCGAAAAGCAAAACGATGTGGCGCTGATTGATGCGGCGGTGTTGAACGAGGCGATACTTGGTGCCAAAGCCATCAGCCAAACCGATACGCTGCGCACGGTGATTTCTACGCAGGCATCGATTGAAGCCGTGGGCTTGTCGGCGGTGGCGGCGGCTTTGCAGCCCGTAGGCCGCCATGACGCGGGCGGCCTGCTGATCGAGCTGGTGCCGGCCTACGGCACGCACGAACCGGCCGCCAAAACGTTCACCATTCAGGCGGTGCTGTCGCCCGGCAAGGTGGAAGACATCGAAATCGCTTCTTTCCGCCGTTTCAAAGCCGGCGAAGAATACCGCGTGAGCGGCCAAAACTGCCTGATTGCGCTGGACGGCGAACGCGAAATCGCCCTGCGCGAGCATGAATATGCCTTGATTTCGTTGCAGGAAAACGCGTTCTACACGCTGGATGTTCCTGCGATTTTGAAATATGTGTGCGCGCAAAAACTGCACGAGGTTTGAGGTTTTCAGACGGCCTGAGGCCTTTGTAAGCCGTTTAGGCCGTCTGAAAAAATAATGTTTAGAGAAGCAGCCGTTCCAACCGTTTTTATATTTTCAGGCTCTGCCGGGATAAAGCCCGATGGCTGCCCGGTTAAAACAACTGCCGCCCAACACGATATTTTTACACAAGGGAATCCAGCTAGGGCGTGTCGTCAGAAGGCTTGTGAAGCGGTTTTTTGAGGAAAAATCCGCAGATGCAAGGCAAAAAGCACAGCAAGATTGGACATCTTGCGAGCATTTTGAACGCCGCAGATGCGGATTTTAACCAAAAATACCGCCGCAACGCTTTTTGACTACACGCTCTAGGCCGTCTGAAGCCTTTTCAGACGGCCTCAAACAAAACCCCGTTGAACAAGGAGAAACACCATGAGCACCAAATTGCCTTTGGACAAAAACCAACTGCTCGACGTTTACCGCCGTATGAAAACCATACGCGATTTCGAAGAGCGGCTGCACGTTGACTTCGCGCGCGGCGACATTCCCGGCTTCGTGCACCTTTACGCCGGCGAAGAAGCCACCGGCACCGGCGTACTCTACCACCTGAACGATGAAGACCGCATCACCAGCACCCACCGCGGCCACGGCCACTGTATCGCCAAAGGGGTGGACGTAATCGGCATGATGAAAGAAATCTACGGCAAGCGCGACGGCGTGTGCCGCGGCAAAGGCGGCTCGATGCACATCGCCGATTTGTCGAAAGGCATGATGGGCGCCAACGGCATCGTGGGCGCGGGCGCACCGCTGGCCTGCGGCGCGGCGCTGGCGGCCAAATTCAAAGGCAACGGCGGCGTGGCGGTAACGTTCTGCGGCGACGGCGCGGCCAACCAGGGCACGGTTTTGGAAAGCATGAATCTGGCGGCCGTGTGGAACCTGCCGGTGATTTTCGTGGTGGAAAACAACGGCTATGCCGAATCCACCTCGCGCGACTACGGCACCGCCTCCAACAGCTTTGCCGACCGCGGCGTAGGCTTCGGCATCCCCGGCGTGGTGGTGGACGGCAACGACTTTTTCGCCGTGTATGAAGCTGCAGGCGAAGTTATCCGCCGTGCCCGCAACGGCGGCGGCCCGGCCCTGCTTGAGTGCAAAACCAACCGCTTCTACGGCCACTTCGAGGGCGACGCGCAAACCTACCGCCCCAAGGGCGAAGTGGAAGAATTGCGCGCCAACCACGACTGTATCAAGATTTTCCGCCAACGCGTTACCGAGGCGGGCGTGATTACCGATGCCGAACTCGACGCGGTAGATCAAGAAGTAGCCGCGCTGATCGAACGCTCGGTGCAGGAAGCCAAAGCCGCGCCGCCCTGCGAGCCGGAAGACCTGCTCACCGATGTTTACGTTTCGTACTAAGCGCAGCGTGTAAAAATTTCAAAATAGGAGAAACACATCATGTCCCGCCAATTAACCATGAAATTAGCGATTAACGAAGCCATCGACCAAGAGATGACCCGCGACCCCACCGTGATTATGATGGGTGAAGACATTGTCGGCGGCGCCGGCGCCAGCGGCGAACGCGACGCCTGGGGCGGCGTGCTCGGCCTGTCGAAAGGCCTGTATGCCAAACACGGCGACCGCCTGATCGACACCCCGCTTTCCGAAGCAGCCTACGTCGGCGCCGCCATCGGTGCCGCCACCTGCGGCCTGCGTCCGGTTGCCGAGTTGATGTTTATCGACTTTATGGGCGTGTGCTTCGACCAAATCCTCAACCAGGCCGCCAAGTTCCGCTATATGTTCGGCGGCAAGGCCGAAACGCCCGTGGTAATCCGCGCCATGGTCGGCGGCGGCTTCAGCGCGGCGGCGCAACACAGCCAGATGCTCACGCCCATGTTTACCCATGTGCCCGGCCTGAAAGTGGTGTGCCCTTCCAACGCCTACGATGCCAAAGGTTTGCTGGTGCAGGCCATCCGCGACAACGACCCGGTAATTTTCTGCGAACACAAGAGCCTTTACGCCTCTAAATCCGAAGTGCCCGAAGAGCTGTATGCCATCCCCTTCGGCCAGGCCAATATCGTGCGCGAAGGCAAAGACGCCACCATCGTTACCTACGGCATGATGGTGCCGCGCAGCCTCGAAGCCGCCCGCGCGCTCGAAAAAGAAGGCGTGGAAGCGGAAGTGATCGACCTGCGCACACTCTCGCCGCTCGATATCGACACCGTACTCAAATCGGTGGAAAAAACCGGCCGCCTGGTGGTGGTGGACGAAGCCAGCCCGCGCTGCAACATCGCCACCGATATTTCCGCCCAAGTGTGCCAGCAGATTTTCGGCGCGCTCAAATCGGGCATCCAGATGGTATCGCCGCCGCACGTGCCCGTGCCGTTCTCAAACGTGCTGGAAAAAATCTACCTCCCCGGCGGCAAGCAGATCGCCGATGCCGTGCGTAAAACCATGAATGCCGCCGCAACGGCATAACAACACTGCACAGGCCGTCTGAACACGGTTTCAGACGGCCTGCCGCAAATACACAACCCAGACCAGAAGGAGAATATTATGAGCAATATCAAACCCGTGATCATCCCCAAATGGGGCTTAACCATGGAAGAAGGCACCATCAGCGAATGGCTGGTCGATGTGGGCACGCCCGTTACCGTGGGCATGGAAATCCTGAACATCGAAACCGACAAACTCACCAACGCGGTCGAAGCCGCCGATGCCGGCGTGCTGCGCCGCATTCTGCACGGCGGCGGCGAAACCCTGCCCGTGAAAACCCTGATCGGCATTTTGGCCGACGCCGACACCAGTGAGGCCGAAATCGACGCCTTTATCGCCTCATGGGTGCCGCCCTCTGCCGACGAAGTCGACGAATAAGCCCGCACACCGCTTTCACAAACACAGGCCGTCTGAAAAACACCGGCGATATGCAGCATTTTCAGACGGCCTGAAATCTTTGCAAACCCAACAAGGAGAAACATCATGGCACAAAAAACCGCCGTTATCACAGGCTCGGCCGACGGCCTCGGCAAAGGCATTGCCGAACGCCTCGCCCAAGACGGTTTCAACATCGTTTTGTCCGACATCAACGCCGAAAAACTCGCCCAAACCGAGCAGGAATTCAAAAGCCGCAACCAGCCCGTTACCGCTTTTCATGGCAATGTGGCCAAGCGCGAAGACCAGTTTGCCCTCGTGCAGCACGCCGTTGCCGCTTTCAGCAGCATTGATGTGTTTATCAACAACGCCGGCATCGAAGAAGTGATGCCGCTCGAAAACGTAACCGAAGCCGATTTCGACCGCGTGTTCGACATCAACGTCAAAGGCGTGCTCTACGGCATTCAGGCCGCCGCCGAGCAGATGAAGAAACAGGGCGGCGACAAGGTTTACAAAATCATCAACGCGTGCAGCATCGCCGGCCACGAATCGTTCGACCTTTTAGGCGTTTACTGCGCCAGCAAATTTTCCGTGCGCGCACTCACCATCGCCGCCGCCAAAGAGCTGGCCAAATACAAAATCACCGTCAACGGCTACTGCCCCGGCGTGGCCGGCACCAAAATGTGGGAGCGCATCGACGCCGAAATGGGCAAACACCTCGGTCTGAAACCCGGCGAAGCCTTCGCCAAATTCTCGGCAGGCATTCTGATGGGCCGCACCCAAGTGCCGCAAGACGTGGCCGCGCTGGTGCATTATCTGGCATCGCCCGATTCCGACTACATGACCGGCCAATCGGTGATTATCGACGGCGGCATGGTTTACCGTTAAACCTGCGGTTTGCCTGTTGTTTGAACACGTTTGACACTTGCGTCATACTCGGGCTTGACCCGAGTATGGCGGAGCCAGATATTTCAGACGGCCTGCAAACCAAGCATCGATACAAACCAAATCAAACCTTCACCCGCGCCTTGCCTGCCGCACTCTGATAAGCCTTTTCCAGCAAATCCAAAACCTGCGCCACCTGCTGCGGTTTCACCGCCAATCCGGCGCCGTTAACCAGCACATCGTAAAGGTTGCGGTAAAACGCGCCGTAGTCGCCGCGTGCACCTTCAAAGCGTTGGCGGATCACGTTTCCTTCGGCGGTTTTCGTGTGCAGAATGCCCCATTGCTCTTCGGGTTCTCGGTTCCAATCACCCTCGGGCACCGCGCCCGCGCCCAGCAGGGTTTCCTGATTGTCGGCGTTCTGTTTCACATAAGAGCCGCGCTTGCCGTGCAACGCCATAAACGGCAGCGGTTCGCGCATATATTTGCCCGCCGTCAGCGAAACTTTTTTACCGTCGGGGTAATAAAACAGCATTTGAAAATTATCGTCGCTCACCGCGCCTTCGTGCTGGTAGCGCACGTCGGCATAGATTTCCTGCGGCAGGCCGAACAAATCCACCGCCATATCGGCCAGATGCGAGCCTAAGTCGTACACCAAACCCACGCCCGCCTCGCCGGTTTCTTTCCAGCCTTTTTGGTTTAAGCCCTCGGCGTAACGCTCGAAACGGATTTCGCAATCAACAATATCGCCCAACAGGCCGTCTGAAAGCAGCTGCTTGGCGGTTAGCGGCGCGGCGTCCCAGCGGCGGTTTTGATACACCGCCAGCACCACGCCCTGCTTATCGGCCAGCGCCGCCAGTTCGCGCGCTTCGGCTGCGGTGGCGCACAGCGGCTTTTCCACCACCACGTGCTTGCCCGCCAGCATGGCTTGTTTGGCAAACTCGAAATGAGTTTGGTTGGGCGTGGTAATCACGATTAAATCCGTATCGTCTGCCAATAAGCCGCTAAAATCGCGCACGATTTCGGCTTCGGGCAGCACTTCCTGCGCCGAGTTACCCGAACGCTGCAACACGCGCACCACTTCAAACCGCCCGTCCGCCCGCCAAAACGGCAGGTGGAACACTTTGG
This sequence comes from Neisseria dentiae, assembly GCF_014055005.1. Classification (NCBI taxonomy): domain Bacteria; kingdom Pseudomonadati; phylum Pseudomonadota; class Betaproteobacteria; order Neisseriales; family Neisseriaceae; genus Neisseria; species Neisseria dentiae. The sequence goes on along the minus strand of NZ_CP059570.1, from coordinate 906,514 downwards.
CGGAAAGGCCGAAACCGGCCAGGCCGATTCTGATGGGTTGATTCATGGCGAAGCTCCTGTTTTGTTGTTGAGTGTTATCCTAAGCCTACCGCTTTTTCAGGCCGTCTGAAAGAGAAACATAGTGGATCACATTTAAACTGATACGGCGTTGGCTCGCCTTAGCTCAAAGAGAACGATTTTGTAAGCCGCTGAAGCGGCAACAGAATCGGTTCCGTACTACCTGTACTGTCTGCGGCTCGCCGCCTTGTCTCAATTTAAATTTAATCCACTATAAGCTATAATGGCGCCGGTTGAATATCAGGCCGTCTGAAACTTTTTTCAGACGGCATCATTGATTTAAAGGATAAGTCCATGAGAAAACCCCAACGGGGCTACGCCCGCCAAGACCGCGTAAAAGAACAGATTATGCGCGAGCTGGCCGAGCTGGTGCGCAAAGGTTTGAAAGACCCGCGCGCCGGTTTCATCACCATCAACGATGTGGAAGTTACCCGCGATTACAGCCACGCCACCGTTTACTACACCGTGCTCGACGATGCCACCCGCGAAATCACCGAAGACGCGCTCGAACACGCCAAAGGCTATCTGCGCAGCGAATTGGGCAAACGCATCAAGCTGTTCCGCATACCCGAGCTGCATTTCAAATACGACGAATCGCTGGAACGCGGCATGAGCATCTCGCACCTGATCGATCAGGTTGCGGCGGAAAAACCGGTGGAAGACTGAACGGAAACCGCAACCGCCCCCAGGCCGTCTGAAACACCGCCCTTTCTCCGCAACACACACTAAAACCCCGTATGCACAAACCGCCCAAACGCCCCGTAAACGGCGTGCTGCTGCTCGACAAACCGCAAGGGCTGTCGAGCAACACCGCCCTGCAAAAAGCCCGCCGCCTCTACCGCGCCGAAAAAGCGGGGCACACCGGCGTGCTCGATCCGCTCGCCACCGGCCTCTTGCCCGTGTGTTTCGGCGAAGCCGCCAAATTCGCCCAATACCTGCTCGATGCCGACAAAGCCTACACCGCCACGCTGAAGCTAGGCGAAGCCACCGCCACGGGCGATGCCGAAGGCGAAACCGTTGCCACCGCGCCCGCAAATATCAGCCCGGCCGCTTTTCAGACGGCCTGCCGCGCGCTAACGGGCAAAATCCGCCAAGTGCCGCCGATGTTTTCGGCGCTGAAACACGAAGGCAAACCGCTCTACGAATACGCCCGCAAAGGCATCACCATCGAGCGCAAAGCGCGCGACATCGAAATCTATTCGATCAACATCCGCTCGTTCGCCCCGCCCGCCGCCGTGATTGACGTGCGTTGCAGCAAAGGCACCTACATCCGCACCCTCAGCGAAGACATCGCCAAACACACCGGCACCTTCGCCCACCTCACCGCCCTGCGCCGCACCGAAACCGCAGGCTTCACCATCGCCCAAAGCCACACCCTCGAAGCGCTCGAAGCCTTAAGCGAAGGCGAACGCGACACGCTGCTGCTGCCGTGCGACGCGCTGGTGCAACACCTGCCCGCAGCCGTTATCAGCGAACAAGCCGCCGATATGCTGCAAAAAGGCCAGCGCCCGCAGTTCGACGGCCAAACCGCCGCCCTGCCCTTGCGTATCTATCGCGAAAACGGCGCCTTCATCGGGCTGGCCGAACCGCACGAAGGCCGTCTGAAAGCGGTACGGCTGATGAATACGGCGCAATAGTTCGCCCTAAAACCGTTGAAAAATCCCAAAAAACGCCACAAAAGTTTATGTGCCGTTATCGCCGACCCGCTTACTTGGTAACCGTTTCTTCATGCCCGGGCTTGACCCGGGTATCTCCGCTCCTTTTCAAACAATAAGATGAACCGGTCAAGCCCGTGCATGATGCAGAGACTTCAAAAACCGACATAACTTGTAAAAGTTACAAGCCGCAACCTTTGCAAAAATACCTTCAGGCCGTCTGAAATGCTTAAATCCCGTTATTCCCGCACGGGCGGGGAATAACGGGATTCAGGTTTTAATTTGATTTTTAAATGTTCAGGCCGTCTGAAAGGTTTCAGACGGCCTGAGTGGGTTTTACAAAGGCTTCGGTTTCAAATTCCAGCCGGTTAAAGCCTCCGGTTTCCGCGTTATTTCGCCAATCCCGCCACGCACTGTTTGTCGCGTGCTTCAAAGGCTTCCGCACCGCCGAGCAGTTCGAGCTGTTCCTGCGGGCTGATTTTGCTGAGCGACTGAATCTGCTTGTCGCTCAGTTTTTCCAGCGGTTCGTCCCACATACAGACACAGTAGCTTTCGATAAGCTGTTCCGACTTTCCTTCCAAACCCGCGGCTTTCAAATCGGCCTGCCATTTTTCGGAAAAAGGCACGTTTTTCACGCACGAATCCACAATCGCCTGCTTGGCTTTGGGCTTCGACAGCGCGCAGTTGGAAAGCAGGCCGAAGCCGGCAAACAGCCCCAGCACCACAAACGCCCAAATGCGTATGGTGCGGATTTTGGCGCGGGCTTTGCGGCGCTGCTCGTCAGGCGTCGGTTCGCGCGCTGCGGGTTTATCCGTTGCGGCCATGCAGGCTCTCCATGCGGATCATCACCACCGGCGCATACACCACATCGAGCGCTTCAATGGCGGCAATGGCGGTTTTGATGTTTTTCTCAACCGTGCTGTGGGTCAGAATCACGATTTCGGCCAAGCTGCCGTCGAGCACGCCTTTTTGAATCAGCGCCTCGATGGAAACGTTTTCTTTGGCCAATAGGTTGGCGATCTGGCCGAGCACGCCCGGCTGGTCTTTGGCCTGCACGCGCAGATAATAGCTGCTGGTGATTTCGTCCATCGGCAGCATGGGTTGCGCTTTGACCTGGCTGGGCTGGAAAGCCAGATGCGGCACGCGGTTGCCGGGGTCGGCGGTAATCAGGCGGCAGATATCGATAATGTCGGCCACCACCGCGCTGGCGGTCGGCAGCGCGCCTGCGCCCGCACCGTAATACAGGGTTTCGCCCACCATATCGGCATCAACGCGCACGGCGTTCATCACGCCGTTTACATTGGCCAGCAGGCGGCATTCGGGAATCAGGGTGGGATGCACGCGCAATTCCACGCCTTTGTCGGTTTTGCGGGTGATGCCCAAAAGTTTCACGCGGTAGCCCAGCTCTTCGGCGTATTTGATGTCGCGGCTGTCGAGCTTGCTGATGCCTTCGAGATAGCAGGCGTTGAAGTTGACGGGCGTGCCGAACGCCAGCGCGCTCATAATGGTGATTTTGTGGCCGGCATCGTGGCCTTCGATATCGAAAGTCGGGTCGGCTTCGGCGTAGCCCAATTCCTGCGCTTTTTTCAGCACTTCGGCAAACGCGCTGCCTTTTTCGCGCATTTCGGTGAGGATGAAATTGCTGGTGCCGTTGATGATGCCCGCAATCGATTGGATATGGTTGGCCGCCAAGCCTTCGCGCAAGGCTTTGATAATCGGAATACCGCCCGCAACGGCCGCTTCAAACTGCACCATCACGTTTTTCTGCTCGGCCAGCGAAAAGATTTCGTTGCCGTATTCGGCCAAAAGTTTTTTATTGGCGGTAACGATGTGCTTGCCGTTTTCGATGGCTTTGAGCACCGCGTCTTTGGCCGCGCCGGTGCCGCCGAACAGCTCCACCACCACATCGACGTCGGTGCGCTGCACCAGCTCGAACGGGTCTTTCACAAAAGCGGCTGCGGGGCAGACGGTGCGGGCTTTTTCTTCGCTCGAATCGCACACGGCCGAAATATTGACTTCGCGCCCCAGGCGGCGGCTGATTTCTGCGGCGTTATCCTGCAACACGCGGGCGGTGCCGCTGCCCACGGTGCCCAAACCCAGAATCCCGATATTCACTGGCTTCATTCTGTCTCCTTAAGCCGTTGTATGTTAGTATTTTACAAAGCGCCAATGCTTGGCGAAAAGACCGTAATCCTACCTGAAAACGGCCTTTTCTGCATCTTTTTAACGGATTGGAGTTGCTCTATGCTGATTGAAGAAACACGCCCCGAAGGGCAGGCTGCGGTTACGGCTTATGCGCCGGGCAGAATCGAAATCGACGGACAGGTTTATACGCAGGCCGTCGTGCTCGCCGGCGGGCACATCGGCAGCCCCGCCAAAGCCGAACCCGCCGGCCTTTCGGCGGAAGATTTTTTTCAGACGGCCTCCGAACACGGCGGCCTGCCCGAAGTAGTGTTGGTGGGCACGGGCGAAAAACAGGTGTTTCTGCACCCGAAAACCGCCGCCCGATTGGCCGCCGAAGGCGTGGGTTTGGAATGTATGTCCACCGCCTCCGCCTGCCGCACGTTTATGATCCTGCAAAGCGAAGGCCGCAAAGTGTGGGCTTGGCTGTGGCCGTAATCGGTATATTCTATATAGTAGAAAAACTTATAGTAGAAAAACTTAGGGGCTTAAGCCCAAGGGTCGATTTCGCAATATTTTAAGCAAGACTTTATACAGATCATCATGCCTGTGATTGAAGTGAAATTCGGTTTCCTTTAAGTGTAAATAGAAAGTCTGTTTCGATACACCGTTAAATTTAACCAAGCGGTTTTTGGCATAACCCCAAAACGACTCGATGCCGTTAATGTGTTGTGCACCCCGGGCGAACTCGTCTGCACCATGATGTACCCGGAAGTGCTTTTCATAGCCCATATCGACCAAACCGTGATAGCCGCGCCAGCCGTCGGTATTGATGACACTTTCAACAGCAACCCGCCCTCGAATAACCTGTTGCAGTGTAGCTTTCGAGGTATCCGGCACGATTTCGGTATAGACTTTGTCGTCCCGTTTTAAGATGCCGAAAACAATGGTTTTGCCTCCCGCTCCCCGCCCGCGTTTACCTCGGATGCGTTTGGCGCCAAAGTAGGATTCGTCCAGTTCGACCACACCGGCAAAGGGAGTTTGCCGTTCACATTCAGCAGCCATACGGCAACGCAGTTTGAGAAACAGATTATTAACACTTCGGGTACTGATGCCGGTGAGTCTGGCGGTATCGGAAGCGGTCAAATCAAGTGCGAAAAGACGCAGGATTTGACGGAATTTTGATTCGGTAATTTTACTGAACTTTTGGTACTTGTTTTTAATAGGCATATCAGAAGCTTACCATCATTTTTGCTGATTTTGCTTCCTAAAACCCCTTTTCTCAACCTGTTGTGTAAACAACCCGACCATTTCCTACATCTCAGGCCGTCTGAAAAAGATTGAACTGCACCCCAAAAGTTGGACACCCCCTTCAACTTTAAAAGGTGCAGTTTTCTTATGTCCAAATATAACCTACACTTCAAATACCGAGCCGTACTCCATTACCACCAAGTGCACAGCCAACAGCGCACCGCAGAGCACTTCAACGTCTCACGCACCCACCTGCGCCGTTGGATTGCCGCCTACCGGCAAGGCGGCATCGCCGCACTCCGGCACCCGCAGGCTAACCCCATGAAGACCAAACGCAAAAACCCGTTTACCGCCGACAAACCCGACCACGAAAAAACACAGGCCGAACTGATTGAAGAATTGCGATACATGAGGGCGGAGAACGACTACCTAAAGCACATGAAAACCCTCAACGAAAAGGAAGCGGCCGCCGCCAAAGCTGCGAAACCGTCCAAACGCTGAGGGCAAAGCACCCGCTGAAATACCTGCTGCACAGTGCCGGCATTCCCAAAAGCAGTTTCTACTACCACACCGGCAAAACCGATCCCGATACGGCGGCCAAAACCGCAGTGAGCGAAGTCTACCGCCGACACAAAGGCCGTTACGGCCACCGGCGGATTGCCGCCGTATTGTCGTGGAACAAAAAGAAAGTACAGCGCATTATGGGTTTGTTGGGACTGAAAGCCAAAGTCCGCAGTAAAAAAACCTACCGTCCGCAAACAGTGGGAGAGGCTTCGGACAATATTCTCAATCGTGAGTTTACCGCCGGCAAACCGGCAGACAAATGGCTGACCGATGTGACGGAGTTCAAATGCACAGACGGGAAGCTGTACTTATCGCCGATATTGGATGTGTTTAATCGGGAGATTGTGGCCTATTCTTTAGGCCGCAGAGCAAACAGTAAAATGGTGGCGCAAATGTTGGACCAAGCATTCGGCCGTCTGAAAGGCCAAACGCCGCTGCTGCATTCCGACCAGGGTGTGCTTTACCGCACCGAGGCTTATCGAACGAAATTGGCTGAGAAAGGGATTGTGCAAAGTATGTCGCGCAAAGGCAATTGTTGGGACAATGCGCCGATGGAGAGTTTTTTCGGTACACTGAAAACGGAGAGTTTCTATCAGGAAGGTGCGCTGTCGGTGGCGGAGCTGACAGAGGTAATAGATGATTACATACATTACTACAATCATGAACGGATTAGTTTAAACTTGAAAAAGCTGAGTCCTGTCGGCTACAGAACCCAGCTTGAAAAGGCTGTTTGAGAAAGATTCTTAAATTGTCCAAGTATTGGGGGACAGTTCATATTTTTTCAGACGGCCTGTTTCCAAGCAAACCACCGCGCTTAACGGAAGAAATCGCCCATACCTGCGGGCAGGCCCTGGGTAAACACGCCCATGGTTTTGTTGGTGGTTTCTTCGGCCTTGTTGCCCGCATCGTTGATGGCGGCCAGAATCAGGTCTTCCAGCATTTCTTTATCGTCGGCGGCTTCCTGAATCAAATCCTGGCTGATGTCGATTTTGCGCACAACGTGGTTGCAGGTCATCACCACTTTCACCAAACCGTTGCCGGCTTCGCCGTCCACTTCGGTTTCGGCCAGCTTGGCCTGCGCTTTTTTCATGTTTTCCTGCATTTGCTGGGCCTGTTTCATCAGGCCGCCCAATCCGGCTTTTCCGAACATGGTGTGTACTCCTGTTTTAAAGTTTGGGATTAAAAAGTAAGTTTAAGTTTATAGTTAAACTACTTAATTCGGTAACAGTTGCGTCATATTTGGGTTTGACCCGGGTATCTTGCGTTTCATCAAGTTTTGAGATACCCGGGTCAAGCCCGGGTATGACGTCCGTTATTTTTCTTAAGTTGATTAACTATAGTTGTTTGCCAACTCAATTAAGGCCGTCTGAACGGTTTGGCAAGGCTTTCAGACGGCCTGATACCTTGGCAAAACCCGCAAAAGTCTTGACCGTCATTCCCGCGCAGGCGGGAATCCAGGCGTTTGGCATCCAAGTATTGGTTTAATCAATACGCCAATATTTTCATCTGGATTCCCGCCTGCGCGGGAATGACGGAATTTAAGCATTTCAGATGGCCTTAAGGTAGTTTTGCAAAAGCCTCAGCCTGCGTTATTCCTGCGCCTGTTTTAGTTCCAGCGTTTCCGGCAGCCATTGTGCCTCGAAAAGCTGCAAAATCTGCCGGGCGGCGGGGTCGGCTTCGAGCAGTTGCTGTGCTTGTTGGCGGCCTTCGATTTGCAGGCGGTTGCGGCGCATCACGGGGGTTTCCCAGCCTGCATCGTCGCGCCAGGCTTCGGTTTGCAGTTTCAGGGTTAAACCGTAGGCTTCGGCCAGCGTGTTTTGGATTTTATCCAGCCGCTCTTTGTTGGTGGTGGCGCGGGCCTCTTGGGTGAGGGCAAACACCAGCAGGCCGTTTTCGGCGTCGTAGCGGGTAAAGGCGGCGTTTTGGGCGATCATTTGCGCGGCGCCGAGTTTGACGGCCAGGCGTTTGGCAATCTGCGGCCAGTTTTCGGGTGCCAAATCGGGCAGTGCGGCAAAGGCGGCTTCGGCTTCCGTCTCTCCGTCCGCACCGCCGTCCTCCGCCGCTTCTTCCGTCTGCCCGGCTTCCGCGCCGAACATATCTTCTACTGGCAAATCGACGGGCGGCAGGGGGTAAGCATCGTCTTCGGGGAAATACGGCGGCTCGTCGGGATAATCCGCGCCGTTATCGTAAAAGCCGTGTCCGAAACCGGTTTCTTCAACAGAGGCCGTCTGAAAGGTGTTGTCGCCTGCACCAACCGCTTCTTCTGCAAAAACGGGTTCGGCGGCGGCGGCGGTGTCCTCCGACGGCAATGTTTCGTTTGTTGCGGAAACGGTGGAGAGCGGCCCGGCTGCTAGGGTGTCCGGTGTGGCAGGTGTTGCCGTTGCGGGTTCGGCCGTTTGCGTGTTTTCGGCAGCCGCAGCGGGCGGTTCGGATAATCCGGCGGATTCCGCCGTATCTTCCCACTGCGGCGTGTCTTCTGCCGGATAACCGCCGCTGCTTTCAGACGGCCTGTTTGCGTGGTGTGAGGCCGTCTGAACGGTTTCTTGAACAACATCGGCGGCCGTGTTTGAAACCGGGGTTTCAGACGGCCTGTCCGGCAGAATCAGGGGCTTTTTTGCGGCGGGTTCCGCGTATTCGGGGTTGTGCAGCTGCGTGCCTTCGATTACGCCGCCGGCATCGTGGGCTTTGGCGGCAATCGGGGCGAAGGCGAGCATACGCAAAAGCGTCATCACGAAGCCTGCGTATTCGTCGGGCGCGAGGCTCAAATCGTGTTTGCCGTGGATGGCGCATTGGTAATAAAGCTGAATCTGCTCGCCGCTCAGGTATTGCGACAGGCGCAGCAGGGTTTCGTGTTCGGGGTCGCCGGCAACGGCGGCGGGCACGGTTTTCGCCAGCGCCAAACGTTGCAGCAGCATGGCCAGCTCGCTTAAGGCGTTGTCGAAGCCGATGGCGCGTGCGGCCATTTCCTGCGCTTTCAGCAGCAGCGCTTCGCCGTCTTGGTTAACGATGCCTTGCAGCAGTTCGTAAAGATAGCGTTTGTCCACCGCGCCTATCATCTGGCGCACGTCGTGCTCGGTTACGCTGCCCGAACCCATGGCAATCGCTTGGTCGAGCAGGCTTAACGCATCGCGCATCGAACCCATGGCCGCACGCCCCAACAGTTGCAGGGCGGGCGCTTCGTAGGCAATCTGCTCCACCGTGAGCACGTGCGCCAAATGGTCGGCCACCTGCTGGGTGGTCATGTTGCGCAGCACAAATTGCAAACAGCGGCTCAGCACGGTAATCGGCACTTTGTGCGGGTCGGTGGTGGCAAGAATAAACTTCACATGCTCGGGCGGCTCTTCCAGCGTTTTGAGCATGGCGTTGAACGCGCTTTTCGAGAGCATGTGCACTTCGTCGATGATATAGACTTTGTATTTGCCGGCGGTGGGCGCGTATTGGGCGTTTTCGAGCACTTCGCGGATGTTGTCGATGCCGGTGTTGGAAGCAGCGTCGATTTCCAAAAGATCGACATAACGCCCCGCGTCAATCTGCGTGCAGCTTTGGCACACGCCGCAAGGCTCGCCGTGCGACGGCGTTTCGCAGTTCAGGCTTTTGGCGAGAATGCGCGCAATGGTGGTTTTGCCCACCCCGCGCGTGCCGGTAAGCAGATAGGCATGGTGCAGACGGCCTTCGTCGAGCGCGTTACGCAAGGCTTTGACAACGTGCTCCTGCCCGACCAGATCGGCGAAAGTTTTGGGCCGCCACTTACGGGCGAGAACTTGATAGGCCATAAATGATTGCTTTACAAACGGTAATTGTCGCTCACACCGTTGGCGATGTCGCGCACGGCGGTTACATACATGCGGCTGTGGTTATACTGCCAAACGGTGTAGAAATTATTCAAACCGATATAGTATTCATACACGCCCGGGGCGGTTTCGAGGCGGTAGAGCACGGCTTTTTCGTTGTCGTCCACCACTTCCTGCGGGGTAACGCCCAAGCGTTTCAAATCGCCCACGGTGCGGGTGAGCGCGGTTTTTTCGTCGATGATGTTTTGCAGCTCTTGGGTGATGGTGAGCGTAACCGGCACCACCATTTTGCCGTTGGTCTGCCAGCCGTGGGCTTTCATATAGTTGGCCACCGATGCGGCCACGTCGCCGATGTTGTTCCAGATGTCGCGGCGGCCGTCGCCGTCGTAATCGACCGCATATTTGCGGAAGCTCGAAGGCATAAACTGCGGCATACCCATCGCACCGGCATAGCTGCCTTGAAAGCCGAACACGTCGCGCCTTTCTTCTTTGGCCATCAGCAGAAATTCGTGCAGCTCTTTCTGAAAAAATTCGGCGCGGCGCGGGTAATCGAACGCCAGCGTGCTCAGCGAATCGGCCAGGCGGAAGCTGCCCATATTGGTGCCGTAATTGGTTTCGATGCCGATAATGGCCACGATGATTTCGGCGGGCACGCCGTAGCTTTTGGCCACGGCGTCAAGGGTTGCCTGATGCCGGGCGTAAAAACGCTTGCCGCCCGCAATTCTGGCCGCGCCCGAATTGCCGGTACGGAATTCATACCACGGGCGTGAGGTGCCGGGGCGGTTCATAATATTGATGATGTTGCCCTTGTAAATCACGCCGTCGAAAAAACTTTGCAGCTCGCCCGCCGAAAATTTGCCGCCGGCGGTTTCGTGGGATATAAATTTCTGCACGTTGGCATTGGCGTTAAACCCGCCCACAGCTACCGAATCGGCGGAATGGTCGAATACGGGGCGTTTGCCGACAGGCGGAACCGGTGTTTCTTTGGCGGAACCGGCGCGGCCGGTTTGAGTGTCGCTGCTGCATGATGCCAAAACCAATGCAGAAAGTGCGATCAGGGCGGTTTTTTTCATGAGTAATTCATTTTCTGTGTGTGAAAAATCAGGCGTGCAGTGTATCAAATTTACTGTGGCGGTTAAAGACAGAGCGGTTTTAGCACCCGTCTTTTTTTCAGACGGCCTTGATATGTGCCGGAGGCCGTCTGAAAAACATTCAAGGCATAGTTTTGCAAAACGCCCAAACGCCCTGCTCTATGCCCAGCTCGAACAGGTTCAGCCGCCCCACGGCCACCCGCACCAAACGCAGACAGGGATAACCCGCTTTAGCCGTCATCCGCCGCACTTGGCGGTTTTTGCCTTCGCTGATGGTGATTTCAAGCCAGAAATCAGGCACGGTTTTGCGTTCGCGCACGGGCGGGTTGCGCGGCCACAAACGGGCGGTTTCTTCAGGCTGCAAAATCCTGACTTTGGCAGGACGGGTAACGAACCCGCCCAAATCTATTCCTTTCTGCAGCATATCGAGCCGGGCTTCGTCGGGGCTGCCTTCCACCTGTGCCCAGTAGGTTTTTTCTTTGCCGTGCTTAGGTTCGGCAATCTGCGCCTGCAGACGGCCGTTATCGGTTAACAGCAATAAGCCTTCGCTGTCGGTGTCTAAACGCCCTGCGGGGTAAAAACCCGGCGCATCAATATAATCTTTCAGGCTCTTATGTGTTTCGTGCGGCGAAAACTGGCAGATTACGCCGTAGGGTTTGTTAAAGGCTATCAGGTTTTTCATGATTGTCGGCACCGTATTTGTCTGCAACCTTATTCTACCCGCTGCCGTGCCTTATCCGAAACCAATTGTTAACAGCCACTAGCACAAGAAGCAAAAATCAAGCATAATTCCCAAGCATTATGTGTGCGGAACCGTTTATATTTCCGTAGGCTTCCGAGGCATTGTGCCTGCTATGCTCCGCCAAACCGCAAGCGCAATGTCTCAAAACAAAACCGTCAAGAAAAAAACCCGTAAAAAACAGGAGACACCATGAGTCATATCAAAGTACCCGCCGAAGGCCAGAAAATCGTTCCCGGCCAAGCCATTCCCAACAACCCGATTATCCCCTTCATCGAAGGCGACGGCATCGGCGTAGACATCACCCCCGTTATGATTAACGTAATCGATGCGGCCGTAGCCAAGGCTTATGGTGGCGAGAAAAAAATCCACTGGATGGAAGTTTATGCCGGCGAGAAAGCCACCCGTGTTTACGGCGACAACGTATGGCTGCCCGAAGAAACGCTGGAAGCCCTGAAAGAATATTCCGTATCCATCAAAGGCCCGATGACCACCCCCGTAGGCGGCGGCATCCGCTCGCTCAACGTGGCGCTGCGCCAAGAGCTGGATTTATACCAATGCGTGCGCCCCGTGCGCTATTTCAACGGCGTGCCTTCTCCGCTGAAAGACCCGAGCAAAACCGATATGGTGATTTTCCGTGAAAACACCGAAGATATTTATGCCGGTATCGAATGGGAAGCCGAAAGCGAAGCCGCTAAAAAAGTGATCGCTTTCCTGCAAAACGAAATGGGCGTGAAAAAAATCCGCTTCCCCGCCACTTCAGGCATCGGCATCAAGCCCGTATCTAAAGAAGGCACCACCCGCCTGGTGCGCGCCGCCATCCAATACGCCATCGACAACGACCGCGACAGCGTAACTTTGGTACACAAAGGCAACATCATGAAGTTTACCGAAGGCGGCTTCCGCGACTGGGGCTACGAGCTGGCTCAAAAAGAATTCGGCGCCGAGCTGATCGACGGCGGCCCGTGGTGCAAATTCAAAAACCCGAAAACCGGCAAAGAAATCATCGTTAAAGACGCCATTGCCGACGCCTTCCTGCAACAAATCGTATTGCGCCCCGCAGAATACGACGTAATCGCCACCCTCAACCTCAACGGCGACTACATCTCCGACGCGCTGGCAGCCCAAGTAGGCGGCATCGGTATCGCCCCGGGCGCCAATATTTCCGACCAATACGCCGTATTCGAAGCCACCCACGGCACCGCGCCGAAATACGCCGGCCAAGATAAAGTGAACCCCGGTTCGCTGATTCTGTCTGCCGAAATGATGCTGCGCCATCTGGGCTGGAAAGAAGCCGCCGATTTGGTTATCGAATCCATGGAAAAAGCCATCGGCGACAAACAGGTTACCTACGACTTCGCCCGCCTGATGGACGGTGCCAACGAAGTATCCTGCTCCGCTTTCGGCAAAGCCATGATCGAACGCATGTAATCAAGCCGTCTGAAAAAGCCGTGCAGCATTTTCTGCACGGCTTTTTCTTTCACAATCACGCCACATAAAGGAAACGCCAATGGCCGATTGGAACCCCGAACTCTACCGCCGCTTCGAAGCCGAGCGCACCCGCCCGGCCGCCGAACTGCTGGCACGCATTGCCAACCGCCCCGTACGCCGTGCCGCAGATTTGGGTTGCGGATCAGGCAACAGCACCGACTTGCTGCTGCAAACATGGCCGCAGGCCGATATCTGCGGCATCGACAACTCGCCCGCCATGATAGCCGCAGCACAGCAACGCCTGCCCCAATGCCGCTTTGTCGAAGCCGACCTTATCCGGTGGCAAGCCGATGCCCCGCCCGACCTTATCTTCGCCAACGCCTCGCTGCAATGGACGGGCAACCACGAACGCCTGCTGCCCAGGCTCTTAGCGCAACTTGCCCCGAACGGCGTGCTGGCCGTGCAAATGCCCGACAACTTGGAAGAACCCGCACACCGCCTGATGCGCGAAACCGCCGCCCAACCCCGTTGGCGGCAAGCCATGGCTGCCCTGCAAAACCGCGATGCCCTACCCGATGTTTCCGCCTATTACGATATCCTCACCCGTTCCGGCTGCCGTGCCGATATCTGGCGCACCACCTATTACCATGTTATGCCGAGCGTGAAACACATCACCGAATGGTTTCAATCCACCGCCCTGCGGCCGTTTCTAAACCTGCTCGAGCCACACGACCAACAATATTTTTTAGCAGACTACACCGACGCCCTGCACCAAGCCTATCCCGTTCAGGCTGATGGCTGCGTGCTGCTGCCGTTTCCGCGTTTGTTTATCGTGGCCGAAAAAATATAATCTTTTCATTTAAAAACCATGACCGCTGCTGTTTTCCCTTTATCTCGCTACCCCCAACATATCGAGCCGCTGGCAAACGCTCTGTTCGCCGAGTGGCACGGCTTCGCCCCGTGGTCGTCGCTTGAAAAAATCCGTGCCTACTATCAAAAATGCCTGCGCGGCAACGATTTGCCGCAAGCATTCGTAGCAGTCGGCCCAAGCGGCGCCCTGCTCGGCAGCGCGGCCCTGAAACGCCATGACATCGCTTCGCTGCCGCAATACGAATACTGGCTGGGCGATGTGTTTGTGCTGCCCGAATACCGCGGCAAACCGGCATTCGCGAACTGTATCTCTACACGCCGGATATGCAGCCTTTATACGCCCGCCACGGCTGGCGCGAAATTGAAAAACGGCCGTATAATGGCGAAACCGTGAGCGTGATGAAACAGGCTCTATCCGGCCATACTGAGCTTAAATAAAGCCGGCTGCAACACGGCCAAAGCCCAATTAAAATGAATTTAAATGAAATTCAAAAACTTAATTTTCAGACGGCCTAAAAACCACCAACCTGCTTGACACCCCAAACAGACTTGTTTATAGTTCACGCTTCTTTACGGAGTAGTGGCTGAGAGGCTGAAGGCACACCCCTGCTAAGGGTGCATCTGGGCTAAAACCTGGATCGAGGGTTCGAATCCCTCCTACTCCGCCAAACAATTAGGCTCAACTCTCTCTTACCCAGTTATTTTAAAACACCTAATTGGGAATTTATTTCATTTGGTTAAAGCACCACTCATTCTTCTTCAAATGCAACTCGAAATAGACTCTCGAGAATGCCGTTCAATTTACACAAATGATATTTCGCCTGGCGTCCAAAGTTCTCAATCCCATTAATATGGTTTGGCCTGTCTGCAAAACTCATACTGCGATTGATACGAAAATAGGCAAATTCGCTGACATTTGGCATATTATATGTTGGAAATAGCCGCGTTGTTTACACAACAGGGTTTCGCATGACAGACGATGCCGAACGAATGGTTGACACTACCTTTGTACTCAGCTCCATTGTCGGAATAAACGCACTCTATCGTATACGGACAGCAGTCAACCATATCGCGCAGCAGAAGCTTGGCTGCACTGATTGCGATACGGTCAGAAAAAATGACTACATACAATTCGTGCGAAAAATCGTCAATGGCAACAAACAGATAATTCCGCTGATCGGTTACTTTGGTGTGTGTAGCAAAATCTAGCGTTGTTTACACTTTCATTTTTTTACTTGAATGCCCATTTGGTTTTTTTTGAGAAGGAGCTTAGGAAGCAAAATCAGCAAAAATGATGATAAGCTTCTGATATGCCTATTAAAAACAAGTACCAAAAGTTCAGTAAAATTACCGAGCCCAAATTCCGTCAGATCCTGCGGCTTTTCGCCTTCAATTTGGACCACTTCCGATACCGCCAAACTGACAGAAATCAGTGCCAGAAGCATCAACAAGCCTGTACCTGAAATTGTGCCGGCGCTTAACTGACGAATACAAACAGCACACGCCTTTCTGCGGCACCGTAGAATTAGACGAATCCTATTTCGGTGCAAAGCGCATCCGAGGTAAACTCGGGCGCGGAGCGGGCGGTAAAACCATCGCTTTCGGCATCCTCAAACGAGGCGACAAAGTCTATACCGAAATCGTGCCGGATACTTCGAAAGCTACACTGCAAAAGGTTATCAGAGGCCGTATCATGGTCGAGAGTATGATCAATATCGATGGCTGGCGGGACTATCATGGATTGGTCGACATGGGTTGAGACCTTTGCAAAATTCATTTAGGCCGTCTGAAACATCAGATTATCGTCATTCCCGCGTAGGCGGGAATCCAGTCGTTTTTTCGTAAGCTATTGAAATAAAATACTTTATGGTTTAAAGGCTGGATTCCCGCCTACGCGGGAATGACGGAATTTAAGCATTTCAGACGGCACTCAGGGTATTTTTGCAAAGGTCTCAACCCATGTCGACCAATCCATGATAGTCCCGCCAGCCATCGATATTGATCATACTCTCGACCATGATACGGCCTCTGATAACCTTTTGCAGTGTAGCTTTCGAAGTATCCGGCACGATTTCGGTATAGACTTTGTCGCCTCGTTTGAGGATGCCGAAAGCGATGGTTTTACCGCCCGCTCCGCGCCCGAGTTTACCTCGGATGCGCTTTGCACCGAAATAGGATTCGTCTAATTCTACGGTGCCGCAGAAAGGCGTGTGCTGTTTGTATTCGTCAGTTAAGCGCCGGCACAATTTCAGGTACAGGCTTGTTGATGCTTCTGGCACTGATTTCTGTCAGTTTGGCGGTATCGGAAGTGGTCCAAATTGAAGGCGAAAAGCCGCAGGATCTGACGGAATTTGGGCTCGGTAATTTTACTGAACTTTTGGTACTTGTTTTTAATAGGCATATCAGAAGCTTATCATCATTTTTGCTGATTTTGCTTCCTAAGCCCCTCCTTTAAAATGAATTTTTCTTCCTAAACCCCTTATTTTAATCAATTTTTATGTTTTCAAAGATTATTCAGAAAGCACATAACCGTCTTCATCCCAAACGGTTTTTTTAACCAGGCTGCCGTCTTGGTAAACTGCTTCTGATTTTTTCGCCCCGTTCGGATGCCAGTCGAGCATAATTCCGTTACGGCGGCCGTCGTCTAACGTGATTTCCGAAAGCAGCAGGCCGTCTTCGTTCCAGCTTACGATGTTAACGGGTTTATCGTCCTGCATCATCATTTCGGTTTTTGGTTTGCCGCTGGCATACCATTGTTTCCAAAAGCCGTTGGCCTTGTTGTTTTTAAATTGGATTTCGCTCTCTTTATTGCCGTTGCGGTAATAGCGTGCGCCTGTGCCTTCGCTTTTGCCTGCCACATACGGCATCACGGCTGATTTTTTGCCGTTGGGATACCAATTGGTCCAAACGCCGTCGGGCTTGCCGTTTTTATAGGCACCGCTCATTTTTTTCCGACCGTTGAAATGCCAAAGGGTCAGCGTGCCGTTATTGAGGGTGGGCACGAATATTTTGATTTGCGAGGCTGGCACTTGGTAGGGATCGGAATATTTTTTCATCGACGGGTAATAAAAATCCTGCGCCTGCGCCGTGCCGTCTTTGATTTCGTATTGGCGCACATAGGCTACCGCCGACATGGTGGCGGTAAGCTGCCCTTGTTGGTTGAAATAAATTTCGTGCATTTGCGCCGATACGGCCAGCGGAACGCCCGCTAACGCCAATGCCGTTAATCCTGTATGCCAAAACCGTTTCATATCATTTTTGCCAGTAAGATTTCACGTTTACAAATTCATATAAGCCGAATTCGGATAATTCCCTGCCGTAGCCCGAGGCTTTGACGCCGCCGAACGGCAGGCGCAAGTCGCTGCTGGTGTGCCGGTTGATGTAAACCGCGCCGGTTTGCAGCTTGGATGCAAACTGCCATGCTTTGGCGGTGTCTTTCGCATAAATGCTGGCGCCAAGCCCGAAAGGGGTGTCGTTTGCCAGCGCAATGGCGTGTTCTTCGCCTAAAGCGCGCAGAATAACGGCCACAGGGCCGAAAACTTCTTCGTGATATACGCGGCAGTTGTGGTTGACATGATCCAGCACGGTTGCCGGGTAAAACCAGCCTTTTTCGGTGCACTCGGGAATTTGGCCGCCGCATAAAACGCTGGCGCCGTTTACCAGCGCATCAAGCACTTGGCAGTGGATTTTTTCGCGCAAATCGCGGCGGTGCAGCGGCGCCAATGTGGTTTGCGGATCCATCGGATCGCCGATTTTCAATTTGGCGCATTCTTCGAGAAACAGCGGGATAAATTCGTCGGCCACCGCCTCGGTAACGATGATGCGTTTGGCTGCATTGCACGATTGCCCTGCATCGCGGAAACGCGAATAGCAGGCATCTTTTGCGGCTTGCGCCAAATCCGCATCGTTCATCACGATAAATGCGTTGCTGCCGCCCAGCTCCAATACGGTTTTTTTCATATACAGGCCGGCTTGTGCGGCCAAACGGCGGCCGATGTCGGTGGAGCCGGTAAAGGCCAGCGCATCGGTGCGGGCAACGGCATGGCGCACATCAGGTTCAGCCAGCCAGGCCACATCCAGCGGCAGATCTTTGCCCACCAGTTCAAACAGCGCTTCGGTTACCCTGCCGACGCTGGAGGCGGGTTTGACCATGCAGCCGTTGCCGGCGCACAGGGCGGGAACGGCAAAGCGCAACACCTGCCAAATGGGATAGTTCCACGGCATTACGGCCAGCACGATGCCCAAAGGCTCGAAACGCACCTGGCTCAAGGTGGCTTGCGTGGCAATCGTTTTGTGCGCCAGCAGCTCGGGGGCGAGATGGGCGTAATAGCGGACAAGCTCTACCGATTTGTCTAACTCGGCCTCGCATTCGCGCAGGCAGCGGCCGACTTCTTCGCAAATCATCACGGCCAGGCGGTCGCGGTTGGCGGCCAGTTTGTCGGCAAAATCCTGCAACAGCGCCGTGCGTTCGGTTACCATTAAGGCGGCGAATTCGCGCTGGCGGTGCTGTAGGCGGCGCAACTCGTATTCGAACTCTTCCATAGGCTGGGCGGATCGTTCGTATAGGGTTTTGCCACTGAGGATATGTGTGCTGCGAAACACGGTTTGCTCCGGAAAAATGCTGCTGCGCCCATGCGTTATATTGCCGCTGCGCAGCCTGTTGGTATTATATATTATAGTGGTGGACTTCGTATTTTAAAGGCATTTTCCGCAACGGCCCGGAAAATGTGTTTTAACGGTGTTTTGCGGATACAACCGGCGATTTGGTTACTTTCAAAACCATATAATGCAGGCAGAAATAGCGGATTAATTTAACTTTCGCGACGGCGCTGCCGCGCCCGGGCGCAGTGCTTGTGCTGCCTTGTATCGAAGCAACTCAAGCCACTATAAGTTTGCCCGCGATGGTGCCGCTGTGCATTGACATAGAATCTAGGCCGTCTGAAAATATTCAGACGGCCTAGCTTTAAACAACGGTGTTATCAGGCGTTCAGCGCAGCCAACACTTTGGCGGCGGCTTCTTTCACCGCTACGCTTTGCGCTTCGCCGTCGGTGCGGCGGGCGTATTCGACGGTGCCTTCCTTCAGGCCGCGGTCGCCGATAACGATGCGGTGGGGAATGCCGAGCAGCTCGGAATCGTTAAGCAATACGCCGGCGCGCTCGTCGCGGTCGTCGAGCAATACGTCGGTGCCTTGCGCCAGCAGTTCGGCGTAAAGATAATCGGCGGCTTCTTTCACGGCGTCGGATTTTTTATAGTTCATCGGCACGATCACCACTTGGAACGGCGCCATCGCGTCGGTCCAGATGATGCCGCGTTCGTCGTGGTTCTGCTCGATGGCGGCGGCCACGATGCGGGTGATGCCGATGCCGTAGCAGCCCATTTCCATGATTTGCGCTTTGCCGTTGTTGTCGAGAAAGCCGGCGTTCATGGCTTGGGAGTATTTGTCGCGCAATTGGAATACATGGCCGACTTCGATACCGCGCGCCAGTTTCAGACGGCCTTGTCCGCAGGGGCTGGGGTCGCCTTCCACCACGTTGCGCAAATCGACAAATTCCGGCTCGGGGCAGTCGCGGCCGAAGTTGAAGCCGGTGTAGTGGTAGTCGTCTTCGTTCGCGCCGATAATGGTGTCGGCCAGTTTTTCGCAGGCATAGTCGGCATAGACTTTACCTTTGAAACCGACGGGGCCGAGCGAGCCGCCGTTGGCACCGAAGGCCGTCTGAATGGCTTCGGGCGCGGCCATGGTTAACGGGGATTTCACGGCAGGCAGTTTTTCGGCTTTGATGTCGTTAAACTCATGATCGCCGCGCAACAGCAGCAGCACGAGTTCGCCCTCTTCTTCGCCTTCCACTACGATGGATTTCAGCGTGCGCTCAATGGGGATATTCAAAAATTCCACCAATGCGGCGATGGTTTTCACGTTGGGCGTGTGCACTTTGGTGAGGGTTTCTGCGGCGGCGGCGCGTTCGCCCGTTTGCGGCAGGGTTTGTGCCAGCTCCACGTTGGCGGCGTAATCGGAAGCGTCGCTGTAGGCAATCACGTCTTCACCGCTTTCGGCCAGCACTTGGAATTCGTGCGAGCCGGTGCCGCCGATGCTGCCGGTGTCGGCGGCAACGGGGCGGTAGTTCAGGCCCAGGCGGTCGAAAATACGGCAATAGGCATCATACATGGGCTGGTAGCCGTCGTTAACCAGCGATTCGTAATCGGTGTGGAACGAATAGGCATCTTTCATCACGAATTCGCGCGCGCGCATCACGCCGAAACGGGGGCGGACTTCGTCGCGGAATTTGGTTTGGATGTGGTAGAAGTTTTTCGGCAGTTGCTTATAGCTGGTGATTTCTTTGCGCACGATGTCGGTAATCACTTCTTCGCAGGTCGGCCCCATGCAGAAATCGCGCTCGTGGCGGTCTTTGATGCGCAGCAGCTCTTTGCCGTAAAACTCCCAGCGGCCGGATTCCTGCCACAATTCGGCGGGCTGCACCACGGGCATCAGCAATTCTACGCTGCCGGCGCGGTTCATTTCTTCGCGCACGATGTTTTCCACTTTGCGCAAAACGCGCAAGCCCATCGGCATCCAAGTATACAAACCCGAAGCGGCGGCTTTAATCAGACCGGCGCGTATCATCAATTGGTGGCTGGGCAACACGGCTTCGGCGGGGGCTTCTTTTAAGGTGGAAATGAAAAATCGGCTGGCTTTCATGATGTTTCGGCAGTTGGTTGGATAAAGAAAGCGGCATTGTACCGCAATGCCTGCGTTTTCGGCAGGCATTCGGCGGTTTTTCGCGTTAAACCGCAGGGCTGAAACCTTTGCAAAAATACCTTAAAGCCGTCTGAAAGCGAACAACCTTTTCAGACGGCCTAAGACCTTTGCAAAATTCAAATTGCTATCTAAAAAATCCGAACTCCGTCATTCCCGCGTAGGCGGGAATCCAGACGCTTGGCATCCAAGTATTTGTTTAATCAATGCTTCAATATTTCTATCTGGATTCCCGCCTACGCGGGAATGACGGGATTTAAGCATTTCAGACGGCTTTAAGGTATTTTTGCAAAGGTCTCGGCCTGTTATTGAAATATCCGCGCTTTTAAAACTACCGTTTTTCCAGCCAGATTACGCTGACCATGCGGCCGGTTTGGCCGTCGCGGCGGTAAGAGAAGAAGGTGTCGCGCTCCAGCACGGTGCAGCGGTTGCCGCCGTAAACCATGCCCACGCCTTCGTTTTGCAACACCAGGCGGGCAAGGCGGTAAATATCGGCCAGGTATTTACCGCCGCCGATCGGTTCGAAGGCTTGGCCGGCGGCGGGGTTTTGCGCGCAGAAAGCGTCGTAAACATCCTGCCCCACCTCGAAGGCTTCGGGGCCGATGGCGGGGCCGAGATAGGCCATGATTTCAACGGGCGGCACGTTCATGGCGGCAATGGTGTTTTGCAGCACGCCGCCTGCCAGGCCGCGCCAGCCTGCATGTGCGGCGGCCACCACCGTGCCTGCGCGGTCGCAAAACAGCACGGGCAGGCAGTCGGCGGTCATGCTGGCGCAGGCGGCGGTGCCGGTGGTGTCGAACGAGGCATCGGCATCGGGCGGTGAGCCTCCGATATGGTCGGCGGCGTTGACCACAACAGTGCTGTGGATTTGGTTGAGATACACCACCGGTACGCCGGTTTGCCGCCCGACTATTTCGCGGTTTTTCTGCACATGATCAGGGTTGTCGCCCACATGCGCGCCCACGTTCAGGCTGCGGTATATGCCTTCGCTTACGCCGCTGTTGCGGGTGGTGATCAGGGTTTTCACATTGGCGGGCGCCGGCCATTCGGCTTGGAAAAACGGGGCATCGCTGCGGTTGATGCCGATGGCGGCGTTTAAATCGAATCGGTTCATTAATGAAAGTCCGCTTGGTGGTGGGTTGGGCCGTCTGAAATGTTTTCAGACGGCCTGAGGCCTTTGTAAAATTCTTTCCGACACCTTAAAACACTTACGTCATACTCGGGCTTGACCCGAGTATGACGAAATATAAATAAATTCAGCATTAAAACGGATTTTTGCAAAAGTCTCGGCCTGATGTTTACTGCTCTTTGCCGCAGCAGGTTTTGTATTTTTTGCCGCTGCCGCACGGGCAGGGGTCGTTGCGGCCTATTTTGGCACCTTCGCGGCGCACGGTTTGCGGTTTGTTTTTCACGCTCTGCCAGTAGTAGTAAATATCCAGCAGCACATGGGGCAGCTCCGATTCGAGCTGGGTTAACTCGCGGTTGGTTAAGTGCAGCACCATTTCGCCGTTTTCGTCTTCGTCGTAGATGCCGCCCAAGGCCATGATGGGGTAGAACAAATCTTCGAATTCTTCGTCGTTGGCGGCCTCGAACCAGTCGGTGGGCACCACGTCGAGCGCATACAGATAAGCGTTGCACCAGGTGTGGAAATCGGGGTTGCCCGCTTCGTCGTCATACAGCCATAAGTCGGGCAGCATTCTGCCGTCGAGCTTCATGCGCATATCGAGCACCATCTCCAGCACCAGCGATTCGATTTCCTGCTCTTCGGCCGGGGTGAAAAGGTGTTCGCCGCCCATCACTTCGGGCAGCCATTCGCCGGTGTTCAGCTCGTCGGGGCCGGTTAACAGCGCCAACATATACGCCTGCACTTCGTCGCAGCGCATGGTGGCGCCGGTTTCCGCTTTGGGGTCGAGCAGCTGTGCGAGCCGTTGTTGTGAAGATTCGTCAAACATTATCAAGTATTCCTTGTGGGTGGTCCGGTTGTTCAGACGGCCTTTCTTCGGCGGGCAGGCCGTCTGAAAAATATAACTAAAGCCGTTGGCGCATCTGCTCAAACAAACACACTGTTGCCGCCATCGCCACGTTGAGCGATTCGGTTTGCCCCGCCATGGGTATTTTCACACAGCCGGTTACGCGCGCCAGCAATTCCGCGTTCACGCCGCTGCCTTCGTTGCCGAACACCCAGGCGGCGGGGAGGGTTAAATCCATGCCGTAAAGGTTGCGCTCGTTTGTTTCGGATAAAGCGGTTGCCCAAACGTTGCCGGCGTAGCCCGCGCACCATTGCGCCAAATCGGCGCGGTCAAACACATTCAGCAGAAAGTGCGCCCCCATGCCGGCGCGCAAAACTTTCGGCGACCACACATCGGCGCAGTCTTTGCCCAAAACCAGCTGCTTCACGCCGGCCGCCGCCGCGCTGCGCATGATGGTGCCGACGTTGCCCGGGTCTTGCACGCGGTCGAGCACCACGCAGTCGCCCTGCTGCGGCAATGCGCCGGATGCGGGAATTTCGATTAACGCCAGCACTTCTTCGGCTTCGGCAAGCCCGCTGATTTTCGAGAGCACGCCCGCCGATGCCAGCGTAATCCGGTTTTCGGGCAGCTGCGCCAGCAACGCCGCCACTTCGCTCAGATGCCGTTTGTTTTCAGGCACATAAACCTGAAGCGGCTCCCCGCCCGCCTGCAAATAAACCTGTAAAAGATGCACGCCTTCGATCACGGTTTGGCCGTGTTCGCGGCGGGTTTTGCCGTGCGCAAGCAGTTTTGCCGCGTGTTTGAGCTGTTCGTTGCGGGCGGAGGTAATCTGTTTCATAAGCGGCATTATAATGAGACCTTTGCAAAACCGCCATCTGCGGCGCATTTCTGCGTTGTGCGCTGCTCGCTCGCTTGCCTAACTTCATGTTATGTCTGCGCTCGCTGCGCTGCTACGCCTTGAACTGCATCCACATCTGACGGTTTTGCAAAGGCCTCATAATGTTTTTCAGACGGCATGAGGGTTTATCGGCACAAAGGCCGTCTGAAAACCTTGCGAACGGCAACATCTTTCCAATGAAAAACGGTACAATCAGGCCCGTTCAGCTAACCGATCGACAAAGGAAACCCGAAATGAGCAAACAAATCGTCATTCTGCCCGGCGACGGCATCGGCTCCGAAATCACCGCCCAAGCCGTGCGCGTGCTAGACAAACTGATTTCAGACGGCCTCGACGTGCAATACCAATACGCCCCCATCGGCGGCGCAGGCTACGACGAATACGGCCACCCCTACCCCGAATTCACCCAAAACCTGTGCCGCGCCGCCGATGCGGTGCTGCTGGGCGCGGTGGGCGGCCCGCAATACGACAACCTCGACCGGCCGCTGCGCCCCGAGCGCGGCCTGTTGGCCATCCGCAAAGACCTGA
This sequence comes from Neisseria dentiae, assembly GCF_014055005.1. Lineage (NCBI taxonomy): Bacteria > Pseudomonadati > Pseudomonadota > Betaproteobacteria > Neisseriales > Neisseriaceae > Neisseria > Neisseria dentiae. The sequence goes on along the minus strand of NZ_CP059570.1, from coordinate 882,796 downwards.
ACCTGTTTGCCAACCTGCGCCCCGCCATTCTTTATAAAGAACTGGCCAACGCCTCCACCCTGAAACCCGAAGTGGTGGCCGGTTTGGATATTCTGATTGTGCGCGAACTCACCGGCGACATTTATTTCGGCGAACCGCGCGGCATCCGCACGCTGGAAAACGGCGAGCGCGAAGGTTTCAACACCATGAAATACAGCGAGGGCGAAATCCGCCGCATCGCCAAAGTCGCCTTTGAAGCCGCACAGAAACGTGGCAAGAAACTGTGTTCGGTGGATAAAGCCAACGTTTTGGAAACCACCGAGCTGTGGAAAGAGATTTTCAACCAAACCGCCAAAGACTACCCCGACGTGGAATTAAGCCATATGTATGTCGATAACGCCGCCATGCAGCTCGTGCGCGCGCCCAAACAGTTCGACGTGATCGCCACCGGCAATATTTTCGGCGACATTCTTTCCGACCAAGCCTCGATGCTCACCGGCTCCATCGGTATGCTGCCCTCGGCCTCCCTCAACGAAACCGGCAAAGGTTTATACGAACCTTCGCACGGCTCCGCGCCCGACATCGCCGGCCAAAACAAAGCCAACCCGCTGGCCACGATTCTGTCGCTCGCCATGCTGGTGCGCTACAGCCTGAACGACGAAGCACGCGCGCAGCAAATCGAACAGGCCGTGCAGAAAGTGTTGGAACAAGGCTGCCGCACCGGCGACATCTACGAAGAAGGCACGCGTTTGGTTTCCTGCTCCGAAATGGGCGATGCCGTGCTGGCGGCGTTGTAAGTTGATACGGCAAGATACCTCTGCCCCCCCCGGATGTGGGCGTAGCAGCGCAGCGAGTGCAGACATATCACACGATAGGCAAGCGAGCGAGCAGCACACAACGCAGAAATGCGCCGCAGATGGGGTTTTGCAAAGATCTCGGTAAATCAATTATTGTTTAGATACAATACAAAATAACAGGCCGTCTGAAAAACTTTTTCAGACGGCCTGTAAGCTTTGCAAAATTCCTTTCAACATCTTCAAATCTCTGCGTCATGCCCGGGCTTGACCCGGGCATCTTTTTGTTTCAACAGAGATAACATGTAGGAAAAGCTAGCGTTGTTTACAGTATTTGTAAAGACAATACTGCATGAACATCCATAAAAATACCCGGCTAACCCCGCATAACCGCCAGGCCATTTGGCGCGCTTATACACAAGACAAAATCAGTGTAACTTCGTTGGCACAACAATACCGTGTCAGCAGAGTAACGATTTACCGCATACTCAAAGCAGCCCGGTTGCGGCTGCTCACCCCGCAAAAAAGCACCAACAACCGCTTTAAACAAGCCAAATACGGCATGAAACGCCTGGCTAAAGTTGAGCGGGAAATCGAAGAGAAACTCAAAAAACAGGCAAAGCGTTACAACCAATCCTATCCCGGCGAAATGGTTCATTTCGATACCAAACGGCTGCCTTTGCTACAAAACCAAAAAGCAACCGACCCTCGGGATTATCTGTTTGTTGCCATTGATGATTTTTCCCGCGAGCTGTATGCTGCAATATTGCCGGACCGTACAGCAGCCAGCGCAGCCAAATTTCTTTTGCGCGATGTGATAGATTGTTGTCCCTATACCATCGAATGCGCCTATTCCGACAACGGTGTGGAAATCGTGGCAATGCGGAGCACCCGTTTGGCATTGCCTGTGTGCAAAACAACATAAGCCAAAAATTCACCCGTGTTGCCCGGCCGCAAACCAATGGTAAAGCCGAGCGGGTTATCCGTACCTTAATGGAAATGTGGCATGACAAGCATCCGTTTAAGGATTCGGCGCTCCGGCAAAAAGAGTTATGTCGTTTTGTTAACTTTTATAACACCGTCAAGCCCCACAAGAGCCTGAAAGGCGACCCCCCTTTTTGAGGTTTTACAGGCTTCATTCCCAACCTGTTGTGTAAACAACCCGATCATTTCCTACACGGATTATTGGTCCACAAATGCGCGTTCGATCAGATAATCGCCGCGTTGGCCCATTTTCGGCGAAACTTTCATGCCGAATTCGTCCAGCACTGCGCTGATGTCTTTCAGCATGGCGGGGCTGCCGCACAGCATGGCGCGGTCGTGTTCGGGGTTCATCATCGGCAGGCCGATGTCTGCGAACATTTTGCCGCTTTTCATTAAGTCGGTGATGTGGCCGCGGTGCGGGTATTCTTCGCGCGATACCACGGGGTAGTAAATCAGTTTTTCTTTGACCAGCTCGCCCAGGTATTCGTGTTCGGGCAGCTCTTTGGTGAAGCGGTCGTAATAAGCCAAATCTTTTTTGTAGCGCACGCCGTGCACCAGAATCACTTTTTCAAACTGGTCGTAAACTTCCGGGTCTTTGGTGATGCTCAAAAACGGGGCGATGCCGGTGCCGGTAGAGAGCAGGTAGAGGTTTTTGCCGGGGTTCAGGTCGCCGCAGATCAGGGTGCCGGTGGGCTTTTTGCTCACCAACACTTCGTCGCCCACTTTCAGGTGTTGCAGGCGGCTGGTCAAGGGGCCGTCGGGCACTTTGATGCTGAAGAATTCGAGGTGTTCTTCCCAGTTGGCGCTGGCCACGCTGTATGCGCGCATCAGCGGTTTGCCGTCCACCATCAGGCCCACCATCACGAACTGGCCGTTTTCAAAACGCAGCGAATCGTCGCGGGTGCAAGTGAAGGTAAAGTAGGAATCCGTCCAATGGTGTACGGAAAGAACGGTTTGGGTGTTGAACGCTGCCATTCGGATACTTTCTTTTGAGAACGATAAAAATGAAATACGGTTTCAGACGGCCTCAAGGCCGTCTGAAAAATCATTGTTTGAGACCTATGCAACCCCCCATCTGCGGCGCACTTCTTCGTTGTGTGTTTATGCCCTTTAGGGTACTGCTCGCTCGCTTGCCTAACTCTATGTTATGTCTGCGCTCGCTGCGCTGCTACGCCTTGAACTGCATCCATATCTGGGGGTTTTGCAAAGGTCTCTGTTTGATTAAAAATACGGCATTCTAAACAAAAACATTTCTCATCACAATGTTTGCCCGGCAGGGCGTTTTTCAGACGGCCTGATCCAAGGTTGTGCGGATAATGTTTTTCACCGCCTGCGCATCATTGGGCACCACGGTTACGCGCTGGGGCAGCTGCTCCAAGCCTGCAAGCGCGGCTGGGCGCGGCACGGCTACGCGGCCTACGGCTTCGTGTATGGTGTCTTCAAATTTGGCAGCCAGGGCGGTTTCGAGGCAGACGATGGTTTCGCCCGCTTCGCGTACTTCGCGCGCCACTTTCACGCCGTCGGCGGTGTGCGGGTCGATTAATTCGCCGTCGGTGCGGTAAACTTCGGCGATGGTCTCCAAGCGGTCGCGGTGGCTGCTTTTACCGGAGACAAAGCCGTATTTTTCGTGCGCTTCTTGCAGTTTCGCCGCCAAGTCGAAACCTTTGCCGCTGCCGACTTCTGCCCATAATGTTTGGATTTCCGCTGCGTTTCTGCCCATCAGGTCGAACACGAAACGCTCGAAGTTGGAGGCTTTGGAAATGTCCATCGAGGGGCTGGAGGTAACGTGGGTGTGTTCGGCGGTGCGCGGGCGGTAGGCGCCGGTTTTGAAAAATTCGTCGAGCACGTCGTTTTCGTTGGTGGCGACAATCAGGCGGCGGATGGGCAGGCCCATTTGGCGGGCGATGTGGCCGGCGCAGATGTTGCCGAAGTTACCGCTGGGCACGCAGAAGCTCACTTTTTGCGCGTTGTTTTCGGTGGCTTTGAAATAGCCGGCGAAGTAATACACCACTTGCGCCACGATGCGCCCCCAGTTGATGGAGTTGACGGTGCCGATGTGGTATTGCGCTTTGAAGCCGGCATCGTTTTGCACGGCTTTTACGATGTCTTGGCAGTCGTCGAACATGCCGTCAACGGCGATGTTGTGGATGTTTCCGTCTTGCAGGCTGAACATCTGCGCGCGCTGGAAGCTGCTCATTTTGCCGTTTGGCGAGAGCATGAACACATTAACGCCTTTTTTGCCGCGCAGGGCGTATTCGGCGGCGGAGCCGGTGTCGCCGCTGGTGGCGCCGAGAATGTTGAGCTGTTTGCCTTCTTTGGCCAGCACGTATTCAAACGCGTTGCCCAAAAACTGCATGGCCATGTCTTTAAACGCCAGCGTGGGGCCGTTGGAAAGCGCTTGGATTTTGATGCCGTCCGAAAGTGTGCGCACGGGCGTGATTTCGGCGCTGCCGAAAGTTTCGGCGGTGTAGGTGCGGTTGACGATATCGCGCAAGTCGGCGGCGGGAATATCGGTAACAAACAGGCTCATGATTTCAAACGCCAGTTCGGGATAGCTCAGGCCGCGCCATTTTTGCAGGGTCGCCCCGTCGATTTGCGGGTAGTGTTCGGGCAGCATCAGGCCGCCGTCGGGCGCAAGCCCCATCAATAATACTTCGCTGAACGGTTTGGGTGCGGTGGCTCCGCGGGTGCTGATATATTTCATGGTTCGGTTTCTTAAATAATCGGGTAAACGCCAAACGGCATCAAATGTTTTCAGACGGCCTGCTGCATATAAACAGGCCGTCTGAAAAGGTTAACGGTATAAACGTTTCATGCAGGCGGTTACGGTTTTGGCGGTTACCGAGGCCACGGCCTGCGTGCGGGTGGCGGGGTTGACGATCTGCACCATTTCGTTGGCGGTCATCTGGTTGGGGGCTTCTTCGCTGGCGCAGCCGCAGATTTTGTCTTCCCATTCCTGCTGCTTTTCGGCCGTCATCGCCAGCGCGATCATGCGCCATTCGTTGCGTTTGTTCAGTTCGGCGCGGCATTGGCTGTCCACCGCCGCCGTTATCAAAGAGTTGCCTACGCCCAAACCGCTGTTCATATTGCCGCCGGCGGTGCAGGCGGCGAGCAGTAAGGCAAACGGCAGTGCAATGATTTTTTTCATGATTTCCCTTTTTCAAACAAGTGGTAAAAATTCTTATCCGGCCGTTGATTTTCCCACACTCCGGGGCGAAACTGCCCATTGCAAAACATTGGGGGGAATATCTTCTGCGTTCGGTTTTCATCATCCGAAGGCCGTCTGAAACAAAACAGGTGTTATTGTACCGCATCGGGCTGCTGCTTACACGTTATAATGCGGGGAAACTTCGCAACGGAAACCGCCATGCTAGACCTGTTCTCCCGCCAGCCCGACGCCCCGCTCGCCGAACGCCTGCGCCCGCACTCGCTCGACGACGTTATCGGCCAGCAGCACTTAATCGGCGAAGGCAAGCCGCTGCGGGTGGCGGTGGAAGGCGGCAAGCCGCATTCCATGCTGCTGTGGGGGCCGCCGGGCGTGGGCAAAACCACGCTGGCGCGAATTCTGGCGCAGAGTTTCAATGCCCAGTTTCTGCCCGTGTCTGCCGTGTTTTCGGGCGTGAAAGACATCCGCGAAGCCATTCTGAAAGCCGAAACCGCTCTGCAACAGGGGCGCGCAACGATTTTGTTTGTCGACGAAGTGCACCGCTTCAACAAAGCCCAGCAGGATGCGTTTCTGCCCCATGTGGAAAGTGGCCTGCTTACCTTTATCGGCGCCACCACCGAAAACCCTTCGTTCGAAGTCAACCCCGCCCTGTTAAGCCGCGCGCAGGTGTATGTGTTGCAGCCGCTCTCGGCGCAGGATTTGCAGCAACTGATTGATAAAGTGCTCGCCCTGCCCGATTACCGAGGCTTTGCCATAAACGATGAAGCCCGCGAACTGTTGTGCAACACCGCCGACGGCGACGCGCGCCGGCTGCTGAATCTGTTGGAACAACTGCTGCGCGCCGCCGCCACCCGCCGCCTGAACGAACTCACTCCCGAGTTTCTCGCCGAAAGCCTGGGCGCGCAAATCCGCCGCTTCGACAAAGGCGGCGAGAGCTTTTACAACCAGATTTCCGCCCTGCACAAATCCGTGCGCGGCTCCCACCCCAACGCCGCGCTGTATTGGTTTTGCCGTATGCTCGACGGCGGCACCGACCCGCGCTACCTCGCCCGCCGCATCGTGCGCATGGCTTGGGAAGATATCGGCCTGGCCGACCCGCGCGCCATGCAGATTGCCAACGAAGCCGCCGCCACTTATGAGCGCTTGGGTTCGCCCGAAGGCGAACTCGCGCTGGCGCAGGCCGTGCTCTATCTGGCCGCCGCCGCCAAATCCAACGCCGGCTACACGGCCTACAACCAAATGCGCGATTTCGTGAAAAACAACGCCAGCGACGAAGTACCCGTGCATCTGCGCAACGCCCCCACCAAAATGATGAAAGAGCTGGGCTACGGCCGCGAATACCGCTACGCCCACGACGAGCCGCACGCCTATGCCGCAGGCGAAAGCTATATGCCCGACGGCCTGGCCGAGCCAGATTTCTACCAACCCGTGCCGCGCGGCCTCGAAATCAAAATCGGCGAAAAACTCGCCTGGCTCAAACAGCTTGATGACGAGGCAGGCAGTGGGCAGTGATGTTGGAATCCGGTCGGCATTCGAAGCCGAATATGATTCAAGTGTTTAAAAAACGATAAGGCTTTCAAAGGCTTCAGGCCGTCTGAAATAATATTTTCAGACGGCCTGAAGCCTTTATATGCCAATAATTTAAATTTCAGTTTATCCGGCACAACCGCTTATTGCTATGCACGCTGTACTTTGCTTTCGCGAATCGGCAGGTTCAATAACGCTGCCGCAGCGGCCAGCGCCATGTCGGCATACCACATCCAGCCGTAATCACCGAATGCCGTGATGGCCCAGCCGCCCAGATAGGCGCCGAAAAAGCCGCCGATTTGGTGCGACAACAGGGTTAAGCCGAACAAAGTGGCCAAATAGCGCACGCCGAAGAGTTTGCCGACGATGGCGGCGGTGGGTGGTACGGTGGCCAGCCATGTTAACCCCAGCCCTGCGGCGAACAGGTAAAACGTTACATCGGTGCGCGGCATGGCCAGATATGCCGCAATCAGCAGCGCGCGCGAGGCATACATCCAAAACAGCAGATATTTGCTGCGCCAGCGGCCGACCGCCCACCCCACCATCAGGCTGCCGACAACGTTGGCAAGGCCGATAATCGCCAACGACCACGAAGCCACGGCGGGCGGCAGGCCGCACAGCGCCACTTCGGAAGGCAGGTGCGTAACCAGAAAGGCGATATGAAAACCGCAGGTGAAAAAGCCCAAGTGCAGCAGGATATAACTGCGGTCTTTAAACGACTGCGCCAAAGCCTGTTTTAAGGTTTGGCCGCCGCTTGCCGCAGCAGCCGTCTGAACCGCAACCTCGGCATCGCCGCGCGTGAGCCAGCGCGAAACGGGAATCACCAGCAGGCTGATGGCCGCCAGCGCATACATCGCGCCGCGCCAGCCTGCGGCAGGCAGAAAAATCAGCCCCTGCACTATCGGTGCGAACAGAAACTGCCCGAACGATCCGCCCGCGTTCACAATGCCCGAAGCCGTGCCGCGCATCTGCGGCGGCACTTTGTTGGCCACTTGGCTCATCAAAATCGAAAAACTGCCCGCCCCGGCTCCAAACGCAACCATCACGCCCACCGTTAAAGTCAGCCCCCAAGTGGTGGGCAGCCACGGCACCAGCGCGCAACCGGCAGCCAGCAGCAGCGTTCCCCAAAAAATCACCGGCCACGCGCCGAAGCGGTCGGCGAGCGCGCCGGTCAGCGGCTGCGATACGCCCCACATCAGCTGCGTTACCGCCATCGCAAAGCTGATGCCGGTGATGCTCAAAGCGGTATCGCGCACCATGGGCTGCACAAACAGCCCCAGCGACATCCTGATGCCCATGGTAATCATCAGCACCGAAGCCGCCGCCAAAACCAGCAGCCACAAATAACGCAGGGTGTGCGGATGAGATTGGGTTGAATCCATGCTTTACACTTTCTGTCTGCCGCCGCAATATTGCGAAATAAGGGCGGTTATAGCGAAGGCCGTCTGAAAAAGCAAGGGCGCCGGCGTTTTGCCGGAAAGGTTTGTTTACAGATTCTTTACAGCTACATCGGCTTACACTTATACTGCCCTTCCAATCTCAACGCCCGGCAGGCACCCGCCGCCGATTTTCCAACAAACAGGAAACTACACCATGACTCCTGATAAAAACCGACCCGAAAATATCGAGTTGCTCAGCGCGCAGGCGCCGATAACCGATTTCAAAGGCCTGTTCACCGCCATTATCGCAGCCATCGTCAGCTTCGGTATCTACCATATCCTGCCCTACGACACCAACGCCAACAAAGGCATTGCCGTGTTGGTGTTTGTGGCGATTATGTGGTTTACCGAAGCGGTGCACATCACCGTAACCGCGCTGATGGTGCCGCTGCTGGCCGTGTTGTTGGGCTTTCCCGACATGGACATCAAAAAGGCCATGAGCAGCTTTTCCGACCCGATTATCTATATCTTTTTCGGCGGCTTCGCACTCGCCGCCGCCCTGCATATGCAGCGGCTCGACCGCAAAATCGCTGTGTGGCTGATTTCGCTTTCGCGCGGCAATATGAAAGTGGCGGTGCTGATGTTGTTTGTTGTAACCGCGTTCTTATCGATGTGGATCAGCAACACCGCCACCGCCGCCATGATGCTGCCGCTGGCCATGGGCATGATGGACCACCTGGATAAAGAAAAAGAGCGCAAAACCTTCGTGTTCGTGCTGCTCGGCATCGCCTACTGCGCCAGCATCGGCGGTTTGGGCACCATTGTGGGTTCGCCGCCCAACGCCATCGCCGCCAAAGCGCTGGACCTGGACTTTATGGGCTGGATGAAAATGGGCTTGCCCATGATGCTGCTGATGCTGCCGCTGATGCTGTTTTCGCTCTACATCATTTTGCGCCCCAATCTGAGTGAGCGCGTGGAAGTGAAAGCCGAACATATTCCGTGGACGCTGCACCGCGTGCTGGCCATGCTGATTTTCATCGCCACCGCCACCGCGTGGATATTCGGCTCTAAAATCAAAGACGTGTTCGGCATTTCCAACCCCGACACCGTTGTTGCGCTGACTGCCGCCGTTACCGTGGTGGTGTTGGGCGTGGCGCGCTGGAAAGAAGTGGCCCGCAACACCGACTGGGGCGTGCTGATGCTCTTCGGCGGCGGCATCTGCCTGAGCAACCTGATGCAGGTTTCCGGCGCCTCCGAAGCCATCGGCCAACAGGTTGCCACCACTTTTGCTTTGGCCCATCCGCTGATTGTGATTTTCATCGTGGCCACTTTCATCATCTTCTTAACCGAATTCACCAGCAACACCGCCTCTGCCGCGCTGTTGGTGCCGATTTTCGCCGGCGTGGCCACCCAGATGGGGCTGCCGAAAGAAGTGATGGTGTTTGTGATCGGCGTCGGCGCCTCTTGTGCCTTTATGCTGCCGGTTGCCACCCCGCCCAACGCCATCGTGTTCGGCACGGGGTTGGTGAAACAGAAAGATATGATGCGCGTGGGTTTGCTGCTGAATATTCTCTGTATATTCCTCGTTGCTTTGTGGGCCTACGCGTTCTACGCTTAATCCCTTGAAGTGATAACGAACAGGCCGTCTGAAGTGTTTTCAGACGGCCTGTTTGTTTTGTTGAAACCCCCGTATTGTTACTGTGCAAACCCGAAATCAAGTGCTTTTGCACAAACGGGATTCTTGAAGCCGGTAAGCCGCCATATTCCCGCCGATATCAGGGGCAGCCGACCGGCAGGTGCCGCTAACCGTGCTTCCACCAGTTGCCCAGTTTGCGCGAACCGCTGTCGAGCGCCCAGCCGATTAAGCCGATTAACACGATGGCGGCCATCAACTCCGAATAAGCCAAACGGTCGCGGGTATCGAGAATAAAATAACCCAACCCCTCGTTTACGCCCAGCATTTCGCACGGCACCAACACCACCCACACGATGCCGATGGCCAGCCGCAGGCCGTTCAGAATATCGCCGGTTACTGCGGGCAACATGATTTTAAACAGCATTTCGCCCTTGGTGGCCGAAAGCGAGCGGCCCAGCTCCAGCCACTGTTTGTTGATATTTTTCACGCCCGATGCGGTGTTGAGGATAATCGGCCACACAGCTGCAAAGGCAAGCAGGAAATAAATCGGCGCATCGCCGATACCGAACAGCATCACCACCACCGGCATCCACGAAAGCGGCGAAATCATGCGCAGAAACTGAAAAGCGGGGCTGGCGGCCTGCTCGGTTTTAGGCGACAGCCCCAATGCAAACCCCACCGGCACGCCGATTAGCAGCGCGAAAAACAAGCCCACAAACACGCGCTGCAAACTTGCCCAGATATGCGGCCACAACTGGCCGTCTGAAAGCAGAACGCCGAGATTGCCCAACGCCGGCGCGGGTGCGAGCAGGTTGGCCAGCGGCATATTCTGCGCCAACAGCACGGCGCCGGCCTGCCAAACGGCCAGCAAAGCCAGCAGCCCCAAGCCGCCGAGCAGATAGTTGTTTGACTTCATGGTTTTCCTTTTTTTCTAATGATATGTGTTCAGACGGCCTGCACGGCAGACTTTTCAGCCAAACAGCCGCCGGCCGAAGAAAAACAGCACCAACCCTGCCGCCATCACCAACAACCCTAAAAGCTGCCACACCTGCACCGGCCTGACAGCCATGCCGATTAAGCCGAAATGGTCGATTACTGCGGCCGTGAGCAGTTGGCCGACAATAATGAAAAACAGCATATTGGTAATGCCGAGCTTGGGGGCGAGAAACACGGTGGTAAACACAAACCCCGCACCCAGCACGCCGCCCAAATATTTCCATGCGGGCTGCTGCGGCATCTGCTGCCACGCGCCTGCCAAATCCGCTTTCAAGAAACACAAAGCCAGCAGCACAACCGTGCCTACCGCAAACGATATCATTGCGGCCACCAACGGCTGCATCAGCAAGCCTTTAGCCAATTGGCTGTTAATTGCGGCCTGCGAAGCCAAAGCCGCACCGGCGGCCAAGGCCATTAAAATAAAAACCGACATAACACTCCGATGTTGTAACCGAGCTTTGCAAAACTCATTAAGGCCGTCTGAAATATTTTATGCCGTCATTATCGGGCTTTACCCGATAATCCAGTATTTGCCACTCAGATAAAAAGCGGATATTTCAGAAATATCCGGTGCCGGATTGCCGGGTCAAGCCCGGCAATGACAGGCGAGTGTTACCGGAAGCCGTGTATTCGGGTTAAATTTTCAGACGGCTTTAATAAATTTTTCAAAGGTTTCAGATTAGGGCGTGTAGTCAGAAAACTTGTGAAGCGGATTTTTAAACAAAAACACCGCCGCAACGCGGCCGACTACGCGCCCTACCCTCAAGGCTTGCTGATTGCCCGCATCAAATCTCAAACACTTCTTTTCTGGCCAAACCCTGCAAGCCGAACGCCTGCATCATTTCAGACGGCCTTAGCGCCGCTTCCACAAAGCGCGTGTCAAACAGCTCTTTCGCCGCTTCGGCGGGGTTTAACGCCTGCAAAAACGTGTTCACGCCCGCCAAATGGGTTTGCTGCAACAGCGTAACCAGCATTTCGCTATACGATTGAAACGGGTAAGGCTGAAAATCGATGCGCTTCTGGTGCCAATCAAGATGCCTCACCGCGCCGTCGCGCTCATATCTGCCCCATGCCACCGGCTCGGGCTGTAACACGCTGCGCAACACATTTGCATCGTGCGGGGTGTATTTCTGCACACCCTGTTTGGCCAGCAGGTTGGCGGTTTCGACGCGGTGGTTTTTCGCCCATGCGGCGGCCTGCACCAGCGAAGTAACCACTTTTTGCACCCATTCGGGGCGGTTTTGGATATCGTGGTCGTGCATCATCGAAAGGCAGCAGGCGTGGTCTTTCCAAATATCGCCCGAAAAGCGCAGCACCCTGCCCACGCCTTTGGCTTCGGCCAGCGCGTTAAACGGCTCGGCCACGATAAAGCCCGCAATCTGCTTGGAAGCCAGCCCCGGCACCATATCCGAAGGCGGCATCACCGTCAGCCGCACCTGCCCTTGGCGCGGGTTTTTCTCCACCACCTGCAAACCGGCCTGCCGTATCATCTGCTGCACAATCACGTTGTGTATCGAATACCAAAACGGTATCGCCACCGTTTGCCCCTGCAAATCCTGCACGCTCCGGATATCGGGGCGCACGGTCAGCGCCGAGCCGCAGGTGTGGTTCCACATCAGCGCGCGCACGGGGGCGCGGCTGCCGTAGCGCATCCACACGCTCATCGGCGAGAGCACATGAATCAGGTTGACCTGCCCGCTTAAAAACGCTTCCACCAGGCTTGCCCAAGAGCGGAACAAAACGGGCTTCACGGTTTCCACGCCGTTTTGCCGGAACAGCCCCGTGCCGTGCGCCACCAACAGCGGCGTGGCATCGAGAATCGGCAGATAGCCGATGGTGAGCGGTGCGTCGGGGTCGGCGGAGGCACGTTTGGAACAGGCTTGCAGCAGCGGCAGGGCGGCAGCGGCGCCGAACAAGGCGGAAAGTTTGAGAAAATCGCGGCGGGTGTGCATAGGGTGTTCTTCACAAAAGCAGGTTGCGGTTTGATCGGGTTGGTGCGTTTTCAGACGGCCTTGCGGCGTTTAAATCACAAAATCCACCGTTTTCGCCTGCATGCTGTATTGCTGCGCGTGGTGCAGCGACTGCAAAATCTCACCGCGCATGGCGTTCATCTCCCACAGCTTGTCGTGGCGCGGGAAAGCGTGCTGCGGCTGCCAGGTACCGAGGATGCGGCCGGGGGTTTGGCCGATCAGCACAATGCGGTCGGATACCAGCAGGGCTTCATCGATGTCGTGCGTTACCATCACGGCGGCGGTTTGGTGGCGGCTCACGATTTCGCGCAGCAAATCCTGCATTTGCGCGCGGATCACTTCGTCAAGTGCGGAAAAAGGTTCGTCGAGCAGCAGCACCTGCGGCTGGCGCGCCAGCGCGCGGGCAAGGGATACGCGCTGCGCCATGCCGCCCGAAAGCGCGGCCGGAAACTGGTCGGCCGCATGGCTCAGGCCCACTTCGGCCAGCGCGTCTTCCACGCGGCTTTTCAGCTCGGCTTTGCCGATATGCGGCTGTTTTTTGAAGTCCAAGCCAAAAGCGACATTGTCGCGCACGTTCAGCCACGGCAGCAAAGAGGCCGTCTGAAACACAAAGCCTACGCGCGGGTGCGGTTTTTCTACGTTTTCGCCCAACAGCGAAACGCGGCCTTGCAGCGGGCGGTTCAGCCCCGCCAGCACGCGCAGCAGCGAAGATTTGCCCACGCCGCTGGGGCCGAGCAGGCTCACCAGCTCGCCCTGTGCCACGGTTAGGGAAAAATCTTGCAGAATGGTTTTCAGACGGCCCTGTTCTTGGTAGCCGAGGGAAAGGTTGTCAACGGAAAGTGCGGCGGTCATGGTTTTGCCTTGTGTGGTGTCGGGGGGCAGTTCGGTCATACTCGGATTTGGTCCGAGTATGACGTGTGTGCTTTATCAAACTAATTGACTTTATCTCTGCTTTGCAGGAAAGGAGTTTTGCCGGCCAGGCCGTCTGAAAAACATGGTTGATTGTTTTCAGACGGCCTGTTTGGATTGGTTCAAATCGAAAATTCGTCGCCGCCCATAAACTCCAAATCGCTGATTTCTTTGCGCAGGTGTTTCAATGCGGGGGTAACGATGGCAACGAACATGGCTTCGCGCAGGCGGCGCTGTACGGGGCTGGACATCAAATAGCCTTTTGCGCCGGCATGCAGGGCGGCCGATTGCGATGCGTCGAGGCACAGTTGCGAAGCATCGGCGCGGGTTTGCAGGGTTTCGAGCATATTGGCCTGGTTGAGGTAGGCTTCGTCGGCCAGTTTCATGGTTTTCGCCAGCAGGGCCTGATGGCGCTTTTGCAGCGCGTCGCGGCCGTGGTCTAAGAAATAATTGGTTTCGCTGCCCACGTCGGCCAGCGCGATTTCGTGCAGGCAGCCGTCGATAATGCCCGCACCGATGCCGATTTGCAGCAGGATAAAGCCCGCTTTGATGGTTTTGATAAAGTCGGCGAACTGTTCGGGCGCGGCCAAAACGTCTTCATGCGGCACGAAAACGTTGTCGAACTTAATCGCAAACGTGCGCGTGCCTTCCAGCGCGCAGAATTCGGGGCAGGCAATCAGCGACACGCCTTCGCGCGCGGCACCGGTGATAAACATCACATAGCCGCCGCCGGTTTGCGCGGTGTTCGCCCAGATATGGTCTTCGCCGAGATTGGACACCCACGGCAGCATGCCGTTTACAATGTAGCCGCCTTCGGTTTCCGCCGCCTGAAGCAGGTGTTCTTCGATGCCCGCCAAGTGTTTGACGGTGTTCGACATTCCTGTTCCCGCCAGCACCTTGCCGCTTAACACGTCGGGCAGGTAGCGTTTTACCGCCTGATTGGGCGTTTGGTGCAGATACCAGGCGCAGGCGGCCTGGCACCATGCCGAAAAGGCGGTGGCGCCGCAAGCCTTGCCGATTTCGCGCAACACGGCAATCTGCGCGCCCAAACCCAAACCGCTGCCACCTTCGGCCTCGCTACCCACGCAGGCAAAACCGCCCAGCCCGCCCGCTTTGCGCAGAAAGTCTTCGGGGTAAAGCCCTTTGCGGTCGATATCTTCCACCAAAGGAACAAGGTCGGTTTGCACGAGGTCGGCGATGTTTTGCAGCAGGGTTTCGCGGGACATGGGGTTCTCCGAAAAAGGAAATATGGGGGATAAGATAAGCCGGTGGGCAGGGTTTTGGCATTATCCGCCCGGGCCGTCTGAAAATACTTACAGCCAATCAGCTTGATAACAAGCATGCACGTCATACTCGGGCTTGACCCGGGTATCTCATGCCGCTGAAATCCAAGATACCCGGGTCAAGCCCGAGTATGACGAAACCGTTAGCAAACGGTTCGACTATAACAATAGATTTTTCAAAGCTTTCAGGCCGGGAACTTTGCAAAACTACCTTGAGGCCGTCTGAAAAGCTTTTCAGACGGCCTATCGTGCCTGCTTTTTAAGCGAAATCTTTCAACTCGGGATTGATTTCGGTTTTGGCCAGATTGTTGGTGTAGTTGCACAAAGTGGCCAGCGCCACACCCAACACCACTTCCACCGCCTGCTGCTGGTTGTAGCCTGCATCGAAAAAGGCTTGCAGCTCGGCATCGGAAACCGCGCCTTTGTTGGCCATCACGGCCACGGTAAACGCGGCCAGCGCGGAAAGTTTGGCATCGTCAAACGCGGCGGGGTCAACCGCGCGGCTGGCAGCAATCGCGTTTTCGGAAAGCAGTTTTTTCAAAGTGGCCAGTTTGGTGTGGCCTGCCACGCAGAAACCGCACTCGTTGGTTTTGGCGGCGATAATCTGCACCACCTCCACTTCGCCCGCACTCAGGCTGGTGGCGGCGTTGAGTTTGCCCACTTCCTGATAAAACGCCAGCGCCTCGGGCGAATTGGCCAAAACGCCGATTAAGTTCGGCAGAAAGCCGTTGTTTTTCAGCGCGGCTTCCACGCGCGGTTTGGCGGCTTCGGGAGCGGTTTCGACGGTGTGTACGGTTAAACGTGCCATGATTTTTTCCTTTTTGATATTGAAAATCAGGGCAGCACGGTAACAGAAAGTAACGGCAAAGGGAAATAAGTAGAAAAGCTTTAGATATAACGAAAAGTTATAAATTTATGCAATACCGGGCAATGCAATAAATATGATTAAAAATCAAACAGTAACTTCAGACGGCCTTAAGGTATTTTTGCAAAGGCCTCGGCCTGTATGCCGGGCTGGCCGTCTGAAAATACTAACGAGGCAAAGCCAATAAACGAAGGCAAAACGTTTAGCCCAAGCCGGCAAACAACAGAAATAAGCCAAAATGCAGCAACACCGCATCCGTTTTATTTTGTTTCGCCGTGTTTCTGCTTTTTCTCTTTCGAGCCGCGCTTCAAATGCCGGTCGTATTTAACCGCGCACTCAGGTTTACCCAGCCCCGCCAAAACATAAAGATGCGCGGCAGCCGACGCAGCCAGACTTTCCAGCGTGTAGCCGCCTTCAAGCACCGATACCACGCGGCCTTTGGCGCTCTCGGCAGACTGGATGATTTTGTGGGTCAGCCAGGCGAAATCGGCTTCATGCAGGTTCAAACGACCCGTTTCGTCTTGCTTGTGGGCATCGAAACCCGCCGACAGCAACACCAGCTCGGGCTTGAAGGCCTGCAAACGGGGCAGCCATTGTTCTCGAATCCTTGTGCGGAACACGCGGCTGCCGGTGTTCGGCGCGAAAGCAATGTTCACGCTGTTCGCTGCCGCTTCGCAACCGGCTTCTGGAAACGGATATAGCCCCTGGCCGAAGCTGTTTAAAAACAAAATGCGCGAGTCGTTTTTAAAGATTTCCGCCGTGCCGTTGCCGTGGTGCACATCGAAATCGATAATCGCGATACGTTGCAGGCGGAAATTGGCGATGGCGTGCATGGCGCCCACCGCTGTGTTATTAATCAGGCAGAAACCGCCGGCTTTGTCGGTTTGGGCGTGATGGCCGGGCGGGCGCGCGGCGCAGAAAGCGTTAAACGCCTCCCCTTTCATCACCATCTCCACGGCCTTCACCACCGAGCCGGCCGCATAACGTGCGGCGTGCAGCGATTCGTGGCTCATCACCGTATCATCGTCGAGGCGGTAGATTTTTCCGGCCGGCGGCTGCACCGATTCTAAAAAGCGCAGATACTTGCGCGGGTGAACCAAAGCCAACTGTTTGTCGGCCACCTCTGGCGCCTGCACGGCCTGCATCGCGCTTAAAATACCCTGTTTCTCAAGCTCCGCCTCGATGGCCGCTATACGCTGCGGCGATTCGGGATGGCTCGTGCCCGGCTCGTGCAGCAGAAACAGCGGATGGCTGATCCATGCCGTTTTGGCCTTGCGGCCGAACAGGCGGCGCAACTTGGTGCGTATGTGTTTGACGATATTCATTGCCGTGTTTCCCGTTATTCAATGCCGCAGCGTAGTTTTTCAGACGGCCTTTTGAGCAATTTATGGTTAATCCATACGGAAACTTCTTGGAAAAATCCGCCCTGCCCTTTAGAATAGCCTATTTCCGACGGCAATCCAAACGGTTTGCCGCCCGCCAACAATTTAAGGAATGGACAACATGATTGATTTTGCTTATGCCGCCGATGCCGCCCAACCCAATATGCTGATGCAGTTCGCCCCGCTGGTGCTGATTCTGGTGGTGTTCTACTTTCTGATTATGCGCCCGCAGCAAAAGAAATTCAAAGCCCACCAAGCGATGATTGCCGAGTTGAAACGCGGCGACAAAGTGATTTTGGCTTCGGGCTTCAAAGGCACGGTCAACAAAGTGGGCGAGCAGTTTTTCACCGTGGAAATCGCGCGCGGCGTGGAAGTTGAAGTGGAACGCAACGCCATCGCCAGCAAAGTCGAGTAAGCCCGCCGCCTTAAAAGCCGCCGCCTTCGTGCTGCGGCTGTTTGTATTTATAAAATAAAGGTTTAACATGAACCGTTATCCGCTTTGGAAATACCTGCTGATTGCCGCCACGATCATTTTGGGCATCATCTACACCCTGCCCAACCTGTTCGGCGAAACCCCGGCGGTGCAGGTATCCACCAACCGACAATCCATCATCATCAACGACCAAACCGAAGCGCGCGTGGCCGCCGCCCTCAAGGCCGCCAACATTCAAACCGACGGCATGTTTGTGGCCGACAATTCGCTGAAAGTGCGCTTCAAAGACACCGAAACCCAGCTCAAAGCCCGCGACGTAATCGAAAACACCATGGGCGAAGGCTACATTACCGCGCTCAACCTCTTGGCCGACAGCCCCGAATGGATGGCCAAAATCAAAGCCAACCCGATGTTTTTGGGTTTGGATTTGCGCGGCGGCGTACACTTTACCATGCAGGTGGACATGAAAGCCGCCATGCAGAAAACTTTCGAGCGTTATTCGGGCGACATCCGCCGCGAACTGCGCCGCCAGAAAATCCGCATCGGCACCGTGCGCCAAACCGAAAACAGCCTGATTGTGCCGTTTCAAGACAGCGCTGATTTACAGAAGGCGCTGCCGCAGCTGCGCAATTATTTCCCCGAAGCCACGCTGACCCCGCAGGGCAACAACTTAGTGTTGTCGCTTTCGCAGGAAGTGCTCAACAAAGTGCGCACCGACGCGCTCAGGCAAAACATTACCACCCTGCACAACCGCGTTAACGAATTGGGCGTGGCCGAGCCGGTGATTCAGCAGTCGGGTGCGGAACGCATCGTGGTGCAGCTGCCCGGCGTGCAGGACACCGCCAAAGCCAAAGACATTATCGGCCGCACCGCCACCTTGGAAGTACGCATGGTTTCCGACGATCCCGCCCAAGTTCAGGCGGCCTTGGCGGGCAACGTGCCGGCGGGTTACGAATTGCTTTACAGCGCAGGCGAGCAACCGCAGCCCACGTTGGTAAACAAACAGGTTGAGCTGACCGGCGACAACATCAACGATGCCCAACCCGGTTTCGACGAAATGGGCGCGCCCGCCGTCAACATTAACCTCGACAGCACCGGCGGCAATATTTTTGCCGACCTCACCGCTCAAAACGTGGGCAAACGCATGGCGATGGTGTTAATCGACCAAGGTAAAGCCGAAGTGGTTACCGCCCCCGTTATCCGCTCCGCCATCACCGGCGGCCGCGTACAGATTTCCGGCAGCATGAGTACCGCCGAAGCCAACGACACTTCGCTGCTGCTGCGCGCCGGCTCGCTGGCCGCGCCGATGGAAATCGTGGAAGAGCGCACCATCGGCCCTTCTTTGGGTAAAGAAAATATCTCCAAAGGCTTTAATTCAACATTGTGGGGCTTTGCCGTGGTGGCCGCCTTTATGGTGGTGTATTACCGCCTGATGGGCGTGTTTTCCACCATCGCGCTCACCACCAACATTCTCTTTCTGATTGCGATTCTGTCGGCGCTGCAAGCCACCTTGACGCTGCCCGGTATCGCCGCACTGGCTTTAACGCTGGGTATGGCGATCGACTCTAACGTGTTGATTAACGAGCGTATCCGCGAAGAGTTGCGTGCGGGCGTGCCGCCGCAGCAGGCAATCAACCTCGGCTATCAGCACGCTTGGGCAACCATTGTCGATTCCAATATCACTTCGCTGATTGCCGGTATCGCCCTGCTGATTTTCGGTTCCGGCCCCGTGCGCGGCTTCGCCGTGGTGCACTGTCTGGGCATTCTCACCTCGATGTATTCGTCGGTGGTGGTATCGCGCGCGCTGGTTAACCTGTGGTACGGCCGCCGCCGCAAACTGCAAAGCATTTCTATCGGCTCGGTGTGGAAACCCGAAACCGAAACGGCCGGTAAGGAGTAAGCAATATGGAATTATTCAAAATCAAACGCGACATCCCGTTTATGAGCTACGGCAAGCTCACCACGTTTATTTCGCTGGTAACCTTTATCGCGGCCGTATTCTTTCTGGTTACCAAAGGTTTGAACTTCTCGGTTGAGTTTACCGGCGGCACGGTGATGGAAGTGCAATACCAGCAAGGTGCCGACGTTAACAAGATGCGCGAACGGCTCGACACGCTCAAGCTGGGCGACGTTCAGGTGCAGGCATTGGGCACCAACCGGCATATTATGATCCGCCTGCCCAACAAAGAAGGCGTGCCTTCGGCCCAGTTGTCTAACAACGTGATGAACCTGCTCAAACAGGACAGCCCCGACGTTACCTTGCGCCAAGTCGAATTTATCGGCCCGCAGGTGGGCGACGAATTGGTAACCAACGGCCTGCTGGCATTGGGCATGGTGGTTGTCGGCATCATCATCTATCTTTCCATGCGCTTCGAGTGGCGTTTTGCCGTGTCGGCGATTATCGCCAATATGCACGACGTGGTCATTATTCTCGGCTGCTTCGCCTTCTTCCAATGGGAATTCTCGCTAACCGTGCTGGCGGGTATCCTTGCGGTGTTGGGCTACTCGGTAAACGAATCGGTGGTGGTGTTCGACCGTATCCGCGAAAACTTCCGCAAACCGCAGATGCGCAATAAAACCGTGCCGCAGATTATCGACAATGCCATCACCGCCACCATGAGCCGCACCATCATCACCCACGGCTCCACCGAGGCGATGGTGCTTTCGATGCTGATTTTCGGCGGCGCCGCATTGCACGGCTTTGCCATGGCCTTAACCATCGGCATCGTGTTCGGTATCTACTCTTCAGTGCTGGTGGCCAGCCCGCTGCTGCTGATGTTCGGCTTGAGCCGCGAAAATCTGGCCAAACCGCAGAAGCAGAAAGAAGAAGCCGTGGTTTAACGGTTTTCCAGTGTAAACCACAAAGGCCGTCTGAAAATATTTCAGACGGCCTTTTATTCTTTCTACAACCGAGACCTTTGCAAAATTCCTTTCGGCATCTTAAAACCTCTGCGTCATGCTCGGGCTTGACCCGGGCATCTTTTTTTTCAAAAAAATAACAGATACCCGGGTCAGGCCCGGGTATGACGAAACATAAATAAATTCAGGATTAAAACGTATTTTGCAAAGGTTTCAGGCCGTTTGAAATGCTTAAATCCCGTCATTCCTGCGTAGGCGGAAATCCAGATGGAAATATTAAAGCATCAATTAAACAAATGTTTGAATGCCCGGCACCTAGATTCCCGCCTACGCGGGAATGACGATAATCGGATGTTTCAGACGGCCTAAATGAATTTTGCAAAGGCCTCAATCCGCATCATTTTTCCAAACACTCATACCGCAGCCGGGCTTGGCCGAAGCATAGCGCAAGCGTTTAAAAGACCGGCACGGGCATTCGGCACAGGCGTTACACCAAGCCTTTTTTCTCCAGATAGCTTTCGTAGTCGCCCAGATAATGTTCGTAGCCGCCTTTGCCGTCCAGCTCGATAATCTGGGTGGCGAGCGAGGATACAAACTGGCGGTCGTGCGACACGAAAATCAGCGTGCCTTTGTATTTTTCCAGCGCCATGTTCAGCGATTCGATGCTTTCCATGTCCATGTGGTTGGTCGGCTCGTCCATAATCAGCACGTTGGGTTTCAGCAGAATCAGCTTGCCGTAGAGCATGCGGCCTTTTTCGCCGCCCGAAAGCACCTGCACCTGTTTCACCACATCGTTGCTGCCGAACAGCAAACGGCCGAGCGTGCCGCGGATAACCTGTTCGTCGTCGCCTTCCTGGCCCCATTGGCGCATCCATTCGGTCAGGTTCATGTCCACGTCGAAATCGTTTTCGTGGTCTTGCGGGTAATAGCCTACATTGGCTTTTTCCGCCCATTTGATGCTGCCCGCATCGGCGGTGAGGCCGTCTGAATATTGGCTGTCGAACGCGCCGGCCAACAGTTTCAGCAAGGTGGACTTACCCGCGCCGTTGGGACCGATAACCGCCAGACGCTCGCCGGCTTCGAGAATGAAATTGAGGTTTTTGAACAACGGGTTTTCAAAACGTTTGGTCAAACCTTCCACTTCCACGGCTTGGCGGTGCAGCTTGGATTTTTCGTCGGTTTCAAAGCGGATATACGGGTTTTGGCGGGTGGAGGGCTTCACTTCCACCATTTCGGCTTTGATTTTGTCGGCCTGTTTCAGACGGCTGGTGGCCTGGCGGGCTTTGGATTTGTTGGCCGAGAAGCGCGCCACGAATTCTTGCAGCTCTTGCAGTTTCTCTTTGGCCTTGGCGTTGTCGCGCATGGCGCGCTCGCGCGATTGGGCCGAAGCCAGCATATAGTCGTCGTAATTGCCCGGGTAGATGGTGATGCTGTTGTAGTCAACGTCGGCCATATGGGTGCACACTTCGTTTAAAAAGTGGCGGTCGTGCGAGATGATGATCATGGTCGAATCGTATTCGTTGAGCACGCCTTCGAGCCAGCGGATGGTGTTGATGTCGAGGTTGTTGGTCGGCTCGTCCAAGAGCAAAACGTCGGGTTTGGAAAACAGCGCCTGCGCCAGCAGCACGCGCAGTTTGAAACCGGGAGCGACTTCGCTCATTTGGGCGTTGTGCAGCGCCTCTTCGATGCCCACGCCGCTCAACAGCTCGGCGGCACGTGCTTCGGCGGTGTAGCCGTCGTATTCGGCGAACTTGGCTTCCAGCTCGGCCGCTTTCATGTAG
Organism: Neisseria dentiae; assembly: GCF_014055005.1. Taxonomy (NCBI): domain Bacteria; kingdom Pseudomonadati; phylum Pseudomonadota; class Betaproteobacteria; order Neisseriales; family Neisseriaceae; genus Neisseria; species Neisseria dentiae. The sequence goes on along the minus strand of NZ_CP059570.1, from coordinate 860,853 downwards.
TCGTCTTCGGTGGCCTCGAGGTTGGCGTAAATCGCATCGCGTTCGGTCATCGCCGCCCACATTTCGGTGTGCCCCATCATCACCACATCGAGCACGCGCATATCTTCGTAGGCGAATTGGTCTTGGCGCAGCTTGCCCAAACGCACGCCGTTTTCGATGGCCACTTCGCCGCTGGTCGGCTCCAAGTCGCCGCCGAGGATTTTCATAAAAGTAGATTTGCCCGAACCGTTGGCACCGATCAGGCCGTAGCGGTTGCCTTCGCCGAACTTCACAGACACGTTTTCAAACAGCGGCTTGGCGCCGAACTGCATGGTAATGCCGTTGGTAGAAATCATTTGATGTAAACCTTATTGCAAATGAAATGTAGAATTATAACACGAGACGTTCACAAAACTATTACTTGCCCTGTATTTTCAAATTGTAGATAATTAAAACATTTGTACTGTCGAGATTAGATAGCGTAGTCACAATCCGCACAACATGAGACTATCCTGCCCTCATCACCCTAAACAAGTACCTACCCACCAACATCAGACCATTAATGGTGCCTTATCGAAGCCCATTTACCCGGGTGCAAAGACAGCCGGGGCGATCAGGCAAGAGATAACAAGCAATTCATCAATGCCGTTTTCTGAATACTGCATACCGGCGTACCCTCGCGTGACCTGCCGCCCAATTACGGCGGCTGGAGTAACACTCAGTGCTGCTTCATCCGTTGGCGCAACAAAGGCATTTGGACGAAACTAGCGCTCAAAGGAGTAGCTGTTTTTTGTCCGCTATCTGTATGTTACCACCTGCTTGGTAGAAAACCACTTTTTGGATTTTAAGCGTTGGCGGAGTATTACCATGAGTTACGCGAAGAGATTGGCTTCATTTGTTGCGGCAATAGAAATCCGAATTATTGCGATGTGGTTGAAAATACTGTGACTACACTATCTAGATGTATTGAAGTTAAAACTAATCTCCCATCATTTCAGAAATAAAACAAACGATTTTTAATTGATTTCTAATGTAAGTTAAGCTGTTCTATCTAACTCTCAGGAAGCCCATTTTATTTCTTGTAATGATCTGTAACTTTACCTTGACTACACCGCACTACAACGCGGTATAATCCGCGTTTTCCGCAGCAGCGTTTCAGACGGCCTGCATATTTTCCAACACCGCTATTCACAAAAGGACTAAAAAATGGGCATTAAGATTGCCATCAACGGCTACGGCCGCATCGGACGACAAGTATTGCGCGCAATCTATGATTACAAACTGGAAAAACAACTCGAAGTCGTGGCGGTAAACGCCAGCGGCAGCCTCGAAACCAATGCCCATCTCACCAAGTTCGACACCGTTCACGGCCGCTTTGCCGCCGATGTTTCCTACGATGAAAACCACCTGATTATCAACGGCCGCAAAATCCCATTCTTTTCCACCCGCAACCCCGCCGAACTGCCGTGGGAACTCTTGGGTGTGGATTTGGTGATGGAATGCACCGGCGCGTTTACCAGCAAAGCCGCCGCCAAAGTCCATCTCGAATCGGGTGCCAAAAAAGTGCTGATTTCGGCACCTGCCGACGAAGACGTTGACGCCACCGTGGTTTACGGCGTAAACCATGATGTGCTCACGCCCGAAATGACCGTGGTTTCCAACGCATCGTGCACCACCAACTGCCTGGCTCCCGTTGCCAAAGCCCTGCACGAAGGCATCGGCATCAACAAAGGCCTGATGACCACCATCCACGCCCTCACCAACGACCAAACCGTTACCGACGTGCGCCACAAAGACCTGCGCCGCGCCCGTAGCGGCGTGGAAAACATGATTCCCACCAAAACCGGCGCGGCCAAAGCGGTGGGCTTGGTGCTGCCCGAATTGAAAGGCCGTTTGGACGGCCTGGCCATCCGCGTGCCCACGGTAAACGTTTCTTTGGTTGATTTGAGTTTCGAAGCGGGCCGCGACACCAGCGTGGCGGAAATCAACAGCATCGTGAAAGCCGCCTCCGAAGGCGCGATGAAAGGCGTGCTCGGTTACAACACCCTGCCGCTGGTTTCTATGGATTTCAACCACACCACCCAAGCCAGCAATTTCGACAGCACGCTCACCAAAGTAACGGCGGGCAATATGGTGAAAGTGTTCTCGTGGTATGACAACGAATGGGGCTTCAGCTGCCAGATGCTCAACACCGCCCGCGCGATGTTCGGTTTGGAAGTAACCCCTTTCGAGTGAACGCATTTCTCAGCCACTATAAAAAAACCTTGCGGTATTTCCGCAAGGTTTTTTTATTTGAAGGTTGAGGCCTTTGAACATCCGCAATGTTTTTTTCAGACGGCCAAAAACCTTTACAAGCTGAGACCTTTGCAAAATTCAAATTACTATCTGAAAAAACCTGAATTCCGTCATTCCCGCGTAGGCGGGAATCCAGACACTTGGCATCCAAGTATTTGTTTAATCAATACTTCAATATTTCCATCTGGATTCCCGCCTACGCGGGAATGACGGGATTTAAGCATTTCAGACGGCCTTAAGGTATTTTTGCAAAGGTCTCAAGCTATTTCGGCATCTTAAAACCTCTGCGTCATGCTCAGGCTTGACCCGGGCATCTTGTTGTTTTAAAGGGAATAACAGATGTTTGGGTCAAGCCTGAGCATGACGACAGTCGGATATTTCAGACGGCCTGAACGGCTTGCAAAAATTCCGTCCGCTTTGTTTAACGCAAACCTTGCGGCACTTCCGGTGCAACCAAACGTTTCAGCTTGGTGCCGCCCAAATCGATTTCCGCACCGAAACGGCTGCTGCCGCCGTTCCAGTCGGCCACGGCCTGTTGCAGGGCTTCGCGGCTGTCGGCAACGAAATTCCACCAAATCACGGTGGGGTGCGGCAGCGGCTCGCCGCCCAAGAGCATGATGTGGCTGCCGGCTTCGCCTTCGAGCGTAAACGATTCAGCACCGCCGGCTTCGATAAAGGCCAGCTCGTCAGCAGCAAAGGTCTGCCCGCCCACGCTGATGCTGCCGGCAATCACCAACACGCCGTATTCCCAACCGGCTTGTGCGGGAATGCTGATGCGTGCGGATTGGTCGAACTGCATATCCACGCCCACCAGCGGGCTGTGTTGGGCAGTGGGCGCGGTATGGCCGCCGAAGCTGCCGGTGGTGAGCACATGGTGCACGCCGTTTTCCTGCCATTCGGGCAGCTCGGGATAATGTTGGAAACCGGGTTCGATTTCTTGGTTCATCGGCAGCGCAATCCACAATTGCACGGCGTGTAATTCCTTGATGCCGTCGGGCGTTTGTTCGGTATGGGCGATGCCGCGCGCGCTGCCGGTGCCGGCGGTCATCAGGTTGACCTGCTTGGGGCGGATCAGTTGGCGGAAACCCAGGCTGTCCTGATGCCACACTTCGCCTGCCAGCATCCAAGTGAAGGTTTGCAGATTGGTGTGGGGGTGGGAGCCGACCTGAAGGCCGTCTGAATCTGCCGCGAATTCGGCGGGGCCTGCGTGGTCGAGAAAGCACCATGCACCGATGGTGCGGCGGCTGCCCTGCGGCAGCAGGCGGGCGACAGGGATACCGCCCACGTCTTTGGTTGCGGCGGTGAATTTTTCGATGTTCATCAATATTCCTTTCATATTTTCCGATGGCGTCAGGCCATGCGCGTATTGCCCGAGACCTTTATTTCAACGTTTATTTCAATGACGAGATTTTGTCGCTGTCCGTCATCTCGTCGGGCCATTCCACCACTTCGCCGCGCATCAGCGCCTGAATCATGGCGGCGGTTTCGGCGTCTTCCCGCTTCGATACCCTGAGCATATCCTCGTTTTGGAAGATGGCTTTTGCCGGATCATATATCGCTGCCGTTCTCGCCAAATGGGCGCGGTCGCGGTGGAAATAAAAGCGGCTGATTTCGTCGGCCTTGCCTTTTTCCATGCCCAACACTTCGAGCGCGGTGCGGCCGGTGCGCACGGCGGAATCGAAGGTTTCGCGCACGGCAACATCCACGCCGGCACGATGGAGCTTGAAGGTGTGGATACGGTCATAAGCGCGGGCGATGATTTTGAGGCCGGGATTGACCTTGCGGGCGAATTCGACAATATGCAGCGCCTGTTCTTTATCGTCTATCGCCACCACCAGCAATTGCGCCTTTTCGATGCCGGCGGTATACAGCAGCTCCGGCCGCGAAGCATCGCCGAAATAGGTTTTGACACCGTATTTGTTCATGCCGTCCACCATTACCGGGTCTTTGTCGATAATGGTCAGCGGGTAGCCGCACATATTCAAAATATCGCTGGTGATTTGGCCGAAACGCCCCATGCCGACCACAATCACCGCTTTTTGCTCGTGAATTTCATCGTTTTCGCGTTCCGCACCTTGCTGCTTCAGGCGCGGGGCGAGGTATTTGCCGTGCAGAATCAGAAACAGCGGCGTCAGCGCCATCGACAGCACCACAATCGCCGTCATATTGGCATTCACGGTGGCATCAATCACTTTCTGCGAAAACGCCGCCGAAAACAGCACAAAGGCAAATTCGCCGCCCTGCGCCATCATCACCGCACGCTCCGCCGCTTCGGCACGGCTGCTTTTCGCCGCCCGCGCCACAAAGTAAATCACCGCCGCCTTGGCCGCCATCAGAGCCAGCACGCCCGACACGATAATCTGCCAGTTTTGCGCCACCACATTTAAATCCAGCGCCATGCCCACGCCGAGGAAAAACAGACCGAGCAGCAGGCCGCGGAAAGGTTCGATGTCTGCCTCGAGCTGGTGGCGGAAACTGGATTCCGACAGCAGCACGCCGGCCACAAACGCCCCCATCGCCATCGACAGGCCGCCTTCTTCCATCAGCAAGGCCGCGCCCAGCACCACCAGCAGCGCCGCCGCCGTCATCACTTCGCGCGCCTTGGATTTGGCCAACACGCGGAACAGCGGGTTCAGCAACCACAAACCGGCCGCCACCAGCACCGCCACCGATAATGCCGCTGTGCCCAGCTTCAGCCACACCGAGCCGGTTTCGGCGGCCTGCGCCGGATCATGCGGCGCAAGGAAAGACACAATCGCCAGCAGCGGCACAATCAGCAAATCTTCAAACAGCAGAATCGACACCATGCGCTGCCCGCCGCGGCTGGCCAGCTCGTTGCGCTCGCCCAATACCTGCATCACAATCGCCGTAGAAGTGAGCACGAAACCCGAAGCGCAAACGAACGCCACCTGCCAGGGTGCATCGAAACCGAAAATGCCCACCAGCGTGAGCATAAAGGCGGCCAACACCACCTGCAAACTGCCCAAACCGAAAATCTGGCGGCGCAAGGCCCACAGATGCGAGGGGTTCATTTCGAGGCCGATAATAAACAGAAACATCACCACGCCCAATTCGGCAATATGGATAATCGCCTGCGGGTCGTCGAACAGTTTCAGGCCGAACGGGCCGATAACCAAACCCGCCGCCAGATAACCGAGTACCGAACCCAGCCCCAAGCGTTTGAACAAAGGCACGGCCACCACCGCCGAGCCGAGCAGGGCAACCATTTTAACCAGTTCGCCCGCACCTTCTGCTGCCATAAAATAGTCCGGAAAATAAAGAGATTGTTGAGATTGTTGGAATAAAAAAGCTGCATTTTACCCGACTTTGGCACGAATCGGCCGAAGCTTTTGCAAAACCTCAGGCCGTCTGAAATATCCAAACTGCCGTCATGCTCGGGCTTGACCCGAGCATGACGTGTATCCTGATTATTAAGTTAATTCACTATATGCGTTTCAGACGGCCTTTAAGATAGCTTTGCAAAAGTTACAGGCCGTCTGAAAAGATTTCAGACGGCCTGTCGGTTAATGCCGGTTAAATTAAAACTCCAGCTCGGCTTTCAGCCAATAGGTGCGCGGCATACCCAGCACGGCGAAGCTGCGGTCGTATTGGCCGCGCTGAACCTGCCAGTAGTTTTTGTTGAACAGGTTTTCCACCGCACCGCTAACCGTTAAAGCGTTTTTGCCGCCCAGTTTGGTTTTGTAGCGTGCGCCCACGTCCACCAGCGTGTACGACGGGAACGCGTAAGCCTTATCGGTGCGCTGGTAGGATTTGCCGAAATATTGGACATTGCTGCTCAAAGTCAAGCCCTTAACAAACGGCGTATCCCATTCGATGCCTGCTTTGGCGATTACGCGCGGATTAGCCACCTGCACGCCGCTCACCAGATTGTCGGCAGCATTCGGATAATCTTTCACACGCGATTGCAGATACATAATGCCGAAGCTCGGGCGCAAAGTTTGGTTTAACAGATTGGCATAAGCGTTGAACTCGATACCGCGGTTGCGCTCTTTACCCTGCTCTTTGCCGCTGTAAGCCAAACCTGCGGCACTCAAGGCGGCAAAATCGGTGCCGGTGGTGGTGGTGCCGCGCCAATAACCCGGGCGGGTGATTTGGAAAGCATTCAGCGTGGTAACGAAATCGCCCCAGTTTTTGCGCACGCCGATTTCAAACTGGCGGCTGACGCGCGGGTCGGCCATGGTTGCGTTGCCGTCATCATCTATGCGTAGTTCGGAAGGCTCCAAATCTTCCATATAGTTGCCGTAAACCACTAAATCAGGCGAAGGCACCCAAGCGGCCATGGCCATGGGGCTGAAGCGTGCGGCATCAACACTTCGCCCTTCTATTTTGTCTTCTTGGTCAACCATTTGATAGCGGCCGCCCAAAGTCAGGCGGTATTTGTTGCCGGCAAAGCCCAAGGTGTCGGATAAAGCAAAGCTGTTAACCTTGGTGCCGGTATCCAAGCTGGTGCTCATCGCTGTCGGGATAGTGGGGCTGTATGCCGCCAACTGCTCTTCAATACTGGTTGCGCCGTAAGGCGTAATCACGCGGCTGCTGCTGGCTGCACTTTGCGCGCTTTGCAGCGTGGTGCGGTTGCGGATGATGCGGTCGAATGCCGCACTCCAGTTGTGGCTTACCGGCCCGGTTTCAAATTCGCCGCGCGCTGCCAGATTCATGCTCAGGGTGCGGAAATATTGGTCGGTCATGCGGGCGCGGCCGGTGGTGTATTGCGTACCGTCGCAATTGTTTCCGCTCTGCGCACTTGTTGCCGTCGCGCTTGCGCAGGCGGTCGGCGAAATCAGTGTGCCGTAATAACGCGCTTTGTTGTAACCGATGCCGCCGGTGATTTGCACCGGTGCGTCAAGGTCATATTCAAACGTCAGCATATTGGTTTGGCCGACGGTATTCTGCCAGTTCCAGCTTGGTAACAGATTGGTTTTGCCGTCGGGCGCGTCAAACAGGCGGCCGTTGGCGTTTTGGATATCTTGAATACGGGCGCGGCCGCCGTTAACTTTGCGTTTGGAATAAATGGAATCGAACGCCACGCGCAGTTTTTCGCCACGGTAATCGGCATTGAGCGCGAATTCTTTGTTGTCTTCGCTAAAGCCGTCGCGCGGGGTGTCGCCGTGGCGCAGCTTGCCGTTCGCGCGCACGCCGAACTGCTTGTCGCTGCCGAAACGTTGGCCCAAATCGAATGTGCCTTGTGCGCGGCTGTCGCTGAACCAGCCCAAACCGATTTTGCGGTTGCCTTCGTCGGCGGCTTTTTTGGTTTCGATATTTACCGCGCCGGATACCGCGCCTTCGGGGTCCATGCCGTTTACGGCGGTGGACGCGCCTTTAATCAGCTGCGCCGAAGCCACCTGCACGCTGGACGTGCCCTGCGTGCCGTACATACCGGCCAGGCCGTTTACGCTGAATTGGCGCGCGTCTAACTGATAGCCGCGGAAATACAGGCCGGTGAGCGTGTTGCTCTCGCCGCCGAACTGCCATGTGGAAGCATCGTTTTTGGCGACGGCATCCACCAAAGTGCGCGCTTCGGTGTTGTTGAGGGCTTTTTCATCGTAGTTCACCACGGTAATCGGCGCGGTAAAAGCGTTGGCTTTGCCGAGCAGGCCCAAGTTCACGCGGTCGCGCAGGTCGCCGTCGCTGGCGATGGAATAAGATTTCGCCGCCCTGCCCTTTACCACCACGGTTTCGATTTCGGCATTTTCGGCTGCCGCCGGCGCAGCGGTCGCAGCGGTTGTATCGGCATAAGCCCATGCCTGCAAAACCAGCAAAGGCAGCAAGGCGATTTTATGTGTTTGTTTTTTCATGCGCATACTCTGTTAGGTTAGATAAAATTAAACAATAGATAAATCAATTTTGAGAATTATCTTCACTTGCATCATTTCGGCGTATTATAATTCGAAGTTATCGGAATATTAAAAAAACGGCTTTGTAAAATTTTTCAATCCGTTGTTTTTACTTCACAAATATTCTCGTTTATATTTACATTGTTTATCTTTTCAAACCTTATGACCGCCCACTTTCCCGCCACGGCATTACCTTGCGGCGGAAAATGTTTGCCGGCTATATAAAGGCCGTCTGAAACGTTTCAGACGGCCTTTCACGGTGCGCTTCAATCAATATGGAAAAATGGCAAATCGAACTCAACGACAGCCCGATGTGGCTGCTGCAAACCCTCGGCGGCGTGATGGCCTCTTTGGTGCTGATTGTTTTTCTGGCGGGCAAAACCCGTTTCGGCAAACAGTTTTGGTATATCCTGCGCCCCTGCATCGATAAAAAAAGCGGCGCCAAAACCGCGCTGACGGTTACGCTGATGGTGCTGCTGCTGCTCACCGAAATCCGCCTGAACGTTTTAAACACCTTTTTCTACAACGGCCTATACAGCGCCCTGCAAGATGCGAAAGCGCAGGCGTTTTGGTTTTTCGCGCTGATTAATGCGGGCGTGGTGCTGATGCGCACGTTCAACGGCATCGTGAACGATTTTCTCGATCAGGCGCTGGCGATTAAGTGGTCGGAAAAATTAAACGCCGTGCTCACCGAACGCTGGCTGGCCGATAAAAACTATTACCGCCTGCAAATGCGCCGCCACGCGCCCGACAATATCGACCAGCGTATCCAGCAGGATGCGCAGGAATTTATCGCTTCCACCATCGAATTTATCCGCGGCATGCTCAATTCGGTGATTTCGGCAATTGAATTCACCATCGTTTTATGGGGGCTGTCGGGCATTTTGAGCCTGTTCGGCTTTGAAATTCCGCGCGGCATGGTGTTTTTCGTGTTTGTATTCGTGCTGCTTTCCACCGTGGCGGCAATGTGGATAGGCAAACCGCTGATCCGCTACAACTACGACAACGAAAAACTCAACGGCGACTACCGCTATTCGCTGATCCGCGTGCGCGACCATGCCGAGAGCGTGGCGTTTTACAACGGCGAATGGCGCGAACGGCAGCAGCTTGGCGAACGTTTTGCCGCCATTATCCGTAACCGCTGGAAAATCGCCCGCCAAAGCGTTACTTTGAACGGTTTCAACGACCTGCTCACGCAAGGCGTGCAGCTTTTGCCGCTGATGCTGCAAGCCCCGCGCTTTTTTGCCGGGCAAATCAAAATCGGCGATATGCACCAAACCGTGCAGGCATTCAACCGCCTGCAACGCGCCTTATCGTTTTTCCGCAATTTCTACGAAGAATTCACCGCCTACCGCGCCCGTTTGGAGCGTTTGAGCGGTTTTCTCACCAGCGCCAACCAAATCAAACAAACCGGCACGCCGCAGGTTAACGAGGTTTCAGACGGCCTCTCGCTCGAAAACGTAACGCTCTACCGCCACAACGGCGGCGTGCTGCTGAACAACTTGAACGTGAATGTTAAAAGCGGCGACGCACTCTTGATACAAGGCCCCAGCGGCTGCGGCAAAACCTCGCTGCTGCGCACGCTGGCGGGCTTGTGGCCGTTCGGCAGCAGCGGCACCATCGGCCGCCCCGCGCACCGCGATATTCTGTTTGTGCCGCAACGCCCCTACACACCGCAAGGCAGCCTGCGCCAAGCCGTGTGCTACCCCGATATCGATCCGCACCACCCCGAACTGGCCGCCGCCATGCAGGCCTGCTGTCTCGGCCACCTCGCCGACAAGCTCGACAAGCCCGACGATTGGCAAAACCGGCTCTCGCCGGGCGAATTGCAGCGTGTGGCGTTTGTGCGCATTCTGCTCACGAAGCCGAAAATGGTGCTGCTCGACGAAGCCACCGCCGCGCTCGACGAACCGACCGAAGCCGCGCTTTACACGCTCATCCGCGAGCGCCTGCCCGAGAGCATTATCGTGAGCATCGGCCACCGCGGCACGCTGGCCGCCTTTCACAACCGCCGTATGTTTGTGGGCGAAGCGGCCTGCGGTTAAGGCCGTCTGAAATGCTTAAATCCCGTCATTAGCTTCGCAAGTCCGCTGCGCTGCCCCCCGCGCAGGCGGGAATAACGGGAAAAGTGTTACCGGACATTGAAACAGTTTTGCACAAGCCACAGGCCGTCTGAAACTTTCAGACGGCCTGTATTGTAATATTGCTGAAACATTACACCGCTATACTGCCTTTCATTCGTTAACTTCCTATGAAAACGCGTTATGGACGGGCTTCACCAAAAACTGAAACGCCAGCACCTGCTCGACACGCTGTTTGTGGGCACCACCCGCTTTTTCGCCCTGCTGGTTCTGGCGAGTTTGGGCGGCATTCTGATTTCGCTGGTTGTCGGTGCGCTGCCGAGTATGCGCGAATTCGGCTTCGGTTTTTTCACCTCGTCGGAATGGGATGCGGTTCAGGGGCACTACGGTGCGTTGGCGCCGGTGTACGGCACGCTGGTTACTTCGGCGATTGCGCTCTTGATTGCGGTTCCGGTCAGCTTCGGCATCGCCGTTTTCCTCACCGAACTCTGCCCCGCCTGGCTGCGCCGCCCGCTGGGCATCTGCGTGGAACTGCTGGCGGGCATTCCTTCGATTATCTACGGCATGTGGGGCTTGTTTGTGTTCGCCCCCGTGTTTTCCGAACATATCCAACCGTTTTTTATCGAAACCGTCGGCAGGCTGCCGGTGGTGGGCGCGCTGTTTCAGGGAGCGCCCATGGGCATCGGCCTGTTTGCGGCCGGGTTGATTCTGGCGATTATGATTATCCCGTTTATCGCTTCGGTGATGCGCGACGTGTTTGAAATCACGCCCACCATGCTGAAAGAATCGGCTTACGGTCTGGGCAGCACCAAATGGGAAGTGGTGCGCCACGTGGTGCTGCCCTACACCAAAACCGGTGTGGTCGGCGGCATTATCTTGGGTTTGGGGCGCGCGCTGGGCGAAACGATGGCGGTAACTTTCGTTATCGGCAACACCTTCAATATCAGCAGCAGCCTGTATAACTCGGGCGTGTCGATTACTTCCGCGCTGGCCAACGAATTTGCCGAAGCGGTTGATCCGCTGCATCTCTCTTCACTGCTCTATCTGGGTTTGATTCTGTTTGTGATCACCTTTGTGGTGCTGTGTATTTCCAAACTGATGCTGCTGCATATGCAGCGCAACGAAGGCAGCAAACACTAGGAGCATGGTTATGGAAAAATCCGCCAACAACCCCGTTTACCGCCGCCGCAGGCTGCTCAACCGCTTCAATCTAACCATGGCCTGGCTCACTATGGCGTTCGGCCTGTTTTGGCTGGGTTGGATTTTCTACACGCTGTTCTACGAAGGCTTCAACGGCTTGGGCACCGGCATTTTCCAACTCGACACGCCGCCGCCGGGCATGGCAGGCGGCCTGCGCAACGCCATCTGGGGCAGCCTGCTGATTACCTTAAGCGGCCTGTTTATCGGCACGCCGGTGGGGATTTTGTGCGGCATTTTTCTGGCCGAATTCGGCCGGCGCAGCAAACTGGCGGCAGCCACCCGTTTTATGAACGATATTCTGCTCTCTGCGCCTTCTATCGTAATCGGTTTGTTTGTGTACGGCCTGATTGTGGTGCCGCAGGGCCGTTTTTCGGGCTGGGCCGGTTCGGTTGCCTTGTCGCTGCTGGTGATACCCGTGGTGGTGCGCACCACCGAAAACATGCTGCGGCTGGTGCCCGACAGCCTGCGCGAAGCCGCTTATGCGCTGGGCACGCCGAAATGGAAGCTCGTGGGCATGGTTACGCTGCGCGCGGCCAAAGCCGGCGTATTAACCGGCGTGCTGCTGGCTTTCGCGCGGATTGCCGGCGAAACCGCGCCGCTGCTGTTTACCGCGCTGAACAACCAGTTTTTCAGCACCGACATGAGCCAGCCCATGGCCAACCTGCCCAACGTGATTTACCAGTTTGCCATGTCGCCCTACCAAGACTGGCACGAGCTGGCCTGGGCCGCCGCCCTGTTAATCGCCTTAACCGTGCTGGCCGCCAACATCGGTGCCAGAATATTGAGCGCCCGCAAACATTAAACCGGCTTTTCAGACGGCCTCTGCCTGCAACCGGCATTAAGGCCGTCTGAAAAAGCAAACACAGTTTTTAAAGATTAACAATAAGGATTCCGCCATGCAGGCCAAAATCACCGTGCGCAATTTCAACTTCCGCTACGGCAGCTTCCACGCCCTGAAAAACATCAATATCGACATCCCCGCCAACCGGGTAACCGCCTTCATCGGCCCTTCCGGCTGCGGCAAATCCACCTTGTTGCGCACCTTCAACCGAATGTATGATTTATACCCCGATATGCACGCCGAGGGCGAACTGCTGCTCGACGGCCGCAGCATCTTGGGCAAAGAAACCGATTTGAACCTGCTGCGCGCCAAAGTGGGCATGGTGTTTCAAAAACCCACGCCGTTTCCCATGAGCATCTACGACAACGTAACCTTCGGCGTGAAGCTGTATGAAAAATTAAGCCGCAGCGAATTGGACGACCGCGTAGAATGGGCGCTGAAAAAAGCCGCCCTGTGGAACGAAGTGAAAGACAAACTCAAACAAAGCGGCAACTCGCTTTCGGGCGGGCAGCAGCAGCGCCTGTGCATCGCCCGCGCCGTGGCCTGCAAACCCGAAGTGCTGCTGCTCGACGAACCCACTTCCGCGCTCGACCCGATTTCCACCGCCCACATCGAAGAGCTGGTCGGCGAGCTGAAAAACGACTACACCATCGCCATCGTTACCCACAATATGCAGCAGGCGGCGCGGGTGTCGGACTTCACCGCCTATATGTATTTGGGCGAAATGATCGAAGTGGGCGACACCAAACAGATATTCACCAAACCCGCCCGCAAAGAAACCGAAGACTACATCACCGGCAAATTCGGCTGATTGCGGCTTTCAGACGGCCGCCCGACCAAGTAAAACGAGGAGAAGCATCATGCCCCAAGTGAATATTCTGGCAATCGAAGACGAAGAAGCCATCGGCAGGCTGATCGGTTTCGTGCTGGAGCAGGCAGGCTTTCAAGTAACGGTGGTGCCCAGCGTAGAAAAAGCCCTGCCCCTTTTGGCCGCCGAACTGCCCGACATGGTGCTGGTCGACTGGATGCTGCCGGGCGCATCCGGCCTGCAACTGATCAAACAACTGCGCCAAAACACCCGCACGCGCGATTTGCCGATTATCCTGCTCACCGCCCGCGGCACCGAGTCCGACAAAGAACAAGGCCTGAACCTCGGCGCCGACGACTACGTTACCAAACCGTTTTCACCGCGCGAACTGATAGCCCGCGTCAACGCCCTGCTGCGCCGCCGCGCCCCGCAGAAAACCGAACAAACCATCGAAGCGGGCGGCTTAACGGTCAACCCCTCCGAACAAACCGCCAGCGCCAACGGCACCCCCGTTGCACTCGGCCCCAGCGAATTCAAACTGCTGCACTTTTTCATCACCCACCCCAACCGCGCCTACAACCGCCGCCAACTGCTCGATTTAGTGTGGGGCGACCATGTATTTGTCGAAGAGCGCACCGTTGATGTGCACATCAGCCGCCTGCGCCGCGCACTCGAAGAAGGCGGCGCAGGAAACTGCATACAAACCGTGCGCGGTCTCGGCTACCGCTTCTACACCGAAAGCGGCGAAACGCCATGAACCTGATACGCCGCCACCTGCTCGGCTTTGCCGCCCTGCTGCTGGCAGCCGCCATACCCGCCTATTTACTGGGCGGATTTGCCGCCGTCGGCGGCGTGTGGAGCCTGCTGCTGTTTGCCTACCTGCTGCTGCACTGGTTCCATTTGGTGCGCCTGATCCGCTGGCTCGCCAACCCCAAGCTGCGGCTGGTGCCGCGCGGCTACGGCATTTGGGACGACATCTTCAACACCCTGCTGTTGCAGGCCAAAAGCCGCAAAAAACGCAAACAGCAGCTCGGCCGCTCGCTGCAACGCTTCAACCGCGTTATCGACGCCATGCCCGACGGCGTGATTATTCTCGATCAGGAAGGCCGTATCGAGTGGATGAACCGCCTGGCCGCCGTACATCTGGATTTGGATTTTGAAAAAGACCAAAACGGCATCTTAAAAAACCTCATACGCACACCCGAATTCCACAGCTTTCTGCAACAACCGCTCGACGATACCCCGCCCACGCTGAAAATCCGCCTTTCAGACGGCCTCAAACCCCGCAGCGTGATGCTCACCCGCACCACCTTCGAAACCCGCCTCGAACTCTTGGTTACGCAAGACATCAGCGCCGCCGAACAACTTAACGAAACCCGTTCGGCCTTTATCGCCAACGTATCGCACGAACTGCGCACCCCGCTCACCGTTATCAGCGGCTTTCTCGAAACCCTCGCCGACCTGCCCGACCTGCCGCCCGGCGAGCGCGCCGAATTCATCGGCCTGATGCAGCAGGAAAGCAACCGGATGCTCAACCTGATTACCGACCTGCTCACCCTCGCCCGCCTCGAAAACAGCGGCGGCGGCGAAACACACAAACAAACCTTCAGCCTCTCGGAGCTGGCCGAACAAATCTGCGCCGAAGGCCGCGCCCTTTCAGACGGCCGCCACCAATTCCAAAGCCAGATAGCCGAAAACATTCTCGTTCACGGCACCGAAAGCGAACTGCACAGCGCACTAGGCAACCTGGTGGCCAACGCCGTGCGCTACACCCCGGAAGGCGGCAGCATCACCGTTTCGCTGCACGACAACGGCAGCAACGCCGAATTTTCCGTGCGCGACACCGGCCCCGGCATCACCCCCGAACACCTGCCCCACTTAACCGAACGTTTCTACCGCGCCGATGCCGGCCGCAACCGCAAAAACGGCGGCACCGGCCTCGGCCTCGCCATCGCCAAACACGCCCTCGCCAACCACCATGCCGTGTTAAACATCAGCAGCAGCGTGGGCGAAGGCAGCACGTTTTCAACAAAACTGGAAAAAGCCGAAGCAGTTGGAGAGCCGTAACGGTGTGGTTACTTTAAAAACCGATAAAAGGTTTGGCAAAATAACAGGCCGTCTGAAAATTTCAAACGGCCTGCCGGATTCCGCCTTTATCTTTAATTATTTGCCAAACGGCAGCCATATTCTGGCCAACACATACATCACCGCGCCGCCCCCGCCCAGCAGCACAAACAAAATGCCTTTCTTGCGCGCGTTCGGGCAAAACCAGTAAACGGCGAGGCTGAAGCTGAAAAACAGGGCGGCCACCACCCACACCAGCTGTTTGTCTTTGAAGCGGTTGAGCGTGTAGCTTTCGGTGATCATCACATACATCTGCCACAAAGCCGCCATACACATGCTGATCACGCCTGCGGGCAGAAAAATGATACCGAGCAGTTCTTTATTCATGATGCGGCCGTCTGAAATCTGAGAAATAAAGGCAGGATTATAAACCCTGCCGCAAACAAACCGGAAGCGGCCTGTTTTCAGACGGCCTGAAGGTGTTTTTGCAAAGGCCTCGGCCTGAGACTTTTGCAAGCCATGCCGCCATTTTAAAACCTCTGCGTCATGCTCGGGCTTGACCCGAGCATCTCTTTATTTCAAAAGAAATCTTTAGATACTCGGGTCAAGCCCGAGTATGACGGAACGGTTATCAAGTAAGTCGTCCGACTATACGGCTTCGGCAATAAACAACCGGCAACCCCTTATTTCACACTGTCGGGATGCTGCTTCACCGCTGCGGTGATGAAATGGCCGAACGGCAGCAGCGGCAGCAGCAGGCATTGGAAGGCGTGGTAAATATCGGGTTTGCCCGACCAAACGCTTTCGTCGGGCCGGTTTTCGGTGTCGAGCTGGTGATACCAGCGGCCATCGCCCTCCAGCAGATATTGCGCGGCATAGGCGGTGAAGGTTTCGTACCAATAAGAAAATTCACTGCCGAGTTCGGCTTCCACATAACCTTGCGCCGCGCCCAAACCGCCGATTGGGGCGTGGCCTGCGTTGATGCCCTCCAGCGCCACGCACGCGCCTATGCCTTCGCACAACACCCAGTGCATACGGTCGCGCACAATCGGGTTGCCTTCGAAATCGGTGGTGTAAACAAAGCCCGCCGCGCCGTCGCCGTGCCAGTTGTTGAGCGCCTGGCGGAACAGGCCGAAGGCGGTGGCGGAATAATCCGACGGGGTTTTCACGCCGTATTTGCGGTTCATCACCAGAACATGGCAGCCCAGGCGCGCCCACTCGAGCGCATGGCCGACCGTGGCGCCGTAGGGGCGGAACTGGTGCGCTTTGTCGTTTTCGTTGTAATCCCAAACCACGTTCCAGTTTTCGTCGAAATGCTCGGGAATGCGGTAGGCGTTTTGTTCGCAAAGGCCGAACACGAATTGCAGAATCGAATTGGCGCGCCCGAGCCAGCGTGCCGCACGTTCGTCGTCGGCGGCGATGCCCTGCGCCAGTTGCGCGTCGAATGCCGCCAGGCTGGCTTCGACGGTGTGCATATTGGCGTTTACGCCGCGATAGGGTTCGCTTTCGGAAAAGTCGCGTGAAAACGATTCGCGCATTTTGCCGGCGGCTTCGTCCCAAAAATAACGGTCGTGAACCGCGCTGATGGCGTCGAACAGCTCGTCTGCCCGCCTGATGCCCGCCAGCAGGCCGCTGGATGCGGCCAGCAGCACGAAAGCGTGGGCATAGGCGGTTTTCTGCGTGCCGGCTTCGGTGGGCACGGCCTGCCCGCCTGCACCGGGCTGATGCTCGAGCGCTTCGAAAAAGCCACCGTGTTTGCGGTCTTGAAAATGCTCGAGCAGCGCGTTGATGCCGTGTTCGGCCAACTCGCGGCAGCCTTCGATGCCCATCAGCGCGCCGATGCTGTAAATATGCGTCATGCGGCAGCTGATCCAGGTTTGCACGGGCTGCGACAAATCGACTTCGCCGTGTTTGTCGAGATAGCCGAAGCCGAACGGCACTTTCGATTTACGGGCAAATTCCAGCAGCGCCCTGCTTTGGCCGAGCAGCCATTGTTGGTGTTGCGGGTTGTGAAGCGGGGTAATCATGCGGTTTCTCCTGTTTGAGATAACGGTTGCGGGTTTTCGATTTTTCCTCTGATTATAAATAGGCCGTCTGAAAAGCGATAAGTTCACCCTTTTTCAGACGGCCTTGATGCTGCGCACAATCCGCTTCACACCGGGTCGGTGTGCACCAGCACTTCTGCGTTTTCAAACAGGGCGCGGATATTGGCCGCCACCGTTTTGGCCGTTTCGTGCGCCTCTTCGAGGCTGGCGGCGGCGCTCACGTCGATATGCAGCTGCACAAACACCTGCGCGCCCGACTGGCGGGTTTTCAAATCGTGCACCCCCCGCACCTGCGGCA
Source organism: Neisseria dentiae (assembly GCF_014055005.1). NCBI lineage: Bacteria > Pseudomonadati > Pseudomonadota > Betaproteobacteria > Neisseriales > Neisseriaceae > Neisseria > Neisseria dentiae. The sequence goes on along the minus strand of NZ_CP059570.1, from coordinate 843,390 downwards.
CCTTCAGTGCGGCCTCCCTGACGGCCTCGGTTTGTTCGCGCGACAGGGCTTTGTCCATCAGGGTGTTGACTGCTTCTTTGCCGATATCGAAGGCGCTTTTCAGAATCCAGGCCACCAAACCCAGCGCCAGCCAGGCGTCGGCCGAATGCCAGCCGTAAGACGCCATCAGCAGCGCCGCCAACACCACCGAATTGGACAGCAGATCGGTAACATAGTGCAGCCGGTCGGCGGCGATGGCCTGCGACGCCGTGCGTTTGAGCACATAGCGCTGAAACGCTACCAGCGCCAGCGTCATCACCACCGACACCACCATCACCGCAACGCCCCAGCCGGTGTGTTGCAAAGGCTCGGGCTTCATCAGGCGGCCGAAGGCGTTTAAAAACAGAAACACCGCCGAGCCGCCGATAAATGCCGACTGTGCCAATGCCGACAAGCCCTCGGCCTTGCCGTGGCCGAACGGGTGGTTTTCGTCGGCGGGCTGCAAGGCCAGACGCACCGCCAACAGATTAAGCGCGCTGGCGGCAAGGTCGGTGAGCGAATCGGTAAAACTCGCCAAAATGCTCACCGACCCGCTCAACAGCCAGGCGGCGGCTTTCAGCCCGACCAGCAGCAAAGCCGTGGCGGTGGAAGCATAAGTGGCGAGCTTCAACAAGCGTTCGCGCGAAAGTTCCATACAGCATCCCTTTGTTTCAAAACCGTGATGAAAGATTTTACACGCTTTGCGCTTAAGGTTTTCTGAATACGCGCAAGGCCGTCTGAAAACCGGCTGCACAATAGCCTGCCAACGGCGTTTCGGCGATAATGGCGCACTTTTTCCACCTTCTCAAAAAACCTTATGCACCCCTTTCTCACCGGACTGATGATCACCGGCGGCCTGATTGTCGCCATCGGCGCACAAAATGCGTTTGTTTTGAAACAAGGTTTGCTCAAACAACACGTAGCCTTGGTAGTATTTTTGTGCTGGCTGTGCGACGTGGTGCTGATTGCACTGGGCGTGTTCGGCACCGCCGCCCTGCTCTCGGGCAGCCCCACCGCTTCGGCGCTGCTGGCGCTGGCCGGCGGCCTGTTTCTGCTGGCCTACGGCGCAATGAACGTCAAGCGTGCCTGGCAGGGCGGCGGGCATCTGGCGGTCAACACCGGCAAACCGGCCGCCGTTTCCGCCCTGAAAACCGCCACCGCCACGCTCGCCCTCACCCTGCTCAACCCCCATGTGTATATCGACACGGTGGTATTAATCGGCGGCGCGGCTTCGCCTTTCGGCCAAACCGGCAAAATGCTGTTTCTGCTCGGCTCGGTAACCGCTTCGGCGCTGTGGTTTGTTTCGATCGGCTTCGGCGCGCGCCTGTTGCTGCCGCTGTTTCGCCGCGAACGCGTGTGGCAGATTCTCGACAGCCTGATTGCCGCCATGATGTTTTATCTGGCCTGGGGCCTGCTGCAACAGGCTCTGCCGCTGTTGTTTTGATGCGGCATATCCAAAAAAACCGAGGCCGTCTGAAATAAATGTTTCAGACGGCCTCGGGGCGTGTAGTCATAATGCTTGCGAAACGGTTTTTTGAGGAAAAATCCGCAGATGCAAGGCAAAAAGCGCAGAAGATTGAACATCTTTCGAGCATTTCAAACGCCGCAGATGCGGATTTTAACCAAAAATACCGCCGCAATGCGGTCGACTACATGCCCTAAAATATAAAAACCATATAAAATCAATATAATGAATTTATCCAAAGGTATGCTGAACCCTCATACTTTACCAACCATAACAATCCTATCGGGCAGAACCCGATATACTTACTGCCGTTCAACCGTCTGCCGCATTAACCGGTTTATTAAAGGATAAAACCATGAAACACATTCTGTTTGCCGCCACCCTCGCCGCCGCCCTGAGCGCCTGCACCGTAGGCACGCCCGGTATGTCGGTGGGCTTGGGCGTGGGCACCAGCATAGGCCGCCATGTCGGCTTGGGCACTTCCATCAATATCCCCGTCGGGCTGGACCGCACCCGCTCCGGCGGCAACACCAAAGACGGCGTAAACGTGGTGGAAGAGCAAATCGTTACCTATTTCGACGCCCAAGGCAACGCCCGCAACCAATCGGTTAAAGGCGGCTTTCACCGCCAGCTGATCAGCAAACGCAGCAACGAATACATCGTGCAGGATTTCTACAGCGACAACAACCAAAAACGCACCGACCCCTACACCCTGCCCCGTAACCGCCTGATGGATTTCCGCGCCCATCCCGAAGACGGCACGCTGACCACTTATGCCTACAACGGCAACGTGATGCAGCAGCAGGTTTTCAAAAACGGCAAGCTGGTGAACGCGAAATATTAATCCGGCGGCTTTTGCCCAACAGCAAGAGCATCAATGAAACAGGCCGTCTGAAAGCATTATCTTTCAGACGGCCTGAAACCTTTGCAAAAAACCAATTCAACCCTGAAAAGGTTTATACCTCGTCATTCCCGCGTAGGCGGGAATCCAGCCTTTAAACCATTAAGTATTTTATTTCAATAGCTTATGAAAAACGACTGGATTCCCGCCTACGCGGGAATGACAATGGTTGAATATTTCAGACGGCCTAAATGAATTTTGCAAAGGTCTCGGCCTGAAACCTTTGCAAAATTCTCCGGCATTTTAAAATCCTACGTCATGCTCGGGCTTGACCCGAGCATCTCATTGTTTCGAAGGGAAATACAGACACTTGGGTTGAGCACGAGCATGACGGCATTTGGATATTTCAGACGGCCTCAATGAATTTTGCACTTAAGGTATCTTTGCAAAAACCTCAGTCCGCCCCGTTAAACTCAAGCGTTCAGATTCACCGAATGCTCGCGCGTTTCGTGGAACACAATATCCGGCCAGCGTTCCTGCGTTAAATTCAGGTTCACACGGTTGGGCGCGAGATAGGCCAGATTGCCGCCCGCGTCCACCGACAAATTGGCCGCATTGGCTTTTTCAAACTCGGCCAGCTTCTTCTTATCGGCGCAAGACACCCAGCGCGCCGACCAGATCGAAGCGTTGTCGAACACCGCTTCCACGCCGTATTCGGCGGCCAAGCGCGAAGTCACCACCTCAAACTGCAACACGCCCACCGCGCCCAAAATCAAATCACCGCCGGAATGCGGTTTGAACACCTGCACTGCGCCCTCTTCGCCGAGCTGTTGCAAGCCTTTTTGCAGCTGTTTGATTTTCAGCGGGTTTTTAATGCGCACGCTGCGGAACAGCTCGGGCGCGAAAAACGGGATGCCGGTAAACGAGAGCTGCTCGCCTTCCGAAAAACTGTCGCCGATTTGGATATTGCCGTGGTTGGGAATACCGATGATGTCGCCCGCGTAGGCTTCTTCCACCAGCTCGCGGTCGTGCGACATAAACGTTACCACGCTGGAAGCGGCGATTTCGCGGTTGATGCGCAGGTGCTTCATTTTCATGCCGCGCTCGAATTTGCCGGAACACACGCGCAAAAAGGCGATGCGGTCGCGGTGTTTCGGATCCATATTCGCTTGGATTTTAAACACAAACCCCGAGAATTTTTCTTCAGACGGCTGCACCATGCGCACGGTGGCATCGCGCTCTTTCGGCGCCGGCGCCCAGTCAATCAGGGAATTCAAAATCTCTTGGATACCGAAATTGTTAATCGCCGAACCGAAAAACACCGGCGTGAGTCCGCCCGCCAGAAACTCTTCCAAATCAAACTCGTTCGAGGCGGCCTGCACCAATTCGATTTCGTCGCGCAACTGCTGGATTTCCAGCGGAAAGCGTTCGCTCAAAACCGGATTGTCGATGCCCTTGATAATGTCGAACTCGTGCGGCAGCCGCTCGCCGCCGGCCTCGAAGAGATAAATTTCGTCGTTCAGAATGTGATACACACCCTTGAAGTTTTTGCCCATGCCGATCGGCCAGGTAACCGGCGCGCAGCGGATTTTCAAAATATTCTCCACTTCGTCGAGCAGTTCCAGCGAATCGCGCACTTCGCGGTCGTATTTGTTCATAAAGGTAACGATGGGCGTGTTGCGCAGGCGGCAAACGTTTAAGAGTTTAATCGTTTGCGCCTCCACGCCTTTGGCCGCGTCAATCACCATCAAGGCGCTGTCCACCGCCGTTAACACGCGGTAGGTGTCTTCCGAAAAGTCTTGGTGGCCGGGGGTGTCCAAGAGATTGACGGTGTGGTCGCGATAGTCGAACTGCATCACCGAAGAAGCCACCGAAATGCCGCGCTGCTTCTCGATTTCCATCCAGTCGGAAGTGGCGAACTTGCCGCTTTTCTTGCCCTTCACCGTGCCCGCGCTCTGAATCGCACCCGAAAACAGCAGCAGCTTTTCGGTGAGCGTGGTTTTACCCGCATCGGGGTGGGAAATGATGGCGAAAGTGCGGCGGCGGCGCACTTCTTGTGGAATATTCGACATGGTTTCTTCTTACATACTAACAAAAAATTCAGGCCGCATGTTTCAGACGGCCTGTTCAGATAGGTTTAAAAAATAATAAATTGTACAAAAAAATATTTAATGCTTCAATGTTTGGAAACATAAAAGCAAATCCGCTCAAGAATCGCAGTATGAATACCAAATACACCTCGAGAAATATTACTGTTTTTGATTAGGATACTATTCCACATCACTGCATACACTTAACTATCAACCGATAAACAACACACACGCCACAACGGCGGCGGCAACAGCCAAAGCCGCCGCCAGTTTACCGCCGCCGGCAAACGCCAGCGCAGGCAGTTTGCCCTCGATTGATTTGTAGCCGGTGATCATGGGCTTAATCAAATCGTGTTTTTTCAGAAATTTATAAATGAAAATCGTGGCAACGTGTATGCCGATTAACCCCAGCAGCACATTGAAAAAGGTAACGTGCAGGGTTCGGAACGTGCCGCCCAAATCATCGCCTGCCAGGCTGTTCAGATAACCGCTGTTGGTAAACGTGTTTTCATCGTTGGCAAACAGACCCGTTGTTACCTGAAACAGCAGCGCCGCCAGCAGGGCCAGCACCATCAGCGCGCCCAGCGGGTTGTGGCCGGGTTGTTCGTTTTCGCTGATTTCACCTTTGAGATAGCGCACAATCTGCCCCGGAGCGCGCACGAAGTTGGCGAAGCGCGAGGTGTCGCTGCCCCACAAACCCCAGCAGATGCGGAACACAATCAGCCCCAATATCAGCAGCCCCACGCGCAAATGCCATATTAAAAGGTTGCCGCCCGTTTCTGCGCTATACCACATAAAGGCAACGGCCAACACCAGCGTCCAATGGAAAAGCCGCGTGGGCAAATCCCAAACTTTCAGTTTTTGCTTCATAATCTGCTTTCGTTTTTAGTATGATGGTTCGTGCCGTTTTCAGACGGCCCCGCGCGTTGCACAGGCCGTCTGAAAACTTTTTGCGATTGTAATAGATTTACGCACAGGAATCATGATGTTTTCCAGCCCTTACCAAAGTAAACGTTTCGACGCCCAGTTGGAAGCCGCCGCCCGCTTCCCGCAGCTTTTCGTGCCGCGCACGGCCGAGAGCCATAAAGGCACGCACGGCACGCTGGCGGTTATCGGCGGCGCGGCGGGCATGAGCGGCGCCGTGATTCTGGCCGCCGTGGCCGCCATTTATAACGGCTGCGGCAAAGTGTGGGCGGGTTTCAACCAAAACGCCCTGCCGCTGCCCGTTATTCCCGAGCGCCCCGAAATCATGCTTTCAACCGCGCCCGAGCTGCAAAAACGCGGCGACATCAGCGCCTGGGTGCTTGGCTGCGGTTTGGATTTGTGTGCAAACGCCCTCGCCGTGCTGCACACCCAGCTAATGCTTGCCGACGGCAACCCGCTGCTGCTCGATGCCGACGCCCTCACCCTGCTGGCCCGCCACCCCGAAGCAGCCGGGCAGGCCGCCCGCCGCGGCAACCTGATTCTCACGCCCCACCCCGCCGAAGCCGCCCGCCTGCTCGGCACCGCCACCGCCGAAGTGCAGGCAGACCGCGAACACGCCGCCGCCCGCATCAGCCGCCGGTTTAACGCCTACACCGTGCTCAAAGGCCCCCACACGCTGGTGTGCGCCCCAAACGGCAGCCTGCTCCACACCAACCGCAGCGGCAACCCCGGCTTGGCGGCTGCCGGCAGCGGCGATGTGTTGAGCGGCATCATCGGCAGCCTGCTGGCGCAAGGCATCGCGCCCGAGCAAGCCGTTTGCGGGGGTGTGTGGCTGCACGGTGCCGCCGCCGATGTGTTGAAAGACTCCGAAACCGGCGAAACCGGCATGCTTTCCGGCGAACTCGCACCCGCCGCCCGCTGGCTGCGCAACCGCATCACCGAAGCCTTACACCCCAACGGCTGAAGCCGCATGATGCTCATGCCGTCTGAAAATATTTTCAGACGGCCTCAAAGCCCTTCATCTTGATCTTAGGTAAAAACAACCGTTTTTTACCGTACCGGCAGTTTGCGCTGCCGTAAAATTTTAATAAAATCGCGGTTTTGATATTTTCAAGCAACCGAAAACAACAACATGGGCTTCAAACTCACCCCGATCGATGTGGTCGACACCATCAGCCGCGAAGAATTCCGCGAAAAATACCTCAAACCGCGCCGCCCGCTCGTAATCAGAAACATGAGCAAAAGCTGGCCGGCTTATGAAAAATGGTCGCTCGACTACATGAAAGAAGCCGTCGGCGACATCACCGTGCCGCTTTACGACAGCAGCAAAGCCGACCCCGCCGCGCCGATTAACGCCGCCAGCGCCGAAATGAAGTTCGGCGACTATATCGACTTAATCAAACGCGAGCCTACCGACCTGCGCATTTTCCTGTTCGACCCCATCAAACACGCCCCCTCGCTGCTCAACGATTACGTGTTCCCCAAAGACCTGATGGGCGGCTTTCTCGACAAATATCCCACCATGTTTTTCGGCGGCATAGGCTCCGAAACCTTTCTGCACTACGATATCGACATGGCGCACATCTTCCACACCCATTTCGGCCGCAAACACATTATTCTGTTTGACTACAAATGGAAAGAGCGGCTCTACCAAATCCCGTTCGCCACTTACGCGCTCGAAGACTACAGCGTAGAAGCCCCCGACACCGCCCGCTTTCCCGCACTCGAAGGCGTGGAAGGCATAGAATGCCATCTAGAATACGGCGACACCCTGTTTATGCCCACCGGCTGGTGGCACTGGATGAAATACCTCGACGGCTCGTTTTCCCTTTCGCTGCGCGCATGGGACGAAAGCTGGTCGGTCAAAGCCCACAGCGTGTGGAACCTCACCGTGCAGCGCAAATTCGACAACTTCATGAAAGCGCGCTACCGCCAACGCTATATGGGCTGGAAAGAGCAGCTCGCCGTCAAACGTGCCAACAAAGCCCTGGCAAAAGGGCTGCCGCGCCGCTGACAACATTGCGGCCTGCGCAATGCAATATCAGGCCGTCTGAAAACCCCGCCGGCAACTTTTCAGACGGCCTGCCGCTTATTAATCACTTATTGCACAGAAAAACATTTCCACACAAACCCAAACGCGCCGGCAGGCACTAAATCAAGTTACCACAGGCTAAGGAACCTTCATGCCCGATATCCGCCCTATTCTGCGCGCCGCCGCACTCGCCGCCGCCGCTTTCGCCCTCGCCTCGTGCGGCAGCACCTCCTCGCCGCGCAAACCCAAAACCCACGCCGCCAAAAGCGTGCAGCCCGTGCGCATCAAACACATCAGCCAAGAAGACGGCGGCCGCGAGCTGATTCTGCAAAGCATGGATTTGGTCGGCACACCCTATCGCTGGGGCGGTGCCACCGACAGCGGCTTCGATTGCAGCGGCATGATCCAATACCTCTACAAAAACGCCCTCAACGTCAACATCCCCCGCACCTCTCGCCAAATGGCCGAAGCCAGCAAAAAAATCAGCCCGGGCAAGCTCAAAAGCGGCGACTTGGTGTTTTTCAACACCTCCGGCCGCGGCATCTCCCATGTGGGGCTGTATATCGGCAACGGCGAATTCATCCACGCCCCGCGCTCGGGCAGCACCGTGCGCACCGAGCGGCTCGACAAACCCTATTACGCCCAGCGCTTTGTAAAAGCCGGCACGTTTTTCGATTAAGCGCGGCAGCAAAAAAGCAGGCCGTCTGAAACGTTTCAGACGGCCTGATGCTTTAGTTGATTGACTACAGCCACTCAAACCCAAGAAAAAATACACACGCCATACTCTGGCTTCGCCTAGGTATCTCATGTTGCTGAACTCAAGATACTCGGATCAAGCCCGGATATGACAGAACGGTTGCCAAACAAGTGGTTTAATTATATACAATTGTAAACCTCTGTCTCTTGTGCCAAAATCTTTGCCATTCACTCTGCAAAGGAAAAACCATGTTCCGACACATCGATTTCTACCCCGGCGATCCGATTCTGAGCCTGGTCGAAACCTATAACAACGACCCGCGCGGCCACAAAGTAAACCTCGGCATCGGCATTTATTTCGATGAAAACGGCAAACTGCCGCTGCTGGATTCTGTGCGGGCCGCCGAAACGAAACGTGCCGCCGCTGCGCAGCCGCGCCCCTATCTGCCGATGGAGGGTTTGGACAGCTACCGCCGGGCGGTACAGAAACTGCTGTTCGGCGACAACTGCACGGCATTGAAAGAAAACCGCATCGCCACCATCCAAACCCTCGGCGGCTCGGGCGCGCTCAAAGTGGGCGCCGATTTTCTGCACCGCTGGTTTCCCAAAGCCAAAGCCTATGTGAGCGACCCCACTTGGGACAACCACAAAGGCATTTTCGAGGGCGCGGGTTTTGAAGTCGGCACTTATCCTTACTACGATTATGAAACCGGCGGCGTAAAATTCGAGGAAATGCTGGCCTTTTTCTTAAGCCTGCCCGAGCACAGCGTGCTGGTGCTGCACCCCTGCTGCCACAACCCCACCGGCGTGGACCTGACACCCGCACAATGGGACGCGGTGCTCGAAATCGTGCAAACCCGCAAACTGATTCCGTTTATGGACATCGCCTACCAAGGTTTCGGCGAAAACTTCGACAGCGACGCCTACGCCATCCGCAAAGCCGTTATGATGGGGCTGCCGCTGTTTGTCAGCAATTCTTTCTCTAAAAACCTGTCGCTCTACGGCGAACGCGTCGGCGGCCTGAGCGTGGTATGCCCCAGCGAAGAAGAAGCCGCCTTGGTGTTCGGCCAGCTTAAGTTTACCGTGCGCCGCATCTATTCCAGCCCGCCCGCACACGGCGGCTATATCGCGGCAGACGTGATGAACACGCCCGAGCTGTTCGCGCAATGGGAAAGCGAGGTTTACGCCATGCGCGACCGCATCCGCGCCATGCGGCAGAAATTGTATGAAGTGCTCTCTGAAAAAGTGCCGGGCAGAAATTTCGACTATTTCATCACCCAACGCGGCATGTTCAGCTACACCGGACTTTCTCCCGAACAAGTGCAGCGCCTGCAAAGCGAATTTGCGGTTTATCTGGTCGCCTCCGGCCGCATGTGTGTAGCGGGGCTGAACGAAGGCAATGCAGGCTATGTGGCCGATGCGTTTGCCGCCGTATTGAACGGGTAAAATTCTGTTTGTCTGATGTGTAGAAAAATCTAGCGTTGTTTACACTTTTCATTTTTTGTTTGAAGACTCATTTGGGGATCTTGAGGGTTGTCAAGAACGCCAAAAGGCTCGGTGAAACCGCGTAGTTCTTGAGAATATTCAAAAATCACGAAACAATCATTTCAGCAAAAATAAAAGCTTTTGGGCATAAAAGTGTAAACAAACCGACCTTTTCCAACACCTAAAGCCTTTCAAACAACCGACTTCAGCAACCAGTTTTTCACTGTCTGCACCGCCGCGCCAACCTGCCGTTTGTCGGGCATACACACATAATAAAAGCGGCCGTGCAAAACCGGCTCCGCAACCACTTCCAACAAATTCAAACGCAATTCTTCGGCCAGCAGCGGCAGGCCGAGCAAGGCCACGCCATGCCCGGCCACCGCTGCCTGCACGGCATGCGTGCCGTCGGAATAACGGGTGCCGTGACGGAACAGCACCGGCGGCAATCCCGCCTGCTCCGCCCATGCCGGCCAATCGAACGCCTGCTGCTGCGGCAGATACCAGTTCATATGGATCAGCGGCCATTGCGCGGCATCTGCCGGCAGCTTCCGCTTCAGCCACGGCGCAGCCACCGGTGCGAAGCGTTCCTGAAACAGCGGCTCGGCCGTTGCGCCCGCAAACGTGCCGCCACCGTAGCGCACCGCCAAATCCGCCGTGCCGCCGTTCAAATCTGCCGCGGCATATGAGGCGTGAACGTGCAAATCGATTCCCGGGCAGGCCGTCTGAAAATCCGCCAGCTTCGGCACCAGCCATTTGGCGGCGAATTCCGGCGTTACCGACACCGTAACTTTGCTGCGGCCGCCGCTGCGGATGCGCTCGATGGCGGCGGAAATGCCGTCCAAACCTTCCGTTACCGCCGCCAGCAGCAGCTCTCCCTCGGCAGTCAATGCCACCGCGCGCACCCTGCGTACAAACAACGCACACCCCAAAGCCTCTTCCAGCGCACGGATACGGTGGCTGACCGCGGTAGCGCTCACCGATAAGGATTCGGCCGCCGCTTTGAAACTGCCCGAGCGTGCGGCAGCCTCGAATACATAAAGGGCATCGAGCGAAGGTAGGATTCTGGCCATCTATTTGATCAACTTAAGAAAAAGTACACACGTCATACTCGGGCTTGACCCGAGCATCTCAAGTTTCAGACAAGTTCGGGATACTCGGGTCAAGCCCGAGCATGACGGAACTGTTACGAAAATTTAATGGTTCTGCCATCACAACAGATGAATATAAGTTATTTATCGCTTGAGAATATATCGTTTGTTTGCCTGTTTGGCAAACCGGATAATACCCAAACAATCAAGTTATATTCATTTGAAAGGATTCATCATGACCACCCTGCTCCATCTTGATGCCAGCGCCCGCAGCGGCCTTTGCGGCACCGATGCACACGGCTCGCACACCCGCCGCCTGAGTGCGCGTTTTGTGCGGCAATGGCTGCAACACCGCCCCGACACCCGCGTGATTTACCGCGATGTCGGCCAAAACCCGCCTTCTCCCGTTAGCGGCGAATGGATACGCGCCGCATTCACGCCCGAAAACCGCCGCGATCAAACGATGCGCGAAGCTTTGCGCGAAAGCGATACCTTGGTTGACGAACTTTTGACCGCCGATTTGATTGTAGCCGGGGTGCCGATGTATAACTTCGGCCCGCCCGCCCAGTTCAAAGCATGGATAGACAACATCGTGCGCGTGGGCCGTACTTTCGGCTTCGACCGCAACCGCTCCGGCGATCCCTACTGGCCGCTGCTGGCGGGCATGGGCAAACGCGCGGTGCTACTGAGCGCACGCGGCGACTACGGTTACGACGGCGGCAAAATGTATGGCAAAAACCATGTCGAGCCTTCGGTATTCACCGCTTTAAGTTATTTGGGCATTACCGAACAGCACAGTATCGCCGTCGAATACGACGAATTTGCCGACGGGCGGCTGGCGCAATCGTTGGCAGACGCCGAAGCGGCAACCGACCGTTTGGCGGCCTTATTGGCGGCGGCAGTTTGAAAACTCCGGGCAGATTATTTGGCACGTTGTGAGCAGAATTTAAACCGGCAATCAAAAATAGCCCGGCCGGTAATTTTGTAAGCGTTTGATGTATTGATACCGTCTGAGCGGTTGCGGCCAAACGATCGGGGCTATATTTTTTTCAGACAGGCATTCTTTCAGACGGCCTATTCTTTCAGACAGGCATCCTAAAACCTTTGCAAAATTCCTGCCAACATCTTTAAACCTTTGCGTCATACTCGGGCTTGGCCCGAGCATCTCTCTGTTTCACAAGCAATAACAGATACTCGGGTCAAGCCCGAGTATGACGGAATCAAACATTTCAGACGGCCCAATGAGTTTTGCAAAAATATCAGGCCTGTCTGAAAACCAGAAAAACCGGTTTTCAGACAGGCCTGACACTTAGGGTCTGTCGACAATTAACGCAACGGCGGTATTTTTGGTCAAAATCCCCCGTCTGCGGCGTTAAAAATGCTCGCAAGGTGTTCAACCTTGCTGCGCTTTTTGCCTTGCATACGCGGTTTTTGCCTCAAAAAACCGCTTCGCCGGTCACGTCGACAGACCCTAGTTTCTACACCGCTATCTTTGCAGCTGCGCCCTACCCAACTCGGTTAAATCCGCCTCGGTGGCACGGCCTTTGAAAGTGGTTTCGAAGTCATCAGCAGCGAAATCCGGCGGTGATTTGCCCTCCACAAACGCGGCCCACTGACCGTCCAGATAGGCTTCGTTTTTCGGGCAGCGCGGCGCTACGCCGATATACATCACATTGCTGTCGAATTCGCCGTTATGCTCCGCTTTGACGGAATGCACCAGATCGCAATGCCAAAACACGCAATCGCCGGCTTCCATATCGGGAATCGGGCATTCGGCTTCCAACAAGAGGCCGTGCCATTGCTCGAAAACACCTAAGGCACGCTTGGGCTGCGCGCCGCAAAAATCGTCTTCGGCCACATCGTCCTGCAAGGCGCGCAGCAAGATATACGCCATGCCGTTGGCCACCGGCACCAGTTTCAGGGTTCCGCCGTGCGTGCGCTGCGGCGACAGCGAGGTCCAGCCTTGGAAGGTGCGGAAAATCGAGGCGTTGGCGGGCGATGGGATTTCGCGCACTTCGGTGCGGCCGTCGCCGTCGAACGGGTCGTATTCGCGCCAGTTGCCGTTGAACACGTTGCGGTAAACGTAGCGGAAATTTTCATCGAGCCAGCGTTCGATGGTGCCGCTGTCCACATGGGGCGACAGGCCCAGCGGTTTGGAACGCGGCGGGCGGCGGCGCACGCGGTCGGCATAAGAGATGATGTTGTCGGGGTCGAAATGCTGTTTGCCGCCGGATTCGGTTTTCCACAAGCCGTTGAGAAAGCATTGCACTTTCTTCATGCGCTCGTCCTGCCGCGCCAGCACCTGCGGTTTGCTCCAATAAACGCCGTAAATCTGCGGTTTGCCTTCGTTAAGCGTGCCGAAATAGTTGTCTTCGGCGGCGTTTTTCAGCGCTTCTTCAAAATTATTGCCGTCGAGATATTCGCCGATGTCGCGGTTCCATTGCTCGGTGGCGGCGCGGTCGAACACGCCGTGAACCACCACGCAGCCGCGCTTGCGGATATCGCTGATTTGTTCGGCGGTAATCTTGCCGTTAACAATATCGTCGGCCTGAAGCCGGGGAATCGGGTTGCCGCCTGCGGCCCGTATGGCTTTGATTTCCTCCACTTGCGCGCGGATGTCGGCTTCCACTTCGTCGAACACCCGTTTGTAATCGGGCAATGCGGCTTTCAATTGCTGTTTGGTTGCTTTGATGGTGGCGCCTACGTCGGCGGGCATTTCCATATGTGCCATCGGTTTTCTCCTTTAAAGATGGTTTTGGGTTTGTGTGTTTATATCAACAGCTCCGTCATACCCGGGTGAAGCCCGAGGATGACGCGAATGCTTTTTAATTGACCATATGCGTGTCGCACACGGCTTCAGATTACCGAAAAAGGCCGTCTGAAAAAACAGGCCTGTCTGAAAAACCGCTTAAAATTCGACATGGTCAAACTTTATGAGACCTTTGCAAAACCCTCAGATGTGGATGCAGTTCAAGGCATAGCAGCGCAGCGAGCGCAGACATAACATAGAGTTAGGCAAGCGAGCGAGCAGTACCCTAAAGGGCATAAACACACAACGCAGAAATGCGCCGCAGATGGGGGTTTTGCAAAGGTCTCTTATGTTTTCAGACAGGCTTATTCTTTCAGACGGCCAAATCCCTAACTGTTCGGGTTCTATTGGAAAGCCGCCACCCAACGCATGGCCTCTTCCGCCAAAGCAACCAAGCGCTTTTGAGGCAGGTTTTCCGCCGGCCCGGCCACCGAAACGCCCGCCACCGTTCTGCCGTTGCGCCGCAAGGGAAGCGCAAATGCGTTCAGCCCTGCTTCCGCCACTTCCAAATCCAAGGCGTAGCCGCATGCCGATATTTGCTGTAATTCCGCGCCTATTTGCGGCGGCAGCTTTTCCGCCCTTCTCAGGCTGTGGGCCATTTCGGGGATATTGGCCAGAAAAACCTTGCCCATGGCCGAAGTGGTCAAGCCTTCCCGCCGCCCGCGCGGGCTGACGCCTTTGAAATAATCGCCGCTGCCTAAAAAATCGATATACAGATAACCGCGGGTGCCGCAGGGCACGGCCAAATAAACATTTTCGCCGCTGCTCTGGTGCAGTTTTTCAACCAAAGCCCGAAAATGCAAACGCAGTTTTTCGTCTTCGTCCGACAAAAACTGGGCGATTTCGCGCAAACGCAGCCCCAATACATAATATTTGCCTTCCCGCCCGATGTAGCCGAGGGCGCAAAGCGTGTTCAGCAGACCGTGCAGCGTGGTTTTGTTCACCCCCGATTGTTCGGCCAAATCATTCAGGCGCACGCGCCCGCCCGCAGCGGCCACTTGTTCCAGCAGATACATCGCCCGTTCGACCGATTGGATATTGCGCGTTTCGTTTACCATTTTCCATCTCTTGCAAAAATTTATCCGGCATAGTCGGCTGTATTGTCCGCCCCCGCCGATTTGATTATAGTGGCTTAAATTCAAAAAACCTTATTCCCGGGAGAAACCGCCATGACCGCCTTAATCGCTACCGGCCTGATACCGCTGATTTTGTGCATCATCAGCGGTGTTTTGCTCAACCGCTACCGGTTTATCCCCCGTGAAACGTGGCTTTTCATCGACAAGCTGAATTATTATTTTCTGTTTCCCGCGCTGCTGTTTTCCAGCTTATCCGGCGCCGATATCGGGTTGGGCGTGTTTGAAAGCAGCCTGTTCGCCGCGCTCGCCATCGTCAGCCTGTTGGTTGCGGCGGTTTATCTTTGCAAATTTATTTTTAAAATCAATGAGAAAAATTTAGGCGTGTATGTTCAGAGCCTGATCCGCTTCAACACCTACATCGGGCTGGCCTTGAGCGCGGCGGCATTCCAAGAGCAGGGGCTGGCGCTGTTTTCGCTGATTATCGCGTTTTCGATTCCGCTGATAAACGTGTTTTCGGTATTGTCGCTCAGCCATCACCAACACGTTTCCGCCCGGATTATGGTGCTGAACATCATCAAAAACCCGCTGATTATCAGCTGCGTGGCGGCGCTGGCGTTTAACCTGCTGTCGCTGCCACTTTGGCAGGGGCTGCAAGACTTTATCAAACTGTTGGCCTCGGCCAGTTTGCCGCTGGGTTTGCTGTGTATCGGCGCCGGCCTGACTTTTATGGCCGATGAGAAAGACTATGCCCTAATCGCCGCCAACAGCCTGCTGCGCCTGACCGCCGCGCCGGCGGCGGCTTATCTGCTGTGCACATTCGCCGGTTTGGACGGTTTGGAACAACAGATTATCACACTGTTTTTCGCCCTACCCACCGCACCGAGCGCTTATGCGCTCACCAAAATGCTCGGCGGCAACCATGCTTTGATGGCCAGCATCATCAGCCTGCAAACCCTGTTGGCCATGGTAACGCTGCCGGTGGTGTTGTGGCTGGTTATTTGAGTAAAAACAAGACACATCAGCAACGTTAATATTGTGCAGACCTTTGCAAGCCGTTTAGGCCGTCTGAAAAACGATTTTCAGACGGCCTGGATACTGGCTGCCAGCCATCATTGAACTACTTACTTAGCAACCGTTAAACTGCTTACTTAGCAACCGTTCCGTTATACCCGAGCCTGACCCGAGTATCTCACTTTTTAAAAACTACTGAAAACCAACAAAATACTCGGGTCAAGCCCGAGTATGACGTGCATTACTTTTTCTTAGCTTGATTGACTGTAATAGTTATTGACATAAAAGGCCGT
Source organism: Neisseria dentiae (assembly GCF_014055005.1). NCBI lineage: Bacteria > Pseudomonadati > Pseudomonadota > Betaproteobacteria > Neisseriales > Neisseriaceae > Neisseria > Neisseria dentiae. The sequence continues at coordinate 827,562 of NZ_CP059570.1, read as the reverse complement.
CTGAAAAACAAGTTTTCAGACGGCCTTGATTATCACTTCTGCTTACCGCTTACGCTTGCCCGTCATCACTGGCAACATCTTCGGCGGCAGATTCGGTTTCGGCGTTTTCACCATCGTTTTCCGCGCCTTCGCCTGCTGCCGGTACGTCTTCGTCTTCTTCCGGCTCGGCAATCCGCTCCAGGCTCACCAGCGTTTCGCCTTCGTCGAGGTTAATCAGGCGCACGCCTTGGGCGGCGCGGCCGGTTTCGCGGATTTGCTCGACTTTGGTGCGGATGAGCACGCCGCCGCTGGTAATCAGCATCAAATCGTCGCTTTCGTTTACCAACGTTGCGGCCACCAGTTCGCCGTTGCGCTCGCCGGTGTCGATGGCGATGATGCCCTGCCCGCCTTTGCCTTTGCGGCTGTAATCTTCAATCGGCGTGCGTTTGCCGTAGCCGTTTTGCGTGGCGGTGAGCACCTGCTGCTCGGTGTTGTCGGGCGCGGAAACCAGCAGGCTGACGATGCGGCCGCCTTTGGGCAGGCGCATACCGCGCAGGCCGCCGCTGCCGCGGCCGGACGGGCGCACGCCGTTGCCTTTCAGCACGGGCGCATCGGCGCCATCCGTTTCGTCGTGTTCGGTTTCGGCTTCCGCATCGAGGCCGTCTGAATCTTCGTTTTCCAAATCGTCGGCCTCGCCGTTGCGCTCGTAATATTCGTTAAAGCGGATGGCTTTGCCGAGGTTGGAGAACAGCATGATGTCGCTGGTGCCGGAGGTTTTGGCCACGCCCACCAGCGAATCGCCGTCTTTGAGGGCGATGGCCTTGATGCCTTGCGCGCGCACGTTTTTGAAGGCGGAAAGCTGCACTTTTTTCACCATGCCCTGCGCGGTGGCGAAGAATACGTATTCGTCTTCGGGGAACTCGCGAACGGCCATGATGGCGCTCACTTTTTCGCCTTCGTCCAATTGGATGACGTTGTTAATCGGGCGGCCACGGCTGTTGCGCCCGCCTTCGGGCAGTTTGTACACTTTAATCCAGTGGCATTTGCCGAAATTGGTGAAACACATCAGGTAATCGTGGGTGTTGGCCACAAACAGGGTTTCGATAAAGTCTTCGTCTTTGGTGGCGGCGGCCTGTTTGCCGCGACCGCCGCGGCGCTGCGCCTGATAATCGGTGGTGGGCTGGGTTTTGATGTAGCCGCCGTGGGTGAGCGTCACCACCATTTCGCGCGGCGGAATCAGGTCTTCGTCGGCAATGTCGCCGCCGAAGGGGTTGATTTCGCTGCGGCGCTCATCGCCGAAGTTGGTTTTGATTTCTTCCAGTTCTTCGTGAATGATGGCGGTGATGCGCTCGGGCTTGGCTAAAATATCCAGAAAATCAATAATCTGCCCCATGATGGTTTTGTAGTCGGCCACGATGGTGTCTTGGTCGAGGCCGGTGAGGTTGCGCAGGCTCATGCGCAAAATGGCGTCGGCCTGAATGTCACTCAGAAAATAGCCGCCGCTTTGCAAGCCGAGTCCGGCGGGCAAACCTTCGGGGCGCGCCATCTGCATATCCAAATCGGTGCGGGAGAGCATTTCGCCCACTAAGCCCGACTGCCACGGGCGCGACAACAGTTTTTCTTTGGCTTCGGGTGCATCGGCGGATTCTTTGATGAGCTGAATCATCTCGTCGATGTTCGACAAGGCCACCGCTTTGCCTTCGGCGATATGGCCTTCGTGGCGCGCTTTTTTCAGGCGGAACAGAGTGCGGCGGGTAACGACTTCGCGGCGGTGGCGCAGAAACTCGCTCAAAATCTGCTTCAGGTTCAACAGGCGCGGCTGGCCATCAACCAGAGCCACCATATTGATGCCGAAGCTGTCTTGCAGCTGGGTGAGTTTGTAGAGCTGGTTGAGCACCACTTCGGCGTTTTCGTTGCGCTTGAGTTCAATCACCACGCGCATGCCCGATTTGTCGGATTCGTCGCGCAAATCGGAAATGCCTTCCAGCACCTTGTCGCGCACCAGTTCGCCGATTTTTTCCACCAGTTTGGCTTTGTTCACCTGATAGGGGATTTCGTCGATGATGATGGCTTCGCGCTCGCCGTTTTTGCCGATAGGCTCGATGTGGGTTTTGCCGCGCATCACCACGCGGCCGCGGCCGGTTTTATAACCTTCGCGCACGCCGGAGAGGCCGTAGATGGTGGCGCCGGTGGGGAAATCGGGGGCTTTGATGATGTTGATGAGTTCGTCGATCTCGGTTTGCGGCTCGGCCAAGAGTTTCAGACAGGCATCGATGGTGTCGGGCAGATTATGCGGCGGAATATTGGTGGCCATGCCCACGGCGATGCCGGAAGAGCCGTTAACCAGCAAGGCGGGGAAACGGGTGGGCAACACCAGCGGCTCGCTTTCGCTGCCGTCGTAGTTGGGGCCGAAGTTAACGGTTTCTTCTTCGATGTCGGCCAGCATTTCGTGGGCGATTTTCGCCATGCGGATTTCGGTGTAACGCATCGCCGCCGCGCCGTCGCCGTCAACCGAGCCGAAGTTGCCCTGGCCGTCGACCAACACATAGCGCATCGAGAAATCCTGCGCCATGCGTACGATGGTGTCGTAAACCGCACTGTCGCCGTGCGGGTGGTATTTACCGATGACGTCGCCGACGATACGGGCAGACTTTTTATAAGCGCTGTTCCAGTTGTTTTTCAGCTCGTGCATCGCGTACAGAACGCGGCGGTGCACGGGCTTCAAGCCGTCGCGCACATCCGGCAGCGCGCGCCCCACAATCACGCTCATGGCGTAATCGAGGTAGCTTCTGCGCATTTCTTCTTCAAGGCTGATGGGGAGGGTTTCGAGGGCAAAATGATGGTCGTTGCGTGTGGTTGCGTCGGTCATGGCGGAATAGTGATTTCATAGAAAAAATTTTGCGGCATTTTAGCATAAAACACGCCTGAATTGGCGCGTTCGGGATATTTTGTATAACGCCGCTAGGGTCTGTCGACGTGACCGGCGAAGCGGTTTTTTGAGGCAAAAACCGCGTATGCAAGGCAAAAAGCGCAGCAAGGTTGAACACCTTGCGAGCATTTTAGCTTCGCAAGTCCGCTTCGCTACCTAACGCGCAGACGGGGGATTTTGACCAAAAATACCGCCGTTGCGTTAATTGTCGACAGACCCTAGGGCCGTCTGAAAAATTCCGCCTTTTCCGTGCGGATAACCTGCCCGCGCCTTTCAGACGGCCTTTTTCAAACGGCCTTCGCGGTCTGCAAGCATATGCTAAGCTGCGTAAAAAACGCCCGCCGCCGCCTGCCGCCGTTGCACCCGCCTGCCCTCCACCTTACAATGGCGGCTGTTTCCAACCCACGGAGAGCCTTATGCGCCGTATCCTGCTGCTTGCGCTGGCCGCAACCGCCCTGCAAGTTTCCGCTGCCCCGCGCCACGATAAAGACACCCTCGAAAACACCCGCTACCAAGAAAGCGAAGCCGACAAAGCGGCGCGCGAATTCAAAGAAGCCGATGTTGCCCTGCCCGCTTTTCCCGACACGAAAAGCAGCGGCTGGTTTGATATTTATGTGGGCAACGATTTCGGCAAACAGCCCAAAATCCTGCTCGACAGCATCAGCCGTGCGCCCGACGGCACTATCCGTTATGTGTTGAACGTGCAGTCGCAACAAGGGCACGACAATTTAACCGCCGAAGGCATCTACTGCTCGCCCACTTCTTTCGGCGGCGAGAGCAAACGTTCGTCGTATAAAGTGTTCGGTTACGGCGACCCGGTTAACAAACGCTGGATTGCACCGCGCAAAGGCGGCTGGAAAAACATCGGCTCGATTCTCAGCGGCGCCGACCCCGTCCGCGGCCCCCTGTTCCGCGCTTTCTGCGAAGACGGCACACCCGGCAGCCAACAGGCTTTGCAGCAGCGGGTTAGCGAGCGGGCGGGCAAATACTCGCCTTCTATGATTAACCGCAGCAAATAATCTGCAAAATTGCTCAGGCCGTCTGAAAACATTTTCAGACGGCCTGAGCAATTACCCGGGGTTTCAGCCGTCAATACGCTGTACACTTAATGTCGCTATCTCGGCAAAACATCTCGTTAAACTCTGCCAAACATTGCTTTTTAACGGATAATTTGGCTTTACCGCGATTTGTGCTTTCAGCTTTATAGGTTTCGGTAAAGGCGTTTAGCGTACAAACATAAACGGCGGATTCTTGGGATTTTTCTACCTGCGGAGCAATGATAACGGGAACGGAAACTTGGGCGGGCAGGCCGGACACCTGACTATTCCCAGGCAGCACCGCACACGAACTTAATGCCAAAATCAAACCCGAAACCAACGGAAAACGCAACATAGTTTGCTCCAAAATAAAAAAGATAGCCCGATATGAGAAATTATTGGAATTGTATAATAATCGAATTTTCATGACATAAAAATGACTCTTATCAAGAAAACTTGCACGGCATAAATAAAAAACCACCGAAAGCCTTTAGAATATCCTTTCTGCCAAATTCAAATAAATTCCATAAAAAGCATTGAAAACATCATGGATTTCCACCTTATCCCGCTTCTCGCCATCGGCTTTCTGGCCGGTCTGATGGATGCCGCGGTGGGCGGCGGCGGTTTGTTGCAGATTCCCGCCCTGTTCAACACCCTGCCCAACAGCGTGCCGGTTACTTCGGTGATGGGTATCAACAAATTCGCCTCGTTCAGCGGCACCTTCACCGCCTCGATACAGTTCGTGCGCAAAATCCGCGTGCCGTGGAAAATGCTGCTGCCCGCCGCCGTGCTGGCTTTTTTGGCTTCCTACAGCGGCGCCAAGCTGGTGGCCTATCTGCCCGTACACTACATCAAGCCGGCCATGCTGGCGATTATGGCGGTGATGTTCGTTTACACGTTTTTCAAAAAAGATTTGGGGCAGATTGCCCGCACCACGCAGCTTAGCCGCAAAGAAACCGCATGGGGGCTGTTTTTCGGCGCACTTATCGGTTTTTACGACGGCCTGTTCGGCCCCGGCACCGGCAGCCTGCTGGCGTTTGTGTTCGTGCGCTTTTTCGCCTACGACTTTCTCACCGCCACCGCCTCGGCCAAAGTGATCAACCTCACCACCAATCTGGCCGCCCTTACGTTTTTCGTGCCCAACGGCCATATCGTTTGGGCATGGGCGCTGCCGCTGGCCGCCGCCAACCTGTGCGGCGGGCTGGTGGGCACACATCTGGCGATACGCGGCGGCAGCCGTTTTCTGCGCTACGGCTTTATGGTGCTGCTGCTGGTGCTTATCGGCAGGTTCGGCTGGGATTTGCTGCATACGGTATAAATTCTTTATAAAACAAACGCTTTTTTATAAAAGGCCGTCTGAAAACACTCTCGGTTTTCAGACGGCCTGATAGTCGGTGGCTTTGTTTTCTTGAGCTTATTTCATCAAATAACCCAACCCCCCCGAAGAAACCACTGCAATCAGCACGGTGGGCAGCATGCCCCAGCGGCTGGCGGCAAACAGCGTGATGGCGAGCGCAACCAGCTCGTGCGGTTTGTCGGACACGAAATGCGGGGCAATCACGGCAATCAGCACGCAGCCGGGCGCGGCTTCCATCACCGCCGCCGCCCGCTTGCCCAGCGTGCGGTTGCGCAGGGCGAAAAATCCGATCAGGCGGGTGGAATAAGTAACCGCCAGCATGCCCATGATAGTGAGGAACGAAGCCCACGAAATCATGCTTTATCCCCTACTTTGTCCCCTAAAAAATAAGCGGTGAGCAAACCTGCCGCCGCACCGGCGGGCACATACCACGCGCCGTCAACGGTGAGATACACCGCCGCAGCCACCGCCAAACTCACCAGCCACGGCCGGGCGGCGGCAAAGCCTTTCCACAAACCGCGCAGCAGCACCAGAAACACGGCGGGGAAAGCCATGCCGAAGCCCCAGGCTTCCACATCGCCGAATCGGGGGCCGACCGCCGCGCCGATGCCGGTAAACGCCACCCACACCACATAAAGCGTCAGGCTCACGCCCATATAATAAGGCAGGCTGAACAGCGGCAGGCCGAGCTGCTTGCGTTTGTGGATGTCGGCCAGGCTCATCGCCCAGCTCTCGTCGGTCATAAAAAACAGCGCGGGCAGGGCTTTTTTCAGCGGCAGGTCTTTCAGATAGGGCGTAAGTGCCGCACCCATCAGGATATGGCGGCTGTTAATCATAAAGGTTACGGTGATAATCAGCAGCACCGGCAGCGGGCTGCCCCACAGCCCCACGGCGGCAAACTCGGAGCCGCCGGCGAAATTCAGCCCGGTCATCATCGACATTTCCAGCGCGCTCATGCCCTTCTGCCCGCCCTGTACGCCCAAAATCAGGGCAAACGGCAACATGCCGATAATCACCGGCAGGCAATCTTTCACCCCGCGTTTGAATTCGGCCCGGGGCGGCGGGCTGTTCATCATCATAACCGTATCCGAATCGGAAAAAAGCCGCCATTATAGACCAAGCGGCCGTCTGAAAACATCATCTGCGTGTTGCGGGGCAAGCGCGTCGGCCTGTTATAACGAAATCATCTTTTATTAAAACCAACCATTCTTTCCCTTTTTCAGACGGCCTCGATAAAGTAGCGCCGTTTCCCTTATTGCGCTTGTTTGCCGCCCGATTATGCTATTACTCAAAACCCCCAGCGTGTTACCCGGTTTCAAAACCAGCCTCGGCCTGACCGTGCTGTGCCTGTCGCTTCTGGTTGTGCTGCCGTTTGCAATGATGGCCGTGAAGGCGGGCGAAATCGGCTGGACGGCGTTTTGGCAAACCATTTCCGAGCCTAACGTTTTGGCCGCGGTGTGGCTGAGTTTGCGGATGTCGTTTTACGCCATGCTCACCAATATCGTGTTCGGCACGCTGGTGGCGTGGGTGTTGGTGCGTTATGAGTTTCCCGGCAAAAGCCTGGTGAACGCGCTGGTTGATCTGCCGTTTGCGCTGCCCACCGCCGTAACCGGCATCGCGCTGGCCACGCTGTATGCGCCGCAGGGTTGGATCGGCAGCCTGTTTGCGCCCTTGGGCATCAAAATCGCTTTCACCCCCGTCGGCATCTGGATTGCGCTGGTGGTGGTGAGCCTGCCGTTTATCGTGCGCTCGGTGCAGCCGGTTTTGGAAGAATTGTCGGCCGAATACGAAGAAGCCGCCGCCACGTTGGGCGCCAACCGCCTCACCGTGTTCCGCCGCGTGCTGCTGCCCGAAATCACCCCCGCCCTGCTCACCGGCGCCGGCATGATGTTCGCCCGCGCCACCGGCGAATACGGCTCGGTGATTTTTATCGCGGGCAATATCCCGATGGTTTCCGAAATTCTGCCGCTGATTATCACCGGCAAGCTCGAGCAGTTCGACGTGCAGGGGGCATCGGCGGTGGCGCTGTTTATGCTGATGATTTCGTTTGCGATTCTGTTTCTTTTAAACGCAGGCCAATGGGCTTTGAGCAAACGGGCGGGAGCGAAGGCTTAACCGACACCGAGGCCGTCTGAAAAACCGCAAATTATTTTTCAGACGGCCTTTTACCCAAACGGCCTTACCGGCACACAAACCATAAAAAAACACCTGAATCATGAAAACCTACACCTCCAACCCCAACCTTACCGAACCGCGCTGGCTGCGTTTCACGCTCACCGCCGCCGCACTGGTGTTTCTGCTGCTGATGCTGGTGGTGCCGTTAACGGCGGTGTTTTACGAAGCCTTGAAAGGCGGCTGGGATTTATACGTCCAATCGGTAACCGACCCCGAAGCCTGGTCTGCCATCAAGCTCACGCTGATTACCGCCGCCATCGTCGTGCCCGTTAACGCCGTGCTCGGCATTGCCATGGCCTGGCTGCTCACCCGTTTCGATTTTCGCGGCAAACAGTTTCTCACCACCCTGCTCGACCTGCCTTTTTCCGTGTCGCCCGTGGTGGCCGGTTTGATGTTCGTGTTGCTGTTCGGCGCGCACACCGCCCTCGGCGGCTGGCTCGAAGCGCAGGGCATACAGATTATCTTCGCCATTCCCGGCATTATTTTGGCCACGCTGTTCGTTACCTTTCCCTTCGTGGCCCGCGAGCTGATTCCGCTGATGCAGGCGCAGGGCGACAGCGAAGAGCAGGCCGCACTGATTTTGGGCGCAAGCGGCTGGCAGATGTTTTGGCGCGTTACCCTGCCCAACATCAAATGGGCGCTGCTCTACGGCATCATTCTCACCAACGCGCGCGCCATGGGCGAATTCGGCGCCGTGAGCGTGGTTTCCGGCCATATCCGCGGCGAAACCAACACCATTCCGCTGTTGGTGGAAATTTTCTATAACGAATACAACTTCACCGGCGCTTTCGCCCTTTCCGGCGTGCTCGCCCTGCTCGCCCTGGCCACGCTGGCGCTGCAAAACATCATCACCCGCATTCAAGAACGCAAACTTGCCGCCGCCGAAAGGAGCCGCGCATGAGCATTACCATTCAAAAATTAAACAAACATTTCGGCAGTTTCCACGCCCTCAAAAACATCAACCTCGAAGTGCCCACCGGCAAGCTGGTTTCCCTGCTCGGCCCTTCCGGCTGCGGCAAAACCACCCTCCTGCGCATCATCGCCGGTTTGGAAAACGCCGATAACGGCGCCATTCTGTTCGACGGCCAAGACGTTACCCGCAAACACGTGCGCGAACGCAAAGTGGGGTTTATGTTCCAGCACTACGCCCTTTTCCGCCATATGAACGTGTTCGACAACGTTGCCTTCGGCCTCACCGTATTGCCGCGCAGCGAACGCCCCTCGAAAGAGCAAATCCGCGCCAAAGTCGAAGAGCTGCTGCAACTCGTGCAGCTTGCCCATCTGGCCAAAGCCTACCCGCACCAACTTTCGGGCGGCCAGCGCCAACGCATCGCACTTGCCCGCGCACTCGCCGTTTCCCCCAAACTGCTGCTGCTCGACGAACCTTTCGGCGCGCTCGATGCCAAAGTGCGCAAAGAACTGCGCACCTGGCTGCGCGACATCCACCACGAATTGGGCATCACCAGCATACTCGTTACCCACGATCAGGAAGAAGCGCTGGAAGTGTCTGACGAAATCGTGGTGATGAACCACGGCAGAATCGAGCAGATCGGCACCGCCGAAAACCTTTACCGCAAACCCGAAAACGCCTTCGTAACCGAATTTCTGGGCGAAACCGACGCATTCGAAGGCCGCATCGAAAAAGGCGCGTGGCACTACAACGGCTACCGCTGGCCGCTCGATACCGCGCGCAAATGGCAGGAACAAACCGCCATAGGCTACGTGCGCCCCCACGAATGGACGGTGGCCGCCGCAGGCACCGCCCCCATGCTCAACGCCCGCATCGAAAAAATCCACCCCGCCGGTGCGCTCACCCACCTCACCGTGAAAGAAGGCAGGCAAGACGTGCACATCACTTTCGCCGACAGCGACGCCGTGCGCCTCGGCCTGGCCGAAGGCCAAAACATCGCGCTTTCGCCCAAGCAGATTTATATCTTCTCGCAAAACGAGCTGATTGATTTTGCGATTTAAGTTGGCTGCCGCAACGGCATTCGGAGGCCGTCTGAAAGCGTTTGCTCGTTTTTTCAGACGGCCTCAAACTTTTTTATAGAGACCTTTGCAAAACCCCCAGATGTGGATGCAGTTCAAGGCGTAGCAGCGCAGCGAGCGCAGACATAACATGGAGTTAGGCAAGCGAGCGAGCAGCACACAACGCAGAAATGCGCCGCAGATGGGGGTTTTGCAAAGGTCTCTTATAGTCAATCCGCTTACTTAAACGACCATTCCGTCATGCTCGGGCTTGACCCGAGCATGACGCACGTACTTTTCTTTAAGTTGGTTAACCATATCCCCGCAGCCGTTTGTCGCATTCGCTCCCTCTTGATAAAAAACACTTGCCTAAACAATAGTTCATAGCTATATTCCAAAGCGTTTGTTTTGTTAACAAATGTACTGTTTTGTTATGCTGCGGCCGTTTCCCAGCCGCCTGCGCTTTTATTTCCAAAGGATGAAAGGACACATTATGCAGAAACCGTTATTCAAACTGACTGCGCTGGCCGCGCTTGTTTTAGGGCTGGCGGCTTGCGGCTCCGAGAACAAATCAGGCGGTTCCGCCGACAGCGGCGGCAACGCTACCCTCGTTTATTGCTCGGAAGGCAGCCCCAGCGGTTTCGACCCCGGCCAATACACCGACGGCGCCACTTTCGATGCTTCCGCCCACACTCTCTACAACGGCCTGGTTGAATTCAAAATCGGCACCACCGACATCGAACCGGCGCTGGCCGAAAAATGGGATGTTTCCGAAGACGGCAAAACCTATACCTTCCATCTTCGCAAAGGCGTGAAATTCCACACCACCGAATATTTCACCCCCACCCGCGACTTCAATGCCGACGACGTTGTGTTCACCTTCCAGCGCATGCTGAACAAAGACTTCCCCTACAACAAAGCCTATCCCGCCGAATTTCCCTATGCCGCCGATATGGGCCTGACCGAAGACGTGGCATCGGTTGAAAAAGTGGACGACGCCACCGTTAAAATCACCCTGAAAAACATCAACGCCCCCTTCCTGCAAAACTTGGGCATGCCCTTTGCCTACATTCTTTCCGCCGAATACGCCGCCCAACTGGAAAAAGCGGGCAAAGCGGCCGACATCAACACCAAACCTATCGGCACCGGCCCGTTTGTGTTGAAGTCTTACCAGAAAGACCAACAGATCCGCTATGCGAAAAACCCCGAATATTGGAACAAAGACAACGTGAAAATCGACAACCTGATTTTCGCCATCACCAAAGATTCCGGCGTGCGCGCGCAGAAAGTGGAAGCGGGCGAATGCAGCCTGTCGCGCTATAACAAAGTGGCCGAAGTGGAAGCCGCCAAAAAATCCGGCAAAGTAAACGTGGAATCGCGCGAAGGCTACAACACCGGCTATCTGGCCTTTAACACGCGCGAGGGCAAATTGGGTGCCGACCCGAAAGTGCGCGAAGCGCTGGATTTGGCCATCGATAAAGACGCCATCATCAAAGCCGTGTTCGCCGGCACCGGAAAACGTGCCGCCGGCCTGCTGCCGCCGAGCCAATGGGGCGTGGACACCAACCTCAAACCCTCGGCCTATGATCCCGAAAAAGCCAAAGCGCTGCTGAAAGAAGCCGGTGCGGAAAACAAAGAAATCGCCCTGTGGTATATGCCGGTCCAACGCCCGTATAACCCCAACGCCAAACTGATGGCCGAAATGATCCAGGCCGACTGGGCCAAAGTGGGCATCAAAGCCAAACTCGTTACCTACGAATGGGGCGAATATCTCAGCCGCGGTAAAAAAGGCGAAGCCGACAGCATGCTGATCGGTTGGACCGGCGACAACGGCGACCCCGACAACTGGTTCGGCAACCTCTTCAGCTGTGCGGCGGTAGGCGGCAGCAACTACGGCGGGTTCTGCGATAAAGAGTTCGACAAAACCGTAGCCGAAGGCCGCGCCATCACCGACAAAGAAAAACGCACCGCCATCTATATGCAGTCGCAAAAACTGCTGGCCGAGAAAAAACCGGCCGTGTTTGTCGCCCACTCGATTACCGATGCGCTGTTGGCGAAAAACGTGAAAGGTTATGTGCTCGAGCCTTTGGGCAGCACCCGCTTTGAAGGCGTAAGCGTGGAATAAGCACGAAAAACACCGTTCGGCCTGCACCATAGGCCAAGCGGTGTTTTCTTTTCAGACGGCCTTTCGTGAAATGCCGGGCCGTCTGAAAAGAAAACACCCGAAAAAAGAAAATACCGAAACACCAACCCCAACCAAGAGCAACGCCGATGCTTTCTTATATTCTGCGACGTATTTTACTGATGATACCGATCTATATCGGTTTGACGATTTCCACCTTCACCCTGATACGGCTGGTGCCCGGCGACGTGGTTACCGTGATGATGGGCGAACGCAATGTCGATCCCGCCGTGCGCGAAGCCATGATGCAGCGGCTGGGTTTGGACAAACCGATTATCGTGCAATATTGGGATTATCTGACCAAAGTGCTCAGCGGCGATTTCGGCGAAACTTTCCGCACCCGCACACCGGTGCTGCAAGACTTCTTTTCCCACTTCGTTCCCACGCTTGAGCTGGCATTCTGCGCGATGGTGATTGCCACCGTGGCCGGCGTGTCGCTCGGCATCATCGCCGCCCTCAAGCGCGGCAGCTGGCTCGATTATCTGCTGATGAGCGGTGCGCTGGCCGGTTATTCGATGCCGATTTACCTGCTCGGCCCGATTCTCACCGGCATTTTCGCCCACTATTTGGGCTGGCTGCCGGTTTCGGGCGTAATCAACGTGATTAAATTCATCGACGTGCAGCCGGTGGGCGGATCATGGCTGTTGGGCGCGCTGTTGTCCGGCAACTCCGCCGCCCTGTGGGACGTCATCAAACACTTCATTTTGCCTTCCGTTGCGCTTTCCACCATTCCGCTGGCGATGATCGCCCGCATGACGCGCTCGGCCATGCTCGAAGTGTTGGGCGAAGATTATGTGCGCACCGCCAAAGCCAAAGGCTTGTCGCCCGCCCGCATCATCTTCGTTCACGTTTTGCGCAACACCATGATTACCGTGGTTACCGTGGTCGGCCTGCAAATGGCCACGCTGATGGCCGGTGCGATTCTCACCGAAACCATCTTCAGCTGGCCGGGTGTGGGCACCTGGCTGCTCGACGGCTTCTTCAGCCGCGATTACCCCATCGTGCAAAACGGTATTTTGCTGGTAGCCACCATGCTGATGTTTATCAGCCTGCTGGTCGATATCACCTACGGGCTGATTAACCCGCGCATCCGCCACGCCTGACCATAGCGGATTAAATTTAACTGCGTTGACTCGCCTCGCTGTGCTGCTTGTACTGTTCGATTTAAATTTAATCCGCCACAACAACCAATAAGAAAGATAGCTATGTCTCCGCAAACCACTTCCACCGCTGCTGCCGCGCAGGTTACGCCGCCCTCCGAATGGCAGCAGTTTGTTTCCGCATTCTTAAAAAACAAAGGCGCAACGGCCGGGCTGCTGATTCTGCTTCTGATGGTGCTCTCCTCCGCGCTGGCACCGTGGATCGCCCCTTATGATCCCAATATCCTGCACTCCGGCAAAGAACAGCTTCCGCCCATGCTCTTCGGCGGCACTTCCGAATTTATTTTCGGCACCGACGATGCGGGCCGCGATACTTTGTCGCGCATTCTGCACGGCAGCCGCTATTCGCTGCTGATCGGCCTGGCCGCCACCCTCACCGCCATGGTGTGCGGCGTGGTGTTGGGCCTGATGGCGGCATTTTGGCCGAAAACGCTGGGCAAAATCATCATGCTCGGCAACGATATTCTGATGTCTTACCCCGGCCTGCTGCTGGCGATTATTATCGCCGCCATTCTCGGCCCCTCAATGACCAACACCGTACTGGCGATTTCGCTGGTGTGTATGCCGCCGTTTATCCGCATCACCCGCGCCACCGCGCTGGTGGAATTGCAAAAAGACTACGTTACCGCCGCCCGCGTAATGGGCGCCGGCCTGCCGCGCCTGATGCTGATTACCGTGCTGCCCAACTGCATGGGGCCGCTGATAGTGCAGGCCACCATGATTTTTTCCACCGCCATTCTCGAAGCGGGCGCCATCGGCTTTTTGGGCTTGGGCGTGCAGCCGCCTTCGGCCGAATGGGGCGCGATGCTGGGCAATGCGCGGCAATATATCCAAAGCAATGTGTGGATGGCCGTGTTCCCCGGCTTGGCGATTTTCATCGCCGCCTTGTCGATTAACCTTACGGGCGACGGCCTGCGCGACGCGCTCGATCCGAAACTGAAACAGGTGTCGTGATGGAAGCGAAACAACCTTTATTAACCATCGAAAACCTGCAAGTGGTTTTCGGGCAGGGCGCGCGCGCTTTCCGCGCGGTCGATTCGGTGAGCCTCGAAGTATCGTCGGGCGAAGTGCTGGCGGTGGTGGGCGAATCCGGCTCCGGCAAATCGGTGTCGATGATGGCGCTGATGGGGCTGCTGCCCAATACCGCCGCCATAAAAGCCAGCAAAATGCTGTTCGACGGCAAAGATATGCTGAAACTTTCCGCCAAAGAAAAGCGCAAGATCATCGGCAAAGATATTTCAATGATTTTCCAAGACGCCATGACCAGCCTCAACCCCAGCTTCACCATCGAAATGCAGATTACCGAAGTGCTCAAGGCGCATTTGGGGCTGAAAGGCGCGGCGGCCAGAGCGCGGGCGGTCGAGCTGCTCGAACTGGTGGAAATCCCCGATGCCAAAGGCCGTCTGAAAGCCTATCCGCACCAATTGTCGGGCGGCATGAGCCAGCGCGTGATGATTGCGATGGCGCTGGCCTGCGAGCCGAAGCTGCTGATTGCCGACGAGCCGACCACCGCGCTCGATGTTACCGTGCAGGCGCAAATCATGGATCTGCTCCACCGCCTGCAACAAGAGCGCAAGATGGCGATGATTCTGATTACCCACGATTTGGGCTTGGTGGCGCAACACGCCGAGCATGTGGCGGTGATGTATGCCGGCCAAGTGGTCGAGCAAAGCAGCGTGCCGCATATATTCGACACCCCCGCCCATCCTTACACCGAAGCCTTATTGCAGTCGATTCCCGAGTTTTCGCAGGGGAAAGGCCGTCTGAAATCGCTGCCGGGCGTAGTGCCCAGCCAATACGACCGCCCGGCCGGCTGTCTGCTCTTGCCGCGCTGCCCCTATGCCCGCGAAGCCTGCCAAACCCCGCCGCCCGTGTTAAAAAGCCGCTACGGTAAAGTACGCTGCATCAGCAGCAGCCTAACCGAACTGCAAGCCAAGGGAGCCGCCTGATGAGTGAAGTAAAAACCGTTGAAGCAAAAACCGTTTTGGAAGCCCGCGATTTAGCCCGCCACTATCCGGTCGGCGGCGGCTTGGGCAAAGAGAAAAAAGTGGTGAAAGCCCTAAACGGCGTATCGTTCGAGCTTCGGGCAGGCAAAACGCTGGCGGTGGTGGGCGAATCCGGCTGCGGCAAATCCACGCTGGCCCGCCAGCTCACCCTGATTGAAACGCCCACTTCCGGCAGCCTGGCCATCAACGGCTCCGAAACCGCCAACTTGGGTTCAGGCCGTCTGAAAGCAATGCGCACCGAAATCCAAATGGTGTTCCAAAACCCGTATGCCAGCCTGAATCCGCGCCAAACCATCGCCTTCCAACTGATGGAACCGCTCGCCATCCACACCAAACTGAGCAAAAAAGAGCGTTACGAGCGGGCGGTGGAAATGATGAAAACCGTCGGCCTGCGACCCGAGCATTCCTCGCGCTATCCGCATATGTTTTCAGGCGGCCAGCGCCAGCGCATCGCCCTTGCCCGCGCCATGATGCTCAACCCCAAAATCGTGGTGGCCGACGAGCCGACTTCGGCGCTCGACGTTTCCATTCAGGCGCAGGTGCTCAACCTGTTTATGGATTTGCAGGAGCAATACGGCACGGCTTATGTGTTTATCTCGCATAATTTATCGGTGGTCGAGCATGTGGCCGACGACATCATGGTGATGTATCTTGGCCGCGTGGTGGAACACGGCAACAGCGAAACCGTATTCGCCAAGCCGTTGCACCCCTATACCCAGGCGCTGCTTTCCGCCGCACCAAGCTTGAAAGAGCAGAAAGTGCAGCTCAAACTCGCCGGCGAACTACCCAGCCCGCTCAATCCGCCTAGCGGCTGCGCCCTACACCAGCGCTGCCCGCACGCCCAAGCTCGCTGCGCGCAGGAAGTGCCCGAACTGCGCGAATGGCAGGGGCGCAAAGTGGCCTGTTTGCGGCTGGAAGAAATCGCCGCCTGAGGTTTCCCACCAATAACAATGAGGCCGTCTGAAAGTTTCAGACGGCCTAAATAAATTTTGCAAAGGTCTCAAACCTTCATTGCAGATTCAAACCGTTAAAGCGGATCAACTTAATAAAAAGTACATACGTCATACAAAAAACCGGCCTACCCCAGCGATTTTACCGCCTGCTCCACCAAATCAGGCGTGAGTTTGTTCAAACAATCGGTGTGCCCCAACGGGCATTCGCGTTTGAAACAGGGCGAGCAGTCCAAATTCAGGCTCACAATGGCGGCGCGTTCGCTTAACGGCGGTGTGTGGTCGGCGCTGGACGAGCCGTACACCGCCACCAGTTTGCGCCCCAGCGCGGCCGCAAGATGCATCAGTCCGCTGTCGTTGCAGACCACGGTTTCGGCGCAGGCCAATAAATCGATGGCTTCCGAAAGGCTGGTTTTGCCGCACAGATTCACGCAAAGGCCGTCTGAAAGTGTGTTGATTTCTTCTGCAATATCAAAATCTTTCTGCGAGCCGAACAGCCAAATTTGGCGGCCTTGCGCGGCATGGCGGCGGGCCAGTTCGGCGAAGTGGCGCGCGGGCCAGCGTTTAGCAGGGCCGTATTCCGCGCCCGGGCAGAACGCCGAAACGGGCTTGACGGTATCCAAACCGTGTTTGGCCAGCGTGGCCTGCTGGCTCTCTGCATTGATTTTAAACTGCGGATTGCCGGAATGGCCGTTGAATGCGGCTTGGGAGGGATAGGCCAGCGCGGTATAGCGGTCAACCATCAGCGGCAGCGCGGCCTTATCGAGTTTGCGGATGTCGTTGAGCAGCAGATAGCGCGATTCGCCCACATAGCCCGTGCGCTGTTTGATGCCGGTGGCCGCCGCAATCAGAGCTGATTTAAGCGAGCCGGGCAGCACGATAACCTGATCGTACCCGCGCCGCCCCAACTGCCGCCCCGTCTGCCAGCGTTTTTTCAGCTCCAGCGCACCGTGGCCGAACGGGTTTTCGATGATTTCGTTAATTTCGGGCATACGCTCGAACACGGCCATCGACCATTTGGGGGCGAACACGTCGATGATGGCGCCGGGGTGCAGCTCGTGCAGGCGGCGGTAGAGCGGCTGCGTCATCACGCAGTCGCCTATCCAGCTGGGGGAAATAATCAGGATTTTTTTCGGCATGGTTATCGGTGTGGTTCGGTGTTTTGAATATGGCGCGTATTGTACTGCAAAGCCGTGCCTTTGCCTTATATCAAAAGGCCGTCTGAAAAAACACGCCCGCCGTTTGCGGCGGTTTTATAATGGGCGGCGTAATTAAATTTCACAGAGAACTTACGCCATGAAACAATATACTCTAGACCCCCAAGCCCTTATCGGCGGCGTAATCGCCGAAGACAACGACCAACAGCTCGTGCAGCTTTCGCTGCAACGCGACAACGAAATTCCCGTTTACGAAACCGACGCCATCGTGCTGCTGATTGTGCTCAACGGCAGCGCGCAAATCACCACCGAAAAAGAAACCATCGACACCCGCGGGCTTCAGGTGGTGCGTTTGGAACCGCACGAGGCCCACAGCATCCGCGCGCTCGAAAACCACACCAACATTCTGGTGGTGAAACAACTCACGCATGAATTGGTGTTCAGCAAAAAACTGCGTTTCGGCAGCTGCTGCCTGTAAACGGAGACCTTTGCAAAACCGTCAGATACGGATGCAGTTCAAGGCGTAGCAGCGCAGCGAGCGCAGACATATCAAATACAAGGCTAAGCGAGCGGGCAGTACCCTAAAGGGCATAAGCGCACAACGCAGAAATGCGCCGCAGATGGCGGTTTTGCAAAGGTCTCAAACGGCAAAAGGCCGTCTGAAAAACATATTTCAGACGGCCTCGTTTGATAACGGTTTATTTCGCTTCTTTATCGGCTTTCAGCAAAATCGCATACAGTTGGTCTTTCAGATGCAGCTTCTGTTTTTTCAGCTCTTCGATTTCGTTCAAGCCGCCGGTTACCGGGTTATTGGTTAAGCCGGTGATTTTGTCGTCCAGCTCGTTATGCTCGTCAAACAAACGGGCGAAGTGGGCATCTTCTTGTTTTAATTTAGAAATCAAATCGCGGTATTCGGGGAACATTTCGTTTTCCTCTTAACATACAAATTAAAAAACAAGCAATTTCTTGCTTACCTGAGTTCCACTACATTTTATAACAAAGCAGCCTTGCTTATCCAGCCCATTTTCTGATTGCGCCCCGCCCTGCCGCAACCCTGCCACAGAGTGGACGTTTCCCGCAGCCGCGCATACAATCCCCCCCACTCCCCACACAGGAAACCGCCATGAACCACGCCATTGCCACCCTATTGAACCACCGCACCTACCGCCATTTCAAAACCGGCCTCACCCTGCCGCCGGAACACCTGCAAACCATTATTAACTGCGCCCGCCAAGCCCCTTCGTGGATGAACGGCCAGCACTACACCATCATCAACATCACCTCGCCCGAATTGCGCGCGCAAATCACCGCCCTGCAACCGGCCAACCCGCAAATCGGCACATGCAGCACCTATCTGGTTTTCGTGGCCGACCTGCACCGCGCCGGCTTGTGCAGCCGCGCCTATAACGGCACGTTCAGCGCCGCAGGCGAACCCGACAGCCTGATTACCGCCGTTACCGACACCGCCCTGGCCGCCCAAAACGCCGCAGTGGCCGCCGAAAGCCTGGGTTACGCCACCTGCTACACCGGCGGCATCCGCAACATCGCCGCCGAGTTGGTTGCCCTGCTCGGTCTGCCCGAAAACACCTTCCCCGTTTTCGGACTCTGCATCGGCACGCCCGATATCGAAATGCAGCTCAAACCGCGTCTGCCCGAAAACACCGTTTACGCCGAAAACCGCTATCCCGAAGAACAAACCCTTTCAGACGGCCTCGAGCAATACGAACGCACCATGACCGCTTTCGGCGAAGCGCGCGAAAAATTCCCCTACCGCGAAAAATTCGCCCGCTACTACAGCAGCACCTACGCCCCTAAAAATATCCCCCTGCTGCAAACGCAAGGCTGGCTGACCAAAACTACGTAAAAAATGATGTACAATAAAATATACTAAATAGATTGCCATAAATGAATATTAAACTTTCTCAATTCTGAGCGCTGTTTCAAATCATTTCAGACGGCCTCAAAGCCTGATTCCGGTAAGTAACCGAAATCAGGCTTTTCTACACCAATAGTCCGGTTGAGTATTTTTGCCATCATCTTGCTGTCGGACCATTGCGACAGTGAGAAGACTCTCTGGTATTTTTCCATTACATAGCAACAAGCCTTTTCTACCGCGCTTTGGCCTTTAAACCCAACAGCTTCGTAATTCTTGCCGCTTTCTTCTTGTTCCACGATGAAGCTATAGCGATACGCCGGTAGTCGCAGCGATCTTTATTCCATTTATATAATTTGGGGCTTAGGAAGCAAAATTAGCCCAAGGGTCGATTTCGCAGTATTTTAAGCAAGACTTTATACAGATCATCATGCCTGTGATTGAAGCGAAATTCGGTTTCCTTTAAGTGTAAATAAAAAGTCTGTTTCGGTACACCGTTAAATTTAACCAAGCGGTTTTTAGCATAACCCCAAAACGATTCGATGCCGTTAATGTGTTGCACACCCCGGGCAAACTCGTCTGCACCATGATGTACCCTGAAGTGTTTCTCATAGCCCATATCGACCAAACCGTGATAGCCGCGCCAGCCGTCGGTATTGATGACTTTCAACAGCAACCCGCCCTCGAATAACCTGTTGCAGTGTAGCTTTCGAGGTATCCGGCACGATTTCGGTATAGACTTTGTCGTCCCGTTTTAAGATGCCGAAAACAATGGTTTTGCCTCCCGCTCCTCGCCCGCGTTTACCGCGAATGCGTTTGGAGCCGAAGTAGGATTCGTCCAGTTCGACCACACCGGCAAAGGGAGTTTGCCGTTCACATTCAGCGGCCATACGGCAACGCAGTTTGAGAAACAGATTATTGACACTTCGGGTACTGATGCCGGTGAGTCTGGCGGTATCGGAAGCGGTCAAATCAAGTGCGAAAAGCGCAGGATTTGGCGGAATTTTGATTCGGTAATATTTGCTGAACTTTTGGTACTTGTTTTTAATAGGTATATCAGAAGCTTATCATCATTTTTGCTGATTTTGCTCCCTAAGCCCCATAATTTTTGCATGACTGCTTTGTCGGCTTCGCCTTTGTCCGGACGGTTCAAATTGTCGTAGAAACTGTTTTGGGTAGCAGAGCAATGTGTAAAAGGTGTTTCAAGTAATGGCCATCCCTCAGCTTTTGGGTGTTTTTGCTTTTTCGCAGTTCATTGACTGCTAAAGGAGTGGTTACTTTGTATTTTATTCAGCCTACGAGTATCCGATCGCTTCAATGCTACCTTTTTATAGACGGCAATCCCACGTCGGAACTGAATTCGAGAGATATTGAAAAGATGGGCAGTGCGCTGTTGGCTTTTGAGTACGTTACTGCCCGACGACTTAGTATTGAAGCGGGGGCTATATTTATTTGTCCATTAAGAAAAACTGCACCTTGGTTGGGTTGGAATTTGCCCAACTTTTTGTGGAGATGCAGCCAAAATATTTTCAAACGGCCTAGGGTCTGTCGACATTCAAGTTTTCAGTGTATCCTATCCTCATGACCAGATATATTCTTACCGATGCACAGTGGGCAAAAATTGAGCCTTTATGCCAAGGAAAAGTTGGCGATGCCGGCCGAACCGCTGTCGATAACCGATTATTTATAGAAGCCATACTATGGATTATCCGTACCGGCAGTCCTTGGCGCGATCTGCCCGAAGAGTTCGGTAATTGGAAAAGTATCCACAAACGCTACCGCAGATGGGTCTTGGCCGACCGTTTTCATGATATTTTTGAAGAACTGAACCGTGATCTCGATATGGAGTATGTCATGATTGACGGCACAATTGTCAAAGTTCACCGCCACGGTCAGGGTGCAAAAGGGGGACTCTAAATCAGGCCATCGGCCAATCCAAAGGCGGGATGACGACCAAGATTTTGGCTATGGTGGATGCTTTGGGAAACCTGATTGACTTCAAACTGATGCCTGGTCAGCGCAATGACATTTGCGGCGTAGAACCGCTGATTAAAGAAAAGGAATTTGATGCTTTATTGGCGGATAAAGCCTTTGATGCCGACTGGCTGGTCGAAGAGTTGACCGAAAGGGGGAGTAAGGTGGTTATTCCGCTGCGTAACAACCGCAAATTGCAGCGGGAACACGACAAGATGATGTATTGCTGGCGACATTTGATTGAGAACTTTTTTTGCAAACTCAAAGAATTCAAAAAGATTGCGATGCGCGCAGAAAAAACCGACCAATCTTTTGCTGCCAATATTTACCTTGCTGCTGCCGTATTGAAATTAAGGTAAACTTGAATGTCGACAGACCCTAGGCGGATTTCACCCCCGGGCCGTTTGAAACACTGCGCCGCGGTCAGTAAACATCGCGCTGGTAGCGTTTCTCTTCGCGCAAATCGTTCAGATAATCTTCGGCATCGTCGCGGCTGAGTTTGCCTTGCGCGGCGATGATGTCCAAGAGCGTGTTTTCCACGTCGCGCGCCATGCGGGTGGCATCGCCGCACACATAAATATGCGCGCCCTGTTGCAGCCAGGCCCACACTTCGGCGGCGTTTTCGGCCAGCTTGTGCTGCACATACACTTTTTCTTTGCCCTGCCTGCTCCACGCCAGATCGGCGCGTGTGAGCAGGCCGGATTTGCGGTATTGCAGCCATTCGGCCTGATAGAGGAAATCGTCGGTAAAGCGCTGGTTGCCGAACACCAACCAGTTTTTGCCGCCGCTGCCGTCGGCTTCGCGCTGCTGCATAAAGGCGCGGAACGGGGCGATGCCGGTGCCTGCGCCTATCATAATCACGGGCGCGTCGCCGTTTTCGGGCAGGCGGAAATGCGGGTTGGGTTCGACAAACACGCGCACGCTGCCGCCTTCTTCGAGCTGCGCGCCGATAAAGCCCGAGGCGGCGCCGGTGTAGGTGTTGCCGTGGTGTTCGTAGCGCACCATGCCCACGGTGAGGTGCACTTCATCGCCCACTTCGTCTTGCGCCGAGGCGATGGAATACAGGCGCGGGGTTTGGGCGCGGAACAGGCCGAACAGGGTTTGCGCGTCGAGCGGGTGTGGAAACGCGGCCAACACGCCCACGGGCGGCGTGGCGGCAAGATAGGTGTCGAGCGCTTCGGGGTTTTCAACCGTGCGCTGCAATTCTTCGCTGTCGCTCAAAACGGCATACTGCTGCACAAATGCGGGGGTGTTTTGGGTGATGTCGGCGTGTTCGGTCAAGGCCGTTTGGATATCGGTTTCGCCGCCGTCGGCCAGCACCACGGTTTCGCTGCCGCTCAAGCCGGTTAAGGCCAGAATTTCCGCCACCAGCCCGGGCGCATTGAGCGGCCAGATGCCCAGTGCGTCGCCGGTTTGGTAGCGGATGCCGGAGCCGGTTAAGTCGATTTCGATATGTTCCACATCTTTTTCGGCATTGCGGGCGGTGATTTTCTGGCGCACGGAAAGTGTGGCGGTGAAAGGCTGCTCTTTGCTGTAAAGCTGTGCGGCGGGCGCGGCGGCGGCTTTGGGGCCGTCTGAAACCGGCGCGGCGGCCTGCGCGCACAGTTCGGCCACTTTGGCGGCGGTGGTTTCAATCCACGCAGCCGCTGCCGCCTGAAAATCCAGATCGCATTCGCCGAACGCGCTCAAACGGGTGGCGCCCAGCTCGGCCAGCCTGCCGTCGAAATCTTTGCCGGCCTGGCAGAACTTCGGATAAGAAGAATCGCCCAAGCCCAACACGGCAAAGCTCAGTTTGCTCAGATCAGGGGCTTTTTTGCCGAACAGCAGCTTGTAGAGCGGCACGGCTTCTTCGGGCGGCTCGCCCTCGCCCTGGGTGGACGTTACCATCAAAACAATATCTTCTTCGGGCAGCGTTTTGCTCTTGAAATCGGCCGCCGCCACCAACCGCGCGTTCACGCCTGCCGATTCGAGTTTCACCAGCAGATCGGCGGCCACGCGGCGGGCGTTGCCGGTTTGCGAGGCCGACAGCACGGTAACGCGGCGCGGCGCGGCGGCAGGTGCGGCGGCGGTTTCGGCCGGGCCGGCAAAGGCCGCTTGAACGGCATTGCCCTGCTGGCTTTGCGCCCAACAATAACCCGACAGCCACGCCAACTGGGTGGGCGAAAGTGCGGCTAACTGGGCGGGAAGTTCGGGAGGCAGCGGATTGGCTTGGCTCATGCAAAGGTTTCCTTTTTTTATTGTTTGATGCCGCTGCGAAAAAGTGAGCGGCGTTTTTTTTAGGGCGTGTCGGCAGAAAGCTTGCGAAGCGGTTTTTTGAGGAAAAATCCGCAGATGCAAGGCAAAAAGCGCAGCAAGATTGAACATCTTGCGAGCAGTTTTAACGCCGCAGATGCGGGTTTTAACCAAAAATACCGCCGCAATCTTTCCGGCGGCACGCCCTAAGCCGCCACACTTTAAACAGGCCGTCTGAAAAAAGGAAAGAATGGTTTGTTTTAACAAAATGCGTTTTCGTTATATCGGCGCTTGGTGCGGTTTTGGTTATAAACACATGAAAAAACGGTATTTCGTGCGGCACAGACGAATGGTTATATTGCGCAAACCAAAACTACCAACCCGGAATCAAGCACCATGAAGATCAAATCACTATTAGCCGCCCTGCCCCTCGCCCTCGCCTTGGCCGCCTGCGGCGGCAACGGCGGCGCCGAATCGTCGGCCGCCTCTTCCGGCGGCGGCAGCGCGTCTAAAATCAGCATCTTAAACGTATCCTACGACCCTACCCGCGAGCTTTACCGCGAATACAACGCCACCTTCCAACAGCATTGGAAACAGAAAACCGGCCAAGAGCTTGAAATCAAACAGTCTAACGGCGGCTCGGGCAAACAGTCGCTGATGGTGCAAAACGGCCTGAAAGCCGACGTGGTTACCCTTGCGCTGGCAGGCGACATCGATTCGCTCAACAACGGCGGCAAAAAGCTGATCAACCCAAACTGGCAGAAAGCCCTGCCCGACAACAGCACGCCCTACACCTCCACCATCGTGTTTCTGGTGCGCAAGGGCAACCCCAAAAACATTAAAGACTGGGGCGACTTGGTAAAAGGCGATGTGCAGGTGATTACCCCCAACCCCAAAACCTCGGGCGGCGCGCGCTGGAACTTTCTTGCCGCCTGGGCCTACGCCGCCAAACAGCCCAACGCCACCGACGAAACCGCCAAGCAGTTTGTGGCCGAACTCTTCAAGCGCGTGCCCGTGATGGACCCCGGCGCCCGCGCCTCCACCATTTCGTTCACCCAGCGCAACCTCGGCGACGTGCTGTTGGCGTGGGAAAACGAAGCCTATCTGGCCGTGCAGGAATCACCCGACCAGTTTGAAATCGTTACCCCCTCCGTTTCGATGCTGTGCGAACCTTCGGTGGCCGTGGTCGACAGCGTGGCCGATGCACGCGGCACGCGCGAAGTGGCCACCGAATACCTGAAACAGCTCTACACCGAAGATTCGCAGCGCATGATTGCCAAATATTTCTACCGCCCGTCCAACCCGAAAATCCAAGCCGAATTCAAAGACCGCTTCCCCGCGCTCGATTTGGTGAAAATCAACGATGCTTTCGGCGGCTGGCATCAGGCACACCAACGCTTCTTCGCCGACGGCGCGCTGTTTGACCAGATTTACAAGCCGCAGAAATAAACGTTTTTATGCAAACAGGCCGTCTGAAACCCTTCAGACGGCCTGAGATTTGCAAAATTTCTTTTAACATCTTCAAACCTCTGCGTCATGCTCGGGCTTGACCCGAACATCTTTTGTTTCAAAAGAAATAACAGATACTCGGGTCAAGCCCGAGTATGACGGAAAATATTCAGGCCGTCTGAAAATATTGTTTTCAGACGGCCTGCTATTGCCGCCGGCATTCCGGCAAACAACCAACCCGATATAACGAAAACATCTTAAATTAAAACCAACCATTCTTTCCCTTTTTCAGACGGCCTCATTAAAGTGGCGCCTGAAAATCCGTATTCCGTACAAGAGAAAAACATGTCTATCCAAAACCACCACCTCGACTGGCTGGAAGCCGAATCCATCTACATCATCCGCGAAGTGATCGCAGAAGCCAAAAACCCCGCGCTGCTGTTTTCGGGCGGCAAAGATTCCGTGGTATTGCTGGCGCTGGCGGTAAAAGCCTTCCAAATCGAAGGCCGGCCACTGAAGCTGCCGTTCAAACTGCTGCACGTCGACACCGGCCACAACTACCCCGAAGTGATTGCGTTCCGCGACCAAACCGTAGCGCGCACCGGCGTGCAGTTGGTGGTGGGCCATGTTGAAGACTCCATCAAACGCGGCACGGTGGTGCTGCGCCGCGAAACCGATTCGCGCAACGCCGCCCAAGCCATCACACTGGTGGAAACCATCGAAGAACAAGGCTTCGACGCGCTGATGGGCGGCGCGCGCCGCGACGAAGAAAAAGCCCGCGCCAAAGAGCGCATTTTCTCGTTCCGCGACGAATTCGGCCAATGGGATCCGAAAAACCAGCGCCCCGAACTCTGGAGCCTCTACAACACCCGCCTGTTCCCCGGCGAAAACATGCGCGTGTTCCCGATTTCCAACTGGACGGAATTGGACATTTGGCAATACATCGCCCGCGAAAACCTCGCGCTGCCGCCGATTTACTACGCCCATGAGCGCGAAGTGGTGGAACGCGGCGGCCTGCTCGTTCCCGTTACCCCGCTCACGCCCAAGCGCGAAGGCGACGTTTCCGAAATCCGCAGCGTGCGCTTCCGCACTGTGGGCGACATTTCGTGCACCTGCCCCGTGGCCAGCACCGCCGCCAACGCCGAAGAAATCATCGCCGAAACCGCCGCCGCCACCATTTCCGAGCGCAGCGCCACCCGTATGGACGACCGTGTTTCGGAAGCAGCGATGGAAGAGCGCAAAAAGCAGGGTTATTTTTAACAGCAGATTAAAAAAACCTACGTCATACCCGGGCTTGGCCCGGGTATCTTTATTGCTTCATAAGAAACAGCAGATACCCGGGTCAAGCCCGGGTATGACGAAAATGTTTTAAATCTGCCGATAACTTTCCCAAACAGCAGGCCGAGGCCTTTGCAAAAAAACCAATTCGAACCTGAAAACGTTTGTGTCTCGTCATTCCCGCGCAGCGGGCTTGAAAAGCTAATGACGGTAATTGGATATTTCAGATGGCCTAAACAACTTGCAAAGATCTCAAGCCGTCTGAAAACATTTTTCAGACGGCCTGCCCTTTCGCCCCGCCCTTCACCCAACCCCGCGATTTTCTTTGAAAAATGCTACAATACGCAGTTCCATTTTTCAGACGGCCTCAAGCAGACATGAGCAACAACGACACCATCCGCATCCGCGGCGCCCGCACCCACAATTTGAAAAACATCGACCTCGACATCCCCCGCCACAAACTCGTGGTGGTAACCGGCCTGTCGGGCAGCGGCAAATCGAGCCTGGCCTTCGACACCCTTTATGCCGAAGGCCAGCGCCGCTATGTGGAAAGCCTTTCGGCCTATGCGCGCCAGTTTTTGCAGATGATGGACAAACCCGACGTCGACCTTATCGAGGGCCTCTCGCCCGCCATTTCCATCGAGCAGAAATCCACCAGCCACAACCCGCGCTCCACCGTCGGCACCGTAACCGAAATCCACGATTATTTGCGCCTCTTGTATGCCCGCGTCGGCACGCCTTATTGCCCCGAGCACAACCTGCCTTTGGCGAGCCAAACCGTGTCGCAGATGGTGGATGCCGTGCTGAAACTGCCGGAAGACAGCCGCGTGATGATTCTCGCCCCCGCCGTGCGCGAGCGCAAAGGCGAGTTTGTCGAATTTTTCGCCGACTTGCAGGCGCAGGGCTTTGCCCGCGTGCGCGTGGACGGCGAAGTCTATCAGCTCGACGAAGTGCCGAAGCTGGAAAAAAACATCAAACACAATATCGACGTGGTGATCGATCGCGTTAAGGTCAAAGCCGACATCAAACAGCGCTTGGCCGAAAGCTTCGAAACCGCCCTGCGCCACGGCGGCGAGCGCGCGCTGGCCTTGGAAATGGACAGCGGCGAAGAACACTGGTTTTCCGCCCAATTCGCCTGCCCCGTCTGCTCATACAGCCTGCCCGAGCTGGAGCCGCGCCTGTTTTCCTTCAACAACCCCGTCGGCGCCTGCCCCACCTGCGACGGCTTGGGCAATATGAATTTTTTCGACCCCGAACGCGTGGTGCTGCACCCCGAATTGTCGCTGGCCGCCGGCGCGATTAAGGGCTGGGACAAGCGCAACCAGTTTTATTTCCAAATGATTCAGTCGCTGGCCGTCCATTACGGCTTCGACGTGGATACGCCGTTTGAAAGCCTGTCTGAAAAAGTGAAAAAAGTGGTGCTGCACGGCTCGGGCAAAGAAGTGATCGACTTCCGCTACCTTTCCGAAAAAGGCACCACCTTCAACCGCAGCCACGCCTTCGAAGGTATTATCCCCAACCTCGAGCGCCGTTTCCGCGAAACCGATTCCGCCACCGTGCGCGAAGAGCTGCTGCAATACCAAAGCCACAAAGCCTGCCCGAGCTGCGGCGGCGCGCGCCTGCGCAAAGAAGCGCGCTATGTTTATGTGGGCAAACAGCCGCTGCACGAGCTTTCCGCCTGGCCGCTCACCAAAACCCACGAATTCTTTGAACAACTCGATTTGGAAGGCAACAAAAAACAGATTGCCGAAAAAATCCTCAAAGAAATCACCGAGCGCTTGGGCTTTCTGATTAACGTCGGCCTCGACTACCTCAACCTCGCCCGCTCCGCCGAAACCCTCTCCGGCGGCGAAGCCCAGCGCATCCGGCTCGCCAGCCAAATCGGCAGCGGTTTAACCGGCGTGATGTATGTGCTCGACGAACCCTCCATCGGCCTGCACCAGCGCGACAACGACCGCCTGCTGGCCACCCTCAAACGCCTGCGCGACTTGGGCAACAGCGTGATTGTGGTCGAACACGACGAAGACGCCATCCGCGAAGCCGATTTCGTCATCGACATGGGCCCCGGCGCCGGCGAACACGGCGGCACCGTGCTGGTTGCCGACACCCCCGCCAAAGTCGCCGCCTGCAAAGAATCCGTTACCGGCCAATACCTTAGCGGCAAAAAGAAAATCGAAGTACCCTCTGTTAGAACGCCCGTTAACCCCGAAAGAATGCTGGTATTAAAAGGCGCACGCGGCAACAACCTGAAAAACGTTACTTTAGAATTACCGCTCGGCCTGATTACCTGCATCACCGGCGTTTCAGGCAGCGGCAAATCCACCCTGATTAACGACACCCTCGCCAAAATCACCGCGCGCGAACTCAACCGTGCCCATGAAGAACCCGCCCCGTATGACGACATCACAGGCTTGGAACATTTAGATAAAGTCATCAACGTTGACCAATCCCCCATCGGCCGCACCCCGCGCTCCAACCCCGCCACCTACACCGGCCTGTTCACGCCCATCCGCGAACTCTTCGCTGGCGTCCCCCTATCGCGCGAACGCGGCTACAACGTCGGCCGCTTCTCGTTTAACGTCAAAGGCGGCCGCTGCGAAGCCTGCCAAGGCGACGGCGTGATTAAAGTGGAAATGCACTTCCTGCCCGACGTATACGTCCCCTGCGAAGTCTGCCACGGCAAACGCTACAACCGCGAAACGCTGGAAGTGCAATACAAAGGCAAAAACATCAGCCAAGTGCTGGATATGACCGTGGAAGAAGCCCGCCAATTCTTCGACGCCGTGCCCACCGTATCACGCAAACTGCAAACCCTGATGGACGTCGGCCTCGGTTACATCCGCCTCGGCCAATCCGCCACCACCCTCTCCGGCGGCGAAGCCCAACGCGTCAAACTCGCTTTGGAATTATCCAAACGCGACACCGGCCGCACCTTATATATTCTCGACGAACCCACCACAGGTTTACACTTCGCCGATATTGCCTTGTTATTAGAGGTAATAGGCCGTCTGAAAGGCAAAGGCAACTCGATTGTGATTATCGAGCATAATTTGGATGTGATTAAAACGGCAGATTATATTGTCGACTTAGGGCCGGAAGGCGGCGATGGAGGGGGGAGGATTATTGCTTCAGGTAGCCCTGAGCAGGTGGCGAAGGTTAAGGGGAGTTATACGGGGAAGTATTTGAAGGTGGTTTTGTAACTTATAGTTTTTTGCATAGAAAGGGTCAATTAATGAGTACCTTACATATTATAGTGGATTAAAATAAGAATGCCGAAGTAGGGTAAAACGATTCTTTAGCATATCGCCCAATTGCAAGTTTGAATGCAGTTATTTCATTTCGGAGTTTTTATTTGAATTCACTATAATCAGATTGCCAACAAGATGAAAGCACTATTTGAAGATAAACTTCAATTAGACGATATCTCTCCAACAGATAAAGAACGAGATGTAAAAATCTTATCAAGATGTTTAGCTGCATACGCCATATATTATTTTTCACAATGCTCTATTGAAGAAGCAGCACTATCTGTAGTGGATGCTGCAGATGATAATGGTATTGATGGTATTTACTATTCTGAAAAATTAAAAAAACTATTTATAGTTCAGTCTAAATGGAGCAAAAATGGCAAAGGAGAACCATCAAAAGGTGATTTATTAAAATTTAACCAAGGAATAAAAGATTTATTTGACTTAAATTTTGATAAATTTAATGACAAAATTAAACAACGAAGCTCAACAATTAGTTCTGCTTTTGATGCTTATGATACAAAATTTGAAATAATTTTAATTGATACTTATGAAAACCCAAGTCTGGTTAATAAAAATTTAAGACCAATTGAAGATTTCATTATAGAAATGAATAATAATGGCGATGATGATGCAGAAAGATTAATTAACTTTTCACGAATGAATCAAAGTGAAATCCATACATCGATAAGACAGGAAAATCAAGAACAATTAAATATAGAAATGGGATTATCAAACTGGGGGGTTATTTCAACTGATCTTGCTACCGATAATCAAGAGATATTCTCATGTAAAGCATACTATGGAAGTATTTCTGCAAATGAAATTTCAGATTGGTGGATTAAATTTAAGGATAAAATTTTTGAAAAAAATATTAGAAAGGTATTAGGTAGAACTGATGTAAATGAGGAGATTGAAAACACCCTTAAAGATAATCCTGATCTATTTTGGTATTTAAATAATGGCATAACGGTTATTGCTGATAAAATTTCAAAAACGGCAGTTGGGGGAAACTCTAGAGATATTGGTACATTCAAATTAGAAAATTTTTCAGTAATTAATGGGGCACAAACTATTAGTAGTATTGGTAGATTTAAAGAGTTTCACCCCGATCACGACTTAAGCTGTGTATCTATCAATATTAGAATTATTGAAATTTCAGATAACCTACATTTTGCTAAATTAATTACAAGGGCTAATAATAGACAAAATCGTATTGATGGTATGGATTTTGCATCTCAAGATCCTGAACAACTACGCATTAAAAATGAACTTATCCTTGAAGATGTTGAATATAGTATTATGCGTTCAGATACATTTAAATCAACTGATAAATCATTTAACTTACAGGAAGCAACAGTTAGCTTGGCATCAATAAATAAAAATGTTGTTTTAGCTGTTCAGGTTAAAAGTGCTATAGGTAAATTTTTTGAAAATCTAGAAAGAGGAATTTACAAGGAAATATTTAATCCAAATATCAGCGGATACTATGTTTATAATTCCGTTCTATTCAATAGGGCAGTTAGTAAAATATTAACTAACAAAACAAATAATATAAAAAAGAAAACTGGCAAACTTTACGGCATTCTTGTTCATGGAAACAGGATGATTGCACATCTTCTAGCTAAAAAAATGAATATTCACAACCACTTATCTTCAAATAATTTTAACATTGATGAAATGACTCTAGAAGCTGAAGCTACAAAATTGATTTCAGATATTAATGATTTTATTGAAGAAAATTATCCTGATAATTTTTTAGCAACTTTTTTCAAAAACAGTACCAAATGCAAACATTTAGTTGACGAAATGTTGAGCAAGCCGTAGCCTGCACACCCAACCG
Source organism: Neisseria dentiae (assembly GCF_014055005.1). Lineage (NCBI taxonomy): Bacteria > Pseudomonadati > Pseudomonadota > Betaproteobacteria > Neisseriales > Neisseriaceae > Neisseria > Neisseria dentiae. Next base: position 796,765 of record NZ_CP059570.1, on the reverse strand, counting down.
ACCGCGTGCGTGGCTACGCCACACACCCTTGTATGTTGAAACCAATGTACCATAGCAATCAAACAGGTTATCTGCCTCTGTACACGCCCTTGATTAACCGTGTTTGATGTTGCTGACTGACGAGTCGGTAACACAGTTGCTTGCATGACCGGGCATCCGATTACGGCGGCTGGATCAACACCTACCGTCGCTTCATCCGTTGGTGCAACAAAGGCATTTGGACGAAACTAGTGCTCATCCTTTCGGGAGAACAAGATATGGAGTGTTTGATGATTGATGTCACTCATATCTAAATTCATCCCTATGCGGCGGGGCCAAAGTTGGCCGATAAGGCCTATTATGCTGATACGATCAGGAATTTGACGGTTTCTTTGGAAATGGACGCTGTTATTCCCCCAAAGATTAACCGTAAGGAGCAGCTGTTTTTTTGACCGCTATCTGTACCGTTACCGTCACTCGGTAGAAAACTGCTTTTTGGATTTTAAACATTGGCGGAGCATTGTCTCGCGTTATGTTAAGAGATTAGCTTCATTTGCTGCGGCAATAGAAATCCAGATTATTACGATACTATCTAGGGTTTTCTACAGCTCAGACGTGCTATACCGGACGAATAAATGACGGTAAAAGTTGGTCAAGATTGAGAATCGTGTAGAGTATGCCGCACAGAAAAAATTATTGTGACAATGCACAGATAGGGAGTCTCTTTGAGGTATTGGAGACAAATATCTCCAAGATAGTCTACCAGTTTCGGCTGGGAATTAAAGGGGGTAAGGAAATATATCTGTTATTACAATTTGAAATCGAAAAACCTGAATCTTGTAGAATACAGGACTCAGGTTCAAGCGATTATCTTAAAATAGTTAACTTAAATCATGCCCAAGATTGGGGAGTATCATTCAATGTTTCAGACGGCCTTTTGTCGTTGTCAAACAACTGTTACAGCGAACGTGCCACTTCAACGATTTCAAACACTTCCAGTGTATCGCCTTCCATGATTTCGTTATAGTTTTTCAGCATCAGGCCGCATTCGTAGCCCATGCGCACTTCTTTAACGTCGTCTTTGAAGCGCTTGAGCGAAGCAAGTTCGCCGGTGTGGATGACCACGTTGTTGCGGATGAGGCGGATATGGGCGTCGCGCTTCACGATACCGTCGGTAACCATACAGCCGGCAATGTTGCCCACTTTCGATACGCTGATAACCTGGCGGATTTCCACCGAGCCGATAACCTGTTCTTTCTGCTCCGGCGCCAGCATACCGCTCATGGCGGCTTTTACGTCGTCGATGGCATCATAAATGATGTTGTAGTAGCGGATTTCCACATTTTCGGTTTCGGCGAGCTTGCGGGCGGAGCCGTCGGCGCGCACGTTAAAGCCGATGATGAAGGCACCCGAGGCAATCGCCAGGTTGACGTCGCTCTCGGTAATGCCGCCTACGCCGCTGTGCAGCACGTTGACTTTCACTTCGTCGGTGGAAAGTTTTTTCAGACTGCCCGACAAGGCTTCGTAAGAGCCTTGAACGTCGGCCTTGATAATCACCGACAGTGATTGTGCCTGGCCCTCGCCCATGTTGCTGAACATGTTTTCCAGCTTGGCCGCCTGTTGTTTGGCCAAACGCACGTCGCGGTATTTGCCTTGGCGGAACAAGGCGATTTCGCGGGCTTTTTTCTCGTCGGCCAGCACCATCGCATCTTCGCCGGCGTTGGGCACGTCCGACAAACCCAGAATTTCAACAGGGATAGACGGGCCTGCTTCGTCGATAGGTTTGCCGTTTTCGTCCATCATCGCACGCACTTTGCCGAAGGCCGTGCCTGCCAGCAGCATATCGCCTTTTTTCAGCGTGCCGCTCTGCACCAGCAAGGTGGCAACCGCGCCGCGGCCTTTGTCGAGACGCGCTTCCACGATGATGCCTTTGGCGGGTGCATCTACGGGGGCGGTCAGCTCCAGCACTTCGGCTTCGAGCAACACGGCTTCGAGCAGAGCGTCGATATTGATGCCTTGTTTGGCCGATACGTTGACAAACTGGGTATCGCCGCCCCATTCGTCGGGCACCACTTCGTGTGCGGTCAGCTCTTGGCGGATGCGCTCGGGGTTGGCGGCCTCTTTGTCGATTTTGTTCACCGCCACCACAATCGGCACGCCCGCCGCTTTGGCGTGGGCGATAGCTTCGATGGTTTGCGGCATCACGCCGTCGTCGGCGGCCACCACCAGAATCACGATGTCGGTGGCTTTGGCTCCGCGGGCACGCATGGCGGTAAACGCTTCGTGGCCGGGCGTATCGAGGAAGGTAATCACGCCGCGCGGGGTTTCCACGTGGTAGGCACCGATGTGCTGGGTGATGCCGCCCGCTTCGCCCTGCACCACTTTGGCACGGCGGATATAGTCGAGCAGCGAGGTTTTGCCATGGTCAACGTGGCCCATCACGGTAACCACCGGCGGACGCGGCAGTTGTTCGGCTTCCGCCTGTTCGGCATTATCGTCCAAGAAGGCTTCGGGGTCGTCGGCGGCTGCGGGTTTGCCGATGTGGCCAAGCTCTTCCACCACAATCAGGGCGGTGTCTTGGTCGATGGATTGGTTGATGGTAACCATCATGCCCATTTTCATCAGGGCTTTCACCACTTCCACGCCCTTCACCGCCATTTTGTGCGCCAAATCGGCTACGGTAATGGTTTCGGGCACCAGCACTTCATACACCACCGGCTCGGTCGGTGCTTGGAAGGCGTGTTGGTTCGGCTCCAGCTTGAGCTGTTTTTTGCCTTTTTTACCGCCGCCGCGCACGCGCTCTTCCTGAGCGGCATTTTGGCTGCGGCCTTTGCCGCCTTTACCGCCGCGCGGACGGCTTTCCACGTCGTCGCGGTTGTGGCGTTCGTCTTTTTTCGAGCGCGCCGAAGATTCGGATTTGCCCGACGATACAGCCGAAAGCGGTGCTTTTTCAGACGGCTTGGCAGAACGCTGTTCGGCCGCTTTGCCTTCTTTGGCCGCTTTCGCCTCCTGCTGTGCTTGCAGCTTGGCCGCTTCGCGGCGGGCTTGCCGTTCCTGCTTTTCTTTCAGCAATGCTTCCTGATGGGCACGCATAGCGGCGGCGCGGCGGGCTTCTTCGTCGCGCTGCGCCTGCTCCTCTGCACTCACCACAGGGCGGACGGCGGCAGGCTGCTGTTGTTTTTGCTCTTTGTTTTTGCCTTTGGCCGGTTTTTCTTCTTCCGAAATTGTTTCTGTTTCGGTCGTCTGAACCGGTTTTTCTTCCTGCTCGGTTTGTTGCGCCTGTTGCGCTGCCTGGGCTTCTTGCTCGGCTTGCAGGCGGGCGGCCTCGGCTTGAGCCTGCGCTTCGGCGGCCGCTTTTTCGGCTTCTGCACGTTCGGCCGCTTCGCGTTCGGCCTGCGCCGCCGCTTCGACGGTTTGCTTCTCCTGCGCCGCTTGCTCTGCTTTGGCTTTCGCTTCAGCCGCCAGATCGTCGGCCGACGGAATCACCACTTTGCGGCTGCGGCGGCGGGTTTCCACCTGCACGCCGCCCACGGTGCTGACTTCGGCTTTTTTACGGCTGATGCTGATGGTGCCGCTGTCACTGCCGTGCGATTTTTTCAGGTAGGCCAGCAACTGCTGTTTGTCTTCGGAAGTGATGCTGTCGCCGCCGCTGCTTTTGTTTACGCCGGCACTGGCAAGCTGCTTCAGTAAGTCTTCCACGGGTTTTTTAAGTTCGGCGGCAAATTGTTCTACGGTTGTGTTACTCATACTTTACCCCCTCAGTTTTCTTCGGTGAACCAGTGTTCGCGGGCGGCCATAATCACTTGTTTGGCCTCTTCCTCGCTCACGCCGGTAATTTCGATCAGCTCGTCAACGGCCAGCTCCGCCAAATCGTCGCGGGTGGTAATGCCTGCCTGCGCAAGGTCGCGCAGCATTTCCTGGTCGATGCCTTCGAGGTTGCGCATATCTTCGTCGATATCGTCGAGCTTTTCTTCTGAAGCGATGGCCAGCGTGAGAATGGCATCGCGGGCGCGGTTGCGCAGCGTTTCTACGGTAGCTTCGTCGAAACCTTCGATTTCCAGCAACTCGGCAGCGGGCACATAAGCCACTTCTTCCAAGGTGGCGAAACCTTCCTGAAGCAGCACATCGGCGGTTTCTTCGTCAACATTCAGGTGTTCGGTGAACAGCTTGCGGATGGCTTCGTCTTCGGCCGCATTGCGTTCTTCGGCTTCGGCCACGGTCATGATGTTCAGCTGCCAGCCGGTCAAATCGGCCGCCAAACGCACGTTTTGGCCGCCGCGGCCGATGGCCAGCGCCAGCTGGTCTTCAGCCACAATCACATCAACGGCGTGTTTGTCTTCATCAATCAAGATGCGGGTTACTTCGGCGGGCGAAAGGGCGTTGATCACGAACTGCGCGGTTTCGGGCGACCACAACACAACGTCGATGCGCTCGCCTGCCAGCTCGTTGGTTACGGCGTTCACACGCGAACCGCGCACGCCGATACAGGTGCCTTGCGGGTCGATGCGCTGGTCGTTGGCTTTCACGGCGATTTTGGCGCGGTGGCCGGGATCGCGGGCCGCTTCTTTGATTTCAAGCAGACCGTCTTCGATTTCGGGCACTTCCATCGCAAACAATTTCACCAGAAAATCGCGCGAAGTGCGGCTCAGAATCACCTGCTTGCGGCCGGAATTGCCGATTTCGTCCACCCGTAGGAACAGCGCGCGCACGCGGTCGCCGTTGCGGAAGTTTTCGCGCGGAATCATTTGGTCGCGCGGCAGCAGCGCGTCGAGTTTGCCGATTTCGATAATGGTGCCGTGGCGCTCCACGCGTTTCACGGTGCCCATCACGATGTCTTCCTTACGCGCTAAAAATTCTTCGAGAATCTGTTCGCGCTCGGCATCGCGGATGCGTTGCAGGATAATCTGTTTGGCGGTTTGCGCGGCTTGGCGGCCGAAACCTTCGTTTTCCAGCTGTTCTTCGTAGTATTCGCCGATTTGGATAGTGGTTCCGGGGATTTCTTCTTGGATTTCTTCGATGGTTTTTTCTACGTCCGGATAGGTATAGTCTTCGTCGGCCACAATCAGCCAGCGGCGGAAGGTTTTGTATTCGCCGGTGTCGCGGTTGATTTCCACGCGCACGTCCATGTGCTCGCGGCTGGCTTTTTTCTTGGCGGCGGTGCTCAGCGCGAACTCCAACGCGTTAAACACCACTTCGGAATCTACGTTTTTCTCGCTGGCCAGCGCTTCGGCCAGTTGTAACATTTCACGACTCATTTTTTTTAATTCTCCGTTATAACGATATTTTTAAAAGTTAAATTCGGGGCGCAGGCGGGCTTTGTCGATATTGTCCAACCCGATTTCGGCGGTTTTGCCGTCGAACGAAATGCGCACGGTATTGTTTTCGCAGGCTTCGATGCGGCCGATAAAGTTTTTTTGGCCGTCTATCGGCAGGCGCGTTTTGATTTTGGCCTGCTGCCCGGCAAAGCGCACGAAGTCGGCGGCTTTTTTCAGCGGACGGTCGAGGCCCGGGCTGGAAATTTCCAAGCGTTTGTAGTCGATGTCTTCCACCATAAACAGGCGGCTCAAATGGTTGCTCACGGTGGCGCAGTCTTCTACAGTGATGCCGCCTTCTTTATCGATAAACACACGCAAATCGCCTTGCGCGGTCAATTCGAAATCCACCAGCTCGTAACCCAGGCCTGGCAGGGTTTTATCGAGAATTGTTTGAATATCCATAGTGCTCCGAAAACAAAAAAATGGCCGCGGGGCCATTTTTCGTGAAAACTGAAAAATTTGCTTATTATAACCGCTCCGCCTGCAAAAGCAAAGTAAAGATATTGGCTAACGGAGATTTAAAACCTGAAGCGGCGTTTCGGCGGAACACCGCCCGCCTCATCCGCCCTTGCGGCAAAACCATACCGTATCCAATATTTTCTTGACCAAACCCGGCGGCTTCTATATTATCCGCCTTTCGTCTTTTTGAAGCCATCGTCTTCAGCCAACTTCGTATATCTTTCAAGCTTTCCGTTACAAAGCTTTCTTACATGATTTGCTCCGTTTAAGGGCATATTTGCAGGTTGTCGCCGATGTTAACCACAAGCCGTAGGGCTTGCGACAACCTTGCGTACATCTTTTTTCATTAGTAAATAAATACGTTATCCCATGCTTCAAGGCCGTCTGAAAACGTTCGGACGGAATGCGTTGTTGTTCCTTTCAGGAAAACCATGTCTGTAAAATTCGCTGACTTAAACCTCGATAAAAACATCTTGTCCGCCCTTTCGAGCGCTGGCTACGAATCGCCCACCCCCGTGCAGGCGCAATCTATTCCCCATGCTTTGGAAGGCCGCGACATCATGGCCTCGGCGCAAACCGGCTCCGGTAAAACCGCCGCTTTTCTGCTGCCCACCCTGCAACGCTTAACCCGCCGCAGCGACAAACCCGGCAAAGGCCCGCGGGCGCTGGTGCTCACGCCCACCCGCGAGTTGGCGGCACAGGTGGAAAAAAACGCCCTCACTTATGCCCAAAATATGAAATGGTTCCGCACCGTGAGCATTGTGGGCGGCTCTTCGTTCGGCTATCAAATCCGCGCCCTTTCCAAACCTATTGATTTGATTGTGGCCACCCCGGGCCGCCTGATGGATTTGATGAGCAGCGGCAAAGTGGATTTCAGCCGCCTCGAAGTGCTGATTCTCGACGAAGCCGACCGTATGCTCGATATGGGCTTTATCGACGACATCGAAACCATCGTCGCCGCCACCCCCGAAGCCCGCCAAACCCTGCTGTTTTCCGCCACCTGGGACGGCGCGGTGGGCAAACTCGCCCGCAAACTCACCAAAAACCCCGAAGTGGTGGAAGTGGAACGGGTTGACGAGCAAGGAAAAATCGAAGAGCAGCTTTTGTATTGCGACGATATGCGCCATAAAAACCGCCTGCTCGACCATATTTTGCGCGATGCCAATATCGACCAGGCCGTGATTTTCACCTCCACCAAGGCCATGACCGAAGTGTTGGCCGACGAACTGTATGAAAAAGGCTTTGCCGCCAACTGCCTGCACGGCGATATGCCGCAAGGCTGGCGCAACCGCACGCTGATGGATTTGCGCAAAGGCCGCTGCAAAATCCTGGTGGCCACCGATGTGGCCGCGCGCGGCATCGACGTGCCAACCATCACCCACGTTATCAACTACGACCTGCCCAAACAGGCCGAAGATTATGTGCACCGCATCGGCCGCACCGGCCGCGCCGGACGCACCGGCTTGGCGATTACGTTTGCCGAAGTAAACGAATATGTGAAAGTGCACAAAATCGAAAAATACATCGCCCGCAAACTGCCCGAAATGACCATCGAAGGCATGGAACCCACCCGCAGGCGTGCCAAACCCGCCGGCAAGCCCAAAGGCAAAGGCGGCTGGGGCGAGCGCAGGTTCGGTGACAAAAAAACCGGTGAGAAAAAATTCGACGGTAAAAAGCACGGCGACAAAAAATTCGCAGCGAAAAAAACCGGCAGCGGCACTTTCGGTAAGAAAAAACCGGCAGGCGGTGCAGGCAAAAGTGTCCGCCCTTCACGATAATTTTACCGGCACTTTCATTTAAGGCTTTGCAAAAACAGGCCGTCTGAAAACCGCAGCAGCATAATTTCTTTGCTGTTAAAGGTTTTCAGACGGCCTTTGTCATTTTTAAAATATGGCAGACAAACTCTTTTTTTGTTTTATAGTGGATTAAAATAAGAATGCCGAAGTAGGGTAAAACGATTCTTTAGCATATCGCCCAATTGCAAGTTTGAATGCAGTTATTTCATTTCGGAGTTTTTATTTGAATTCACTATAACTCTTTCATTGCACAAACAGACCGAGACCTTTGCAAATCGTTCAGGCCGTCTGAAATATCCGATTATCGTCATTCCCGCGTAGGCGGGAATCCAGTTGTTCTTTCTTAAGTTATTGAAATAAAATACTTAATGTTCTTAACGCCTACGCAGGAATGACGGTAAATAAACTTTTTTCGGGTTTTGCAAAGGTCTCCGGCTATATTTAAATTTAATGCGAATGCCCGTGATGATGGTGGTGATCATGATGGTGCATATCACCGCTTTCCGCAGCCGAACAGCCGTGCTCTTCATGCCCGTGCTGTGGCGGTTCGGTTTGCACGGTAACATGGGTGATGCCGTGCCGCTGCACGGCTGCCTCCACCGCTTGGGTAATTTGGTAGGCCTCAGCCACGTTTAAAGCACCGTCAACCACAATATGGCACGAGAGCGCGTGCTTGCGGCTGGTGATCGTCCAAGCATGGATATCGTGTACGCCCGCTACGCCTTCGATATTGCGGATATCGGCGGCCACCTGTTTCATATCCGCACCCGACGGCGTGCCTTCCATCAAAATATGCAGGCTGTTTTTGGTTACGCCCCAACCGCTTCTGCCGATTAACAGCGCAATCAATACGCTGACGGCAGGGTCGGCCCATGTCCAGCCGAATGCCAGCACCAACACACCCGCCACTATTGCGCCGATCGAACCGAGCAAATCACCCAACACGTGCAGATAGGCGGCGCGCATATTGATGTTGCCTTCGGTATCCGAATTTTTCAGCATATACCAAGCCACCACGATATTAACGGCCAAACCGAGCGCAGCCACCGCAAGCATGGAAGCACCGGCGATTTCAGACGGGTTTAGCAGACGGCTTGCCGCCTCGGCCACAATCCACGCGGCAATCAGCAGCAAAGTGATGCCGTTTGCCGCAGCGGCGATAATTTCAAAACGCTGATACCCGAAACTGCGTTTGCTGTCGGCCGGCCGCTCGCCGAAGCGGAAAGCCGCCAAAGAAAGCGCAATGGCGGCGGCATCGGAAAACATATGCCCGGCATCGGAAAGCAGCGCCAAACTATTGGCCAGCCACCCTGCCGCCGCCTCCACCAGCATAAACGAACCGATCAGCAGCAGCGAAACCCGCAGCACTTTCTTGTTTGATGTGTGGGAATGATCGTGATGGTCGGACATAGTTTTTTCTCTTTAATGTTTAAGGTGTCGGGAAATGCCGAGGTCGGCAGCAGGCAACCAACTTCGAAAACCGACAGGCCGTCTGAAAACATTCGGGTTTTGTTTGGCTTGCCCTGCCAAGCAGATAATGGCACTATAAACCTTTACCAATAGTCAAGGTCAAGCCGGAATGAACATCAGCCAAGCGGCCAAAGCCACCGGTTTATCCGCCAAACAAATACGCGACTATGAAAAAAACGGCCTGCTGCCGCCCGCCCGCCGCACCGAATCGGGCTACCGCCACTATTCCCCCGTCGATTTAGACCGCCTGCGCTTCATCGGCCATGCCCGCGAAGTGGGCTTTTCTCTGGCGCAAACCGCCGAACTGCTGCGCCTACAGGCCGACCCGCACCGCACCAGTTGCGAAGTAAAAGCCTTAACCGCGCAACATATCGCCGAACTCACCGAAAAAATCGCCACCCTGCAAACCATGCTCGCCACCCTGCAAGGCTGGCACGATGCCTGCGGGGGTAACGACAGCCCCGAATGCAGCATCCTGCGCGGGCTGGAACAGGCTTAACCGCCGAAAAGCAACAGGCAAGCGAGCTAAGCCGTTGCAAAACCCACTTAGGCGCTCATCTAAAGAACTGATTACCATCATTCTCGTGTAAGCGAGAATCTAGGCTTAGAAAATTAACTAATTTTTAATTTCAATCACTTATAAAAACCATACTGGACCCTCGCCTATGCGGAAATGACAGGGTTAAGCATTCCAGATCTTGGAAATAGCCTCGTTGTTTACACAACAGGTTGAGAAAAATAAGTCTGCAATACCTCAAAAGGTGTTTCTCCTTTCAGGCCACTATGCGGTTTGACCGTATTGTAATCATTCACAAAACGGCGCAGCTCTTTTTGCTGTGGTCCGAGTCCTCACACCGTCCCTTATCGTGCCACATCTCCATCAACGTGCGGAATCACCTGCTCCGCCTTACCCTTGGTTTACTGACGGGCGACACGGGTGAGCTTCTGACCGATGTTGTTTGTACAGTAGGCAATGGCAAAATAGATGGTTGGCATTGTCTTTGCACTCCACATGGTTGTCGGAATACACGTACTCTATCGTGTACAGACAACAGTCAGCCACATCGCACAGCAGAAACTTGGTGGCACCGGTTGCGGTACGGTCAGGCAAAATGGCTGCATGCTATTCGCTCGAGAAATCATCAATGGTAACAAATAGATAATCCCGTCGGTCGGTTACTTTTTGATTTTGCAGCAACGGCAGCCGTTTGATATCGACATGTACCATTTCGCCAGGATAAGACTTGTTGTGCGCTTGGCTTTTCCTTGAGTTTTTCCTCGATTTCCCGCTCCACCTTGACCAAACGCTTCAAATGGTGACGCTAGGATTTTCTACATTTCAGGTCCTAAATTTAAGAACAGAGTTTCCTGCAACATGGGGTATCTCTTTCATTCACTTCTCACCCTTGCGCTTCTCCCGCACATCCACCAAACGGGTTCCCGCCAGATAATCGTATAAAAACTGGCGATCCGGATTCAATAAAGCAAAGCCCCACGGCAGTATCCACCAAACCAGCGCCGCGCCGAAAGCCGGCCGCGGGGGGATTTGACCGAAGTGGCGCAAAGCCGAATAAGCCAGCATAGGCACAAAAATAACCAACACACACGCCCACATAAAGCGCAGGCGCAACTGCCGCAGCGGCGGGCGCGCACCCGACGCGTCGGCCAACCCTATGCCCCACACCCGCATCGGCAGCGTTTGCCCTTTTTTATACCAGTTGGCCTTGAAATAAAACCACCACACCGCCAGCGGAATCAGCGTGGCCGCCAGGCTGGACAAAATATGGGAAACGGTGTTGAGCAGCGTGGCGGCCACACCGGCAAGCAGCGCGGCCACCGCGCCGACGGCACCCGCAAGCAGCGCTTCATACAGCAGCGCAATCAGGCGGCGTTTTAGAGAAACGGCAGGCAGGGTCATAAAATAAAAAGCGGCACGATAATCAAGGCGGCTATTATAGCGGATAACGGCACAGCGTATAGCGGCGCGGCGGCAGGCCGTCTGAAACACTTTGTTCAGACGGCCTCATCCATTAAAATACACGCTTTTTACGCGCCCGAAACCATGAATATCCTGCAAGCAGAAAACCTCTCGTTCGCCGTCGGCCATGTCGCCCTGCTCGACAAAGCCTCGTTCCAGCTTAACAGCGGCGAAAAAGTCGGCCTGATCGGCCGCAACGGCGCGGGCAAATCATCTTTGCTGAAAATTCTGGCGGGCGTGCAAAAAGCCGACGACGGCCAGCTGATTCTGCAAAACGGCCTGAAAACCGTGTATGTGCCGCAAGAATCGTTTTTCAATCCCGAAGAGAGTGTGTTTGACGTAGTGGCCGAAGGTTTGGGCGGCCTGCGCGACATCCTGCGCCGCTACCACCGCATCAGCCGCGAGCTGGAAAACGGCACCGACGATGCCTTATTGAAAGCGCTGCACGAGGTGCAAACCGAATTGGAAGCGCAAAACGGCTGGCAGTTCGACGCCGCCATCAAGCAGGCCGTCAGCGAACTGGGCCTGCCTGAAAACGAATTGATCGGCAACCTTTCCGGCGGCCAGAAAAAACGCGTGGCGCTGGCGCAGGCGTGGGTGCAGAAGCCCGATATCCTGCTGCTCGACGAACCCACCAACCACCTCGACATCGACGCCATCATCTGGCTGGAAAACCTGCTCAAAGCCTTTGAAGGCAGCATCGTGGTCATCACCCACGACCGCCGCTTTCTCGACAACATCGCCGGCCGCATCGTCGAACTCGACCGCGGCACGCTGCGCTCCTACCCCGGCAGTTTTTCCAAATACAGCGAGAAAAAAGCACAGGAGTTGGCCGTTGAAGCCGAACACAACCGCCTGTTCGACAAATTCCACGCCCAAGAAGAAGCCTGGATACGCAAAGGCATCGAAGCGCGCCGCACCCGCAACGAAGGCCGCGTGCGCCGTTTGGAAGAATTGCGCCGCCAACGCGCCGAGCGCCGCAACGTGCAGGGACAGGTGAATTTCAAGCTCGACAGCGGCGAGAAAAGCGGCAAAATCATCGCCGAGTTGGAACACGCCTCGTTCCAATACGGCGACAAAGTCATCATCGATAAATTCTCCGCCGTAATCCAGCGCGGCGACAAAATCGGCTTAATCGGCCCCAACGGCATCGGCAAAACCACTTTCTTAAAACTGATTTTGGGCGAATTGCAGCCCACCTACGGCCGCATCCGCATCGGCAGCAAACAGGAAGTGGCCTATTTCGACCAGTTCCGCAGCGCGCTCAACGAAAACGACACCGTGTTCTACACGCTCGGGCAAGGCAACGATTATGTGGAAATCGGCGGCAAGAAAAAGCACGTGATGAGCTATCTGGAAGACTTTTTATTCCACCCCGCCCGCGCGCAAAGCCCCGTTTCCTCGCTCTCCGGCGGCGAACGCAACCGCCTGCTGCTGGCCAAGCTGTTCACCAAGCCCGCCAATATTCTGGTGCTCGACGAACCGACCAACGATTTGGACATCGACACGCAAGAGCTTTTGGAAGAGCTGTTGCGCGATTATCAGGGCACGGTGTTTCTGGTCAGCCACGACCGGATGTTTTTGGATAACGTGATTACGCAAAGCATTGTGTTTGAAGGCGAAGGCCGTCTGAAAGAATACATCGGCGGCTATGAAGACTATCTCGATGCCAAAAAACGCGAACAGGCTTTTCAGACGGCCTCAGCGCCCAAAACCGACAAACCTTCCGAAAACGAAAAAACCGAGCGCAAAGCCAACCGCACGGTCAAACTTTCCTACAAAGAACAGCGCGAACTCGACGCCCTGCCCGAAGAAATCACCGCCCTGGAAAACGAACAGGCCGAACTCAACACGCAGCTTTCCGACCCCGAAATTTTCAAAGACTACGAAAAAGCCGGTGCCCTGCAAACGCGCGCGGAGGAAATCGAAATGCTGCTGTTGGAAAAACTGGAACGCTGGGAAATATTGGAAAACAAGAAAAACGGCGCGGGTTGAACCGGCCGCAGTTTCAGACGGCCGCCTGAAAAATATTACCGCCCGCAAGTGCAAAGTATTCTTCAGAATATTGCCAGCGCAGCACAAACCCCGTATAATCCTGTTTCCCTTAGAGAGGTGGATGAGTGGTTGAAGTCGCACGCCTGGAAAGCGTGTATACGTGAATAGCGTATCGAGGGTTCGAATCCCTTCCTCTCTGCCAAATGCCAAACCCGAGCCGTTGAAGCTCGGGTTTATTTATTTCAGGCCGTCTGAAAAGCAGTTCGAAACCTTTTCATTATTCAAGCCGTATTGTTAATTTTCCGGCATATACCGTGCTTGGCCCGGGTGTTTTAAATTCCAGCAACTTAGGATACCCAAACCCGGCCCGAATATGACGGAACGTTTATCAAACAACCGATTTAACTATCATCTTCAATCTTCATTTTCTGCAACAATCCGCATTTTGGGTATTCTGGCGGGGCAGTTGCTGTAAACCTGCTCCACCGTTACCTTTACTGCGGCCTGCGCCAGCGGCCATAAATTACGGATATCTTCATCGGCCTCCAAAATCCGGGCACTGCCGTTCACCCGCAAGCGGCGGCGGCATTCGAAATCGATAAACAGCATGCCGATATGCGGGTTAACCAAAATATTGCCCAAGCTGTTGTAGAAACCGTTGCCTTTGTAATCGGGAAACCAAAGTTCGGTTTTGCCGACAACGGCACAAACGGGCAACGGTTCGCCGGATGCGTTGTATTCCTGCGCCCTGAAACTGGCGTCACAGTGGCCTTTTTCATCGGCCGTTGCAATAAAAAAGAAAGGCTGCCGGTGAATAAACGCGGCCATCGGGGGTGTGATAAAAGGCTGTATGATGCTGTTTAAATCACTCTCGTCAAACTGGTAACGGCTGCCGAAGCGCTTGCGGATTTCCCGCTCGCCATCGTGGCTGTATGGGCTTTTCATGATGCTCTCACTTAAATCAAGGAAAAATATAGCCGCGGAGTATAATCAGAAAGCGTTGCGGCGGTATTTTTGGTTAAAATCCGCTTTTCACAAGCCTTCTGACTACGCTCCCTAAAAAAACCAGGCCGTCTGAAAAAGCGGGGCAGGAATTTACGCTTCGCTTTTCAGACGGCCTTTATACGAACGGGTTTATCAGAAGAAGCCCAATGCTTTGGGTGAGTAGCTCACCAACAGGCACTTGGTTTGCTGGTAGTGCTCAAGCATCATTTTGTGGTTTTCACGGCCGATACCCGAGCGTTTGTAGCCGCCGAAAGCTGCGTGTGCGGGATAGAGGTGGTAGCAGTTGGTCCACACGCGGCCTGCCTGGATGCCGCGCCCCATGCGGTAGCAGATATTGGCGTTGCGGCTCCACACGCCTGCCCCGAGGCCGAACATAGTGTCGTTGGCGATGGCCAATGCTTCTTCTGCATCTTTGAAAGTGGTTACCGCCAACACCGGGCCGAAGATTTCTTCGCGGAAAATCTGCATTCCGTTATTGCCTTGGAATATGGTGGGTTCGATATAAAAACCGTTGGCGCGGTCGCCGTCTTCATTGCGGATGCCGCCGCCGGTGAGCAATTTGGCGCCTTCTTTTTTGCCGATGTCCAGATATTTGGTGATTTTATCGAACTGCTCTTGGCTGGCCTGCGCGCCCACCATGGTTTCGGTGTCGAGCGGGTCGCCCACTTTGATTTTCTTCACCCGTTCTACGGCGCGCTCCATGAATTTTTCAAAAATAGACTCCTGCACCAACACGCGCGAGGGGCAGGTGCAGATTTCACCTTGGTTGAGAGCAAACATGGCGAAACCTTCGAGGCATTTGTCGAGGAATTCGTCGTCTTTATCCATCACGTCTTCAAAGAAAACGCTCGGGCTTTTACCGCCCAGTTCCAAGGTAACCGGAATCAGGTTTTCGGTGGCGTAGCCCATGATCAAGCGGCCGGTACCGGTTTCGCCCGTAAAGGCGATTTTGGCAATGCGCGGGTTTTGCGCCAGCGGTTTGCCGCACTCCACGCCGAAGCCGTTCACCACGTTGAGCACGCCCGGAGGCAGCAGGTCGCCGATGATTTCGAGCAGGAACAGAATCGATGCGGGTGTCTGTTCGGCGGGCTTAAGCACGATGCAGTTGCCTGCGGCCAGCGCAGGCGCGATTTTCCAGGCAGCCATCAAAATGGGAAAGTTCCACGGGATAATTTGGCCGACCACGCCCAAAGGTTCGTGGAAATGATAGGCAACAGTGTCGTGGTCGATTTCGGAAATGCCGCCTTCCTGCGCACGGATAACGCCGGCGAAATAGCGGAAGTGGTCAATCACCAGCGGGATATCGGCGGCCAGCGTTTCGCGCACGGGTTTGCCGTTGTCCCACGTTTCGGCCACGGCGATTTTTTCGAGGTTGGCTTCGATACGGTCGGCGATTTTCAGGAGGATGTTGCTGCGTTCGGTTACGCTGGTTTTGCCCCAAGCGTCTTTGGCGGCATGTGCGGCATCCAGTGCTTTTTCAACGTCTTCTGCCTGCGAACGCGGAATGCGCGTGAAGGGTTTGCCGGTAACGGGGCTGACGTTGTCGAAATATTCGCCGCCGACGGGAGCAACCCATTTGCCGCCGATATAGTTTTCATATTGCTCTTTGAATTGAACGATGCTGCCTTCTGTGTTCGGTGCTGCGTATTTCATTTTATATCTCCTAAGTAAACAAATTATTTTATAGGTATGGCAGCGTGTGGATACAGATTGCTTTACTAAATTTTATGCGGAAATCATTTTTTGAACATGATAAAACCCATAAATATCAATAAACTACCTAATCCACATGCTGTTTGTTCAGACCCCAAAAAACTTCTTCGAGCCTGTGCGGCCGAGTATAGATGATGTTTTTTTAGAAAACAACCTGTTATTTTGCAGGGGAATTCAACCATGCCGCTGCCTGACGGCAAAAACCACCTGTAAAAAATCCCAGTATTCAAAGGACAATACTGTATGAACATCCACAAAAACACCTAGGGCACGCCACATAACCACTAAGCTATCCAGCGTGCTTATCCCCAAGACAAAACCAACATGACCTTGCCTGCCGGACAATACAACGTCGGTAGAGTAACCATTTACTACATATTGAAAGCCGCCAGGTTACAACTAACTGTTCCGCAGAAGAGTACCAAAACTATTTTAACCAGACCAAATACGGCATGAAACGCTTGACCTAGGTGAAACGGAAATCAAGGAGAAACTCAAGAAAGAAAAAAGCCAAATACTACGACAAGCCTTATCCCTGCGAAATGGAGCATGTTGATACTAAAACGGTTGTCGTTGCTGCAAAACCAAAAGTAACCGACGGAATTATCTGTTTGTTGTCATTGATGATTTTTTCCGTGATTTGTACGCTGTGATATTACCGTACCGCGGTCAACACTGTCGAGTTTCTGTTGTGCGATGTGGTTAACTGCTGCCCCTATACGATAAAGTATGTGTATTCTGATAACGAGGTTGAGTACAAAGGTAGCACCAACCACCCTTTAGACATCGTTTTTTATGCAAAAAAATATGTTAATTGGGAAGCAAAATCACCAAATATAGTGATAAGCTTCTGAAATGAAATTAAAGAACAAGTATCAAAAGTGCAGTAAAATTACCGAGCCCAAATTCCGTCAGATCCTGCGGCTTTTCGCCTTCGATTTGTCCGCTCCCGATACCGCCAAACTGACAGGAATCAATATCAAAAGCATTGACAATCTATACCTGAAGTTGAGTTTGTTCGAGATATGCAACATATCAACGGTATCGAATCCTTTTGGAGCTGTGCCAAGCATCGCTTGGTACAATTTAACAGGATACCGAAGCATACCTTTTACCTGCATTTAAAAGAAACCGGGGTTCACTTCAACCACTGACATAATGATCTGTATAAAGTACTATTGAAAATGTTGCGGAAAGACTCTTTAATATTGACGATTTTCTGTAATGTTGGGTTTTAACCCAACTTACTTACTTGTTCCGCGTAGCACTGCGTGAATTAAAATGGAATGACAGGATACGACAACCGATTAAGAGTACCGTCATGCAAGCCATTTATATTATGTCACCCTTTGCATTCTCGACACCATACTGCCGCTAACCCAGTTTGTGCCGTGGTTTACCGATTACGATATGAATATGCTAGTACTGATACAGCAAATTGCCGCCGACCGCTTGTCTGCTTTCGCGTGGCTGGATGTATTGGTATCTGGGGAGAAGGGTGTTTTTGTTGCAATTGAAAGCAGGCGACTGAAAATGCGCCACGGCCCTTGGGCAGCCATGAGCGCGGCAGTTATTACCACTGGATCAGCTTTATGGCACTTTTATGGCACTCTTGGAACAATTGACGGTGGGCTTTATCCTGTCCAAGCCTGAGATGGCAGGTTTCGGCGCCGAGCAAGACCTGCTCGGCACACTGGAGACCGCGAATATTTGGCAGGCGACAGCTTCACCAGCACCGATTTGTTAGTACCCTCTTATGTCAGCTGGTATCTGAAGTTCAAACTATTGGAGCCGCACCCGGCCTTTACCACCTTCACCGAACGCCACCAACAGCACCCTGCCGCCCGGCGTGCCGATGAAATCGACGATGCCATGCTGGCACAGCAAAAGTAGAATTGGATAAAAGTTACTTTGGCGAACAACGTAAGGAAACGCAGCAGCCCCCCCGGAAACGTAGTGGTGTAGAAAAATCTAGCGTTGTTTACACTTTTCACTTCCTGCTTAAATACCCATTTTGGGATTTTTGAAGATTGTCAAGAATGCCGAAAACACGGCGAAACTACGTAATTCTTGAGAATACTCAAAAATCACGAAACAATCATTTCAGCAAAAAATAAAAGCCTTTTAGCATAAAAAGTATAAGCAACCCGAATTTTTCAACAAGATATTGTTGAAGCTTAGCCATAAAAAAACTGCTCCTGTCTAAGTTGGTTAAGGAGTCTAACTTCTAGAGAGCAGTTTAGATCTTCAGACGGCCTTTCCATATAGAAACCGGTGCTTATTTCAATGCCGCGGCTTCTTTTGCCAAACGGGTAATGGTTGCCCAATCTTTGTTTTGCACGGCTTCTTTAGGGGTGAGCCATGTGCCGCCCACGCATAATACGTTGGGCAGTTTGAGGTATTCGGGGGCGCTTTCGAGGGTGATGCCGCCAGTGGGGCAGAAACGCACGTGGGCATAGGGGCCGTAGAGGGCTTTGAGCATGGCTTTGCCGCCCACCACTTCGGCGGGGAACAGTTTCAAAGTGTCGATGCCGTGCTCGAGCGCAAGTTGCACTTCGCCGGGGGTGGCTACGCCGGGAATCAGCGGGATGCCGCTGTTATGGCTGGCTTTTGCCAGCGACTCGTGCAGGCCGGGGCTGATGGCAAACACGGCGCCTGCGTCTTCAACTGCTTTGAGCTGGTCGGGGTTGGTAACGGTGCCCGCGCCCACAATCGCGCCTTTCACTTCTTTTTTAATCAGTTCAATGGCTTTGATGCCGTGTTCGGTGCGCAAGGTGATTTCGAGGGTGGGAATGCCGCCTTCAACCAAAGCGTGCGCCAGATCAACGGCGGTGTTGATGTCGTCGATCGCCATCACGGGGACAACGGCGCCTGCGGAAAGGATGTCGCGTGGATTCATGTGGTTGCTCCAATCAGAACAGTTAGGTAGATATCGGTTTCAGACGGCCTGAATATATAGCGTCAGGCCGTCTGAAAATTTTTTCGGGCTTGTTATTTAAGAAAAATCGCCGCCCAAGCTCATGGCACCGGTTTCGGCGCTGCTGGTGATGCTGCGGAAACCTGCGAACAGTTCGCGGCCGATGCCGTGGGTGTTTTTGCTCAAATCCGGCTCGGGGGTTTCGCGCGCGGCCCACTCTTTTTCGTCGACCAGCGCGGCCAACTCGCCGGTAACGGAATCGAAGCGGATCATATCGCCGGTGCGGATTTTGCCGATGCCGCCGCCGAGCAGCGCTTCGGGACTCATGTGGATGGCGGCGGGCACTTTGCCGGATGCGCCCGACATGCGGCCGTCGGTAAGCAGCGCCACTTTAAAGCCGCGGTCGAGCAGAATCGCCAAGGGCGGCGTGAGTTTGTGCAGTTCGGGCATGCCGTTGGCGCGCGGGCCTTGGAAGCGCACCACGCACACGAAGTCGCGCTCCAGCTCGCCGCGCTCGAATGCGGCCAACACTTCTTTTTGGTCGTTAAACACGATGGCGGGCGCTTCGATAACGCGCTGGCTGTCTTTCACGGCGGATACTTTGATCACGCCGCGGCCGATGTTGCCTTTCATCAGGCGCAGGCCGCCGTCGGGTGAGAACGGGCGTGAGAACGGGCGCAGGATGTCTTCGTCGCGGCTTTCGGCCACGGCGTCGCGCCATTCGAGTTTGCCGTCGATCAGGAACGGCTCTTTGGTGTAGGCTTCCATGCCGTGCCCCATCACGGTTTCCACGTCGTCGTGCAAGAGGCCGTTGTTGCGCAGCTCGCGGATCACAAACGGCAGGCCGCCGGTGGCAGCGAAGTGGTTAACATCGGCTTGGCCGTTGGGGTAAACGCGGATCAGCAGCGGCACGATCGAAGAGATTTCGTCAAAGTCGTCCCAATTGAGAATGATGCCTGCGGCGCGCGCCATCGCCACCAAGTGCATGGTGTGGTTGGTGGAACCGCCGGTGGCCATCAGGCCGATAATGGCGTTGATAAACGATTTTTCGTCGAGCATTTCGCCGATGGGTTTGGCGGTTTGGTTTCTGATGCCTTCGGCCAAATGGGCGGCGGCATGGCGGGTGAGCGCTTCGCGTATCGGGGTGTAGGGGTTGAAGAATGCGGCGGCGGGCAGGTGCACGCCCATCATCTCCATCATCATTTGGTTGGAGTTGGCGGTGCCGTAGAAGGTGCAGGTGCCGGGACTGTGGTAGGAACCCATTTCGCTCTCGAGCAGCGCGTCGCGGCCGACTTTGCCTTCGGCAAACAGCTGGCGGGTGCGCGCTTTTTCTTTGTTGCCGATGCCGCTGGTCATCGGGCCGGCCGGCACGAAAATTCCGGGGATATGGCCGCAGCTCAACGCGCCTATCATCAGGCCGGGCACGATTTTGTCGCACACGCCGAAAAACAGTGCGCCGTCGAACATTTGGTGCGACAGGCCGACTGCGGTGCTCATGGCAATCACGTCGCGCGAAAACAGCGAAAGCTCCATGCCTTCGTAGCCCTGCGTGATGCCGTCGCACATGGCGGGCGTGCCGCCGGCCACTTGGGCGGTGGCGCCGTGTTTTTGCGCTTCGTCTTTAATCCAGTCGGGAAAATCTTTGAACGGCTGGTGGGCGGAAACCATATCGTTATAAGCGGTAATCATGCCGAGATTGGGCACGTTGTGCTTGAGCATTTCGATTTTGATGGTTTTGGGCATGGCGGCATAGCCGTGCGCCAGATTGGAACAACCCAGTTGGTCGCGCTCGACGCGCCCCTGCTGTTTGAATGCGCGGATGCGCGCCAGATAGGCTTCGCGCGTGGGGCGGCTGCGTTCGATGATGCGCTCGGTGATGGCGGCAAGTTTGGGGTGGAGGGTGGTCATGATGGCCTGCCTTTCGTGGTGGTGGTCGGCGGTGTTTCTTCAACTCGGATGTGCTGCTTTGTTGTGTATTTGGCTCTTGATTTCAAACGCTTGAGGCCGTCTGAAAGCCTTTGCAGGCATTATAATATAGTTTTGTAGTTAAGTTACAAAATAATGCTTGAACTAAGTCAAACTTTGTTTCGTAGTTTTGTAACAAAATGGCGCGTGAAATCGGGCTATATGTTTTACTTAGGTCAACTTTTATCCAAAACAACATAGACAAAACGTGTAGTGCTGTGTAGGATTGCTACCCAATTTCAGTGCGATTGTGCTGTATTTTATCCGGATTACAGCCGAAGGCGCGGGATTGTGTAATTCTGCGTACATATTTTCCGCACAGGCAGCAGATGATTTTCAAAGATAAACCTTGATGAAAGAAGAAATGATGAATACTCAAACAAACTTCGATTTGGTGTTATTTGGTGCAACCGGCGATTTGGCCATGCGTAAACTGCTGCCCTGCCTTTATCAGGCACACGTTGCCGGGCTGCTCCACCCCGCAGGCCGAATTTTGGGGGTGAGCCGCAGCGAGCTGGACACCGCAGGGTTTCTCGCCAAAGTGGAAACCAATTCCAAAATCCACATCAAGCAGAATTTCAGCGAAGAAGCGTGGGCTTCTTTTATCAAGCGCATCCACTATCTAACCGTTGACGTAACCAACCCCGACGATTTCAAAACGCTGGCCGACACGGTAAAAGCGCGCAAAGAAACCGACAACGTGGTGGTTTACCTTTCCACCGCGCCGAAGTTTTTCGCCCCCGCCTGCGCCGAGCTGGCCAATGTGGGCTTAAACGGCGGCAACGTGCGCATCGTGCTCGAAAAACCGCTGGGTACCGATTTGAAGTCTTCCCAAGAAATCAACACCGATGTGGCCCGCTATTTCAAAGAAGAGCAGGTTTACCGCATCGACCACTATTTGGGCAAAGAAGCGCTGCAAAACCTGCTGGCCTTGCGTTTCGCCAACCTCGTGTTCGAGCCGCTGTGGAACAACAAATATGTGAAAAGCGTGCAGCTTACCATCGCCGAGCAGTTGGGCGTTGAAGAGCGCGGCGAGTTTTACGACATCACCGGCGCCTTGCGCGACATGGTGCAGAACCACCTGATGCAGATGCTGTGCATGACGGCGATGGAAGCGCCCAAAAGCCTCGATGCCGACGACGTGCGCGACGAAAAACTGAAAGTAATCAAATCACTCAAACCGCTCACCTCCGCCGATGTGGATGCCGACGTGGTGCGCGCCCAATACACCGAAAACAAAGGCATGAACGGCTATCTGCAAGAACACAACGTGCCCGCCGGCAGCCGCACCGAAACTTATGTGGCCGTGAAAGCCGAAATCAACAACGAGCGCTGGGCCGGCGTGCCGTTTTATCTGCGCACCGGTAAGCGTATGGCCGGCAAAGTGGCCGAAATCGTGTTGAATTTCCGCGACCTGCCCAACCATATTTTTGAAAACAGCCAACCTGCGCCCAACCGTTTGGTCATCGAATTGCAGCCCACCGAATCGGTGCGCCTCTACACGCAGGTAAAAACCCCCGGCGCGGGCAACAAAGTGGAGCTTACCGCCCTGAGCGTGGACATGGGCAAAGCAATCCAAGGCCGCCGCGCCGAAGCCTACGAGCGCCTGCTGCTTGATGTGATCAACGGCAAGCTGGCGCTGTTCAACCGCCGCGACGAGTTGGAAGCCGCTTGGGAATGGGTGATGCCGATTATGGAAAACTGGGAAAACAGCCCCACCCCGCCGCACGGCTACGCTGCCGATTCATGGGGCCCCGAAGCCGCCCGCGAGCTGTTGGCGCGCAACGGCGACAAATGGCACGAAGAGCAGTAAACGTTTTTTCAGACGGCCTTCCGGTTTGATCAGCCCCGATTCGATTGAGGCCGTCTGAAAACCATATTGAAAAAGCAGGAGAAAATTATGGCTTACCAATGGCACTCATTCGACAATGCCGCCGCCGCTTCCACCGCATTGGCCGACGCCGTGGCCGATGCCTTGCAGCAGGCGCTCGACAAAAAAGGCAGCGCCGTTCTCGCCGTGTCGGGCGGGCGTTCGCCCATTGCCTTTTTCGAGGCTTTGTCGCAAAAAAAACTGGCTTGGCAAAACATCGGCGTTACACTGGTAGACGAGCGCATCGTGCCCACCACCCATGCCGACAGCAACACCGGTCTGGTGCACGAATACCTGCTGCAAAACCAAGCCGCCGCCGCACAATGGATTCCCGTGGTGGAGGCAGGCAAAACCGAAACCGATTTGCAGCCCGAAACCGTGGTTCAGACGGCCTTGCAGCACTACCGCCAGCCCGATGTGCTGGTGCTGGGCATGGGTGGCGACGGCCACACCGCCTCGCTGTTTCCGCAAGCGCCGCAGCTCGACAAAGGTTTGGACGAAGCCAACCCCGTGCCGCTTCTGCACACCACGCCGGTTACCGCCCCGCACGAGCGCGTGAGCATGACGCTGGCAGCCATCGCGAAAACCCCCGCCGTGTTTCTGGCCATCGGCGGCGCAGAGAAAAAAGCGGTGTTCGACCAAGCCGCCGCCGCACCCAGCAAAACCTACCCCACCAGTTATATACTCAACCACGAAAAGGTAAACTGCCATGTCTACTACGCAGAATAAAACCGCCGCCAAGCAGCCTCAAACCGCAACCGTCGAATGGCCGCGGCTGGTGGCCGATATCGGCGGCACCAACGCCCGCTTCGCATTGGAAACCGCACCGCAGCAAATCGAAAAAGTGGAAGTGCTGCCGTGCAACGATTACGACACCATTGTCGATGCCGCACGCGAATACCTGAAACGCGCAGGCAGCCCCAAAATCAGCCATGCCGCCATCGCCATTGCCAACCCCATCATGGGCGACTGGGTGCAGATGACCAACCACCATTGGGCGTTTTCCATCGAAACCACCCGCCAGTCGCTCGGTTTGGAAACCCTGATTCTGCTCAACGACTTCACCGCACAGGCATTGGCGATTACACAGGTGGCGCCCGAAGAATTGGTGCAGGTGGGCGGCTCGAGACCCGTTGCCAACGCCCCCAAAGCCGTTATCGGCCCCGGCACCGGCTTGGGCGTGAGCGGCCTGATTCCGAGCAATGCCGGCTGGGTGCCGCTGGCGGGCGAAGGCGGCCACGTGAGCTTTCCGCCGTTTGACGATGCCGAAGTGATGATTTGGCAGTTTGCCAAGAAAAAATACGGCCACGTTTCCGCCGAACGCTTTTTGAGCGGCGCCGGCCTGACCCTGATTTACGAAGCACTGGCTATTAAAGAAGGCGTGAAACCGCAAAAACTCACCCCCGCCGAAATCAGCGAGCAAGCATTGAGCGGCTCTTCGCCCTTGTGCAGGCTGGCCTTGGATATTTTCTGCGCCATGCTCGGCACGGTGGCTTCCAATCTGGCCCTAACGCTGGGCGCCAGCGGCGGCGTGTATTTGTGCGGCGGCATCATTCCGCGCTTTATCGATTATTTCAAATATTCGCCGTTCCGCAGCCGCTTTGAAAACAAAGGCCGTTTCGATGCCTATCTGGCGGCGATTCCCGTGTATGTGGTGCTGAGCAAATTCCCCGGCATCCACGGCGCGGCGGTGGCCCTGTCCAACCACCTGCAAGGGCGCTGCAACAACACCGTGGCGCTGGGCGGTGCGGCCGAACCAACCAAAAAAGCCTAAAAGCATATAAATAAAGAAACGCAATCAGCAAAGCAAACAAGAAAAACATACGGTGTTTTTCAGACGGCCTAAATTAAACCGCAGAGGCCGTCTGAAAAAAACCAACTGCCTCAATAAGAACAATTATCCGGAAAACAACATTTATTTGGAAAACACACTATGTTAAGCAAAATCAGCGAATCACTAACCGACTTATCAGGTGCCGAACGCAAAGTGGCCGAATCGGCGCTGGCCGAACCGAAATGGTTCGTGCACGCCGCCGTGGCCGAAATCGCCGAACGCGCCTCGGTGAGCCAGCCCACCGTTATCCGCTTCTGCCGCAGCCTGGGCTATAAAGGGCTGCCCGAATTCAAACTGGCGCTGTCGGCCAGCATCGGCCACGAAGGCATGCCTTATGTGCACGAAGAGTTGAACGCCGACGACGACATGGCCAGCGTGGTGGAAAAAGTGTTGAGCAATGCCGCCGCCTCGATACTCGGCGCGCGCCGCTTTTTGAAAGAAACCGAGCTGGAAACCGCCATCGCCATGCTCACCCACGCCCGCCGCATCGAATTTTACGGCGTAGGCAACTCGGGCATCGTGGCGCAAGACGCGCAACATAAGTTTTTCCGTTTCGGCATTTCCACCGTGGCCTATGTGGACACCCACATCCAACTAATGGCCGCCTCGGTGTTGAGCAACCACGACGTATTGGTGGTGATTTCCAACTCAGGCTCTTCCATCGAGCTGCTCGACGCGGTGAGCATCGCCAAAGAAAACGGCGCGGCGGTGATTGCGATCACCCGTTCCGGCTCGCCGCTGGCGCAACTGGCCGACTGCGTGTTGAGCATCGCCTCGCAGGAAAACGTAGAACTCTACACACCGATGGTTTCGCGGCTGCTGCAATTGGCCGTTATCGACATCCTCGCCATCGGCCTGGCCCTGCGTTTGGGCGAAACCGCCAGCCTGCAACTGCAAAAGAGCAAACGCAGCATTCACAGCAAACATTTGGAATACGATAAAGACAAGGACTCAGAATCATGAAACATTTACAGGATTTGCCTTCTTGGCGGGAACTCTGGAAACATTTCGACGCCACCAAAGGCCTGCATATGCGCGAAATGTTCGAGCAAGACCCCGAACGCGCCCAACGCTACTGGCTCGAAGTGGGCGGCATCACGCTGGATTATTCCAAAAACCGCATCACCGACGAAACGCTGGGCCTGCTGTTCAAACTGGCGCGTGAAGCAGGCCTGCCCGAACGCATCAAGCAGATGTTCCACGGCGAAAAAATCAACGAAACCGAAAACCGCGCCGTGCTCCACATCGCCTTGCGCAACCGCACCAATTCGCCCATCGAAGTCGACGGCGAAGACGTGATGCCCAAAGTGAACCATGTGTTACACCGCATGGGCGAATTCACCCACGAAGTGCGCAGCGGCGAATGGCTGGGCTACACCAACCAAGTGATTACCGACGTGGTCAACATCGGCATCGGCGGCTCCGATTTAGGCCCGCTGATGATGTGCACCGCACTCAAACCCTTCGGCCACCCACGTATGCGTATGCACTTTGTTTCCAACGTCGACGGCTCGCAACTGCGCGACGTACTCGAAAAAGTGCACCCCGAAACCACGCTGTTCATCATCGCCTCCAAAACCTTCACCACCCAAGAAACGCTCACCAACGCCCTGACCGCGCGCGAATGGTTTTTGAAACACGCCGGCGACGAAACCGCGATTGCCAAACATTTCGTCGCCGTTTCCACCAACAAAAAAGCCGTGGCCGAATTCGGCATCGACACCGCCAATATGTTTGAATTCTGGGATTGGGTGGGCGGCCGCTACAGCCTGTGGTCGGCCATCGGCCTGCCGATTATGCTGTTTTTGGGCGAAGAAAACTTTATCGAAATGCTCAACGGCGCCCACCTGATGGACCAGCACTTCGCCAACGCCCCGCTGGAGCAGAATATGCCCGTGCTGCTGGCGCTGATCGGCATCTGGTATATCAACTACTACGGCGGCGGCAGCCACGTTATCGCCCCCTACGACCAACACCTGCACCGCCTGCCCAAGTTTATCCAGCAACTCGACATGGAAAGCAACGGCAAACAGGTAACGCTCGACGGCCAGCCCGTGGCGCACGAAACCGCACCGATTATCTGGGGCGAAACCGGCATCAATGGCCAGCACGCTTTCTTCCAGCTGCTGCATCAGGGCACGCACATCACCCCCATCGACCTGATTGCCTCACTCGAAAAACGCAGCAACCTGCCCGGCCACCACGAAATCCTGCTGGCCAACGTGTTTGCGCAGGCCGAAGCCTTCATGCGCGGTAAAACCCCCGAAGAAGCGCGCGCCGAACTCGAAGCGCAAGGCTTGGATCAGGCGAAGATTGAAGCACTGGTGCCGCACAAAACCTTTTCGGGCAACCGCCCCAGCAACATCATTCTGATGACCAAAATCAACCCCCGCAACATGGGCAGCCTGATTGCGCTCTACGAACACAAAACCTTCGTGCAGGGCGTGATTTGGGGCATCAACAGTTTCGACCAATGGGGCGTCGAGCTGGGCAAACAGCTGGCCAAAACCATTTTGGGCGAATTAACGGGCAAAACCGACGTGCAGCGGCACGACAGTTCGACCGAGCGTCTAATCCGCCTCTACCGCAACGCCAATTGCGACAAAGCGGGAGAGTGCTGAAGAATCAGGCCGTCTGAAAAAACGTCTTTCAGACGGCCTGTTTGCAAGGTGGTAAATGTAGCAAAATAACAGTATTCATAATATTGGAATATCGGTATTATCTGCCGCTTTCTTTTAAGATGGATCATCAATAAAACTGCTGAATATCTTAAAGAAATTATCACCATTTTAAATCTCAATGAGGATATTGATATGTCTGCGCAATCACAACAAAACAACAACTTCGCGTTGTCGGTGTTGACCACGTTGTTTTTCATGATGGGTTTCATCACCTGCATGAACGACATCCTGATTCCCCACCTGAAAGAAATTTTCAAGCTTTCCTACACTCAGGCGATGCTGGTTCAGTTCTGCTTCTTCACCGCCTATGCCGTGATGTCGATTCCGATGGGCAAACTGGTGGAAAAAGTGGGCTATAAAAACGGCGTTATCGGCGGTTTTCTGATTGCCGCCGTGGGCTGCCTGCTGTTTTACCCCGCCGCTGGCAGCCACTCTTACCCGATTTTCTTGGGCGCGCTGTTTATCTTGGCTTCGGGCATCGTGCTGTTGCAGGTTGCAGGCAACCCCTATGTAACCCTGCTGGCCAAACCGGGCAAAGAATCCGCCACGCTCACGCTGATTCAGGCGTTTAACTCGCTGGCCACCATGATTGCCCCGCCGCTGGGCGCGATGCTGATTTTCGTGGACGCCACCGCCAGCGAAGCCGAGCGTATTTCTTCGGTGCAGATTCCCTATTTGGGCTTGGCCGGCTTTCTGATTCTGCTGGCCGTGGTGGTGAAAATGCTCCACCTGCCCGACGCGCGCAAAATCGCCGAAGAAGAAACCGAACACAACCACGACGGTAAAACCAGCGTTTGGCAATACAAACACATGGTGCTCGGTGCCGCCGCCATCTTCTGTTATGTGGGCGCCGAAGTGGCCATCGGCTCGCTGATGATTAACGTGCTGGAAGTGGCCGCCGGCCTCAACCACACCACCGGCGCGTTCTACCTGTCGGTTTATTGGGGCGGCGCGATGGTAGGCCGTTTCATCGGCTCGGCCATGATGAACAAAATCGCACCCAACAAATATCTGGCGTTCAACGCCATTGCCACCATCACACTGACCGTTGTTGCCATCTTGGCCGGCGGCGGTTTTGTTACCATGTGGTCGCTGCTGCTGATCGGTTTCTTCAACTCGATTATGTTCCCGACCATCTTCTCGCTGGCCACCAAAGGCTTGGGCAAATTTACCGGCGCGGCTTCGGGCATTATCTGTACCGCAATTGTAGGTGGCGCGATTGTTCCGGTTGTTCAGGGTTTCTTTGCCGACCACATCGGCCTGTTGGTATCGTTCTTCGTGCCCACCCTGTGCTATCTGTATATCCTGTTCTTTGCTACCAAAGGCTATAAGGCCGACGAGCAAACCGCTTGATTTCAAATAGCGTTTATTTGAAACCGATGATGCCGTCTGAAATTTCAGACGGCATTTTCATTATCTCAACAGACAGCAGCCCATCCATTCCCTCCGGCCAGCCGGTGTAACTGACTATGCCGCATACCTTGCAGGAATCCGCCTGCTTGGCTACCTTTTCCGACTTTTCAGGCTTCGGCAGCAGCTATCAGTATCACCATCGCTGTCCCGATTGAAACGCTGCCGTGCAAGGCCACAATCAAGAAAACCCTGAAAAACGTCCGCCCGCACTCGCAAATCACCATCAACGCCGAACGCTCTTCCTACATCGCCAGCGACGTTTTGGAGCTGATTGAAGACTTTGCCAACATCTTCGCCAAAGAACACAACATCAACGTGATTCTGAAAGGTTTCAAACCCCAATACGACGAAGAAGGCAACAACTACAACACCCATGTGCGCGTTGCCCACAGAAGCACGATTTAAAAAGGCCCTGCCGCCGTTGACAGGCCGTCTGAACAACCCGAAACAGGCGTTCAGACGGCCTTGTTCCGTCCGGCCTCACGAATACCTTTTATCTGTTAATCAAACCGTTTAAAATTATTCACAAATTTGCATACCTTTGCCATACCGTATCTTTGCGGCATCAAGGCTTTTTGAGACAATAACCGCGTTCTTCGGAACGAAAACCGAAAAACAACAACACAAACCGCACTATCAAAGGAAAACCTGTGAAACGCATCTTTCTGTTTTTGCTAACCAACATCGCCGTTTTGGCCGTTATCAGCATCATTCTGAGCATACTCGGGGTAAGCGCCAACCCCAACGACATGGCCAGCCTGCTGATTTATTCGGCGGTTGTCGGCTTCACCGGCTCCATCATTTCGCTGCTGATGTCCAAAACCATCGCCAAACGATCGGTCGGCGCAGAAGTGATTACCCAGCCGCACAATGAAACCGAAGCGTGGCTGCTGCAAACCGTTGAAAACCAAGCCCGCCAGTGGAACCTGAAAACGCCCGAAGTAGCGATTTACCACTCGCCCGAGCCGAACGCTTTCGCCACCGGCGCCAGCAAAAACAACTCTTTGGTGGCCGTGAGCACCGGCCTGCTCGACAGCATGACCCGCGACGAAGTGGAAGCCGTGCTTGCACACGAAATGGCCCACGTCGGCAACGGCGATATGGTTACGCTCACGCTGATTCAAGGCGTGGTCAACACTTTCGTCGTGTTTCTCGCCCGCGTGGTTTCCGGCATCGTGGCCCGCAGCGGCAACGGCGAAACCTCGCAAGGCACTTATTTTCTCGTGAGCATGGTTCTGCAAATCGTGTTCGGCTTTTTGGCCAACTTCATCGTGATGTGGTTCAGCCGCCAGCGCGAATACCGTGCCGATGCAGGTGCCGCCCGCCTGGTGGGCGCACCCAAAATGATTGCCGCCCTGCAACGGCTCAAAGGCAACGCCAGCGACCTGCCCAAAGAAATGACCGCCATGGGCATCGCCAGCGAAGCACGCGATTCTTTAATGAGCACGCACCCCACCTTAGACAACCGCATCGCCCGCTTGAAGCAGCTGTAACCGGGCAACCGTTATCATCAATCAAAGGCCGTCTGAAACGTGAACTGCACCCCAAAAGTTGGACACCCCCTTCAACTTTAAAAGGTGCAGTTTTCTTATGTCCAAATATAACCTACACTTCAAATACCGAGCCGTACTCCATTACCACCAAGTGCACAGCCAACAGCGCACCGCAGAGCACTTCAACGTCTCACGCACCCACCTGCGCCGTTGGATTGCCGCCTACCGGCAAGGCGGCATCGCCGCACTTCAACACCCGCAGGCTGCCTCTATGAAGACCAAACGCAAAAACCCGTTTATCGCCGACAAACCCGACCACGAAAAAAACCAGGCGGAACTGATTGAAGAGTTACGTTACATGAGGGCGGAGAACGACTACCTAAAGCACATGAAAGCCCTCAACGAAAAGAACGCCGCCAAAGCTGCGAAACCGTTCAAACGTTGAGGGCGAAGCACCCGCTGAAATATCTGCTGCACAGTGCCGGCATTCCCAAAAGCAGCTTTCATTACCATATCGGCAAAGCCGATCCCGATGCGGCGGCCAAAACCGCAGTGGGTGAAGTCTATCGCCGACACAAAGGCCGTTACGGTCATCGGCGGATTGCCGCCGTATTGTCGTGGAACAAAAAGAAAGTGCAGCGCATTATGGGTTTGTTGGGACTGAAAGCCAAAGTCCGCAGTAAAAAAACCTACCGTCCGCAAGCAGTAGGAGAGGCTTCGGACAATATTCTCAATCGAGAGTTTACCGCCGGCAAACCGGCAGACAAATGGCTGACCGATGTGACGGAGTTCAAATGCACAGACGGGAAGCTGTACTTATCGCCGATATTGGATGTGTTTAATCGGGAGATTGTGGCCTATTCTTTAGGCCGCAGAGCAAACAGTAAAATGGTGGCGCAAATGTTGGACCAAGCATTCGGCCGTCTGAAAGGCCAAACGCCGCTGCTGCATTCCGACCAGGGTGTGCTTTACCGCACCGAGGCTTATCGAACGAAATTGGCTGAGAAAGGGATTGTGCAAAGTATGTCGCGCAAAGGCAATTGTTGGGACAATGCGCCGATGGAGAGTTTCTTCGGTATACTGAAAACGGAGAGCTTCTATCAGGAAGGTGCGCTGTCGGTGGCGGAGCTGACAAAGGTAATAGATGATTACATACATTACTACAATCATGAACGGATTAGTTTAAACTTGAAAAAGCTGAGTCCTGTCGGCTACAGAACCCAGCTTGAAAAGGCTGTTTGAGAAAGATTCTTAACTTGTCCAAGTATTGGGGGACAGTTCAACGTTTCAGACGGCCTTTCGCATTATTTGAAACCTTTGATTTTGGGGCTGTCCTAGATAACTAGGGAAATTCGAATTCAGTTAAAATAATCTCTATGAGAAAACGAAGTTTCAGCGCAGCTAAAAAGCCGTTAAAGCCGTTGAAGCCACTACAAACAAAACAAACTCATCGAACTATTTGTAGCAGGCGTTACAGCACGGACAGCTGCCGAACTGGTTGGTGTAAACAAAAATACTGCCGCCTATTATAGTGGATTAAAATAAGAATGCCGAAGTAGGGTAAAACGATTCTTTAGCATATCGCCCAATTGCAAGTTTGAATGCAGTTATTTCATTTCGGAGTTTTTATTTGAATTCACTATATTTTCATCGTCTGTGATTACTCATCTATCAAAACAGCCCGCATTTGGAAATGTTTGATGGCGAATGTAGAAATTGATGAAAGTTATTTTGGCGGGCAACGCAAAGGCAAACGCGGACGCGGTGCTGCCGGCAAAGTCGCTGTATTTGGTCTTTTGAAACGCAATGGCAAAGTTTATACGGTTACCGTGCCGAATACACAAACAGCTACGTTACTGCCGATTATCCGCGAACAAGTAAAGCCGGATAGTATTGTTTATACTGATTGCTACAAAAGTTATGATGTACTTGATGTGGGTGAATTCCGCCACTTTCGTATCAATCACAGTATACATTTTACAGAACGACAAAATCACATTAATGGGATTGAGAACTTTTGGAATCAGGCAAAACGGCATTTACGCAAGTTTAACAGCATTCCCAAAGAGTATTTTGAGCTGTATTTAAAGGAGTGCGAATGGCGTTTCAACAACAGTGAAATAAAGTCTCAAATTTTTATTTTAAAACAATTAGTAAAGAACGACTTATCCTAGTTATCTAGGGCAACCCCTAAAATAATTACGGCGTTGGCTTGACTGACCGGTTTTTCAAATATTTCAGGCCGTCTGAACAAATCAGGCGGCAAATAAATCAAAACAAAACTGCAGTTTATCCTACCGTTTTGTTTTGATATGTCGGTTCAACCTGGCAGCAGATAAAGCGTTACCGTATCGCCCTCGCCCACGGTTTGGCCGGCGGGTATTTCGCACAGGGCTTCGGCGGTTACGCAGGTGCCGAGCATGGCGGAGCCTTGGTTGGGCAGCAACACGGCCTGTGTTTCGCCTTTATCGTTGATTTGAATGCGCACACGCAGAAATTCTCGGCGTTTGATGGCTTTGCGGGTGGAAAACACGGCTTTGGCGGTGATTTTCGGCAGCGTCCAATTGCGTTCCTGTTTGCCCATCAGTTTGTTGAGCACGGGCAGCAGCAGCAGGTGGGCGGTAACGAAAGCGGCCACGGGGTTGCCGGGCAGAACAAACACTTTGGCGTTGCCGATGTGCCCCCAGGCAAAAGGCTTGCCGGGTTTGATGGCGAGCGTGTGGGTGGTGAGCGAGCCGGTGTTTTCTATGGCCTGTTTCAGATAATCGGCCTCGCCAACCGATGCGCCGCCGCTGGTGATAATCACGTCGAATTTTTTGGCCGCGTAGGCCAGTGCGGTTTCGGTGCGGTTCAAATCGTCGGGCAGAATGCCGCCGTCCATCACTTGCGCGCCGCGCGTTTGCAGCCACGAAATCAACAGATAGCGGTTGGCATCGTAGATTCTGCCGTTTTCCAGCGGCATGCCCGGCTCGGTAATTTCGTTGCCGCTGGAAAACACGATTACGCTGAGTTTGTCGTACACGGGCACGCGGTCGTAGCCTTGCGAGGCGGCAAGGCCGAGGGCGGCGGCGTTGAGCTTGCTGCCTTTAACCAACAGCTCTTGGCCGACGCTGATTTCTTCGGCCTGCCGCCGTATGTGCTGGCCAGGTTTGACGGCGGCGGTTACGGCCAGCGTGCCGCCGTCGGTTTCGGTTTCTTCCTGCGGCACCACGGCGGTGGCGTTGGCGGGCAGCGGTGCGCCGGTGAAAATGCGCACGGCTTCTCCGGCCTGCAACGGGGCGGCCGCAGCATCGCCCGCCTGCGTGCGGCCGGTAACGGTAAAGGTTTTCAGACGGCCTTCGGGATCGCACACGGCGTAACCGTCCATGGCGCTGTTGTCGAACAGCGGCGAGGGATAGCGTGCGGCCAGCGGGGCGGCTAATACACGGTTGGCGGCTTCGCACAACGTGAGGTTAACGCTGCCGAGCGTGCAGGTATGGCTGTCGAGCAGGCTGCTGCGGGCGGTGTCGAAATCTATCATGATGTCGGTTCCATATCTTGCGGTGAGTTGTAGTTGGCGAAGGCGGTCTCGTCGGGAAAATGCACGGGGCGGGCGTGCTGCTGTTCGAGCCAGCCGCGCAGGGTACGCATGCCGGTGTAGAGGTAATCAACGGTGCTTTGCAGCAGCTGCGGGCGCACGAACATGATGCTGTAATGCGCCTGTGTGTCGGTTTCGGCATAGAAGGCGGCGGTGGCGGGATAATCTTGCGCATCCATCAGAAAGGTAACCACCAAATCGTCGGGCAGATTGGGGGTGTCGCAGGGCACGATCAGCAGCCAGTCTGCCGTGGTCAGGCGCACGTCGCTGGCGGCGGTGCTAAGGGCGGCCAGCGGCCCCAGCCCCTGCCATTGGCGGGCATCGGCAAACACATGGGGCGTGCGCTCGGCATAGGCTTCGATATTGCGGTTAACGCTCACGGCTATGTGGCTCACTTGGTTTTGCAGGTTGCCGATAACGTGGTCGATAAAGGCTTTTCCCTGCCATTTAACCAAGCCTTTGTCTTGCCCGCCCATGCGGCGGCCTTCTCCGCCCGCCATGATGAGTGCGCTGATTTTCATGTTTATTCCTCCCATTTCTCTTTGGCGAGTGTGTCGCTCTGCTTGGCTTCTACCCAGCGTTCGAGGCCGTCTGAAAAAGTTTCTTTTTTCCAAAACGGCGCTTCGGTTTTTAAATAGTCCATAATGAATTCAGCGGCGGCAAACGCGGCTTTGCGGTGTGCCGACGCGACCAGCACCAGCACAATCTGTTCGTCTGCCGCCAGCCCGCCCACGCGGTGGATAACGGTGCAGGCGGCCAGCGGCCAGCGTTGCGAGGCCGTTTCAACGATGCGCGCGATTTCGTTTTCGGTTACTTCGGGGTAATGTTCCAAAAACAGGTGCGCCAGGGGCGTGGCGGTGTCGCGGTCCCGCACCAGCCCCACAAAGGCGGCCACCGCACCGATGTTGCCGCCGCCGTCGAGCAGGGCGCGGTATTCTTGTTGCAGGCTGAAATCTTCATGCTGGATGCGGATAACGGGCTGCATCGTCAGCCCCCCGTTACCGGCGGCAGCAGGCCGATTTCGGCTCCGTCGGGCACGGCATCGCCCCAGCCGCTGATTTTTTTGTTGATAACCAGGCGGAAAATCCGCCCGGGTGCCAGCGCGCTCTCCCATTCGCTGCCGCGCGCCCTCAACAATGCCAGCAAATCTTCGCCCGTGCCGCCCTGCCATTCGATGGATTCTTGCGCGGTTTGCAGCTGCTGTTTCAATACGCCGAAATACAAAATCGTAATCATGTGGAAAAGGCCGTCTGAAACGGCAAACAAAACGGTAACGGTTCGGATTCTACACGAAAACCCGCGGCCGCAATGATTGCCCGATAGGATTAGCAGACGGTTGCCGTTTATGCTGATTAAGGCCGCCGCAGCCGCCCTAGGGTCTGTCGACGTGACCGGCGAAGCGGTTTTTTGAGGCAAAAACCGCGTATGCAAGGCAAAAAGCGCAGCAAGGTTGAACACCTTGCGAGCATTTTAGCTTCGCAAGTCCGCTACGCTACCTAACGCCGCAGACGGGGGATTTTGACCAAAAATACCGCCGTTGCGTTAATTGTCGACAGACCCTATGCTAAAATCGCAGCCTTTTTGAATAGTTCTTTAGCAGTAGTTACCGAGAACACTTATACCGGCCCGCAAACGGTGCTAAAAACCCCGTTGTTATTCCGATTGCCACCGTTTATAAAGGTTTAAACCGCATGATAAAAGCCCGCTCCACCTTTTTGGCCGCGTTGCTGGCCGTTGCCGCCCCCTACGCTTCGGCCGCCGAAATCACCGTTTCCGCCGCCGCCAGCCTGGGCAACGCTTTTAAAGAAATCGCCGCCCAATACGAAAAGCAGTATCCGCAAGACAAAATCCGGCTGAACACCGCCGGTTCGGGCACGCTGCTGCAACAGGTGTTACAGGGCGCGCCGGTGGATGTTTTGGCGTTTGCCGATCAGGAAACCATGGATAAGGCCGCCGGAAAAGGCGTTATTGACACCCAAACCCGCCGCGATTTTGCGCTCAATTCATTGGTGATTGCCGCGCCGCTTAACAGCAAACTGCGTATCGGCAAACTGAGCGATTTGGAAAGCGAGCGTTTTGGCCGCATCGCCGTGAGCAACCCCGCCGGCGTGCCGGTGGGCCGTTACAGCAAGGCCGTTTTGGAAAAAGCCGGTTTGTGGCAGACCCTGCAACCGAAAATCATCAACACCCAGCATGTGCGCCAGTCGCTCGATTATGTGGCGCGCGGCGAAGTGGATGCGGGTTTCGTGTATCACACTGATGCGGCGCTGATGAAAAACAAGGTGAAAGTGCTGAAAACCGTGCCCACCGAAAAACCGGTTTCCTACCCGATTGCCGTTACCAAACAGAGCAAGGCAGCGGCGGAAGCCAAACGCTTTACGGCTTATGTGCTCTCGCCCAAAGGGCGCGCGGTATTGGAAAAATACGGGTTTAAAAAACCTTAAGCAAATACCATAGCGAACAAACTTGATAAAAAGTGATACGTCATACCCGGGACTGCCCCGAATATGACGGAGCTGTTTTGATACTATAAAACGGCGGGCAGCAATGCCCGAGACCTTTGCAAAACCCCCATCTGCGGCGCATTTCTGCGTTGTGCGCTGCTCGCTCGTTTGCCTATCGTGTGATATGTCTGCACTCGCTGCGCTGCTACGCCTTGAACTGCATCCACATCTAGGGGTTTTGCAAAGGTCTCTGCCCGCCTTGTATGTCTGATTTTTTCAGACGGCCACGATAACCCGAATCTTAAAAATGACCGAATCCCTAACCGTTACGCTGCTGCTTTCGCTGAAAGTGGCCGGGTTGGCAACTGCCTTGAATGTTGTGCTCGGCACCGCCACGGGCTTTGCGCTGGCGCGTTGGCGTTTTGCCGGCCGCAACCTGCTCGACACCCTGCTCACGCTGCCGATGGTGATGCCGCCCACCGTGCTCGGCTATTATTTATTGGTGCTTTTGGGGCGCAACAGCGCTTTCGGCGGTTGGCTGCGCGAAACGTTCGGCATCAATCTGATTTTCACTTGGCAGGGGGCGGTGATTGCGGCGGCGGCGGTAACGTTTCCGCTGGTATTCAAACCCGCGCGGGCGGCGTTTGAAAGCGTGAACCCGCAGCTCGAGCAGGCTGCGGGCGTGTTGGGGTTGGGCGCGTGGGCGGTGTTTTTCCGCGTGAGCCTGCCGCTGGCCTGGCGCGGCATACTCGCCGGCGTGCTGCTGGCTTTTGCCCGCGCCTTGGGCGAATTCGGCGCCACGCTGATGATTGCGGGCAGCATTCCGGGGCAGACGCAAACGCTTTCCATCGCCGTTTACGAGGCCGTGCAGGCGGGCGACGATGCGCTGGCCAACGGCTTGGTGGTGCTGGTTTCGGCGGTGTGCATCGTGATTCTGCTGGCGGTCGGCCGGCTGGCGCGCGCGCGCGACGGGAGGGGCTGATGCTGTTCGACATCAATATCCGCAAACAACTGCCGTCGTTTTCGCTCGATATCCGCCTGCAATCCGATGCGCAAAAACTGGTACTGCTGGGGGCTTCGGGTTCGGGCAAAAGCCTCACGCTGCAACTGATTGCCGGGCTGCTGAAGCCCGACGGCGGGCATATCCGCATCGGCGGCGAAACCTGGTTCGGCAACGGCTGCAACCTGCCCGCGCGCCGCCGCCGCGCCGGGCTGATGTTTCAAGACTACGCCCTGTTCCCGCACCTGACCGTGAGCCAGAACATCGCTTTCGGCGTGCAGGCGGGCTGGCGCAATCCGGCCAAAAGGCCGTCTGAAAACGTGCGCCGCTGGCTCGATTTATTACAGCTTGAGCACGTTGCCGACCGCTATCCGCACGAAATTTCAGGCGGCCAGAAACAGCGCACCGCATTGGCGCGCACCCTAATTGTGCAGCCGAAACTGCTGCTGCTCGACGAGCCTTTTTCCGCGCTCGATGCCGACTTGCGCCGCCACACCCGCCGGGAACTGCTGCAACTGCAACAACAAAGCGGCATTCCGATGATACTGATTACCCACGATGCCACCGATGCCGAGGCGCTGGGCGACGAAATCCGGCGGATAGAAAACGGGCGGCTGCATGGCGGCTGAAGCAAATGCCGGCGTTTTCAGACGGCCTGATAGCTTTGCAAGTTATTTCAACACCTAAAAAAACCTGCGTCATGCTCGGGCTTGACCCGAGTATGACGATGATTGGGCATTGCACGGACATGATGCAGGTTTCCAACCGCCCGCTTCACAACAAGCCGATTTCCCTGAAAAAACGCCCGTAGGCTTCCGCCTTTTTCTCCAGCGCCAGCGGATACGCACGCGACGACGACGGCAGGCGGTACAAACGCAGATTCCGCCCGCCGAACACCGTTTCGGCATATTCCCCGATTTTCGGCTTGGCGGTTTCAGACGGCATCAAAGCAAGCAGGGTATCCGTGGCCAATTCGCCCGTGGTCATCACGGTTTGGCACAGCGGAATGCGCGCCAGCAGGCCCGCCAGATCCACCGGCTCGACAATTTCTAAAAACTTATCCGCCGCATTGCCCTGCAAACGCCGCACCTTATGCGCCGTGTCGCTGATGGCAACGCCCTTATCGGCCAAAAACTCCCGCAGCAAACCTTCTTTAAACGCCTTGCCGCCCGCCTCAACGAAATAATCTTTATCGCCGAAAAACACCAATCCGAACACCCGCCACATATCGTTTTGAAAATTCGGATAATAAAAATCCATTTTCCAGCGCGCACGCGGCGGCGGAAACGAGCCGAGCATCAACAGCCGGGCATTGGCCGGCAGAAACGGCGGCAGGGGGTGGGTTTCGACGGTGGCGTTCATATCGGAAAGACAAGCGGAAACAGGCGGCATACGCGGCCCGGGGTCTGTTGACACAAGGGTTCGGATAAAAATCGGGAAAACGCGCCTATAACCCCAGCTGCGCCTTCATCCATTTCAAATACGGCAGAAAACCGCCCTGCACGGGCTGCATCAGCACTTGCGGGCAATCGTAGCTGTGGTTGCGCACAATGGTTTTTTCCACCGCCCTGTAATGGCAGCGGGCGGTTTTAATCACGATGCGGATTTCTTCTTCGCCGCACAACTCACCGTTCCACACATATCGGCTGAATATGTTTTCATATTGCACGCAGGCGGCAAGGCCGTTTTCGAGCAACAGGCGGCCGATGCGTTCGGCTTCTTCGCGGTTCGGCGCGGTGGCGGTGATGATAACGGGCTTGAAGCGGGGCATTTTTCAGACGGCCTTTTAAAGTTTGAAGTTCAACACAGGCCAGCCTTTTGCTCCGGCTTCCTGCTGCAACACTTCGTCGGGGTTGACGGCCACCGGGTCGCTCACCAGCCGCAGCAGCGGCAGGTCGTTTTTGGAATCGCTGTAAAAATAGGTTTTGCCGTAGCTCGCGAGCGTTTCGCCGCGTGCGGCCAGCCATTCGTTAAGGCGGGTGATTTTGCCTTCTTTCAGGCTGGGCGTGCCGACGTAATTGCCGGTGTAGCGGCC
This sequence comes from Neisseria dentiae, assembly GCF_014055005.1. Classification (NCBI taxonomy): domain Bacteria; kingdom Pseudomonadati; phylum Pseudomonadota; class Betaproteobacteria; order Neisseriales; family Neisseriaceae; genus Neisseria; species Neisseria dentiae. Next base: position 757,826 of record NZ_CP059570.1, on the reverse strand, counting down.
GTTATCGCCGGTTTCCAGCTGCGTGCCGATGATGTTTTCGATGCCGAACAGATGGCAGATAGGGGTGATGATGAATTCGTTGGTGGAGGAAATTACCAACAGTTCGTCGCCCGCGTTGCGGTGGCTTTCCACCAGCATTTTCTGCATGGGCGAAATATGCGGGGCGATAAACTCTGCCACAAATTCGCGGTGCATTTCAGCCAGCTCTTCTTTGCTGAAACGGCTGAGCGGCTCCAGATGGAACTTCAGAAACTCGTCGATGTTCAGGCAGCCGTTTTGGTAGTCGCGGTAGAATTTGTCGTTTTGGGCGCGGGTGTATTCGGCATCGACCACGCCTTTCTGAATCAGGTATTGCGGCCACGAGTGGTCGGAATCGGTGTTGATTAAGGTGTTGTCCAAATCGAAAATGGCGAGGTTTTTCATGCTTGTTCCTTGAGAAGCTGCCGCAGCAGCGGCAGGGTGATGCGTTTGCCCACCGTAACGGCGTAGCGGTCTAAGGTGTCGAGCATCTGCATCAGGCTGTCGGTGTCGCGCCGCCAATGGTTGAGCAGATAATGGAAGATTTCGGGTTCGACCACCATCTGGCGGGCGGCGGCCATGCTCATCAATGCGTCGATTTTTTCTTGGTCGCTCAACGGTTTGACATCATAAACCAAGCAATAGCCCATGCGGGTGCGCAAATCTTCGCGCACCGTCAGCCCGTGCGGCGGCACGTCGGCGCTGAGCAGCAAAAAACCGCGCCCGCTGTTGCGGAAGCGGTTGAAAATTTCAAACAGCACGGCCTGCTCGCCGGCATCGAGCCTGTCTATCTGATCCACCGCCAGATATTCGGCTTCGAGCGCCGTTTCGTTCAGCGGAGTGTTTGCGGCATCGACATACAAGGCGGTTTTGCCCGCCTGCAAAGCCTGCGCCACCCACGCCTGCAAAAGATGGCTCTTGCCCGAACCCTGCTGCCCCCACACATAAACAAACTGCCCGTGCGCCTGTTGCAGCATATACAGCAGCTCGGCGTTAGACGTGCCCAGAAATTTGTCGAACGACGGATAATCGCGGGCGGCAAAGTCAAAAATCAGCTGGTTCACGGTGTGTTTTCGCGCGGCTTTCAAAACACCGCATTGTACGTTGTTTCAACAAACGGCAGCAAGCGGCGGCGTTTGGCAGAGTGCGGCGTTTTCACTTAAAATAACGAACTTTATGCCCACTTATGCCGTCTGAAACGCAGCCCTGCGGTTTTCAGACGGCCTGTCTTTCAAAACAACTCCGAAAGCACTCTTCAACATGGAATTTATTTCAGCGGTTATCGACTTTATCCTGCATATCGACCAGCACCTCACCCAACTGGCCGCCCAATACGGCGCGTGGATCTACGGCATTTTGTTTCTGATTATCTTCTGCGAAACCGGGCTGGTGGTTACGCCGTTTCTGCCGGGCGATTCGCTGCTGTTCGCCGCAGGCGGTATCGCCGCCATCGGTGAAATGAACATTCATATGATGGTGCTGCTGCTGATTACTGCGGCGATTATCGGCGACGCGGTCAACTTCGCCGTCGGCAAATATTTCGGCGCCAAGCTCTTCGCCAACCCCGATTCCAAAATCTTCAAACGCAGCTATCTCGACAAAACCCACCAGTTTTACGAAAAATACGGCGGCAAAACCATCATCATCGCCCGCTTCGTGCCCATCGTGCGCACGTTTGCGCCGTTTGTGGCGGGCATGGCGAATATGCACTACGGCCGCTTTATCCGCTATAACGTTATCGGCGCGGTGTTATGGGTGGTGCTGTTTTCTTATGCGGGCTACTTCTTCGCCAATATCCCCGTGGTGAAAAACAATCTCGGCCTGGTGCTGGGCGCGATTATCGTGATTTCGGTGCTGCCCGGCGTGATCGAAGTTATCCGCGCCAAGCGTGCGGGCAAACGCGGGGCATAAACCGCCGATGGCGGATTAAACGTATAGTAAATTAACATCAAAAATACCCGATATTCGATATTAGTTTAGACAGGGTTTGACAAAATTTGAGGCCGTCTGAAAAGCAAACGTTTTCAGACGGCCTCAATAAATTCTGCAAAGCTCCCGGTTTGCAAATCGCTTTCTTCAAGCAGAGACCTTTGCAAAACCCTCAGATGCGGATGCAGTTCAAGGCGTAGCAGCGCAGCGAGCGCAGACATATCACACGATAGGCAAGCGAGCGGGCAGCACACAACGCAGAAATGCGCCGCAGATGGGGGGTTTGCAAAGGTCTCAAGCAATGTGCAAACCCGCCCACAGAAACAACACTTAACCGGCTGCCGTTCCGGCAGCGGGCGCTGCGGCGGCAGCTTGGTCTTTGCGCTTCAATACCGCATACAGCACGCCCGTGAGCAGGCTGCCGGCAGCGATGGCGAGCAGATACATAACGGGTTTGTTGATGGCGTTCGGAATCAGCAACACGAAAATGCCGCCGTGCGGGGCGTGCAATTCGTTTTGAAACAAGGCCACCAGTGCGCCGGTAAGTGCGCCGCCGGCGATACAGCAGGGAATCACGCGCATCGGGTCGCGAGCGGCAAACGGAATCGCACCTTCCGAAATAAAGCACAAGCCGAGCACGAAAGAGGCTTTGCCGGCGCTCACTTCGCTTTCGGTGAACTTGCGTTTGGCCAGCATGGTGGCAATCGCGATGCCGATGGCGGGCACCATGCCGCCGGCCATGGCGGTGGCCATCGGGAAGTAGTTTTGCGTGGTCAGCAGGCCTACCGAGAAAGTGTAGGCCGCTTTGTTGATGGGGCCGCCCAAGTCTACGCACATCATCGCGCCGATAATCACACCGAGCAGAACCGCATTGGCCGTGCCCATGCTGGTGAGGAAGTTATTCATGGCGGCAAACAGTTGCGCCACCGGCTCTCCGACGATGTAGAACATAATCAGGCCGACCGCCAACGAGCTGATCAGGGGAACAATCAGAATCGGTTTCAAGGCTTCCATGGTTACAGGCAGCTTGATGTGTTTGACCAGCAGCAGCGCCAGATAACCGGCAAGGAAACCGGCAACGATGCCGCCCAAAAAGCCCGATTGCAGTTGCACCGCCAGCGCACCGCCGATTAAGCCGGGCGCAAGGCCCGGGCGGTCGGCAATCGAATAGGCGATATAACCCGCCAGAATCGGCACCATCAGGCCGAAGGCGGCTTTGCCGGTTTCCATCAACACGGCGGCCAGCGAGCCTTTTTCTTCAAAGGCGTTGATGCCGAAGATAAACGACATGGCAATCAGCAAACCGCCGGCCACCACCAGCGGCAGCATAAACGATACGCCGGTGAGCAGGTGTTTGTAGAATCCGGATTTTTCTTTGGCCGGAGCGGCAGCCGTTTGGCCGGACGCTGCGGCTCCGCCTTGAATACGGGCGTTGGCAACGGCTTCGGCAAACGCTTTGTCGGTTTGCTTCAAGGCAAAACCGGTGGGGCAGCGGTAGACTTTTTTGCCGGCAAAACGCGAGGTATCCACTTCGATATCGGTAGCCAGAATCACATAATCGGCACGCGCAATCGATTCCTCGCTCAAAATGCTTTTGGCACCGACCGAACCTTGGGTTTCCACATCGATGGTGTAGCCCAATTTGGCCGCACCTTGTTTGAGCGCGTCGGCGGCCATAAAAGTATGCGCCACACCGGTGGGACAGGCGGTGATGGCAACGAAATGCAGCGGCTTACCGGCAGCGGAAACTGCGGTAGCGCCGGCAGCAGGGGCTGCGGCAGGTGCGGCGGCGGAAGATTGGGCAGCGCTGCCGCTTTCGTCCAACACGCGCTGCAATGCAGCGGCGGCGTTTTCGCTGACTTCCTGCAAACCGGCCACGGCGATGCGGTCGGCCGGAAATGCGCCTATCTGTTCCGGCAGTTGGCCGACAAATACGATGCGGGAAAAATCACCGGCGGCGGCGTCAGACAAAGCCGCCACTTCGGCGCGCAAGCCTTTTTCCTGCGCCAGCGAAGCCAGTTTGCGCGCCAGAATCAGCGCGTTGGCAGCCTTGGCCGGGTGGTTGGGAATGAATAAAACTGAGGTGCTCATGATGCGAAATCCTTCTCTTGAGTGGATTCCCTTAACTTTCGCTACGGCGTTGCTGCGCCTTAGCTCAAAGAGAACGATTTTGTAGGCCGCTAAAGCGGCAACAGAATCGGTTCCGTACTACCTGTACTGTCTGCGGCTTGCTGCCTTGTATCGAAAATTAATTGAATCCACTATTTTTGAATAGAAATATGTTGTTTTAATGCCGATAAACGCTCTTGATCAGGTATGCCGAAACCGATTTGGCTGACCGCATGGGCAGCCAGCGCGGCGGCGGTTTGCAGGGTTTCTTCGGGGCTGTGGCCCGAAGCGAGGCCGTGCAATATACCGGCGAGCAGCGTATCGCCGGCGCCGACCGTGCTTTTTACCTCAACCGGTGCGGCACCGGCGTGCAGGCAGCGGCCTTGATGCCACCAATTCACGCCGTTTTCACCCATCGAGAGCACCAAATGCTCTACCGGCTGCGGCAAGTTGGCCAAGGCTTGCGCCTGCTCCTCTGTGGTGCCGGCCGCAAGCCCGAAGCTCTCTTGCAGCTCTTCACTGTTGGGTTTGATTAAAAACGGCGAACACGCCACTGCCGCCGCCAATGCCGCGCCGCTGGTATCGATGGCCAGCTTAGGATTGGCTTTTTTCAGACAGGCCAATAAGTCTTGCAAGTCTTCAGGCGAAAACTGTTGCGGCAGGCTGCCGCACACCGCTACGTAGTCCGCTTCTGTCGCCAAGGGCGCGATTTTGGCCGACAAGGCTGCTTTATCGGCATCGCCCACAATAAAGCCTTTGCCGTTGATGTCGGTCATACGGCCGCTTGCTTCGGCGATTTTGACGTTGAGACGGGTTTCGCCGCCTACATAAACAAATTCGTCGCGAAAACCCTGGCTCTCGAAATGTTGCCGGAACAACCCGGCATTATCGTTGCCGAGAAAACCGGATACGGTTACTTCGTGGCCCAAATCGCGCAGAATCTGCGCCACATTCAAGCCTTTGCCGGCGGCATGCTGTTCCGCCGCCTGCTGGCGGTTGACCGCGCCTATTTGCAGAACATCAAGCGAAACGGTGAAATCAATCGCCGGATTAAGCGTAATGCATAAAAATTTAGCCATGATTTATCCGTTTCTGCTGCTCAAAGAACGCACTTCGGCGGCCGTGGCGCAAGTGAGTGCCTCGGCAGCCAATTCTTTGCATTCCCGTGTGTTCAGACGGCGTATTTGGGCTTTAACCAGGGGAATGCTGCCGGCGGAAACGCTTAATTCGTCCACACCCAAGCCCAGCAGAATCGGCACCGCTTTGCTGTCTGCCGCCAATTCGCCGCACACGCCCACCCATTTGCCGTGGCGGTGCGCCGCCGCAACGGTTTGACTGATCAGCTGCAAAATGCTCGGGTGCAGGCCGTCGGCTTCGGCGGAAAGAATCGGATGGCCGCGGTCGATGGCCAGAACGTATTGGGTAAGATCGTTGGTGCCGATGCTGAAGAAATCGACTTCTTTGGCCAAATGCCCGGCAATCAGCGCAACAGAGGGAACTTCCACCATAATGCCCACCTGCAAATCCGGGCAGGGCGTTTCGGCCAGCGCATCATCGAGTATCGCTTTGGCTGCGTGCCACTCTTCCAGGCGGCCGACCATGGGGAACATAATGCGCAGCGGGCGGCCGTCGGCAGCTTTCAGCAGCGCCGAGAGTTGCTGGCGCAGCAATTGCGGGCGGCGCAGCGTCATCCGCAGGCCGCGCTCGCCGAGAAACGGGTTGTCCTCTTTCGGCAGCGGCAGATAAGGCAGCGGTTTGTCGCCGCCGACATCCAAGGTGCGCACCACCACCGGGCGGCTGCCCATCGCATCGAATACCACGCGGTAGTCTTTTTCCTGCTGCGCCTCATCGGGCGCGCTGGCGTGCGACATAAACACCAGCTCGGTACGCAGCAGGCCGACCGCTTCGGCACCGCGCTGCACCGCGCCGGCCGCATCGGCTACCTTGCCGAGATTGGCGGCCACTTCCACCCTGTGGCCGTCGGTTGTTACCGCCGCTTCCATACAGTGCGCCTCGGCCAGTTTGCGTTGTTCCTGCATCAAGGCGCGCTGCTGCATGGCTTCGTCGATACGGCTTTGCGCCGGATTCAGATAAAACGCCCCGTCTTCGCCGTTAATCAGCAGCGTGCTGCCTTCGGGCAACGACAATACCGCTTCGCCGGCACCCACCACCGCAGCAATGCCCAACGCACGCGCCACAATCGCGCTGTGCGAGCTGGCGCCGCCGGCGGCGGTGAGAATACCCGCCACTTTTTGCTGATCCAAACGCGCCACCACGCTGGGCACCACGTCTTCCATCACCAAAATATAAGGCTCTTGCGGCTCTTCCGCCGCTTTTACGCCGCACAACAGCGCCATCACTTTATTGCCCACATCGCGCAAATCGGCCGCACGCCCGGCCAGCAGCGGGTTGTTCAACGCTTCCTGCTCTTTGGCCAGCGCTTCGATATGGCTGTGCCAAGCGGCGGCGGCACTCAGTTGCCGGCGGATGCCGGCATCAACCTGTTGCAGCAAATCGGGATCATCCAACAAAGCGGCATGGGCGGTGAAAATCTGGCGGATATCTTTCGACTTGGCCTGAGCCACCATTTGCGCCAACTCCGCTTTCACATCGGCTACCGCCTGTTGCAGTTTGCCGCGTTCGGCTTCGCTGTCTTCAGCGGTATGCGGATAGTGGAAATCCACCTCTTTCATCAGATAAGCTTTGCCGGCGGCCAACCCGGGCGATGCGGCCACGCCTTGGTTACGCACATCGTCTTGCAAGGCGGCCACTTCTACGGCGAAGGCATCGTTGCCGCCTGCTTCCGGTGCGGCATGGGCGGCTTCTCCAACGGCTTCCACTTCTTCGCCCAAGCCGCTGCGCACCGCTTGGATGATTTGCGGCAAACCGGCTTCAGCCTCGCTGCCCGGCTCGGCGATAAAGGTTAGGGTTTGGCCGCGCTCGGCACCCAGCGACAATAATTTGGTCAGGCTTTTAGCCGAAACATAGCTGCCGCCGTCCAGCGATACTTTCACTTCGCCGTCAAACTCTTTACACACATTGGCAAGCGCCGTGGCCGGGCGGGCGTGCAGGCCGTGGGCGTTGGCCAATACCACGCCGGCCGACTGCCAATCGGGCACGGTTTCCGCGCCCACCGCCAGCGCCAATTCGCGGCGTGATTCGCTGTTTTGCAGCGCTTCGGGCTGAAACAGCATATCCATCAAACGCGAGAGGCGTTGCAAATCAAGCTTATCGTTGGAGGCAACACATACCAGCGCCGACAAACTGCCGTCGCGAAACGGTATCGGCTCTTTCAGCTTAACAATCGCCACCGCCGGCTGTAACACCGCATCTTCCGCAGTCAAACACCATAAGCCGTCTTGCAGCTGCACCGCATCTTGCGGTTTCAGGGCGCTGAGAAAGCCCGGCGCCACCACTTTTTGTTTCTTCAACAAAACAGCAGCCTGATACAGCACATCATCGATGTCGGCGGCATCGGCACCGGCGCTCATCAGGTTTTCGTGCAGCAGCAGGCTGTCGGGTTCGGCATTGAGCAGGCTCAGAATCTGTTCGGGCGTTTCTGCGGTGCGCAAAGCCTGTTCGATATTTTCAGACAGGGCGCGGGTAAGCAGTTGCAGAATTTGCAGGTGTTCGTCGGACTTGGCCGCAATCACCACCGCCAGATAGGCTTGATTTTCGCCGTCCCACAACACGCCGTCGGGGAAATGCACCAGCCGCACGCCGGTGTTGAGAATGGAAGTGCGCGACTCGGGCGTGCCGTGCGGAATGGCGATGCCCTGCCCCAAATAAGTGCTGGTTTGCGCTTCACGCGCTTTGAGGCCGTTGAGATATGCGGGGATGGCCAGGCCGTCGGCCACCAGAATATCAGCCAGTATCTGCAAAGCTTCTTCTTTATTTGCCGCTTGCTGCCGCATACGGATATGCTCGGTTGAGAGGGTCAGCATAGCGCTCCTTTCTGAGTATGGGCGAACTATTCCGATCTGCGGAATACCCGCTGTTGTTATCAGGAAATGTTGTTTTGAAGTTGGGCTGCAAACCGTTGCCGGCATGCAGCGGTTTCCGGAAGGAACCGTTGGCTTGTACACTATTTTTCGGTTTTGCGGGGTGAATTTACAATCCGAAACCTTTGTAAAATTCACTCAGGACGCTACCTTTGCAAAATTCAAATCACCACCTGAAAAATCTGAATCCCGTCATTCCGGCCTGCGCGGGAATGACGGGATTCAAGCATTTCAGACGGCCTGAGACCTTTGCAAAAAAACCAATTCAACCCTGAAAAGGTTTGTGCCTCGTCATTCCCGCGTAGGCGGGAATCCAGCCTTTAAACCATTAAGCATTTTATTTCAATAGCTTACGAAAAACGACTGGATTCCCGCCTACGCGGGAATGACGATGGTTGAATATTTCAGACGGCCTAAATGAATTTTGCAAAGGTCTCGGCCTTAAAATATTTTTGCAAAGGTTTCAGGCCGTCTGAAAAGTTTCTTTTATATTTCTCTTTGTAAAAAACCGCCCTACCCTTTGCGCTGCATCACCGCAGCGAAAAAACCGTCGGTTTGGTGCGCGGCGGTATCCAAACGCAGATACACGCCCGTATCCAAATCCACTTTTGCCGCAGCCAGCAAAGCGGCGCAATCCACCGGCTCGAATTCGGGGTGTTCGGCCAGAAAACGCTCCACCTGCCGCTCGTTTTCTTCGGGCAGAATACTGCAAGTGGCATACACCAAGCGGCCCTGCTCTTTTACCAGCGCGGCGGCGGCATCGAGAATGCTGTGCTGCTGCGCCAGCAGCTTGGCCACGGTTTCGGGCGACTGGCGGTATTTCAAATCGGGATTGCGGCGCAGCGTGCCCAAGCCGGAACACGGCGCATCCACCAACACGCGGTCGGCCTTGCCGTTCAGACGGCCTATGCGCGGGTCGGTTTCGCTGCCGATGCGCTCGGGGTGGATATTGGTCAAACCCGCGCGCACCATGCGCGGCTTAAGGTTGGCCAGGCGTTTTTCGGCAATATCAAACGCATAAATGCGGCCTTTGTTGGCCATCATCGCGCCGACGGCCAGCGTTTTGCCGCCCGCGCCGGCGCAGAAATCCACCACGATTTCACCGCGCTTGGCGCCGACCAGCAATGCCAGCAACTGGCTGCCTTCGTCCTGCACCTCCAGCGTGCCGTCGAGAAACAGCGGGTGCTTGTTGAGCGCGGTTTTGTCGTGCAGACGGATGCCCCACGGCGAATAAGGCGCGGCTTCGGCATTCAGGCCTTCTTGCTGAAGCGCGGCCAGCACTTTGTCGCGCCGGCCTTTGAGCGTGTTAACACGCAAATCGAGCGGCGCGGGGCGGTTGACGCTGCGCCCGAACACAAGCAGCGCTTCGTCGCCGTAATGCGGGCGCATTTGGCCAATCAGCCATTCGGGCAGTTCGGCGGCGGTGTTGAGGCCGTCTGAAAACTCGTTTTTACGGCTTTTCAGACGGCCTAAAAATTCGCTTTCCTCTTCATTGAGAAAATCCGCCAATTGGCTGATGTTCATGCCCCTGCCGAGCACCAGCGCCGCCAGCGCGGCCTTGCGCGGCTGTGTGTGCGGGCGGCTTAGGGCGGCCGAGATTTTCTGATAATGGCGCAAGGCGGCAAACGCGGTTTCGGCGATTTCGTGGCGGTCTTGGCGGCCGAGCTTTTTGTGGTCGCGGAAATAGGCTGAAAGCACGGCATCGGCCGGCTGTTTGAACGTGAGCATACCGGCCAATACGGCGGCGGTGTGTTCGAGTTGGGCTGGAGTCATGGCGGTTTTAATGTGGGGATAACATCAGCGGCGGATTATACGTGAATATCCGCCCCTGCCGGCGCAGGGAAACAGAAATGCTTTATGGTTTCAGACGGCCTTTAAGTTTGTATCCCCATAATTATCCGACCACCGCTTCAATAAAATAGGGGCTTAAAGGTATGCTTCGGTATCCTGTTAAATTGTACCAAGCGATGTTGGCATAGCTCCAAAAGGATTCGATACCGTTGATTATGTTGCATACCTCGAACAAACTCATTGTCGCCGTGATGCACTCTGAAATGTTTCGCAAAACCCATGCCGACCAGTCTCGGAAGCAGTCAAATCGAAGGCGAAAAGCCGCAGGATCTGACGGAATTTGGGCCCGGTAATTTTACTGCACTTTTGATACTTGTTTTTTTAATTTCATTTCAGAAGCTCATCACTATATTTGGTAAGGCTCTAGCCTAGCAGAATAACTCTGTTAGACTAGAAAAATGAAATATAACACCAAGTTAAGTGACTATCAGCTCAAAAAATTATCAAGCATTTTTGTGTCGATATAGAAGCTTCAAAAACCGCTTTGCTGACAGGCTTCAACCGCAATACCATTAACCACTGGTATAGCATTTTCAGGCACGAAATATACCGCTTACCGCTACCAAAGCGAGCAAAAAGACCTGTTATACGGCAGCATAGAGATTGATGAAAGCTATTTTGGTGCCAAACGGCAGCGCGGTTTCCATGGCAAGTTAAAGCGTGGCAGAAGAACGCTTTAACAACCCGTCTTTGGTATTTTTGAAAGAGACGGCAGGGTTTATACCGAAATCGTTCCTGATTGTAAAAAGCAAACACTTCAAGCTGTTATATTGGGAAAGGTCTCTCTGGAGAGTGTTATTTATTCTGATAGCTGGCGCGGTTATGGCGGCTTGGTCGATGTCGGCTACTCTAAACATTTATGTGTTAATCACGGACAAAATGAGTTTGCAGATGGTACCAGGCACATCAATGGTATTGAAAGCTTCTGGAGTTTTACCAAACGAAGGCTCGCCAAATTCAACGGCCTAACCAAAAACTTTGATTTGCACCTGAAGGAATGTGAATGGCGATGGAACCGAAACTCTGATGAACTGAGTCACGAACTTTGGAGGCTTTTAAAGTAAATTTATATAAAGCTGCTAGGGTCTGTCGACATTCAAGTTTACCTTAATTTCAATACGGCAGCAACAAGGTAAATATTGGCAGCAAAAGATTGGTCGGTTTTTTCTGCGCGCATCGCAATCTTTTTGAATTCTTTGAGTTTGCAAAAAAGTTCTCAATCAAATGTCGCCAGCAATACATCATCTTGTCGTGTTCCCGCTGCAATTTGCGGTTGTTACGCGGCGGAATAACCACCTTACTCCCCCTTTCGGTCAACTCTTCGACCAGCCAGTCGGCATCAAAGGCTTTATCCGCCAATAAAGCATCAAATTCCTTTTCTTTAATCAGCGGTTCTACGCCGCAAATGTCATTGCGCTGACCAGGCATCAGTTTGAAGTCAATCAGGTTCCCCAAAGCATCCACCATAGCCAAAATCTTGGTCGTCATCCCGCCTTTGGATTGGCCGATGGCCTGATTTAGAGTCCCCCTTTTGCACCCTGACCGTGGCGGTGAACTTTGACAATTGTGCCGTCAATCATGACATACTCCATATCGAGATCACGGTTCAGTTCTTCAAAAATATCATGAAAACGGTCGGCCAAGACCCATCTGCGGTAGCGTTTGTGGATACTTTTCCAATTACCGAACTCTTCGGGCAGATCGCGCCAAGGACTGCCGGTACGGATAATCCATAGTATGGCTTCTATAAATAATCGGTTATCGACAGCGGTTCGGCCGGCATCGCCAACTTTTCCTTGGCATAAAGGCTCAATTTTTGCCCACTGTGCATCGGTCAGAATATATCTGGTCATGAGGATAGGATACACTGAAAACTTGAATGTCGACAGACCCTAGTCTAGAGCCTTGGTAATTAAACCCCATATTTAAATGATTGAAGCGCCACATTCTGCCAATCTTGATTGTGCCGGATTTCAAAAATGGTTGGACGGCATAATCAACAGAATATTGGCTAATGATGATGACTAGGCAGCTTGAAAATCAGATAATGGGTTCTCAGGCTGCCGCAGCCATTTTTGTTTCCTTAATTATCTGAAGGATAGATCAATCATGTTCCGCACACTGATGCTGACTACGCTGCTGACCGTTGCGGGTATGGCTGTTGCCGCACCCAATGCAACCTCCTCAAATCTCGAACAACGTGCCGCCCAACGCGCGCCATTGGGCTATGGGCAAACGCTTGATTCTGCCGTGCAACGCGAATATGTCCGTGCAGGCGGTGCATCGGGTTATCTTTATCGCCCTGCTGCTGCCAATCCCAAAAGCCGTACCGCCATTTTGATTATGCACTACGCAATGGATTATTCCGAATTGCCGATTTGCAGTGTCATGGCAAAACACGGCTATTCCGTACTATGCGTTGCCAACGGCAGCGGTACTTTGGACGACAAATTGGTGGACGTGTATGCTGTCATGCGTTATCTGCGCCAACGTGACGATATTGATAAAATTATTTTGTGGGGACACAGCGGCGGCGCAACCTTATTGAGCGCCTATCAAATGATTGCCGAAAATGGCGTACAGGTTTGCCAAGGTGCCGACAAAATCCACCGCTGCCCCGATTATCTGAACGGTATGCCCAAAGCCGACGGCGTGATTTGGGCGGATTCCAATTGGGGCAATGCCACCATGACCGTATTGAGTTTAGACCCTGCCGTGAAACAGCAAAATAATGGTTTAAACATTCAGCCTAAGCTGAATTTATACAGCGCCGCCAACGGTTTTAACTCGCAAGGTAATTCTAATTATTCGCCTGATTTTATCCGCCGTTTCCAACACGCCGTTGCACAACGCAATCAAACCTTATTAAACGAAGCACAAAATCGCTTAAAACGCATTGAAGCCGGCAAAGGTGCATTCAGCGATGATGAACCTTTCGTTGTGGCGGGAGCAGGCAGTGTCGGCCCAAATAACAAAATGATTGTTCAAGACAACCGCCTGTTATCCCGCACTCGGCAAGCATGGCCTTTGGTTCATCCCGACGGCAGCGAAACCGTGCAAATCATTCACTCCGTCCGACAGCCCAAAGCGATGAGCGGCTTAACCGCCCGTTTGGAAATGGGCGCATCGGACACCACCGTGCGCGGCTGGCTAACCGACAACGCCATCCGCCTGCAACCCGATTTCCGCTATGACGGCTGCGGTGTGTACGGCGTGGAGTGGACATCGACTTACGCCAGTACGGCCGGCAATGTTACCCAAATCCGCGTGCCGTCGTTGATATTGGGCATGACGGGCAATTATGAATTTTTGGCTGCCGAATTGCTGTATAACCAAAGCCCTGCCGGCGACAAGCAATTGGCGTTTATTGAAGGCGCAAGCCATATGTACGACACTTGCACCGCTTGCGAATCCTATGCAGGACAATACGGCAATACGCTCAACACTTTGGCAGCGTATGCGGATAAGTGGTTGCAGCAAAGAAAATTCTAAATGCCCCAAAAACACCGATGGCCCGACAAAAGGTTCAGGCTATTTTGAATTTGTGCACGGTGCGCCCGTATTCGTCACGTTGCAGCCGTGCATCGGTGTAGGTGTAGATTCCGCCGTTGATACGGAGGGTGTGTTTGAAAGCGTTCATTGCAAGTTTACTTGGTGCGTTGTGAATCAATGGCCGCCGGTATAAGTGGTTTTCAGACGGCCCGAATAAATGAATCTTCTCTGTTTATCCGAATAAGCATACAGATGGGCAGAATTTTCTGCTTATCGGTGCGCCGGCAAGTTAGAATGCTCGTTTTTCCAAGCGGTACATGCCATGACTGATTTGCGCGTATTGAAAACCCAAAAAGCCGTTCAGACGGCCTTTGTCGATTTGCTGTATGAAAAGGAATTCAAGGATATTTCGGTGCAGGAAATCTGCGACAAGGCCTTGGTGAACCGCAATACGTTCTATAGTGAATTAAAATAAGAATTCCAAACTTTACTCCCCCCTTACCAGCAGAAAAAAATGGCCTACCCGATAGAACTCCGACAAAAAGCAATCGAATATTACCGGCAATGCCAAAATGCAAGCCAAGTCTGCCGTGTATACGGTATCAGCGACAAAACGCTGAGCAGTTGGCTGCGACTCTATGAACAAACAGGTTCACTGGCGCATCAAGTCAAAGGTGGTAATGCCACAAAAATAGACAGGCAACAGCTTTCAGACTATCTCGAACAGCATCCTGATGCCTACCTGCACGAAATCGCAGAACATTTAGGGTGCAGCGCCCCAAATGTCAGCTACCTGCTCAAAGTCATGGGCATCACACGAAAAAAAAGACCACCACATACAAAGAACAAAAGCCCGAACAAGTAGCCGCTTATCAACAAGCATTGAGCCAATATACTGACTATCAAGCAGTTTTTCTTGATGAAACAGGGTTCGACACCTTTTTTACCGCCCTTACGCTTACTCGAAAAAAGGCGTACCCGTCAAAGCACAAATCAGCGGCAGAAAATACCAACGTATTTCATTGGTTGCGGCACAAATCCAAGGTAAAGGCAGCCTGATTGCACCCATGACCTATTGTGGCACCATGGACGGCAGCCTGTTCGAAGCATGGTTTGAGCAAATGCTGCTGCCCGAACTGACGGAGAGATCCGTCATCATTATGGACAATGCCCGTTTCCACCGTATGGCGGTTTTGACTGAAATGGCGCAGAAGCAGGGACATAAAGTATTGCCCCTTGCTCCTTATTCACCCGAGCTTAATCCGATTGAAAAGGTATGGGCGAATATTAAAAAGCATTTGCGGAAAGTTTTACCTGCCGTGGGAGATTTTATGACTGCACTGCTACGCAGTTCTTATTTTAATTGACTATACAAATACTATTCCGGCAAAAGCGGTCTGGCGGGCAAGATGATTGCCGAATTCAGACAGGACTATGCCGCACTGCTGAACAAACGCTTGGCAGCGCGCGATGTGCGTGCGGTGATGCGCGAAATCATGCCCAAGTTGTATGAGAAGCGCCGTATCCTGCTGGCGCTTTGGCAAATCGAAACCCGCCGCCACCGCCTGTTTCAGGAAATGCAGGGCCTGCTGCGGCAGGAGTTTCTGGCACAGGCAGCCGCCAAGTTTCCCGGTCGCGACAAAAACTGGGAGTTTCAGGCCACGCTGTTCGCTACCTGCGTGCTGACCACGCTGCGCTTTTATTTCGAGCAAAACATCCTGCCGCCTGTGGAACAAGTGATGAGCGACTGGCGGGAAATGTTCGACATCATGCACGGCAATCTTTAAGCCGCCGGCAATCCGGTACGGTATGGGTTATGGCTTTCGATATTCAGGCCGTCTGAAAGGATTGTTCTTTCAGACGGCCTGAATCCACCATAAACCGCTTATCACACGCCGCTCCGTTTGCCATATAACTTGCCGAATTTTTCCATCGGCGCGGGTGAAAACGGATAAGGCGAATCTTTGCGTTCCCACAGTTTGGGAATCAGAATGCGGATCACGCCCACATACCACACCGCCATCAGCACCACGGCGATAACATAATCCCACCAGGCCGCCAGACCGTGCCGCTCGATGTAAGCGATGTAGGCCACCATCAGCGGCAGATGGCCGAACACCACCACAAACAGCCCCGAGTTGTACCAAGTGTTCAGCATCTTGTTGTTCACGATGCCGTGCACGATCAGTTGCACCACGCCACCGAACAGCATCGGCACCAGGCCCAGCCAAATCACATCGGGGAAAAACACCGGCGTGAGATACATCACCAGCGCCGTGCCCCAGTTTACCCACAATGCCGACATATTGTTCAGTGGATAGCGGTTGGCAATATCGGGCGTGCTGTCTTTGGGCGCGAACAAGGTGTTGGAAAAAGTGGGAAAGCCGCCGGGAAACTCGAATTCCTCGAAAAAGTGGAAGAAAATCACCGCCAGATTAAGCAGCGCCAATGCTTGTAGATAATGCCAGTGCGGCCAGGTCGCCAGCGTGAACACCAATACCGCCGCGCCGATTACCGCGCTAAGTTTGACCCAATGCGCCAGAATAAATTTCATCATCAGCCTTTCCTGATTTGGCACAAGGCCGTTATTTTTTTGAATTTTTCAACCTGTTCATCCGGCATTGCATAAGGCGAATCGGGGTTTTTCAACCATTGCACCGGCAGAATAATGGTAAACAGCATCAAGCCGGCGAAACCGGCGGCACCGCCCAGCCAAGTTGCCCATGCAACCAAACCGTTGGCCGAAACAAAATAAAAGTATAGTGGATTAAAATAAGAATGCCGAAGTAGGGTAAAACGATTCTTTAGCATATCGCCCAATTGCAAGTTTGAATGCAGTTATTTCATTTCGGAGTTTTTATTTGAATTCACTATAATACGCGGCAATCGGCACAAACAAAAACACCACCGAAGCCAAACCGGGGTTATACCAAGTGTTCAGCGCCTTATTCATCTGCCAGCCGTGGCCATAGAGCTGGAACAGATTGAAAAACATGGTGGCCAGCCCCAGCCACACCCACTCGGGAAACACAACGGCAAGCGCATAGAAAATATAGGCCACATTGTTGACCAACATGGAAGAATGCATATTGCCCGGATAACGCAGATAGTTTTCGCGTTCGCCAAACGTGCCGATGTTCACAATCACCGGCCCGCCACCGGGCAACACATACTCTTCAAACTGGTGGATCAGCAAGGCCATCAGGCTGGCCTGAACTGCACCCCAAAAGTTGGACACCCCCTTCAACTTTAAAAGGTGCAGTTTTCTTATGTCCAAATATAACCTACACTTCAAATACCGAGCCGTACTCCATTACCACCAAGTGCACAGCCAACAGCGCACCGCAGAGCACTTCAACGTCTCACGCACCCACCTGCGCCGTTGGATAGCCGCCTATCGGCAAGGCGGTATTGCCGCACTTCAACACCCGCAGGCTACGTTTATGAAGACTATGAAGACCAAACGCAAAAACCCGTTTATCGCCGACAAACCCGACCACAAAAAAACCCAGGCGGAACTGATTGAAGAGTTACGTTACATGAGGGCGGAGAACGACTACCTAAAGCACATGAAAGCCCTCAACGAAAAGAACGCCGCCAAAGCTGCGAAACCGTTCAAACGTTGAGGGCGAAGCACCCGCTGAAATATCTGCTGCATAGTGCCGGCATTCCCAAAAGCAGCTTTCATTACCATATCGGCAAAGCCGATCCCGATGCGGCGGCCAAAACCGCAGTGGGTGAAGTCTATCGCCGACACAAAGGCCGTTACGGTCATCGGCGGATTGCCGCCGTATTGTCGTGGAACAAAAAGAAAGTGCGGCGCATTATGGGTTTGTTGGGACTAAAAGCCAAAGTCCGCAGTAAAAAAACCTACCGTCCGCAAGCAGTAGGAGAGGCTTCGGACAATATTCTCAATCGAGAGTTTACCGCTGGCAAACCGGCAGACAAATGGCCGACCGATGTGACGGAGTTTAAATGCACAGACGGGAAGCTGTACTTATCGCCGATATTGGATGAGGCCTTTGTAAAACCGCCGGATGTGGATGCAGTTCAAGGCGTAGCAGCGCAGCGAGTGCAGACATATCACACGATAGGCAAGCGAGCGAGCAGCGCACAACACAGAAATGCGCCGCAGATGGCGGTTTTGCAAAGGTCTCCGATGTGTTTAATCGGGAAATTGTGGCCTATTCTTTAGGCCGCAGAGCAAACAGTAAAATGGTGGCGCAAATGTTGGACCAAGCATTCGGCCGTCTGAAAGGCCAAACGCCGCTGCTGCATTCCGACCAGGGTGTGCTTTACCGCACCGAGGCTTATCGAACGAAATTGGCTGAGAAAGGGATTGTGCAAAGTATGTCGCGCAAAGGTAATTGCTGGGACAATGCGCCGATGGAGAGTTTTTTCGGTACACTGAAAACGGAGAGTTTCTATCAGGAAGGTGCGCTGTCGGTGGCGGAGCTGACAGAGGTAATAGATGATTACATACATTACTACAATCATGAACGGATTAGTTTAAACTTGAAAAAGCTGAGTCCTGTCGGCTACAGAACCCAGCTTGAAAAGGCTGTTTGATAAAGATTCTTAACTTGTCCAAGTATTGGGGGACAGTTCACTTTTTCAGACGGCCTGAATTTATCTATGGCAAAACCACTTATTTAATAACCGTTCCGTTATACTCGGGCTTGCACCGAGTATAACGTGTATGCTTTTTATTAAGTTAATTCACCATATCCTATTATTTCTTCTGATATTTTTAAAAATCACCTTGTTACCGCCGGCCGAATTTTTCCAGCAGAAAATCCGCCATGCTGCGCACGGTGGGGACAGAGCCGCGGTTTTTGTAATACACGAGATACAGCGGCACGGTATCGACCGCCCATTCGGGCATGAGGCGCACCCAGCCTTCGCGCAGCATGTTGTCGAAACAGGGCAGCAGCGCGATGCCGGCGCCGTCGGAAACCATTTGGCCGAGCAGGTTGGCATCGTTGCTGTTGAGTTTGTTGCCGCCCTGTATGTGCACGCTGTGCTGTTTGCAGGTAAAGCGCCATTCGGGGCCGTCGTATTTGTTTAAAAGCGCGTGGCCGTGCAATTCGTGCGGGCTTTTGGGGCGGCCGGCGCGTTGCAGGTAGCTTTCGGCGGCAAACAGCCCCAGTTCGATGTCGGTGAGTTTGCGGGCGACGACGTTGTCGCCTTCGGGCAGGCCGAGGCGCAGGGCGATATCGATGCCGTCTTGAATCATATTCACTTTTTTATTGTTGATTTCGATTTCCAGCAGCACGTCGGGATAGCGGCGCATGTATTCGGCCAGATGCAGCATCAGAAAGCCGCGCCCCACTTCGGTGGATACCGACAGCCGCAGCAGGCCGCCCGGCGTGTCGAGCTTGCCCTGCACGCTGTTTACGGCGGTTTGCGCCGCCTGCATCATTTCCTGCGCGCGCTGATAAAACTGCTCGCCCACTTCATTGAGCAGCACACCGCGCTTGCTTCTGTCCATCAGCGCGGTGCCCAGCTCGGCCTCCAAACGGCTGATGCGGCGGCTCAGGCGCGATTTGGGGATATTCGCCAAATCCGCCGCCTTGCTGAAACTGCCCGCCTGCACCACCGCCACAAACAGGCGGATATCGTTTAAATCCACATTGCCCATTTTTTTCTTGTTCTGTTTTTGCAACTTAAAGTTTGATTTTTGTAGCTTGTTGCAAAATTATGCGTATCTATAATGCGCCCTGTCAATAAGACGCTTTTGAATAAACACTCAATAAGGAAACTGTAATGAGCCAACCTGCAAACTTCAACGGCGCCGCGCCGAAAATCGACCCCGCCAACGCCGCGATGCTGTTAATCGACCACCAAAGCGGCCTTTTCAACACCGTGCGCGATTTAAACGTGCGCGAGCTGCGCGCCAACGCCGTTACGCTGGCGAAAGTAGCGGCTTTGGCCAAAATGCCGGTAATTACCACCGCTTCGGTGCCGCAAGGCCCCAACGGCCCCCTGATTCCCGAAATCCACGAAGCTGCGCCGCACGCGCAATACGTTGCCCGCAAAGGCCAGATTAACTCTTGGGACAACCCCGATTTCGTCGCCGCCGTGAAAGCCACCGGCAAAAAGCAGCTCATTATCGCCGGCACCATCACCAGCGTATGCATGGCCTTCCCCGCCATCTCCGCGATTGCCGAGGGCTATCAGGTGTTCTGCGTGATTGACGCTTCCGGCACCTACAGCAAAATGGCGCAGGAAATCACGCTGGCGCGCATCGTGCAGGCAGGCGCCGTGCCGATGGACACCGCCGCCGTGTGCTCGGAAATCCAGCAAACCTGGAACCGAGACGACGCCGCCGAATGGGCCAAGGCTTACGAGCTGATTTTCCCCGAATACCAATTGCTGATTGAGAGCTATCTGAAAGCCCGCCAAGTGGAGCACGACGGCGAGCAACTCGATTCGGAACGCGCTTGATTATTTTTTGATTAACCCGTTTCAGACGGCCAGCTCTTCCCGATAAGGCCGTCTGAAAAAAACACCACCTCAAACAAGGAAACCCGAAATGGCAAACAAAAAACCCTATATCCGCTTAGACAAAAACGATGCCGCCATGCTGCTGGTCGACCACCAAACCGGCCTGCTCTCGCTGGTGCGCGACATCGAACCCGACAAATTCAAAAACAACGTGCTGGCCACCGCCGATTTGGCCAAATACTTCGGCCTGCCCACCATCCTCACCACCAGTTTTGAAAACGGCCCCAACGGCCCCTTGGTGCCCGAACTGAAAGAAATCTTCCCCGACGCGCCCTACATCGCCCGCCCCGGCAACATCAACGCTTGGGACAACGAAGACTTCGTCAAAGCCGTCAAAGCCACCGGCAAGAAGCAGCTCATCATCGCCGGCGTGGTTACCGAAGTGTGCGTGGCCTTCCCCGCCCTTTCTGCCATTGAAGAAGGTTTCGACGTATTCGTAATTACCGACGCCTCAGGCACCTTCAACCAAATGACCCGCGACGCCGCATGGGACCGCATGAGCCAAGCCGGCGTGCAACTGATGACCTGGTTCGGCGCCGCCTGCGAACTGCACCGCGACTGGCGCAACGACATCGAGGGCTTGGGCGCGCTGTTTAGCAACCATATCCCCGACTACCGTAACCTGATGACCAACCACAACACGCTCACTCAGAGTAAATAAACGCATTGAGGCCGTCTGAAAACTTTTCAGACGGCCTCAATGCCACGATGTATTAAAAACTCCGGTAGTGGTTTACAAATCAAACGACTGCACCACGTTCACATGCAAACGCGCATCGACATTGCCGCGCGTGGCGTTGGAATACGGGCATACGGTGTGCGCTTTTTCAATCAGTTTCTTCGCATCTTCCAAGCTCAAACCTTCCACCGTAATCGTAATATCCAAATCCAAAGCAAACGCGCCGTCGGCTTTTTGACCAATGCCCACGCCCACGGTGGTGCTGGATTTGGTTGGTTTCAAACCCAAGCTCGGGGCAACGTGGTTCATCGCGCTGTCGAAACACGCCGCGTAGCCCATGGCAAACAATTGCTCGGGGTTGGTGCCCTGTTTGCCGCTTTGGTTTTGAAAACCGACCAAATCAAAGCCGATTGAGCCGTCGTCTACTTGCGTATGGCCGTCGCGGCCGCCGGTAGCGGTTGCTGAAGTATGGTAAAAAATTTTCATTTTAAGCTCCTTTTAAATGAGTTAATCCGTCGGTTGGTGCCGTTTCGGGATGTGTTCATTATATTGATTGATGGGAATAAACGGCATATCATTCCTGCAAATCACTTGCCTGTTTCTCCAAAAAACCATGCTTTCAAACAAAAACCTTGAGCGGCTGCTCAAGCTTATCCCGCACAACCAAACCTACCGCTCCCCGATTGACGGTTTGATTATCCACCACAGCGACCGGCCGTTTGCTTATGAAAACGTGATTCAGGAGCCGAGCATTTGCATTGTGGTCAGGGGCGAGCGGGAAATACGGCTGGGGGCGCAACACTTGCTGTTTGACAGCCGCCATTTCATGTTTTGCCCGGTGGATGTTCCGATGTGCGGCAAGATTGCCCGCGCCACGCCGGCCGAGCCGTTTGTGGTGCTGTCGATGAAAATCGATTTGCAGGCGGTCGGCAGAATCCTGCTGGATCAGGCCGTATCGGCTCGGGACGACGAAGCCGATGCAATCGCTTTTGCGCAATGGCATTTAAGCGCCCATCTGGCCGACGCTTTCGAGCGCTTATTGCTCTTGCACGAAAATCCAAACGACATTGCCTTTCTGGCGCCGCTGATCCAGCAGGAAATCTACTACCGCCTGCTCACGGGCGAACAGGGCGGCAAGCTCAAACACATGGCGAGCTTCGGCTCGAACACGCAGAAAATCACTAAAGCCACCGATTACCTGCAAGCGCACTTTTGCGACGCCATACGGGTGGAAACGCTGGCCGGATTGTGCGGCATGTCGTTATCAGGCTTTCACCACCACTTTAAGCAACTCACCACGCTCTCGCCCCTGCAATACCAAAAATCGCTGCGCTTGATAGAAGCCAAGCGGCTGATTTGCCAAGAACATCTATCCGTTTCCGGCGCCGCCTACCAAGTGGGCTACGAAAGCCCCAGCCAGTTCAGCCGCGAATACAAACGCTATTTCGGCACGGCTCCGGCGGCCGATAAAAGCAGTTTGGCCGTCTGAAATGTTTCAGACGGCCAAATTAGGTTTAGAATGGCAACCGTTTAACCGCATCAAAAAAGGAATAAAAATGACCAAAATCGCCCTCGTTATCGGCAGCTTGAGCCGCCAATCCATCAACCGCACCGTGGCCGGACACATCGCCGCGCAAGCGCCCGCAGGCGTGGAAATCGAAGAAGTGCAAATCAGCGACTTGCCGCTCTACACGCAAGACCTCGATGCCGAAAACGTGCCGCCCTACGAACGCGTGCGCGCGCAGCTCAAAGCCGCAGATACCGTGCTGATTGTCAGCCCCGAACACAACCGCGCCATGCCCGCCGCCGTGAAAAACATCATCGACATCGCCTCGCGCCCCTACGGCCAAAACGTGTGGCAGGGCAAAAAAGTCGCCGCCGTTACCGCCTCGCCCGGCAGCTACGGCGGCATCAACAGCGGCCTGCAAATCCGCCAAAGCCTGCAATCGCTGGGTACAAACGTGTTAATCGCCCCCGAAGTGTTCCTGAGCCGCGCCAACGCCGCGCTGGAAAACGGCAAAGTGGCCGACGAGCGCACCGCCGGTTTTTTAAACAAATTCGCCGCCGCCTTTTACGCTTGGGCGGCACAATAACGCGAAAGGCCGTCTGAAAAACATTTTTTGTCAAACAAAGGAGTTCGCCATGTCCGCACATAACCCCGAATTTATCGAACAATGCGCCAGCTTTACCGACCTGTTTCTGCAACTCGGTTTGTCTGCCGAGCCGCAGCAGATTGCCGACTTCATCACCCGGCACCGCCCGCTGCCCGACACGGTTTTGCTGCCCGACGCACCGTTTTGGAGCACCGCACAAGCGCAGTTTTTGCAGGAACAGCGCCAACTCGACGAACCACCTTTCAATATACTGATTGACCAACTCAGCGAAGCACTGCGTGCTTAATCCCTTGGTTGCAGGCATCACAGGCCTAAAAAGGCCGTCTGAACAATGCCTGTCTGAAAACAATGCCTGTCTGAAAACAATGCCTGTCTGAAACTTAGCGTGATTTTTCATGGTCTTTCAGACAGGCATTTGTTTACAACACCCGAAAGGAACCCTGATGACCGCCCAACTCACCTTCTACACCAACCCCATGTCGCGCGGCCGTGTTGCCCGCTGGATGCTGGAAGAAACCGGCCTGCCCTACGACACGGTGCTGCTCGATTACGGCACCACCATGAAAGCGCCCGAATACCGTGCCGTCAACCCGATGGGCAAAGTGCCCGCACTCAAGCACGGTGATACCGTGATTACCGAAACCGCCGCCATCTGCCTGTATCTGGCCGACCTCGTGCCCGAGAAAAAACTCGCCCCGCCCGTGGGCAGCCCCGAGCGCGGCAGCTATTACCGCTGGATCAGCTTTATGGCCCCGCTGGAGCAATTGATGACGGCCAAGGCCGGCGGTTCTGCCCTGCCCAAGCAGGAAATGGCCGGTTTCGGCACCGAGCAAGACCTGCTCGACACGCTGGAAGCCGCGTTGAAAGACCGCGAATATTTGGCCGGCAGCAGCTTCACCGCCGCCGATTTGCTGGTGGCCGCTTATGTCGGTTGGTATTTGCAGTTCAAACTATTGGAGCCGCGCCCGGCCTTTGCGGCTTTTGCCGAACGCCACCAACAGCGCCCTGCCGCCCGACGCGCCGATGAAATCGACGAAGCCTTGCTGGCGCAGCAACCGTCTTGAATAGGTCGGGCATTGATGCCCGACAAAAACCGGCAAACGATAAAACCGTGCCGAACTATAAAATAAAGCAAGCGTAGCTTGGGTTGTTAAACCCAACGCATAGATGGTTTCCAGTAATATTGGGATTCAATCCAACCTACCGTGTTGTGCTTGCAGGATACGCAACTTCTACAGGTTCCTTTTCCCTCGAGATCAACAAGCGTAATATTTACAATTGCTTGAAAACTCCGGAGAACCAACATGAACGAGAGCGCCGTCATTATCGCCACTGTGGTCGCCGCACATTTCTTGGCCTTAATCAGCCCCGGGCCGGATTTTTTACTCGTCATCCGCAGCGCCCTGCGCAACAACCGCCGCCGTGCAGTCGGTGTGGCCCTGGGTATCGCCTTGGCAAACGGCATCTATATTGTTTTGTGCATGGTCAGTGTGGGTGCAGTAATTGCCCATTCCATATGGCTGATGTTTCTCTTGAAAATCATAGGCGGCGCTTTTTTGCTCTATGTGGCATACGGCGCATTGCGCGCCAAACGCAGCGATTACGCCTTTATCACGCAAACACCGCAGAATGCCGGGCAAAAAGCAGCGCCGTCTTTTTGGGCGGAGTTTTTTCTCGGCATCGCCTCGGGCTTGTCCAATCCGAAAAACATTGTCTTCTATTTAAGCTTGTTTTCGGTGGTGCTGACCCCGCAAATCAGCATGGGGCTTACCGTTGCCTTGGGCGTATGGATGGTGTTGTTGGTTTTCGTATGGGATGCGATGATTATATTCGTGCTCTCGCAACACAAAGTGCGCCGCGCCTTCGGCAAAGTCGCTTTTTATGTGGATAAAACCGCAGGCATTCTGCTTGGCTTGATGGGCGGGAAATTGCTGCACAGTGCGGTGAAAGAAACGGTTTGAATGCGCCAACACCGCGCCTTACCCTTAAGCGGCGGCAAACCGATCCGCCTGCCTTTGCAAGCCATACCGGCACCTCAATGACATACGTCATACCCGGGCTTGACCCGAGTATCTTTTTATTGCGAAAGAAACAGCAGATGCCCGGAGCAAGCCAAAGTATGACGCAAGTGTTTTAAAGTATCGAAAAGAATTTTGCAAAGGTTTCAAGCCGTCTGAAAATGGTTTTCAGACGGCTTGAATATATTCTGCAAAAACTCCGAACGGATGCTTTGGCTGCGGCTGCCGCCAAGCTCACCGTTCAACTGCCGCCCTGCGCGGCCTGTGATACCAGTTTGCACGCGTCTTCGTCGCCGCCGCTGCACGACTGCTGGAACAGCGCATGGGCTTTCTCAACGTTTTTCACCACGCCGCGGCCTTCCAAATACATATGCCCCAAATTATATTGGGCCACCGCGCTGCCTCGGTCGGCAGCCTGCGTGTACCATAGGGCGGCTTTCTGCGCATCGGCTTCCACGCCGCGGCCTTCGTCGTAGAGAAAGCCGATTTCCGCCTGCGCTTCCGCCAGCCCTTGCTTGGCGGCCTGTTCATACCAATGGGCGGCCTGTTTCATGTCCTGTTCCACCCCCGTGCCGTGCGCATACATATAGGCAAGGTTTTTCTGGGCGGTGTCGTCGCCGCTTTCGGCCGCCTGTTTAAACCATTCGAACGCCTGTTTGTAATCCTGCGCCACGCCGTAACCGTAAAAATACATACGGCCGAGGTTGTTTTGGGCATGGCCGTTGCCCTGCGAGGCGGCTTTGCGGTACCACGACACCGCCGTTTTGGCGTTTTCTTTCACGCCGCGGCCTTCGTGGTACATGGTGCCCAAATGCGCCTGCGCACCGGCATGGCCTTTTCTGGCGGCCTTGAGATACAGTTTGGCGGCGCGTTCGTGGTTCTGTTCGACACCGCTGCCGGTTTCATAGGCCTGCGCCAGCTCGTATTGCGCCTGTTGGTCGGGCACGCGGGTATCGGCGGAAACCGGCAGGGCGAAAACAGCGAAAACGGCGGCGGCCAAATGGGAATATGCGGCTTTTTTCATGGTTTCAACACGGGTAACATTATCCTGTTGAAATAATAACAAACGCATATTATGTGTGTTTGAAATAAAGATATGCGGATATTTTTTGGCGCTTAAGGGTATATCCGGCGCGGTTTTGCGCTTACAATCGGCTTTTTTGCGCCGCCGTTCAGACGGCCTCCACCATCCAGCAGGAACCTCTATGGCAAAAGCCCCGAAAACCGTTTACCAATGCAGCGAATGCGGCGGCACCGCGCCCAAATGGCAGGGCAAATGCCCGCATTGCGGCGAGTGGAACACGCTGCAAGAGAGCCTCGCCGCGCCCGAGCCGAAAAACGCGCGTTTCCAATCGTGGGCGGCGGATACGGCGCAGGTGCAGGATTTGTCAAAAGTTACCGCCGTCGAAGTGCCGCGCGAGCCGACCGGCATCGGCGAACTCGACCGCGTGCTCGGCGGCGGCCTGGTCGGCGGGGCGGTGATTCTGCTCGGCGGCGACCCCGGCATCGGCAAATCGACGCTGCTGCTGCAAACCGTGGCGGTGATGGCACAAAGCCGCAAAGTGCTGTATGTGTCGGGCGAAGAATCGGCGCAGCAGGTGGCGCTGCGCGCGCAGCGTTTGGGCTTGAAAAGCGAAGGCGTGAACCTGTTGGCCGAAATCCGCATGGAAGCGATTCAGACGGCCTTAAAACAGCACGAGCCTGCCGTTGTTGTTATCGATTCGATTCAAACCATGTATTCCGACCAAATCACTTCCGCGCCCGGCTCGGTGTCGCAGGTGCGCGAATGCGCCGCCCAGCTTACCCGCATGGCCAAGCAGATGGGCATTGCCATGATTTTGGTCGGCCACGTTACCAAAGACGGCGCCATCGCCGGCCCGCGCGTGCTGGAGCACATGGTCGATACCGTGCTGTATTTCGAGGGCGACCAGCATTCCAACTACCGCATGATACGCGCCATCAAAAACCGCTTCGGCGCGGCCAACGAATTGGGCGTGTTCGCCATGACCGAACACGGCTTGAAAGGCGTGTCCAACC
Source organism: Neisseria dentiae (assembly GCF_014055005.1). Taxonomy (NCBI): domain Bacteria; kingdom Pseudomonadati; phylum Pseudomonadota; class Betaproteobacteria; order Neisseriales; family Neisseriaceae; genus Neisseria; species Neisseria dentiae. The sequence continues at coordinate 731,071 of NZ_CP059570.1, read as the reverse complement.
CCTCGGCCATCTTTCTGGCCAGCTACCGCGACGATGTGCCCGGCTCGTGTGTGTTGGTTACGCAGGAAGGCAGCCGCCCGCTGTTGGTGGAAATTCAGGCGCTGGTGGACGACGCGCACGGCTTCACGCCCAAGCGGCTCACCGTCGGACTCGAACAAAACCGCCTCGCCATGCTGTTGGCCGTTTTAAACCGCCACGCGGGCATCGCCTGCTTCGACCAAGACGTGTTTTTAAATGCGGTGGGCGGCGTGAAAATCAACGAACCGGCCGCCGACTTGGCGATTATCCTCGCCATGTTATCCAGCTTCCGCAACCGCCCGCTGCCCGAAAAAATGGTGGCCTTCGGCGAAATCGGTTTGAGCGGCGAAGTGCGCCCCGTTGCGCGCGGGCAGGAGCGGCTGAAAGAAGCCGAGAAACTGGGGTTCAAACGCGCGGTGGTGCCGAAAGCGAATATGCCGCGCAATCCGAAAGAGTTTCCCGGATTGCAGATTTTCGGCGTAGCCAGTTTGCAGGAAGCGGTGGATGTGTGCAGAAATGCGGCGGAATAACAATAAGGTAGATTCTTTTTGGTTGGGTGCCGGCGCTTGGGGGACGGCATTCGCATTTATTGTTTATCTTTTTTACCAACCATTCGATTTAAAGGAAGGTGTTTTCCACCTCACCTTGGCAGCAGCAGCTTTGGCCGCCTTGCCCGTGTTTATTGCCAACAAAAAGAAACAGAAACCGCCTGCCAAAACCAAACTGCGGAGCAGGAATCTGCACACGGCAAAGAGCTTGTTTAGGGCATGGTCGGATATGGCCGCCATGTTTTTTGTGGTTGTTTTGGCCGCCGATTGGCTGAGCTTGCGCTTTGCACAAGAACACACCATACAGGCCAGAATCGACGGTATTCATTACCGGCGCAAAAGCTGCGACAAATGGCGGCTCGTTTTAGAAACCGGCATTAGGGTTTCGGTGTGCCGGCAAGGCAGCGGCTCGGTCGGCGACGCCATCACAGTTAAGGTGCGCGAAACCTTTCTGGGTTATGAAGTAAAGAAAGTGCGAACCGAATAATCCAAATTATAAACAAGGCCGTCTGAAAAATTTTCAGACGGCCTGCCGTTATCTGCACCCTGCCCCATCAGCGGTGCGGGCGGCGCTGGCCTTTCATCTGCTGCTGCGCCATTTGGTTCATCTGCTGGCGGGTCGGGCGGTTTTTCATCATGGCGTGCGCTTCTTCCACCGAGCATTTCTGCGACAGGCAGATGATGGTAACCGCATCTTTCTGCGCCTGCCCGCCGGTGTGGTACATACGGCGCAGGTTGGCTTCGTTGACGCGGCCTTTTTCGGGGTCGATGTCGAACTTTTTCAGGCGTTCGAGAAACTGGCGCTGCTGGCGGCGCGTTGTCCAGATCATGCCGCCGATAACGCCCGCCATCACGGCAACGGCCAGCAAAATGGCCACCGGCCACGAATCGGTGAATAAAACGAATATCAGGCTCAGCACAGCCGTGGCCAAAACGGCCAAGCCGCCCAAGCGGAGTTTGGTTTTGTTATCCATGTGGGTGTTCCTTACAGTCTTCACGGTTCGATACAGGCCGTCTGAAAACAGTTGCCGCGCGGCGGAAAGGTTTCAGACGGCCTTCTTGAAAAACAGGCGCATTATAGCCTTATCCCGCCAATCCCGTAACCAGATGTTTGAATTCGGCCCATGCGTTGCCCTCTTCTGCGCCTTTGATGATGCGGTCGATACGGGCGCAGTCTTGCAGGGCGGTAAGCAAGCGGTTGATGCTGATGCGTTTGACCGCTGCCGGCGCGAGCGTTTGCTTGTCGCCCCACAGGCGCAGGCTGTTGCGCACGGCCTGCACGCTCTGCCCTTGCTTCAGGGCGGCGGTTAAGCGGATAAGGGTGCGGATGTCTTCGGCCACCGCCCACAGCAGTAGCACAGGTTCTTCGCCTTCGGCTTCCAAACCCTCGAGCAGGCGCGCCACACGGGGGGCGTCGCCGCCCATCCATGCGCCGGCGAGCTGGAACACGTCGAAACGGGCCACGTTGGCAATGGCGGCTTCGGCATCGGCCATGTTAACCAGATGCCCTGCGGGGTGCAGCAGGGCGAGTTTGTCGATTTCCTGTTTGGCGGCCAGCAGGTTGCCTTCTACGCGCTCGGCAAACAGCGCCAGCGCGTCGGCTTCGATATCGAGGTTGAGACGGTTCAGACGGCCGCGTATCCATTGCGGCAGCGCTGCGCCGGTAACGGCTTTGGCTTCCAGCACCACGCCGTGCGCCGCCAGCGAGGTAAACCATTTGGCCTGCATTTGGGCGCGCTCGAGCTTGGGCAGCATCACCACGGTTACCGTGTCTTCGGGCAGGCGCTCGGCCAGCGTTTGCAGCGCATCGCCGCCGTTTTTGCCGGGCTTGCCGCCGGGAATGTGGATTTCCAAAAGTTTCAAATCGGCAAACAGCCCCATGCTGCCTGCCGATTGCAGAAGTTCGTTCCAATCGAACGCGTTGTCGGCGGTATAGACTTCGCGGTTGAGGTAGCCCTGCTTTTTGGCGGCAGCGCGCAGGCTGTCCAAAGCTTCCACACGCAGCAAATCTTCTTCGCCGTGTATCACATACAGGGGCTTGAGCGGCAGATCGGGCGACAACTCGCCGATGTTCATCACCGGCATTACTGCGCTTTCAGAAAGGTGAGGCGGCGCACGATCTGATCGGCGGCATCGGCGCGCATTTCCGACCAAATGGTGCCTTCTTCTTCGGCCTTGCCCAACACTTCGCTGTCGGCATAATCCATTTTGCGCTCAACCTGCACCGTTATCGGTTCGCCCACGGGTTGGCCGTTTACGCTGGCCTGCGCTTCCACCTGCAACACCAGCAGGTATTCGTTGATGACGGCGGCGCGGGTAACGGTGAACACATCGCGGCGGGTGCCGATACGGTTTACGGTTACCGTGGCCTGCGCTTCGGCTGCGCCCACCGGTTTGCCGCTGGCGCGGCGCAAGGCGTTTTCGAGCGGCTGCTGCATGGATTGGCCGTTGGCAACGTGCCACGACTGATAAGGCAGCGCGCCGGATATACCGCCCGTGCCTTTCAAGTGGAAACCGCAGGCGGCCACCATCAGCACGGCGGCGGCTAACAAAATCTTTTTCATAAAGCTCTTCCGTAGGATACAGAAACAGATCGGAACCGATTATAGCCCAGCGGCGGAAAGTTTGTCAGGCCGAGACCTTTGTCCCCATCTGCGGCGCATTTCTGCGTTGTGCGTTTATGCCCTTGAGGGTACTGCCCGCTCGCTTGCCTATCTGCTTGATATGTCTGCGCCTGCTGCGCTGCTGCGCCTTGAACTATATTCACATCTAGGGGTTTTATAAAGGCCTCTGGCCGTCTGAAAAACGGTTCGCCGCCGCTTGCCCCGCCGGTTCGGCAGCTATCTAATTTGTGATGCAAACACCGTGAAAACAAACACGGTTTTATTTTTAACGCTGAAAAACTGTGCCGCGTTTGTTTTCACGGCTCGTTTTCAGACGGCCTAACCGGTTTTGGGGTACAATTACGGCTTTTGTCCGCCCGCTTTTTGCCATGTCTAAAAAACCCAAACACGAACTCGAAAACAACAAACTCAACAAACGCCTGCGCCATGCCGTGGGCGATGCCGTCAACGATTTCAACATGATTGAAAACGGCGACAAAATCATGGTGTGCCTCTCGGGCGGCAAAGACAGCTATGCGCTTTTGGACATCCTGCGCCAATTGCAGGCCTCCGCACCGGTGGATTTCGAACTGGTGGCCGTCAACCTCGACCAAAAGCAGCCCGGCTTTCCCGAACACGTTTTGCCCGAATATCTCGAAAGCATCGGTGTGCCGTATAAAATCATCGAAGAAGACACTTATTCGGTGGTCAAGCGCGTGATCGAAGAAGGCAAAACCACCTGTTCGCTGTGCAGCCGCCTGCGCCGCGGCGTGCTCTACCGCGTGGCCAAAGAGTTGGGCTGCACCAAAATCGCGCTGGGCCACCACCGCGACGATATTCTCGAAACCCTGTTTCTGAATATGTTTTACGGCGGCAAACTCAAAGCCATGCCGCCGAAACTCGTGAGCGACAACGGTGAACACATCGTTATCCGCCCGCTTGCGTATGTGAAAGAAAAAGATTTGGCACGCTATGCCGAGCTTAAACAGTTTCCGATTATCCCCTGCAATTTGTGCGGCTCGCAGCCCAACCTGCAACGGCAGGTGATTAAAGAAATGCTGCAAGATTGGGACAAACGCTTTCCCGGCCGCATCGAAAGCATGTTTTCCGCCCTGCAAAACGTGGTGCCTTCCCATCTGGCCGATACCGAGCTGTTCGACTTTGCCGGTTTGCAGCGCGGCCAAAAACTGAAACACGGCGGCGATTTGGCTTTCGATAAAGAAAGCGTGCCGCAGCGGTTTTCAGACGGCCTCGAAGCGGAAGAAGGCGAAATCAGGCTGCCCGCCGCCGCGCCGAAAAAAGTGATCAATATTCTGGCGAGCAAACCCAAATAGCGCCGTACCGCGTTTCAGACGGCCAAAACCATTCAGGCCGTCTGAAAAACAAAACACCTTGTTTCTGCGTATTTTTCCCTTTTTATCCCGCGCGCAAACTGTTACATTAACCCACCTGAAAGGCCGTCTGAAAACCATGCACTATTTCAGCATCCACACTCAAGAAGGCGATCATTTAGGCTTTTTCATCATGCTGCCCGACAACGAATCCGAAAACCCGCCGCAAAGCGGGCGTTTCGCCGTGAAGCTGCAAAGCGAAAACCCACCGCAGGAAACCGCCGCCGTGCGCGCGCTCGCCGCCTGCCAACATGCCGAAACACCACTTTATTGGGCACTCGAAAAAGACCATGTCGCCCTGTTTGACGACAACGCCGCCCTCGGCCGCATACGCGGCGAATACCTGACCCTTGCCGCCGGCCAAACGCTGCTGCTCAACGATTTAACGGGAACCCTCTAATGGAAAGCGTGTTTATCCTGATACCCATCAGCATCATTCTGGCGTTTCTGATTGCCTATTTTTTCTGGTGGTCGGGCAAAAACGGCCAGTTCGACGATTTGGAAGGTCCCGCACACCGCATTCTGATGGACGACGATTCCACCGACAAACAAGCCGCCGGCAAACCGCAAGAAAAACAACAAAATGAGCCTTAAAGATAACCTCAACTTCTCCACCAGCCGCCGCTTCGCCCCGCTTTTCGGCACACAGTTTCTCGGCGCTTTCAACGATAACCTGTTTAAAACCGCGCTGTTTGTGATGATCAGCTTCTACGGCCTGGGGCAGAACGATTTCCTGCCCGCCAGCCAGATGCTCAACCTCGGCGCGCTGCTGTTTATCCTGCCTTATTTTCTGTTTTCCGCAATTTCGGGGCAGTTGAGCACCAAGTTCGACAAAGCCAAGCTCGCGCGCGCGGTCAAGCTGCTGGAAATCGTGGTGATGGCGGCGGCGGCTTTCGGTTTTTACATACAGTCCGCCCCCCTGCTGCTGTTCTGCCTGTTTTGCATGGGCGCGCAATCCACGCTGTTCGGCCCGCTGAAATACGCCATCCTGCCCGATTATCTTAACGATAAAGAGCTGATTATGGGCAACAGCCTGATCGAATCGGGCACATTTCTGGCGATTCTGTTCGGCCAGATTCTCGGCACGGCGGTGGCGGGCATTCCGCCCCATATCGTCGGCATCATGGTGGTGGCGGTGGCGGCGGCAGGCACGGTTACCAGCCTGTTTATGCCGTCTGTTCCCGCCAAAGACCCTGCCGCCCGCCTCGAACCGAACATCGCCAAAGGCACTTGGGTGCTGCTGAAAGAAACCTTCGCCCAACGCGAACTCTACGCCGCCATCATCGGCATTTCGTGGTTTTGGTTCGTCGGCTCGGTTTACACCACCCAGCTGCCCACGTTCACGCAAATCCACCTCGGCGGCAACGACAACGTGTTTAACCTGATGCTGGCGCTGTTTTCCGTCGGCATCGCCGCCGGCTCGGTTTTGTGCGCCAAAGTCAGCCACCAGCGGCTGCACTTGGGTTTGGTGGCCGTGGGTGCGCTCGGCTTAACCGCCAGCGGCCTTTTGCTGGTTTGGCTCACGCACGGCCAACGCTTTACCGAGCTGCAAGGCTTGGGCTGGTTTTTGTCGCAGGCCAACGCCTACCCCGTTATCCTCACCATGATTGCCATCGGCTTTTTCGGCGGCTTTTTCTCTGTGCCGCTCTACACTTGGCTGCAAACCGCCAGCAGCGACGCCTTCCGCGCCCACGCCGTGGCCGCCAACAATATCGTCAACGGCCTGTTTATAGTAACCGCCGCCCTCTTGAGCGCCGCCCTGCTGTGGCTGTTCGACAGCATCACCCTGCTTTATCTGGCGGTGGCGGCGGGCAATTTGCCGCTGATTGCCTATCTGATCAAACTCGAACCGCAGTTTCTGAGCGATTTGAAAGGTTATCTGAAGAAATAGCACGCTTAAACACAAGGCCGTCTGAAACGTTTTCAGACGGCCTGAGACCTTTGCAAAATTCAAATTGCTATCTAAAAAATCTGAACTCCGTCATTCCCGCGTAGGCGGGAATCCAGACGCTTGGCATCTAAGTATTTGTTTAATCAATGCTTCAATATTTCCATCTGGATTCCCGCCTACGCGGGAATGACGGAATCTAAGCATTTCAGACGGCCTTAAGGTATTTTTGCAAAGGTCTCGGCCTGAGACCTTTACAAAAATGCGTTTTAATCCTGAATTTATTTATGTTTCTTCATACCCGGGCTTGATCCGGGTATCTGTTATTTCTTTTGAAACAAAAGATGCCCTGGGCAAGCCCGGGTATGACACAGAGGGTTTAAGATGCCGCAAAGAATTTTGCAGAGGTCTCGGCCTTAAGGGTATTTTTGCAAAGTTCTCAGGCTTAATCCGAATATGACGCAACGGTTGCCAAGTAAGCAGTTTAACCCCAGCCGCCGACCACAAAGCAAAAACCGCCGCATCTTTCATCACAGATGCGGCGGTTCGGTTTTCAGACGGCCTTATTTGTTCAGCTCTTTAGCCAGATACAGCCAAGTTTCGATTACTGTGTCGGGGTTGAGCGACACGGTTTCGATGCCTTCTTCCACCAGCCATTTGGCGAAATCGGGGTGGTCCGAAGGGCCTTGGCCGCAGATGCCGACATATTTGTTGTGCTTGCGGCAGGCGGAAATCGCCAGATGCAGCATCACTTTCACGGCGGGGTTGCGCTCGTCGAACGTGCCGGCAATCGGGCCGCCGCTGTCGCGGTCCACGCCCAAAGTAAGCTGGGTCATATCGTTGGAGCCGATGGAGAAGCCGTCGAAATATTGCAGGAACTGCTCGGCCAAGAGGGCGTTGCTCGGCAGTTCGCACATCATAATCAGGCGCAGGCCGTTTTTGCCGCGTTCCAAACCGTTTTCTTTCAAGGCTTTAATCACCGCTTCGGCTTCGCTTAACGTGCGCACGAACGGAATCATGATTTCCACATTGGTCAGCCCCATTTCGTCGCGCACGCGTTTGAGCGCCTGACATTCCAACGCAAAGCATTCTTTGAAATCATCGGAAACATAGCGCGCCGCGCCGCGGAAGCCGAGCATGGGGTTTTCTTCGTGCGGCTCGTAAATGCTGCCGCCCAACAGATTGGCGTATTCGTTGGATTTGAAGTCGGACATACGCACGATTACTTTGCGCGGGTAAACCGATGCGGCCAACGTGGCCACGCCCTCGGCGATTTTGTCCACATAGAAAGCCACCGGCGAGGCATAACCGGCGATGCGGTCGTTGATTTCGGCTTTCAAACCGGCATCTTGGCTGTCAAACTCAAGCAGCGCTTTGGGGTGGATGCCGATTTGGCGGTTGATGATGAATTCCATACGCGCCAAGCCGATGCCTTCGTTGGGCAGGCCCGAGAAGCTGAAAGCCAGCTCGGGATTGCCCACGTTCATCATGATTTTCACCGGCGATTTGGGCATATTGTCCAAAGCGATATCGGTTACTTCCACATTCAGCAGGCCCTCATAGATAAAGCCGGTGTCGCCTTCGGCGCAGGATACGGTAACTTCTTGGCCGTCGGTAAGGGTTGAAGTGGCGTCGCCGCTGCCCACAACGGCGGGAATGCCCAGCTCGCGGGCGATAATGGCGGCGTGGCAGGTGCGGCCGCCGCGGTTGGTTACGATGGCCGAAGCGCGTTTCATCACCGGCTCCCAATCGGGGTCGGTCATGTCGGTAACAAGCACGTCGCCCGCCTGCACGCTGTCCATCTGCGAAATGTCTTTCACCAGGCGCACTTTGCCCTGGCCCACTTTCTGGCCGATGGCGCGGCCTTCGCAAAGGATTTTCTTGTCGCCGCTGATGCTGTACCGGCGCAGGCTGCGGGTGCTGTCTTCCTGCGATTTAACGGTTTCGGGGCGGGCTTGCAGGATATAGAGCTTGCCGTCCACGCCGTCGCGGCCCCATTCGATGTCCATCGGGCGGCCGTAGTGTTCTTCGATAATCAGCGCGTATTTGGCCAATTCGGTGATTTCTTCGTCGGAAATCGAGAAGGCTTTGCGGTCGGCTTCGGGCACGTCCACCACCTGCACCGATTTGCCGGCCTGCGCCTGGCCGGTGAAAGTCATCTTGATGAGTTTGGAACCCATGGTTTTGCGCAAAATGGCGGGTTTGCCTGCTTTCAGCGTGGGTTTGTGCACATAGAATTCGTCGGGGTTGACCGCGCCCTGCACCACGGTTTCGCCGAGGCCGTATGAAGAGGTAACGAACACCACTTGGTCGAAGCCGCTTTCGGTGTCGATAGAGAACATCACGCCGGCCGCACCGCTGTCGGAGCGCACCATGCGCTGCACGCCGGCCGACAAGGCCACGATATCGTGGGCGAAACCTTTGTGCACGCGGTAAGAAATGGCACGGTCGTTATACAGTGAGGCGAAAACGTGTTTCATGGCTTCTTTAACGTTTTCCAGCCCGTTGATATTCAAGAAAGTTTCCTGCTGGCCGGCAAACGAGGCGTCGGGCAGGTCTTCTGCCGTGGCCGAAGAGCGCACCGCCACCGAAATCTGATCGGTGCCCGCATCGGCCACCATTTTGTTCCATGCTTCTTCAACGGCTGCGTCGAGCTCTTCGGGGAACGGCGTGTCTAAAATCCACTGGCGGATTTCTTTGCCCACGCGGGCAAGCTCGGTAACGTCTTCCACGTCCAGGGCAGCCAGGGCTGCGGAAATACGTTCGTTCAGGCCGTTGTGCGCCAGAAAAGCGCGGTAGGCTTCGGCGGTGGTGGCGAAACCGCCCGGCACGCGCACGCCTTTTTCGGTAAGCTGGCTAATCATTTCGCCCAAAGAGGCGTTTTTACCGCCCACGCTTTCCACATCGGTCATGCGCAGGTTTTCAAACCAAATCACGTAATTTGCAGCCATGTTTTCAGTCCATTAAACAAGTTAAAAAAGAAATGAATTCGCGGGGTATTCTAACCACTCGGGCGGGCAGTGTCATGTGTTTTTATGCAGAAAAACACAGAGGCCGTCTGAAAAAATTGCCGACATTGCGCCGTGTAGTGGCGTGAAGCAATATGATAATCCGCTTTCGTTTTTTTGTTAACCCTTGTTAAACATAGAATTTGAAATAAGTTAACAAAATCTTCCGGCTGTTTAACGGCTGAATAATTGGCACAAAATGCCAACAAAAAGTTATTTTATTAAATTAAATGTGTATTTAAAAATATGGTTGTTTTGATGTAACGGTTTGTAGTGAAAGCCGCCGCCGTTGCCGCCCCGCCCTGTGCAAACACCGGGCCGGCTGAAACGCATGATGCGGAAACACGCCGCAGATGCGTCGTTTGCACCGCGCCCGAACAGTTTGTCGGCGGGGCATTGTGTAGTATGATGGCGGATATTTTTGCACCGCAATCCAACCCACCGCATATCAGCAGCTTTTGAGAGGAAAACTATGGCGCGCCGTTCTGCTTTTTTTATTTCCGACCGCACCGGCATCACATCGGAGAGTATGGGCGAGGCTTTGCTCGACCAGTTTGAAGGCGTGAATTTCAAACGCGCCACCTATCCGTTTATCGACACGCCCGAAAAAGCCCGCGCGATGGTGCAGATTATCAATGCCGCCGCGGCCGACAGCGGCCTGCGCCCGCTGGTGTTCACCAGCATCATCAACGATGAAATCCGCAGCATCATCAAAAATTGCGACGGCCTGCATTTGAGCTTTTTCGATGCGTTTCTCGGCACCATCGAGCGCGAGCTGGGTTTAACCGCACGCCATTCGGTGGGCCGCACCCACGGCATCGGCGATACGCAGCGTTATGATGCGCGCATGGAGGCGGTGAATTTTTCGCTCAACCACGACGACGGCATCAGCGGCAAAGATTTGAAAGACGCCGATGTGATTCTGATGGGCGTTTCGCGCTCGGGCAAAACCCCCACCTGCCTGTATCTTGCGCTGCAATACGGCATCCGCGCCGCCAACTACCCGCTCACGCCCGACGATTTGGAAAGCAGCGACCTGCCGCGCATGGTCAAACCCTACAAACACAAGCTCTACGGCCTCACCATTTTGCCCGAACGCCTGCAAGCCATCCGCCACGAACGCCGCCCCGACTCCACCTATTCGCAGCTGAACACCTGCCGCCGCGAAGTTTCCGACGCGCAAGCCATGTTCCGCGCCCACGGCATCCCGTTTACCAACACCACCGACAAATCGGTGGAAGAGCTGGCCGTGAGCATCATGCAGGCCTGCCAGCTGAAACGGCGTTTCTGAAAACAAACGCCTTTCAAACCGTTTTACAACACAATTTCCTTTTCAAACATAATGTTATATCTTTTCAGACGGCCTATATGCTAAAATTCGGGCCGTCTGAAAACATTTATAGCGAAACAGATATGAGCAAACGCAAAATCGAAATCAACAAAGGCAAAATTCAAGATAATGCCTTGAAAGCCCTGGTAAAATCCAATCTATTCCGCCACAAGGCGTTTAAAAACAAGAAAGGCAAAGGCGCATACAGCCGCAAAGGCCGCAACAACAACCCGTCAGGTTTTCCCTTTGGAAAACCTGATTTTTTTATGCCGCTGCAAACCGCTGCCGGGCAAAATTCTTTTATCTTTTCCAACAATTTCTAACACAATATCCGCTTGCAGCCCGCAAACAATGCCTTATATTAAAAGCTCTCCACCGTTAACGCATAAAAGGAAAACCATGAACTTCAACAACCTGCTCAACCAAGTTTTAGGCACCGTTCAAAAAACCGGCAGCAGCGTCGGCAAAAACTCCGACCTGATTGCAAAAATCGGCGGCGGCGCGGCGGTGGCCGGGCTGGCCTCTATGTTTCTGAAAAAGAAAAACACCAAAAAAATCGTTACCGCCGGCTCCGTGGCCGCATTGGGCGCTTTGGCCTACCATGCCTACCAAAACTGGCAGCGCAACAATAACAACAACGGCGGCACGCAGCAAACCGTGTTGGATCAAGCCGCTTTCGAGCCTTCCGGCCAGGCCGCCGAAAACGCAGGGCGCATCATTTTGCGCACCATGATTGCCGCCGCAGCCGCCGACGGCTTGATCGAAGACGAAGAGCGCCGCCTGATTCAGGCCGAAACCGGCAACGATCCCGAAACCGCGCAATGGGTCGACAACGAAGTGCAGCGCCCCGCCCTGCCCGCCGACATCGCCCGCGAAATCGGCGGCAACCAGGCGCTGGCCGCCGAGGCCTATCTGGCCGCCCGCTTGGTTTGCGGCGATTTGGCGCGCAAGGAAATCGTGTTTTTGTCGCAACTCTCGCAAGCCCTTAATCTCGACGACAAACTGGTCGAAGCCTTAGAAAAACAGGCAGGTTTCTGATTTTCCGTTTACCACTCAAACCAAAGGCCGTCTGAAAATTTTTTCAGACGGCCTTTGGCCTTTGCAAAAATACGTTTCCACACCGAATTCATTTATGCTTCGCTACACCCGGGCTTTACCCGGGTATCCGGTATTTCTTTTGAAACAAAAAGATGCTCGGGTCAAGCCCGAGCATGACGCAAGTGTTTCATGACGCAAGTGTTTTGAGATATCGAAAAGAATTTTGCAAAGGCCTCGGCCTGCTTATATCCGTCAATACCCCGTCACACCGAATTTCCGCGGTTTTCTTTTTCCCTGCCGGCCTTGGCCGCCCAATAAGAAGCCAGCAGCGAGCCGGAAATATTGTGCCACACGCTGAATATCGCGCTGGGCACGGCGGCCAGCGGCGTGAAATAGGCCGAAGCCAGCGCCGCACCCAAGCCGGAATTCTGCATACCCACTTCGATGGCCAGCGTTTTTTGCGCGTCGAAAGGCAGTTTGCACAGCTTGGCTGCCAAGAAGCCGAGCAGATAGCCGATGCCGTTGTGCAGAATCACCACCCCCAAAATCAACAGCCCGCTTTCGAGGATTTTCAGTTTGCTCGCGCCCACCACCGCACCGATAATCAGCACAATCGCCACCACCGATACCAGCGGTAACACGCCGACGGCGGCTTCAGTTTGTTTTCTGAACAGCAGGTGTGCGGCCACGCCCAGCACAATCGGCAGCAGCACCATTTTAGCAATCGAGCCGAACATCGCCCCGGCGGAAATATCCAGCCACTGGTTGGCCAGCAGGTAGAAAACCGCAGGCGTGAGCACGGGCGCCAGCAGCGTGCTGATAGACGTTACCGCCACCGAAAGCGCCACATTGCCGCGCGCCAGATAAGTCATTACGTTCGAAGCCGTGCCGCCCGGGCAGGCACCCACCAAAATCACGCCAACGGCGATTTCGGGCGGCAGGTTGAAACCCACCGCCAGCGCATAAGCGGTGAGCGGCATAATCACAAACTGCGCCGCCACGCCCACCAACACGGCTTTCGGATGACGGCCGAGAATTTTAAAATCGGCGGGCGAGAGCGTCAGCCCCATACCGAACATCACGATACCCAACAGCAGCGGAATATGCGGCAGCACCCATTTGAATGTTTCCGGCGCGGCAAAAGCAATGCCTGCAAACAGGCCCGCCCACAAGGCGAAAGTTTGGCCGACAAAGCGGCTGAAACGGCTTAAAGCTTCCATAAAGTTTTCCGATAGGATAAAAAGCGCAGAATACGCGAATTTTCAGGCAGATAAAAGATGCACGGGCGCACGCAAACGCCGTAAGCGTTTAAATTTCGGCTATAATCCCAACCTGCCGTTATATTTCAGACGGCCTTTCGAACACACCCGACACCATGAACAACCACACCGATTTACTGCACAGCAAAATCAGCAACGGCGACTATATCCGCCTGATCAGCGACAACAGCCGCAACTTCAGCGCCGCAGAACACGAACTGCTGCGTGAAATCCTCAACGGTTTCGAGTTTGACGTGGTGCAGGCGCAGGCTTTAGCGCAGGCAGTGATGCAGCAGGCGCGTTTCGACCCCAACGCGCTGCATATCGAAAGCGACGACGACGAAGACATCACCGGCGTCTGCCCCCACTGCATCAACCCGCCCATGCCGCCGCTGCGGGATTATCTGGTTTGGCGGCAGCGCGCCGCCGCATAAGCCGCCGAACAAACCCGAAGGCCGTCTGAAAATATTTTCAAACGGCCTCCACACAACACACAAACAATTATGCTGCAAACCGACAACCTTTCCGCCGCCCAACCGCAGCGCATCATCACCGCACAAAGCATCTCCGCCCAAGAAGAGCTGCTCGAGCGCGCCCTGCGCCCGAAAACGCTGGCCGACTATATCGGCCAGCCCAAAGCCAAAGAACAGCTGGCGATTTTCATCGCTGCGGCCAAAAAACGCGGCGAGGCGCTCGACCACACCTTATTGTTCGGCCCGCCGGGGCTGGGCAAAACCACGCTGGCGCACATCATCGCCAAAGAGCTGGGCGTGAACCTGCGCCAAACCAGCGGCCCCGTGCTCGAACGCGCCGGCGACTTGGCCGCGCTGCTCACCAACCTCGAACCGCACGACGTTTTGTTTATCGATGAAATCCACCGCCTAAGCCCCGTGGTGGAAGAAATCCTCTACCCCGCGCTGGAAGACTACCAGCTCGACATCATGATAGGCGAAGGCCCCGCCGCCCGTTCGGTTAAAATCGACCTGCCGCCGTTTACGCTGGTGGGCGCCACCACCCGCGCCGGTATGCTTACCAACCCGCTGCGCGACCGCTTCGGCATCGTGTCGCGGCTGGAATTTTACGAAACGCCCGACTTAGCCACCATCGTTACCCGCTCCGCCCAGCTTCTGCAACTGGATATGGGCGAAGAAGGCGCACTGGAAGTTGCCCGCCGCAGCAGGGGCACGCCGCGCATCGCCAACCGCCTGCTGCGGCGCGTGCGCGACTATGCCGAAGTGAAAAACGGCGGCCTGATCGACGCGGCCACCGCCGATGCGGCGCTGGGTATGCTTGACGTGGATTCGGAAGGCCTCGACGTGATGGACAGAAAATTTCTCGAAGCCGTTATCGGCAAATTCGGCGGCGGCCCCGTGGGGCTGGAAAACATCGCCGCCGCCATCGGCGAATCCACCGACACCATCGAAGACGTTATCGAACCCTATCTGATCCAACAGGGTTTTCTGCAACGCACCCCGCGCGGGCGCATGGCCACCGAACGCAGCTATCTGCATTTCGGGCTGAAAACCGAAAAGTAAAACCGGGCGGGTATAGCCGTTCAGCTTAAGAAAAGCACACAGGCCATAGCCGGGCTTGGACCGGGTATGACGAAACGGTTACCGAGCAATTGATTTAACAATACCAACAACCGCCCGCCATCAAGTTTTCAGACGGCCGGAACACGCTTTTTCCATCTCTCACGCAAACCGCCATGTTCACACCCGCCGATTCCGATTTCGACCGCCGCCACATCTGGCACCCCTATACCTCGGTGATCGATCCGCTGCCCGTTTACCCCGCCGCCCGCACCGAAGGCGTGTATATCGAACTGGCCGACGGCCGCAGGCTGGTGGACGGCATGTCGTCATGGTGGTGCGCGCAACACGGCTACAACCACCCCGAGCTGGTTGCGGCCGCACGCCGGCAGCTCGAAACCATGCCGCACGTTATGTTCGGCGGCCTCACCCACGAACCCGCCGTGCGCCTGTGCCGCAGCCTGAAAACCATGCTGCCCGCCAACCTCGACTGCATTTTCTTGGCCGACTCCGGCTCGGTGGCGGTGGAAGTGTCGCTGAAAATGGCACTGCAATACTGGCACGCGCGCGGCGAAGCGCGCAGCAAATTCCTCACCATCGAGCGCGGCTACCACGGCGACACTTTCGGCGCCATGAGCGTGTGCGACCCCGTCAATTCGATGCACCGCCTCTACCGCAGCTTTCTGCCCGAACACATTTTCACGCCCGCCCCGCAAAGCCGTTTTAACGGCGAATGGCTGCCCGGCGACATCATTCCGTTTCAGACGGCCTTAGCGAAAAACCACCGCGACATTGCCGCCGTGATTCTCGAACCCATCGTGCAGGGCGCGGGCGGTATGCGCGTGTATCACCCCGAATTTCTGCGCCAAGTACGCGCCCTGTGCGACGAATACGGCATCCTGCTGATTTTAGACGAAATCGCCACCGGTTTCGGCCGCACCGGCAAACTGTTTGCCTGCGAACACGCCCAAGTGCAGCCCGACATCATGTGCATCGGCAAAGCCCTCACCGGCGGCATGATGACGCTCTCCGCCGCCGCCGCCAGCCGCCATGTGGCCGAAACCGTGTGCAGCGGCGAAGCCGGCGTGTTTATGCACGGCCCCACCTTTATGGGCAACCCGCTGGCCTGCGCCGTGGCCGAAGCCAATATGCAGATATTGCAGCGCAACCAATGGCAGCAGCAGGTGGCCGCCATCGAGCGGCATTTTCAGACGGCCTTAACCCCGCTTTCCGGCCACCCCGGCGTGGCCGACGTGCGCATCATCGGCGCTATCGGCGTGGTCGAAACCCACCGCCCCGCCAACATGGCCGCCATGCAGAAATTTTTTGTGGAACAAGGCGTGTGGATCAGGCCGTTCGGCAAACTGATCTATCTGATGCCGCCCTACACCGTTACCCCGCACGAAGCCGGCAAACTCACCGCCGCCGTGGCCGAAGCCGTTGGCCGCAGCGCACTTTTCGACTGAACAAGGAAACACAATGGACTTAAAAGAAACCCGCATCAGCTCCCAACCGATTTTCGAAGGCTCATTCATCAACATCGCCCGCGACACCGTGCGCCTGCCCAACGGCAACGAAAGCACCCGCGTGGTTATCCGCCACCCCGGCGCAGCCTGCGTGCTGGCCGTAACCGGCAGCGACGAAGTGGTTTTGGTGCGCCAGTGGCGCTACGCCTGCGGCCGGGCACTGCTCGAGCTGCCCGCCGGCAAACTCGACGCGGGCGAAGACCCCGCCGTCTGCGCCCTGCGCGAGCTGGCCGAAGAAACGCCCTACACCGCCGAGAGCGTGAAACTGCTGCACACTTTCTACACCGCCCCGGGCTTTTGCGACGAAGTGATGTATCTCTATCAGGCCGAAAACGTGCGCGAAGGCAGCACCCTGAAAAACGATGAAGACGAATTCACCGAAACCGTGCTGATGAGCCGCGACGCCGTCAAAGCCGCCCTGAAAAACAACGAAGTTGCCGACGCCAAAACGCTGGCGGGCTTGCAGTATTGGCTGCTGAACGGCTAACCGCGCCTTGCGGTTGGCGCAAAAAAGGTCTCAGGCCGAGACCCTTGCAAAATTAAAAAGCCATCACAAAAATTTATTTCCCGTCATTCCCGCGTAGGCGGGAATCCAGTCGTTTTTTCATAAGTTATTGAAATAAAATACTTGATGGTTTTAAGGCTGGATTCCCGCCTACGCGGGAATGACGGAATCTAAGCATTTCAGACGGCCTCAAGGTATTTTTGCAAAGGTCTCAGGCCGTCTGAAATATCCAACCGTCGTCATACTCGGGCTTGACCCGAGTATCTTGAGTTTCAGCAACATGAGATACCCGGGTCAAGCCCGGGTATGACGTATGTGCTTTTTCTCAAATTGATTGACGATAAACTTGAGGCCGTCTGAAAACTTTCAGACGGCCTCACAACATTCTGCAACGATCTCAAGCTTGCCGCTCAATCTTTGCGCACGAACACCAAATCCCAAACGCCGTGCCCCAGCCGCTTGCCGCGCGCCTCGAACTTGGTTTCGGGGCGGTAGTCGGGCGTGGGCGCGTAAGCGGCGGCGGTGTTTTGCAGGCTGTCGAAACCGCTTAACACTTCGAGCATCTGCGCGGCGTATTCCTCCCAGTCGGTCGCCAGATGGATATAGCCGCCGGCTTTCAGTTTGGGCAGCAGCTTGGCCACAAACGGGGTTTGGATCAGGCGGCGTTTGTTGTGGCGTTTTTTGTGCCACGGGTCGGGAAAGAAAATATGGATACCGTTAAGCGAGCCGTCGGCGAGCATGTTTTCCACCACTTCCACCGCATCGTGGCGCATCACGCGGATATTGGCCACGTTTTCTTCTCCGATCAGCTTCAAAATATTGCCGACACCCGGGCCGTGCACGTCGATGGCCAGAAAATCGGTTTGCGGCAGCCGCTTGGCGATTTCCACGGTTGCCACACCCATGCCGAAGCCGATTTCCAGCACTTTCGGGTTGTTGCGGCCGAACGCGGCGTTCAAATCGACAGGTTCGGTTTGATAGTCGAGGCCGAACTGCGGCCACAAGGTGTCGATGGCGCGCTGCTGTGCGGCGGTCATATGGCCTTGGCGCAGCACGAAGCTGCGGATGCTGCGTTTGTGTTGCTCTGCCGTTTCGGCATCGCGGGGCGGTTGCTGGTTGGTCATGGCGGATTGCGGAAAATTGGAAAACCGCGATTTTACAAAAATATCAGGCCGTCTGAAAACTTTTTCAGACGGCCTGTTGCTTTTGCTGCGGCGAAACCAAACTGCGCTTACGCCGCCCAGAAATCGCGCGGGGCGTCGAGCACGGGCTTGACGATGCCGGTTCGCACGGCGAAATCGCCGAAGCCTTCGTTTTCTTCGCGGTTGGCCGCCCAATCGGCCAGCCAGCCGTCGATGATTTCCAAGATTTCCGGCTCGGTGATGTTTTCTTTAAACAGGCGCGGAATGCGGGTGCCTTCGCGGTTGCCGCCTGTGTAAAGGTTGTAGCGGCCCACCGCTTTGCCCACCAGGCCGATTTCGGCCAGCATGGCGCGGCCGCAGCCGTTGGGGCAGCCGGTGATGCGCAGCACGATGTGTTCTTGGCTCAAGCCGTGTTTGGCAAACAGCGCGTCGATTTTGTCGGTAAACTGCGGCAGGAAGCGCTCGGCTTCGGCCATTGCCAGCGGGCAGGTGGGCAGCGACACGCAGGCCATGCTGTTTTCGCGCTGCGGGGTAACGGCATCGCTGATTAGGCCGTGTTCGCGGGCGATTTGCTCGATTTTGGCTTTGTCGCGCGACGATACGCCCGCCACAATCAGGTTTTGGTTGGCGGTAAGGCGGAAGTCGCCTTTGTGCACTTTGGCGATTTCGCGCATACCGGTTTTCAGCGGCCGGCCGGGGTAATCGAGCAGGCGGCCGTTTTCGATAAACAGCGTGAGGTGCCATTTTTTGTCTTCGCCCTGCACCCAGCCGATGCGGTCGCCGCGCGAGGTGAAGGCGTAGGGGCGGATAGGCTCGAATTTCGCGCCCATGCGGTTTTCCACTTCTTCGATAAACACATCTTTGCCCACGCGCTCGATGGTATAGCGGGTTTTGGCGTTTTTGCGGTCGCTGCGGTTGCCCCAGTCGCGCTGAACGGAAACCACGGCGGCGGCGGCATCCAGCGTTTTTTCGAGCGGCACGAAGCCGAATTCGACGGCGGTGTTGGGATAGGTTTTGGTGTTGCCGTGCTCCATCGACAGGCCGCCGCCCACCAGCACGTTAAAGCCGATGAGTTTGCCGTTTTCGCCGATGGCCACGAAGTTCAAATCGTTGGCGTGCAAATCCACATCGTTGTGCGGCGGAATCACCACCGTGGTTTTGAATTTGCGCGGCAGGTAGTTTTTGCCCAGCACCGGCTCGGTGGCGTCGCCGCTTTTCACGGCGTCGGCCAGCGGCGTGGCTTCGGCAAAGTTTTCGGTGGAATGCAGTTTTTCGCCGTCGAGCCAGATTTCGGCGTAGGCGCGGGTTTTGGGCAGCAGGTGTTCGCTGATTTTTTTCGCCCATTCGTAGGCTTCTTGGTGCAGGCTGCTTTCCACGGGATTGCTGGTGCACAACACGTTGCGGTTCACGTCGCCGGCGGTGGCGATGGAATCGAGGCCCAGCTCGTTGAGCCATTGGTGCATGGGTTTGATGTCGTCTTTCAACACGCCGTGAAATTGGAAGGTTTGGCGGTTGGTGAGCCTGATGGAGCCGTACATGGTGCGCTCGCTGGCGAATTGGTCGATGCCCAGCCATTGTTTGGGCTGGATGATGCCGCCGGGCAGGCGGCAGCGCAACATCACGTTTTTCAGCGGCTCCAATTTCTGCTCGACGCGCTCGGCGCGGATGTCGCGGTCGTCTTGTTCATACATGCCGTGAAAGCGGATTAATTGGAAGTTGTCGCCGTTGAAGCCGCCGGTAAGGCCGTCTGAAAGGTCGCTTTTGATGGTGCCTTCGAGATAATGGCTTTGGTCTTTCAGGCGCTCGTTGTCGGCTAAAGGCGCATCGGGCAGTTTGGCGCGCGGGTCGTTGGTGCTCATAAGTGTTCCTTGTTGTTTTTTCAGACGGCCTCGGCCGCACTTTGACGGCGTTACTTTATCGGCGCCGTCTGAAAAAAGGAAAGAATGGTTGGTTTTAATATAAGTGTTTTTCGTTATATATGGCGGACTAACTTACCCCGCTGTGCGGTTGCGGCCTTGATTTTTTACCGTTTAAACCTTATAACCCCATCATCTCCAAACCCTTTCGCGAAAGCCGCCCCCACACATGAGCCACACCGTTCACCTGCAATTCGAAAACATCGACAACGCCGTG
The DNA here is from genome assembly GCF_014055005.1 of Neisseria dentiae. Taxonomy (NCBI): domain Bacteria; kingdom Pseudomonadati; phylum Pseudomonadota; class Betaproteobacteria; order Neisseriales; family Neisseriaceae; genus Neisseria; species Neisseria dentiae. The sequence goes on along the minus strand of NZ_CP059570.1, from coordinate 711,150 downwards.
CTGCAACGCCTCTGCGGCGCACTCGATGCCAACCTGAACACCCTTGCCCGCGCACTCGATATCCAGATCAGCCGCCGCTTTTCCGACTTCACCTTTTTGGGCGAACTCGCCCATGCCGGCCGCCGCGCGCTGCTCTCGCTGGCAGACACCGCCGAAAGCCGCGATTTGGAAGACAGCGATATCCAGCTTGCCGCCGTCGAAGCCAAAACCGCCGATGCCGGCCACCAAGAAAAACACCACGACCAACAATACTATCTGCGCACCAAGCGCGGCAGCATAGGCGGGCGCACGCCGCGCCAAAACGGCTATATCCGCGCCCTGCTCAATCACGATGTGGTGTTCGGCTTAGGCCCTGCCGGCACCGGCAAAACCTATCTGGCCGTGGCCGCCGCCGTCGATGCGATGGAAAAACACCAAATCGAGCGCATCGTTTTGGTGCGCCCGGCGGTGGAAGCCGGCGAAAAACTCGGCTTTCTGCCCGGCGATTTGGCGCAGAAAGTCGACCCCTACCTGCGCCCGCTCTACGACGCGCTCTATGATCTGATGGGTTTCGACCGCGTAACCAAACTCTTGGAAAAAGGCCTAATCGAAATCGCCCCGCTGGCCTATATGCGCGGGCGCACGCTCAACGGCGCCTATGTGATTCTCGACGAAGCGCAAAACACCACGCCCGAGCAGATGAAAATGTTTTTAACCCGCATCGGTTTCGGCGCCAAAGCCGTGATCACCGGCGACTTGAGCCAGATCGATCTGCCGCGCAACATCAAATCGGGCCTGAAAGACGCCAAAGAGAAACTTGCGGGCATCGAGGGCCTGTATTTCCACACCTTTACCAGCGAAGACGTGGTGCGCCACCCGCTGGTGCAGAAAATCGTGGAAGCCTACGATGCGGCAGACGAGCGGGAAGAAAAAGCCGCAAAAGCCGGATACTGATGCCGCAAACAACAACGCTTCCCTCCCGCGTTTTAATAAACCATATCCTTGCGTTTTCAGACGGCCTGACGCCGTCTGAAAAGATAAAGGCAAACCGACACGACACACCATGCAAAACCTACATTTCCCCCTGAATTTCACCTTTAAAATCCTCACCCCGTCCAACGATTTCTCGGTGTTGAACGCGCAAGGCGAAACAGTGGCCTACACCCGCCAGAAGATTTTCAAAATCAAAGAATCCATCGAAATCTTCCGCAACAGCAGCCGCAGCGAGCGGCTCTACACCATCAAAGCCGACCGCATCATCGACTTCAACGCCAACTACACCGTGCGCAACGCGCAAGACCAGGTTATCGGCCAAATCAAACGCTCGGGCATGAAATCGCTGTGGCAAACCAGCTTCACCATCATGGACGCACAAGGCCAAACGCTTTACACCATGCGCGAAAAGAACCCGTGGGTGGCCGTGCTCGACGGCATCGTCGGCGAAATCCCGGTTATCGGCATGCTCACCGGCTACTTCTTCAACCCCGGCTACGGCGTTACCGCGCCCGACGGACGCGAAGTGTTTCTGCTGCGCAAACAGCCATCGTTTTTCGAGCGCAAATTCAGCCTGGAAAAAACCGGCCCGGCAAGCGCGGAAGACGACGTTTTGGTGTTGAACGCCGCCATGATGCTGATGCTGCTGGAGCGCGGCGACGGTTAAACTTACCGCGAAACAAGCTGCGCCTGAACAGGCCGTCTGAAAACTTTTCAGACGGCCTGTAATCTTTTCATGTCCGCACCGGTTGGTATTTCGTAAAACATCACGCCTGTTTCCTTTTAAAGTTTCTTTTTTTTCAAACCGTTATTTCCGCTTTCTGCGCCAAATCGTTTTGTCTCACCCTTTTTTCAGCCAAATATTGTCAACAATTTTGAAATAAATTGTTGACAATATTTTTTTAATTGTTTACAATTTAACAAAACAATACATTAGAAATTTCAGCAGTATGGATTTTTTTGATTGTTTTTCAAAGTATTAAAAGCCGGATTATTTCCAAAACATAAACGCAGCGCGGTCAAACACCGCCGCATCCGAAACCCAACCGGAGAGATTTATGAAAACACTCCCCTGCTTTATTTTGTCTTCCCTCTGCTCGGCGCTGCTGCTGGGCGGCTGCGGCCCGCAAGCAAAAGAGCAGCCCGCCGCCGCTTCGGGTGCCGCTATTGCGCAAAACACGGGCGGCACGATTAAGGTCGGGGTGTTGCACTCTTTGAGCGGCACGATGGCGATTTCGGAATCGGTGTTGAAAGACACGGTGCTGATGCTGGTTGCCGAGCAAAACGCCAAAGGCGGCCTGCTGGGCAAAAAACTGGTGCCGGTGGTGGAAGACCCGGCTTCCAACTGGCCGCTGTTTGCCGAAAAAGCGCGCAAGCTGCTGGCGCAAGACAAGGTGGCGGTGGTGTTCGGCGGCTGGACATCGGTTTCGCGCAAGTCTATGCTGCCGGTGTTTGAAGAATTAAACGGCATTCTGTTTTACCCCGTGCAATGGGAGGGGCAGGAAAGCAGCAAAAACATTTTCTACACGGGCGCAACGCCCAACCAGCAGGCTTTGCCGGCGGTGGATTACCTGCTGGCCAAAGGGGTGAAGCGTTTCGCGCTCTTGGGCACCGATTATGTGTATCCGCGCACGGCCAACAAAATCCTTGCGGCCTATCTGAAATCGAAAGGCGTGGCTGAAGCCGACATCATGGTCAACTACACGCCGTTCGGCCAGTCCGACTGGCAGTCTATCGTTTCCGACGTGAAAAAATTCGGCAGCACCGGCAAGAAAACGGCGGTGGTGTCCACCGTTAACGGTGATGCCAACGTGCCTTTCTATAAAGAGCTGACCAACCAGCGCATCACGCCCGACTTTATTCCGGTGGTGGCGTTTTCGGTGGGCGAACAAGAGCTGACCGGCATCGACACCAAACCCTTAATCGGCCATTTGGCGGCATGGAACTATTTCGAAAGCGTGGATACGCCCGCCAACGCAGCGTTTATCAAATCTTGGCGCGACTTCAAAGGCGACAAAAACGCCGTTACCAACGACCCGATGGAAGCCACCAAAATCGGTTTCGATATGTGGGTGAAAGCGGTGGAAAAAGCCGGCACCACCGACAGCGAAGCGGTGCAGCGCGCCTTAATCGGCGTGGAAGTGCCCAATCTCACCGGCGGCAAAGCCAAAATGCTGGCTAACCACATGATTGCCAAACCCGTGTTAATCGGCGAAATCCACACCGACGACCAATTCGACGTGGTGGCGCAAACGCCCGAAGTGAACGGCGAGGCGTGGTCGGGGCTGCTGCCCGAATCGAAAAACCTGATTGCCGACTGGACGCCGCCGATCAACTGCGGTGCCTACGACAAACTTGCAAAAAAATGCCTGTCGGGCGCGCGCTAAACACTCTGCGCCGTTTTGCCCGCGCAGGCCGTCTGAACGCCCTGCCGCATTTTCAGACGGCCCAACCGAAAACCCATTCCGTTTAAAAAAGGAACCACCCGCCATGAAGCCTTTGATTTTCATCAAACAACTATTGGCAGCCGCCATATTGGGCGCATCGCTGCTGCCCCATGCCATGGCCGAACCCGCCCCGCCGGCAACCGCCGCCGCGCCCGTGCAGGCGGAAAATCTCAACGATGCCTTAAACCGCCTCGCCGCTGCGGATTTCAACGGCAAACTTGCCGCCATGCAACAGGTGGTGCGCTTCCAACACTCCCGTCAGGCGCAGATTCTGCAAGCCTTAACCGAAGGCCGTCTGTATGTGGCCGGCGGTGCGTTTTACGAAAAAACGCTTAACGGCGGCGAAGAGCGTTTCGCCCCCATCGAGCGTCCCGAAGCGGCGGGCACACGTCCGGCCGGTGCCAAACGGGTGGTTATCGACAACGATGTGCGCCTGTGGATCAGAACCTACAACGCCGAAAACGCACTGCGCTCGCCCGATGCCGACATCCGCGAAGCGGCCATGAAAACCCTGCTGCAAACCAGCGGTACGCCCGCGCTCGACAAAGTGAAAAGCGCGCTGCCCAACGAAACCTCGGCCACGGTGCGCAGCATGATGGAAAGCTACATCGCCCGCGCCGATTTGGAAAGCGGTGATTTGATCCGCCATGTGCATGCCGTCGAGCTACTGCGGCAGCACGCTTCGCCCGACAATCTGGCGGTGCTGGAGCAATACGCCGCCCGCGCGCCCACGCCCGCGCTCAAAGAGCAGGCCGTACAGGCCGCCGCTTCGGTGGAAACCAAGCTCTCGCTGCTGCAAGGCGCCGAAACCTTCAGCTTTGGTTTGAGTCTCGGCTCGGTGTTGGTGTTAACCGCCATCGGCTTAGCGATTACCTTCGGCGTGATGGGCGTGATCAATATGGCGCACGGCGAATTGATGATGATCGGGGCTTACTGCGCCTATGTGGTGCAGCTGCTGATGCCCAACCATATCGGCGCTTCGGTGTTGGTGGCCATACCGGTGGCGTTTGCGGTAAGCGGTTTGGTGGGGATTCTGATCGAGCGGCTGGTGGTGCGCCATCTGTATGGCCGCCCGCTGGAAACGCTGCTGGCCACATTCGGTATCAGCCTGATTCTGCAACAGGCGGTACGCAGCATTTTCTCGCCGCTCAACCGCATGGTGCAAACGCCCGATTGGATGAGCGGCTCGCTCGAAATCGTTAACGGCCTCTCCATCACTTGGAACCGCATCTATATCTTCTTTTTCTGCCTCGCCTGCTTTTTGGCGCTGTGGGCGGTGATGAAACGCACCCGCTTGGGCTTGGAAGTGCGCGCGGTGTCGATGAACCGCAATATGGCGCGCGCGGTGGGTATCAGCGACCGCAAAGTGGATATGCTCACTTTCGGCTTAGGCTCGGGCATCGCCGGTGTGGCTGGCGTGGCGCTGTCGCAACTGGCCAACGTCGGCCCCAACCTCGGCCAGCAATACATCGTCGACTCGTTTATGGTGGTGGTGGTCGGCGGCGTGAGCAACCTGTGGGGCACGCTGGTTTCCGGCCTGATGCTGGGCGTGTTGAACAAAATGACGGAGCCGTGGCTCGGCGCGGTATTGGCCAAAGCCGTGATGCTGGTGGTGATTATCCTGTTTATCCAAAAATTTCCGCGCGGCCTGTTTCCGCAGAAAGGCAGAGGTGTCGAATGAATTCCGTCATCTTAAACACATTCCGGCGCGAGCCGTTGCTGGGCAGGCTGACGCTGGGTTTTCTGGTGCTGCTGCTGATTATTGTGCCCATCGGCAACCTGTTGATGCCGTCTGAAAGCCTGCTGCACATTTCCACCTACACCGTAACCCTGCTGGGCAAATACCTGTGCTACGCGCTGCTGGCGCTGGCCTTGGATCTGGCTTGGGGCTATCTGGGCATACTCAGTCTCGGCCACGGTGCGTTTTTCGCCTTGGGCGGCTACGCGATGGGTATGTATCTCACCCGCGCCGGCAGTGCGCCCGGCAGCCTGCCCGATTTTATGGTGTTTCTCGGCTGGAACGGATTGCCGTGGTTTTGGAGCGGCTCGGAATATTTCGCCTGGGCATTCGTGATGATGCTGTTCGCGCCCGGCCTGCTAGCATTCGTTATCGGCGGCCTGTGTTTCCGCTCGCGCGTTTCCGGCGTTTACCTTTCCATCATCACCCAAGCCATGACTTATGCGCTGATGCTGGCGTTTTACCTGAACGAAACCGGCTTCGGCGGCAACAACGGCCTTACCGGCTTCAAAACCCTGCTCGGCTTCAACCTCACCGCCGATGCCACCCGCGTGGCCCTGTTCGCCATCACCGGTATCACCATTCTGGCCGTTTACGCCTTCTTGCGCAGCGTGATGAACACGCGCTTGGGCAAGCTGATTATTGCCACCCGCGATGCCGAAATGCGCGTGCGCTTTGTGGGCTTCCGCGTCGAACACATCAAACTCGCGGTATTCGTGTTTTCCGCCATGCTCGCCGGCGTGGCAGGCGCCCTGTATGTGCCGCAGGTGGGCATCATCAACCCGGGCGAATTTGCACCGCTGATGTCGATCGAAATCATCGTTTGGGTGGCTTTGGGCGGCCGCGCCACGCTCTACGGCGCGATTATCGGCGCGTTTGCGGTGAACTATGCCAAAACCTGGCTCACCGCCGCCCTGCCCGACGCCTGGCTGTTTTTCTTGGGCGCGCTGTTCGTGCTGGTTACCATTTTCCTGAAAGACGGCATCGCCGGCCTGGTTGCCCGCAAACGGGCCGACCAACCCGAAGAACCCGACCAACCCGCCGCCGCACAGGAGGGCGCCGCATGAAAGCCAAAGCCAACCGCAACCGTTTCGACAACCTGCACATCGACAACAAATACATTCTCTATATGGAAGACGTGTCGGTGAGTTTCGACGGCTTCAAAGCCATCAACAACCTCAACCTCTATATCGACAAAGGCGAATTGCGCTGCATCATCGGCCCCAACGGCGCGGGCAAATCGACCATGATGGACATCATCACCGGCAAAACCCGCCCCGACACGGGCGACGTGTGGCTCGGCCAGCGCTACAACCTGTTGGCCATGAGCGAAGCCGAAATCGCCCGCGCGGGCGTGGGGCGCAAATTCCAAACGCCCACCGTGTTCGAATCGCTCAGCGTGTACGACAACCTGTCGCTGGCCGCCGCCGGCAGCAAAAGCGTGTTCGGCGCGCTGTTCGGCAAAGGCCGCAAGCTCAGCGGCGAACAGAACGACCTGCTCGATAACGTGCTGCAAACCATCGGCCTCACCGCCACCCGCAGCCGCGACGCCGGCGTGTTGTCGCACGGCCAGAAACAATGGCTGGAAATCGGCATGCTGCTGATGCAGAAGCCCAAGCTGCTGTTAATCGACGAACCCGTTACCGGCATGACCCACGGCGAAATCGAGCGCACCGCCGAACTGCTCACCTCGCTGGCGGGCGAGCAGGCCATCGCCGTGATTGAGCACGATATGGAATTCGTGCGCAAAATCGCCCGCAAAGTCACCGTGCTGCATCAGGGCAGCATCCTCGCCGAAGGCAGCTTAAGCGAAGTGCAAAACAACCAACAAGTGATTGATGTGTATCTGGGCGGCGGCCAAAAAGCAGCTTAAACAATGCCTGTCTGAAAAAAATATTTCAGACAGGCATCGGCAGGCTGCAAACCGCAAACCAAACCGTCAGGCCGTCTGAAAACCTTTCAGACGGCCTCCGAAAGGAAAACCATGTTAAGCGTAAAAAACCTCAACCAATACTACGGCCAAAGCCACATCCTGCACGACATCAGCTTTACCGCGCCCGAAAAACAATGCACCTGCATCATCGGCCGCAACGGCGTGGGCAAAACCACCCTGCTCAAAGCCATCATGGGGCAGGTGGCCGCCAAAGCCGAACAACTTTCCTACGGCGGCACCGACCTGCTCAAACAGCGCCCCGAAAAACGCCCCTATCTGGGCATCGCCTATGTGCCGCAGGGGCGGCAGATATTTTCCCAACTCAGCGTGGAAGACAACCTCAGAATCAGCCTGCCGGTTTACCGCAAACGCACGGGCGAGCGCAGCGCCGGCGTGCCCGAGATGATTTACGAGCTGTTTCCCGTGCTCTACGACATGAAACAGCGGCGCGGCGGCGACCTCTCCGGCGGCCAGCAGCAACAGCTCGCCATCGGCCGCGCGCTGATACTCAACCCCAGCCTGCTGATTCTCGACGAACCCACCGAAGGCATCCAGCCCAATATCGTCGACGACATCACCCGCGTGATCCGCCGCCTCAATCAAGAATGGGGGGCTGACCGTGTTAATCGTCGAGCAGAAACTCAACCTGATCAAACTGCTGGCCGACCACTTCGTGCTGCTCGAGCGCGGCCATTGCGTGGCGCAGGGCGGGGGCGGCGAACTCACCGAAGAGCTGATCCAGCAATATTTGAGCGTATAAACCGCACCCGAATCATTTTTTCAGACAGGCATAGGCCGTCTGAAAACCAACCACCACAAGGAACCCCCCATGCACCTCACCAGCCGCGAACAAGAAAAACTGATGCTGTTTCTCGCCGGCGAGTTGGCCGCCAAACGCCGCGCGCGCGGCCTGAAGCTCAACTATCCCGAAGCCGTGGCCTATATTTCCAGCCACCTTCAAGAAGCCGCCCGCGACGGCATGAGCGTGGCCGAACTGATGAACTACGGCGCCACCCTGTTGGGCATGAACGACGTGATGGAAGGCGTGGCCGACATGGTGCACGAAGTGCAGATCGAAGCCACCTTCCCCGACGGCACCAAACTCGTTACCGTACACCAGCCCATCCGTTAAAGGCCGTCTGAACATGAAACCCATCCTTATCATCCAAACCGGACACACCTTCCCCGAAATCGCCGCCGCCCACGGAGATTTCGACGACATGGTCTACCGCGCCTTAAACGGCAAGCAGCGCAAAACCCGCGTGGTCGACGTTTCGCGCGCAGCCGCCCTGCCCGCCCCGTCAAACTGCGCCGCCGCCGTCATCACCGGCTCGCACGACATGGTGAGCGACAAAGCCGATTGGAGCGAGCGCACCGCCCGCTGGCTCTCGCAAGCCCACGGACACGGCCTGCCGCTGTTCGGACTGTGCTACGGCCACCAACTGCTGGCGCACGCACTCGGCGGCGAAGCAGGCGACAACCCCAACGGCCTCGAAATCGGCACCCAAACCATCGAACGCCTGCCCGCCTGCGACGACGACCCGCTGTTCGCCCCGCTGGGCAGCCGCTTTCCCGCCCACACCGTCCACCGCCAAAGCGCGCTGAAACTGCCGCCGCAAGCCGTTTTGCTGTGCCGCAACCCGCACGAAGCGCATCACGCCTTCCGCCTGGGCAAACACACCTGGGGCGTGCAGTTCCACCCCGAATTCAGCGCCGGCGTGATGAGCGGCTACCTGCGCCGCCACCACGGCAGGCAACACGCCGAACCCGCGCAAAACACCCCCGAAGCCGCCGCCCTGCTGCAACGCTTCGCGAGCTACGTTTCGAGTTTGCAGGCCGTCTGAAAAAATGGCTGTTAGAATCATCAAACCATAAACCTTTCAGACAGGCATTACCCTGCCCCGGAGAAAACCATGAACCGAAACTACCCCTTTGTATTGGCCAACGTCTTTGCCGAAACCCATTTCGGCGGCAATCCGCTGGCCGTGTTTCCCGAAGCCTGCGGCTTGGACGACGCGCAAATGCAGGCCGTTGCCAAACAGTTTAATTTGAGCGAAACCGTGTTCGTGTTCGGCGACCAACTGCGCATCTTCACCCCCGATTACGAGCTGCCGCTGGCCGGCCATCCCGTGATCGGCACCGCCGCCCTCTTGCAAAAGCTGCGCGGCCTGCCCGAACGCTTTACCCTGCACACCCGCGCCAAACCGGTCGACATCCGCTGCGCCGACGGCCGCGCCGTGATGCGGATAGCGGGTTACACCTGCGAAACCGCCGCTGCCACCGCCGGTGAATTTGCCCGAATGCTGGGTTTGCACACCGCCGATTTGGCCGAACACGCCTACCGCGTGAACAGCGGTTCCGAGCAATTATTGATGCAGGTGATGAGCTTGGCTGCGCTGCAAGCAGCTGCGCCGGATGCCGAGGGCCTGCGCACACTCTGCCGCGATTGCCCGCGCGACGTGCTGTATCTGTGGTACGAAGCAGGCGACACCGTGTACAGCCGCCTGTTTTTCACCTCAGGCCAAGTGGTGTTGGAAGACAGCGGCACCGGCTCCGCCTGCGCCAATCTCGGCGCGTATTACGCCCATTGCGGCCGAGCCCCACTGACGCGCACCATTTTCCAAGGCGACAGCATGGGCCGCCCCAACCGCTTGTCGCTGGCGGTGGACGACCAAGGCATCGAAGTCGGCGGACGTGTAATCGAAGTCGGCCGCGGCGAATTTTACCTGCACGAATAATGCAAGCCGGCCCCAAACAGGCCGTCTGAAAACCTCAAAAGGACACCCCATGATTCCCGGAGAATACCGCACCGCCGAAGGCGGCATCGCCGCCAACCGCAACCGCGCCGTGCGCACACTAACCGTTACCAACCTCGGCGACCGCCCGATACAGGTCGGCTCGCATTACCATTTTTACGAAACCAACCCCGCGCTGTCGTTCGATCGCGAAGCGGCCAAGGGTTTCCGCCTGAATATTCCCAGCGGCAACGCCGTGCGCTTCGAGCCGGGCGAAGAGAAAACGGTGGAATTGGTGTCTTTCGGCGGCCGCCGCGTGTTGAAAGGCTTGCGCAACGAAACCCGGGGCGCCAGCCTGCCGCCGCTTTCAGACGGCCTCAAAGATGCCGCGCTCAATATTCCGCGCGCACAATATCTGGCCACCTACGGCCCGACCGTGGGCGACAAAATCCGCTTGGGCGATACGCAGCTCTTTGCCGAAATCGAGCGCGACCTGCTCACCTATGGCGACTAATGCAAATTCGGCGGCGGCAAATCGGTGCGCGACGGCATGGCGCAGTCGGCCGATGCCTGCCGCAGCGATGAAAACGTGCTGGATTTCGTGATTACCAACGTGGTCATCATCGACCATTGGGGCATCGTGAAAGCCGACATCGGCATCCGCGACGGCCGCATCGTCGGCATCGGCCAAGCGGGCAACCCCGACACCATGGACGGTGTTACCCCCGATATGATCATCGGCGCGGCCACCGAAGTGCACAACGGCGCACACCTGATCGCCACCGCCGGCGGCATCGACACTCATATCCACTATATCTGCCCGCAGCAGATTGCCCACGCGATTGAGAGCGGCATCACCACCATGATCGGCGGCGGCACCGGCCCCGCCGACGGCACCAACGCCACCACCGTTACCCCCGGCGCGTGGAATATGCGCCGCATGTTGCAGGCCGCCGAAGCCTTTCCGGTGAACCTCGGCTTTTTCGGCAAGGGCAACTGCGCCGACACCGAGCCTTTGCGCGAACAAATCCGCGCCGGCGCTCTGGGCTTGAAAATCCACGAAGACTGGGGCGCCCCCCCCGCCGTGATCGATGCCGCCCTGACCGTGGCCGACGAAATGGACGTACAAGTCGCCATCCACACCGACACCCTCAACGAAAGCGGCTTTCTCGAAGACACCATGCAGGCGGTAAACGGCCGCGTGATCCACACCTTCCACACCGAAGGCGCGGGCGGCGGCCATGCCCCCGACATCATCAAGGCCGCCATGTATCCCAACGTGCTGCCCGCCTCCACCAACCCCACCCGCCCGTTTACCGTCAACACCATCGCCGAACACCTCGATATGCTGATGGTGTGCCACCACCTCGACAAGCGCGTGGCCGAAGACGTGGCCTTCGCCGATTCGCGCATCCGCCCCGAAACCATCGCCGCCGAAGACATTCTGCACGACATGGGCGTGTTTTCGATTATGAGTTCCGACTCGCAAGCCATGGGGCGCGTGGCCGAAGTGGTCATCCGCACCTGGCAGACCGCCGACAAAATGAAACAGCAGCGCGGCCAACTGCCCGAAGAGCGCGGCGACAACGACAATTTCCGCATCAAACGCTATATCGCCAAATACACCGTCAACCCCGCCATCGCCCACGGCATCAGCCGCCACGTCGGCTCGATCGAAGCGGGCAAACTGGCCGACATCGTATTGTGGAAACCCGCCTTCTTCGGCGTGAAACCCGAAATCATCATCAAAAACGGCTTCATCAGCTACGCCCGCATGGGCGACCCCAACGCCAGCATCTCCACCCCGCAGCCCGTGGTGTACCGCCCGATGTTCGGCGCGCACGGCAAAGCCGCCGCCGAAACCGCCGTGCTGTTCGTGTCGCAAGCCGCTGCCGAGGCCGACATCCGCACGCAATACGGTTTAAACAAAGCCACTCTGGCGGTGGAAAACTGCCGCAACATCGGCAAAAAAGACTTGATCCACAACAACGGCACGCCAAACATCACGGTCGACCCCGAACGCTACGAAGTGCGCGTCAACGGCGAACACATCACCTGCGAACCGGCACAAAGCGTGCCCTTGGGGCAGCGGTATTTTCTGTTTTAAGCGCGCGCCGAATATCCGTTTTTCAGACGGCCTGTTGCAGCCAAAAAGGCCGTCTGAAAAGCAGCCTGAAAGCCCAATCATGAACCTATTGATCCAAAACATCCTGCCGCCGCAAACCCTGCCCGACGGCATCGAACGCGACCGCGTTTCCCTGCAATGGTACGAAGCCGACCGCCGCATCCTGCGTAAAACCAGCAACGGTGGGCGCGACATCGCTTTCCGCCTGCTCAAAGAAGGCCAGCGCCTGCACCACGGCGACTTGGTGTTTCTTAACGACAAACTGGCGGTTACCATCGAAATCGAACCTTCCGAAGTGATGGTGCTCTCCCCGCAAACCCTGCCCGAAATGGCGCGCGCCTGTTACGAAATCGGCAACAAACACACACCGCTGTTTCTCGACGGCAACGAACTGTTGCTGCCTTTCGACAAGCCGCTGTTCGAATGGCTCGCCGCCGCCGGTTTTGCGCCCAAGCGCGACACGCGCCGCTTAAACGAACAATTGCGCGCCAATTCCGCACAAGGCCACGGCCACCACCATCATCATCACGACCACCCGCACGGCCACCATCATGAACACTAAACTGACCACGCTGTTGCAACTGGCCGACCCCGCCCTGCCCATCGGCGGCTTCAACCATTCGGGCGGCCTCGAAACCTTCGTGCAGCAAGGCGTGGTCGACAATGCAGGCCGTCTGAAAGAATATGTGGCCGTGCAGCTCGAACAAAACTGGGCCTATAACGACGGCGCTTACGTTTCGCTGGCATACGACGCCGCACAGGCCGGCGACTTTGAACGGCTGGCCGAAATCGACCGCCACGCCGTCGCCGCCAAAGCCCCGCGCGAAATCCGCGAAGCCTCGCTCAAACTCGGCGTGCGGCTGCTGAAAATCTTCGCCCGCCGCGAAACCGCCGCCATCGTGCAGCGTTTTCAGACAGGCATGGCGCACCAGGAAGCGCACGGCTGCTACCCCGTCACCTTCGGCCTGATTGCCGCCGTATTGCAGCAAAACAAAGCCGACGCGCTCGCCGCGTTCTACTACAACGCCGCCGCCGGCGCAGTTACCAACGGCGTGAAACTGATTCCGTTAAGCCAGATGGACGGGCAGGATATTCTCTTCGACCTGCACGAAGCCATCGCGCGCGCCGTCGCCGCCAGCCTGAATCCCGACCCCGAATGGCTGGGCGCCGCCTGCGCCGCCGCCGACATCCGCGCCATGCAGCACGAACGGCTGTACACGCGGCTGTATATGAGTTAAGGCCGGCAAACCGCGCCACAGGCAGAAGCAAGCCTGCGGCTTGCCGCCCTTTCCCACGGGAGAGGGCTAGGGAGAGGGCAATAACGCGCAGCGTTATCCCAAACCACCCATAAACTTTCAGACAGGCATACCTGCCTGTAAACACGTTTTCAAACCAACCGAAAGGAAAGCATCATGAAAAAACTGTTTGCCCTGCTCACCCTTGCCGCCCCGGCTCTGGCATCCGCCCACCCCGGCCACGGCGACAGCGGCCTGCTCAACGGCATGCTGCACCCGATAACCGGCCCCGACCACATTCTCGCCATGCTCGCCGTCGGCCTGTGGGCGGCTTCGTTCTGCGGTAAAGCGCGCTGGGCGATTCCCGCCGCCTTTGTCGCCATGATGGCCGCCGGCTTCGCCTTCGGCGCAAACGGCGGTGAGATGCCGCTGCTGGAACAAGGCATCGCCGCTTCGGTGTTGGTGATCGGCCTGGCCGCCGCTTGGGCGCAGCGCATTCCCGCCGCCGCCGCCGCCGCGGTTGTCGGCGCGTTCGCCCTGTTTCACGGCATGGCGCACGGCGCGGAGATGCACGGCCACGCCGCTTGGTTTGCGCTCGGCTTTGTCTTGAGCACCGCCGCCCTGCACGCCGCCGGTTTCTTTATCGGCACGGCCTTGCAGAAAAACCTGTGGATCAACCGCGCGGTCGGCACCGCCATCGGCGCAGTCGGTTTGAGCCTGCTGCTGGCTTGATTTCGTTATCGTGAAAAATATAGTGGCTTAAATTCAGCATAAGACAAGGCGACGAAGCCGCAGACAGTACAGGTAGTACGGAACCGATTCTGTTGCCGCTTCAGCGGCTTACAAAATCGTTCTCTTTGAGCTAAGGCGAGGCAACGCTGTATTATGCTGAATTTAAGCCACTATAAAAAAGGAAACCCCATGCGCAACTACATCAAAATCGGCGTGGCCGGCCCGGTGGGCGCGGGCAAAACCGCCTTAATCGAGCGGCTCACCCGCAAAATGGCCGCCGATTACAGCATCGCCGTAATCACCAACGACATCTACACCCGCGAAGACGCCGAATTCCTCACCAAAAACAGCCTGCTGCCGCCCGAACGCATCATGGGCGTGGAAACCGGCGGCTGCCCGCACACCGCCATCCGCGAAGACGCTTCGATGAATCTGGAAGCAGTCGACGAAATGGCGGCGCGTTTCCCCGATGTGGAAATTATCTTTATCGAATCGGGCGGCGACAACCTTTCCGCCACTTTCAGCCCCGATTTGGCCGACGTTACCCTTTTCGTGATCGACGTGGCGCAAGGCGAAAAAATCCCGCGCAAAGGCGGCCCCGGCATCACCCGCTCCGACCTGCTCGTCATCAACAAAACCGACCTCGCCCCCCATGTGGGCGCCAGCCTCGAAGTGATGGAGCGCGACGCCCGCAAAATGCGCGGCGGCCAGCCTTTCGTGTTCACCAACCTGATGAAAGACGAAAATCTCGATGCCGTAATCGGCTGGATTCGGAAATATGCGCTGTTGGAAAATACCGCCGAACCGGCGCAGCTGGTCCGTTAACGGCAAACCGCCCTCAGGTGAGAAAGAATAAGCGGCGGATGAAATCACTTTTCAGACGGCCTAAACGACTTGCAAAAATCTCAGGCCTGATATGGGCAACGCCAACAAACCCAATCGCACGGCGTTACCTGTCATTTGAAACCCAACGGCAACCGCACGCCCTCCCCCGCGGGAGAGGCTATAAGCGGCTCAGGCCGTCTGAAACCTTTCAGACGGCCTGAAAAACCCTTTCTTTCACAAGGTATAGTGAATTCAAATAAAAACTCCGAAATGAAATAACTGCATTCAAACTTGCAATTGGGCGATATGCTAAAGAATCGTTTTACCCTACTTCGGCATTCTTATTTTAATCCACTATAATTATGCACGCCACACTGTCCCTATCCACCCAATCGCGCAACGGCCGGACCGTGCTGAAAGAATGCTACGCCACCCCGCCGCTGAAGCTGATCGCGCTGCCGCCGCACAAGCACACGCTGCACGCCGTGCAGATGTCGTCTTCGCCCGGCCTGCTGGCAGGCGACGTTATCGACACCAGCATCACGCTGGCCGCGCACACCTCGCTCGCACTCTACACCCAAGCCTTCACCCGCGTGCTGTCGATGAACGCAGGCGGCGCGCCGCGGCAGCATACCCGCATCCGCTTGGCCGAAGGCAGCAGCCTCACCTTTCTGCCGCACCCCTTAGTGCTGCACACCGGCAGCACCCTGCACCAAACCACCGAAATCACATTGGACAACAACACCGAACTGCTCTACGGCGAAATCCTTGCCGCCGGCCGCGTGCGCAACGGCGAAGCGTTCGCGTTCGAGCGGTTGTCGTCCCGCCTCAACATCCGCCACCAAAACCGCCTGCTGCTCACCGACAACATCCAATGGTAGCCCGGCCTCTACCCGCCCGCGCGTATCGGGCAAATGGAACACTACACCCACCAGCTCAACCTGTTTTATGTGCACACCGGCGATGCGGATTTATCGGCACCACTGGAAAACCTGCACCAATGCCTGTCTGAAAACCATGCAGAACACAGCCCCAATTTACTGTGGGGTGTCAGCCGCAGCGCCCCCCGCGCCCTATGCCTGCGCGCACTGGCCGCCGACGCCCAAACCCTGCAAAACCTGCTGCACCTCGCCGTTACCCTGCTTTCACCCCGGCAGGCTCCGCCGTCTTCCGTGTTTTTCCGCTAGGGCGTGTCGTCGACAGGCTTGTGAAGCGGTTTTTTGAGGAAAAATCCGCAGATGCAAGGCAAAAAGCACAGCAAGATTGGATATCTTGCGAGCATTTTTAACGCCGCAGATGCGGATTTTTACCAAAAATACCGCCGCAACGCGGTCGACTACACGTCCTAAAACCGGCCGTGCTTTTTTTGCATAAGGTCTTGGGCCGTCTGAAAAGGCGGCTGGAAAAACAGGCCGATTTATCAGATAATCCGTGTTTTCTTTACACCGCAAAGGCACCCGCATGAAAGCCATTATCCACACCGACAACGCCCCCGCCGCCATCGGCGCATACAGCCAGGCCGTGCGCGCGGGCGACACCGTTTACATGAGCGGCCAGATTCCGCTCGACCCCGCCACCATGACCGTGGCCGGCAACGGCGACTTCCGTGCCGAAGCACACCAAGTGTTCAAAAACCTGCAAGCCGTGGCGCAGGCCGCAGGCGGCACGCTCGACGACATCGTCAAAGTCAACGCCTACCTCACCGACTTAAACAATTTTGCCGTTTTCAACGAAGTGATGGCGGAATACTTCAGCCAGCCCTACCCCGCCCGCGCCGCCGTCGGCGTTGCCGCCCTGCCCAAAGGCGTACAGGTTGAGGCCGAAGCCGTGCTGGTATTGAACGACTAGGGGCATGTGGTCGGAAAGCTTGTTAAGCGGGCTTTAACCAAAAATACCGCCGTAACGCTTTCTAACGGCACGCCCTCCTGATTAACGAATAAAAAATTATCACGCAGCATAAAGGCCGTCTGAATGTTTCAGACGGCCTCACGCGCCATAAAAACAAAACGGATCCACACACAATGGCACACTACGCAATCGGCGACATCCAAGGCTGTTACGACGAATTCACCGCCCTGCTCGCCACCATCGGCTTCAACCACGGCACCGACACCCTCTGGCTCACCGGCGACATCGTCAACCGCGGCCCCAAATCGCTCGAAGCCCTGCAATTTGCCATGAAGCACGAAAGCAGCATCCAAACCGTGCTCGGCAACCACGATCTGCACCTGCTGGCCGTATCCTACGGTTTCGGCAGAATCAAACGCGGCGACACCATCGCCCCCGTGCTCGAACATCCCGACAGCAAAAAAATGCTCGGCTGGCTGCAAGCCCAACCCCTGCTGGTGCAAAACGACACCCATGTTTTGGTGCATGCCGGCCTTCTGCCCGAATGGAGCGTCGAAAAAGCCGCCGAACTCGCCCGCGAAGTGGAAACCGAACTGCAAAGCGGCGATGCGCGCGGCTATTTCGCCAATATGTACGGCGACCGGCCGCGCCGCTGGAAAAACAAAATCGAAGGCTACGACCGCCTGCGCATGATCACCAACGTGTTCACCAGAATGCGCGCCGTTACCCGCAAAAAAAACAAACTCGACTACGAATTCAAAGGCCGCCCCGACGAAATGCCCGAAAACCTGATTCCCTGGTTTGAGGCTGCCGACCGCCGCCACCTGAGCCACATCACCGTGTTCGGCCATTGGTCGGCACTCGGCTACGTTAACGACCACCGCGTAATCGCACTCGACACCGGCGCCCTGTGGGGCGGCCAGCTCACCTCGGTCAACCTCGCCACCAACGAAATCGCCCAAGTGTTCTCAAAAAGCGGGCTGCATTGGGAAACGGCTTTATAAGCCCGAAAATTTTGTAAAGCCCGTTCAGGCCGTCTGAAACATCCGATTACAGTCAAACCACTTGTTTAGTAACAGTTTCGTCATACTCGGGCTTGACCCGAGTATCTTTTTGGGTTTCAGAAATTTTTAGGAAAGGAGATACTCGGGTCAAGCCCGGGTATGACTTGTGTACTTTTTCTTAAGTGGATTTACCATTATATATATCGTCATTGATTCGCAAGCCCGCTGCGCTGTCCATGCAGACAGGAACGGCGGGATACTAACGTTTTCAGAGCAGTAGGCCAGACTCTCGAATCCGACATTTTGCTCTTCTTCACCGCTCAAAAGAATCTGTCAAACAACAAAACAGGCCGTCTGAAAGATTGTTCCTTTCAGACGGCCTGTTGTTTTAACGCCCATTCACAGCATTACGATTCACGCAGGCTTAAGCCCGATGCAGCCTGCCCACATACTCCACTTCTTCGCGGCTGCCCATCACTACCGCAACACGCTGGTGCAAACCTTCCGGCTGAATATCGAGCATGGCCTGCACGGTATTGCCGGACGCGCCGCCCGCCTGTTCCAACACCAGGCTCAAGGGGTTGGCTTCATACATCAGGCGCAGCTTGCCGGGCTTGGACGGATCGCGCGCGTCTTGCGGATACATAAACACGCCGCCGCGCATCAGAATACGGTGGATTTCGGCCACCATCGAAGCCACCCAGCGCATATTGTAGTTTTTGCCGCGCACACCGGTGTCGCCCGCCAGCAGTTCGGCGATATATTGCTGCATGGGCGCAAACCAATGGCGCTGGTTCGACATATTAATCGCAAACTCTTTGGTTTGCGCCGGCACCTGCGGGTTGGCCAGGGTTTGCACGAAATTGCCTGCTTCATCGAGCGTAAACACAAACACCCCGTGCTTCAGGGTAAACACCAGCTGGGTTTGCGGGCCGTAGAGCACATAGCCGCTGCCGGCCTGATCGCGGCCTTTTTGCAGAAACGATTCGGTTGTCAAACCGCCTTCGGGCTTGGCCAAAATCGAAAAAATCGTACCCACCGAAATGTTCACGTCGATGTTAGACGAACCGTCGAGCGGGTCGAACAACACCAAATAACCGCCGTTTTCGTTGCAGGCTACGAAAGTGTCTTCTTCTTCGCTGGCCAAACCCGCCACATTCGGGTTGGTTTTGAGCGTGTTAATCAGCAATTGGTTGGCAATCACATCGAGCTTTTTCTGGTCTTCGCCCTGCACGTTACCCGTGCCGGCTTCGCCGAGAATACCCGCCAGCGCACCCTGCCGCACTTGGCCGTTAATCTGTACGCAGGCGGCCACTATCGCTTCGAGCACGCTGCCCAAACCTTCGGGCAGGTGGTGGTTTTCAAGGTGCTGCGGAATAAATTGGGATAAGGTAGTCATCGTTTTTCTCACTCCGGTTGGTGTTGTCAGGCTGCATAGGGAGTGTAGTCAGAAAGCGTTGCGGCGGTATTTTTGGTTAAAATCCGCAGCGGCTGCGTTAAAAATGCT
Organism: Neisseria dentiae; assembly: GCF_014055005.1. Lineage (NCBI taxonomy): Bacteria > Pseudomonadati > Pseudomonadota > Betaproteobacteria > Neisseriales > Neisseriaceae > Neisseria > Neisseria dentiae. The sequence continues at coordinate 692,049 of NZ_CP059570.1, read as the reverse complement.
CGCAAGATACCCAATCTTGCTGTGCTTTTTGCTTTGCATCTGCGGATTTTTCCTCAAAAAACCGCTTCGCAAGCCTTCCGACTACACTCCCTAAACCGCCCGCACATCTCAATTTGCGCCCGAAGCCGCAGAAGCGGCCTTGGTGCCGAACACTTCGTCTTTGCACGCTTTGGCAGCTTCCATCGCCTTGCGGGTTAATTCGGCATCGCCCTGAATCAGCTTGGGCATATCGGCAACCGAAACCGTTTCCACCGCTTTCTCTGCACTGCAAGAGCAGACTTTCTGCGCCAGCTCGGCGGAAAGGCCTGCTTCTTGGGGAATACGCTCCAAGCAGGCTTGGGTAAACGCGGCGGTAAATTCGTTGCGGAAAGAATCGGCAGCCGTTTGTTTAACGGCTTCCTGCTGCTGTTCGCTGCAAGCGGCAAGCAAACCGGCACACAGCAATACGGCGGCGCAACGGGCGGTAATGTTCATAATAAAAACCTATTCTGGCTTGAAATAAAAACACCGACGATTGTAATTCAATTCGCCCCCGCTTTCTATAAAAGCGTCGAGCCGTAACTCTTACAAAATTCATACTGGTATTTTAGCCCCTGCGTCATGCCCGAACTTGTTCCGGGCACAATGCAGCAGGTATTTCAGACGGCCTGAAACAGTAAAAACTGTTATAGGCATATTCTCAGACAGGTAACGGATAACGCAGCATTTCAATCAGCGCGCGCAGGGCAGCCGAAGTGCGGCGGCTGGGGTAATACAGAAAAAAACCGGGATAGGGTGTGCACCAATCTGCCAGTACGCGTATCAATTGCCCGCTTTCAAAATATTGACTGCACTGCGTGACTTCCGAATAGGCCAGCCCCACGCCATCCAGCGCCGCCTGCTGCATCAATTCGAAATCATCCGGCATCAGCGGGCCGTTCACCGCCACATTGATTTTCTGCCCGTCTTTGGCAAACTCCCAGCGATAAGGTTTGCCAGCGCTGTTCTGCCGCCAGCCGATGCAGCGGTGTGCAAGGCGCCGCCACCGCCACCTTACGCAACGGGCAAATCTGGGTGGTCAACTCCCGCTTTCCGCAACTGTTCGGCAACCCGCAAGCCCACACCGTTACCGGCTTTGAACTCTTGCGTTTGGCCGAATAAAAGGCTTGCCTGCTAAAGATTGGCAACGTGGGCGTTTCCCCTTCTCCTCCTCCCTACCGGAAAAACCACGCTGGCAGCCAGCAGGTCGGGCATTGATGCCCGACAGAATTTGTTGACTACCTTTGTCGGGCATCAATGCCCGACCTGCGGAACTGCGAACTCAAAATTCGGCTTTTTCTCCTTTCCATCCGGTTCGCCGCAGGAAGGCTTCCCAGTTCAAAGCATCCGGGGTGATGTGTTCCGGGCGGTTGGCCGGACTGAAATAGCCGTATTCCACTGCATATTGCACCATCCCCAACAACTCTTGCACCAGTAATTCGTTAGCGGCAAACTCGGGAAAATAATGTAGCAACCCTTCGCGGGTATAAGCATTGCGGTATTCGGCGGGAATGCCTGTTAAGCGGGTAAAGGTTTCCACCATTTCGCGCGGGCTTATCCAATCGCCCACCAACGGTACGGTTACGCCGTCGTAGTCTTGCGGCCGTTTGAAAATGTCCAACACTGCAGGGCCGGTGATGCTTAACGGATCGGCGAAAGGAGCTCGGAAGTCTTCGGGCAAATAAATCGGAATCAGCAGTTTGTCATTCTCCCAACGCGGCAGGTAGTATTCCATCAGATTGGTGAAGAAAAAAGCGATCATCACGAAACTGCTCTGTACGGGCAGGCGGCGAATGTAATCGGCAATGCGGGCTTTGTCGGTAAAATGTGGTGCAAACTTCATACCCTTGGTACGTTCGTCCACATTTTCCAAGGTGCTGAACACAATGTGCCGCACCCCGGCGGCTACTGCTGCATCCGCCATCAAACAACCGGTTGCATATTCCTGCGAGTTGTTCGGCGGCGTAGGCGGCGTCATTAAAAATACGCCGTTTGCTCCGTGGAATGCGGCAGCCAAATCATCGGCGGATACCACTTCCGCACCCCGTTTGACCCATGACTGGGCCAATTCGGATTGCGGGCTTCGGGTTAACGCACGCACTCGGAATCCGCCGTCTGCCAATAGGGAATCCACCACGCTGCGTCCTTGCTTGCTGGCGGCACCTGCCACCGCGATTAAAGGTTGTGTCATACTTGCTCTCCTAATAAGGGTTGGAGAAGACGAGTATAACGATGGCAATACAATCGGGAAATAACTATCCTTTTGAATAGGTTAAAACGTATGAGAACAGAATGCCAAACCGATTTTGTGCAACTAAACGGCAAACGTTACCCTTGTACCGTCAGTCTGGCGATGGATTTAATCGGTGGAAAATATAAGGCTACGATTTTGTACCACCTGCAAGATGGGGGGAAACGCTTCGGCGAACTGTATGCCTGTCTGAATGCGGCCACCGAAGCGGTGTTGAGCAAGCAATTGAAAGAATTGGAGCGTGACGGCTTGGTATCGCGCACTCAATACGGTACCAAACCGCCTGTGAAAACGGAATATGCGCTTACTGATTTCGGGCGCACGGCCATTCCGGTATTGCAAGCCGTTACGCAATGGGGTAACCGGGTTGCATTGGAAAAGGGAGTGTGGGAAGAATGCTTGCATGAGTAGGCTGGCTCGGGCAAGCGATAAAATATGACATTTTAGGTGTAAACCAGTAGGTCGGGCACTGATGCCCGACAGAATTTGTTCACTACCTTTGTCTGGCATCAATGCCCAACCTACTAGCCTTCGTAGTGATGGCTTTCTGTGACGGTAATGAAATAGCCGTCGGGATCCCGGAAAGAAAATTCCTGTTTGCGCGAATTGGGATTCTGATGCACATCTTCTTCAATGGCCCAGCCGATGCGATCAAGACGGTTCCGGATGGTTTGCCAGTCATTCGTTCTGAAATACAGAAGCAATCCGTTTCCCGTCGGGATATCCTGATCGACCATGGTTGGATGCTCATCCGCGCCCCAAGCGTGCAAGCACAATACGGTTTCGTTCTCCGGCGAATTCAAAACCGCAAAATGATCACCGCCGTGCACGTTGTGGAAACCAAACAGGCCGCAATACCAGTCGGCACTGGCCGCAACATTTTTGACGGCAATCAAGGGATCGAGCTTGGTCATTTTTCGTCTCCAGTTTTTCTATTTGACAGTCCGCGGGACGGGCATGACCGACCTACGGTACGGGTTTCTGCGCATCTTCTACCGCCAATAGTAAGGGCAATGCTTCATCTTGTACAATGTCGCGCCAGTCGCGGTCAGTCAAGGCGCCTTCAATGGCCCATAAGCCAGTAGGTCGGGCATTCATGCCCGACAGAATTTGTTCGCTACCTTTGTCGGGCATGAATGCCCGACCTACGATATAGGTTTCTGCGCATCTTCCACCGCCAATAGCAAGGGTAATGCTTCATCTTGTGCAATGTCGCGCCAGTCGCGGTCAGTCAAGGCGCCTTCAATGGCCCACAGCAGATTCAAAGAGGGCTTGCTGCCGCTTTCGATAACCCGTAAGTAAGCCTGAACGGCACCCAATTGCCGTAAATCCTGTGCAGTACAAATGCCCACTTTGGCCAGCATTTCGGCAGATTTGGCACCAAGATTGCGCAGTTGGCTTAAATCGTTCACGGGTTTCATGGCGGGTCGAATCCTTGTGTTTGGGCAAATATTTTGATGGCCTTATCGCAATATCTTTTACAAACGGCCTTTCAGGTAGCCTTCGAGCAAGCATCGCTTGAATCGAATATCGAATAAAACTTTACCCAAAAAATCATCTTGGGTTCTCAACCCAAGCTACGCTTCTTGCGCCAACACCTCCACCAGAAAATCCGCCACTGCGCGCACGGCTGGCGAGCGGCGCACGTCTTCGTGCATCACCAGATACAAGGTTTCTTCGTGCACCTGTGGTGCTGTGCCCTGCAATGCCACCGGCTGCAAGCCGTCGGCCGCTTGCACGCTGTCGGCAGGCAAAAAGCCGATGCCAAGCCCGGCGCATACGCCTTGTTTGATCAGTGCGAAATCGTTGCAGGCCAGCGCCACTGCGCCGCTGCCAATCATTTCTTGTGCCCAGCGGCTTAACGGGTTTTGCGTGGACAGGGTTAAAAATTGCCAATCAGCACGCGCGCTGCGGCGCAGATAGCCGCTGTCGGCATAAAAACCAAAACGCAGGCTGCGCAAGCGGCGCACCACCAAATCCGGCGCTTGCGGGCGCAACAGGCGCAAGGCGATATCGGCTTGGCGCTGGTGCAGATTGCGCACTTCGGCACTGCTTTGCAGCAGCAAACGCACCCTGGGCACCCGGGCATAAAGCAGCGGCAAATGCGGCAGCAACAAGGCCTGCAATACCACCGGCGGTGCCGTGATCGCCACTTCTGCCACTGCTTGCCGCTGTTCACACGCCAGATGTTGTAACACCTTCACATCCTTGGCCAACTCGCGCGCGTGGGCATACAGGCGCTCACCGTCTTCGGTAAGCAGATAGCGCTTTCCGATGCGGTCGAACAAGCGCAGCCCGAGCGCCGCTTCCAACTGCGCCACGCGGCGCGACACCGTGCTGTGCTGTACATCCAACGCTTCTGCTGCCGCAGTCAATGTTTCCTGTTCCACCAAAATCACGAAATGTTGAATGTCGTTCCAATCCAGAGCGGCTGCCATATCTTTCTCTTTGTGCATAAATCATCAATGATTGACAATTTATCTTATTTTATTTGATTTTAAAACAATTCATACTGCGACCATTCCACCGGCACACAGGAATAATGTGATGAAAAAAACCTTGTCTTCCCACCGCACCGGCTTGTCGCCTGCTTGCCATGCGGCAATGAATACGTTGCCCAAGCTTGCCAATAACGGTTGGCCGGTGCAGCAAACGGCGCAACCATGAAAAAGCTCCCCAAAAAATACGCCGGCATCGCCTTTGCCTTCTACGCCTCGGCCATCATGGTGTTGATCGTAAGCGGCGTGCTGGTGGCGCTCAACACGGGGGTGGACGCTGGCTACCCGGCGCGGCTGGCGCGTGCCTACCTCATCACCTGGCCGGTGGCTTTTGCCAGTTTACTGGCCGTGCGCCCGCTGGTCGTCAAGCTGGTGGGCTGGAGCACGGGGGAATGACAATGTCCGCTGCGATGCACGCGGTAGTGATTGACCGCGACGACGGCTTTGCCCTCAAAGATGCACAAGTACCGCTGCCGGCGGTGGGCGAGCAGGATGTGCTGGTGCGGGTAGACGCCGCCGCCATCAACCCGGCCGACCAGCGTCTGTTGGCGCGTGCGCGGGAAAACCCGGCCATTTCCATTCTGGGCTTTGATGCCTGCGGCACGGTGGTACAAACCGGCGCAGCGGTGCAGCACATTGCCGTGGGCGATGCGGTGTATTACGCGGGCGATGTCTCCCGCGCCGGATGTTTTGCCCAATACCAAGCCGTGCACGCCGATCTGGTTGGCATCAAACCTGCGCGTTTGAGCGCCGCAGAGGCCGCCGCGATGCCGTTGACGGCGCTGACTGCGTGGGAGCTGCTGCACGAGCACTTTTGCCTTGAGCGTGGCAGGCTGCTGGTGCTGGGTGGTGCCGGCGGGGTGGGGTCGCAGCTGATCCAGCTGGCGGCACGCTTGCCGGATGTGGAAATCATCGCCAGCGCCTCGCGCCCTGAATCACGCGACTGGTGCCTGCAACTGGGCGCGCACCGAGTGATCGACCACAGCCGCCCGCTTGCCGCGCAACTGCCCGAGGCCGTCAGCCACGCCGTGCTGGCCCACCACCCCGATGCCTATCTGAAAACCCTGCCTCCCTTGATGCAGCCGTTTGGCCACATCGCCTGCATCGTGCCCTTGGCCGCGGCGGCAGACCTCAACCCGCTGATGCAAAAAAGCCTGTCCTTTCATTGGGAATACATGTTCACCAAGCCGCTGTTTCAGCCTTCAGACAGGCCGACGCAAGGGCACATCCTCAACCAAATCAGCCGCTGGCTGGACGAAGGGCTTTTGCGCAGCACGCAAACCTGCTGCCTCGGCCCGGTATGCGCACAGAACGTGCAGCACGCATTGGCGCTGCTGGCAAGTAGCCAAACCATCGGCAAGCTCACGTTTTCCAACCTTTAACTAACCTTAGGGAACCCTCATGACCTACCAAGCCCAAGCCCAACAATTTCTTGCCGACGTGTTCGCCGGCAAACTGCCCCAAGCCCTGGCCGCCTGTGCCGAAGATGTGGTGTTCATCAGCACCCGGCCCGAGCCGTCGGCCCAGGTGCGCGCCTACGGCCGCCATCGCGGCCACGCAGGCGCTGCCGCTTTCTTTCAGACATTTGCCGACATGCTGACGCCGGGCGAATTCGAAATCCACGACACCATCGCCCAAGGCCAGCACGTGGTGATGTATGGCCGTCTGAAACACACCGCCCGCGCCACCGGCCGCCCCTTTGCCAGCGACTGGGCGCTGGTGATGAAGTTTGACGAGGCCGGCAAGCTGGCGCTGTACCACTTTTACGAAGACACCGCCGCGCTGGAATGGGCGCTGGGGGTGAACGGATGAAGCCCGCCCTGCTGCTGTGCGGCTATGGCTGGCTGCCGATCATGGCATAGTGCTGCCCACCAACAACTGTATGAGCCTAGTGGAAGTTACTATCAGTACCTTATTGCTACTCATTTTCAAGCGGCCGGTCGGCAGCAGGCAACAAATCGATACTGTTATGGCTTGTCTTCTTCGCCACTTGCGGCCAACACTTCTTCGGCGGCATAAACGGTGTTCAACGCCTTGGGAAAGCCCACATAAGGAATGCACTGCATAAAGGTTTCGATAACCTGCTGTTTCGACCAGCCCACGTTCAATGAAGTATAAATGTGCACGCAAAGCTGTTTTTCGCAGCCGCCCAATGCCGCCAGAGTGATGAGTTCGCGTTGTTGCAAATGCGGGCGTATATATCGGCGCGTCTTGCACCACGATGAGCTTACCGAAGCTTTTGAACAAACCCGCCAAACAGGTTTGTCGCGCAGCTGGCTTTTTCCATGCCGATAATGGATTTGCAAAAACGGTGATGATATAGTGAATTCAAATAAAAACTCCGAAATGAAATAACTGTATTCAAACTTGCAATTGGGCGATATGCTAAAGAATCGTTTTACCCTACTTCGGCATTCTTATTTTAATCCACTATAAAAATACCTGTCTGAAAACTTTTCAGACAGGCATTGCTGCTTTTCAGACGGCCTTTATTTCTTCAACTCAGCCAGAATCTCATCTACCGTGGCTTTGGCATCGCCGAAGCACATCACGCTGTTTTCGTTGAAAAAGAGCGGGTTTTGCACGCCTGCGTAGCCGGTATTCATCGAGCGTTTGAACACCACCACTTCTTTGGCCTTCCACACCTCCAACACCGGCATGCCGGCAATCGGCGAGTTGGGGTCGGTTTGTGCGGCGGGGTTGACCGTATCGTTGGCGCCGATTACCAGCACCACGTCGGTGTTGGGGAAATCGTCGTTGATTTCGTCCATCTCCAATACGATGTCGTAAGGCACTTTGGCCTCGGCCAGCAACACGTTCATATGGCCGGGCAGGCGGCCGGCGACGGGGTGGATGCCGAAGCGCACCTCGGTGCCGTTTTTACGCAAAAGCTCGGTGATTTCGGCCACCGGATATTGCGCCTGCGCCACCGCCATGCCGTAGCCCGGGGTGATGATGACGCTCGAGGCGTTTTTCAGCATTTCTGCCACTTCGGCAGGCTTGGCTTCACGGTATTCGCCCACTTCTTCGCTGCCTGCGGCGGCAGAGGTGCCGTCGGTGCCGAAGCCGCCGGCAATCACCGAAATAAACGAGCGGTTCATGGCCTTACACATGATATACGACAGAATCGCGCCGCTCGATCCTACCAGCGCGCCGGTAACAATCAGCAAATCATTGCCGAGCATGAAACCCGCCGCCGCAGCCGCCCAACCCGAATAAGAGTTGAGCATGGACACCACCACCGGCATATCGGCACCGCCGATAGAAGCCACCAAATGCCAACCGAACGCCAGCGCGATTAAGGTCATCAGAATCAGGGCGAACCAGCTGCCGTCTGCGCCGACAAACAGCAGCAGCAACAGAAACGACACCACAATCGAAGCCAGATTCAGCTTGTGTTTGTGCGGCAGTTGCAGCGGTGCGCTGCTGATTTTGCCGTTGAGTTTGCCGAAGGCCACAATCGAGCCGGTAAACGTTACCGCGCCGATAAACACGCCTAAAAACACTTCGATCAAGTGGATGGTGTGCATTTCCGGATCGACACTACCTGCTTCGATAAAGCTGTTGAAGCCTACCAACACGGCGGCCAGGCCGACGAAACTGTGCAGCAGCGCAATCAGCTCCGGCATCTCGGTCATTTCGACTTTTTGCGCTTTATAAATACCGATTGCCGCGCCGATGGCCATGGCGATGATAATCCAGCCCAAACCGGCAGTGTTTTCGCTGAAAATCGTGGCGAACAGCGCAATCGCCATACCGGCGATGCCGTAATAGCAGCCGTTTTTGGCGGTTTCCTGCTTGGAAAGCCCCGCCAGCGAGAAAATAAACAGAATGGCGGCAACGATGTATGCCGCGGTTACCAATCCTTGAGACATCTTGGTTCTCCTAAGGGATCATGAAATTTAAAATTTAAGCCGTCTGAAAATTTCAGGATAGATATTTTTACTGGCGGTTTTGGATAATTCTATAACCGTTCGCCCCTGCCTTCCCCGTTTTAGCGCACAGGTTATTGCCGCATTGCACAATATCCGCATTATTAATACGGGTAAGCATATCCGCCTCTAATTTCTTTTGCGAAATAATATTTGTATAAAAGAAAACCAACGCAATACCGCCGATAGTCAAAGCAGCAAGCGTAATGGCAGCACCCAACACGGTTTGCCTGAATATCTTTTGGTTCTCACTTTTTACGCTATGCAGATATGTGTTAAATTCAGCCACTTGCCGGATCATTTGATTCCGTGCTTCTTCCATATCTTCCGCATAGCTTTGCACTTGGCTTGCTGCCTTTTGCATCAAATCTTCTTTTACCATTGCCACCATCATTTTTCGTTGTTGGCCTAAGGATTTATCCAACTCTTTTTGCAGGTTGCCGACAATTTTCTCACTATCGTTTTGATATTTGGTCATCAATTTGACCATATCGACAATAAGATCCTCCAAACGTTCGGAAGCGTGATCCAACTCATTCATTGATTAAATTCCTCGTTTAAATAGAAACCCGTTTATCAAACAGATTATTAAAAAATCAGCCGAACGACCGTGAAAAACCTCTCTGCTGCGTTTCCTGCTGGATTTGGCTCTCCCGCGCCGCCAGCTCTATCTGTTTATCCTGTTCCATACTCAGGCGGACTTTTTCATCAAAGCGCGCAACCTGTTCGGGGTGTTCCGCAAGCACCTTTTGCGCGTAGGAACCGTCGGTATCGTTAAGCAGCCCTTTCAGCATGGCTCTGACTTCGTCGTATTTGGATTGCGGTGCCTGCGCCGTCTGCACTGCGGCGGGTGCGGCGGCAAGATAGTCGGTGTGCCGCGCTTCCTGCGCAAACCGATCACCGCCTCCGGCATCGGCAACAAGCCGGGCAAGCCGGGTTTCGGGCGTATCCGAATCGGCGGAAATCTTCAAGAAGTCTTTGCTCTGCCGGATTGATTCGTTAACTTTATCCTGAATATATTTGATGTTTTGCCCCGCCTTTTCCGCTTCCTTCTGAAACTCCGAACGGAATTCCCTAAGCAATTCCCTGTTTTCTGCGGCAAACCCGCGGTCCCGTGCCGAAAGCCCGCCTTGTTGGAAGTTGTCGATCCCGTGATCCATAATCACGCCGCCTACCGCAGCCTGCCAGGGGGAATTGGGCAGGATATTCAATTTGCCGTAACCGCTGCCATACAGAACCAAACGTTCGGTATTGTTCAGATAATGTTCCACTTTTCCCAAATGCGGGCTGGCCGCGCTGACGGGGTCGGTGCCGCGGACATGGTTGGTAATCAGCATGGTATTGTTTTGCCTGCCGTGCAGTTTTTCTTTCAAATCGGCGGCACCGTAGGCATTGAATGTTTCGGTTTGCTGGGCATAGTTGTAGCCGCACAGCTGCGCCAGCGTGCCGCCGAGCGAATGCCCCGCTTGGCGGACGGCTGCGCCTTGGTATCTTATATTTTCTTGACTGTATTTGATGGCCATTTCCGTCAGCCTTTTGGCATCGGGGTATTGGTTGTTGATTTGATTGACCGCCATACCCAAATCGGTCAGCACATCGGCGGTCAATGCCCCTTTTTCGGGCCAGGTGCCGCGGTGGGCGACAACCAGTTCGTTAGTGTCTTTGCGGTGCAAGATATAGCCGTCGTAACCTGATTTCGTGTGCAGTGCTTTGACGACTTCATACTTAACACCGTCAATACCGTCTACTTCTGTATCAACTTTCAAATTTTTATAAGCCAAATCAGATACAGCCAAATAATTTTGCGTATTCATTTCAGATTCTCCGGATTTCTACTTCAACACGGAATGTGTCTTTCAAATCAATATTTCTTTGTTGTGCTTCTTCGGTTGAAATCCCTAACGAAACAAAACCGGTTTCATCGTCAAGCCAAGTGGCGACTGGGTAATTTCTCTTTTGATGATAAAAAACCAGTTTCGCTGTCGCCCCTTTTTCGGATAGCTTTTGCAAGATCTCTTGATCAATACTCTCTGAAAAATAGGTACTTTTTTTATTGTCATTTGCACGAAAACTCAAACGGATACTGAACATTTCCCACAAGCAAACACCCTGTCCGTAATAATCTTCGTTTAACGGGCGGTCTGTATAAAACTCGCCACGGTAAACCGTATCGCTGATTTTTTGCAAGGCAAATTCAGGCTGGTAATGCGCCAACATGGTCGCCCCCGCCATGCGGTTGGTGGTATATCTGCAATTACGCGCAGAATAGTTTTCCACCAGTTTGGCAATTTCAAATTTGCCCGGCGCGTCTTTAAACGTAACCGTTACTTCGTATTTCTGACGCTTTTGCGGGTTTTCCGTTACCACAGGATCGCTCTCCGCTTTCGGCAGTCCGCGGAAATCATAAGCCGGATCAAACATTTTTCCATCCTCCAAGTTGCAGGCCGTCAGCAAAAGTGCTGAACAGCCGATTAGGGTTAACAGTTTTTTCATTCCGAATCCTTTCCTGAATTGCAGAACCGTAAAGGGAAAATCGCTTTTTCAGACGGCATGGATATTGCAAAGGTTTCAGGCCGTCTGAAAAAGTAATCTTTCCGTCAGTCTTTTGGCATCGGGATACTGGTTGTTGACTTGGTTAACCGCCATACCCAAATCGGTCAGCGCATCGGCGGTTAACGCGCCTTTTTCGGGCCAGGTACCGCGGTGGGCGACAATCAGTTCGTTGGTGTCTTCGCGGTGCAGGATATAGCCGTCGTAGCCCGATTGGGTGTGCAGGGCTTTGACGACTTTGTATCGGATACCATCAGTACCATCAACCAACGTTTCTTCTTTTAAATTTTTATAAGCCAAATCGGATGCGGCCAGATAATTTTGCGTATTCATATTCAGATCCTCTTAATCTTGATTTCAACACTGAATGTATCGTTTAAATCGATGTCCCATTTCTGTGCATGTTCGGGTGTAAAACCTAATGAAACATAACCGGTTTCGCTATCAGCCCAAGTGGCAATTGGGTAATTCTTTTTTTGATGATAAAAAACCAATTTTTCTGTTGCTCCTTTTTCAGATAACTTTTTCAGCACCTCTGCATCAATATCTTCTGAAAAATAAGTGCTTTTTGCATCACTATCGGCACGGAAACTCATAGAAATGGCGAAATTCTGCCATTGGCACACACCTTGCCCATAATAATCCTCGTTCAACGGCCTGTCGGTATAGAACTCGCCACGGTAAACCGTATCGCTGATTTTTTGCAGCGCAAACTCGGGCTGGTAATGCACCAATGCGGTCGCGCCCGCCATGCGGTTGGTGGTAATCATACAGTTGCGTGCGGAATAATTTTCCACCAGCTTGGCAATTTCAAATTTACCCGGCGCGTCTTTAAACGTAACCGTTACTTCGTATTTCTGGTGCTTTTGCGGGTTTTCCGTTACCACGGGATCGCTCTCCGCTTTCGGCAGTCCGCGGAAATCATAAGCCGAATCAAACATTTTGCCGCTCTCCAAGTCGCAGGCCGACAGCAGCATTGCCGAACAGCCTATCAGGGTTAACAGTTTTTTCATTCCGAAATCCTTTCCCGATTACAGAATTTTTGATGGAAGTTATTTTTTCAGACGGCCTGATAAAACACACAGGCCGTCTGAAAAAATAACTTCGCTATCGGCCGGGTAATTTTGCGTATTCATTTCAGATTCTCCGAATTTCCAACTCAACTGAAAACAGTTCGTTTAAGTTAAAGTTTTTATCTTGAACTTCTTGTGGTGCCATGCCTAATGATGATAACCGTTTTCAGACGGCCAATTTTTTACAAATGGATATTCGTCTTCTCCATAATAAAAAACCAGTTGTGTTTTTGTTCCTTTTTCGGATAGTCTTTGTGGGAGTTGTGATTTGACAATTTTATAATTTCCCGTATTTGCCATTTTCAAGTACCTTTCTCTGTGTCTTCTACAATTTTCTCATCAACTCTTAAAGAATTTACTCCTGCATTTGGAAAAATAATAATGCGGTAAATGTGTTTTGCCCGACCACTACCAGAATATCCTCCAGTAGCTCGTGTCCGTATATATCCGTTATATTCGCAAAAATCTTTTTCTGTTTGACAAATCATGCCTATTCTTGAAGCGGCATTTCTGATATTTTCAGCACTATTATTACCACTTAGGTGAAGCTGGATAAGATTGCCCAACTCGTTGCTTTCAAGATCATTAGGAAAGGTTTTGATGATAAATTCCTTTATCTCTCCTTCAGGTAAATGATCATAGTTCACATATATTCTTGGAAAACCCAAATCGCAGCCGGCAGAGAACAGCAATACCATAGAAACAAAAAGTTTTTTCTTCATATCTTTGGATTCCTTATTCAATTACTCCATATGGGGTTTTCTCTTTCCCCATATGGAGTAATTTGCTCAACCCTTTCTAAACATATTCAACATACGGCGGGTAACGTAAAAACCACCAAAGATATTCACGCTGGCAATCAGCACCGCGATAAAGGCGAGAAGCGACACAAAACCGTTGCCCTGGCCGATTTGCAAAAGCGCGCCGACCACGATGATGCCCGAAATCGCATTGGTTACCGACATCAGCGGCGTGTGCAGACGGCATATCTTTAACCGAACGAGTGTGAAAGCCCTCTTTGTTGTGCTTCCTGTTGAATTTGGCTCTCTCTATCCGCCAATGCCTGCTGTTTGCTTTGCTCTTCTTCCATACTCTGACGAACTTTTTCATCAAAACGTGCAACTTGTTCAGAGTGTTCTGCAAGCACTTTTTGGGCATACGAGCCGTCGGTATCGTTTAACAATCCTTGCAACATCGCCATAGTTTCTTCGTATTTGGATTGGGGTTTGGGATTATCAACAGTTTCTGCCTGCGTCTGCATGGCATATTGAGGATTTTCTTTGAGTTTTTCTTCTTCAAGATAACTCAAGTCCTTCAGGTCGGAAATGCCCGCATCGTCAGGATGTTGCGGTACAATACCTTTATCCAGCTTATTTCCTGAACCCGGGGCAAGATGTCGGAATATGCCGTCTTTTTCAGGCTCAGGAAATCCTGCCTCGCGCAATAAGGTATCGGCAAGGGTATTGGAATTTTGCCTCAAGAAATCGTAAGGATAGATATTGTCCTTACTTTGGGCATTGCGTACCATTTCCGCCCATTTGGTAGACAAATCGGGGGCTTGGGCGATTAGTTCGCGGTATTGTTTTTGTGGGCTAATAGGATTGTCATATTCGTCTTTATACCAAGCATTTCTATTATTGATATTATCTGGATTTTCAGCATCATATGGCAGTCCTATGTGTTCAGGTAAGCCTGTCTCGATATGAATTTTTCCTAGAGGGAGTTGAGGTGTAGTTTCTTCCCCTGTCCATCCACTGATGGTATATTGCCCTCCTGTTTTATCAGTATAGAGCAAAAACTTATGATGATAATCCACTCCCGCAAATGTACCGATATGCCGATAGCCGACTTCTATTTTTTCGTTTGCCATTTATATTCTCCTATTGTTATTGAGCATAAGAAAATTCACTATCAATATTTTCTAAATAACTAAAATTATTGAATTTCAAAGTAATTCTAACTCCTGCTTGTGGAGTCATAGGAGGTGTCTTTTTTCTATATCCTGCATGGATAATGTTACCCTCTTCTTTATAATTCTGATTCATTTCATTTAATTTATTAATTACTTCCTCTTTAGAAGAGCCAATTGGGAGATATTTAGAAACAATATGGTTTACATCTTTGGACTGACCGGGGCGGATGTATTTTTCGCTAGAGAAAATTTCGTTCAGCATAGGGCTTTGGGGTTGCATATTGTCTTTTCCTTTTAAGGTTGATTGTTGAACTTTAGAATTTTCATGATTACTTACTTCGCAAGCTGATAAAAATGTAACTGATAAAGCAGCAGACAGTATCAATAGTTTTGAATGTTTCATAATTTACCCTTTCCTAAACATATTCAACATACGGCGGGTAACGTAAAAACCGCCGAAGATATTCACGCTGGCAATCAGCACCGCGATAAAGGCGAGCAGCGACACAAAACCGTTGCCCTGGCCGATTTGCAAAAGCGCGCCGACCACGATGATGCCCGAAATCGCATTGGTTACCGACATCAGCGGCGTGTGCAGCGAATGGCTCACGTTCCACACCACGTAATAACCGATCACGCAAGAGAGCACGAACACGATAAAGTGGTTCAGAAAAGCGGCAGGCGCCACTGCACCCACCCATAAAACCAACACTGCGCCGATTACGGCAGGCGCCAGTTTTTTCCAAGCGGGAACGGGTTTCGGCTCGGGTTTGGCTGCGGGCGCGGCTTTTTCAGACGGCGCTTGCTGCGGTGCGGCGGAAACCTGGATGGCGGGCGGCGGGAACGTGATTTCGCCCTCGCGGGTAACGGTCATGTTGCGGATAATCACGTCTTCGAAATCCAGCGCGATTTCACCGTCTTTATTGGGGCTTAACAGCTTGGTTAAATTGACCAGATTGGTGGCGTAAAGCTGGGAAGACTGCCCCGCCAGGCGGTTGGCCATATCGGTGTAACCAATGATTTTCACGCCGTTGTTAGTGATGAACAATTCACCCGGTTTGGTCAATTCGCAGTTGCCGCCGGTGGCCGCGGCCAAATCCACAATCACGCTGCCCGCCTTCATGCTTTCCACCATTTCTTTGGTAATCAGCTTGGGCGCGGGTTTGCCGGGAATGGCGGCGGTGGTGATGATGATGTCCACCTCTTTGGCCTGCTCGGCAAACAGCTTCATTTCGGCGGCGATGAATTCGTCGCTCATCACTTTGGCGTAGCCGTCGCCGCTGCCGCCCGCTTCCTGCGGAAAATCGAGTTTTAAGAACTGGCCGCCCATCGATTCGATCTGCTCAGCCACTTCCAAGCGCGTATCGAACGCTTTTACAACGGCGCCCAAAGAGTTTGCCGTGCCGATGGCGGCCAAACCGGCCACGCCCGCACCGATAATCAGCACTTGTGCGGGCGGCACTTTGCCTGCGGCGGTAATCTGGCCGGTGAAGAAACGGCCGAACGCGTTGGCCGCTTCAATCACGGCGCGGTAGCCGCTGATGTTGGCCATAGAAGAGAGCGCATCCAAAGCCTGCGCACGCGAAATGCGCGGCACCATATCCATCGCCAGCACATTCACTTTTTTATCGGCAAGTTTTTGCACCAGTTCAGGATTTTGCGCCGGCCACAAAAAGCTCACCAGCGTTTGGCCGGCGTTCAGACGGCCTATTTCCACATCGTTGGGTGCGTTCACTTTATAAATCAGCGGGCTGGCCCACACGTTTTCGGCGTTCGCCAGCGATGCGCCGGCCGCTTCGTAAGCCGCATCCACCAACCCGGCAGCCGTGCCCGCGCCGCTTTCCACCACCACTTCGAAGCCCAGTTTCTGCAACTGCGCAACGGTGGTCGGCGTACAAGCCACGCGCGTTTCGCCTGCCAGAGATTCTCTTGGGATACCAATTCTCATCTCTTCGTTCCTTCATTCAAACTCGGTTAATCGGAAAAACATAACTTAACGCTTGCTTTATAACGAATTTCAGCGCGAAAAACAACATTAAAATGTCAACAATTGCACGATTTGCCGCTGCATGAAGGCCCAAACCGCAAAGGCCGTCTGAAAGCGGCCGGCACAACCGCACCGCCCGCGGCGCACCGTGCTAAAATCAAGCTTGGGCCGCGCCCCGGGGCGGCAAACCGTTTAAGAAAGGATTAACCATGAGAATGCTCCACACCATGCTGCGCGTCGGTAACCTCGACAAATCATTAGCATTTTATCAAGATGTATTGGGCATGAAGCTGCTGCGCAAACACGACTACCCCGAAGGCCGCTTCACACTGGCGTTTGTGGGCTACGGCAGCGAAGCGGACCACACCGTTTTGGAACTCACCCACAACTGGGACACCGAAGAATATGATTTGGGCACAGGCTACGGCCATATCGCCATCGAAGTGGACGACGCCTACGCCGCCTGCGATGCCGTGCGCGCCAAAGGCGGCAAGGTTACCCGCGAAGCCGGCCCGATGAAGCACGGCACCACCGTGATTGCGTTTGTGGAAGACCCCGACGGCTATAAAATCGAGTTTATCCAAAAAGGCAGCGGCAACGATTCGGTGAAATACGGCTAAACATTGCCGGTTTTATCGCGAGTCAAAAAACAAGCATGCCGTCTGAAAACATTTTTCAGACGGCATGAAACATTTGCCCGCGGCACACAAACACATCTAAAGCCCTAACCCTGCTGCAAAGCCCTGTTCCGCGCCAGCCGCTGCACGCCGACTGCGCGCAGGCCGTCGAGCAGCACCAGCCCCAAACCCAGCCAAATCAGCGAATAACAGGCCAGCGAAACCATTGAAACCTGCTCGCCCAACACCAACACCGAAGCCACAAACAGCAAAGCAGGCTCCAAATATAGTGAATTAAAATAAGAATTCCGAACTTTACTCCCCCTTACCAGCAGAAAAAAATGGCCTACCCGATAGAACTCCGACAAAAAGCAATCGAATATTACCGGCAATGCCAAAATGCAAGCCAAGTCTGCCGTGTATATGGTATCAGCGACAAAACGCTGAGCAGTTGGCTGCGACTCTATGAACAAACAGGTTCACTGGCGCATCAAGTCAAAGGTGGTAATGCCACAAAAATAGACAGGCAACAGCTTTCAGACTATCTCGAACAGCATCCTGATGCCTACCTGCACGAAATCGCAGAACATTTAGGGTGCAGCGCCCCAAATGTCAGCTACCTGCTCAAAGTCATGGGCATCACACGAAAAAAAAGACCACCACATACAAAGAACAAAAACCCGAACAAGTAGCCGCTTATCAACAAGCATTGAGCCAATATACTGACTATCAAGCAGTTTTTCTTGATGAAACAGGGTTCGACACCTTTTTTTACCGCCCTTACGCTTACTCGAAAAAAGGCGTACCCGTCAAAGCACAAATCAGCGGCAGAAAATACCAACGTATTTCATTGGTTGCGGCACAAATCCAAGGTAAAGGCAGCCTGATTGCCCCCATGACCTATTGCGGCACCATGGACGGCAGCCTGTTCGAAGCATGGTTTGAGCAAATGCTGCTGCCCGAACTGACGGAGAAATCCGTCATCATTATGGACAATGCCCGTTTCCACCGTATGGCGGTTTTGACTGAAATGGCGCAGAAGCAGGGACATAAAGTATTGCCCCTTGCTCCTTATTCACCCGAGCTTAATCCGATTGAAAAGGTATGGGCGAATATTAAAAAGCATTTGCGGAAAGTTTTACCTGCCGTGGGAGATTTTATGACTGCACTGCTACGTAGTTCTTATTTTAATTGACTATAACTCAACATACCGAACAACACCACCGGCAGCGTACCGCCGGCATACAGATTGAACTGCATCGCCAATGCGCTGCCCGCGCCCAGCAGCACGATAAACCCCACCAGCGAAGGCTGCGCGGCAATCATCGCCAAACTATCGGAAGCGGTGAAAATATACAGCAGCGCAAACGGCGTAATCAGCAGCAAATCAATCAGCAGGCCGGTGAGCGCAGGCACTTGCAAACGCCGGCGCATAAGGTAATACACGGGGTAAGTGCCGAACACCCACACCGTTGCCGACGAAAATGCGCCCGTATGCCACAGCTCGGCGCCTACGCCCGCGCAGGCCGCCCCCACGGCGGCTTTCTGCAAAGGCGTGAGTTTTTCGCCGAACAGCACGCTGCCCCCCAACACCATCATCAGCGGAAACAAAAAGTAGCCCATCGCCACGCCGACGCCTTCGCCGTTTACCGGCGCCCACATAAACAGCCAAAGCTGGCTGGCGATAATCGGCGTGGGCAGCAGAATCAAAAACCAACGCTTCCAATCGCGCCCCACCCCGCGCACGAAGCCCGCCGTCCTGCCCCAGCTGCGCGTTACCGTAACCAGCACCAGCAACCCGGCCAGCATCGCCACCATGCGCCAGGCAAACACATCGGTGCCGCTCATCGGCTTCATCCAGCCGCTGTGCAGAAACAGCAGAATAAACAGCAAATTGGAGCAAACGGCGGCGGACACGCCTTTCAGGTTGTGCGGCATCATTTCAGACGGCCTTCAATAGGTTAAACAGATGCAGAATTGTAATGCATACCGCTTGAAAAAATTTTTCATAATTTTTAGAAAATCAGTTTAAAAAATCATTTTTTCAAGCATAATCCCGGTTCTTTCTCAAAAAACGGCAGAAGTATGTACGAACTCGACAAACTCGACAAAAACATTCTCAATATCCTGCAAGACAACGCCGCCACCCCGCTGAAAGAGCTGGCCGCCGCCGTGCATTCCTCACCCGCCACCTGCCAGCGGCGCATTGCCAAAATGCTGGAAACCGGCATTATCCGCAGGCAGGCCGCGCTGGTATCGCCGCAGGCCGTGGGGCGCGGCATCAGCGTGTTCATACAGGTTGAGCTGGAAAGGCAGCACCACAATATTCAAGAAGCATTCGAGCGTGCCATTTTGAAAGAGCCTGATGTATCGGGCTGTTATGAAGTTTCGGGAGATTACGATTTTCTGATTCTGGTACACTGCACCGATATGGCCGCCTACCACGCCTTCACCCGCCGCGTGCTTACGGGCGAAAACCATGTGCGCAATTTCAACAGCCAGTTTGTGATGAACTTTACCAAAGTGGAAAATAAAATCGTGTTGTGAATGCGGCGGCAGCGTTGCAAAAGGCCGTCTGAAACATTTCAGACGGCCTTTGCACATTCAAACCCGGTCGGATCAAGATTGCGAATCAGGATAAAACAGCGAAGTTTTGTGTTCTTCGTATTGTTTCTGCTTTTCAGCATCTTTGAATTTAACTTCAAACAGGTTTTCGCGGCTGAACGTTTGCTTAACCTGCTTGGTGATTTGGGGGTTTTCCTGAATATAGTATAAGCCGCCGACCAAAGCCGCAGCCAATACAAAAACTTTGATATTCATAAGCCGTCTCCTTTCATGCTTCTTTTGGTGAAAGCAGCATAAGCTAAAACGTCATACGCATATCAAATATTTGTCCGGCGGTAGAATTTAAAGCTAAAAGGTTGTCAAACTGCTTATTAAATAACTTAAGAAACTAATTCAAAAGAAATTATTTACCAAAATTAAAAAATATACACATATTTTCAAAAAACCATGAGCAGCGTTTGTTTACAAAATCGGATTTTTCATACGGCGCAAAAGCAAATTCAGTTACAATAGCCGCAATTTTATTTCCCCCTTCCCGCAACCCTATCCCGAGGATTCCGAATAATGTTTTCCAAAAGCGTAACCGTTGAAAAATACGATCCCGAACTGGCCGCGGCCATTGCCAAAGAAGTTGGGCGCCAGCAAGACCACATCGAACTGATTGCCTCTGAAAACTATGTAAGCTGCGCCGTTATGGAAGCCCAAGGCAGCCAGTTAACCAACAAATACGCCGAAGGCTACCCCGCCAAACGCTACTACGGCGGCTGCGAATACGTCGATATCGTCGAGCAGTTGGCCATCGACCGCGTGAAAAAACTGTTCGGCGCCGAATACGCCAACGTGCAGCCCCACTCCGGCTCGCAGGCCAACCAAGCCGTTTACGCTTCGGTTTTGAAACCCGGCGACACCATCTTGGGCATGAGCCTTGCCCACGGCGGCCACCTCACCCACGGCGCGAGCGTGAACATTTCCGGCAAACTCTACAACGCCATCACCTACGGTTTGGACGAAAACGAAGTGCTGGATTACGCCGAAGTGGAACGCTTGGCGCTGGAACACAAACCCAAAATGATCGTGGCCGGTGCATCTGCCTATGCCCTGCAAATCGACTGGGCGAAGTTCCGCGAAATCGCCGACAAAGTGGGCGCGTATCTGTTTGTCGATATGGCGCACTACGCCGGCCTGGTGGCGGGCGGCGAATACCCCAACCCCGTGCCGTTTGCCGATTTCGTAACCACCACCACCCACAAAACCCTGCGCGGCCCGCGCGGCGGCGTGATTCTGTGCCGCGACAACACCCACGAAAAAGCCCTCAACTCTGCGATTTTCCCCAGCCTGCAAGGCGGCCCGCTGATGCACGTGATTGCGGCCAAAGCCGTGGCATTCAAAGAAGCGCTCGAACCCGAGTTCAAGCAATACGCCAAACAGGTGAAAATCAACGCCGCAGCGATGGCCGAAGAATTGGTGAAACGCGGTTTGCGCATCGTTTCCGGCCGCACCGAAAGCCACGTTTTCCTGGTTGACCTGCGCGCGAAAAACATCACCGGCAAAGCCGCCGAAGAAGCCTTGGGCAAAGCGCACATCACCATCAACAAAAACGCCATCCCCAACGACCCTGAAAAACCGTTTGTTACTTCAGGCATCCGCGTCGGCGCTTCCGCCATCACCACCCGCGGTTTCAGCGAAGCCGATTCGCGCGAGCTGGCCAATCTGGTGGCCGACGTGCTGGAAAACCCGGAAGACGAAGCCACCCTCGCCCGCGTGGCCGCCGCCGCCAAAGCCTTGTGCGATAAAAACCCGGTTTACGGCGCTTAACAGCGGATACGTTTAAAAACATTAACAGGCCGTCTGAACATTTTCAGACGGCCTGTTTGTTTAAGCGTTTTATTTTTCACGCAAACCGGAGCAGAGGGATTTATTTAACCCGCAAAATCACGGCGGTTCGCCAGAAAATACGCCAGCAGCAAAGCAGCCGCCGCCAGCGCCGCGCCGGTAAAGCCGATATATTTCATGCCGAACCAGCCCTCCGCATAGTGGCCAAACAGCGCGCCGCCGCCGATGCCCACATTAAACAGCGCCGAATAAATCGAAGTGGCCACATCGGTGGCGTCGGAAGCAAAATGCAACACCCGCGACACCATCGCCAATCCGAGCGCGGAAATCCCCGTTCCCCATAAAAAACACAAAACATATACCGCCAACGGCGAAGCGGAAAGCGGATACAGCAACAACATCGACACCGCCATCACCGCACAGCAGCTTAAGAAAAACACCTTGCTGTGTTTGGCAAACCATTTGCCGAACAGAAACGATCCGATAAACCCCGCCACACCGTATATCACCAGCAACACCGTTACCTGATCGGGTGCAAAACCGCCCACCTGCGACACAAACGGTTCGATATAGCTGTATGCCGTAAAATGCGCGGTAATCATCAGCACGGTAAACGCATAAAGCTGCAACAAACCGCCGCGCTTCACCAGCAGCGGCAAACTGGCCAGCGAGCCGCTGTTCACGCTCGGCAGTTTGGGCAGGTTTTTCGCCAGCACGGCGGCGGTCAGCACCGCTACCGCACCGATCAGCAAAAAACTCAAACGCCAGCCGTAGGCATTGCCGATAACGCGCCCGATCGGAATCCCCAAAACCATCGCCAACACCGTGCCCATGCTGAGAAAACTCAAAGCCTGGTTGCCTTTGCCCTGCGGCGCAATCCGCACCGCCAAAGCCGCCGTTATCGACCAGAACACCGCATGGGTGAGCGCAATGCCTATACGCCCGGCCAGCAACACTTGGAAATTCCAAGCGAAAAAAGACAACACATGGCCTGCGGCAAACAGCCCGAACAAGGCCAGCAGCAGCATGCGCCGTTCCAGATTGCGGGTAAGCAGCATCAGCGGCAGCGACAACAAAGCCACCACCCACGCATACACCGTAATCATAATACCCGCTTCGGTGGGCGGCACCGCGAAACTGCGGCCGATATCGCTTAACAAAGCAATCGGAATAAATTCGGTTGTGTTGAAAATAAACGCGCCGAAGGCCAGCGCAAACACGCTGAGCCAGCGCGAAGCATCGTTTTGAGACATGAAACGTATTTCTTTCTGATTGGTTGTTTTTATTTGGCAAAAGCTGCAAAAACAATCAGGCCGTCTGAAAACAGACGGCCTCTGCTGCTCATTAAATATAATTTCTTATTTCACCAGATTTTTCAGCACCAGCGACGCGATGTCGTCCAAGCCGAAGCCGTCGGCATCTTGCGCCGAGCCGTTGGGCGTGGCACCGTCTACCAAATTGGGCAGGTATTGCGCCAGCAAATCGCCGGCCTGTTGGCCGTCCATACCGAACTTGGCCGCCACCTGCTCGATCAGGCCGCTGCCCAGCGCAGACTGCAAATCACTGCCCGATACGCTTTGATTGCTGCCGGTGGAAATCCAGCTTTCCAGCGCGCCGCCCAAACCGCCTTGCTGCAACTGATTAATCAGGTTGCCCACGCCGCCGCTCTGCTGCACCAAATCCATCACCATCTGCACCGCCGTGCCCTGTTGGCCGTTGGCGCCGCCGATGGCCGATGCGGCCGCGTTGAGTAAAGAATCCATTAAAGCCATGAGTATGCTCTTTCTTTATACAGAATAAGATAGTGTATTCTAACAAATTTCCACAGGCGGGCAGATGTTTTTCACCGCAGGCCGGTGTAGGTGTCGGTAATCTGCATCGTTGCGGCATTCAGATTGTGCAAACAAATGAGGCCGTCTGAAACGGTTTCAGACGGCCTTATCCGGTTTTATGCTGTCAATCTTCCCTGCCGTTAAAAAACTCCGCAGCTCCCCCTTCGAAAAAACCCTGCAAAATCGCCTGCGCGGCCACTTGGTCGAGCACGGCTTTCTGCTTTCTGCCGAACACCTGCGCTTCGGCCAGAAGGCTTTCGGCATACAGCGACGACATCCGCTCGTCCACCCAATACACCGGCAGCTTGAAACGCCCGTTGAGGCGGCGGCCGAACTTGCGGCTCAGGCGGGTCAGTTCGTGTTCGCTGCCGTCGGCATGCACGGGCAGGCCGACCACCAGCTGCCGGGGCTGCCATTCGCGCACCAATTTATCGATGGCGGCAAACTTGGCCTCGTTGCCCTCCCCCGTTACCGTGGCAATCGGGTGCGCCGTGCCCACTTCGGCATCGCCTTCGGCCACGCCGATACGCGCTTCGCCGAAATCAAACGCCAGCGTGGTGCCGCGCGGAGCTTCAAGCATGACCCGCCCCGCTCATCATCATGCCGGGATTCACGCCAATTTTGGCAAAAGCCGCTTCATAACGGTCGCCATAGGGCAAATCAAACAAAATATGCGTGTCGGCAGGCACGGTCAGCCATGCGTTTTCCGCCAGCTCTCGCTCAAGCTGCCCGGCCTCCCAGCTCGAATAACCTATGCTGACCACCGCCTTCTCCACCGCACCCGGCTGGGCAAGGTTTTCGATGATGTCGCGCGAAGTGGTCAGCGCAACCCTGTCGTTCACCGTCAAACTGTTCTGCCAGTTGCCAACGGGGGTGTGCACCACATAACCGCGGTCGATCTGCACGGGGCCGCCCATCATCACCCATTCGTTTTGAAAACGTTCGGGAATGGCACTGTCGGCAGCGGCAAAAATCAAATCCATGGTAACGGGCGAAGGTTTGTTGATCACAATGCCCATCGCCCCCTCTTCGCCGTGCTGGCACAAATAAACCACGCTGCCCTCGAAAAACGGATCGTCCATCGAAGGCATGGCCACCAAGAAATGGTCTGCTAAATTCATGATCCCAAGCTCGTTTGAGTAATGATTCGAATTCCCGCCAACATGGGGGTAAGCCCGGATTTTTACAAGGCGCACCGTAAAAATCCAAACCATGCCGTGCTTTTTTCAGACGGCCTCGGGTTTGATTTTACATTAACAAAAATAAACATTAACTATGCCGTCTGAAACTTATACAATATCGCTCTGTCTCAATAAACCGGCAAGCTGTGGCTTTATTTCCATACCGGCCGCATCTCGGACGCTTAATTACAACCTTTACTTTAACAATCATTAAAATAACGATATATTACATTTATCGGTTTTCAACCCGTTTCTGCCCGAAAGGATACCCTATGCAAACCCAAGCCGTAATCGACCATATTGTCGGCTGGCTCCAAGATTACGCCGCCACCGCCCGCGCCAAAGGCTTTGTTGTCGGCGTGTCGGGCGGCGTGGATTCCGCCGTGGTATCCGTTTTGGCCGCCCGCACCGGCCTGAATACCCTGCTGCTCGAAATGCCCATCCGCCAAAAAGCCGACCAAGCCGGCCGTGCACAGGCGCATATCGAAGATTTGAAAAAACGCTTTCCCGACAACGTGAAAGGCATGAGCATCGACCTCACCCCCACTTTCGACACCTTCGCCGCCACGGTTGACGTTAACGAAGCCGACTATCCTGCCAAACAACTCGCCCTGGCCAACGCCCGTTCGCGCCTGCGCATGGTAACGCTTTATTATTACGGCCAAATCAACGGCCTGCTCGTTACCGGAACCGGCAACAAAGTAGAAGATTTCGGCGTGGGTTTTTTCACCAAATACGGCGACGGCGGCGTGGACATCAGCCCCATAGCCGGCCTGCTGAAAACCCAAGTTTACCAACTGGCCGCCGCCCTCGGCGTGTCGGAGTCCATCCGAACCGCCCCGCCCACCGACGGCCTGTGGGACACCGACCGAACCGACGAACAGCAAATGGGCGCCACTTATCCCGAGCTGGAATGGGCAATGGAAGTTTACGGTTGGAACGCGCCCGAAGATTTCACCGGCCGCCAACGCGAAGTTTTGGAGATCTACACCCGCCTGCACCAAGCCATGCAGCATAAAGTCAAACCGATTCCCGTATGCGAGATTCCCGCCGCGCTGTTGGCACCGTAAACGGCGGAAATATCTTAACAGGCCGTCTGAAACACTTTCAGACGGCCTGTTCCCATTCAAACAATCGCAGCCATAAAATATCGCAACACCGCCGAACTTGCCAAACCGCAGCGCCGCCACTAAAGTTAAGGCCGTCTGAAAACCACCGAAGCCCACCGATATGCTATTCGTTCTCTCCCCCGCCAAAAACCTCAACGAAAAAGACCCCGCGCCGGTTGCCGAACACACCCAGCCCGCGCTGCTTGCCGAAGCCGAAAAACTGATGGCCGAAGTGCGCCTGCTCGCACCGCAGCAAATCGCCGAACTGATGCACGTTTCCGACAAAATCGCCCTGCTCAACGCCGAACGCAACGCCGCCTGGCACACACCATTCACCCCGCAAAACGCCAAACAGGCCGTGTATATGTTCAACGGCGACGTGTATGAAGGCTTAGACGCACCTTCGCTCAACAGCCAATCGGTAACCTACCTGCAAAACCATGTACGCCTGCTTTCCGGCCTCTACGGCCTGCTGCGCCCGCTCGACCTGATGCAGCCCTACCGTTTGGAAATGGGCACGCCGTTTGCCAACGCACGCGGCAAAAACCTCTATGAATTCTGGGGCGGCCGCATCACCGACCTGCTCAACCAAACGCTGGCGGAAAGCGGCGGCAACACGCTGGTCAATCTCGCCTCGCAGGAATACTTCAAAGCCGTCGATACCGCCAAACTCAACGCCCGCCTGATTACGCCTGTGTTTAAAGACGAAAAAAACGGCCAATATAAAATCATCAGCTTCTACGCCAAGCGCGCCCGCGGCCTGATGGTGCGCTACGCCGCCGAACACGGCATCACCGAGCCGGAAGCCTTGAAAAATTTCGACTACGAAGGCTACGCATTCAACGCCGCCTCATCCGGCGAAAACGAATGGGTGTTTTTAAGAAAGGAACAATCCAAATAAAAACAAAAAACTAATCCCCCAACACCGCAAAATGCTTGGCAGACACATTATTTTGCGCTAATATTTCCGCTTTCAAGAAACGGAAGCGTGGCAGAGCGGTTTAATGCAACGGTCTTGAAAACCGTCGAGGGTTTGCGCCCTCCGTGAGTTCGAATCTCACCGCTTCCGCCAATCTTGAAATCCACTGAAAGACCGGAGGTGTGGCAGAGCGGTTTAATGCAACGGTCTTGAAAACCGTCGAGGGTTTGCGCCCTCCGTGAGTTCGAATCTCACCGCCTCCGCCAAATTAAAAAACAACCCGTCGGAATCCGGCGGGTTGTTTTTATTTTTAAAGCAAGGTACACACATCATTCTCGAGCCTCTCCCGATTATCTTTTTGTTTTTCATAAACTTTTTAAAGAATAAGAAGTACAATACTCAGGCTTTGCCCGAGTATGACGGAACGGTTACTAACAAGTAAGCAGTTTAACTATAAAGGTTGAGACTCTTGCAAAAATACCTTAAGGGCGTCTGAAATGCTTAAATCCCGTCATTCCCGCGTAGGCGGGAATCCAGTTGTTTTTTTCATAAGTTATTGAAATAAAATGCTTGATAGTTTTAAGGCTGGACTCCCGCCTACGCGGGAATGACGATAATCGGATATTTCAGACGCCCTTAAGGTATTTTTGAAAGGTCTCAGGTCTTCAGACTTTCAAACTTATTGATACGTTACGCCGTTATGCTTCAACCAGCCGTCGGCATGGCGGCCTTGAGGGTCGTGGTGCGTCCAATGAATCACGCCGCCCTGCTGCGACCATTCGTATTCACCGTAAAACTCCACCGTATCGCCTTTTTTCAACCCTTTGATTTTCTGGGCCAAGTCGATATTGTGCGCCACCAGCAGGGTTTGCCCGCCGGCAAGTTTGAGAATAAAGCGCTGATGCCGCGAACCTTTGTTGTCGTCCGGCAGGGTTTTCACCACCACCCCGCTGCCTTCCACCTGGATATTGCTCTGTTTTTGCTCGTAGGCCGTCTGAAGGATTTGCACGGCCGACTGCCGCTGCCCCTCTGTCTGCACCGCCTGCGGCAGCGGTTGCTGCATCGGTTGCTGCGGCTGCTTTTGCCAATATTGGTAGCCGAACCATACGGCGGCGGCCACCGCCGCCCAAATCAGGTTTTTCTTCATCTTGAATTTTTCTATCGATACAACATTTGTTCGGTTTCTTTTCAGACGGCCTCAATAACAAGCCGGCAAAGGCCGTCTGAAAAACCGGAACCTTTGCAAAACCGCCTGCGCAAAATATATTTTCCTGAGGCGGCTTCGCCCAAGCCCGGTAGTTTTCAGACGGCCCGGCCGATACGGCGTATCAGCGTTTGTATTTCAGGCTGTATTTGATTTCCGACATGGCGGCTTTCAGATTGTAATCGAGGATTTCCTCCACCACGGCGGGTGTTTGCTCGTTCAGAATCTGCTGGAGCTGGTAGGTGAGCGCGGCAGTTTGTTTCTGCACCGCCACGCGCACCATGCCGGCCACCGCATCGGTAAGGTGCGGACGCAGCCGGCGGGTCAGGCGTTCCAGCAGCTCTTGTTCCGACAAACACATCACCGGCTTGCGCGGATCGACCTGCGGGTTGATTACCTTCACCGTAACCGGCAGCCATTCTTCGGCCTGCACGGCTTCTTCAAACACATTGCCGTCTGCTTCCTGCGCCGCTTCGCGCTCCTGCCGCTGTGCGGAAGGGTCGGTAAACGAAACGCTTTGCCGTTTAGGGTTCAACCATACCGTGCGCGTGCTTTCCAATTTGCTGTCGTCCACCCGCGCCGACTGCAAAGCCGTTTGCGCGGCCAGCCAGTCTTCCTGCAACAACACGGTGGTGTCGGTTTCGGCGGTGATGGTGTCGGCCAGGGGGTCGTTGTGCTCCTGCTGCCATTGCTGCAAATATTCGCGCAGCATCCGTTCGGCAGCCTTGGCGTTCAATTGCGCTTCTTCCGGCGTGGGTTTGACCCGCTGCGGTGCAGCTTGGGGAGAGGGCACCGGGCGTTGCGCTTGCGGCCTTACCGCTTCGCCGCGCCCCGAATGGCGCTGCTCGCGCAATTTTTCCAAACCTTTTTCCCAGTCGAATTCTTCTTGTCCGTTATCGTTGCCGGAAGATTCCGGCGTGTTGCGGTTAGTCATGTGTTTATCCTTATTGCCTGCGGCCCGTTTACGCCGCCTTTGTCGTGAACCGGTTTGGTTTCCGCGCCACTGCCGTGTTTTTCATACGGCCGGCAGCCCGTGCGGGCATCGGAAAGCACCGGTTCGCTCAATCATACCGACCCTGTTTTCAGGGCAAAGAAAAATGCCGGCAGCCTGCTTAGGGCGTGTCGTCAAAGTTTAAATCCGAGTTTGCGCTATAATGTTGCATTCTAACAGATTCCCGAAAGAAAAATCATGAACAGCATAGAACAGCGCTTGGAATATCTCGAAGAAGCCTGCGACGTTTTGCGCATGCAAAATCATGTGCTGGCCACCGCTTTCAAAGGCATGGTGCGCGCCCTGCCCGCCGATATCGCGCAAGACGTGATCGAGTCGGTGCAGCTTGCCTTTGAAGACGCCTTGGCCGAACTTAATTATGAAGACAGCCCGCACGCGGATTTGTTTCACGACGTCACTTATGCCTTTTTCCGCGAAAAAGAGCGCTAATTATCTGCAACCGTATGATTTTCACACTCAAACAACAACCCAGCCCAAGCTGTGTTAAAGATGTGTATTTTTGTTAGCTTATGCTAAAATAACCGCTTTAATTTGCCAGGAACACTCAAAAATGAACATGAAAAAATGGATTGCCGCCGCCATCGCCTGCTCCGCACTGGCCTTAGGCGCCTGCGGCGGCCAGAGCGGCGGTTCCGCTTCAACAGGTGCGGGTGCCGACAAAGTGTACCGCGTTGCCACCAATGCCGAATTTGCTCCGTTTGAATCGATGAACGCCAGCAACCAAATCGAAGGCTTCGATATCGACCTGCTCAATGCCATGTCTAAAGCCGGCAATTTCAAAGTGGAATACAAACACCAGCCGTGGGACAGCATTTTCCCCGCGTTAACCAACGGCGACGTCGATATCCTGCTCTCGGCCATCACCATCACCGACGAGCGCAAACAAACCATGGACTTCACCAACCCCTACTTTGAAATCACGCAAGTGATTCTGGTGCAGAAGGGTAAAAACATCAATTCGGTCGAAGACCTGAAAAAAGCACAGAAAGTGGGCGTGGTAACCGGCCAAACCGGCGATTTTGCCGCTTCTAAAATCTTAGGCAGCAACAGTCCCAAAATCGCCCGTTTCGAAAGCCTGCCGCTGGTGATTAAAGAGCTGGAAAACGGCGGCCTCGACGCGGTGATTTCCGACAGCGCCGTTGTGGGTAACTATGTGAAAAACAACGGCGACAAAGGCTTCAGCATGGTTGCCGTGCCTGATTTCGAAGTGGAAAACTACGGCATGGCGGTGCGCAAAGGCGATACGGCTACGCTGAACATGCTGAATGATGCTCTGGCCAAAGTTCGTGAAAACGGCGAATATGAAAAAATCCAAAGCAAATATTTCGCCAAATGACTGTAGTAGCAGCTTACTTTAAACGAAACAAAAGCCTCTTAGAGATTAAGAGGCTTTTGTTTCGTTTAAAGTAAATTGAAATGTTAGAAATCGTTACTTTGCTTACACAACAGACTAGATAGTGTAGTCACAATATTTTCAACCACATCGCAATAATTCAGATTTCTATTGCCGTAACAAATAAGCCAATCTTTTCGCATAACGCGTGGCAATGCTCCACCGACGTTTGAAATCCCAAAAACAACAGTTTTCTACCAAGTGACTGTAACGGTACAGATAGCAGTCAATAAACAGCGGCTCCCTGCGGTTAATTTTTGGCGGAATAAGGATATCCATCTCCAAAGCAACTGCCAAGTTCCTAATCGCATCAGTATCATAGCGTGAGATCTTTGCAGGCTACTCTTGCTTGCATGTAGGTATGTGGTTCAAGACACGCACGCAATTTGAAAAAATCTGGCAACTCCATGTTCATGTGTAGCAACTGTGTTGCCGACTCGTCAGTCAGCAACACAGTTGCTACGCTTGCTACGCTTATTTATTTTTTTTAATTGGAGGTGGTGGCGGCGGCATATTTTTTCCAGTAGGTAACGTCTTTTTAATACCTGCCGTTGTAGCATCTTTTCTGTTTGCAACATAACCTTCTTGAGCAATGGTTAATCCACGAATATTTCTTCGTTCAATTCCTTCATTAATTTTCTTTGTCATTTTGTTCCTCACATACTCTAGGGTCTGTCGACATTCAAGTTTTCAGTGTATCCTATCCTCATGACCAGATATATTCTTACCGATGCACAGTGGGCAAAAATTGAGCCTTTATGCCAAGGAAAAGTTGGCGATGCCGGCCGAACCGCTGTCGATAACCGATTATTTATAGAAGCCATACTATGGATTATCCGTACCGGCAGTCCTTGGCGCGATCTGCCCGAAGAGTTCGGTAATTGGAAAAGTATCCACAAACGCTACCGCAGATGGGTCTTGGCCGACCGTTTTCATGATATTTTTGAAGAACTGAACCGTGATCTCGATATGGAGTATGTCATGATTGACGGCACAATCGTCAAAGTTCACCGCCACGGTCAGGGTGCAAAAGGGGGACTCTAAATCAGGCCATCGGCCAATCCAAAGGCGGGATGACGACCAAGATTTTGGCTATGGTGGATGCTTTGGGGAACCTGATTGACTTCAAACTGATGCCTGGTCAGCGCAATGACATTTGCGGCGTAGAACCGCTGATTAAAGAAAAGGAATTTGATGCTTTATTGGCGGATAAAGCCTTTGATGCCGACTGGCTGGTCGAAGAGTTGACCGAAAGGGGGAGTAAGGTGGTTATTCCGCCGCGTAACAACCGCAAATTGCAGCGGGAACACGACAAGATGATGTATTGCTGGCGACATTTGATTGAGAACTTTTTTTGCAAACTCAAAGAATTCAAAAAGATTGCGATGCGCGCAGAAAAAACCGACCAATCTTTTGCTGCCAATATTTACCTTGCTGCTGCCGTATTGAAATTAAGGTAAACTTGAATGTCGACAGACCCTAGGGTTAATTTCAATACTTAACGTTCCTTGCGGTCTAGAAAGATAAATTGAATCAGCCATATATAATAAATCTGACTCCTCAAACGTATATACATAAACATCTTCAAGAGCTACTTCTTGAAACATGTCATTTTCTGAATAAGCTGACAGAATTCCCACATAAATCATTCCAGAAGGTTTATCTCTAATGTAGATATTATCTATATTCTCTTGATTTAAATAGTAAGAATATATAGTGAATTCAAATAAAAACTCCGAAATAAAATAACTGCATTCAAACTTGCAATTGGGTGATATGCTAAAGAATCGTTTTACCCTACTTCGGCATTCTTATTTTAATCCACTATAAATTTTCATCTCCATACTTTGAAGATAATCCAATTAACTGAGCATATTTATGTATTTTTTTCTTATTAACAACATAGGTTGCAAAAATAGCTAGTAATGGGGCTATTACTGTTGCGAATGCAATTTCCTTTAAATTAAGTGGTGCTTTTTCATTCTGAATAATACTCCATATATCTAAACTATTAGACTGGAATCTTGGCAATGGCGTTACAATATATACAAAAATCTCATTGTAAATAAATTTAAGTAATTGTAAGCAAACATAGCTTAATATCCCAAACAAAAAAGAGTAAATTGCATATTTAAAAATCTCCCATTTATTTTGATGAACAATTAATTTATCACACATAATTGTTGCAATTAATCCAGGGAATAAAATTATTGAAATAATAATTGATAAAGAATTCATATACTATCCTTCATGGGAATAACACAATTAACTTTACTCCGCCCCAAACAATAACCCTTCCTTAATCCCCCGAATCTTATCCCGTAACACCGCCGCTTCTTCAAACTGCAAATCGCGGGCGGCTGCCTGCATGGCTTTTTCCAATCGGGCGATTTCTTTAATCGCGTCTTCTTCGGTGTGGATTTCGCCCACTTTCACCTTACCCTTGCCTTTTTTGCCTTTCAGGCTACCTGAATCATCGTGATACACGCCGTCGATGATGTCTTTGACTTTTTTATTGATCTGCTGCGGCACGATGCCGTGTTCCTGGTTGAATTTCATCTGTTTTTCGCGGCGGCGTTCGGTTTCGTCGATGGCGGCTTTCATCGAGTCGGTGATTTTGTCGGCGTAGAGTATGGCGACGCCGTTGACGTTGCGGGCGGCGCGGCCTATGGTTTGGATTAGGCTGCGGTGGCTGCGCAGGAAGCCTTCTTTGTCGGCATCGAGTATGGCCACCAGCGACACTTCGGGGATGTCCAAACCTTCGCGCAACAGGTTGATGCCGACCAACACGTCAAATAATCCCAAGCGCAAATCGCGGATGATTTCGACGCGCTCGACGGTATCGATGTCGCTGTGCAGGTAGCGCACTTTGATGCCCAGTTCGCTGTAATAGTCGGTGAGCTGTTCGGCCATGCGTTTGGTGAGAGTGGTTACCAGCACGCGCTCGCCTTTGCCGATGCGTTCGTTGATTTCGCTTAATAAGTCGTCCACTTGGGTGGCGACGGGGCGGATGATGATTTGCGGGTCGACCAGGCCGGTGGGACGGACGACTTGCTCGACCACTTGGCCGGCGTGTTCTTCTTCGTATTTGGCGGGGGTGGCGGAAACGAAGATGGTTTGCGGCATGATTTTTTCAAATTCGTGGAATTTGAGCGGGCGGTTGTCGCGGGCGGAAGGCAGGCGGAAGCCGTAGTCGACCAGATTTTGTTTGCGGCTGGCGTCGCCTTTATACATACCGCCGATTTGGGTAACGGTAACGTGGCTCTCGTCGATAAACATGATGGCGTTATCGGGCAGATAATCCATCAGGGTAGGCGGCGGTTCGCCTTCTTTTTTGCCGGAAAAGTGGCGCGAGTAGTTTTCGATGCCTTTGCAGAAGCCCATTTCGTAGAGCATTTCCA
Source organism: Neisseria dentiae (assembly GCF_014055005.1). Taxonomy (NCBI): domain Bacteria; kingdom Pseudomonadati; phylum Pseudomonadota; class Betaproteobacteria; order Neisseriales; family Neisseriaceae; genus Neisseria; species Neisseria dentiae. The sequence goes on along the minus strand of NZ_CP059570.1, from coordinate 658,762 downwards.
AATCGAAGCGGGTGCGCTGCTCGATGCGTTGGGTTTCTACGGGGCGGTTTTCTTGGGTAAAAAAAGCGATGCGTTCGCGCAGTTCTTCTTTAATCGATTCGCAGGCGCGCAACACGGTGTCGCGCGGGGTAACGTAGTGGCTGCCGGGGAACACGGTGTAGCGGCCGACGCGTTGCAGGCTGCCGCCGGTAAGCGGGTCGAAGAGGTCGAGGCGGTCGATTTCGTCGTCGAACAGGCTGATGCGCAGGGCGTTATCGGAGCTTTCGGCGGGGTAAACATCGATTACGTCGCCGCGCACGCGGAACGAGCCGCGCTTGAAATCCATTTCGCCGCGCTCGTATTGCATGGAAACGAGGGTGGAAATGATGTCGCGCTGGCTGAGGGTGTCGCCTTCTTTTACCGACAGCACCATTTGTTGGTATTCGGTGGGGTCGCCGATGCCGTAAATGGCGGAAACGGTGGCGACGATAATCACGTCGTTGCGCGTCATCAGGTTTTTGGTGGCGGAAAGGCGCATCTGCTCGATGTGTTCGTTAATCGCCGAATCTTTTTCGATAAACAGATCGCGGCTGGGCACATAGGCCTCGGGCTGGTAGTAATCGTAGTAAGACACGAAATATTCCACCGCGTTTTCGGGGAAAAACTCGCGCATCTCGGCATAAAGCTGCGCCGCCAGCGTTTTATTGTGCGCCATGATGATGGCGGGGCGGCCGCTCTGCGCAATCACATTGGCCATCGTATAAGTTTTGCCGGAGCCGGTTACGCCCAACAGGGTTTGGTAGGAAAGGCCGTCTGAAAGCCCTTCGAGCAGGCCGGCGATGGCGGTGGGCTGGTCGCCGGCGGGCGGGAAAGGCTGGTGCAGTTTGAAAGGGGAATTTTCGTATTGGATGATTTGCATTTCAGACGGCCTTAAGGTTCGGGAAACAAAAGAGTTATTATAGCAAAGGCCGTCTGAAAGACGTTTTTCTGGTTTCAGACGGCCTTTGCTATAATGCGTGCCGATATTGTTTTAAGGTTACGCAAATGAACACCCTGCCCTTTCAAGCCGAAATCGCCGAGCGCATGCTGGTGAACACCGAAAACGAAAGCATCCACCCCGATGCCCGCTTTCTGCAAACCGCCAACGGCTATTGGCTCGCCTGGCACAACGGCACCGCTGCCCTGCTCGCCCCAAACACCCCGCCCGACATCCCCTGCTTTTGGGTGGAAGGCGCGCATGATTTGGAAGAACTGGTTGCGATGGTAGAAAACGGCGACTTCGACGAAGTGGAAGAATTCGACGGCGACGACGAAGCCTGGCACCAAGCCGCCGCCGCTTGCCGCGAAGCGCACGAACACGATGAAAACTGCACCCACTAACAACAGGACAGCGCAATGAACCCCATCAAACTCACCGCCCTGGCCGCCTGCTGCCTGCTGCTTAACGGCTGCGTGGTTGCCGCAGCCGCCGATTTGGCCGCCACCACCGTTTTAACCGTGGGCAAAGTGGCCGTAAAAGGCACCGGCGCCGTGGTGCGCGCGGCCATCCCCGACGGCGACAGCGACGAAGAAAAAGCACAAAAAGAAAAGAAAAAACAGCAGCAGGAATTGGAAAAAGCAGGCTACCGCGCCGAAGATTACCAACGGGTAGAATAGATCCGGCGGTTTGCAAAATCCGATTCGGGCTGAGACCTTTGCAAAATTCGTTTAGGCCCTCTGAAATATTCAGCCATCGTCATTCCCGCGTAGGCGGGAACCCAGATGATTACCATCTAAGCACTTGTTTAATCAATGCTTAAATATTTACAACTGGATTCCCGCCTACGCGGGAATGACGGGATTTAAACATTTCAGACAGTCTCAAGGTAGTTTTGCAACGATCTCTACCCGACCAAAAATATTTCAGACGGCCTTTTCAGGCCGTCTGAAATGTTTTCTAACACACAACCTACATACGCCCCAGCTCGCGCTGCAAGGCCTGGATATTCTGCTGGCGGTCGAGCACATGGCCTTGCAGTTGGGTAATCTGCTGCTGGTTGATGGTGCCGCCTTTGGCCGCGCGGGCGGAAGTGAGCGACTGTTGCGCTTCGGAAAGCGCTTTGCGTTCGTTGGCCAACTCTTGTTCGAGTATGCTGCGGCGGCTGTTGCTGCCGGAAAGTTTGGGTGCGGCGGCTGCCGGCGGCGGCGTATATTTCGCCGGCACGGCGGCGGCCTGATTGGGTTTGGGCGCGCGTTTGACCGCAGCCTGTTTTTTCACTTCGGGCTTCGGCGCGCTCGGCGTGTAAGCCTGCGGCTCGTCGTAGCGGGTGCTGCTGTAACGCCCGATGGGTGGCAGGTCGGCAGCCTGGCAGTTGCCTGTGTGGCGCGAGGTGTAGGTTACTTCGCCGTTAATCACGCAGGTGTAGATTTTGGCCGCGGCCGTTTGGATATTGATGGTGTTCAACCCGATTAATGCGACTATCCCGATGATTTTTTTCATATTGTGTTTCATATTGAGAAAAGACCGACAAGCCCGCAAAAGCGTGCTGAAATGATATTGGGGCAAGCGGCCTGCCGGGCTGCGGCAGGCCGGTGTGTTAGTGTGCTTCGGCAGCGGCCAGCGATGCGGCATCGGCGGCGGGCAAATCGGCGGGCTGCGCCGATGCGCTCTCGGTGCTGATTTGCGCTTTGGCTTGTGTGCTCAGCAAGAGTTCGCTGGCGGCAAGCAGCAGGATGGCCTGTTTGAATGATGAATAAGACATATTGAATCCCCGTATTTTAATGAAGTTATGAAAACAGTAAACCTGTTAAACCCGAAGGCTAGGGCATATCGGCGAACTGCGCTTCGATTTCGCGCCCGATTTGTTCGAGCGTTTCCTGCCAGCCCAACCAATCCTCTTCAAGTTTACTTAATTTTACCTTAGTTTCCGCCAAATTAGCGAGTGTTTTCTGAAGCTTTACTTTATTTACATCCGAATAGGCATCTTCCTGTGCCAAAAATGTTTCACAGGCCGTCTGAATATCGTTTAAGGCGGCCATTTCTTTTTCGGCGTGTTCGATTTTCTGCTGTATCGGCTTCATGCGGCGGGCTTTTTCCTGCCGCATCTGCGCTTCCTGCCGTTTGGTGTCTTTGCGGCTTTGCGCCTGCGCGGAAACGGCGGGTGCGGCGGCGGTGTTTTCCTGCGCCAGCCGCCACAGGCGGTAATCGTTCAAATCGCCGTCAAAAGGTTTCAGACGGCCTTTATCGATGAGCAGGAAGTTGTCGGTGGTGGCTTCCAGCAGGCTGCGGTCGTGCGACACCACAATCAGCGCGCCCTGAAAGCTCTGCAAGGCCAGCGTGAGGGCGTGGCGCATATCCAGATCGAGGTGGTTGGTCGGCTCGTCGAGCAGCAGCAGGTTGGGCTTCTGCCACACAATCATCGCCAGCGCCAGCCGCGATTTTTCGCCGCCGGAAAAAGGCGCGATTTTTTGCAGGGCGGTATCGCCGACAAAGTTGAAACCGCCGAGAAAGTTGCGGATTTCCTGCTCGCGCACCTCGGGCGAAAGCTGCTGGATGTGCCACAGCGGGCTTTGGTCTTCGCGCAGGGTGTCGAGCTGGTGTTGGGCGAAATAGCCGATATTGAGTTTGTCGGACTTCACCATCTGCCCGCCCTGCAAAGCCAGTTCGCCCGCCAAGGCTTTGATGAAGGTGGATTTGCCGCTGCCGTTCACGCCCAACAAGCCGTAGCGCGCGCCGCTTTCGAGCGAGAGGCTGATGCCGTGCAAAACGGTGGTGCCGCCGTAGCCCAAGTCGGCCTGATCGAGTTTTAACAAGGGGTTGGGCAGGTGTGCGGGGCTTTCGAATTCGAAGCTGAATTCGCTGTCGAGATGTGCGGGGGCGATGCGCTCCAGCTTGGCCAAGGCTTTCATGCGGCTTTGCGCCTGCACGGCTTTGGTGGCTTTGGCTTTGAAGCGGTCGATAAACGATTGCAAGTGTTTGATGTGTGCCTGCTGTTTGGTATAGGCGGCCTGTTGTTGCGCCAGGCGTTGGGCGCGCTCGTTTTGATAGAAATCGTAGTTGCCGCCGTAGAGCGTGAGTTTTTGGCCGGACAATTCAACCGTGTGACTGGCGGCGGCATTGAGAAAATCGCGGTCGTGGGAAATGATAATCTGCGTGCACGGCAGGCTTGCCAAGTGGTTTTCGAGCCACAGTACGGTTTCCAAATCGAGGTGGTTGGTCGGCTCGTCGAGCAGCAGCAAATCGGCGCGGCACATCAGCGCCTGCGCGAGGTTCAGTCGCATCCGCCAGCCGCCGGAAAAGGCTTTGACGCTTTTGCCGTGTTCTTCTTGGGCAAAACCCAAGCCGTTGAGCAGCTTGGCGGCGCGTGCGGGCGCGGTATAGGCGTCGATTTCTTCCAGTTTGGCGTGGTATTCGGCGATGTTCATGCCGTCGTTTTGCGCTTCGGCTTGCGCCAAGGCCGTCTGAAAAGCCTGCAATTCGGCATCGCCCTGCAACACATAATCGAGTGCGGAAATATCCAGCGCGGGCGTTTCCTGCGCCACCGCCGCCGTTTTCCAATGTTTGGGCACCAGCATGTCGCCGCCGTCCTGCGTGATTTCGCCTTTAATCAGGGCAAACAGGCTGGATTTGCCGGTGCCGTTTTTGCCGATCAGGCCGACGCGCCAGCCGGGGTTGACGGTGAGGTTGGCTTTGTCGAGCAGCACTTTCAGGCCGCGTTGCAAGGTGAGGTTTTTCAGTTCGATCATGGGGGAAGCGGTGGGGCAAAAGGCGGTATTGTAGCGGAAATATCGTGAAACAAACGGCAAACCATACAGGCCGTCTGAAACATTTTTTCAGACGGCCTGTATATACGGTTAACAAATCAGGCGGTTTATCCGATCAGCCCCATGCCGTTAAGCAGTTTCCACCAGGTTACGCCGAGGGTGAGGTGCACAATCAGCGAGCCGAAAGCGATAACCGCGCCTGCCGTCCACCATTGTTTGGTGGTGGCGTAGCCGGTGCCGTAGATAATCGGGGCGAGGCCGGAGCCGTAGTGGGTGAGCATGCCGCCGTAAGAGTTGGAAAACAGCAGGCCGAAGGTGAGCAGCATCGGATCGACGTTGGTTACCGCGCCCACGGTGGCGAACACGGGCATCATCGCGGCGATGTAGGCGCCGCCCGAAGCAAACATATAACGGATGGCCACGCTCACGGTGAGAATCAGCGCCAGCATGCCGTAGCCGCCCTGCAATTGGCCGCCGCCGAGCATATTGGAGAAGAATTCCGCCATCCATTTGAAGAAGTCTGCCTTGGTAAGGGCGGACGACAAGCCGATGATGCCGCCGTACCAAATCAGGGTGTTCCAGCCGCCTTTGTTTTGCAGGATGTTGTCCCAGTTGATCACGTTAACGATGATACAGCCCACCATCGCGGCCAGCGCCACGGCGGCATCGTCGATGCCGGTAAAGTCGCCGGTTACCCAGCCCAACAGCGCGCAGATGAAAATCACCAGCAGCCATTTTTCGCTCTTCTTCATCGGCCCCATTTCTTCCAAGCCTTTTACGGCGATGCCTTCGCGGTCGACTTTGGTTACTTCGGGTTTGTAGAGAAAATACAGCACCAGCGGGGTGGCAAAAGTTACCAGCAGGCCGGGCACGGCGGCGGCGAGGAACCATTGCGTCCAGCTCACGTCAACGCCCAAAATCGGCAGAATCAGGCTTAAGGCCAGCGCGTTCGGCGCCATGGCGGTTAAGAATATCAGGCCGGTGTTTTTCACCGTGAAATAGGTGTTCAGCAGTAGAAACAGGCCGCCTTTTTTCGGGCTGGTTTCGGGGTCGGAGCCGATGGCCTTGGCCACGCTGTTCATAATCGGCATCATGATGCCGCCGCCGCGTGCGGTAACCGAGGGCATACCCGGGGCAATCAGCAGGTCGAGTACGGTGTTGATATAGCCCAGCCGCAAGGTGGTGCCGCCGAAGCTGCGTATCATCAGATAGGCGATGCGCTTGCCCAATCCGGTGGACACAAAGGCCGTGCTCAACGCAAAGGCGGTGAACACCAGCCAAGTGGTGGTGGACGAATAACCGGCCAGCACGTTTTTCATTTCCAGCTCTTGCGTGTTGGGGGTAAAGCCGACGGCAACCGCCGAGCCGGTTACGGCGGCCAGCAATACAATCGGCATGCCCCACGGTTTGGCCACCAAACCGAAAATGGCGGAGATATACCAGCCGAACAGGCGCCAGCCCACCACCGACAACCCTTCGGGCGGCGGGTAGTAGAAAATCAAAACGGGAATCGCGAAAAACACGATCTGCTTCCAATATTTTTTCCAAGCGGGAGCCGGAGCGGCCGCGCCGCCGTCAGAGCGGTTCATGATGTTACTCCTGTTTCATTGAGATATAGGGTCAGCCAAATGGTTAGCGCCAATAAATCCGCGCTGCCGCCGGTGCTGAGGTTGCGCGCCGTGCACCAGCCGTCAAACCGTTTCAAAGCCGCGCACAAGGCTTGCGGCCGTCTGAAAACCTGCGCGTCGGCCAAAATTTCATGTGCTTTTGCCTGCAACAGGCCGAGCGCTTCGATGCCGCCGCGTTTCACCACGTTGGTGTCGCGGTTGTGCGCCAGCAGTTTGAGCAGCGCATAACGCAGGGCATGGTCGCGGTTGCCGGTGGCGGCAAAGGCTTGCCGGTAGGCGGGCAGCGCAACGTCGGTTACGGTGGCAAAGCCGGAGAGTGCTTCGCCGCGTGCGCCGCCCAGGCCGTATTCGCGGTAGAAGCGCGCGCCGGCGGTGTCGCCCTGCCCCTGCTCCTGCCGCAAGCCGGCGCAAACGGCCTGGATATCGCCGGAAAGCGCCGCCCAGCCGGGCCGTTCGCCGCGCGCTATCCGCCGCCCCAGCACCGCCGCCAGAATGCCGAAGGCAAACAGCGCGCCTTTGTGGGTGTTGACTCCGCCGGTGGCGTTCAGCATGGCTTGTTCGGCCTGCAAACCGACGGGGCGCACGGCGGCCAGCATGGCTTCGTCGGGCGGCTGCTGAGCGAAACCGCTGCCGGTAAGGGCGCAGCGGGTAAGAAACGGTGCCAAAGCGTGTGCGCTGGCGCGGAACATGGGCAGGGTCATATCGGGGTGCGGCCCCTGATTGTCTGCATCGACCAACCCGGGCTTGGGGGTCAGCTCGGCTTCGGCGCACAAGGCGGCGCTCATGCTGCCGCCCAGCGCAACGATTTCGCGGTAGCGGCGGTAGTGGCCGCGCATGGCCGTCTGAAGCTCGTCCAAACTGTGGCGGCGGCTGCGGGCGCATGCTTTGGCGGGTTCGCCGCAACACAGGCAGGCGCGCGGCGGCAGGCCGAAACCGCTGCGCGACAGCGGTTTGCCGTCGCCGCCGATGATGTCGATGTCCCACAAACGGCCCAGCGGGTGCCGGTGTTCCAGCTCCATTACCAGCGGCTTCAAGGCATCGGCAGCGCAATCGGCCGCCAGCAGCAGGCTCTCGCCGCCTTTCAAATCCAGATGTTGTTCGGCGTTAATGGCGATATGCCGTTCGGTCAGCATTTGTTTCAGACAGGCACGGCCTGTCTGAAAGATTTCGTCCAAAAACGGGCTGCGTTTCACCCCGCCCGGCGCCAATACGCTGAAACTCACCAAAGAGGCCGCCCCGCCCGCCAGCAGCGCCTGCTGCGCGGCATAGCGCAAATCGCGCGCGGCCAGCACGCTTTCGAGCGGGGCTTCGCTGCCGATGAGCGGCGGGAAATCGGGGGCGGAATACATGGTTTAACCTTCCGTGGCGGCGGCGATTTGGTAAACGGTGTCGATCACACTGCCGTCGCGGTAGCGGATCATCGCCACCGGGCGGTCGGTAAAGCGGATGGCGTCGGGTTCGCCCGTCAGCATTACGGCGCGTTGGTAGAGTGCTTCGATCGGCACGGTTTCGATGCCGGCTTATTGCAGCCGCGCCGCCAGTTTGGGGCGTTTGGGGTTGACGGCGATACCGTGGTCGGTAACCAGAATATCGATGTGTTCGCCGGGTGTTACCGTGGTCAGCACGTCTTTCACCACGGTGGGAATGCGGCCGCGCACCAGCGGCGCCACAATCATCGCCAAACGCGCGCCCGATGCGGTGTCGCTGTGGCCGCCCGATGCGCCGCGGATGATGCCGTCTGAACCGGTGATAACGTTAACGTTGAATTCGGTGTCGATTTCGAGCGCGCTCAACACCACCACGTCCAGCCTCTCCACCGATGCGCCTTTGGAGCCGAAATTGGCGTATTGGTTGGCGCTGATTTCGATATGGCCGGGATTGCGCTCAAGCGAAGCGGCGGCCACGCTGTCGAAGCTTTGTACGTCGATCAGTTTTTCAATCAGCCCTTTTTCGTGCAAATCCACCATGCTGGCGGTGATGCCGCCGAGTGCGAACGAGGCGCGGATGTTTTGGCGGCGCATTTTGTCTTCCAAAAAGCGGGTAACCTCCAGCGAAGCGCCGCCCGAGCCGGTTTGCAGCGAAAAACCGTCGTGGAAATAACCTGATTTTTCAATCACGTCGGCGGCGCGGCGCGCAATCAGCAGCTCGCGCGGGTTGGTGGTCATGCGGGTGGAGCCGGCGCCGATTTTGCTGGAATCACCCACCGCGTCCACCGCCACGATGTAGTCCACCTGATCTTGGTAAATGCCGGCGGGGCTGTGCGGATAGGGTTTCAGCGCTTCGGTTACCAACACCACTTTGCGGGCAAACTGCGCGTCGGCTTTGGCATAACCGAGCGAGCCGCAGATGTTGTTGCCGATATAGCCGCAGGCATTGCCGAAGCTGTCGCAGCTGGGCACAGCCAGAAACGCCACGTCGGGCACCAGCTCGCCGCTCTGCATCAGTTGCACGCGGCCGCCGTGCGAGTGAATCTGCACCGGCTCCGCCATATGCCCTTGCGAAATAAATTCACCGAGCTTGCCGCGCAGGCCGGAGGTGTAGATTTTGCGCACCACGCCGTTGCGGATATGGGCGATCATCGGATCGTGGCAGCCCGAAAGCGAACTGGCGGCCACGGTGAGGTTGTGAAAGCCCATGCCGGCCAGCACGTCCATCACCATATTCAACACGAAATCGCCGCCGCGGTAGGAGTGGTGAAACGAAACCGTCATGCCGTCTTCCAAGCCGCAGGCTCTGACGGCGGCTTCGATGCTGGGGCAGATTTTGCGCGACAGGTATTCGTCGGAAAGTTTCACTTTTTTCACCACCGGCTCGAAAGCGCGGTATTGGCTGTTGGCGGTGCCTTTGGCAACGCGTTGTTCTCTGCTTTTGCTCATGATTTATTCCTCGCGTATGCCTGAAGTTTGCGCGCGCTGCAAAATCAGGCGCGAACGTTCGATAATCGGGGTATCGACCATTTTGCCGTTGAGCGACACCACGCCGATGCCCGCCTGCGCGGCTTCTTCGGCGGCGCGGATAATGCGCTCGGCCTGCTCGACTTCTTTCTGCGTGGGGGCGAACAGGTTGTGGATCAGGGCGATTTGCGAAGGATTGATCAGCGATTTGCCGTCGAAACCCATCTGCTTGATTAAGGCGGCTTCGCGCAAAAAGCCCTCTTCGTTGCGCACGTCGGAATACACCGTATCAAACGCCATCAGGCCGTTGGCGCGGGCGGCGTGCAGAATGGTTGAGCGGGCGAACATTAGCTCGATGCCTTCGGGCGAGCGCTCGGTTTTCATGGCGCGCACATAGTCTTCCGCCCCCAAGGCGATGCCGATTAAGCGTTTCGAGGCTTTGGCGATTTCGTTGGCGGCCAAAATCCCCTGCGGTGATTCGATGGCGGCCAGCATCAGCGTGCTGCCTACCTCGCGCCCGCAGGCCCGTTCGATTTTTTCGATTTCGGCTTCCATATCGGTAATATCCTGCGGGCCGTCGGTTTTGGGCAGGCGTATGCCGCTGGCGCCGCCGCGCACCGCCGCATTCAAATCGGCCAGGCCGTATTCGGAAGAGAGCGGGTTCACGCGCACCAGCGTTTCCATTTCACGGTAGAGCGGGTGTTGCAGCGCGTGCGCCACCAGCATGCGGGCGGTGTCTTTTTCAGACAGGGCCACAGAATCTTCCAAGTCAAACATAATGGTGTCGGGCCGATAGATAAACGATGTGCTGACCATCGCGGCGTTGGCGCCCGGCACAAACAGCATAGAACGGCGCAATTTCATAGCAACTCCTCCCAATCCGCCTGCGCGCCGGCACGCAGCAGCGCGGCTTTCACCCGCGCCTGCAACACGCAGTCGAGCGCGCCTTTGTCTTCGATTTGCAGCGCGGCTTCTTCGATATTCAAACGGTTCAGCACCGCCTCCACACTCGCCCTGATCTGCGGGGCAAACTGCTGGCCGACCGAGCTGTTGATGGTAATCAGCCTGCCGCCGCCGGGATTGGGGCTGGCATAAACCATCACGTCGCTCGATTCCAACGTGCCGGCCACGCTGTCTTTGGTAATCGCGTTCATACACTGGCCTTTTCATATTTGTTGATTAAAAAACGGTAGGTGCTGTCGGGCACATAATGCCGCAGCGTCTCAAAATCGCCCTCGCCCAACCATTTGCGCACTTTGGTGGCCGAAATCACGTCGTTTTGGTATTCCAAACGCTGAATCTGCACCACTTCTATCGGCGGCGCGTTGATTTCGGGGGATTTCAGCCAGATGCGCATCTGTTTGTTGTAGTAATTGGTAATCACGCAATTGGGCTCGTTGCCCACGAAACGGTGGGTGATGCCCAGCGGCGGCGCGATATAAATGCGGAAAATGCTTAAGTCCAATTCCATATGGCATTGGTGGACGATGCTTTCCTGCTTCAGGAAATAACAGGGGAAGGTAGCGCGGGAAATGATATAGGGAGAGCCTTCGTGCACCGTTAAGCGCGAAAGGTGGGCCGTGCCCGCCTTAATCAGCGCCAAACGGTCGGCGTAGGAAAACTGCGATTTGTCTTCACCCACCACAAACAGGTGCAGCCAGTCGCATTGCGCCAACGCGTTTTCGATCAGATAAAGATGGCTGTTGGTAAACGGGTTGGCGTTCATCACGATGGAGCCGATACGCCCGCCGGGCTGCTTGAGCGCCGCCAACCGGGCCTGATACTGCTTTAGGCGGACTGGGCTGTTTTCCAGCAGCACCACACGGCCCGGCACGGCGGCAATCGGATAGAAACCGCAGTCGGTAAAAAACGGCTCATTTTCGGGTTTGGTGTAGATAAAGAGATGATGGTAGCCGAGTTCGGCGGCCAGTTGGATCAGCGAAGAGGCCAACGTGAGCGCAATGCCCTGCCCGCGGCAGCTGTCGTCTATCGCCACACACTTAATCACCCCCGGTGCAATGCCGCCGCAGGCGATGATTTCGCCTTTGCCGTTACGCAGCACCAGAAACACTTCGATAAAATCGTCTATATTGAGATCGTTGCGGTGTAAAAAATCCGTAACTTCGCGGATACCTTCAAGGTTGCCGGCATAAATCCGCTCGAAGTCGTATTGTGCCGAATCCATAACCTGCCCCATATCTTGTTAGTAAATTACAAATTTCAGGCAGATTTTAGGCTCGACACACACACCGTTATGACTTTAATCAATAAAAATGTAGTTTATTGAAAGATATAAAAATATCTTGTAGTTAAATTACCATCTTACCCAAAGTAAGCTTCAATTTTGTTTAAAAAAACGGCCCTGATAACTAGATAATGTAGTCACAATATTTTTAACCACATCTCAATAATCCGGATTTCTATTGCTGCCACAAATAAAGCCAATCTCTTCGCATAACACGTGGCAATGCTCCACCGGCGTTTGAAATCTAAAAAACAGTTTTCTACCAAGTGGCGGTGACGATACAGATAGCAGTCAACAAACAGCAGATCCCTGCAGTTAATCTTTGGCGAGATAAGGGTATCCATCCCCAAAGCAGCTGCCAAGTTCCTGATCGCATCAGTATCATAGGCCTTTGGTCAGCTGCCGTATCTGCAATCAGTGCTTCGGCAAACAGGCAATCTACCGCACTGCCTTCGCTTAAATACGAATTTTACCGGCATCCTATGGGCATTCACCGCTAAATGTAACTTGGTATTCAGCCTCTTTTGTGCGGCTCATATCTTCATTGCTACCTTTAGCTCCCGTCACATGGGGATGAGCTTTAGATATGGGTTGCATCCATCATCAACCACTCCATGTCTTTTTCTCCCGAAAGGATAGGCATCTGTTTCGTCCAAATGCTTTTGTTACGCCAGCGGATGAAGGACAGTGGACCTTGTATTCCCGCCACTGTAATCAGGCGATAGATCGTACGAGGGTGCGCCGGTGCATAGTATAGTGAATTCAAATAAAAACTCCGAAATGAAATAACTGCATTCAAACTTGCAATTGGGCGATATGCTAAAGAATCGTTTTACCCTACTTCGGCATTCTTATTTTAATCCACTATATTTAGAAAACGGCATTGATGAATCTCCTGTTATCCACCGCCTGACCACCTCGACTACCTTCACGCCCGGGTAGATGGTTTTCAATAAGACTTCATTAATGGTCGGCGAGGCTGTTGCAAATGACAAAACATAATTTTTTTCCAGCATCCTGAATTTCAGCTTTACACAAAAAAGCGGCCTTAACGGCCGCTTTCAATCAGTTAGGTTCTATACTTTATCCGCAGGATTGCGTGTTTCTTCCGATGCGCCGGCTTCCGCCGCAACTGCTTGGCTGTTTGCATCACCTTCAGAAGAAGCGCCGCTACTTTGGGCTCCTGCCGCATCGGCATATCCGGCCTGCGGTTGGGTCGTAACATCGCTTTCTTTACGGATATTGTGGCTGTAATCTTTCGGCGGGCTGGGTTGTTTGCCCTCCATGATTTCCAACACTTGGTCGCGGTCGATGGTTTCCCATTCCATCAGCGCTTTGCACATGGTTTCCATCTTATCGCGGTTTTCATCCAAGATTTTATAGGCCACGGCATATTGCTCGTCAAGAATACGGCGGATTTCCGCATCTACTTCCTGCTGGGTTTTCTCGGAAATATGCTGCGAACGGGTTACGCTGCGGCCGAGAAACACTTCGCCTTCGTTTTCGGCATAAACCATCTGCCCCATTTTGTCGCTCATGCCGAAACGGGTAACCATTTCGCGGGCGATTTGGGTGGCGCGCTCGAAATCGTTGGAGGCACCGGTGGAAATACGGCCCACAAACAAATCTTCGGCAATACGGCCGCCGTAGAGAATCGAAATCTGGCTCAGCATTTGGTCTTTATACATGCTGATACGGTCGCGCTCGGGAAGCTGCCAAGTCAGACCCAGCGCACGGCCGCGCGGCATGATGGTTACTTTGTGAACGGGATCCGTGTATTCCAAACTTTCCGCCACAATCGCATGGCCGGCTTCGTGGTAAGCGGTGGCGCGTTTTTCGTCTTCGTGCATCACCATCGAGCGGCGCTCGGGGCCCATATAGATTTTGTCTTTAGCGTCTTCAAAGTCGCTTTGATCCACTTTCACTTTGTTGCGGCGGCCTGCAAACAGAGCGGCTTCGTTCACCAGGTTGGCCAAGTCCGCGCCTGAAAAACCGGGCGTGCCGCGTGCCAGCGAAACCAAATCCACCGATTCGTCGAGCGGCACTTTTTTGGCGTGCACTTTCAAAATCTGCTCGCGGCCGCGGATATCGGGCAGCGGCACCACTACTTGGCGGTCGAAACGGCCGGGGCGCTGCAAAGCGGGGTCGAGCACGTCGGGGCGGTTGGTGGCGGCAATCACGATAACGGTTTGGTTGCTCTCGAAACCGTCCATTTCAACCAGTAATTGGTTGAGGGTTTGTTCGCGCTCGTCATTGCCGCCGCCCAAACCCGCACCACGCTGGCGGCCCACGGCGTCGATTTCGTCGATAAAGATAATGCAGGGGGCGTTTTTCTTGGCCTGCTCGAACATATCGCGCACGCGGCTGGCGCCCACGCCGACGAACATTTCAACGAAATCGGAACCGGAAATGCTGAAAAACGGCACTTGCGCTTCTCCTGCGATGGCTTTGGCCAGCAGGGTTTTACCCGTACCGGGGCTGCCTGCCAGCAGGATGCCGCGCGGCACGCGCCCGCCTAAGCTCTGATAGCGGTTGGGTGCTTTCAGATAATCGACGATTTCCTGCACTTCTTCTTTGGCTTCGTCGCAACCCGCCACATCGGCGAAGGTTACTTTGTTGGTGTCTTTATCCAAGAGTTTGGCGCGGCTTTTGCCGAACGAAAACGCACCGCCTTTGCCGCCGCCGCCCGACTGCATACGCATGAAATAAAACCAGGCGCCGATCAGAAGCATCACCGGTAGCAGGCTGAACAGCAGGCTGGTGAGCATGCTCGGTTTCTCTTCGGGCGTAACTTTCACGCGCACTTTTTTATCCAACAGCGTCGGAACCAGTTTTTCGTCTAACGGCGCATTGGTGAAGAATTCGGTTTTGTCGGTGCGTGTGCCTTTAATCAGGTAGCCGCTGACCACCGAGCCTTCAATGTTCACATTGGCGATTTCGCCTTTGTTCACTTGTTCGATAAACTGCGAATATTCGATCTGCTGTTTGTTTTCTTTGCTGTCGCTGATGGCGTTGAACGCCATCAGCATGGCAACAATCAACACCAGCCAAACCAACACATTTTTTAACATATTCCCCACTGAAACAGGCTCCATATAAGGGTCAAAAATAAGAACGGATTGTAAATCAGGCTATACGCATTGTCAGCGTTTATTTTTGCCCAATAAATAAATCTCACTGGAACGATTGCGGGAGGCATTCGGCTTTCTGGTCTGCACCGAAGCGAACACTTCGCGCATAGCGGCGGCATATTCTTGATACCCCGCCCCCTGAAATACTTTAACCAGAAAATTACCGCCTGTTTTCAAATGGTTGGCAGCAAAATCCAAAGCCAGCTCACACAAATAAAAGCTGCGTGCCTGATCCGTTACGGCATTGCCCGACATATTGGGTGCCATATCGCAAATTACAAGGTCTAACGGGCGGCCGCCCAGCAGCCGCTCGAATTCGGCCAATACGGCCTCTTCGCGGAAGTCGCCCTGAATAAACGATACGCCTTCTACCGCATCCATCGGCAGAATATCCAAGGCAAACACCTGCCCGCTGCTGCCGGCCAGTTGCGCCGCCACCTGCGACCAACTGCCGGGGGCGCTGCCCAAATCGGCCAACACGGTGCCGGGGCGGATAAGTTTGTCTTTTTCGTTGATTTCCAAAAGCTTGTAGGCCGCGCGCGCGCGGTAACCTTCTTTTTGCGCCAGATGCACATAATGGTCGTTAACATGCTCGTTAAGCCATGCTTTGGAAGATTTTGAACGCACCGACATACCGTAACCACACAACAATAAAGCCGCTATTGTACGTTATTTTCTCCCTTAAAGGCGCCGCTTCGCGTAGAATAACGCATTTAACCGATTTTGATATTTAAGCAGAGAATATGGCCGACAAACTCACCACCCGAGAAATTTTAGAACTCAAAGCCCGCGCCCATCATTTAAACCCCGTTGTGATGGTAGGCCAGCACGGCTTAACCGAATCCGTTATCAAAGAAACCGATGCGGCGCTGACGGCGCACGAGCTGATTAAGGTGCGCGTATTGGGCGACGACCGCGCCGAACGCATCGCCATTTGCGAAGCCTTATGCGAAGCGGTGGACGCGCAATTGGTGCAGCATATCGGCAAGCTGTTGGTTTTGTGGCGTGAAAATAACGAAAAATAAACAGGGCGGCAAAACAATCGAACAGGCCGTCTGAAAAAGTTTTGCCCCACCGCAAACTTTTTCAGACGGTCTGAATGCATTTTGCAGAGGTTTCGGCCTGTTTCATAACCGGTTAGCGCCACTCCAGTTTAACCAAACGGAACACCAAACCCAGCCCCAGCACGCTGCACACCATATAAATAATGGTTGAAGCGCCGTGCCATCTGCCGAACGAGCCGCCCAAGAGCGTTAACAGCCAGTTGGCCGTTCCCGTTTTATGGGCCTCGATCACGGGGGTAACCAGAAACTGGTTAGCCGCCAGCAAAGCCAGCAGCAGCAACACCCATTTGCCTGTGTGCGGGCGCGCATAAGCCCGCTTTTCTTCCGATCTGCCCGTGAAATAAACCAGCAGCCAAACAGCCAGGCCGATATAGGCCGTTACGGTGAACAACACACCGGCCAACTCGCCCGCCTGCGTCCGTTCCAAATTTTGAAACAACAGAGGCGCAACCAAATAACCCACGCCCAACTGCAAACCCAGCCACGCTCCGGCCAATACGCCGGCCAATTTTTTCATTATCTGCCCCTCGCGTTAAAATTCACGCACGATACCATTTTCTGCACGCCGCCATCAAGCGCGGGAAAAGCCCCGGGCCATCTGAATGCCCCGTTCAATCAAAGACAAGCACCGCAAAAAATGCTATGCTTCGCGCTTTCCGTTTATTGTGTGATGCAATGAAAAAGCTACTGATTTCCCTGTCGCTCGCCCTTGCCGCCGTTTTGGCCCTTGTGTTCGGCGCACTGCCTTATTATCTCGGCATCAAGGCCGAAGAAAGCCTGGCCGCCCAGCAGAAACTGCTGTCGCAATCCGGCTTTCTCACCGTTGAGTCGCACCAATACCAACGCGGCTGGTTCGGCGCCACCGAAACCACCGTTGTGCGACTGAAACCCACCCTGCTCCACAACACCGGAAAATACCTGCCCGACAACCTCAAAACCGTTTTGAAAGAACCGATTACGGTTATCAACCATGTTAAACACGGCCCGTTTGCCGGCGGTTTTACGCCCGTGCGCGCCCATGTGGAAACCGAATTCAAATACCACCCCGAAGTGGCCAAAGTGCTGGCCCGCTTTTTCGGCACACAAGCACCCGTGAGCCTTACCAACACCGTTAACCTCGGCGGCAGCGGCGAGCTGGCCTTA
Source organism: Neisseria dentiae (assembly GCF_014055005.1). NCBI lineage: Bacteria > Pseudomonadati > Pseudomonadota > Betaproteobacteria > Neisseriales > Neisseriaceae > Neisseria > Neisseria dentiae. Next base: position 641,935 of record NZ_CP059570.1, on the reverse strand, counting down.
AGCGTGCCCGCATTCGATTACGAAGAGCTTTCGGGTATCAAGCTCAACTGGAAAGGCTTGAGCGGCATCACTGTTTACCAACCCGAATTCACTGCCTACACCCACGATTACACCGCTCCTTCGCTGCAAGCCAAGCTGGCCGACAAAGGTGATGTTGCGCTGGAAAACCTGCATATCCGCACCGAAACCACCGACGGCAGCAACCAACTGGCACTGGGCAGCAGCAGCTTTAAACTCGATAAATTTTCGATGCAGTGGAAAGAAGGTTTCGACTACAACATCAAAATCAACGAGCTGGTGAATTTGGTTACCGATTTGCAGATCGGCGCGTTTATCAACCCCACCGGCACCGTCGCCCCTTCCAAAATCGCCGTTGAAAAACTCAGCTTCGACACCCGAACCGGTGAAAACGGCGAATGGGTAAACAGCGAAGGCCGCTTCCGCTTCGAAACCCTTGCCTACGGCGACGAGCATTACGGCCCGCTCGACATCAACGTGGCTGCCGAGCATCTGCACGCCAAGAGCCTTTTGGCCATTAAAAACAAAATGGCCGAACTCTCGTCGAAACAAATGACCGAAGAGCAGATTCAAAGCGAGCTGTTGAAAACCGCCCGCAACGAAGCCGCCGGCCTGTTCACCCAGAATCCCGTGCTGAACGTCAAAACCTTCACCTTCAAAATGCCGCAAGGTTTGGTTGATGTGAAAGGCCGCCTCAGTTTCAACGGCCTCACCCGGGCCGAGATGAACGACTTTAGCGCCATGCTCAAAAAAACCCATGCCCGTTTCGATATGCAGGTGCCGCAGAAACTGCTCGAGCAGCTGGCCGTCAACCAGGCCGACAATATCTTCAGCGTTAACCCTGAAGACCTTGCCGAGGGCCGCGCCAGCCTCGACGACATCAACGAAACCCTGCGCCTGATGGTGGAAAGCACCGTCAACTCGATGGCGCGCGAGCAATACCTCACCGTTGACAACGGCAACATCAAAACGCTGGTCGAGCTGGACAACAGCCGTCTGAAACTCAACGGCAAAATATTCGAAACCGCGCCCGAGCCGGAATTCACCGAGGCGGATATGCTGCCCGAGGGCGAAGCCGCAGCTTCCGCGCCTTAAGGCCGCCGGTTGAAACCCGAACGCCGTTAATGCAACAGGCCGTCTGAAAACGTTTCAGACGGCCTGTTTCAATTTGAAACCGCGATGCAGTTAAGGATAGGCGATATAGGCATAAGCCGAATGGTTATGTATCGACTCGAAATTTTCGCTTTCAACCACAAAACCGCAGATGCGACCGTCGGCGATTAGGCGGGTGGCAACGTCGCGCACCATGTCTTCGACGAATTTCGGGTTTTCATATGCCTGCTCGGTAACGAATTTTTCGTCCGGCCGCTTGAGCAGGCCGTAGAGCTGGCACGATGCCTGCGATTCCACGCAGTCGATAACTTCTTCTATGCCCACTTCGCTGCCGCAGGTGATGGTTACGGTAACGTGCGAGCGTTGGTTGTGGGCACCGTATTGCGAAATTTCTTTCGAACAGGGACACAGGCTGGTTACCGGCACCAGCACTTTGAGCGTGTGGCTGTATTCGCCGTTTTTGATTTCGCCCGTTAGCGTTACGTCGTAATCGAGCAGCGACTGTATGCCCGACACCGGCGCGCTTTTTTTGCGGAAAAACGGAAACGACACGCTGATTTTGCCCGAATGCGAATCCAACAGCGACACCATTTCTTCGGTAAGCGTTTTCAGGCGCTCGAAACCCAGTGCTTTGGTTTGGCGCTCCATCAGGGCGACGAAGCGCGACATATGCGTGCCTTTTTGGTCGGCGGGCAGAAAAACCGTCATGGTCAGGCGGGCAACGGTGGCCTGCGTGCCTTCGGCGGTGTTGAGTGTAATGGGGAAACGTAAGTCTTTGATGCCGACCTGGTTAATCGGCAGGTTGCGTAAATCGCGGGTGGATTGCACGTCTGCAATGGCGTTCATGCGTCGGATTTCCTTAGAATCTGAAGAGGGCTTGAAGCCCCTATGTGTGTGCAGGCGGCGCAAAATGCAAGGCCGTCTGAAATAAAGTTTCAGACGGCCTTGCAGCATATCCGAACAGGCCGCCCGAATTTTCAAATGCGAGATTATATCACTTAGCGCCCCGCCGGGCATTGATTGTTTCTATTTTTCGGATAGTGCTAAAATCCCAGTCTCTCCAACCGAAAGGCCACGCCATGAAATTCGCCACCGAAGCCATCCACAGCAGCTACGACCCCGACGACCACAACCGCGCCATCATGCCGCCGATTTATCAGAATAGTATGTTTCAAATGAAGGAAATCGGCGAACAGATTCCGTTCCGCTACGCCCGCGCGAGCAACCCCACCCGCAAAGTGCTGGAAGACACCGTTGCCGCACTGGAACACGGCGCGGCAGGCTTCGCCTTCGGCAGCGGCATGGCCGGCATCGACTGCGTGTACCGCGCCTTTCTGCGCCCCGGCGACACCATCATCGCCGTGAGCGACATCTACGGCGGCAGCTACGACCTGCTCACCGAAGTGTATGCGCTGTGGGGCGTAAACGTGGTGTTCGCCGATTTAACCGACCCCGCCTACCTCGATAAAGCGCTGGCCGAACACGCAAACGTGAAGATGGTGTGGCTGGAAACCCCGTCCAACCCGCTTCTGCGGCTGGTGGATATCGAAACGCTGGCCGCCAAAGCCAAAGCCGCCGGTGCGCTGGTGGGCATCGACAACACCTTCGCCACCCCCTATCTGCAAAATCCGCTCGATATGGGCTGCGACATCGTGTTCCATTCCGCCACCAAATACCTGTGCGGCCATTCCGACGTGCTGATGGGCGTGGTGGCGGTGAAAACCGAAGAATTGGCGCGCCCAATGCGCGCCATGATGATGAACACCGGCGGTGTGGCCGGGCCGATGGACTGCGCGCTGGTGCTGCGCGGCATCAAAACGCTGGCCCTGCGTATGCAGCGCCATTGCGAAAACGCGCTGGAAATCGCCCGCCGTTTGGAAGCGCATCCTGCGGTTGAAAAAGTGTTCTACCCCGGCCTGCCTTCACACGAACATCACAATCTGGCGAAACGGCAAATGAGGGATTTCGGCGGCGTGGTAAGCATTTGGCTGAAAAACGACAGCAAAGAAGCCGCCAACAGCGTGATTAAAAACCTGCAAATGGTTCAGATGGCCTCCAGCTTGGGTGGCGTGGAAAGCCTGATTAACCACTGCTATTCGCAATCGCACAGCGGCGTGCCGCACGAAATCAAAACCGCCGCCGGCATCAAAATCGGCCTGCTGCGCTTTTCCATCGGCGTGGAAGATGTGGAAGACATTTGGGCGGATATTTCCGCCGCGCTGGATACGGCGCGAACCGGCCAATAGTTAAACCACTTACTTGGCAACCATTCCGTTATGCTCGGGCTTGCCCCGAGCATCTTACATTGTTTCAAAAAATAGCAGATACTCGGGGCAAGCACGAGCATGATGCAGAGCTTTAAAATACCGAAATGACTTGCAACGGCCTCAGGCCGTCTGAAAAATGCTTACCACCGTCATTGGCTGCGCAAGTCCGCTATTTATGCAGGCCGCACTCTTTAGTGTCTTTATTTTCCCACCACCAGCGTCCGGCACGGATGCTTTCGCCCTCTTTCACCGGGCGCGTGCAGGGTTCGCAGCCTATGCTGGGATAACCTTGGCGGTATAAAGCGTTGAGCGGCACTTGGTGTGCTTGGGCATAAGCCCACACGTCGCCGTCTTCCCAATCGAAAATCGGATTGAATTTGGTGATGCCGCGCGCACCGTCGTGCTCTTCGAAATCCAGGCCGCTGCGGGTTTCCGACTGGCTTTGGCGCTGCCCGGTCAGCCAGGCGGGTGCACCGGCAAGGGCGCGGTTGAGCGGTTCGATTTTGCGGATATGGCAACAGCGGCGGCGCAATTCCACGCTTTCATACATGGCGGCACTGCCGTATTCCTGCTCGAACGCATCTGCCGCTTGCGCATCGGGGCGGAACACTTCGATGCGGATGCGGTAACGGCTGTCGGTTTCGTCGATCAGGGCGGCGGTTTCGGGATTGAGTTTGCCGGTGTTAAGCGTGATGATGCGCAGCGGCAGCTTCAGGCGGGCGATTTGGTCGGTGATAATCATATCTTCCACCGCCAGACTGGAAGCGAAAACGGCTTGGGGAAAGCGTTCGGCGATTTCCTGCAAACGCGCGGCCAAAACCTGTTCTTTAGCGGGCTGTTGTGCGGCTTCGGCTTCTGAAACGGCGGGAATCTGCCAAAGTTTAGGGGCGTATAGCGACATGGTAGGGTTCCGTATTCTGTTTTTCTGCCGCATTGTGCGCCCGCCCCTGCTGCATTGGGAAAGAATGGTTTTTTATTTGGTTATAACCAAAGGCCGTCTGAAAACATCAATCAAAATGTTTTCAGACGGCCTTGATTTCGTTTTGTCCTACTGCGCCAACCATGCGGGCAGGGAAAACTGCCCGACCGGTTTGGACTAGGGTCTGTTGACACAACGCAACGGCGGTATTTTTGGTCAACAACCCCACCCACGGCGTTAGGTAGCGTAGCGGACTTGCGAAGCTAAAATACCCGCAAGGTGTTTAACCTTGCTGCGCTTTATTGCCTCAAAAAACCGCTTCGCCGGCCAATTGTCAACAGGCTCTAGAACGGAATATCGTCGTCGATATCGTCCACCGGCGCGGCGGGGGCGGCAGGGGCTTGGCGGCGCGGAGCGGCGGGCGGTGCGCTCGGGGCTTCCTGCTGGTAAGCGGGGGCGTTTTGGTAATGCTGCTGCGGCGCAGACTGCTGGTAGCCGCCTTGTGCATCGCCGTATTCGGCAGAGCCGCCGCTGCGCGAGCCGAGCATTTTCATTTCGCTGCCGATAATGTCGTAGGCGGTGCGCTCGATGCCGTCTTTACCCATGTATTTGCGGCTTTGGATGCGGCCTTCGATATAAACCGAGCTGCCTTTGCGCAGATATTGGCCGGCCACTTCGGCCAAGCGGCGGTAGAGGGTGATGTTGTGCCATTCGGTGCGTTCCTGACGCTGGCCGGTTTGGCGGTCGTTCCAAGTTTCGCTGGTGGCGATGCTGAAATTGCAGACAGCCTCGCCGTTGGGCATATAGCGCACTTCGGGGTCGCGGCCGAGATTGCCGATAAGGATGACTTTGTTTAACGATGACATCAGTTTGCTCCTGAAATGATTTGTTCGGCGGCATTGGGGTCGAAACCTTTTTGCAATGCCTTGATAAAAACGGTTTTTTTGTCGGCGCTGAAGCTGACGGCCTCCACGCCTTCCAATGCGGTTAAGGCAGAGTGTAATTGCTCCTCTCTGCCGCGCCAAGTTTCCGGCACCGAAAAAGTGAGGTTTTTAACCGGTTTGGGGGCAGGCGAGCACACGGCAACCGCCAGCCACAGCAGAACCAGGCCGCTGCAAAAAGCGAACACGCCGTTGAAGCCGTAGTGCTGGAACAACACGCCGCCGGCCGCGCCGCCGGCAAACAGGCCGACCGACTGCATGGTGTTGTACACCCCCATAGCGGTGCCTTTCAAATCGGACGGGGCGATTTTCGACACCATCGAAGGCAGGCTGGCTTCCAACACGTTGAAGCCGATAAAGTAAACCGTTAAAAAAACGGCCACCGACCAAACGGAATGCAGCCCGAACAGCAGGCCGGCCTGGGCGGCGGCGATGCAGGCAATGCCGCACACAAACACCGCTTTGAGTTTGTTGCGCGTTTCGCCGACGATAATCAACGGCACCATCGCAACCAGGCCGACAAGCGTGGCAGGCAGGTAGATTTTCCAATGCTGCTCTTTAAGCAGCCCCAACTCCACCAAGGCGAAAGGCAGCGCGGTAAACAATGCCATTTGCGCGGCGTGCAGGGCGAAAATGCCGAAATCGAGTGCAAGCAGCCTGCCGTCTTTCATCACTTCGCCCAAACGCGAGGGCTGCGCCTGAGCGTCTTCATGCAGCTTCGACTCGGAAGGGTTGGGCGTAAACCAAGCCACAACGGCAATGCTGATCACGGTTAACACGCCTGTTAAAACAAACAACCCTCTAACGCCTATCCATGCGGCCAGCGCGGGCGCCAGCGCCAGGCTGGCCGAGAAAGTCAGCCCTATGCTCAAACCGATCATGGCCATGGCGCGGGTGCGCACTTCGTCGCGTGTGAGGTCGGCCAACAAGGCGGTAACCGCCGCACTCACGGCGCCCGCACCCTGCACCGCCCGTGCCAGCACCAGCATTTCGAGCGTGTCGGCGGCGGCTGCCATAAAGCTGCCGGCGGCAAACACGATCAAGCCGAAATAAATCACTTTTTTGCGGCCGAATTTATCGGAGGCCATGCCCAGCGGCAGTTGCAGCACGGCCTGCGTCAAACCGTACATACCCATCGCCATGCCGACCAGCGCTTTGTTGTTTTCTGCGCCGGGCAAAGTGGCGGCATAGAGCGCCAGCACGGGCAGCACCAAAAACATGCCGAGCATACGCAGCGCATACACGCCTGCCAGCGAAGTGCCCGCGCGCCATTCGTGCGGATACATCTGTGTGCGGTTTTCTTTTGCCATAATTCGGTTAAGTGTTTTCAGACGGCCTGCAACAGGCCGTCTGAAAAAGGTAATCGGTTAAAAACCCTTGGCCGTTCAGCCCCACTGCCAGCGGTTGCGCCATGCGCCGAGCACGGCATCGGGGTATTTGCTGCTGCCGAGGCTGCCGTTGAAACGCGCCAGCGCGCGCACCAAATTGCCGCGCTCCACATTGTTGTAGTGGCGCAGAATGGTGCAGCCGTAGCGCAGGTTGGTGCGGATATCGAACAGGTTGTGCGAAGGTTTGCCGATATAGTTTTTCCAAAACGGCATCACCTGCATCAGCCCGCGCGCACCCACGTTGCTGATAGCGTATTGGCGGAACGCGCTTTCCACTTCTATCAGGCCGAGCACCACCTGCGTGTCTAACCCGGCGCGGCTGGATTCGTATTGGATGTTGACCAGCAGCCGTTTGCGCTCGCCCTCGTCGGCCACATAACGCGCCAGCCGTGCCGACATATCGCGCAGCCAGCGTTCGCCCTCGTCGGCGCGGTTGAACACCAGCCGCGCGGGGTTGACGTTGTTGATGGAGCTGCGCATCACCGAAGCCACATCGTCGGACAGGGTTTCTTCGCGCTGCGCGCCCGCCCGCGCCAGAACGGGGCTGAGCAGTAATGCACCGCCCGCCGCCAGCAGGCGGCGGCGCAGCAGAAATTCGGCGGGAATAAGGTTTTCCGGTTTCATAATGTAGGGTTTTAAAATTATTATTTATGGTTTCAGACGGCCTGCATACTGCATCAGGCCGTCTGAAAAACTTAATCCAAATGTTCGCTGCTTTGCGCCAACACCGTGCGGTTGCCGTTGGCCTCGGGGGCAGACACGATGCCGTCGGCTTCCATTTGGTCGATCAGGCGGGCGGCTCGGTTGTAGCCGATGCGCAAATAACGCTGCACCGAAGAAATGGTGGCCTTGCGGGTTTTAATCACACAGGCAACGGCATCGTCGTACATCGGGTCTTGCTCTTCATCGCCGCTGCGCTGGCCGTTGGCGTTGCTGAACAAATCGTCGCCGCCCACGCCTGCGGTGAGGATGTCGTCGATATAGTTCGGCTCGCCGAATTGCTTCAGATATTCAACCACATGGTGAACTTCTTCGTCGGCCACAAACGCGCCGTGCACGCGCCGCGGATAGCCCGTGCCGGGCGGCAGAAACAGCATATCGCCCTGCCCGAGCAGATTTTCCGCGCCCATCTGGTCGAGAATGGTACGGCTGTCAACCTTGCTCGACACTTGGAACGCTATGCGCGTGGGAATATTGGCTTTAATCAGGCCGGTAATCACGTCCACGCTGGGGCGCTGGGTAGCGAGAATCAGGTGGATGCCGGCGGCGCGGGCTTTTTGCGCCAAACGGGCTATCAGCTCTTCGATTTTCTTGCCCGCCGTCATCATCAGATCGGCGAACTCGTCCACCACCACCACGATAAACGGCAGTTTTTCCAGCGGTTCGGGGTCTTCAGGCGTAAGCGTGAACGGGTTCACCAGTTTTTCCCCGCGCGCCGCCGCTTCGGCCACTTTCTGGTTGAAACCCGCCACGTTGCGCACGCCCATGTGGCTCATCAGGCGGTAGCGTTTTTCCATCTCGTTCACGCACCAGGTAAGCGCGTTGGCGGCCAGCTTCATATCAGTTACCACAGGCGCAAGCAGGTGCGGAATGCCTTCGTAAATCGACAGCTCCAGCATTTTCGGGTCGATCATAATCATGCGCACTTCGTCGGGCGTGGCCTTGAACAGCATCGACAGAATCATCGAGTTCACCCCCACCGATTTGCCCGAGCCGGTGGTGCCCGCCACCAGAAGGTGCGGCGCTTTGGCCAAATCGGTTACCACCGGCTCGCCGGTGATGTCCTGCCCCAAGGCCAGCGTAAGTTTGGATTTGGATTCCTGAAACGCCGGCGAATTGAAGATTTCGCTCAGGCGTATCATCTGCCGTTTGGGGTTGGGCAGCTCCAAACCCATGCAGGTTTTGCCCGGAATGGTTTCCACCACGCGGATAGACGCCACGCCGAGCGAGCGGGCCAAATCTTTTTCGAGGTTCATCACCGCGTTGCCGCGCACGCCCACATCGGGTTCGATTTCGTAGCGCGTGATAACGGGGCCGGCATAGGCATCCATCACTTTTACCTTCACCTTGAATTCGGCCAGCTTCTCTTCGATGGTGATGCTGTTTTCGAGCAGGGCTTCTTCGGTTTGGGTGGCGCTGGGATCGAACTGCGGCGGTTGCAGCAGGGCCACGGTGGGCAGGTGCGGTTCGCCTGCACCCGCCTGGCTTTGCACAACCCCCGCTATTCCCGCCGGCACCGCTTCAGACGGCCTGAAAATTTCGGCAGCCGGTTTGGGCGCATTGTGTTCGAATACTGCCGCCGTGGTTTCGTCGGCACGGTTCAGCACCGTATCGGCAGCCGTCTGAAAGGCGGGCGGCTGTTCCGATTCGGGGGCGGACTCCTGCAACAGGCGGTCGGTAATCGACCAGCTCGGGCGGCTGCTGATGTGCGCGCTGGCCTGCTCGGCATATTCGGCGGCACGCGGCGCAACGGTTTGCAGCGGTGGCGGATTATGCTGGAACACGGGCGGCTCGGGAATATCGATTACCTGCCGTTCCACTTCGGGCACGGGCGGCGGCTCCACCACGGTGGCGTGTGCGTCCGGCACCGTGGCAAAAGGCGTAAAGCGGGTGGAAATCGGCGGTGTGGCGGCAGCGGGCTTGGCCGGCTGCAACTGCACCGAATGGCTCTGCTCCACCCGCGCGGCATCGGGAATCACGCTTTCGCGCATCGCGATGTTGACGCGGCGGATGCGCTGGCGGTTAACCGGCGAATCGGTTTTGGCAAGGTTGGCGAACACTTCGCCTTCGGGAATCACTTTGGGCTGCAAAACCTGCACCGGCGCCTGCGCCGACACTTGGCGGCGGCGCGCCAAACGCTGCCGCAGCAGGTTGGAACGGATATCGTCTTCGCCTATGGTTTCGGGGTTGTCCAACGCCTGCGCCACCGACTGCGTCATCTCGGTGCGCGGCACGGAATGCGACAGCTGGCGCACTTCCGAAAGCACCCGTTCGCGGGTGCGCACCAGCGCGGGGTCGTCCAAACCGATAACTTTCGGTTCGATAACCGGCTTGGGCGGTGCGGCTTCTTCGAGGGCGGGTCTGAATTGCCAGTTGAGTTCCACCACTTCCATATCGGGAGAGGGGTTGGAAAACGGTTTCGGGGCGGGCGGCTCGGCCTCGCTTTGGGCGCGGTCGGCAAGATGGGTTTCGTGCAGCGAGCGGGTGGCTTCTTCCAGCGTGATCACGGGCAGCGAGGCATCGACGGGCTTGCCCGACGGGCGGTATTCGTTTTCATCGAAAGACACATAAGGCGCGATGTCGATGGCCTTGCCGGTGATGCCGCGGCTTTTCGGCGCCGTGGTTTGTGCGGTTTCAGGCTCTTCGGGCAGCACGGCGCCGAACATGGGTATGCTGCCGCCTTCTTCCGCCGGGATGTTTTCGTTTTCAGACGGCCCCTGCGCCGCTTCGTCCTGCCCGGCCGCATGTTCGGGCAGCGGTTCGGCTTTCAGCGCACGGATGGGGGCTTCGGCGTTTCCTGCGTCGCTGCCCGCTTCGGCAAATTCGGGATCGGGGGCTGCTTCGATTTTCGGTGCAGCGGCGAAAATCGGCAGCTCGTTGAAGTCGTCTTCCTGCTGCGTTTCGCGTTTGGCTCCCGAAGTGGCATCGAGTTTGCGGCTGTGTTTGGGCGAGAGTGCGCGGAATTTTTCAACGGTTTTGTCGTAAACCGCTTTGGCTTCTTCCGCCGCACGATAGCTCTGGCGGGTGTTTTGCAGGTTGGGATCGACGCCGCGCAAGGCTTTGGGCGGCTTGCCGCCGCCTGCTTCGGGCGCAGGCTCCGCTTCTGCCTCCGCCTCGTGGCGGCTCAGGTAAGTCAGCTCGCGCAGCCATTCCTGCTCTTGGCGGTGGCGCACCCATAATACGCCCGCAATCGCACACAGCAACACAATCAGTAAAAATGTCCACAACATAAATACAAACAGCCCGGTTGATTTCGGCAAAGGCGCTATTCTAACGTGTTTCGGCCTTTAAAAGAATAATTTTCACGCTTGCTGGCGGCTTTTGGCGACAAAAGGATTCGGGCGGCGCGCAACAGGCGCGGGAAGGTGTTGAATCTGCTGGAGAGTTGCCGCCAGAAGCATCAGGCCGTCTGAAAACGGGCTGCGGAACAACCTGCTCAGAAACGGTTTTTCCATTCTCTCAAAGCAATAAACACGTCGGCACCGTCTGCCGGTTTTCTGCCGCTCTCTTCCGCTGCCTTCTGCGCCACCTGCGCACAATCCGTGCGCAGAAACGGATTAATCTGCCGCTCGTGCGCAAGGCTCACCGGCAGCGTGGGCGTGCGTGCGGCGGCGGCTTGGGCGGCGCGCACGGCGGCATTATCCGGCTCGACACGGGCGGCAAAGCGCAGGTTGGCGGCGGTGTATTCGTGCGCGGGGTAAAACAACGTATTTCCGGGCAGGCCGGCGTAGCGTTGCAGCGAGGCGTAAAGCTGCCGGGGCGTGCCGGTGAACACGCGCCCGCAGCCTGCCGAAAACAGGGTGTCGCCGCAGAAAACGTGCAGCCCGCCGGGGCCGTGCAGCAGATAACCCAAATGGGTGTCGGTGTGGCCGGGGGTGTGCCATACTTCTATATCGCAGCCGCCGAACGCCAGCCGTGCGCCTTCGTTTATATGCCGGTCGGCCGCTGCGATGTCGCGGTTGCCGTATATCGTGCACTGCGGATACGCCTGCTTCAGCCCGGCAATGCCGCCGGTATGGTCGTGATGATGGTGGGTAATCCATATCTGCGCCAGCTCCAGCCGCTGCCATTGCAGATAATCGAGCACGGGCGCGGCCTCGCCCGGGTCTATGCACGCGGCGCGGCCGTTGTGCGAAACTATCCAGATATAGTTGTCGGATAATGCGGCGACGGGGGTGATGTTTAAAGCTTCCATAAAACCATCCTGCAACCTTTTTTCAGACGGCCTTGATTATATCGCAGCACGGGGGTATAAATCAGGCCGTTCAAACACCTTTGCCCCGCAACCGAATGTATTTTCTGGCCGAATGGTTTACTCCCGCCCTGCTGTCTGCCGCCCTGCTGTTGTGGGCGGCGGTTTTGCTGGCTGCGGCCAAACCGGCTTTTTCGGCGCTGCGCCGCCGCAACGGGGCGGCTGTGGCGGCGGCGGCTTATCTGGCCGTGCTGTGGGGTTTGAACGCAGGCTTGGGCGGCGGCCAATTGGCGGGCATGAGCTACCATCTGCTCGGCATCAATCTGGTGACGCTGATGCTCGGCCTGCCTGCGGCACTGTGGCTTGGCACTTTGCTGCTGGTGCCTTATCTCGGTTTGCACGGTGCGGAAAATCTATATGCCGCCGGGCTGAACGCGCTGTTTGTGCTGCTGCCCGCCGCAGCCGCCAATCTTTTGTTCCGCCGCCTGTCGTCCAAACTGCCCGACAACCTGTTTGTTTATATTTTTCTGAACGGCTTTCTTGCCGCTGCGGCGGGTATGCTGCTGACGGGGCTGTCGGTGGTGGCGCTGTTGCAGTTTGCGGGCGTGTTTGCCGCCGAAGCGCTTTGGCAGTCGGCATTTCCGGTGTTTTTCCTGCTCGCTTGGGGCGAAGCGTTTTTAAGTGGCATTTTTACGGCGGTTTTCGTGGCGCTGCGGCCGCAATGGCTGGCCACTTTCGACGATACGCGTTTTTTGCGCGCCGAAAACAGCATTTGGAAATAGCGGCAACCCGGGCGGGCGGCTTCAGGCCGTCTGAAACGCTTTGTTCATCCCGTTGTTTTAGGGAGTGTAGCCAGAAAGCGTTGCGGCGGTATTTTTGGTTAAAATCCGCATCTGCGGCGTTAAAAATGCTCGCAAGGTGTTCAACCTTGCTGCGCTTTTTGCCTTGCATCTGCAGATTTTTCCTCAAAAAACCGCTTCGCAAGCCTTCTGACTACACTCCCTAATTGATGTGAAACAAAACCTTATTTTATAGTGAATTCAAATAAAAACTCCGAAATGAAATAACTGCATTCAAACTTGCAATTGGGCGATATACTAAAGAATCGTTTTACCCTACTTCGGCATTCTTATTTTAATCCACTATAAAAGCAGATGACAACCCGCCCGCCGAGGGGTAACATTTGCGCTCCTTATACGTTCCTTACTCCGTATCATGACTGCTCCCAATCTTCTTGCTTCCGTCGATTTAGGCTCCAACAGTTTCCGGCTGCAAATCTGCGAAATTCACAACGGCCAGTTAAAAGTTATTGATTCGTTTAAACAAATGGTGCGCTTTGCCGCAGGTTTGGACAGCCAGAAAAATCTCGACGAAGCCTCGCAGGAAAGGGCGCTGGAATGCCTGGCCAAATTCGGCGAGCGCTTGCAGGGCTTCAAGCCCGAGCAGGTTCGGGCGGTGGCCACCAACACTTTCCGCGTGGCGAAAAATATCGCCCAATTCGTGCCCAAAGCCGAAGCCGCGCTGGGCTTTCCCATCGAAATCATCGCAGGCCGCGAAGAAGCGCGCCTGATTTACACCGGCGTGGTGCACACCCTGCCGCCCAACGGCGACAGAATGCTGGTTATCGACATCGGCGGCGGCTCCACCGAATTCGTTATCGGTTCCGATCTCAAGCCCACTTCCACCGAAAGCCTGCCGCTGGGCTGCGTAACCTACAGCATCCGTTTCTTTCAAAACAAAATCACCCAAAAAGATTTTCAGGCCGCCATTACCGCCGCGCGCAACGAAATCCAGCGCATCAGCAAACTGATGAAACGCAACGGCTGGGATTTCGCCGTGGGCACGTCCGGCTCGGCCAAATCCATCCGCGACGTGATCGCCGCCGAAAACCCGCAGGAACACGACATCACCTATGCCGGCATGAAAAAGCTCGCCGACAAAATCGTTGCCGCAGGCAGCGTGAAAAAAGCGCGCCTGGAAGGCATGAAGCCCGACCGCATCGAAGTGTTCGCAGGCGGCCTGGCCGTGATGATGGCCGCGTTTGAAGAGCTGGAAATCGAAAAAATGATGGTAACCGAGGCCGCCTTGCGCGACGGCGTGTTCTACGACCTGATCGGCCGCCAGCTCAACGAAGACATGCGCGACCAAACCACCGCCGAATTCCAAGAACGCTACCACGTGAGCAAAAACCAGGCCGCCCGCGTGGCTGCTGCCGCGCAGAAGTTTATGGAAAGCATAGGCCACGCCCAAAACATGCCCGTGCAGGAATTGGCCTATTGGCAGCAATACCTCAACTGGGCGGGGCTGTTGCATGAAATCGGCATCGACATCGCCCACACCGGCTACCACAAACATTCGGCCTATATTCTCGAAAATGCCGATATGCCCGGTTTTTCGCGCAAAGAGCAGAATATTTTGTCGCTGCTGGTGCTCGGCCACCGCGGCGACGTGCGCAAAATGACCGAGCTTGTCAACGGCAACCGCGCCATGTGGCCGGCCATACTTTCGCTGCGTTTGGCCGCCCTGTTCTGCCGCGCCCGCCTGCCGCTGGAGCTGCCGCCGTTTACCCAGCTGCGCAGCAGCGACGACGGCCGCGGCTTCGTGCTGCGCATCAGCCAAAGCTGGCTCGACGAACACCCGCTGGTGGCCGGCGCGCTCGAATACGAAAGCGAACAATGGCAGAAAGTGGATATGCCGTTTACCGTTCAGGCGCAGTGATGCCTGCCGTTTCGGCCGTCTGAAACACCCCGAACCTTTTCAGACGGCCTCCAACCCGCCCGCCTTTACGCCAACCGTTTAGGAAACCGCAATGGATCTGCACAATATCCGCGAAGATTACAGCAAGCAGGAACTCTCGGAAGCCGAATGCGACGATAACCCGATTGTCCAATTCGAGCGCTGGCTCAACGAAGCAATCCGCGCCGAAGCAAACGAACCCACCGCCATGAACGTTGCCACCGTCAATTCAGACGGCCGCCCCGAAGGCCGGCAGGTGCTGCTCAAAGAAGTCAACCGGCAGGGGTTTGTGTTTTTCACCAACTATAAAAGCCGCAAAGGCCGCGCATTGGCCGCTGTGCCGTTTGCCGCCCTCACCTTTTTCTGGCCCGAGCTGGAACGGCAGGTGCGTGTGGAAGGCAGGGTCGAAAAACTCGACGGCGCCGCGTCGGACGAATATTTCGAAAGCCGCCCCTACACCAGCCGCATCGGTGCCTGGGCGAGCGAGCAGAGCGAGGTGATTTCCGGCAAATCGGTGCTGGTTACACGCGCCGCCGCCGTCGGCCTGAAACACCCGCTGCACGTGCCGCGCCCGCCGCACTGGGGCGGTTACTTAATCGTGCCCGACCGCGTGGAATTCTGGCAGGGCCGCCCCAGCCGCCTGCACGACCGCATCCAATACCGTTTGGAAAACGGCGTTTGGCGCAAAGAAAGGCTGTCGCCGTAACTGCCGCACCGTTCGCAGCAAACACATCAGGCCGTCTGAAACCATCCGCCGCTTTTCAGACGGCCTCTCTTAACCGGATTGGTTTACAATAATGCTTATAGTGAATCCACTTACTCCGTTACGGCGTTGCTGCGCCTTGCCGTACTAGCTGTACTGTCTTCGGCTTACTGCCTTGTACCGAAGTAAGTGGATTCACTATATCCGCCATATCCGACATTCAGACTCACAGAGAAAAACCATGTTAGACATCCAACAACTCCGCAACAACACCGCCGCCGTGGCTGCACGCTTGGCCGCACGCGGCTACGAACTCGACACCGTGCGCTTCGAAGCGCTGGAAAACAAACGCAAGCAACTGCAAGTGCGCACCGAAGAGCTGCAAGCCGCACGCAACAGCGAGTCGAAAAAAATCGGCGCCTTGAAAGGCCAAGGCAAGCACGAAGAAGCGGAGCAAACGATGGCGCAGGTGGCGCAGATTAAAGCGGATTTGGAACAGGCAGCCGCCGACTACGAAGCCGTGCAGGCCGAGCTGGACGCATGGCTCGCCACCATTCCCAACCTGCCGCACGAAAGCGTGCCGGTGGGTGCCGACGAAACCGAAAACGTAGAAGTGCGCCGCCACGGCACACCGCGCACCTTTGACTTCGACATCAAAGACCACGTTGATTTGGGCGCGCCGTTGGGTTTGGATTTTGAAACCGGCGCACGGCTTTCCGGCGCCCGTTTTACCGTGATGAAAGGCCAAATCGCCCGCCTGCACCGCGCGCTGGCGCAGTTTATGCTCGACACCCACACCCTGCGGCACGGCTACACCGAACACTACACGCCCTATATTGTGAACGACGGCACCTTGTTCGGCACCGGCCAGCTGCCCAAATTCGGCGAAGACCTGTTCCACGTTACCCGCGGCGGCGACGAAACCAAGCTCACGCAATATCTGATTCCCACCGCCGAAGTAACCCTCACCAACACCGTGGCCGACACCATCGTGCCGTCTGAAAAACTGCCGCTGAAACTCACCGCCCATTCCCCCTGCTTCCGCTCCGAAGCCGGCGCCTACGGCAAAGACGTGCGCGGCCTGATCCGCCAGCACCAGTTCGACAAAGTGGAAATGGTGCAGATTACCCATCCCGAACAATCCTACGACGCGCTCGAAGAAATGGTGGGCCATGCCGAAAAAATCCTGCAGCTGCTCGAGCTGCCCTACCGCGTGATTGTGCTGTGCACCGGCGACATGGGCTTCGGCGCCGCCAAAACCTACGATTTGGAAGTGTGGGTGCCCGCGCAAAACACCTACCGCGAAATTTCGAGCTGTTCCAACTGCGAAGACTTCCAAGCCCGCCGCATGAAAGCGCGCTTTAAAGACGAAAACGGCAAAAACCGCCTGCTGCACACCCTCAACGGCTCCGGCCTCGCCGTCGGCCGCACGCTGGTGGCCGTGCTCGAAAACCACCAAAACGCCGACGGCAGCATCAACATTCCCGCCGCACTGCAACCCTATATGGGCGGCATTGCCAAGTTGGAAGCGGAATAAGCGGTGCAACGTTACCGCTGCCTGCTTTCCGCTTTAATCCCAATAATTTTAAAGAAGCCATTTTAGCTTCGCAGAAACTTGTTTCCTTTCGGAAACTGCGTTTTCAGACGGCCTACAACCTTTGCAAAAATATTTTCAGGCTGTCTGAAATGCTTAAACCCCGCCATTCCCGCGTAGGCGGGAATCCAGATGGAAATATTGAAGTATTGATTAAACAAATACTTAGATGCCAAGTGTCTGGATTCCCGCCTACGCGGGAATGACGGAAATCAGATTTTTTCAGATAGTAATTTGGATTTTGCAAAGGTCTCGGCCTGCCGCATCCCGAGGCCGTCTGAAACCCGGATACCGCCATGCCCAAAGCCACTTTCTATACCCACGTCGGCAACCTCGCCGCCTTTGTCTGCCGCCTGGCCGAGCGCGCCGTGAAAAGCGGCGGCAAAGTGCTGCTGTGGGCGGATTCGCCCGAAACGGCCGAGCGGCTGGACAGGCAATTGTGGCAGTTTGAGCCGGAAAGTTTCCTGCCCCACGAGCTGTGGGCGCACGGCCAAGCGTTTCCGCAAAACGTGCCGCTGGCGGTGGGCTGCGGCAGTGAGTTGCCCGACGTGCCCCCCGATACGGTGGTGTTGAACGCCTCTCCCGATTTTTGGTGCGACGCCCCTTCCCCGCCCGCCCGCGTGCTGGAAATCGTCGGCACCGGTTTGGAAGAGCTGGCCGACGCCCGCGAACGCTTCAAAGCCTACCGCAAACAAGGCTTTGAAATCGAGCATCATAATATGCAGGGCAAGGCGTAAATTCCGTCAATATATTCAAATCAATGGCTTAATAACAGCTCCGTCAAACCCGGGCCAAGCCCGGGTATGACGTATGTACTTTCTTCCGCAACGGCCTTTCTACCCCCAAAACCCAACCAACCCGAGACCTTTGCAAGTCGTTTAGGCCGTCTGAAATATTCAACCATCGTCATTCCCGCGCAGGCGGGAATCCAGCCCTAAAATCATCAAGTATTTTATTTCAATAGCTTACAAAAAAACGACTGGATTCCCGCCTGCGCGGGAATGACGAGACACAAACGTTTTCAAGTTTGAATTGTTTTTTTGCAAAGGCCCCAACCCACCTTTCTTCCTGATTCAGGTCAACAAACCCAAAACTATCGTTCATTAGTTAACAGATAGAATTGAGTATTTGCCTAAAAAGTATTAACATGACCTTGAAAGTAAATAAAAACCAATACCAATATTAAATCGTTTATCTTTGATATTCCGTCTTACCGCTTTCCGATTGTTTAACCATCAAAAAAGAAAGTAGGTTCCTTATGTCTGCTGTTCCGCTCTCTTCCCTAAGCAAAGGCACTTATGCCCACATCGATTCCATTCAGCCCCAAGCCGTGTTCGGCGAGTTGGACGAACTCGTCGGCCGCCGTTTGGCCGATTTGGGCTTTTCCAACGGTATGCCGCTGGTGGTGGTTGCCGTGGGGGCGCTCGGCAAAGGGCCGTTTGCCGTGCGTTTGGGCAACCAGTCGCAGTTCGCCCTACGCGCGCCCGAAGCGGCCAAAATCATGTGCCGCGTGGTAACCGAACATTTCTAAACTGCTTTCAGACGGCCTCAATTTCCCACAACCTTTCAGGCCGTCTGAAAAAGTGAAAACAATTCAAATAACCTGCAAGAGGATACGATATGCAAGCCGATGCCGTTTCTTTAAGCTATTTTGCGCTTTTGGGCGCGCCCAACTGCGGTAAAACCGTTTTATTCAACGGGTTGACCGGCTCCAATGCCAAAGTGGCCAACTATCCGGGCGTAACGGTTGATAAGCGCGAGGGCGTGTTTATCGACGATGCTTCCATCCACATCATCGACCTGCCCGGCACTTACAGCCTGCGCACCACCAGCCCCGACGAGGCGGTGGCGCGCGATATGGTGCTGGGCAAACTCGACCGGCAACCCGATGCGATTATCGCCGTGGCCGACGCCACCAACCTGCGTATGACCCTGCGCATGATGCTGGAGCTGAAAATGCTGGGGCTGCCGATGGCGGTGTCGCTCAACTTAAGCGATGTCGCCCGTTCGCGCGGCCTGCAAATCGACGCGGCCAAACTCAGTAAGCTGCTGGGCGTACCGGTGTTGGAAACCGTGGCGGTGAGCAAAGACGGCATCCGCGGCGTGCGCGAGGCGGTGGCGAAACTGCCGCGCCGCTTAAACACACCCGTTGATACGGCCACCGCCGAACGCCTGCTCAACAACCTCGACAGCAACGCGCTTTACGAGCAGGTGGAAGATATTCTGCGCCAAGTAGTGCGCACCGAAATGAAGCTGCCCGAATGGCACCGCCGCTTGGATTCGCTGGTGCTGCACCCTGTTTGGGGCTTTGCCATTCTGGCGGTGATTCTGTTGCTGGTATTCCAAGCCGTTTATTCGTGGTCGGCGCCGCTGATGGATGCCATCGAAGGCGGTTTCGGCGCATTGGGCGAGTGGGTAACAACCGTGATGCCGGCCGGCGTATTGCAGGATTTGATTGTGAACGGCGTGATTGCCGGCATGGGCAGCGTGCTGGTGTTTCTGCCGCAGATTACCATTCTGTTTGCGTTTATCCTGCTGCTCGAAGATTCGGGCTATCTGCCGCGCGCGGCTTTTCTGCTCGACAACCTTCTCTCGAAAAGCGGGCTTTCCGGCCGCTCTTTCATTCCGCTGCTTTCCGGCTTCGCCTGCGCCGTGCCTGCCGTGATGTCGGCCCGCACCATTCAAGACCCGCGCGAACGTTTGGTAACGATTCTGATTGCGCCCATGCTCACCTGTTCGGCACGGCTGCCGGTTTATGCGCTGATTATCGCCGCCGTGATTCCGCAGCAAACCGTGTGGGGCGTGTTTAACCTGCAAGGCTTAACCCTGTTTGCCCTGTATGCGGCAGGTATCGCTTCGGCGGCGCTGACGGCTTTCGTGATGAAACGCCTCGCCCGCAAACAATCGGGTATCCGCCAGTTTCCGCTGCTGATGGAGCTGCCCACTTTCCGTATGCCCAACTTCAAACACATCATCACCAGCCTGTGGGATCGTGTGAAAGCGTTTTTAAAACGCGCCGGCACGGTGATTTTTGCCTTAAGTGTGGTGTTGTGGGCACTGGTGAGCTTTCCCGCCCCGCCGGCAGGCGCAACGGGCGCGGCCATCGACTACAGTTTCGCCGGCACCATCGGCCATTTGATCGAGCCGCTGTTCGCGCCGCTGGGCTTCACTTGGCAGATGTGCATCGCCATGATTCCCGGCATCGCCGCCCGCGAAGTGGTGGTGGCCGCTTTGGGCACGGTTTATGCCGTGGGCGCCGGCTCGGAAGATGCGGTGCAAAACGCCCTGATTCCGATCGTGAGCAGCAACTGGGGCCTACCGACGGCGTTTGCCTTTTTGGCTTGGTATATCTATGCGCCGATGTGCCTGGCAACTTTGGCCGTTATCCGGCGCGAAACCAAATCGGCCCGCCACACTTGGGCAATCACCGCGTTTCTGTTTGTGCTGGCTTATCTGGCGGCTTTCTTGGTTTATCAAATCAGTTCGAGGATTTTGTGATGGAACAATATATTATCGTCGGCATCATTGTGGTTTTGTGCGTGCTGTATATGCTGCGCAAGTTTGTGTTCAAACCCAAAAACAGCAATTCCGCATGCGGCGGTTGCGACCGCTGCGGCGGCAGTAAGGGCGGCTGCCATTAGCGGCGGGTTCCGCCTGCATGGTGCCTTGCAAAAAGCCGCTTATCCACCCCCGTTATACTCGGGCTTGACCCGGGTATGAAGCACGCAATTTTTCTTAAGTTTATTGACTATCTAGCCAAAGACCTTTGCAAAAAAGCCTTGAGGCCGTCTGAAAACTTTTCAGACGGCCTCAAGGCTTTTTAATCGAATATCTGCCTATCAAACGATATTCAAGATTTAAACCGCTTCGCCTTGTATTGCGGCTTCATCAGGTTTTGCGGCGATAAAATATCGTCCAACTCTTCCGCGCTCAACAAACCTTTTTCCAGCACCACTTCGCGCACGCTCTTGCCGGTTTTGGCGCAGATTTTGCCCACCAAATCACCGTTGTGGTGGCCGATAAACGGGTTCAGATAAGTTACCAATCCAATCGAATTGAACACATATTGTTCGCACACTTCGCGGTTGGCGGTAATGCCTTCCACACATTTTTCGGCGAGGTTGGTGCAGGCGTTGCTCAAAAGCGAAATGCTTTCAAACAGGCATTGGCCGATTACGGGTTCCATCACGTTCAGCTGCAACTGCCCGGCTTCGGCGGCAAAGGTAACGGCGGTGTCGTTGCCGATCACTTTGAAACACACCTGATTGACCACTTCGGGAATCACGGGATTGACTTTGGCGGGCATAATCGAAGAGCCGGCCTGCATTTCGGGCAGGTTGATTTCGTTCAGCCCTGCGCGCGGGCCGGACGAGAGCAGGCGCAGGTCGTTGCAGATTTTCGAGAGCTTCACCGCCGTGCGCTTCAAGGCGCCGTGCACCATCACATAATCGCCGCAGTCTGAAGTGGCTTCGATCAGGTTGTGCGCCGGCGTGCAGGGCAGGCCGCTCACTTCGGCCAGTTTCGCCACCGCCAGATGGGCGTAGCCTTCGGGCGTGTTCACACCCGTTCCGATGGCGGTTGCGCCGAGGTTCACTTCCAATAGCAGGGCGGCGGTGCGCAGCAGGTTGCGCTCTTCTTCTTCGAGCAAAACGGCAAAGGCGGTAAATTCCTGCCCCAGCGTCATCGGCACCGCATCCTGCAACTGCGTGCGCCCCATTTTCAGAATATCTTGAAACTCAGCCGCTTTTTGCTCAAATGCCTGTTTCAGACGGCCTATTTTATCCAGCAGCGCGCCGATGCTGTTATATACGGCGATGCGCAAACCCGTAGGATACGCATCGTTGGTGGATTGGCTGGCGTTAACGTGGTCGTTGGGGTTGATGATGTCGTAGCGGCCTTTTTCGTAACCCAAAGCCTCCAGCGCCAGGTTGGCAATCACTTCGTTGGTGTTCATGTTTACCGAAGTGCCCGCCCCGCCCTGATACACGTCGGAAGGAAACTGGTCGAGGCAGCGGCCTTTTTCGAGCACCTCGTTGCAGGCGGCTTCGATGGCTTGGGCGGTTTCCATGGCAATCACGCCCAAATAGCCGTTGGCGCGGGCGGCGGCTTTTTTCACCATCACCATGCCGCGCACCAATTCGGGAATATCGGAAATCCTTTGGGTGGAAATATTGAAGTTTTCTTTCGCCCGCAAAGTGTGTATGCCCCAATACACTTCGTTCGGAATTTTGCGCTCGCCGAGCAGGTCGGTTTCAATGCGTTTTTTCATCTTTACATTCTCCGTTGTTTTTCAAAATTTACAGCCGTTTCCGGCCGCATGGCCGCTTTGTTTATTTTACCATTTTACGGGCATAAAAAGGCCGTCCGAACGGTTTCAGACGGCCTTTCCAATCCTATTTCAAACCCTTATGCCAGCAAACGCCACAGCATTCTGCCCGCAATCGCCAGCAGCAGCAGCCCGAACGCCAGCTTCAGCTTTTCGGGCGGCAGTTTGTGGGCGGTTTTCACGCCGATGGGCGCAAACACCACCGTTGCCACGCTCAGCACCACCACCGCCGGCAGATACCAAAACCCGAACGAGCCTTCGGGCAGGCCGCCCACATTCCAGCCCGAGTAAAGATAACCTGCCGCACCCGCCACCGCAATCGGCCACGCCAGCCCTGCCGATGTGCCCACGGCGCGGTGCACCGGCACGTTGCAATACATCAGAAACGGCACCGACAGCGAGCCGCCGCCTATACCCACCCAGCTCGACGCCATGCCGAACAGCGTGCCCACGCCGTTCAACCCCGCCAAACCGGGCAGCGAACGCGAAGGCTTGGGTTTGGCATCGGCCAGGGTTTTCAGCGCCACCAAAACGGTGAACACAATAAAGAAAACTTGCAAAGCCGTGTTGGAAATGTGTTTGGCCAGAAACGAACCGATCAGCACGCCGGCGATCATGCCCGGCACCATGCGCCGCACCACCTGCCAATCCACCGCGCCTTTCCGGTTTTGCGCCATCACGCTCGAAAACGTGGTGAACACCATAATCGCAAACGATGTGCCCACCGCCAAATGCTGCGCGTGCGGGATATTGTCCAAGCCCTGCATCTGCAACACCCACAATACCACCGGCACGATAATCATGCCGCCGCCCACGCCGAGCAGCCCCGCGATAAAGCCCGCAAACGCGCCCACCGCCAGCATAACCGACACCAACTGTATATCCAACATGGCTTGTTCTTCTTCTCAAATTTCCAAACGTTTTTCAGACGGCCTTTTTGCGCTTTTTCAACCACCGCCAAACAAACATCACATAGCCCGACAGGCTGTATCCCAAGAAAAACAGAAACAGCACCAGCGAAGGCTCCCATGCCGCCACCGCCAACACCAGCATAAACACAATCATCATGAAAAACGGCACTTTGCGGCGCACGTTGATTTCTTTGAAGCTCCAAAACGGAATCTGCACCACCATCGAAAGCCCCGCGAACAGCGTGATAATCAGGCACACCCACGCCACATGAGAAAACCGCTCGTAGCTGTGATTCACCCAGATCATGCCCACAATCAGCGCCGCCGCCGTCGGGCTGGGAATACCGATAAACCAGCGTTTGTCCACCTTGCCGATTAATGTGTTGAACAGCGCCAAACGCAGCGCGGCGCAGGCGCAATAGATAAACGCCACCGAATAGCCGATTTTGCCGAACTGCCACAGCTGCCATTTATAGGCGATTAGGGCGGGGGCGACGCCGAAGCTGACCATATCGGCCAAACTGTCGAGCTGCTCGCCGAAGGCGCTCTGGCTGTTGGTCCAGCGCGCCACCCGGCCGTCCATGCCGTCGAGCAGCATCGAAACAAACACGGCGATTGCCGCCGTTTCGTAACGCCCGTGCATGGCCTGCGTGATGGCGAAAAACGCGGCGAACAGCGCGGCGATGGTGAAAGAATTGGGCAGCAGGTAAATACTGTTCTGCCGCAGCAGCGCCCTGAAGCGCGGCGTGGGGTTTTGTGGTGTCGTCATCGTTTTTCCGTAACAGCCGTGCGGCCTGTTATGTGGTTTGTATGGATTATACCGCAAGCCCCGTGCGGTGTGTTTCAGACGGCCTTTGGCAGGCGGTGCGCGGTTTTTTATGCGGAATCTGCCCTATCGAACGCCGCAGGCCGAGCCTTTGCAAAAATTCTTTCAACAAGATTTCTTTCAATATGAAACTTTTGCAAAATTCGTTTAGGCCGTCTGAAAACCGGTTGCGGCACATCACCACCAGCCCTGTTGCGTGCCGCCTGCGCCCGGGTTTTGCTTTTCGCGTTCCTGCCTGCGGAAATCCCACGGCGCTTGGGCGTTTTTGCCGCGCCAAAGCCCCGCAGCCGACTGCCGGGCTTTGGCTTCAGCATAAGCATAGGCGGCATAATCGGCTTTGTTCTGCCTGCGTTTGGCAATCGACACATAATGCCACGCATGTCCCCGGCCGATCTGGCTCAGGTTCAAATCCCTGCCGTTGATGCTCACTTTGGCCACTTCGCGCTTGTAGCGGTCGGTTTCAAACACTTCCACACTCACGGTCTGCCCCAATGCCTCGGCGCTCAACGCCTGTTGCGCCGAACGGCCGTGCGCCTGCTGCAATTCGGGCGCGTCGATATAAGCCAGGCGGATTTTATGTTTGGCTCCGTGGCTGTCGGTAACGCGCAGCGTGTCGCCGTCGGCAACGGCGGTTACGCGGCCCGTGTATTGCTTGCCGGCGCGCACCTGCGACCAAATCCGGCCGGCCTGCTGCGCCGCCTTGCTGCCCTGCTCCAGCCACTGCGCCAACACGTCTGCCTGTGCGGGCGCGCTAAGCGGCAGCAGCGCAATCAAGATGGGTAATATGATGTTTTTCATGAATTTTCTACGGTTAAGTGGCGGATGCGCGGCGGATTAATTCGTTTACCAGCGCGGGCACGCCGTCTTTGGCTTTTTGCGCGATGATTTCCACCGCCCTGCCCGCCTGCTGCGGTTTGGGGTCAACCAGAAAACATTCGGCCTGCGGCGGAGCGAAATGCAGCAGCGAAGCGGCGGGATAAACTTGAAGCGACGTGCCCACCACCATCACGATGTCGGCATCGCGCATTTCTTCCACCGCCTGCGCAAACAGCGGTACTTCTTCGCCGAACCACACGATATGCGGCCTGAGCTGGCGGCCTTTGCCGTCGGTGTGGTTGAGGTTCAGGTCGCCCGTCCAATCTAAAATCTCGCGCCCGTCGGCACAGCTTCGCACTTTGTTCAGCTCGCCGTGCAGGTGCAGCACGCGGCGGCTGCCCGCGCGCTCGTGCAGGTTATCGACGTTTTGGGTGATAATTTGCACGCGGTAGTGCGCTTCCAGCCGCACCAGAGCCTGGTGGGCGGCATTAGGCTGCGCTTCGTTGGCCTGCCTGCGGCGCATATTGTAGAAATCGAGCACCAGCTGCGGGTTGCGCGCAAAGGCTTCGGGCGTGCACACATCGGTTACTTTATGCCCCTCCCACAAACCGCCGGCATCGCGGAACGTGTTCAGGCCGCTGTCGGCGCTGATGCCTGCGCCGGTTAAAACCACACATTTTTTCATCGGAATCCGCTCCTTTGTGCAGCGGCGGCAGGGCACGGAACCGCACCGCCGCTTTTCATGCAAAAACAGCAGGCCGTCTGAAAGGTTTTTCAGACGGCCTGTCCAACTGCCCGGCTTATTTGCCTTGCGCGGGCGCTTTTTCTACTTTCAACAGTTTCACGTCGAACACCAAAGTGGCGTTCGGGCCGATTTTGTCGCTCACGGCATTTTCGCCGTAGGCCAGCGCAGCGGGAATAAACAGGGTGTATTCGCCGCCTTCTTTCATCAGCTGGATGCCTTCCGTCCAACCTTTAATCACTTGGTTGAGCGGGAAGGTGGCGGTGCCGCCGTGCTGTTTGCTGCTGTCGAACACCGTGCCGTCGGTCAAGCGGCCTTCGTATTCAACGGTTACCACGTCGGTGGCTTTGGGTTGCGCGCCCGTGCCTTCGGTTTTCACTTTGTATTGCAGGCCGGATGCGGTGGTTTTCACGCCTTCTTTGGCACCGTTCTCTTTCAAAAACGCCTGGCCTTTTTCGAGGTTGGCTTTGGCATCTTCGGCCGCTTTGGCCTGCGCTTTCTGCTGCTGCTCGGCCATAAACGCCATCAGCACTTCCTGCGCCTGCTGGTCGTTCAGCTTGGGTTCTTTGCCGTCGAGCATGGTTTGCACGGCTTCGTTAAACACTTTCAGATCCACTTCGGTGCCCTGGTCTTTCATGCGCTTCAATGTTGCGCCGATATCCATACCCATGGCGTAGCTGGCACGCTGGGCGGGGCTGCTGAAATCGCCCGCCGCTGCTGCGGAAGCTGCCGAGGCGGGTTTTTCGCCGGATGCGGCACCGGCCGCGCTGCCGCCTTCCTGTTTGCAGGCGGCCAATGCCAATGCGGCGGTGGCGGCCAATACGGCGGTTTTAAGGGTTTTATTCATTATGTGCGTCCTGAGTAACATATTAACGGGAGCGTGAATTATAGCGGAGTTTGGGTTAAGTGGAATTAAGGCCGTCTGAAAAATATAGTGGATTAAATTTAAATTGAGACAAGACGGCGAGCCGCAGACAGTACAAATAGTACGGAACCGATTCTGTTGCCGCTTCAGCAGCTTACAAAATCGTTCTCTTTGAGCTAAGGCGAGCCAACGCGGTATCAGTTTGAATTTAATCCGCTATAACCAGTTTCAGACGGCCTTGTGTTAAGAAACGCACATTAACCTTTCTTCTCTTTTCAAACGGCCTGCTATACAATCCTAAGCCTTTCTTTATGCAGGCATTCAAAAATGCGCGAACCCAACCGCCGTGCGGCACCCATGCTGATTGTGGGCTGTGTGATTTTCGGCCTCGGCAGCCTGATTGTGAAATTCGTGCCGGTGGGCGCGTATGCCATCGCTTTTTGGCGTTTGGCGGTGGCGGCGGTGATTTTTTGGGCGTTGTCGCGCTTTTTCGGGCAGAAACTGCCGAAAAGCCGGCAGGCGCTGCGCTGCGCCCTGCTTTCGGGTGCGTTTCTCGGCTTCGACCTGGCTTTGTGGCACGAAAGCATTTACGCCGTCGGCCCCGGCATTTCCACCCTGCTCAACAGCCTGCAAATCTTTTTTCTTTCGGCCATCGGCTTTTTCTTTTTCGGCGAGCGTTTGGGCAAAATGCAACTGCTGAGCCTGGTGATGGCGGTGGCCGGCGTGGCGCTGATTGCCAGCCCCGAATTCGGCAACAACCAAAACGCGGGCTGGGGGTTTGCCAGCGGGATTGTGTCGGGCGCGATGCTGGCGTTGTCGATGGTGTTCGTGCGCAAAACCCATCAGGCCGAAGCCACGGCGCTGTTTCCGATGATGCTGCTGGTGAGCTTGGGCGGCATGGTTGCGCTGGTGCTGCCCATGCTGCTGCTCGATTCGGGCAACCTCTATCCGACCACCCTGCGCGATGCCGGCCTGATTCTGGTTTACGGCGCGGTGATGCAGTGTTTCGCGTGGGGGCTGATTGCCTATGCGATTCCGCTGCTTTCCCTGTCGTTAACCGGCCTCTTGCTGCTGAGCGAACCGGTGGCGGCCCTGGTTATCGACTATTTTTGGCTCGACAAACCCATCAACGGCCTGCAATGGGGCGGTGCGCTCTTAACGCTGGCGGCGATTTACCTAGGGTCTGTTGACAATTGACCAACGCAGCGGTTTTTTGAGGCAAAAACCGCGTATGCAAGGCAAAAAGCGCAGCAAGGTTGAACACCTTGCGAGCATTTTTAACGCCGCAGACGCGCGATTTTGACCAAAAATACCGCCGTTGCGTCATGTCAACAGACCCTAGGTTCGCAGTCTGAAAACCACCATGCGTAAGGGCGGCGAATCGTGTAAAATAACCGCATTTGCAACCTTTATCCGGCCGCTTTAACCATGAACCTGTTTGCCAACGCCCTCGCCGCCGCGCTCGGCCGCTGCATCGTTTCCAAAGCCGTGAGCGAAGGCGGCGCGCCTATCGGCTTTATGTACCGCGAAGAGCCGGTGTTCGAGCAAGACAGCGGCTGGCGTTTTTTCAGCGGCGACGAAACCGACGAATTTGCCGCAAACCCCGAAAATTTCGGCGTGTACGACATCGGCGGCATCACCCGCAACCACCCCGCCGTATCCGAATGGCTGAGCCAACCCGCCGGCACGGCGTGGGAGCTTGACGAAAACGGCGTGTTCCAACCCGCAGCCGATTGGCAGCCGCAAGATTAGTTTCAAAATTAGTTTTCAGACGGCCTGAAGCTATTTTCTCTATCGTTTACCACTCAAACACGGAAAACCCTATGAACACCATCCAGCCCGACCACGACGGCACCAACCTGCGCATCGGTATCGTACAAGCCCGTTTCAGCAACGAAATCGGCAGCGCCATGCTCAAAGTGTGCACCGACAAACTGGCCGCCCTCGGCGTCCACACCGACGACATCACCGTCGCCACCGTTCCCGGCGCGCTCGAAGTGCCGCTGGTGCTGCAAAACATGGCTGCCACCCAACAATATGACGCGCTGATTGCCATCGGCGCCGTTATCCGCGGCGAAACCTACCATTTCGAGCTGGTGGCCAACGAATCCGGCGCCGGCGTTACCCGGGTGGGTTTGGACTACAACATCCCCATCGCCAACGCCATCCTCACCACCGAAAACGACGAACAGGCGCACGCGCGCATCGAAGAAAAAGCCGCCGACGCCGCCATCGTGGCCGTGGAATGCGCCAACCTCGTGAACCTGCTGTTGGAAGAGCAGCTCGACGACGAAGCCTGATATTGTTCAAATATTATTTCAGACGGCCTGATTGCACCGCTTGCCCGAATGCATCAGGCCGTCTGAAACCCTACTGCAAAACGCAAGGAAACACCATGAAAACACCCCGCCGCCGTGCCCGCGAATTTACCGTGCAGGCACTTTACCAATCGGCGCTCACCGACGCCCCCGCCGCCGAAACCGCCAAAAACATCCGCGAAAGCAGCGATTTCAAAAAAGCCGACGGCGAATTGTTTACCGCACTCTTTTTCGGCGCACACGCCAACCGGCGCGAATATATGCAGCAAATCCGCCCCCTGCTCGACCGCGACGAAAACGACCTCAGCCCCATCGAACGCGCCGTGCTGCTGATGGCCTGCCACGAGCTTGCCGCCATGCCCGAAACGCCCTACCCCGTGATTATCAACGAAGCCATCGAGGTAACCAAAACCTTCGGCGGCACCGACGGCCACAAGTTTGTCAACGGCATTCTCGACAAACTCGCCGCACAGTTGCGCCCGAACGATCCCAAACGCGGCTGACACAACCGTTCCGTCATACCCAAGCTTGGCCCGGGTATGACGGAATACAAAACCTGATACCTTTGCAAAATAGCTTAAGGCCGTCTGAAAACCCAAACGCCGTCATACTCGGGCTTGACCCGAGTACCTACTATTTCTTTCCAAACGATAAGATGCTCGGGTCAAGCCCGAGCATGACGCAGAAATTTTAAAATACCAACAAATTTTGCAAAGGTCTCAACCCGAAACAAACTTGAGGCCGTCTGAAACTTTTCAGACGGCCTCAAGTTTATTCAAACAGGCTTACTGCAAAACCGCTTTCACAGTATTGACCACGTTATCCACGGTAAAGCCGAATTCTTGGAACAGCTGCTCGGCGGGGGCGGATTCGCCGAAGCAGTCGAGGCCGACCACGGCGCCGTTCAAGCCCGTATATTTATACCAGCCGCCGGTAACGCCCGCTTCCACGGCGATGCGCGGCAGGCCGGCCGGCAGCACGCTGTTGCGGTAGGCTTCGTCTTGCTTGTCGAACACGTTGGTCGAAGGCATGGACACCACATTCACAAACACGCCCTGCTCGGCCAGCACGGTTTGCGCGTTCAACGCCAGCTCGACTTCGGAGCCTGTTGCGATAACCACCGCCTGCGCCGCGCCTTCTCTGGCTTCGCTGATCACATAACCGCCGCGCTTGATGTTGCCCAACTGCTCGTCGCTGCGCGGGATGAACGGCAGGTTTTGGCGGCTGAAAATCAGGCTGCTGGGGTGGTCTGCGGCTTTGGCTGCCTCGGCCCACGCCACCAGGCTCTCGGCGGTGTCGCAGGGGCGCCATACGGCCATATTGGGAATCAGGCGCAGGGTGGCGGTTTGCTCTACGGGCTGGTGGGTGGGGCCGTCTTCACCCAAACCGATGGAGTCGTGGGTAAACACGAAAATCGGGTTGATTTTCATCAGCGAGGCCATGCGTAGGGCATTGCGGGCGTATTCGCTGAACATCAGGAAGGTGGCGCCGAAGGGTTTCACGCCGCCGTGCAGCGCCATGCCGTTCATGATGGCGGCCATGCCGAATTCGCGCACGCCGTAGTGGATGTAGTTGCCGCCTTTTTCGCGCGTAACCGATACGCTGTTTGACCAGTCGGTGAGGTTGGACGGGGTTAAATCCGCCGAGCCGCCCACCAGCTCGGGCAGCACTTTGGCCAGAATTTCGATGCTGTTTTGGCTGGCTTTGCGGGTGGCGATTTTTTCGGCCTTGTCGCACACTTCTTTCAAGGCCGTCTGAACGTAAGCATCGAAACCGGCGGGCAGTTCATGGTTCATGCGGCGCACGAATTCGGCGGCTTTTTCGGGAAACTTGGCCTGATATTCGGCAAACAGCGCGTTCCAGCCGTTTTCCAGCTCCACACCTTTTTCTTTGGCGTTCCAGCCGTCGTACACTTCCTGCGGGATTTCAAACGCGCCGTAATGCCAGCCCAAATGTTTGCGGGTGGCTTCGATTTCTTCCGCGCCCAGCGGTGCGCCGTGGGTTTTGTGGCTGCCTTCTTTGGTGGCCGCGCCTTTGCCGATAAGGGTTTTGCAGCAGATGATGGAGGGTTTGCCGGTTTCGGCCTTGGCTTGCGCAATGGCGGCTTCAAGGGCGGCGGTGTCGTGGCCGTTAACGTTCGGCACCACGTGCCAGCCGTAGCTTTCGAAGCGTTGCGGAATGTTTTCGGTAAACCAGCCGTCCACTTTGCCGTCGATGGAGATGTTGTTGTCGTCGTACAAAACAATCAGCTTGCCCAAGCCCAGTGTGCCGGCCAGTGAGCAGGCTTCGTGCGACACGCCTTCCATCAGGCAGCCGTCGCCCAAAAACACATAGGTGTGGTGGTCAACAATGTTCAGGCCGTCTTGGTTGAATTCGGCCGCCAGGATTTTTTCGGCCAGCGCCATGCCCACGGCGTTGGCGATGCCCTGACCCAGCGGGCCGGTGGTGGTTTCCACGCCGTCGGTGTAGCCGTATTCGGGGTGGCCGGGGGTTTTGCTGTGCAGCTGGCGGAAGTTTTTCAGGTCGTCAATCGAAACGTTGTAGCCCGTGAGATGCAGCAGGCTGTAAAGAATCATCGAAGCGTGGCCGTTGGATAAAACGAAACGGTCGCGGTTGTAAAATTTGGGGTTGGCGGGGTTGTGGTTTAAGAATTTCGTCCACAAAACTTCGGCCATTTCGGCCATGCCCATCGGCGCACCGGGGTGGCCGGAATTGGCTTTCTGCACCGCGTCGGCAGATAAAAAACGGATGGCGTTTGCCAGTTGTGAAGCCATTTGGATACCTTTTCTGATGTGGGGTAAAAACGGCTTCGATTATCGCCTGATTCGCGGGGGCTTTCAAGGTGGGTACTATAGTGAATCCACACTTCGGTACAAGGCAGCAAGCCGCAGACAGTACAGATAGTACGGAACCGATTCTGTTGCCGCTTTAGCGGCTTACAAAATCGTTCTCTTTGAGCTAAGGCGCAGCAACGCCGTAACGAAGTAAGTGGATTCACTATAGCGGGAAACGGAAGCGGCTGCTCAAGCCACAGTAAATTCGGCCTGCACCAGCCCGCCCAAATCCAGCTTTGCCTTGTCGCCGGAATGCAGTTCGCCCACGCCTGCGGGCGTGCCGGTAAACACCAGATCGCCGGCCTTCAGGCCGTAGGTGGCGGCCAGCTCCTGCAAAACCGCGGCAATCGGGTAAATCATCAATGCGGTTTGCCCCTGCTGGCGGCGCACGCCGTTGATGTCCAGCGTGAATGTGCAGTCTTGCGGGTTGGCCAGCCGGCCGGCCGCCGCAAAATCCGACACGCACGCCGCGCCCCGGAAGCCTTTGGCTTTCGTCCACGGCAGCCCTTTTTCTTTCAAACGGTTCTGGATGTCGCGGGCGGTTAAATCCAGGCCGACACCGTAGCCTGCCACGATGTTGTCCAAGCCGCCGTCGGGGCCGTCTGAATCTTTTCCGATCAGCAACACCAGTTCGCATTCGTAATGCACCGAAGCGCTGTATGCGGGCAGCCTGACGGTGCCGCCGCTGCGCAGAATGCTGTTGTTCGGTTTCATAAACACCACCGGCTCGGCCGGGGTTTCGTTTTTCAGTTCGGCGATATGGTCAACATAATTGCGGCCGATGCAGTAGATGTTGTTCACACGCACGGCTTGGTTTTCCAAATAAATCTGCGTCATGGCGGTTTCCTTGTGGTTTCAGACGGCCCAGGGAGTGTAGTCAGAAAACGTTGCGGCGGTATTTTTGGTCAAAATCCGCATCTGCTGCGTTAGGTAGCGTAGCGGACTTGCGAAGCTAAAATGCTCGCAAGATGTCCAATCTTGCTGCGCTTTTTGCCTTGCATCTGCGGATTTTTCCTCAAAAAACCGCTTCACAAGTAATTCTGACTACACCCCCTAGCGCGATTATAGGCTTAGCCGCGCCTTCCCGCACCAATCCGGCACATATAACGAAACACCATAAACAAAGCAAAAACCGTTCCTTTGGTTTCTTTTCAGACGGCCTTATGATGCGCGCACGATAAAACAGAAAGCACAACCATGAGCCACTATCCGATTTTTGCCGATTTAAACCGCCGCGCCGTTTTGCTGGTGGGCGCGGGGCACATCGCCGAACGCAAGGCCGAAAGCCTGCTGGCGGCGGGCGCGCAGGTGCGGGTGGCGGCAGAAAAACTCAGCCCGCGTTTTGAAGAATGGCAGCGGCAGCAGCGCATTATCTGGTTGGGCAAAACTTTTCAGACGGCCTTTTTAGACGACGTTTTCCTAGCGGTGGCCGCCACCGACGACCACGAACTCAACCGGCAGGTTTTCCAAGCCGCCGAAGCGCGCGGCAAGTTTTGCAACACCGTCGACAACCTCGATTTGTGTTCGTTTATCGTGCCCGCCGTGATTGACCGCAGCCCGATTAAAATCGCCGTGTCCAGCGGCGGCACTTCGCCCGTGCTGGCGCGGCAGTGGCGGCAGGCCATCGAAACACTGGTGCCGCTGCACACCGGCAAAATGGCCGCCATCGCAGGCGCATGGCGCACGCGCGTGAAACAGGCCATCGGCAGCACGGCCGAACGCCGCCGCTTTTGGGAAAACCTGTTTGCAGGCCGTTTCAGCACCTTTGCCGCCCAAGGCGACCAAGCCGCCGCCGAAGCCGAATTGCAGGCGCAGCTCAACCATTGGCAGCCCAACCGCGGCGAAGTGGTGCTGGTGGGCGCAGGCCCCGGCGACGCCGGCCTGTTAACCCTGCACGCCTTGCAGGCCATACAGGCCGCCGACGTGGTGCTGTATGACGCGCTGGTTTCCGACGAAATCATGGCGATGGTGCGCAAAGACGCCGATAAAATCAGCGTCGGCAAACGCGCGGGCGCACACCATGTGCAACAGGAAGCCACCAACCGCCTGCTGGTGGAATACGCCAACGAAGGCAAGCGCGTGGTGCGCCTCAAAGGCGGCGACCCCTTCGTGTTCGGGCGCGGCGGCGAAGAAGCGCAAGTGCTGGCCGAAGCCGGTATCCCCTACCGCATCGTGCCGGGCGTAACCGCCGCGCTGGGCGCCACCGCCTATGCAGGCATTCCGCTCACCCACCGCGACTCGGCCCAAAGCGCGCTGTTTATCACCGGCCATTGCCGCCGCAACGGCGAAGAACCCGATTGGCGCACGCTCGCGCTCAGCAACCAAACGCTGGTGGTGTATATGGGCACGCTCAAAGCCGCCGACATCACCGCCAAACTCATCGAACACGGCCGCAGCGCCGACACCCCCGTGGCCGTGGTTTCCAACGGCACCCTGCCCAACCAAAGCGTGCAGACAGGCCGTCTGAAAGATTTGCCCGCCATGGCCGCGCAAGCCGAACGCCCCGCCCTGATGGTTATCGGCGAAGTCGTATCCCTGCGCGGCAGCCTGCGCTGGTATGGCGACCGCGAGCTTCCCACCCAACCCGAGCAAGCCGCCTGAACACCGCCGGTTTTCATCTATCGGTTGAGGCCGTCCGAAAAATATCTGTTTTTCAGACGGCCTCAACCGATATATCATTTATATCATTTGATATATCATCTGAAACCTTTGCAAAAATCCGTTTAGGCCGTCTGAAAAACCATGCCGACCATTTTGATTGTGCGCCCCGAAGCACAAGCCGCCGCCGACATCGCCGCTTGCGAAGCCGCAGGCTGGCGCGCGCTGCCGTTCAGCCCGATAAGCCTCGAGCCGGACAACCACGCCCTGAGCCGCCTCAACGCGCAATTCCAAACCGCACAAGCCGTGTTTTGGGTCAGCCCCGGCGCAGTCGGCACCGCCGCCCCGCATATCGACTTTTCAAACGGCCGCATCGTGCAGATTACCGTCGGGCAGGCCAGCCGCAACGCCCTGGCAAAATTCTGCCCCCACCCCGTTATCAGCCCCAAAACCGGCAACGACAGCGAAGCCGTGCTGGCGCTGCCGGTTTGGGCGGGCCTGCCCGCAGGGGCGCAGGTGTTGATTATCCGCGGCCACGGCGGGCGGAATCTGCTGGCAAACGAACTGCGCCGGCGCGGTTTTGCCGTTAACATAGCCGAAGTGTATTTCAGACGGCCCAAGCCTTTGGATTGGCAGGTTTTCGAAGCCGAAAAGCCCCAAGCCGCCTACATCACTTCCGCCGAAATGGTGCGCGAACTGTTCGCCCGGGCGCCGGATAGAATCACCCAAGTTTTAAGAACCTTGTTATACTTCACCCATCACCCGCGTATCGCCGATGCCCTCCGCAGCGCCGGAGCACAACGAATCGAGCTGGTCGAGCGGTTAAACCCGCATTCACTCGTGTCTGTTGCCATTTAATTGCCGACAGGCTTTAAACCATGCGCCTCACGGAGCAGCGAATGAACGAACCCAACGGAAACACCCCCGAAAACCACCCGCCCGAAAGCACACCGGAGCAGTCGAAACAACTGCTGGTGGTTTCTTCAGACGGCACCGTCAGGCCGTCTGAAAACCCCGCAAACGGCGAGCCTACCGAAAGCGGCAGCCTCAAAAAAACCAAAGCTCCGAAATATTCCGACAACACCAAAGGCTTCGCCGCCGCCGCACCCAACAACCCCGAACCCGCAGGAAACCTTCTTATGTCTGAATCGAAAAACCCCCAGCCCCTCGTTACCCCCGTGGTAATCAAGCAATCATCGGGCCGGGCCGTTGCCGTTGTGGCGCTGGCTCTGTCGGTATTGGCTTTGGGCGCCGGCGGCTTTCTGTTCGTGCAGGGCCAAAACCTTCTGAAAGCCCAAGAACTCGACTTCAACCAAAAAATCGACAAAGCCGCGCTGGGCGAATCGGGCAACGCCTCCATGCTGCAAGACGCCCTGCGCAGGCAAAACGAAAGCCAGGCGGTGTTAGACCAGATTATCAGCAACCAAAAGCAAAACACCGATAAAATCGCCGCCGCCAACCGCGCCTACCAAGAGCTGCTCAAAGGCCGTGCCGACTGGCTGGTCGATGAAACCGAAACCATGCTCAACCTGGCTTCGCAGCAGCTGCTGCTCACCGGCAACGTGCCCGCCGCCGTTACCGTGCTCGAAAACATCGAAAGCCGCCTAAGCCGTTTCGACCACCCCGAGCTGCTGCCCATCAAACAAGCCGTAGCCAACGATTTAACCGCGTTGAAAAACCGCCCCTATCTCGACGTTTCGGCCACCTCGCTGCGCCTCGACCGTTTGGAAGCCGCCGTAGCCGGCCTGCCGCTCACCGTTGACGGCACCCTAAAACCCGGCCAAGCCGCACTGCAGGCCGCCGCACCCGCCGCCAACCTTTCGTGGTGGGAAAACGCCTGGCAGAAATCGCTCGCCGCCCTGAAAGGCATGGTGGAAGTGCGCCGCCTGAACAATAACGACGCCATGCTGATGGCGCCCGACCAAGCCTATTTCGTGCGCGAAAACCTGCGCCTGCGCCTGCTCGACGCGCGCACCGCCCTGCTGCAACACAACGGCGAGGTGTATCTCAACGATTTGAACAGCGCCGAAGCCGCCGTAAAACAGTATTTCGACGCTTCTTCGCCCGCCACCCAATCCTGGCTACGCGAAGTGGGCGATTTGAAAGCGCTCGATTTGCGTGCCGTGGCCGACGATGCGCTGAAAAGCAGCCTGAACGCCGTGCGCAACTATCAGGAAACCGTGCGCCCCAGCCGCCCCGCCGTGCTGCCTGAAGCCGCATCCGCCCCTGCCGCCGCAGCGGCTTCCGCCCCCGCCGCACCGGCACAGGCATCCGCCCCTGCTCCCGTTGCCCCTGCCTCGCCCTCCACCATTACCCCCAAACCCGAAGAAGCATCCAAACCCGTGAAACCGACCACCGTGCCGGGCGAGCGCAAACCCGCCGCCAATCAGGCTGAAGTGAAAGGGGAACGCGCATGAGAGGGCTGATTTGGATTATCGTATTGTTCGCCGTGGCCGTGGGCTTGGCGGTTGCCGCCGGCTCTTATAACGGCAACGTGTATGTGGTGGTGGAGCAAACCCTGCTGCGCATTAACCTGCACGCCTTTATTCTCGGCCTGATTGCGCTGGTGGTGGTGCTGTATCTGCTGGTGCGCCTGATTGCCGCCATTCTCAACGTGCCGGGCCGTATGCAGCGTTTCGGTACCGCGCGCAAAGGCCGTCAGGCCGCCCACGCGCTCAACAACGCCGGTTTGGCGTATTTCGAAGGCAAATTCCAAAAAGCCGAACAAGAAGCCGCCAAAGTGCTGGCCAACAAAGAAGCGGGCGACAACCGCACGCTGGCGCTGATGCTGGGCGCGCACGCCGCCGACCAGATGGACGACACCGCCCTGCGCGACCGTTATCTGAAAGACATCGAATCGCTGCCCGCCAAACAGCAGCTTTCGCGCCATCTGCTGCTGGCCGAATCCGCACTCGGCCGCCGCGACTACCCCGCCGCCGAAAACCACCTTGCCGCCGCCGCGCAAATCAACCCCAGCCTCACCCGTCTGGTGCGCCTGCAATTGCGCTATGCGTTTGATAAGGGCAATGCGCTCGATGTGCTCGACAAGGCCGACAAACTGGTTAAAGCCGGCGCAATCAGCGATTACGAAGCCGAACAATACCAAGGCTGGGCCTACCGCCGCCTGCTGGCGCTGGCCTCCGATGCGGGTGGTTTGAAAGCCTGCCTGAAGCGTATTCCCGAAAGCCTCAAAGCAGGCGATTTGTGCGTGCCGGTTGCCGAAAAATACCAACGTTTGGGCATGTATGCCCAAGCCGTGAAATGGGTGAACGAGTATTACCCGAAAACGCAGCAAACCGAGCTTTTGGAACCGCTGGTTGAAAGCGTGCGCTTTTTGGGCGACAAAGAACAGCGCCGCGCCATCGACACCGCCGACGGCTGGCTGCAAGCCCACCCCGACAATGCCCGCCTGCTGATGTATCTCGGCCGGCTTGCCTACGACAAACAGTTGTGGGGCAAAGCGCAGGGCTACCTCGAAGCCAGCATCGCCCTAAAACCCGAAGTGCCCGCCCGCTTGGCGCTGGCCAAAGTGTTCGACGCCACCGAAGAGCCTGAAAAAGCCGAAACGCAGCGCAAACTGGCGCTGGAAAGCGTGGTGCACGAAGAAGGCGAAACCGCACTTCTGCCCGCACACAAATAAACCCGGCACCGTTTGAAGCCCCAAACCTTTCAACAAGCAAACAGGCCGTCTGAAACCTTTTCAGACGGCCTTATCCCGAACAACCGAAAGATAAATATGACCACTTTGAAAAACGACACCTTCCTGCGCGCGCTGCTCAAACAACCCGTCGAATACACCCCCGTGTGGATGATGCGCCAGGCCGGCCGCTACCTGCCCGAATACAAAGCCACCCGCGCGCGCGCCGGCAGCTTTCTCGACTTGTGCAAAAACACCGATCTGGCCACCGAAGTAACCATACAGCCGCTCGAACGTTTCGATTTGGACGCCGCGATTCTGTTTTCCGACATCCTCACCGTGCCCGACGCCATGGGCTTGGGCCTGTATTTTGCCGAAGGCGAAGGCCCGAAATTCGAGCGGCCGCTGCAACACGAAGCCGACATCGCCAAACTTGCCGTGCCCGACATGGCCAAGCTGCAATATGTGTTTGACGCCGTCGCTTCCATCCGCCGCGCCCTAAACGGCCGCGTGCCCCTAATCGGCTTTTCCGGCAGCCCGTTCACGCTGGCCTGCTATATGGTGGAAGGCGGCGGCGGCAAAGAATTCCGCACCGTCAAAACCATGATGTATTCGCGCCCCGAGCTGCTGCACAAAATCTTAGACACCAACGCGCAGGCCGTTACCGCCTACCTGAACGCCCAAATCGACGCCGGCGCGCAAGCCGTGCAGATTTTCGACACTTGGGGCGGCGTATTGAGCGACGCGGCCTTTGAAGCATTCAGCCTGCGCTATATGAAGCAGATTTCAGACGGCCTCAAGCGCGAAAGCGAAGGCCGCCGCGTGCCGCTGATTGTGTTCACCAAAGGCGGCGGCCTGTGGCTGGAAAAAATGGCCGCCATCGGCGCCGACGCACTGGGCCTCGATTGGACGTGCAACATCGGCGAAGCCCGCAGGCGCGTGGGCAGCCAAGTTGCCCTGCAAGGCAATTTCGACCCCTTCGCCCTCTTCGGCACGCCCGAGGGCATCCGCGCCGAAGCCGCGCGCATTCTGGCCGCCTACGGCAGCGGCAGCGGCCATGTGTTCAACCTCGGCCACGGCATCAACCAACACGCCAACCCCGAACACGCCAAGATACTGGTGGACGCCGTGCACGAATTATCGCGCCCCTATCACGGCTAAACCGTAAGAAAACTTAACCACCTGCAAAACAAAACACCTGCGTCATACTCGGGCTTGACCCGAGTATCTTTTTGTTTTCCAAAAACTTTCGGCAGAATGAGATACTCGGATCAAGCCCGAGTATGACGTATGTGATTTTTCTTAAGTTGGTTAGCTATCCAACCCCGTCAAAACCCGCCGACTTTTTCCAGCAAAGCATGAACATTCCGTTCGGTTTGCACCGCCACTTCTTCCGGCGCGATGCCCCGCAGCTGCGCGGTAACGGCCGCGATTTCACGCACGTTGGCCGGTGTGTTGACCGCGTTTTTCAACATAAACGGGCTGTCCGTTTCCAACACGATGTCTTCCAGCGGCAGTTCCGCCACCGCCCGGCGGGCTTTGCGCGCAGCCGGATTGAGCAGCAGCGAGCCTATGCCGATTTTGAACCCGCAGCCCGTGAGTGCCCGCGCCTCTTCCAAACTGCCGGAAAACGCATGGGCGATACCGCCCTGCGTGAAACGGCAGCGTTTCACCGACTGCACCACGGCAGCCGTGGCTTTCAGATTATGAACAATCACCGGACGGCGCAGCCGTTGCGCCAAAACAAGCTGCCTCTCGAACACCTCAACCTGCCACAGCCGCTCTTCCTGCGTTTGCGCCCCGCCGTAATCCAAACCGATTTCACCCGCCAACGCCTGCGGGTGTTGCGCCAACTGCTGTTCAAGGCAGGCAAAATCGGCTTCTGTTGCCGCGTCGGCAAACCACGGATGGATACCGAACGCGATATAAACCGACGGCGGGGCCGACAAAGCCGCCACATCGGCAAAATCCCCGCGCTGCGTAGCGGGCACGATAAAGCGGTACACACCGGCCGCGCGCGCGGCGGCCAAAACCTGCGGCAAGCTGCCGAGCAAGGCGGGATCGGCAAGGTGGCAATGGGTGTCGGTTAACTGCATGGCAACAACTTTCAAATAACTGCGGCAATCATATCAGGCCGTCTGAAAGCGGCAAAATCTTTCAGACGGCCTGTAACGTTTACTGCAGCTACCAAAATCATGGATTGTAGCCGAATTCCCCTACTTCGCTTGAGACTTTATACAACGATACCAAGCCGGTGTGTAGACGGGCGGTGGCCTCGTTCAGACAGCGTCCCCATCCCACAAGTCGAACTCCCATGCAGCGTCGAGATCTGCCTGATAAAACGAGCACGGCTCGCTCTCACCAGCTTGGTCAGCGATTCGTTACCGCGTTGATCATGTGGGTTTTGCGGCCGTATTCGCTTACACGGCGGCAGCCGGCCTGTGTACTTGCCTCCACCTGCGACCCGCTTTGGGTGGCGGTGATACCTTGATCAGGCTCAACTTTTGGCAAAGCACAGTGTTGTGGTTTGTAGGTCGCGGCTGCCTACTGTCAATACTGGGTCAGCTTTCAAATGTCACCCTAATACACGCACATTTCCACCACTCGATAGCAGCCCTCGAACGTTAGCGAAAGCTGACAGATATGACTTTACCTTAAAACGTCAGGTAGTTATCAGCATCGTTAGCCTGCCAATACGGTAGGCCAAATCACACGCCCACTGCCACCAAAGTCAGCATACCCAAGACCAAGGCCGTTTTTTTGATATGGTGCTCAGGAAACAAAATCAGCAAAATGATGATAAGCTTCTGATATGCCTATTAAAAATAAGTACCAAAAGTTCAGTAAAATTACCGAATCAAAATTCCGTCAGATCCTGCGCCTTTTCGCACTTGATTTGACCGCTTCCGATACCGCCAGACTCACCGGCATCAGTACCTGAAGTGTCAATAATCTGGGGGCTTAGGAAGCAAAATCACTAAATATAATGACAACCTTCTGAAATGAAATTAAAAACAAGTATCAAAAGTTCAGTAAAATTACCGAACCAAATTCCGTCAGATCCTGCAGCTTTTCGCCTTGGATTTAACCGCTTCCGATACCGTCAAACTGACAGGAATCAGTATCAGAAGCATCAACGTCTCCTCGTTTGAGGATGCCGAAACGATGGTTTTACCGCCCGCTCCGCGTCTGCGTTTATCTCGGATGCTCTTTGAACCAAAATAGGATTCGTCTAATTCTACGATGTCGGGCGTAGCCGTTCGTATTCGTCAGCCAAACGCCAGCGCAACTTCAAGTACAGGCCAAGGTTTATACCGAAATCGTTCCCGATGCTTCCAAAGCAACGCTGCAAAAGGGTTATCAGAGGCCATATCACGATCAAGAGTGTGATTCAATACCGATGGCTGGCGGGGCTATCATAGATTGGTCGGCATGGGTTTTGCGAAACATTTCAGAGTGCATCACGGCGGCAATGAGTTTGTTCAAGATACGCAACATATCAACGGTATTGAATCCTTTTGAAGCTATTCCAAGCATCGCTTGGTACAATTTAACGGGGGTGCCGAAGCATACCTTTTACCTGCATTTAAAAGAAACCGGGTTTCGCTTCAACCACCGACATAATGATCTGTATAAAGTACTATTGAAAATGTTTCGGGAAGACCCTTTAAAATAAATCTTGCCTCCTAAGCCTCTTAGTAAAAGATTGATTTTTCAAATCTAAATTTAAAAACAATATACACTCTAGTAAGTAACCTGTGTGCTATGGCTGCTTTACGCAATATAGCCTTTTGCTACACAAACAGCCAAAATAAAATCAAGAGAGGAACAATAATTGGGGAAGCTACAATCAAAAAACAGGAAAATCTGGCATACCGTTTTCTATCACGAACATGACGAATTGCTATAAATAGACATAAAGATGATATCGCAGCCAATCCTGCACAAAGTAGTAGCATCATTGGGATTAAATTATCTTCAGCTCGTATCCCACCTGTTTGCTGTAAACTGATATAGGGAATATATAAACAAACAATGAACAAGGCAGGAATGTAAACTATTATCGCTGCTAAAATCCATAAGGCACGATGATTTACCATAAAATTTTTCTTTATGTAAGATATACGCAGTTAACCAACTTAAAAAATACATTTAGCATAATTAGGCTTAAATTCAAGTATTCCAAAATCTGCTGAAACCCCAAGATACTCGGGGTAATCCCGATTATGGCGGAACTGTTACTAAAATTAAGTGGTTTAACTATAGCATAAAATATATAGTGAATTCAAATAAAAACTCCGAAATGAAATAACTGCATTCAAACTTGCAATTGGGCGATATGCTAAAGAATCGTTTTACCCTACTTCGGCATTCTTATTTTAATCCACTATAAAATCTTAATTTTCCTATATAACAGGCCGTCTGAAAC
Source organism: Neisseria dentiae (assembly GCF_014055005.1). Taxonomy (NCBI): domain Bacteria; kingdom Pseudomonadati; phylum Pseudomonadota; class Betaproteobacteria; order Neisseriales; family Neisseriaceae; genus Neisseria; species Neisseria dentiae. The sequence goes on along the minus strand of NZ_CP059570.1, from coordinate 600,042 downwards.
GTTTCAGACGGCCTGTATTGTCTAGAAGCTTAAACAATCGGTCCGGTTAATCAAGCCGGGTCGAAAGCGGCGCGGAAGATGCCGATAATCTGCTCTTTGTTGGCTTGAATCGGGTTGGTGAAACCGCAAACGTCTTTCAGCGAGTTTTCGGCCAATACGTCGAAATCTTCTTCTTTCACACCCAATTCTTTCAGCGATTTCGGGATGCCGACGATGCGCGCCAGTTTGGTGATGGCGTCGATAACATCCAGCCCGGCCAAATCGGGGTTGTTTTTGCCCAAAATCGCACCGATTTCATCCAAGCGCGCTTTGGCGGCCTGTTGGTTGAAGCGTTCTACGTGGGGCAGCAGCAAGGCGTTGCAGACACCGTGCGGCAGATCGTAGAAACCGCCCAATTGGTGCGCCATGGCGTGTACATAGCCGAGCGAGGCGTTGTTGAATGCCATGCCCGCCATAAACTGCGCATACGCCATTTGCTCGCGCGCCTCTTTGTTTTTCGGGTCGCTCACGGCGGTGGGCAGGTAACGGGCAATCAACTCGATGGCTTTAACGGCCACGGCATCGGTAATCGGCGAAGCGGCGGTGGAAACATAGGCTTCCACGGCGTGGGTAAGCGCGTCCATACCGGTGGCGGCGGTGAGGGGGGCGGGCATACCTTCCATCAGGGCGGGTTCGTTTACCGACAACAGCGGGGTAACGTGTTTATCGACGATGGCCATTTTCACATGGCGGGTTTCGTCGGTGATGATGGTGAAACGTGTCATTTCCGAAGCCGTGCCGGCGGTGGTGTTGATGGCCACTAGCGGGATTTGCGGTTTTTTGGATTTATCCAAACCTTCGTAGTCTTCGATTTTGCCGCCGTTGGCCGCCACGATGGCGATGGCTTTGGCTGCATCGTGAGAAGAACCGCCGCCCAGAGAAATCACGCAGTCGGCGCTGCTTTCTTTCAGTTTCGCCAAACCGGCATTAACATTGTTTACGGTGGGGTTGGGTTGCACTTGGTCGAATACGGCATAATCGATGCCTTTTTCTTTCAGCAAGCCGCCGATTTGGTCGGCCACGCCCATTTTGCTCAAACCGCCGTCGGTTACGATCAAGGCTTTTTTCAGGCCGAGCGCGGCAATCGCGTCCATCGCCTGAGCCAGCGCACCGGCGCCGATAATGTTTTGAACGGGCATGAAGAATTGTGTTGCCATGGTAGTGCTCCTTATGTAGTTTGCAGAAATGAATCCGCCGATGTTTTATTTTTCTTAAACTGCCTGTACACCGACGCTGTCAAAATTGCCACAAGGTGCCGGCGGCTGCAAGCCGCAAAACCACCTGCGCTTGTTTTTTAGCGTTATTTTGCATATGTTAAATATTTAAAACATATTTTCACTTTAATTACTTTACCCGTCAAAAAGGCCGTCTGAAAAAATTCCAACCGCATCGTTGTGCGTTGCTGAATCTTTTCAGACGGCCTCAGGCAAACCGGAACCGCGCCTTATCCGCGCATGGTTTCTTCGATGGCAGCCACGCTTTTCGGCGCGGCGGCGGTGTAGTTTTCGCAGCCGCTTTCCGTAACCAGCACATTATCTTCGACGCGGATGCCGATATTGTGGAAGCAGGCGGGGATATCGGCGGCGGCGGCGATATAAATGCCCGGCTCCACGGTGGTGCACATACCTGCTTGCAACACTGCCGGCCGGCCGCCGGTATCGTGCACATCCAAGCCCACCCAATGCCCCAAGCCGTGCATATAGTAGCGTTTGAATGCGCCCGACTCGATATTGCCCTCCACCGTGCCCGCCAGCAGTTTGAAATCGACCATGCCGCGCGCGAGAATATTAAGGGCGGTTTGTTGGATACCGGCCCAAGCGGCTCCCGGCTTCACCGCGGCGATGGCGGCTTCGTTGGCCGCCAGCACCACTTCGTAAAGGTCTTTCTGCGCGCCGCCGAATCTGCCGTTTACGGGAAAGGTGCGGGTAATATCGCCCGCATAGCCCTGATATTCGGCACCCGCGTCAACCAGCAGCAAATCACCGTTTCGCAGTGTGTCATTGTTGGCGGTATAGTGCAGGCAGCAGGCGTTTTTACCGCCCGCCACAATGCTGGGATAGGCGGGAAACCGCGCACCGCGGCGCATGAATTCGTGCAGCAATTCGGCCTCTATATGCAGCTCGCTGATGTCGGGCCGGGTTTTCTGCATCGCGCGGATATGTGCGGCCGCGCTGATTTCACCCGCCGTTTTCAGCAGGTCGGTTTCGTGCCTGTCTTTAATCAGGCGCATTCCGTCCAAACACGCTGCCAGATTTTCAACCGCCGCACCGTTTTTTATTTTCTGCCAATGCCTAACCAATGCCTGCCCCGCTGCGCCGCCCTCTTCCGGCAGCACCAACAGCCGTTGCGCATTTTGCAGGATTTTAGGCATCTGTTCCCGCCAGCTTGCGATGCTGTACGCCGCATCCATGCCGAATGCTTCGCGCGCGGCGTCCGCCCCGTAGCGGAAGCCTTCCCATATTTCGCTCACATCGTCTTTATCACGGCAGAACAACACGGCGGCTTGCGCCGAACCGTCGAGCACCAGCACCGATTCCGGCTCGGGAAAGCCGGTGAGGTAATGGAAATAGCTGTTTTGGCGGTAGGGGAAAAACGTATCGTTGCTGCGGCGCTGCTCGGGGGCGGCAAACAACACCGCCACGCTGCCGCTGCCGATTTGCCCAAGCAAACGGCGACGGCGTTCGACAAACGGGGTCATGTTTGGCTCTCTGTCAAAATAAAACATCGGTTAATATTGCGGCCTGTTTTTTCAGACGGCCTTATTGATGTTAAGCGGTTTTTTTAACCGCCCGTTTGGCTGCGGAAACCTTGTACGCCAACCACAATGCCACAGCCGCGCCGAACACATCGGCCAAACCGTCGGCAATGCTGCCTTCGCGCGTTCGGGTAAACAACGCCTGCGCCATTTCACTACCTGCTGCAACCAGCACGGCCGACACAAACAATAGCCGGTAAGGCACGGCGAGGCGGTCTTGCATAAAGGCTTTGGCCAACAACCAAAACTGGGCGAAAAACAGCGCAAAGTGCGCCACTTTGTCGAAATGGGCAAATGGCGGCGCGCCGCCGTCGGACTCTCTGAACAGCAGCGAATACACCGCGGCCATAAACCACAATACGGCAAACAGCACGAAACGGTTATTGGGCATCCGCATCTAAAGCGCCTCCTCTTCCAGCCAGGTTCGGCAGGTTTGCGCCAAGCGCTCGAATTTGCCGCCGCGTGCTTGCAGAATATCGCGCCACAAGGCCACATCGCCGCGCGAAGGCGCTTCGTCCAAACTGCATTCGTAAAGCAGAAAATCCAGCGTTTCGGCCACCACGGCGGCGGGTTCGGTGCGGATTAAATCTAAAACTGCTTGCATAACAACCAACTTAACCAAGTTAAATAAAATATGATTATAACGCTTCGGCCGGCATCCGCCAGCGCAAACCGAAGCCTTTGCAAAACCCGCCTTAGCCGTTTGAAATACCCGAACACACCCGCTTCAGTTTCACAATAGAACACAAACGAACAAAACCGAACCGCCAATCAACGGGTAAAAAAATGCACACATTCGCAAGAATGTGTGCCAAGTCTACAAAGGAGAAATAGAGGAGAAACTATCAACTGACTACTGAAATCAGTCAACGGGGCGAATTATGCCGAAACGCTGCACCCGAGTCAATTATTCCGCTTATTTTATTTTGCAATCCGGGCATTTTATTTTCACTATGCGACCTCGCCGCCACAACGGCCAAAACCCCAGCCAAACCGCTATCTGTTAGAAACCGCATCATATTACCGCCCGATACGAACCTTTTCGAAACCGCTTCCGGCCGGTTTGGTTTCGCAAGCGAATCTTACAGACAAAAAAATGCGCATATCCGGTTAAGGTATGCGCCAAGTCTACAAAGGAGAAATAGAGGAGAAAACATCAAGCTGCGCATTGCAACCTGATGTGCGTATTATGCTGATTTACAGTAAGGCAGTCAAATATTTTTTCGGATTCTGTTCGTTTGATGTTGCAAAGGCAACACAAAACCCGAATTTTCTGCCTGCAATGTTCGGTTTGTTTTCGGTTGGATGCCATCCGTTTTTTCAGACGGCCTGCCCGCCGTCTTCAAACACGCCCAATGCCTGCCAGACTTTTACCGCATCGGCGGTGGCTTTTACATCGTGCACACGCAGAATCTGCGCACCGCGCGCCACCGCTGCCAATGCCGCCGCCACGCTGCCGTGTATGCGTGCCGCAGCGTCGGCTTCGCCCGTCAGCTCGCCTATCATGCGCTTGCGCGACACGCCGATCAGCAGCGGCAGGCCGGTTTGCTGCATCAGGCTGCGCAAATGCCGCATCAGCGCGGTGTTGTGTTGCAGGTTTTTGCCGAAACCGAAACCCGGGTCGAGGGTGATGCGCCTGCGCGCGATGCCTGCTGCGGTGCAAACTGCTGCGCGCCCGTTGAGATAGCGGGCAACTTCAGCCACAACATCTTGATATTGCGGATTGTTTTGCATGGTAGCGGGCAGGCCCCGCATGTGCATCAGGCAGATACCTGTGGCAGGCTGCTGCGCCAGCAATTCTACTGCGCCGTCGTCGCTCAGGGCGGATACATCGTTGATGATGTCCACCCCGCCCTGCTCCAGCGCCCGCTGCATCACTGTCGTGCGGCGGGTGTCCAAACTCACAGGCACATTCCACGAAGCCAGCTCTTTGAGCACCGGCGCCACGCGCGCCCATTCGGTTTCGGGCGGCACATAATCCGCCCCGGGGCGGGTGGATTCGCCGCCGATGTCGAGAATGTCGGCACCTTCCTGCAACAGCCGCTCCGCGTGGTTTAATGCGGTGCGGGCGTTTTGCGAATAGGCGCCGCCGTCGGAAAACGAATCGGGCGTCAGGTTGACGATGCCCATGATTTTCGGCTGCGACAAATCAATGTTGAAGCGGCCGCTCTGCCAGTGTGTGTTCATCGGTTGTTGTCTCGGTGAAAGCGGCGGCTTGCCGCACGAAATGTTTTCAGACGGCCTAGGGAGTGTAGTCAGAAGGCTTGTGAAGCGGTTTTTTGAGGAAAAATCCGCAGGTGCAAGGCAAAAAGCACAGCAAGATTGGACATCTTGCGAGCATTTTTAACGCCGCAGGTGCGGATTTTAACCAAAAATACCGCCGCAACGCTTTCTGACTACACTCCCTAACCCGTCTGTTTTATTTCGATAATACGAAAAATTCGATCAATACGTTTTTGAAAATAAAGCCGAACACGCCCAGCCCCAAAACCAAAAACAGAATAAACATGCCGAATTTGCCGGCTTTCGATTCTTTACCCAAGTTCCAAACGATGAAACCGAGAAACACCACCAAACCGGTCAGGCAGATTTTCAGCGCCCAATCGGCAAATACTGCTTCATCCATATTTTTACCTTTTTGTTTTTTCAGACGGCCTTTATAAACAGGCCGTCTGAAAACTTATGCCAGCGCCTGTTTCAAATCGGCAATCAAATCCTGCACGTTTTCCAACCCCACCGACAAGCGCAGCAGGCCGGGCTGTATGCCGGATTCGAGTTTCGTTTCGGGCGCCATTCTGCCGTGGGTGGTTGTCCACGGATGGGTGATGGTGGAACGCACGTCGCCCAAGTTGGCGGTTTTCGAGAACACTTTGGCCGAATCGATTACTTTCCAGGCCGCTTCTTGGCCGCCTTCCACTTCAAAGGCCACCACGATGCCGCCGCTGCTTTGCTGTTTGCGCGCCAATTGCGCCTGCGGGTGGTCGTCGAAACCCGCATAATGCACCGCCTTCACCTGCGGCCGGGTGCGCAGCCACGCCGCCACCTGCGCCGCGTTGGCCGCCTGTTTTTCCATACGCACAAACAGGGTTTCCACGCCGCTGAGCAACACCCATGCGTTAAACGGCGACAGCGATACGCCCGCCGAATTCACATACAGGGCGATTTCTTTAACCAGCTCGTTCCGGCCCGCGATGATGCCGCCGAGCACCCTGCCCTGGCCGTCTATGCCTTTGGTGGCCGACTGTACCGACAAATCGGCGCCGAAGCGCAAAGGCTGCTGGATGGCGGGCGTGCAGAAACTGTTGTCCACCACCAAAAGCGCGCCCGCTTCATGGGCAATGGCGGCCAAAGCTTCGAGATCGGCCACTTCGTTCAGGGGGTTGGACGGCGTTTCAAGAAACAGCATTTTGGTGTTCGGTTTCACCGCTGCACGCCATTGCGCCACATCGGTTTGCGACACCAGCGTAACTTCGATGCCGAATTTCGACACGATGCCGCTGATAAAGCCCGCCGTGGTGCCGAACAGGCTGCGGCTGGCAATCAGATGGTCGCCCGCTTTCATAAAGGTGAAAAACGCCGCCTGAATCGCCGCCATGCCCGTGGCGGTGGCAATGCCGCTCTCGCCCGCTTCCAAAACGGCCACACGCTGCTGGAACGCCGACACGGTGGGGTTGGCGGTGCGCGAATAGGTGTAGCCTTCCACTTCTTTGGCAAACAGCGCCGCACCGTGCGCTGCGCTGTCGAACTTGAAGCTGCTGGTTAAAAACAGGGCCTGGTTGTGTTCGTTATATTCGGTTTGGCTTTTCGCGCCGCGTATCGCCAGCGTTTCGGGGTGTAGTTTATCGCTCATCGGTATACTTTCTCTGCTTGAAATAAAACCGCCCCGGAACGTGTGCACCGCCGGGCGGGAAACGGCAAACATTTTGCGCCTATTTAACGCGGGTTTCAACCTTAAGGCCGTCTGAAAGAATATAAATTTCCGGTGGGGAAAAAACAAAATTTACAACAACCCATTTGATTATTTTTCATAACAAAATCATGCATATATTTTACAAACATAAAAATAAAAATATAACACATTGAAAAAAAAAAAAAAAAAATGAAATAATTTTTACACAGCAACAGTATATGAATATTTCATCAACAAAGGACTTCGAATATGAAAAAACTTTTTATTATCGGTATTTCTTCTCTCTTGCTTGCAGCCTGCGGAAGCGGCGGCGGCGGTTCCGGCGTTGCCGAAACACCTGACGGCACCCGTATTAATTTGAATCTGAGTGATAACGGCTTAGTGGGCGGACAAACTGAAGACGGCAAGTTAGTGGGTTGGAATCAAGATTCATCTTTTTACGGCGCGTGGGTTAACAACAGTAACCAAGTTCAAGAGTTACGTTATCAAGGTACTTTAACCCCCGAAAAAGATATTCCCAACTCAGGAAAAGCCACCTACTACGGCAATGCCGTGCGCAACGACAGCCTTACCGGAGATATCATCACCGACGGCACCAGCCGTGTTACGGTTGACTTCGGCAACAAAACAGTCAGCGGCGAAATCACCATGCCGGGTCTGCGCCGCGACATCACCCTTCATGAAGGCCGCTTAAGCGGTGCCCAATATTCAGGAAACGCAAGCGTTTTAGGCAATAGCAGCGGACGTTACGAAGGTGGTTTGTTTGGAGCAAACGCTGCCGAAACTGCAGGCGTAGTTAAATTCGACAACAATTCAAGCTTGGACACCGCATTCGGCGGAAAACGTTATTGATAAATAAAACCAACCCAAAGGGAATTGATAAATGAAACTCAAACAAATCTTCGCCGCTGGTGCGGCATCTTTAGTGTTGGCTGCCTGCGGCGCAACCGGTGCGGCCTTTTCAGGCCTGGAAAAACCCGCAGAAGGCCAAAGCAAACTATATGTTTACCGCACAAAAGCACTCAAAGGCGGCGGTGTGCATTTTGACGTAAACGCCAACGATACCCGTATCGGCCATTTGCGCAACGGCGGCTATATCAGCACGGAATTGCCGCCCGGAAACTATGAAGTGTGGGCAAAAACCGAAGTGCGCCGCGGTGTTACCGTTCCGCTGCAAGCCAATGAAATCCAATGCGTTAAAGCCTCCATTGGTTTCGGCGCATTTGTCGGCAGACCGAAGTTCCAACATGTTCCCTTAGAGCAATGTAAAGCCGAAATCGCAGGAACGGTACGCAGCTTTTAATTTTTGATTTTTGAAAAAGGCCGTCTGAAAAATAGTTTTCAGACGGCCTTCAATAAAAAAGGAATACCATGAAAATAACTTCACTCTTTATTCTGCCTTTTGTTTTGTTAACCAGCGCCTGTATTAGTGTTCAAACTTATACCTCACCTGAACACCAAAAGTATCATAATAGTGATTTGAAAGTGCCCGATTCTCCTTATCCGATTCAGCTTGAAACCGAATTTTTCCGCAACGGTAAGCCTATCCCGGCTGCTTCCGCCGAATTATCAAAGGCTGTAAAAACCGTTTTACAAAATACCAAAATAGCCATTCCCCAACATCAGGCAGAAAATACCCTGAAAATTTCCGGAAATAATATTGCCGACATCGGCCAAGCAGCCGGACAAGGGTTTAAAACGGGATTAACATTAGGCTTATCAGGCAGCACCGTGCAGGACAACTATCAATTTACCTGCAGTTATCTGAATAAAAAAGAAGTATTGCTTTCTGAAACTTATCCCCATGCCATTGTTTCCAATATCGGCAATAAAGCTCCGCCTCCGGGTTTAACCTATCGGGGTAACATACCCGCCGCTTTCAACACCGTTGTGTCCGACATTGTTACCAACTGTTTGGGCGATATTCAAAAAAACGGTTATTTGGTCGAAAAATAATACGGTTGAAAAACCAACAGGCCGTCTGAAAATGCTCTTTGTTTTCAGACGGCCTTTATCCCTTTATCAATAATATAAACGTCTGCTCAATCCGAAACCCGCTCATGCGGCAGCCTGCCCGCCCAATCGACGGCAAACTGCCACGCGGTGCGGCCGGATCGGCTGCCGCGCGTGAGCGACCAGTTGAGTGCGGCTTTGCGGGCGGTTTCGTCAAAGGGCAGGCCGAAATCGGCCAACCAGTTTTCCGCGGCTTGCAGGTAGTCGTTTTGATCGAACGGGTAAAAGCTCAGCCACAGGCCGAAGCGGTCGGAAAGCGACACTTTTTCTTCCACCGCCTCTTTCGGGTGCACTTCGCCGCGGCTGCCCGTGGTGGCGAGGTTTTCGTCCATATATTCGGGCATCAGGTGGCGGCGGTTGGAGGTGGCATACACCAACACGTTGGCGCAGCGTTGCGACAGGCCGCCGTCGAGCGCGGTTTTGAGGGCTTTATAGGTTTCGTCGCCGCTTTCAAACGATAAATCATCGCAGAACACGATGAATTTTTCGGGGCGCTTTTCCAGCACACCCAACAGCGCGGGCAGCGTAACCAAATCGGTTTTGTCCACTTCGATCAGGCGCAGGCCGTCTGAAGCGTATTCGTGCAGCAGCGCTTTCACCAGTGAAGATTTGCCCGTGCCGCGCGCGCCCGTCATTAGCACGTTGTTGGCGGGGCGGCCTGCCAGAAACTGCTCGGTGTTGCGCACCAGCCGCCGCATCTGCGTATCCACCGCCGCCAAACGACCGAGCGGAAAAGTGTGCGGCTCGGGCAGGCTTTCGAGCACGCCCCTCCTGCCTATGCTCTGCCAGCGGTAAGCCAGCGCGCGCCAATCGGGTTCGGCGGCTTCGGGCGGCAGCAGGGTATCGAGGCGGCGCAACACCGAAGCGGCGAGTTTGAAGAATTTTGCGGGTTTCATAAATATGCTTTCAGATGGCCTTAACGGTTTTCGCAAACCGCTTGCTTTCGGGGTTTACAATTCCAGCTTATCCAGGCCCATGGCTTTGTCCATCGAGCCGATTTCGGTGTGGAAAGCCACGCCCAAGCGGTTCCATGCGTTGATTTGGGCGATGGAAAACACGATGTCGCACAGCTCCTGCTCGCTCAACACGGTCAGCGCGCGGCGGTAAAGTTCGTCGCTCAAACCTTCGGGGCTGAGTTTGGTTAACGCCTCGGTCAGCTCCAGCGCCATCCGTTCTTTTTCGGAAAACAGATTGCTTTCGCGCCAAACGGCAACATGGTGCAGGCGCATTTCGCGCTCGCCGTGTTTGCGGGCGGTTTTCACGTGCATATCCAAACAAAACGAGCAGCCGTTCAGCTGCGACGCGCGAATTTTGATGATTTCCTTCATCAGGACATCAATCGATAAATCGCCCAGCGCGGCTTCCACTTTCAACATTTCGTTAAATACTTTCGCGCCTTTGGCGGGGTAGTCCAGTCTTTGCATTTTTAAGCTCCGTTCGTTTCAATGGGTTTCTGATGGTTGTGAAGTATAACAAAAGGCCGTCTGAAAATTCAGACGGCCTCGTTAGAAAACACGGTTGTATCAGAACGCAACAAACTGGGTCGGGTTAACCGGTTTGCCGTTTTGGCGCACCTCGAAATGCAGCTTGGTGCGGTCGGCATCGCTGTTACCCATGCGGGCGATGGTTTGGCCGCGTTTCACGGTTTGGCCTTCTTTCACCAACAGGTTTTGGTTGTGGCCGTAGGCAGTTAAGAAGGTTTGGTTGTGCTGCACAATCACCAAATTGCCGTAACCGCGCAAGCCCGAGCCGGCATACACCACTTTGCCGTCGGCCGCAGAAACCACCGCCTGGCCGGCTTGGCCGGCGATATCTACGCCTTTGCTGTTGCCGCCGAACTGGGTGATGATGTTACCCGCCGTGGGGCGCTGCCAAGTGATGCCGGAAATCGTGCGCACGCCGCCGGTTGATACCGTGGGGGTTTTGGCGGGGCCGCTGGCCTGCGGGCGCTGCTGTGTCCGGGCATAATCGGTATTAGAGGGCGCTGAAGGCGTTGAAGATGCGGGCGGTGTGGCGGGTTTGGACGCCGTGGCGGCAGGTGCGGAGTAGCCGGCCGGTTTCACGCGCAGGTTTTGGCCTACGCTGATGGTGTTGTCGGGGCCGAGGTTGTTCCACTCGCGCAGGTTGTCTTGGGTGATGTTGTAGCGTTTGGCGATGTTGTAAACGGTGTCGCCGCGCACCACGGTGTGCGTGGCGGCATTGATGTCAACGGGTGCGTTGGAAGGAATATACGCACCGCCGCCGCTCACGGGGGCGGCGGGAGCCGCCGGTGCGGCTGTCTGCGGGTTGTAGGGTTCGGGTGCCGCGCTGGCCCCTGCCGCATTCGGGTCGTAAGGTGTGGCACCGTAGGGGTTGCTCTGCGCCGATGTGCCGGAAGCAGCGCCACCGGATGCCGTGCCTGCGGTTACGGGGGCGGCAGGCTGTTGGAACCATGAACACGCGCCCAGCATCAATACCAAAGCTGCCGAGCCGGTGCGGAATGCGGTTTTTTTCAACATAATCTGTATTACCTTCTGTTTTGTTTGGTTTAAGTTCGGAATCGGGGCATATCATAATCAAATTATGCCCCTTTCTACAAGTTTTTGCGTGTTAAGAAGTATTCGGATGCCATCCGGCGCAAGGCCGGTTCAAACGTCCATACCGCTGACCAGCGGCACGAAATTGGCTTCCTGCACGCAGGTTTCGCGGTAGCCTTGCGGTGTTTTTTCAATCAGCCACAGATATTGGATGCCGCCCTCGTCGAGCGGCAGCACCATGCGCCCGCCGATGGCGAGCTGCTGCAACAGCGCCAGCGGGATTTCGGTGGGGGCGGCGGTAACGAGAATGCCGTCGAACGGCGCCACTTCGGGCAACCCCAGATAACCGTCGCCGCACACCAGCCGCGCTTTGGCCAGCAAACCGGCCGCGCGCAGGTGCTGTTTGGCGCGCTCGTGCAGCGGGCGCAGGCGCTCCACCGAGAAGATTTCCGGCAATTCCAACGCCAGCAGCACGGCCGTCTGATAACCGCAGCCGGTGCCGATTTCCAGCACGCGACGCATGTTTTGTGGGGTGTTTCCCAATAATAGTTCCGTCATCTTGGCAACGGTGTAGGGTTGGGAAATGGTTTGCCCCAAGCCCAGCGGCAGCGACATTTCGTCGTAGGCGCGGGTTTGCAGGGCTTCTTCTACGAACAGGTGGCGCGGCACCCTGCCCATGGCCTGCAACACCAGCGGCCCGATGCCCATTTGCGCGAGGCGGTCGGTCATGCGGCGGCGGCGGTTTTCAAAGCCTGTCCAGTTGGTGTGCATCAGGGCATCACTCCCTGCCAAAACCCTGCCACGCCCGCCATGGTGTCGTAGTCGGTCAGGTCGATTTGCAGCGGCGTAACCGTGATATAGCCCGCTTCGCTCTCGGCGAAATCGGTGCCGTTTTCGCGGTCGGAAATATCGCCGACCGGGCCTATCCAATAAACCGCTTCGCCGCGCGGGTTGCGCGCGGGCACCACGCTCTGCACATGGTGGCGGCGGCCCAAACGGGTGATTTTGCAGCCCTGGATATCTTCGGGGGCAACGGCGGGAATGTTCACATTCCATAAAACCGGCTGTTCGGGCGGGTTTTTCAATAAGTGTGACAACATAATCCAAGCGGCTTTTTCAGCGGTTTCCCAATAGCGGCCGCTGAAATCGTTAAGCGAAAAGGCCACGGCGGGAATACCGAGCAGATAGGCTTCGGTTGCCGCCGCCACGGTGCCCGAATAGAGCGTGTCGTCGCCCATATTGGCGCCGTTGTTGATGCCCGACAAAACCAGATCGGGCTTGAACTCGGGCAGCGCGTGCAGGGCGAGGTGGATGCAGTCGGTGGGGGTGCCGCTCACATAATAAAAGCCGTTGTCGGCTTCGCGCATATGCAGCGGGCGGTCGAGCGTGAGCGAGTTGCTCACGCCGCTGCGGTCGCGCTCGGGCGCCACCACGCGCACATTGGCGAATTCCGCCGCCACCCGCGCCAGAATGGCAATGCCGGGGGCGAGATAGCCGTCGTCGTTACAAATCAGAATATTCATGGTTAACCTTATTTTCAGACGGCCTCAATTTTACTGGCAGGCTTGGGGGTTGTCTATTTCGCCGGCATCGCCCGCCGGTGTTTACGGCAAACCCGACAGGCCGTCTGAAACGGGTATAATCGGGCAACTTCACTATCTGCACCCGTCTTCAATGAACTACGAAATCCTGATTATCGGCGGCGGTTTGGTCGGCGCGGCCGCCGCCGTTGCGCTCAAGCGGCAGGGGCGCAATGTGGCGCTGGTTGAAATCCGCCCGCCCGAAACCGCTTGCGCCTTTCTCGAAAACGGCTGGGACGCGCGTATTTATGCCGTCAGCCCCGCCAACCAGGCCTTTCTGCAATCGCTGGATGCGTGGCCGTCTGAAAGCCGCGTGCAGGCGGTGCGCCGTATGGATGTGCGCGGCGACAACGGCGGCCGCATCGAATTTAACGCCGCCGATGCCGGTGTGCCGCGCCTTACCTCGATTATCGAAAACCGCTGGCTGCTGGCGGCGTTGTGGCGGCAGATACGCGCGCTAGGCATTCCCGTGATTACCGAAGCCGCCGCGTCGCTCGCCACCGACATTCAGACGGCCTCGCTCACGCTGCAAAGCGGTGCAAAGCTCACGGCCAAACTGGTGATTGGTGCCGACGGCGCCGCTTCGTGGGTGCGCGCGCAGGCCGGCATTGCGGTTAAAGAAACGCCTTACGCCCAGCACGGCGTGGTGGCGAACTTCCGCACCGAACTCGACCACGGCGGCACGGCCTTCCAATGGTTTGCAGGTGGCGACGTGCTGGCCTACCTGCCCCTGCCCGGCCGCAAAATCTCTATCGTTTGGAGCACCGGCGAACCCGAACGGCTAACCGCGCTCGCTCCCGAAGATTTGGCCGCCGCCGTTACCGAAAAAGGCGGCGGCGTGCTCGGCACACTCTCGCCGCTCTCGCCCGCGTTTGCCTTCAATTTGGTGTTGCGCCGCCCCGAAACCACCGTGGCGCAGCGGGTGATGCTGATCGGCGACGCCGCCCACACCATCCACCCGCTGGCCGGGCAAGGCGTAAACTTGGGTTTCGGCGACGTGATTGAGTTTGCGCGCATCAGCCGCCACGCGCCCGACGCAGGCGCGCACCAACTGCTGAAACGTTATGCGCAAAACCGTTTGGAGCCGGTGCGCACCATGCAGCTCGGCTGCGACGGCCTGTTCCGCCTGTTCGGCACGCAAACCCTGCCCGCCCTGCCCTGGCTGCGCAATGCGGGGCTGAATCTGGTTAACGCCGCGCCGCTGCTGAAACACCGCCTGATCAAACACGCGATGGGTTTGTAAGGCCGGCAACCTTTGCAAAATTCAACACCGGCTGCAAAACCTGTTCCGCCATACTCGGGCTTGACCCGAGTATGACGCAGATTTTTTAAGAGGCTGAGGCCTTTGCAAAAAAGCCGTTTTAATCCTGAATGTATTATATTTCGTCATACTCGGGCTTGACCCGAGTATCTGTTATTTCTTTTGAAACAAAAAGATGCTCGGGTCAAGCCCGAGCATGACGCAAGTGTTTTAAGGTGCCTAAACAAATTTTGCAAAGGTCTCAGGCTGAAATTGAGCGGCTTAAAAAATCTCGGTTGATATAAAAAGGCCGTCTGAAAACACACAATTCGTTTTCAGACGGCCTTGATGATTAAATATTCCTTGATGATTAAATATTAATGAATGCTGCCGAACCTGCCGCTGTTGAAATCGTTGATGGCTTCGCGGATTTCTTCGGCGGTGTTCATCACAAACGGGCCGTAACCCACCACCGGCTCGGCAATCGGCACGCCGGAGAGCAGCAGGATTTTCACTTCTTCGCTGCCTGCGGCGATGCGCACTTCGCCGCCGCCGTTTTCAAAGCCGACCAACTGGCCTGCGCCCGCTTGGTCTTTGCCGTTGAAAGTTACGTTGCCGCGCAGCACCACCAGCGAGAGGCTGTGGTTTGCAGGCACGCTGATAACGGCTTCTTTGCCGGCGTTCACCACCATATCCCACACGTTCATTTCGGTGAACGTTTCGGCCGCGCCTTTCACGCCTTCGTAATCACCGGCAATCAGGCGCAGGTGGCCGGCGTTGTCGGGCAGCGCCACCACGGGGATATTTTCTTTGGCCAGATGCTGGTAGCGGGCGGGGGTGTTTTTATCTTTGGCAGGCAGGTTTACCCACAATTGCACCATTTCAAACACACCGCCGTTTTTGCTGAATGCTTCGGAATGGAACTCTTCGTGAATAATGCCTGCGCCGGCGGTCATCCATTGCACGTCGCCTTCTTTGATTACACCGCCGCCGCCGCTGGAATCGCGGTGCGCCACCTCGCCCTGATAGGCGATGGTTACGGTTTCAAAGCCTTTGTGCGGGTGCTGGCCGACGCCGCGCGGGCTGGAAATCCTGCCCGGCTCGAACACACGCGGGGCGGCGTAGTCGAGCATCAGAAACGGATCGGTGCCGCGGTCTTCGCCCATATGGGAAAACAGGGGCTGCACCAGAAAGCCGTCGCCCACCCAGTGTTGGCTGTTGGCACGGTAGATTTGTTTGACGTTACGCATTTTGCTTCCTTTCGATGTTTAATAATCAATGATTTGTTATTCGGGCGGCGGTTACCGAACCTGCATGCCGGCGGCCTGTGCTTCGCGCAGCTTGGCGGGGGTAACGTCGTTGCCTTCGGTGTCGATAACGGTTAGTGTGGACAGCATATTGGTGAGCTGGCCGCACACTTTGCCGATATAGGCTTGGCGCAAAACCGCGCGCTCGGCCAGCTCCGCTTCGGTCAAGCCGGCGGCTTTGGCTTTGCGGGCCAGTTCGTTGATGCGGTCTAATTCTGCGATACGCATGATGCGCTCCTTTCGTTTGGTTTGGCCGTCTGAAACCGTTTCAGACGGCCTTTTGTTTATCATTTGTGCCTACAGATTTTTATTAGCAGAAAAAACTTATTTTCGGAACGAAGCAGCAAGCCGCAGACAGTAAATTAGTACGACAAGGCGCAGCAACGAAGTGCCGGAAATAAAGTTTTTTTGCTATAGGCTTTTTGTTTCGTTAGGCGTATTATACGCAGTACAAATCTTTCTACAAGTACGCACATTTTTTATACTGTAAAACCCGAGAGAAAAAAGGACGTGATATGCAACAGCCAACCCGCGAATACGAAACCTGCTGCCCTGTGGTGGCCACGCTCGACATTATCGGCGGAAAATGGAAGGTGTTGATTTTATACCATTTAAACACCCAAACCCGCCGCTTCAACGAATTACAGCGGCTGATGCCCGCCATAACCCAGCGTATGCTCACGCTGCAATTGCGCGAACTCGAAAGCGACGGCATCGTCCACCGCGAAGTGTATCCGCAAGTGCCGCCGAAGGTGGAATACTCGCTCACCGAATTCGGCCTCACGCTGATGCCCGTTATCGAAGCCATGCACCGTTGGGGGCTGGAATATGCCGCCGAATGCGTGAAACATCAAAAAACAACCGGCCGGGCCGTCTGAAAACGGCTTGGTCATCAGCTTTTCTGATGAAAGCCATTAAAATAAATAATTTTACAGAAAACAGCATCTTACAATAAATTCGGCAGGCTTTTTTACTGCGGATGCGCCGCCTGGTGCGGCCATATGGTGAATTCAATTAATTTTCAGTACAAGGCAGCAAGCCGAAGACAGTACAAATAGTACGACAAGGCGCAGCAACGCCGTAATGGAGTAAGTGGATTCACTATAGCGCGCAGCCGGCACACCACAATAACATACCAAAGGAGAAACCATGTCCGACAAGCTGATTCTGGTCTTAAACTGCGGCAGCTCTTCATTGAAAGGCGCGTTAATCGACAACCACAGCGGCGAAGTGATTTTAAGCTGCCTGGCCGAAAAACTGACCACGCCCGATGCCTACATCACCTTCAAATATTTCGAGCACCCCAACGTCAAACCCGCCGACCGCGCTTCATGGTTTAACGGCCGCGCCGACGGCGACAAACACGAAGTAAGCCTTTCGGGCAACCACGACCACACCGGCGCGGTGCAGGCCCTGCTGGACGAACTCACAACCCACAACCTGCAAAACCTAGTGAAAGCCATCGGCCACCGCGTGGTGCACGGCGGCGAAAAATACAGCGGCTCGGTGGTGATTACCGACGACGTTATCGCCACCCTCGAAGAATGTATCCCGCTCGCCCCGCTGCACAACCCCGCCAACCTCACCGGCATCCGCGCCGCACAAAGCATCTTCCCCGAACTCACCAACGTGGGCGTGTTCGACACCGCCTTCCACCAAACCATGCCCGAGCACGCCTACACCTATGCCGTGCCGCGCGAGCTTTACCGCAAATACGGCTTCCGCCGCTACGGTTTCCACGGCACCAGCTTCCGCTACGTCGCTCCCGCCGCCGCACAGATTCTCGGCAAAAACGTGGAAGACTGCGCCCTGGTAATTGCCCACTTGGGCAACGGTGCCTCGGTTTGCGCCGTGAAAAACGGCGAATCGAAAGACACCAGTATGGGCGTTACCCCGCTGGAAGGCTTGGTGATGGGCACGCGCAGCGGCGACATCGACCCCAGCACCTGCTCGTTTCTCGCTGAAAACGCCGGCATGGACGTGAAAGCCGTAACCGACCTCTTAAACAAAAAATCCGGCCTGCTCGGCATTTCGGAGCTTTCCAACGACTGCCGCACCATTCAGGAAGCCGCCGACGAAGGCCACGCCGGCGCCAAACTCGCGCTGGAAGTGATGACCTACCGTTTGGCAAAATACATCGCCTCCATGGCCGTGGCCACCGACGGCATCGATGCCCTCGTGTTCACCGGCGGCATCGGCGAAAACTCCAACGTGGTGCGCAGCAAAACCGTGGGCTACTTGGGCTTTTTGGGCTTGACCATCGATGAAAAAGCCAACGATGCCACCCGCTTCGGTGCCGCAGGCATCATCAGCGAAGCCGGCAAAACCCCCGCCGTGCTGGTTGTGCCCACCAACGAAGAGCGCATGATTGCAATGGACACCGGCCGGCTGGCAGGTTTGTAAAACGGGCGGTTTACCGTTTGAGCCGTAAAAACAAGTTTTGTAAAAACACAGGCCGTCTGAAAAAATCTTTTCAGACGGCCTGATATCTTTGTGAAATTCGTTTCGGCACCTTAAAACCCCTGCGTCATACTCGGGCTTGACCCGAGCATCTTTTTGTTTCAAAAGAAATAACAGATACCCGGGTCAAGCCCGGGTATGACATATGTACTTTTATCAAGGCGATCGGCTATAACGAATTACACCCCCTACTACGCCAGCGTAGCCACCAACACGGCCTTGATGGTGTGCATACGGTTTTCGGCTTGGTCGAACACCACCGATGCCGGGCCTTCAAACACTTCTTCGGTTACTTCCACGCCGTCCATGCCGAAGGTTTGGTTGATCCAACCGCCGATTTTGGTTTCGCTGTTGTGGAATGCGGGCAGGCAGTGCATGAATTTCACATCGGGGTTCCCCGCCGCCGCCATCAACGCGGCGTTCACCTGGTAAGGCGCCAACAGCTCGATACGCTCTTTCCACACGCTTTCCGGCTCGCCCATCGACACCCACACATCGGTGTGGATATAGTCGACGCCGTTAACCGCTTCCTGCGGGTCTTCGGTTAACAGCAGGCGCGCACCGCTTTTTTCGGCGGTTTCGCGGGCTTTGGCGATGAGTTCTTCAGACGGCCACAGATGGCGGGGCGCGCCGATGCGCACGTCCATGCCGAGAATGGCGCCGCCCAAAAGCAGCGAATTGCCCATGTTGTAGCGCGCGTCGCCCACATAGGCATAGGCGATTTGGCGCAGGGGTTTGCGGGAATGTTCGCGCATGGTGAGCATATCGGCGAGAATCTGGGTGGGGTGGAATTCGTTGGTGAGGCCGTTATACACGGGCACGCCGGCATATTTGGCCAGCTCTTCCACAATTTCCTGGCCGAAGCCGCGGTATTCGATGGCGTCATACATGCGCCCCAACACGCGGGCGGTATCTTTGATGCTTTCTTTGTGGCCGATTTGGCTGCCGCCCGGTTCGAGATAGGTTACGTTCGCGCCTTGGTCGTAGGCGGCCACTTCAAACGCGCAGCGGGTGCGGGTGGAGGTTTTCTCAAAAATCAGCGCGATATTCCTGCCCCTCAGCCTGCGCTCTTCGCGGCCGCTTTTTTTGGCGGCCTTCAATTCGGCGGCAAGGTCGAGCAGGTATTCGATTTCTTCGGGGGTGTAATCCAACAGTTTCAGAAAATGGCGGTTTTTGAGGTTCATGGCGGTTGCTTTCTTGGTGGGTTTCAGACGGCCTTCTGAACGGCAACGGTTTGCTTGGGATAGTAATGGATTTCTGCCGTTCCTACAAACCGTTGCGCAACGGTTTTTGATGGAAATTCAATAGTGGCTGAAATTTAACACGGACAAGGCGACGAAGCCGCAGACAGTACAGGTAGTACGGAACCGATTCTGTTGCCGCTTCAGCGGCTTACAAAATCGTTCTCTTTGAGCTAAGGCGAGGCAACGCTGTACATGTTAAATCTAAGCCACTATAAAACTGCTTTCAAACGGTAAAGGCAGGTGGTTTCCCTGCTGCGCGCGAATGCCAGCGGGTCGTCGGCATCGGCGGCCTTGCGGTGCGCGGGTGCCGTTTGCAGAACGCCCGCCACGGTCAGCGAGGCCGCTTGAAAACATTGCCGCAGAAAATCCGGCTCGCGCAGGTGCAGGTGTTCGGCCAAATCCGACATCACCAGCCATGCCTCGCCGTTGGGGTTCAACCGTTCGCGCACGCCGTTTAAAAAGCCTTTCAGCATGGCGTGGCCGGGATCGTAAAGCGCGGTTTCAACGGCGGAAGTGGGTTTGGCGGGCAGCCACGGCGGATTGCAGACAATCAAATCGGCGCGGCCCTGCGGGAACAAATCGGTTTCTTCAACCTGCACGCGCCCGCCAAACCCCAAACGCCCGATATTGGCACGGGCGCAGGCGGCGGCTCGCGGGTTGGTGTCGGTGGCGGTGATGCTGGGAATGCCGCGCGCGGCCAGCAGGGCGGCAATCACGCCCGAACCCGTGCCGATATCGAACGCGCTTTCGCAAGGTTCGGGCAATGGTGCGCGGGCAATCAGGCCGAGGTATTCGCCGCGCAAAGGAGAAAACACGCCGAAAGGCACATGAACGGCGGCATCCAGCTCCGGCACGAACACGCCTTTTTTGTGCCATTCGTGCGCGCCGATAAAGCCCAGCAACTGATTGAGCGGCAGCAGGAAAGGCTCGTTGTTCGGTTCGCCGTACACATCGGCCAGCGCACCGCGCACATCCGGCGCGCGCGGCAGATCAAGGGCAAAACCTGCGCCGATTTCCACCGCCAGCATATTCAGCACTCGGCTGGTTTGCGCCTGCCGCATACGGTGGTTGTGAAAGGCCGTCTGAACATCCGCCTGCTTGGCTGCGGGCTTGCGCACGCGCTTCTTCATTGCCGCCAGCACCTGCTTGGCATTGTGGAAATCGCCCGCCCACACCGTGGCGGTGTGCGCATACGCCTGCTTCAAAACCGCATCGGCGCCGCATTCGTGCAGATAAACCGCCCGCTGCGGCGGCTTTTGCGTGCTCTCGTTGCGCCATTCTGCGGCGGTTTCGCGGTTGGTGGGAATCAAAACAGGCATGGCGGTCGGGGCGGAAAGTAACAATTAAAGAAACGGAGTTTACTATATTTGGCCGGCGGTGTCGGGGTTTCAAGCGCTATGCGCCTTTTGCCGGGCCAAACAATCAAAACCGGGGTATTTGAAAAGTATGAGGCCGTCTGAAAACACGGCGGCAATGCGAATCTGCACTGCTGCGGTTTTCAGACGGCCTCAGACCTTTGCAAAAAACTTTTTAATTCTGAATTTGTTTATATCTCGTCATACCCGGGCTTGAGCCGAGTATCTGCTTTTTCTTCCAAAACAAAAAGATGCCCGGGTCAAGCCCGAGCATGACGCAGGTGTTGTCAGGTATCGAAAAGAATTTTGCAAATGTCCCAACCTTTACCGATGCTTGCAACAACTGCCGGATCAAGCCTTTTCTTCGGGGTCGTTAAGCGCGTTGATGCTGTAACCGCCGTCAACATAAGTGATTTCGCCGGTGATGCCGGAAGAGAGGTCGGACAACAGGAAGGCGGCGGTATTGCCCACTTCTTCGATGGTTACGTTGCGGCCGAGCGGGTTGTGCGAGGCCACATGGTTGAGCAGTTTGCTGAAATCGGCAATGCCCGAAGCGGCCAGCGTTTTGATCGGGCCGGCAGAAATGCCGTTGCAGCGGATGCCTTCTTTGCCCAGGCAGGCGGCGGTGAAGCGGATGCCGGCTTCGAGGCTGGCTTTGGCCATACCCATCACGTTGTAGTGCGGAATCGCGCGCACTGCGCCCAGATAGGTGAGCGCAACAATCGAGCCGTTGCGGCCCTGCATCATCGGGCGGGCGGCTTTGGCCAGCGCGGGCAGGCTGTAGGCGGAAACTTCGTGGGCGATTTTAAAGGCTTCACGGCTGATGCTGTCTAAAAAGTCGCCGTCGAGCGCTTCGCGCGGGGCGAAACCGATGGAATGCACCAAACCGTCGAGGCCGTCCCACGTTTTGCCCAAGTCGGCAAAAGTTTGCGCGATTTCTTCGTCGCTCTGCACGTCGCAGCGGAACACCAGCTCCGAACCCAGCTCGGCGGCCATTTTGCGCACGCGCTCTTCCAGTTTGTCGACAACATAAGTAAACGCCAAATCCGCGCCTTGTTCGCGGCAGGCTTTGGCAATGCCGTAAGCGATGGAACGCTCGGAAATCATGCCGGTGATGAGGATTTTCTTACCTTGCAAAAAGCCCATGTTGATTATCCTTAAGTAGAGGTTTTGCGGTTTGCTTAAAACGGCGCATTATATCAAAACACGCGCTTTCGGCATAGAAAACAAATGTTTTGGGCGGACGGGGCCGCTTTTCAGGCCGGCTTGCCGAACACCTGCCCGTATTCGGCCGCCTGAAACCCTGCATAGCAGCGGCCGTTGCGGCACAAAACCGGCCTTTTGATCAGGCTGGGGTGAGCGGCCATCAGCTTCACCGCGCCCGCCTGCGTATCTGCCTCGGCCTGCTCGGCGCCGCTGAGTTTGCGCCAAGTGGTACCGCGCTTGTTCAGCAGGGTTTCGAGCGGAATGTGTTGCAGCCAGCTTTCAATCAGCGCTTCGTCGGGCGGCGTTTTTTTGAAATCGGAAAATTGGTAATCCACACCGTTTTCGGCCAGCCACGCGCGGGCTTTTTTCACGGTGTCGCAGTTGGGAATGCCGTAAACCACAGTCATCGTTTTTCCTTCGATACGTTCAGACGGCCTGATTGTAAAACCGCTGCGGGGGTTTGTCATGCGGCAAAAAAAAGACTATGCTTTTTTAACCGCATTATCGATATGGAGCCATACTATGTATAAAACCGCTTTTGCCGCCTCCGCCGCCCTGCTGCTGGCCGCCTGCTCGGGATCGCAGCCCGATAAGGCCGTGTTTGAAAAAGCCATCAACCAATATTCGGCCGCGCAAGGCGTGTGTATGCCTTTGGTTTTGGACGTGGAAAACAGCCTGTTAACGGGTGCGGCCGTGGTGGGCGATCCGCTGGTGAAAATCGCCGAGCGCGATTCGGAAGGCCGCAAAATCAACGAATCCGCCCTCAAACAAATGCGCCTGCTCGATAAGGAAGGCTTCTACAAACAGGCGCGCGCCGAAACCGTGCCCTCGCCCGAAAACGGCCGTGAAATCAAGGTGCAGGTTTACGAGTTAACCGACAAAGGCAAGGCACAGGCCCGCCCCGGCCCCGACGGCGCGCGCTTCTGCATCGGCTCGCTGAAAGTGGAAAAAATCAACTGGTTCACCGAGCCTACGCCCGCCGACGGCGTAACCGTGTCGAAAGTGTCTTACGAGGCGCGGCTGGAAACCGCCAAATGGGCCGAGCAGTTTATGCGCGAAGGCGGCAGCAACTGGCAACACCCCGACGCCACGCGCACGTTGGTGGCAACGATGGTGAAAACCAACGACGGCTGGCGCGATATCCGCGAACTGCGCTGAACACCCGCCAATTCGCTGCTTGGTAGATTTTGGCTTAAGCAGGTGTGCATATTGATAAAGGCCGTCTGAAATAAAGGCCGTCTGAAAAACTGTATTAAACTGTTTTTCAGACGGCCTGAAGTTTTTGCAAAATATCCGGCTTGCTAAATATATTTCAGTAAATCCAAAGGCTTATCAATCACCACATCACACGGCCATTGGGTGGTGTCGTCGTCGGCCGCGATATAGCCCCAGTTGGCGAGCACGGTTTTCATACCGGCGTTTCTGCCCGCCTGCATATCGCGTTCGGCATCGCCCACATAAATGCAGTTGCCGGGCTTCACACCGATTTGTTCGCAGGCATAAAACATGGGCAGGGTGCTGGGTTTGGCTTCGGCGCAGGTGTCGCCGCTTACCACCACGGCGGGCGGCACGGTGAAGCCGAGTTTGGGCACTAGGCGGTGGGTGAAGGTGTGCGGTTTGTTGGTAATGATGCCCCAGCGGATATTGCGCCCGCTTAATTCTTCTATCAGCTCATTGATTCCGTTAAACAAAACGGTTTCTTTATCGAAGCAGCGTTCGTATTCGGCCAAATATTCCTGCCGCCATGCGCCGTATTCGGGATGGGTTTTGCCGATGCCTGCGCCCATGAAAATCAGGCCGGCGGCGCCGTGGCTGGCAACGGGGCGGATTTCGGCCATGCTTTTTTCGGGCAGGCCGCGGCGGCGCAGCAGGGTGTTGAGCGCGCCGCCCAAATCGAGCGCGGTGTCGGCAAGCGTACCGTCCAAATCGAATAATACGGCTTCGGTCATGATGAATGATTCCTTTATGAGTGTAAGCGGCAGGCCGGAGCCTTTGCAAAAATACTGAAGGCCGTCTGAAATATTTCAGACGGCCTAGGGAGTGTACTCAGAAGGCTTGTGGAGCGGTTTTTTGAGGAAAAATCCGCAGATGCCAGGCAAAAAGCGCAGCAAGATTGAACATCTTGCGAGCACTTTTAACGCCGCAGATGCGGATTTTAACCAAAAATACCGCCGCAACGCCTTCTGACTACACTCCCTAGTTTATTCAGGCATATCCTGTTCGTTCAAAATCGCCCGAATCAGCGCCACGGCGCCGTCGTCGGCCAGTTTTTTGGCGACGGCGCGGCCAAGCGCGGCGGCATAGGCCAGCGGGGCTTCGGCTTGTGCCTGCAACACCACCGAGCCGTCGGGATGGCCGACCAGTGCGCGCAGGGTCAGCAGGCCGTTCTCTTCGGTGCAATAGGCGGCCAGCGGCACTTGGCAGCTGCCGTCCAACGCACGGGCAAGCGCGCGTTCGGCGGTAACGCAGGCATTGGTAACGGGGTGGTTGAGCGGGTTGAGCACTTCGAGCAAATCGTAGCGGTGTGCGGCGATTTCTATGCCCAATGCGCCCTGCCCTGCGGCGGGCAGGCTTTCGGAGGGCGGCAGAATCAGGCGGATGCGTTCGTTTAAACCCAAGCGCTGCAAACCGGCGGCGGCAAGGATAATGGCATCGTATTCGCCGTTATCCAGCTTGGCCAAACGGGTTTGCACGTTGCCGCGCAGGGGTTTGACGGTTAAATGCGGAAAACGGGCGCGCAGTTGCGCTTCGCGGCGCAGGCTCGATGTGCCGACCACCGCACCCGCGGGCAGGTCTTCCAATCGCCCGAAGCGGTTGGAAACAAACGCATCAAACGGGTTGGCGCGCTCGCCGATGGCCGCCAGCGCAAAACCGGGCGGCAGCTCCATCGGCACGTCTTTAATCGAATGCACGGCCAAATCGGCGCGGCCGTCTTGCAGGGCCTGCTCCAACTCTTTGATAAACAGCCCTTTGCCGCCGATTTTCGACAGGGTTTTATCGAGAATCTGGTCGCCGCGCGTGGTCATGCCGAGAATTTCCACTTCGCAATCGGGATAAAGCTGTTTCAGACGGCCTTGGATATGCTCGGCCTGCCACATGGCCAGCGCACTTTCGCGGCTGGCGATAACGAGTTTTTTCGGGGTCATGGTTTGTTTTGAAAAACGGGTGAAACGGGGCGCATAAGTCTAACACAAACTTTCTACCACCACCGCCTGATTGTAGCGCCCCAACGGCCCGAAACCGTTGCCGTTGTTTTGGGCTTTGGTGAGAATGCGGCCGTTGATGCACACATTGTGCAAAGTAACGTTATATGCACCTGAATGTTCGCGTTTAGCTTCCACATTTCTAATCAAACTGTAACCGCTGATAATGAAAAAAGTTTTTTCAGACGTGGTAAATTCCGCCTGTTCAAAGGAAAAATGGACTTTCCCTATCATTTTAACTGTGCCGCTGCCATTCTCTTCTATTTGGTGTGGAGTTGGGGCAGATGCAGAAATTGTAGTATCTGTTTGCTTTTTTGCTACTTTCTTATTATCTACCTCAGTTTCCGTTTTATTGTGTGGAGAACAGGCTGCCAAGATAATCAGTGCAGAATAAAGAATTTTTTTCATTTTAAATTACCATCAATAATTAATAAAAAATATCCCGTTGCAAATCAATTAATCAATTTATTTGATTTACTACGGGATAAGCTTTGCAGTTACTATCGATTATTGATAAATATTCGGAAGGTTCTCACCAAATTTAGGGAAAATGCCTCTAAAACTATTCCAAAATGAACTTTTTCCCCACCCCGCACTCATGTCGACCACATTAGAGCTTACCGGTCTCATACGATAGAGATAACCGCCTGAAATTTTTTTCATATCAAAAATATTTAATTCTTTCATAACTATGAATCCTTTATCTGAAGCAAGATTTATTTCAAAAACAAAACATCATGAAAAATACATGATATTTTATATTTCATATGCTTTATCTAGTTAAAGCATACTTAAAATAAGGACAAATCTAAGTTCTCAAAGTTTCAAAAAAAAATTAAAATACCAAATAATTATTGCCGATTTTTTATCAATCATCATGAAACGCGCCAAAAAATACCCTTTTCTCAAATTGCAGCGGCAACGCTTTTCGCTGCATTTCAGCAACCAAAGCAGCATAAACGGCCTGCCCGCCGAACATGATTTCTACCGCTGGATGTGGCATGCGCTGCAACACCGCTTCCGCCGTGCCGAAATCAGCCTGATCCTGCTTGACGAAGAAGCCGCCCGCGCCTATAACCGCGACTACCGCGGCAAAGACTACGCCACCAATGTGTTGAGCTTTGCCTTCAACGAAGGCGAAATCTTTCCCGATCAGTTTTCAGACGGCCTTTACGGCGATTTGGTTATCTGCCCGCAAGTGGTGCTCAAAGAAGCCGCCGAACAAGGCAAAACGCCCGAACAGCATTTCGCCCACCTCACCCTGCACGGCACGCTGCACCTGATGGGCTACGACCACATCGACGAAGCCGAAGCCGAAATCATGGAAACACTTGAAACCCGCCTGCTGAATCAGTTAGGATACCCCAACCCGTATGTTTGATTAGGATTGAACAACAAAATGGACGACAGCCAGTCGAAACCTTCTTTTTTCGAACGCATCATCTCCCGCATCTCGGGCGATGCCCCCGATTCCGCCGAAGACGTCGTCAGCCTGCTGCGCCAAGCGCACGAGCAGGAAGTGTTTGATAGCGAAACCCTGCAATACCTTGAAAAAATGCTGGATTTCGCCGAACTCGAAGTGCGCGACGCCATGATCACCCGCAGCCAGATGGATGTGATTAAAGCCGGCGAGAGCATGGAGCGCATCATCGCCTACATCATCGAAACCGCCCACTCGCGTTTTCCCGTTATCGGCGAAGACAAAGACAACGTGCTGGGCATCCTGCACGCCAAAGACCTGCTCAAATACGCCCTCAGCCCCGAACAGTTCAACCTGCAAAGCATCTTGCGCCCAGCCGTGTTCGTACCCGAAAGCAAACCGCTCAACGCCCTGTTGAAAGAATTCCGCGAGCAACGCAACCACATGGCGGTGGTGGTGGACGAATACGGCGGTATTTCCGGCCTGGTTACGTTTGAAGACATCATCGAACAGATTATCGGCGACATCGAAGACGAGTTCGACGAAGACGAAAGCGCCGACAACATCTTCCCCGTTTCCGCCGAACGCTTCCGCATCAACGCCGTTACCGAAATCGAAGACATCAACGAATATTTCGGCACCGACTACAGCGACGAAGAAGCCGACACCATAGGCGGGCTGGTGATTCAGGAAATCGGCCACCTGCCCGTTCGCGGCGAAAAAGTGGTGATCGGCCCCCTGCAATTCACCGTTGCCCGCGCCGACAACCGCAGGCTGCACACGCTGATGGCGATTCGGGTGAAAGAATAGTTGTTTAAGTTGCTGCCGTTAACATCCGAGGCCGTCTGAAACGATTTTTCAGACGGCCTCGAACTTTTTTAATATACGGCTTTCATTGAAGTTAAAGATATGGGTTTTCCGTCATGCCCGGGCATGACGTACATATGTTCTTTTTCTTCAATTGATTAACTAAAAGCGCATTAATCGCCCAACAGCGCGATATCGGCCACCGCGTTCATCTGCCCCGCCAACTGGTTGAGCAGGTTGAGGCGGTTTTGTTTTACTGCGGCATCGTCGGCCATCACCATCACGCCATCGAAAAAGGCATCGACTTGCGGTTTGATGGCGGCCAGCTCGGTTAAGGCCGTCTGAAAATCCTGCGCGGCCAGCGCGGCGGCGATTTTCGGCTGCAAGGCTTGCGAAGCGGCAAACAGCGCCTGCTCTTCGGCCTGCTGCAACAGGTTTTCGTTGACTGCACCCAGTTCGGCATCGGCTTTTTTCAGCAGGTTTTGCACGCGTTTGTTGGCAGCGGCCAGCGCGGCGGCTTCGGGCAGCTTTTTAAATGCTTCTACCGCTTGCAGCTTGGCAGGCAGATCGTTGAGGCGGTCGGGGTGCTTGGCCAGCACGGCGGCCACCACGTCTTGCGGGTAGTCGTTTTGCAGCAGCACCGCCAGCCGCGCCTGCATAAATTCGGCCACTTCGGCGAGCGTGTTACCGGCCAGCTTGCCGGCGGGGAAAGTGGCATAAGCGGCTTGCAGCACGTTGCTGATGCTCAAATCGCTGTTCATCAGCATGCGCAGAATGCCCAAAGCGGAGCGGCGCAGGGCGTAGGGGTCTTTGTCGCCGGTGGGAATCAGGCCGATGCCCCAAATGCCGACCAGCGTTTCCAGTTTGTCGGCCAGCGCGGCGGCGGTGGCTATCTTGCCTTCGGGCAGTTTGTCGCCGGCAAAGCGCGGCCAGTAATGCTGCTCGATGGCGTTGGCGATTTCTTCGCGCTCGCCGTCCAAGCGGGCGTAGTATTTGCCCATAACTCCTTGCAGCTCGGGGAATTCGCCCACCATTTCGGTTACCAAATCGGCTTTGGACAAGCGGGTGGCGCGCTCGGCGGTACCGGCATCGGTGCCCAAGGCGGCGGCAATGTGGCGGCTGATGGCGGCCAACCGTTCGATGCGCTCGGCCTGATTGCCCAGTTTGTTGTGGTAAACCACTTGCGAGAGTTTCGGCAAACGGCTCTCAAGCGTGGCTTTTTGGTCTTGCTTGTAGAAAAACTCGGCATCGGCCAACCGCGCGCGCAACACGCGCTCGTTGCCGTGAATAATGTGCGACGGGTCTTCGGCCTGCAAATTGGACACCAGCAGGAAGCGGTTGATGAGCTTGCCCGAAGCATCCAGCAGCGGGAAATATTTCTGGTTTTGCTGCATGGTGAGAATCAGGCATTCCTGCGGCACGGCGAGGAAGTGCTCTTCAAAACCGGCTTCCAGCACCACCGGCCATTCCACCAGCGCGGTGACTTCGTCGAGCAGCGCTTCGTCGGCAGCCACCGTGGCGTTCAAGCGGCCTGCCTGTTGGTTTAAGGCCGTCTGAATGGCGGCTTTGCGCTCGGCAAACGAAGCGATGACCTTGCCTTCGTTTTTCAGTTGTCCGGCATAAGAGTCGGCGTTGGCCAATACGATTTGGCCGTCTGAAAGAAAACGGTGGCCGAGGGTGAAGTTGCGGCTCTGCAAACCCAATACGTTCACCGGCACCACTTCGCTGCCGTGCAGCGCCACCAAGCCGTGCACGGGGCGCACGAAGGTGTGGGTGCTGCTGCCCCAGCGCATCACTTTCGGAATCGGCAGTTTTTTTACCGCCTGATTGAGAATGTCTTCCAGCAGTTCGCCCAAAGGCTTGCCGGTTTGGGTGTATTCATAGGCAAACACGTCCTGCTTGCCGTCGTGGATGATTTTCAAATCTTCGATTTTGGCACCGGCGCCGCGGGCGAAACCTTCCAAGGCCTTGGTGGGCGCGCCGTCTTTCATACCGCTTGCTGCCGACGGGCCTTTTTTCACCACCTGCTGGTCGGCCTGCACGGGCTTCACGTTTTTTACCTGCACCGCCAAACGGCGCGGTGAGGCATAGGCGGTGTAGTCGGTTTCGCCGTCGGTTAACTGCGCTTTTTCCAGCCCTTCGGCAATGGCGGCGGCAAAATGGTTGCCGAGATTATTCAGGGCTTTGGGGGGCAGCTCTTCGGTTAAGAGTTCGATTAACAGGGTTTGGGTCATTGTTGTTGCTTTCTGTGGCATTTGTTTGGTTAAGATTGTTTTAACAGGCTTTCAGACGGCCTGATTGAGCATATGCATCATCAGGCGGATTAAAATGTCTTTTTGTTTGGCATATTGTTGCAACCGCAAAAACGTTTGCGTGTAGCGGCTGACAATATCCACCAGCCCACGCCCGCTTTGTATGGTTAACTCGGGCGAAGCGGCGGTTTTTTGAATCAGCGCCAAGGCCTGATGCAGCTCGTCGGCATTCTGTTGCAAACGCTTTTGATTGAGTGCGTAGCCTTTGAGCAGATAGTCTTTCAAACGGCCGGTTGCCCAAATACGGAATTGTGTTGCATATTTGGATTTGACGCGGTAACCCACCGAAATAACGGCATCCAAACTGTAATATTTCAGCTTACGGGTAACTTGGCGCGTACCTTCTTGGCGAACTACCGATAAATCCTCGGTAGTTGCCGCTTCATCCAATTCCTGCTCTGCATAAATATTTTTTAAGTGCTGGCTGATGTTGTCACTACTGGTATCAAACAGTTGCGCCATCTGCGCCTGCGACAGCCAAACGGTCTGCTGCCCGAAGCGCACTTCCACTTGGGTTTGCCCGTCGGCGGTTTGGTAAATTTCGATGGGGTTGTTCATAAGCGTTTTCTTTTTACTTTGCTTTATAGCTTCATCCGGTTATTTACAAAGCATATATTTATCAATTGCAAATAACATTGAGATAAAAAAACATCTGAACAATATATTATTAGTTTCCATCAATCTTGATTCAATTCAGCTATTTTTTTATCCAACAAGTTTTGGCTTCGGGCAATCGTTTCCTTGTAAGCAGTATTTTGCGTTCCCCATAAAGTGGAAAACAAATCCTCTTTATGGCCAACCAAAAACGGAGAAGTAATCACACCCTGAATACCTCCGTGCTGTTCAATATAGCGGTCTATCGTATTATGGAATAAACGGTCGTTCTCATTCCAAGAATAGATTTTAGAATATACAGAATGGTTGTAGATATTAAACACCATGCTAACCAACCGGTTGATACCGTAGAAATTTTCCTTATCGCTATGAATAGCAGATTGGGAAATATCGGTTTTTTCCGACAAATCTGCAATCAATCCGGAATAAACATCCCATGGTTCGTTTGTAGCGGACAGAGTTTGTTTAATATGGGTATAACGCTGCTCGAATGTATTGTTAAATAAAACATCGTCTTCACAAATAGTAACATGGGGGAGGCCTAAATCTTCGGCTACGCGCATCATGAATTTGTAGCTTAAACCACAACCAACCCAGCCGATATTATGCCGCAGGCCGGGAAACACCCAAATATCGTAATGATTGTCTCGGTCGAAATCTTGCCTTCTGCTGATGGATTCCGGCAGGCTCAGACACCAAAAGTTGCCTTGGGGCTTAATATAATTGCTACACAGGCGGTAAAAAGTTTCAAAATCAATCAAATCTTGGGAGAGCAAAAAGCGGTAGAAATAAAACTGGAATTTATCCGGCTGCTGTTGAAAGTCGGCAATGGCTTGCAAGCGGGTGTCAAACTGATCGGCATGATTCAGCCAATAGCCGATACGCGCTATCATTGCTTCGATATCGTCGATTTCCACAAAATCTACAATGTTTTCCAGCTCTGAATGTTCATGCTGGTCGCTGCCTTGCTCCGACACAACTAATTTATTCAAAGACAAACATTCATAAATACGGGTGGTTTCTAATAAAGCATTTTCATAATAATGAATGTTGACCACGATTTTTGCTTTTTTCAATAAATCGTGCAGTTCGTCCCCAAATACTTCAGAAATAACTTTAACAGAAAATTTTTCACTCAATTTTTGAAGAAACAATTGCCGGCGCTCGCAACTGGGGTCGCCGTAAAAAGCAACGTCAAATTCGAAGTCTTGGCTTTGGTTTTGACTAAGCGGAGGCAGCATACCCACCGGCAGATAATGTAGTTTTTTGAAAGGAAGCCGGTGTTCTTGTAAGTAGGCAATGTTCGTAATGGAATAATCGAAAACGTGTGCTGCGCGGTGTAAACGTTGGAAATATGCCTCGGTAAACCATCTGCTGGAAACCGATTGTTCCATTTGAAAGGCCAGATAATGCGGCGGCAAGGTTTCAAACATCTGCGGGCAGATAACTATGTGCCATTTGTTTGAATACCCTTCTTTGGGCATATCGAAGAGAATAGTCGATTGAATATCAACTTTTTTCAGGGCACTACCAACCAGTTGTGCAATATAACGGGTGTGTTTGGTGGCTAAAATAACAAAACCATCCCTTGCATTGTCGATTGACAATGCTTCAACTGCTTGCAAATCCAAGTTTTGCTGGCGCAACAAGGCCTTAACTGCACGAATACCCGAGGCTTTATAGGTATGGCGGCAGGTTTGGTAAGCTTTGCCGATGCTGCCTTTTTCTTTAATCAGATCCCTAAACAGTTTACGGTAACGGTTAGCCGAGCTGATGGCCTGCTCGGTTTTGATAAGAGGCTTGAACGTTTTAACGGTTAATAAACCTTTATATTTGCCAAAAATTCGAACTTCATGTTGGATGCGGTTGTTTAGTTCGGCAACAGTTTGTTCCAGCTTGTGTTTTTCTTGCCGAAAACTGTCAAGCTGTTGGCGTAAGTCTGTTGATTGCTGCTGTAAGGTATCGGTCTGCTGCAAAGCTTGGGATAAATCGGCCTGCAATTGCCGGTTGTGTTTTTGATCTGCTGCGCTTTGTTCTTGCAATTTTTTGTTGTCGGCAGCAAGCTGCCAATTTTGTGCCAATGTTTGAAGATGATTCCAATAGCCCAATTCGTGTTGCAGAAACAGGCTGCTGTGCTTTTCGTAAACACGTTGCAAGTCTTCCTGCTTTTGTTTGCGGTTATGTTCCAAACTGTCGATAAGCGACGAGCCGTCGCGGCGTTTGCGGTAGCGGAACAGCACTTCGGGTATTTGATAAACCTTGCCCCCGCCGCTTAACAGGCGGATCCAGAAATCCCAGTCTTCATGGGTAGTGAAGTTTTCGTCGAACCCGCCTAAAGCCTTGAAATCGGCGGCCCGGTGCATGGAAACGGATGAAGGGAAACAGTTGCCGGTTAGCAGGCTTTTGATGCCTTCGTAAGGCGGCAGCTGCCAAAAACCTTCTTTGGAGTCGAAAAACTCCGCCTGCGGATACACCAGCTTGCAATCGGGATTGCTTTCCAGTATTTCCACACTTTTTTGAATATAGTCGGGCAGGATTTGGTCGTCGGCGTCGAGAAACAGAAAATATTCGCCTTTGGCCAAGCGGGCGGCGTGGTTGCGGGCGGCGGCGACGCCGCGGTTGTTTTGGGCGGCCAGACGTATGGCGGGTTTGCTCTTCAGCAATTCGGCCAAGAATGCCGCACTTTCTTCGCGCGAACCGTCGTCTACGATAATGATTTCGATATTGGGATAGTGCTGCGCTTCCACCGATGCGATGGTTTCGGCGATGTATTGCTCGCAGTTGTAATAAGGAATCATCACGGAAACGAGCGGGTGTCGGATAGCGTTCATGGTATTCTTTCGGTTATGGTTCAGACGGCCTGGCAGGCAACCTTAAGGCCGTCTGAAACCCATAAAAACAATATGGCGGTTAAAACCAAGAGGGCTTACCCGCCCACTTTCGGCATATTGCTCAATGCGGCATAGTAGCCGCCTTTGTTTATCAGCTCTTGATGTGAGCCTTGCTCGATGATATGGCCGTCGTCCATCACGATGATGCGGTCAGCCTGCTCGATGGTGCTCAAACGGTGGGCGACGATGATGCTGGTGCGGCCGTGCATCAGGTTTTCCAAGGCTTGCTGGACGAGGCGTTCGGATTCGTTGTCAAGCGCGCTGGTGGCTTCGTCCAAGAGCAGTATCGGGGCGTTTTTCAAGATGGCGCGGGCGATGGATACGCGCTGGCGCTGGCCGCCCGAGAGTTGGTTGCCGTTGGCGCCGATGGGTTGGTGCAAGCCGTGCGGTGAGTTCCCTACCAAGTCTTGCAGGTTGGCGGCTTTAAGCGCGGCCAGCACTTCTTCTTCACTCGCTTCGGGGCGGCTGTAACGCACGTTGGCCAGCAGGGTGTCGTCAAACAGGAATACGTCTTGCGACACCAGCGCAAACTGTTCGCGCAGATTGGCCAGGGTGAGGTCGGCGATATTGGTGCCGTCGAGATAAACCGTGCCGGCGCTGGGTTCGACAAAACGCGGCAACAGGTTTACCACGGTGGTTTTGCCGCTGCCGGAGCGGCCCACCAAAGCCACGCGCTCGCCGGGGCTGATTTCCAGATTGAAGTTATCCAAGGCTTTTTTGCCGTCTTCACGGTAGCGCACATCAATATTTTCAAATTTCAGACGGCCTGAAACGTTTTGCAGGGTTTGGGTGCCGGTGTCTTTTTCCGGCTCGGTGTCTAAAAACTGGCAAACGCCGTCTGAAGCCAGAAACATGGTTTGCATGGGGATGCTGATGTTGGCGAGGTTTTTAATCGGGCTGAGCATTTGCAGCATGGCCACGATAAAGGCCATAAATTCGCCGATGGTGGTGTAGCCTTGCTGGCTTTGCCAAAGGGCGATGAAAATCACCACCGCCAAAGCGAAAGAGGCGATTAATTCGCTGAACGGCGAGCGGGCGGCGGTGGCCTGGGTGATTTTTTTGCCCAGGCGCACGATGGTGTTGTTCACTTCGGCAAAGCGGTCGGCCGCCTGCTTTTGGCCGCCGAACAGTTTTACCACACGGTGCCCCTGATGGACTTCGTTGACTACGTTGTTGAGCGTGCCGATACTTTGCTGCGAGCTGGCGATGATGTTTTTGAGGCGGTTGCGGTAATAGCGCGACAGCAGCGACAGCAGCGGGAACATCAACGCCACAATCAGGCTGAGCTGCCAGTTGAGATACAGCAGCACGCACACCAAGCCGATAACGATCAAGGTGTCGCGCGTAAGGGTGATAAACACGTTGCTGGCGTTGCTGATGGATTGTTCGGCCATCTGAACCATATTCATCAACACATGGCCCGACGGTGTTTCCTGATGGAATTTCGACGACAGCAACAGCATTTTGTCAAACATATCGCGGCGCACATGGCTGATGGCCATTACCGAAACCCAAGTCATCAGATAAGTGCTGGCGAAGCGGCAAACGCCGCGTATCATCACCAAAATGATGAAAAACACCGGCACCACCCAAACTTTTTCGGGCGTGCCCCAAATCATATAGGTGAACTGCGCTTTCCAGTTTTGCAGGGTGGCGATGATGCCGGTGGCGGTGTTGAGTTCCGGCGGCGCGCTGGGCGGTGCGAAGCCCTGATTGACCAAAGGCGCGATAAAGGCGGCCAGATAGCTTTCGGTGGCGGCCACGCCGAAGATGGCGATTAATGCCCAAATGATGCGGCCTTTATACGGGCGCACATATTTCATCAGCCGCATAAAGTTATGCGAATCTTCTTTGGTAAAGAGGCCGAAGGTGAGTTTTTCTATCATAAAGTCCGAGCCGTGTGGGAATGTTGCAAGGCGTTTTCAGACGGCCTCAAAAGGGTTGGCCGTCTGAAACCTTGTTTTAAGCGGCTTGCTGCTTCAGCAGCGGGAAACCCAGCTTCTCGCGGCTTTCCACAAACTTCTGCGCCACGATGCGGCTTAAGGCGCGGATGCGGCCGATATAGGCGGCGCGTTCGGTAACGGAAATCGCGCCGCGGGCGTCCAGCAGGTTGAAGGTGTGGCCGGCCTTGAGCACCAATTCGTAAGCGGGCAGCGCCAGGCTTGCGTCTTCCACCTCAAGCAAACGTTTGGCTTGGGCTTCGTAGTCGTTAAACTGGCGCAGCAGCCATTCAGCATCGCTGTATTCGAAATTGTAGGTTGACTGTTCCACTTCGTTTTGGTGGTAAACGTCGCCGTAGGTAACGGTTTGGCCGTCGGGCGTGCGGCTCCACACCAAGTCATACACGTTTTCCACGCCTTGCAGATACATCGCCAAACGCTCGATGCCGTAGGTGATTTCGCCGAGCACGGGCGAGCAGTCGATGCCGCCCACCTGCTGGAAATAGGTAAACTGGGTAACTTCCATACCGTTGAGCCACACTTCCCAGCCCAAGCCCCATGCGCCGAGGGTGGGGTTTTCCCAGTCGTCTTCCACAAAGCGGATGTCGTGCACTTTGGGGTCGATGCCCAATTCGCGCAGCGAATCCAGATATAAATCCTGAATATCGGCCGGCGCGGGCTTCAAGGCCACCTGAAATTGGTAATAGTGTTGCAGGCGGTTGGGGTTGTCGCCGTAGCGGCCGTCTTTGGGGCGGCGGGAAGGCTGCACATAAGCGGCGAACCACGGCTCGGGGCCGAGTGCGCGCAGGCAGGTGGCCGGGTGGCTGGTGCCCGCGCCCACTTCCATATCGAAAGGTTGGATGATGGTGCAGCCTTTGTCGGCCCAGAACGTTTGCAGTTTGAAAATGATTTGTTGGAAGGTGAGCATGATGGTTGCCGGAGTTCAGATAATCAAGAAAAGCCTGCATTTTACTGTTTCGGCGGTTTTTTGGATAGGTTTGTGCCACAGCCCGGCCTGCCGCCCGATGCGGCGGGCACGGGCGCAGACATATCCAATAGAAGGCCAAACGGGTGGGCAGTACCCTAAAATACGCCGCAGATGCGGGTTTGCAAAGGCCTCATACTTTCTTTGCACGGATTTTTGGGTATAATGCGGCAGGTTTTTCATCTATTCATAATCTATTCAAAGGAAAAGGAAATGTCGGACAACAACGACCACAAAGAACAGCGCATCGGTTTATGGATTGCCGGCGGCGCAGCGGCGCTGTCGGTATTGTCGATTCTTTTTTATGCCGTTTGGGGTTGGGAAAACGGCAAAATCGAAGGCTCGCCCGGCTACGGCCAAGAGGCTTCGGCGGTGGTGGTTGAAGAAACCGTTGCCGTGGCTTCCGCACCCGAAATACAGGCCTCTGCACCTTCAGAGGCTTCGGCTGCCGCACCTGCCGCCGCATCCGCTGCCGAATCTTCCGCCTCCGGTGCCGCCGCCGAACAGATTCTGGCCGACACCCAAACCGCCGCTGCCGGCGACGGCGCGCAAGCAGTGGTTGAAAACGGTGTGGTGAAATTCTACTTCGCCACCGGCAAAGCCGATTTGGCCGCCAATGCCGAAGAAGCCCTGAAAGACGTGCTGGCCGGCGCGAAAGAAGGCAAAAAAGCCGTGGTTTCGGGCTTCCACGATGCCACCGGCAACCGCACGAAAAACGAAGAGCTGTCGAAAAAACGCGCTTTTGCCGTGCGCGATGCCCTGTTGGGTTTGGGTGTGCCCGAATCGCAAATCGAGCTGCGCAAACCTGAAAATGCCGAAGGCAGCGGCAACAACGCCGAAGCCCGCCGTGTGGAAGTGGTTCTGGAATAAGCTGTTGTTTGCTTAATGGAAAAAGCCCGGTTGTTATACCCGGGCTTTTTCTATTTTATTTTTCAGACGGCTTGAGACCTTTGCAAGTCGCTCAGGCCGTCTGAACTTCAAACAGCCTGCCAATCCGCTTATTTTGCGGCCTGATAAGCCTTGTCGGCTTCTTCGAATTTGTTTTCCACTTCTTTGGAAACCTTGCCCATCAGCGACACCGCCACGATGGCGATAAAGCAGGCGATAAAGCCGGGCACGATTTCATAGAGGCTGCTGCCGGTTAAGGGCTTCCACGCCACCACGGTAACGGCACCGGCAATCATGCCGGCCAGTGCGCCGGCGGCGGTCATGCGTTTCCAGAATACCGACAAAATCACCACCGGGCCGAATGCGGCGCCGAAACCCGCCCAAGCGTAAGACACCAAGCCCAACACTTTGCTTTCGGGGTCGGCGGCGATGATGATGGCGATCACGGCCACGGCCAGCACCATAATGCGGCCTATCCACACCAATTCCTGCTGCGGCGCATTGGGGCGCAGAAAGCCTTTGTAGAAGTCTTCGGTGATGGCACTCGAACACACCAGCAACTGGCACGACAGGGTGGACATCACGGCGGCGAGAATGGCGGAAAGAATCACGCCGGCAATCCACGGGTTAAACAAAAGCGTGGTCAGCGCGATAAAGATGCGCTCGTTGTTGCCCGCCATCGCGCCCGCCTGCTCGGGGTTGCCGCCGAAATAGGCGATGCCGAAATAACCCACGGCACACGCGCCCGCGAGGCACAGAATCATCCAAGTCATGCCGATGCGGCGTGCGGACACCAGCGATTTCACGTTTTCGGCCGCCATAAAGCGCGCGAGAATGTGCGGCTGGCCGAAATAGCCCAAGCCCCATGCGGCGGTGGAAATAATGCCCATCAGGGTGGTGCCGGCCAGCAGGCTGCCGTATTCTTTGCCGGTGGCGGCGGCCACGCTCTGGATGGCGGCGTTCATTTCATCGGCGCCGCCCAAAGCCAGATACACCATAATAGGGGTAACGATCAGGGCAAAAATCATCAGCGTAGCCTGCACGGTATCCGTCCAGCTTACGGCCAGAAAGCCGCCGATAAAGGTATAGGCGATGGTTGCGCCCGCGCCCAGCCACATGGCCTGGGTGTAGGTTACGTCGAACAGGCTTTCAAACAGGCGTGCGCCCGCCACAATGCCGGAAGCGCAGTAAATCGTGAAGAAAAACAGAATGATGGAGGCGGAAATCACTTTCATGGCCCGACCGCCCGCACCGAAGCGGTGGAAGAAATAATCGGGCAGCGTGAGCGCGTTGTTGTTGTATTCGGTGTGCACGCGCAGGCGGCCCGCCACCAAGAGCCAGTTGAAATACGCGCCCACGGTCAGGCCGATGGCAATCCACGCTTCGCTCAGGCCGGAGGCGTAAATCGCGCCGGGCAGGCCCATCAGCAGCCAGCCCGACATATCGGAAGCGCCCGCCGACATCGCGGTAACGAAGCTGCCCAAACTGCGGCCGCCGAGGATATAGTCGTCGAAATTGCGGGTAGAAAAGTACGCTGCCAAACCAATCAGCAACACGGCAACCAGATAGATGCCGAAAGTAACGTACATCGGATTGAATGCACCCATAAAAACCTCTTTAACTCTCAAATATATTTTTCTGAAAAGGCCGAGACCTTTGCAAAACCCCCAGATGTGGATGCAGTTCAAGGCGTAGCAGCGCAGCGAGCGCAGACATAACATGGAGTTAGGCAAGCGAGCGAGCAGCGCACAACGCAGAAATGCGCCGCAGATGGGGGTTTTGCAAAGGTCTCAGGCCGTCTGAAACGGCGGTTAATACCTGCCCGATATGTTGCGGCGGGTATTGCTGCGGCATTTAACCCGAAGCGCCACTATCCGTCAAGATTGGTTAGACGAAGTTAACCGCTTGAAAACATACCGTTCGGCCAAAGCACAAGCCCGCACGTTTTAAACCGCTTCCTGCGTTTCAGACGGCCTCTGTTATAATGGCTGCCCGCAAACGCACCCGCACAAGGTATTCCGTTATGATGATACACCCAGAGTTCAGCCCCGAATTAATCAGCATCGGCCCGTTGGCGATACGCTGGTATGCGCTCAGCTACATCGTCAGCTTCGTTCTGTTTATCTGGCTGGGCCGGCGCCGCATCGACCGCGGCGGCCAAGTGTTTACCAAAGAAATGCTCGACAACTTCCTCACTTGGGGCGTGCTCGGCGTGATTTTGGGCGGCCGCTTGGGCTATGTTTTGTTTTACAAGTTTTCCTACTATATGGAAAACCCCGCCGATATTTTGAAAGTTTGGGAAGGCGGCATGTCGTTCCACGGCGGTTTTTTGGGCGTGTTGGCTGCCATGTGGCTGTTCGGCCGCAAATATAAAACCGGCTTCTGGCGCGTGGCCGATTTCGTTGCCCCGCTGGTGCCTTTGGGCTTGGCTTCCGGCCGCATCGGCAACTTTATCAACGGCGAACTGTGGGGCCGCGTAACCGACATCAACGCCTTTTGGGCGATGGGCTTCCCACAGGCCGCTTATGAAGACGCAGCCGCCGCAGCCCACAACCCGCAATGGGCGGCCTGGCTGGCGCAATACGGCATGCTGCCGCGCCATCCTTCGCAGCTTTACCAGTTTGCGCTCGAAGGCATCTGCCTGTTTGTGATTGTGTGGCTGTTTTCCAGCAAACCGCGCCCCGTCGGGCAGGTGTCTATGGTGTTTTTGGCAGGCTACGGCGTGTTCCGCTTTATCGCCGAATTCGCCCGCCAGCCCGACGACTATCTCGGCCTGCTCACGCTGGGCCTGTCGATGGGCCAATGGCTGAGCCTGCCGATGATTATTCTCGGCATCATCGGCTTTATCTATTTCGGCAAACGCAACGAGAAGGCCGTCTGAAAGCCGCTTTATCAAACGCCGCGCCGTTTCAGACGGCATCTTTGAAAACAATAACAGGCTGAAACATCATGCTTCTAATGATCGACAACTACGACAGCTTCACCTACAACATCGTGCAGTATTTCGCCGAACTCGGCCAAGAAGTGGAAGTGCGCCGCAACGACGACATCACGCTCGAAGAAATCGCCGCGCTCAAGCCGCAATACCTGGTTATCGGCCCCGGCCCCTGCACGCCCAAAGAAGCGGGCATTTCCATAGCCGCCATGCAGCATTTCGCCGGCAAACTGCCGATTATGGGCATCTGTTTGGGGCACCAAACCATAGGCGAAGCCTTCGGCGGCAACGTTGTGCGCGCAAAAACGCTGATGCACGGCAAAGTGTCGCCCGTGCACCACTTAAACAAAGGTATGTTTCACAACCTGCCCAACCCCGTAACCTGCACCCGCTACCACAGCCTCGTTATCGACCGCCCCACCCTGCCAAGCTGCCTCGAAATCACGGCTTGGACCGACGACGGCGAAATCATGGGCGTGCGCCACAAAACGCTGCCCATCGAAGGCGTACAGTTCCACCCCGAAGCCCTGCTCACCGAACACGGCCATGAAATGTTGGCTAATTTCTTAAAAGAATTCGCAGGCTTTCAGACGGCCTAAACACTCAAACAGGCCGTCTGAAACGCCCCGCCCTCAAGGAAAACCGATGATTACCCCCCAACAGGCCATCGCCCGCCTGATCGACAACAACGAACTTTTCTACGACGAAATGACCGCCCTGATGCGCCAAATCATGAGCGGCCAAGTGCCGCCCGAACAACTGGCCGCCATTCTGACCGGCCTGCGCATCAAAGTGGAAACCGTATCCGAAATCAGCGCCGCCGCCGCCGTGATGCGCGAGTTCGCCACCCCCGTGCCCGTTATCGACAAAACGCACTTGGTCGATATCGTCGGCACCGGCGGCGACGGCGCCAAAACGTTCAACATCTCCACCACCGCCATGTTTGTAGCCGCCGCCGCAGGCGCAAAAGTGGCCAAACACGGCGGCCGTTCGGTGTCGTCGTCGAGCGGTGCCGCCGACGTGCTCGAACAAATGGGCGTTAATCTCGAGCTGACGCCCGAGCAAGTCGGCCGCAGCATCGACGGCATCGGCATCGGCTTTATGTTCGCCCCCAACCACCACAGCGCCATGCGCCACGTCGCCCCCGTGCGCCGATCGCTGGGCTTCAGAAGCATTTTCAATGTGTTAGGCCCCCTCACCAACCCCGCAGGCGCACCGAACCAACTGCTCGGCGTGTTCCACATCGACTTGTGCGGCATACTCTCGCGCGTGCTGCAACAGCTCGGCTCGCAGCACGTTTTAGTGGTGCACGGCAGCGACGGCCTCGACGAAATCACCGTTACCGGCCCCACCCGCGTGGCCGAGCTGCATAACGGCACCATCAGCGAATATGATATTTCCCCCGAGCAGTTCGGCTTAACCACCCGCCCCAACCTCGACGGCATACGCGTAGGCAACAGCGCCGAATCGCTCGCCCTGATGAACCGTATTTTGGCCGGCGAACCCGGCGCCGCGCGCGACATCGTGCTGCTCAACGCCGCCGCCTGCCTGTATGCGGGCAACGTTGTCCCTTCGCTGGCAAGCGGCGTTCAGGCCGCCGCCGAAGCCATCGATTCGGGCAAGGCCAAAGCCAAGCAGGCCGAATTTACGGCCTATACGCAAAACTGCCCGTCCTAACCGCTGCCCCGCCCTGCCTTTGCCTCTCAAAATTAAAAGCTGCCTGCCGTTATGCACAAACATAACGGCAGGCAGCTTTCAGACGGCCCAAACAAATTTTGCAAAAACTTCACCATCGTTTCCTGCCAAACGCGTTTGCCCGCAACCGTCTGAAAAAATTAACAATATCCATAACAAAACACCGCAACGGCGGCATTTTCAACACGCGTGCGGATTGTGTAAATTATCGTTCAGGCAAAATCAAAGCAATGTTATACTTGCCGCTTTCTTATTCCATATCTTCAGGCCGTCTGAAACACAGGCCGCCGCACCTTGAACCATGAGCAGAATCCAGCAAACCTTCAACGCGCTGGGCGGTAACAAAGCCCTGATTCCGTATATCACCGTCGGCGACCCCGACACCCGCACCACACTCGCACTCATGCACAGCATGGCTGCCAACGGTGCCGATTTAATCGAACTGGGCGTGCCGTTTTCCGACCCGATGGCCGACGGTCCCACCATCCAGCGCGCCGCCGAACGTGCCTTGGCGCAAGGCGTTTCGTTGAAAGACGTGTTGGCCGTGGTGCGCGAATTCCGCCAAACCGACCAAACCACCCCCGTAGTATTGATGGGCTATCTCAACCCCGTGCATAAAATGGGCTATGCCGAATTCGCCCGCGCCGCCGCCGAAGCAGGCGTTGACGGCGTGTTAACCGTAGATTCGCCCGTCGAAACCATCGCCCCGCTGCATGATGCCCTGCGCCAAAACGGCTTGGACTGCATTTTTCTGGTCGCCCCCACCACCGGCGAAGCGCGCATGGCCGCCATCGGCAAGCTCGCCAGCGGTTTCGTATATTATGTGTCGCTCAAAGGCGTAACCGGTTCCGCACAGTTGGATACCGAAGCCGTTTCGCGTAAAATCGAGCTTTTACGCAAATATACTGCCCTGCCCATCGGCGTAGGTTTCGGCATCAGCAATGCCGAAAGCGCCCGCAAAATCGCCGCCGTTGCCGATGCCGCCATCGTCGGCAGCCGCATCGTGCAAGAAATCGAAAACAACGCAGGCCGCGAAGCAGAAGCCGTCGGCGCGTTGGTGAAACAACTAAAAGACGCCGTTGCACAGGCCGTCTGAAAACATCTTCTAGCTAAGGAGCAAACATGAGCTGGTTAGACAAAATCCTCCCCCCGAAAATCAAGCGCGCCGACAAAAGCGAATCTACCGTACCCGAAGGCTTGTGGCACAAATGCCCTTCGTGCGCCGCCACCCTCTACTCGACCGATTTGCAGCAAAACCTGCAAGTGTGCCCCAAATGCGGCCACCACAACGCCCTTTCCGCCCGCGAACGTCTCAATATCCTTTTAGATGAAAACGGCCGCGAAGAAATCGGCGCCAACGTCAAACCCGTCGATATGCTGAAATTCAAAGACAGCAAAAAATACCCCGAACGCCTCACCGCCGCACGCAAATCCACCGGCGAAGACGATGCCTTAGTGGTGATGAAAGGCACCATGAACGGCCTGCCCGTTGTGGTGGCCGCCTTCGAATTCCGCTTTATCGGCGGCTCGATGGGTTCGGTGGTGGGCGAGCGCTTCGTTCAGGGCGTGCGCCGCGCCGTAGCCGACCGCTGCACCTTCATCTGCGTGGCCGCATCCGGCGGCGCGCGTATGCAGGAAGGCCTCAACTCGCTGATGCAGATGACCAAAACCAGCGCCGCCCTGCACCTGCTTTCCGAAAAAAGCCTGCCGTTTATTTCGGTGCTCACCGATCCGACCATGGGCGGCGTATCCGCCAGCTTCGCCTTTTTGGGCGACATCGTTATGGCCGAACCCAATGCCCTAATCGGCTTTGCCGGCCCCCGCGTGATTGAGCAGACTGTGCGCGAAACCCTGCCCGAAGGCTTCCAGCGCGCCGAATTCCTGCTCGAAAAAGGCGCCATCGACCAAATCGTCGACCGCCGAGAAATGAAGCAGCGCATCACCGACCTGATTACTCTGCTGCGCCGCGAAGAACCTGTTCACGCCGCCTGATTTTTAACCGGAACATCATATCGAAAAATCAACGTCATAAAATAAATAGCATAATATTCATATACGTTAATACATTGCCATTTATTCCCAAAATAAGCCATTAAATCGGAATACCCCTAAATCATATAATGATGGAATAGAATAAAAGTTCAAGCTACACCGCCCGCAAGGCTCCGGCTCTGCGGGCATTTTTATAACAAAACTTACATTTTGGGAGTGTTATTATGAACTACGGCTATTCTTCATACGGCTATAAAGGTTACAGCGCCGCATTCTGCGCACCGTCGGCCAAAAGCTATTACCAAGGCGGCAGCTACGGCAGCTACTTCGGCCACGGCTATCAGCAGCACGGCGGTAAAGGCGGCAAGGGAGGCAAAAAAGGCGGCAAAGGCGGTTGGGACATTTTCTGCTTTCCCAAAGACTATATCCCCTACTGCCCGCCTGTAAAACCCAAACCCCAACCGAAACCGGAGCCTAAACCGGAACCCAAGCCCGAGCCGAAACCGGAGCCCAAGCCCGAGCCGAAACCGGAGCCCAAGCCCGAGCCGAAACCGGAACCCAAGCCCGAGCCGAAACCGAATCCGAATCCCGATTCCAAAGATAACTGCGTAGACTGCAAAGACAACAACGACAACCCCACCAACAGCTTCGGCAGCATCGATAAAAACCCGGGCAACGTGTTCAACGGCATTCCCAACGAAATCGGCCAAATCCACGGCACCGATCAAAAAGACACCATTTACGGCACCAACCAAGCCGATGAAATCTTCGGCCACACGGGCCCCGACGTGATTTACGGCGGCGCGGGTGACGACACCCTCCACGGAGACAACAACGGCGACACCCTCTACGGCCAAGCCGGTAACGACACCCTCTACGGCGGCAACGGCAACGATTACCTCAACGGCGGCGCAGGCGACGACATCATGCGCGGCGGTTTGGGTAACGACGTTTACATGGTCGAGCAAACAGGCGACTGCGTTATCGAAAACGCCGGCGAAGGCACCGACACCGTGCGCACCTACATCGATTACGAACTGCCCGACAACGTTGAAAACCTGATTCTGATGGAATGGGCCAACCTCAACGGCACCGGCAACAGCCTCGACAACGAAATCCTCGGCAACGGCGGCAACAACGAATTGCGCGGCATGGACGGCAACGACCGCCTCATCGGC
This sequence comes from Neisseria dentiae, assembly GCF_014055005.1. Taxonomy (NCBI): domain Bacteria; kingdom Pseudomonadati; phylum Pseudomonadota; class Betaproteobacteria; order Neisseriales; family Neisseriaceae; genus Neisseria; species Neisseria dentiae. The sequence goes on along the minus strand of NZ_CP059570.1, from coordinate 555,556 downwards.
AAAGGCGGCAACGACTGGCTCGACGGCGGCGAAGGCAACGACTATCTCGAAGGCGGCGAAGGCAACGACACCTATGTGTTCAACAAAGGTTACGGCCACGACACCATCTGCGATTTCGACACCGACCCGTGCAACCACGACGTCATCGAATTCTGGCACGGCCTGCAAGCCTCTGATTTGAGCTTCTCGCGCACAGGCAACGATTTGACCATCTCTGCCAACAGCCAGGATATTTTAACGGTGAGCAACTGGTTTGAAAGCGCAGCCTACCGTATCGAAGAATTTAACTTCGACGACGGCACCGTGTGGAACAGCGCCGCCATCGACAAAGCCATCGGCAGCTACGGCATCGACACCGGCTACGCTGCGGTAAGCCAGGAGCAGATCGCCCAGCAAACCCAAACCCAAGGCATTATTTAAGTTTGAAACAGCTTAAACAAACAGGCCGTCTGAATTTTTCAGACGGCCTGAGACCTTTGCAAAAAAGTCGTTTTAATCCTGAATGTATGATATTTCGTCATACTCGGGCTTGACCCGAGTATCTCTTTGTCTTCTAAAACAAACAGATACTCGGGGCAAGCCAGAGCATGACGCAAGTGTTTTAGGTGCCTAAAATAATTTTGCAAAGGTCTCGGCCTGATTTTTATAAACCCCAAAACCGTTATAACACTCAATCGGACCGATGCCTTTGCAAAATTTATTCAGGCCGTCTGAAACATCCAACTTCGTTATACCCGGGCTTGACCCGGGTATCTTGTCATCAAATTGGAAACAACCTGCGGCCTTTGCAAAAATCAAACCGTTTCTTCAAAAAACCTCATCCTTAGAAGCAGCCAAAACAAGGCGTAAAAGGAAAAAAGATACTCGGGTCAAGCCCGAGTATGACGATATATAACAACGAAACATAAAACCCGGCCAACGCCCTACGCCGTTTATAGCTTCGCCGCCAGCCCTTTTGCCGCATCCGCACGCTCGCGGCGGCTCAGTTCGGGCAGGTGGGTGTTGAGCGACGACCATTTCGGCTGGCTGCGGGCCTTATTCAGCTCGGACGGCAGTTTCGCGGCCTGCCACGGGGTTTTGCCGCTCTGCATCCTGATTTCGGCCTGCGCCGCATGGCCGCGCGTTTGCAGGGCGGCCAGCAGATCGAGGGCGCGGGCGGCCAGCAGGGTGAGGGTTTCCGGATCGATATGCAGGGTTTGTTTGCCCGACAGTTTGTCGGTAATCGTCTGCATATTCGGCAGCACACCGCCAAGCACGCCGCCGATGGCGGTGCCCAAACCGAGCGAGCCGCCGAGCGTAACCATGTCCACGCCCAAGCCGATTAATGCGCCGGTAGCGGCGCCGGTGCCGGTACGGATGCCGTATTCTTTCAGCAAATCAGCGTCGAACGGGTCTTGGCGGAACGCCTTAAGCGCCCATTCGCCGGTGTCGATTTCGTTATGGTAGAAACGGTAGGTTTGGAACAGTTGCTGCTGAAGCTGCCGCTCGAGCTGGCGTACGGCCGCCTGCATGGTTTGCAGCACCGGCTCGGGATTGTCTTCTTCATCGATTTCCTGCTTGTAGGCCGCCACATCGAGCAGAAAATGGGCGATTTCGCTGCGCGCCTCGCGGTCGAGCTGCTGCCATTCGCGGCGGCGCATCGCAATCAGGCGGTCGATAATACCGCGCTCGGGCAGCATGGTGGCCAGGTTGTCCCACAGGCGGATTTCGCCTTCGAAATCAAAGGCCACGGTGTCGAAACCGCTGTAAACGTGCAGCGTGCGCCGCGCCAGCATCGTCGTCCACCCGCTCAAATCCTGCCCGCCGATAAAGTTGAACACCGGCATCACCGGCTTGGCGCACCACGACAAAACCGTTAGTTCGTCTTTGTATTTGTTCAGCACCGGCTCGCGCGCGTCCACCACATACAGCGCCATATCGCTTTGCAGCAGCTGGCGCAGCACTTTGGCTTCCTGATTGAAATCGCCCGCCGCTTCCGGGCTTTCGAGAAACTGCTGCAAACGCTCGATGCCGTCTGAACGGCTAGAAGTGTTTGCTTCCAGCCAGTCGAGCACGCCGCCCGCATCTTCCAGCCCGGGCGTGTCGTAGAGATACACCAGCGTCTCGCCGCCGTCGTTAATCGCCGCCTGCTCCACATGGCGGGTGGTGGCGGGCGCGTTTTTCACTTCGCCGAAACGGCTGTCGCGCAGCAGCGTGCGCAGCAGCGAGGTTTTGCCGGTGTTGGTGTGGCCGACCACGGCTAGGGATAGGGGTTTGTTTTGCATAACTATAGGTTATTCTGAATTTATATCTGAACAGGCAAGTTTTTATGATTGGAACAGCCGGGTTAAAGCCCAGCCTACGGATTTTTCAGACGGCCTTAATGGCGGGCATTCGCCCGCCATATCCTCAAACCGACTACTGTTTCAATAATGACGGAATTTCCACAATACCCAATGCTTGTTTGGTTTTTTCTGATAGGTAGGGAAGGCTTTCATATATCCAACCTACCAACTCTTCGCCTTCCATAATTTCAATATTGTTTTGCTTGGCCAATTGTTTATTTTCATCTGAAACTGCTGCCGTTGTAATCAACCATTTCTGGTAGGCTACATCATTATTTTTTTTGTAGGCAATCAGTTGTTTCAAACCGTGCCCGTTGGTTTCGCCTCTATGGTGTTTGGCCTGTATTAACAAATAGGTTGCAGAAAATCTATCTACCTTTTCGGCTTCAATATCTATATCTGAAATATCGGGAGATTGTTTTTTCGATTTAATTTCGGCCTTATACCCATCAAGCTCAAGCATTTCCTTAATCAGATTTTCCAAGCCCATTCCACCGGGCTTTAACCATGTTGTGCCTTTACAAATAGATTGGTGCAACTCTTTTCTAAACTTTTGCTCTGCTAATTCAATTTGCTCTGAAAAATAACTGGAATGTCGGTAAGCCTCCCCTGTCTTCTGGATTGAATCAATCACCCTACTGATTTCGGGTTCAAATTCATTCAAGTCTGCAATTGCGGATCTAAGCTTTAATCTGCTTCCCAATTGCTGTTTTAACTGGTCACGGCCTATTTTTAAAATACGCCCCCCAATTTTATAAAATTCCACCTGCACCAAATTACAAGCATCATCTTTTGCCCATTCCGGTTTAAATGCTTTCTCACCCTTAACAACACCGATGCTGACCGATTTGCTGGACGGAACAATCACAATATCCCCTTCCTTCAAATTAAAAAACCGCTGGATGTTATTTTTTTGCCTGCCAATACCATTCGGGTAGTGTTGTTTAAATGCTTCAAACAAAGCTTCGGTATCTTGATATTGGGAAAAATCCACTTTCGACCAGCCATATCCTACATAGCCTTCGTTAACTGCAAGCAAAGGGCTGCGTACCATCAAAATATTCATTTTTTCATTATCCGTGAGTAAGTTACGTTTGATAATGCGGGTCTTTCTTAAAAAGCACTTTGTTTATATCTGCCCCCGCATCAAAAAAATCGCAGATTTTTCGTGCTTGTTCTTGAAAGTATAGCTTTTCATCAAGATAAACCAAGAAACTATCTCTATTTTTATCATAAACAATCCAGCCACGGGGAATATGCTCATATTCTATTTCTGCTAATTCCGGAATGCGCTTTTGTATAGTCGGCCAGTAATCGACATGGGTAAACGGGCTATCCACCAACCCCAATGAATCAACCTGCCCAAAATCAACATCATGAGCAATCCCCAAAACTTGGTTTTTATAAAACCAAAAAATACCGATTTGCATATTTCACCCTTATCAAAAATCCGGATAACCAACTGATTTTATTTTTATCATTCCTGCTTTACTGCCTCCTGCCCCAGCCTTTCCCTTTGGCTGACTCGCGGCGGGTCCAGCCACGGCAGGCGGCGTTCTGCCAGTGCGGCGTGCCATTGGTTCAAATAGTCTTCAAGGCCGTCTGAAACGTTTTTTTCGGCCAAAAGCTGTACCACCGCCCCGCCCTGCGCGGCTTCGGCCAGGGCGGTGAGTTGGCGCAAGATGCCGCGGTCGGGCATGCTGCGGGCGCGCACGCCGATCAGCAGTTGGGCCGGATTGGCCTGCAAATCGGCTTTCAGCGCGGCGACGGCATCGCGGCCGGCAGCGGTGCCTTTATCGAGCCACTCTTGCCCTAAAACGTGTTGGAACCAGGTTTTATCCACCCATTCGGCATCGAGCATCACCGCCCATTTGGGGGCGTTGCTGAGGCTGATTTGCGGGGCGGCGGCAACGGTTTCGCTTTGGTTATCGGCATCGACCACGCGCTGCTGCCATTGCTGGATGATTTGCTGGTAATAAGGTTTTTCGAGCGGCAGCGTGCTCATGCTGCGGCGTGAAAGGATGTGGCAGGCAAGCCAGGCGGCGAAGCGGGGCAGCAGGCCGTAGCAGACGATGCTGCCGATTAGCAGCCCGCCCCATTGGCGGGAGGCGGCAAGGTCGTTGTTCAGACGGCTGTTTAACACGGCCTCGGCATCGGGCACGGGAAAGCCGAGTTGCGCGGGCAGCCAGCCGAGCGCCTGCACGGCCTGCACGAAAACGGCGTCGCTCAAAATGGTGCTTTCCCAGTTGAAGGTGTATTGGCGCACGGCCAGCAGCAGCACCACGGCGGCCAGCATGCCGGTTAAGGCGGAAAGCCACAGGCGGTGGCTGGTGCGGCCGATCAGCCAGCGGGTGGCGGGCTTGCCCCATTCGTCGCTATACAGGCGCAAGATGGCTTGGTTGACCGGGTCTTTGCCACGTATCCATAACGCGGGGTTGGCGAACAAGCCGTGCGGTTTGAAGCGCGGCAGCAGCACGCTGCCCAACCATAACAGCAGCATCAGGGTGTGCACGCCGAGCACGCCGGCCAACACGAAGAAAAAGTTCAGCCCCGACTGCTGCATCAGCGTTGCGGTGCCGGCAAAGCCGCTTACCAGCCAAAACAAGGTGGCGGCCAGCAGCAGCCAGGCAAACAGGCTTTGCACGCGCCCGAGGCTGTCGTGCAGTTTGCGGTCGCTGTCTATCATTTCGGCGCGGCGGCAGAGTTTGGCTTCGGCGTTGCCTTCGGTGTGGCGCAGGGCTTCGGTGAGCGGCTGCGGATCGGCGGCGAAAATATAGCCGCGTTCCTGCAAAAGGCGCACCAGTTCGGTGAGCTGGCGGGGCGGTGTGAGCATGGTTTCGAGAGATAAGGCCGTCTGAAAAAAGTTGTTTATTCTAACACAGCGCCATGCGCTTTCAGACGGCCTGAGACCCTTGCAAAATTCATTTAGGCCGTCTGAAACATCAGATTATCGTCATTCCCGCGTAGGCGGGAATCCAGTCGTTTTTTTCGTAAGCTATTGAAATAAAATACTTGATGGTTTAAAGGCTGGATTCCCGCCTACGCGGGAATGACGGAATTTAAGCATTTCAGACGGCACTCAGGGTATTTTTGCAAAGGTCTCGGCCTGTGCGGCAGTTTTCAAGCGGCCCGATGGCATATTGCCGGCAAATGCAGTATGCTTTCACTGTTAAAAGCATTAAAGTTTATCTGCCGCCACATTAAAACCTGTAAAGGAGCGCAACATGAACACCCGCCGCCTGCTTATCCCGCTGCTGCTTGCCGCGCCTTGTGCCGCATGGGCTTATGAAGCCGCCGAATATGTGCCCGTTAACCCCGCCCCCGCCGCAGAAGCCGCGCCTGCTCCCGAAAACAACACTTGGGTCGACCGCCAACACGGTGCGGTGAGAAGCCGTTTGAAATCTTGGGCGCACAGCATGGACGATTGGTTCGGCGAGCCTGATCCCGACAACCCCGCCGATGCCAACCTGCGCGTGATGCTCGACACCGAGTGGAACAAATATGACAACTTTTCGGTAAAACCGCGCATACGCGGCCGGGTGAAACTGCCCGTGTTGCAGCAAAAATTAAACGTGGTGTTCGGCGACGATTCGCTGGATAACGAACCGCGCAACAACGCCCACCTCTACGAAGAAAACATCCACCCCGAAGGCAAAACCTTCGATAAAACCCAAAGCCGGGAAAGCAACTCGTCGCTGGCGCTGCGCTGGTCCGACATAAGCAAACGCACCGGCATCGACACCGATGCCGACATCGGCATACGCTCCGGCGACGACATCTACCTGCGCCTCAAAGGCAGCAAAGACTGGCAGCTCGGCGGCGATTTCAGCACCCGCCTCGAACAAATCTACCGCTACGGCATCGACAGCAAACATTATGTGCGCACCAACTGGGAAGTGCGCCGCTTTCCCGAAGGCAACACTTTCACCGCCAACCAGCTCCACCTGCAATACACCCACGACGACGAGGAAGAATGGACTTGGGGCAACAGCCTCTACCGCCAACACAACCTGCCCGGCCACAAACGGTTAACCTACGGCATTTACACGGGCGGCAACATCGAAGCCAAAAAGGCCAAACTCAACAGCTACGGCCCGTTTGCAGGCTGGCGCCAGCCCGTTTGGCGCGACTGGCTGTTTGTGCAAACCGAAGTCAATTATCTGAACAACCGCGAAGAAAACCGCAGCCACCACATCGGCACGCTGCTGCGGGTGGAAGCCTTGTTTTAACCCGCCCAAACAGCCCGGTTATGCCGGAAGGCAAAATTCATTCAGGCCGGGGCCTTTGCAAAATTCGTTTAGGCCGTCTGAAATGCTTAAATCCCGTCATACTCGGGCTTGACCCGAGTATCTTTTGTTAAAAAAGAAACAGCAGATACTCGCATCAAGCCCGAGTATGACGCAGATTTTTAAAGTGTCCATGAATTTTATAAAAGCCTCAGGCCGTCTGAAACGTTTCAGACGGCCTGTTTGAAATTGAAAGATATTTGGAAAAGGCTAGTTCAGATAAGGCATCGGGTTGACTGCTTTGCCGTTAATCCGCACCTCGAAGTGCAGCTTCACGCGGTCGGCATCGGTGTCGCCCATCGTGCCGATAACCTGCCCCGCCTGCACGGTTTGGTCTTTCTGCACCGAAATGCTCTGGTTGTGGGCATAGGCCGTCAGCGTGCTGCTGTTGTGGCTGATTAAAATCAGCTTGCCGTAGCCGCGCAAACCCTCGCCGGCATACAGCACCTTGCCTGCCGCCGCCGATTTCACCGGCGTGCCGGCTTCGCCTCCGATGTCGATACCTTTGTTGGAGCCGCCGTTATAAGGCGTGATAACGTTGGCGCTGCCGTTATCCACCGGCCATTGCAGGGTCAGGCGGTTGGTGGGGGCGACGGTGGTTTCCCTTGCAGGAGCGCCTGCCGATGCGCGCGCCGAAGTTGAAGCGGAACCGGAGCCGCCTTTCGGGCGCACGCGCAACACTTGGCCGACTTCGATTTTGGTGGGGTCGCTCAGATTGTTCCAAGTCGCCAGCGTTTGCGCGCTTTGGCCGAAACGCAGGCCGATGCGGTAAAGGTTGTCGCCGCTTTGCACGCGGTAATGCCCTTCGGGAACGGGGCCGGTGGCGGTTGAAGAAGTGCCTGCGCAGGCTGCCAAAACCGACACGGCAGCGGCAAGCAGGAGGGTTTTCAATTTAGACGGGTAAGCTGTTTGTGTATTCATGGGGCGTAAGGATAGCAAATTTCGGCGGCCGCCCGAATGCCCGCGCGGCCTTTTGTTTGAGGCTTTACTTGTTTTTACCGCGCGTATTTTACCCGTTTTCACATCAAAAATGCTTGAAAGCGCGCCTTTCAGGCTTTATTTTACCGAAAGCGGCACCCCGGCCGCGCCGCCGTTTTGCTTTTTGCGCGGCAAAACAATAAATAACAAGGAGTTTGCACAATGCGATTTTTCGGTATCGGTTTTCTGGTGCTGTTGTTTTTGGAAATCATGTCTATCGTATGGGTGGCCGACTGGCTGGGCGGCGGCGCCACACTTGCGCTGATGGTGTTGAGCTTTATCGCAGGCGTAATGATGCTGCGCCACACCGGCCTCTCGGGCGTGCTGCTGGCCGGTGCCGCCATGAAAAACGGCGGTGAAATCTCGCTCTACCAGATGCTGTGGCCCATCCGTTATGCGGTTGCCGCGCTGCTGCTGATGAGCCCCGGCTTCGTGTCGCTGGTTATCGCCCTGGTTCTGCTGCTGCCGATCAAAGGCAAGCCGATTGCCCAAATGAATACTATGGGCGGCACCTTCGGCAACGCCGACAACCCTTTCCGCCGCGCCCCGGGCGGCAGCGGCGACATCATCGAAGGCGAATACACCGTTACCACGCCGTCTGAAAAGCAAAAACAGGATTACATCGAACACAAACCCGATTGATTCCCGGTTGATTGTTGCACCGCATTTGAAACAACACACACAGGCCGTCTGAAAACTTTTTCAGACGGCCTGCAACTTTTAGCCATGCGGCGCCATCGGGCTATTTCAGACGGCCTCGGTTTAAAACCCGCCGCCTATGCTATACAATAGCCGCTCCATATCAGCTTTATCGGGGAATTCTATGAATAACGTCAAACAAGCACCCAGCAGCATCGCGCCGGATCTCGATAATTACCACAAATGGCTCGGCGGCTACATCGCCGGATTAAACGACAACGATGCCCAAATTCTGCTCAACGCCCGCAAACTGGCCGAAGCGCATTACCCCGTCGATGCCCTCACCCCCAACGGCGAACCGCTGTTAAGCAACGTGCTGGGCGCGGCGCAGATGGTGGCCGATATGGATTTGCTGCCCGAAGCGGTGGCCGCCACCATACTCACCGATATTTCTTCGTTCGCCGCCAACTGGCAGGAAACGGTTACCGAAAAATGCGGCGCCACCGTGTGCGGCCTGGTGAAGGGCATCGACGAAGTGCAGAAACTCACCCACTTCGCCCGCGTCGACAGCCTCGCCACGCCGGAAGAGCGCGCCCAGCAGGCCGAAACCATGCGCAAAATGCTGCTGGCGATGGTGAGCGACATCCGCGTGGTGCTTATCAAACTTGCGCTGCGCACCCGCACCATGCAGTTTATCGGCACGCTGCCCGACAGCGAAGACAAACGCGCGCTGGCCAAAGAAACGCTGGATATTTTCGCCCCGCTCGCCAACCGCTTGGGCGTGTGGCAGCTCAAATGGCAGCTCGAAGATTTGGGCTTCCGCCACCAAAACCCCGAAAAATACAAAGAAATCGCCCGCCTGCTCGACGAAAAACGCACCGAGCGGCTCGAATATATCGAACATTTTCTGAAAACCCTGCGCACCGAGCTTGATAAATACCAAATCCACTACGACGTGGCCGGCCGCCCCAAGCACATTTATTCCATTTATAAAAAAATGGTGAAGAAAAAGCTCGGCTTCGACGGGCTTTACGACATCCGCGCCGTGCGCATTCTGGTGGACACCATCCCCGAATGCTACACCACGCTCGGCATCGTCCACAGCCTGTGGCAGCCCGTGCCCGGCGAGTTCGACGACTACATCGCCCAACCCAAAGGCAACGGCTACAAAAGCCTGCACACGGTGGTGGTCGGCCCCGAAGACAAAGGCGTGGAAGTGCAAATCCGCACCTTCGATATGCACCAGTTCAACGAATTCGGCGTGGCCGCCCACTGGCGCTATAAAGAAGGCGGCAGGGGCGACAGCGCCTACGAACAGAAAATCGCCTGGCTGCGCCAACTGCTCGAATGGCGCGAAAACATGGCCGACAACGACCGCGAAGATTTGGCCGGCGCTTTCCGCACCGAACTTTTCAACGACACCATCTATGTGCTCACGCCGCACGGCAAGGTATTGTCGCTGCCCACCGGCTCCACCCCCATCGACTTCGCCTACGCCCTGCACAGCAGCGTCGGCGACCGCTGCCGCGGCGCCAAAGTCGACGGCCAGATCGTGCCGCTTTCCACCCCGCTCGAAAACGGCCAGCGCGTAGAAATCATCACCGCCAAAGAAGGCTCGCCCTCGGTAAACTGGCTTTACGAAGGCTGGGTGAAATCCAACAAAGCCATCAGCAAAATCCGCGCCTTCATCCGCCAGCAAAATGCCGACGCGGTGCGCGAAAACGGCCGCAACCAGCTTGAAAAACAACTGGTTAAAGTGTCTCCCAAACCCAATCTGCAAGATTTGGCCGAAAAGCTGGGCTTTAAGAAAATCGACGACCTCTACACCGCCGTCGGCCAGGGCGAAGTGTCGCCGCGCGCCATTCAGAAAGCCTGCGGCACACTGGTCGAGCCGCCCCCGCCGCCCCTGAACGAAACCACCATCGTCAAACAGTCGAAAATCAAAAAAGGCGGCAAAAACGGCGTGCTGATCGACGGCGAAGACGGCCTGATGACCACGCTGGCCAAATGCTGCAAACCTGCCCCGCCCGACGATATCGTCGGCTTCGTTACCCGCGAACGGGGTATTTCGGTGCACCGCAGCAACTGCCCTTCGTTCAAACACCTGGCCGAACAGTCGCCCGACAAAGTGCTTACCGCCGCTTGGGCGCAGGCGCAGGAAGGGCAGGTTTTCGCCGTGGATGTGGAAATCCGCGCCCAAGACCGCAGCGGCCTGCTGCGCGACGTTTCCGACACACTCGCCCGCCACAAACTCAACGTTACCGCCGTGCAAACCCAAAGCCGCGATTTGGAAGCGAGTATGCGTTTCACGCTGGAAGTGCGCCAAGTAGGCGACCTGCCGCGCGTGCTGGCCAGCCTGGCCGAGGTAAAGGGCGTGTTGAGCGTTACGCGACTGTGATTTGCGGGCAACAGGCCGATACCTTTGCAAAAAACAATTCAAACTTGAAAACATTTATGTATCGTCATTCCCGCGCAGGCGGGAATCCAGCCTTGAAACCATCAAGTGTTTTATTTCAATAGCTTGCGAAAAATCGACTGGATTCCCGCCTGCGCGGGAATGACGGTAATTGGATATTCTCAGACGGCCTAAACGACTTGCAAAGGTCTCAGGCCGTCTGAAATGCCCAACCGAATCTCCACCCGCCGTCATACTCGGGCTTGACCCGGGTATGACAGAGAAGCTATTAAGTAATTGGTTTTACTATATTAAATATAACAGGATTAAATGCAACAGGCCGTCTGAAAATATTTCAGACGGCCTGTTGCCAATCAAAATCCAAATGCCCTAGCCCAACGAAACCATTTCAATCTGATCCATGCTGCGCCCCAAAAAACGCTCGCCTATCGTGCGGAAGCGCAAGGGAATGTCGCTCACATAAAAGCGGTAGTCGGGCGCGGTATTACAGGTGTTGAGCAAGTCGGCCTCCGCCAGTGCTTTGGCGGCGGCTTCGGCGGTGGTGAGTGCGGAATCCACCAGCGTTACCCCCGGTGCTTCTTCGCGCAGCAGCGGTTTTAACAGCGGATAGTGGGTGCAGCCCAACACCAGCGTGTCTATATCGTCAGCCAGCAGGGGTTTCAGATATTCGCGGGCGGTCAAACGGGTAACTTCGTGATCGAGCCAGCCCTCTTCCACCAGCGGCACCAGCAGCGGGCAGGCCTGCGACTGTACGCGCGCATTGGGGTTGCGGCTGTGGATGGCGCGGGCGTAGGCGTTGCTGTTAACGGTGGTGCTGGTGGCGATGATGCCGATGTGGCCGTTGCGGGTGGTTTGCAGCGCCGCTTCGGCTCCGGCGGTGATCACGTCGAGCACAGGCATATTGCCCGCCGCCGAACGCACTTTCTGCCCGGCAACAGCGGCGATGGTGTTGCAGGCAATCACCAATGCCTTCACCTCGTTTTGCAGCAGAAAATCAACGATTTGCGAAGTGAAGGTTTCAATGGTGGCGCGCGATTTCACGCCGTAGGGCACGCGGGCGGTGTCGCCGAAATAAACGATGTTTTCCATCGGCAGCCGCTCCATCAGCGCGCGCACGTTGGTTAAGCCGCCCACGCCGGAATCGAATACCCCGATGGGGCGTTGTTTGGTGGTGTTGTTCATATTTGCGGTTTGGCCGTCTGAAAACTTTTCAGACGGCCTTTCTGTGATTAATTTATGGTGTGCGATTGTACACCGTTTCCGCCCCCCGCCATACCTGCTTCGATTAGCGCCGAGGGCCGCCGTAACGGCTTCTTAATCCAATTTATCGTTTTTTACGGTTTCCAAGCCATCTGAATTGGCGGATAATTCGGCCTGATATTTTCATCAATACTGACCGCAAGCGAGAAACCGATATGGATTTGGCAACGATTACCCGTTTCCTGCCCGACGAAGATGCCACGCTGCAACTGGGCGAAAGCTGGGCCGCCACCGTTATGCCGCCTTTGGTGGTGTATCTGCAAGGCGATTTGGGCGCAGGCAAAACCACTTTCACCCGCGGCCTGCTGCGCGGCGCCGGTTACAAAGGCGCTGTAAAAAGCCCCACCTACACCATCGTCGAATCCTACCCCCTGCCCCGCTTCACCCTGCTGCACCATTTCGACCTCTACCGCTTCGCTTCTCCCGAAGAATGGCAGGATGCTGGCTTGGACGACTTATTCGCCTCCAATTGCCTGTGTCTGATCGAATGGCCGCAACAGGGCGGAACTTTCGTACCTGCCGCCGACCTTACGGTTATGCTCGAACACGACGGCACGGGCCGCAAATGCACGCTGACCGCACACACCGAAAAAGGCAAGAAAAGTTTAGAAACATGGTTAAATTAACACGCCGCCAAATCGTCCGCCGCGCCGCGGCGGGCTTATTGTTTACCCTCACCCCTATCGGCGCGCTCGCCAAAGCCGCCGCCCCGCAGTTCGTAGCCGTGCGCATCTGGCCCGCCAGCGCCTACACCCGCATCACGCTCGAATCTTCGCAATCGCTCAAATACAAACACTTCGCGCTCGACAACCCCGCCCGTTTGGTCGTCGACATCGAAGGCGCCACACTCAACAACGTATTGCAGGGCATGGCCGCCAAAGTGCAGCGCAACGACCCCTACATCCGCAGCATACGTGTCGGCCAAAACACCGCCACCACCGTGCGCGTGGTTATCGACCTCAAACAACCTGCCAACCCGCAGGTGTTCACACTCGCCCCCGTGGCCAACTTCCGCCACCGCCTGGTGATGGATTTATATCCCTCCGCCGCCACCGCGCTGGCAGCCGAAGCCGACGACCCCCTGATGGCGCTCTTAAACGATTATTCGCAAGGCAAAATCCGCAGCGACGGCACCGGCAGCACCCCGCCCGTGCGTGAGCGGCAGCCCGTTATCATCGACGACACCCCGCCGCCTTCCACGCCCTCCTCCCCGCGCCGCCACGACCGCCGCCCCGTTATCGTAATCGACCCCGGCCACGGCGGCGAAGACCCGGGCGCCATCGGCGGCAGCGGCCTGCGCGAAAAAGACGTGGTGCTTTCCATCGCCCGCGAAACCAAAAAACGCCTCGATGCCATGGGCTACCGCACCTACATGACCCGCAACGAAGACATCTTTATCCCGCTGGGTGTGCGCGTGGCCAAAGCCCGCCAGCTTAAGGCCGACGTGTTCGTATCCATCCATGCCGACGCCTTCACCAGCCCCAGCGCACGCGGCACCGGCGTTTACGCACTCAGCACCAAAGGCGCCACCAGCGCCGCCGCCCGCTTTCTCGCCCAAACCCAAAACAGCGCCGACTTGATCGGCGGCGTGCAAAAAGTGGGCAACCGCCAAGTGGACAGCGCCCTGCTCGACATGACCCAAACCGCCACCATCAAAGACAGCATGGTGCTCGGCCGCAACGTGTTGGGCGAATTGGGCAAACTCAACAAACTGCACAAAGGCCATGTCGATCAGGCCAACTTCGCCGTTTTGCGCGCGCCCGACATCCCTTCGATTCTGGTGGAAACCGCCTTTATCTCCAACCCCACCGAAGAGCGCCTGCTGGCCAGCTCTTCATTCCGCCAGAAAAGCGCCCAAGCCATCGCCGACGGCGTGAAAACCTATTTGAACAAAGCCGTTTTGGCCCGCAGGTAACTCCGTCGAAGTACGTTTATAAGCCATGCTACGATACAGGTTGTCTGAAAGATTAATTTGCTTTCAGACGACCTAAAACCTTATAGTTAAGCCAATGAATTTTAATAACAGTTCATATAAACAAGTGGTTTAACTATACAAAAATTGAGGCCGTCTGAAAGCAAACTTATCTTTCAGACGGCCTTTTCCAACCAAAACAAATCAGCGGCGGTACACCAAACGGTAATAAGTTTCTCCGTTTTGGATATAGCCCAAATCCACGCGGGCAATTTCGGCGATGGCGTCCTGCCCTTTGGCGAGGTCGTCCACTTCCGCCTGCAAGGCGTTGTTGCGCAAGGTGAGTGCCTGGTTTTTCTCTCCTTGTTCGGCTACTTTATCCTGCAAGCGCCACATATCGCGCCAGCCGCCTTTGGAAATCCAAAGGCTGTACTGGAACCATGTGATGGCGGCGATTAAAACCAGTGTTACCCACTTCATGCGTTACGCCTTATTTGCCCAGTTGGTAAAACGCGGCGCGGCCGGGGTAGTAAGCGGCTTCGGCCAGCTCTTCTTCGATACGCAGCAGCTGGTTGTATTTGGCCATGCGGTCGGAACGGCTCAGGGAACCGGTTTTAATCTGCATGCAGTTGGTGGCCACGGCCAAATCGGCGATGGTGGAATCTTCGGTTTCGCCCGAACGGTGGCTCATCACGCTGGCGTAGCGGTTGCGTTTGGCCAAGTCAACGGCTTTGAGGGTTTCGCTCAGGGTGCCGATTTGGTTCACTTTAACCAAAAGTGCGTTGGCGATGCCTTGTTCGATGCCTTCGGCCAGGATTTTGGGGTTGGTTACGAAAAGGTCGTCACCCACGAGCTGCACGCGTTTGCCGAGTTTTTCGGTGAGGTGTTTCCAGCCTGCCCAGTCGTTTTCGTCCATGCCGTCTTCGATGGAGATGATGGGATAGGTGTCGGCCAGTCTGGCGAGGTAGTCGGCGAACTCTTCGCTGCTCAGGGCCAAGCCTTCGGCGCTCAGGTGGTATTTGCCGTCTTTATAGAATTCGCTGGAAGCGCAGTCTAAGGCAAACAACACGTCTTCGCCGGGCGTGTAGCCTGCGGCGCTCACGGCCTCCTGCATCAGTTGCAGGGCTTCTTCGTGGCTGCCCAGGTTGGGTGCGAAGCCGCCTTCGTCGCCCACGGTGGTGGGGAAGCCTTTGCTGTCGCACAGTTTTTTCAGGGCGTGGAAAATCTCGGCACCGCAGCGCAGGGCTTCGCGGAAGCTTTTTGCGCCCACGGGCATAATCATGAATTCTTGGATATCGAGGCTGTTGTTGGCGTGTGCACCGCCGTTGATCACGTTCATCATCGGCACGGGCATGGCCATCGGGCCGGCACCGCCCAAGTAGCGGTAAAGCGGCAGGCCGGCGTCTTCGGCGGCGGCGCGGGCAACGGCCATCGAAACGGCCAAGGTGGCATTGGCGCCCAAGCGGCCTTTGTTGTCGGTGCCGTCCAATTCGATCATCACTTGGTCGATATAGCTTTGTTCGGAAGCGTCCAAACCGATCAGGGCTTGGGCGATTTCGTTGTTAACATGCTCCACCGCCTGCAATACGCCTTTGCCCAGATAGCGGCTTTTGTCGCCGTCGCGCAGCTCCAGGGCTTCTTTTTGGCCGGTGGAGGCGCCGCTGGGCACGGCGGCGCGGCCCATTACGCCGCTTTCCAGCAATACGTCGCACTCAACGGTGGGGTTGCCGCGTGAATCCAGAATTTCGCGGGCGAAAATATCAACAATTGCGCTCATTAAAGTCTCCTGAAAGTTAAGCTGTTACATTTGAAAAATCTTTTTCAGACGGCTTTGTAACCGAACCTGAAGCCGCTCTGCTGAAATATAGTAAAACAAAATAAGAACGATACCGCGTTGCCTCGCCTTGCCGTACTGCCTGTACTGTCTTCGGCTTCGTCGCCTTGTCTCGCTCTTATTTTGTTTCACTATAAATATTACGGCGCCGATTATACCGATTCGCGCTTCCCGAAACGAGTGTTTGCGCGGCAAATCGGGTAAAACTTGTTTGATGTCAAGCCGCAGCCTGACACGAGGCCGTCTGAAACGTTTCAGACGGCCTCGATACCGGTTAACGGTGGTAGTTCGGTGCTTCTTTGGTAATCTGCACATCGTGAACGTGCGATTCGCTCATGCCGGCGGCGGTGATTTCCACAAACTCGGCTTTTTCGTGCATTTCGGCAATGGTTTTGCAGCCCAGATAGCCCATGCTCGAACGCAGGCCGCCAACCAGTTGGTGGATAATCTGCACAATCGGGCCTTTATAGGGCACACGGCCTTCGATACCTTCGGGCACGTATTTGTCGGCGCTGTCTTCCTTATCTTGGAAGTAGCGGTCGCTCGAACCCTGGCTCATCGCGCCCAGCGAACCCATGCCGCGGTAAGACTTATACGAACGGCCCTGATACAGCTCGATTTCGCCCGGCGCTTCTTCGGTGCCGGCAAACATACCGCCCAACATCACGCAGTGCGCACCGGCGGCCAGCGCTTTGGCGATGTCGCCCGAAAAACGGATGCCGCCGTCGGCAATCAGCGGCACGCCCGTGCCTTTTAAGGCTTCGGCCACATTGTGGATAGCGGTCAGCTGCGGCACGCCCACGCCCGCCACGATACGGGTGGTGCAGATGGAGCCGGGGCCGATGCCCACTTTCACCGCATCCGCGCCGGCTGCCACCAAATCGCGCGCGGCTTGCGCGGTGGCGATGTTGCCGCCGATTACCTGCACCTGCGGGTAATTTTGTTTCACCCACTTCACGCGATCCAGCACACCTTGGCTGTGGCCGTGGGCGGTATCGACCACAATCACGTCCACACCCGCTTCAACCAGCGCTTTCACGCGCTCGTCGGTATCCGCGCCCACGCCCACCGCCGCGCCCACGCGCAGGCGGCCGTCTGAATCTTTGTTGGCGTTGGGAAACTCGGTGGTTTTGAGAATATCTTTCACGGTAATCAGGCCCTTAAGCTCCCAATCGCCGTTCACCACCAATACGCGCTCCACCTTATGCTCGTGCATCACGTCGCGCGCATCTTCGATAGACGTGCCTTCCGGCACGGTAACCAGACGCTCGCGCGGGGTCATAATCGCCGAAACGGGCTGGTCGAGGCGTTTTTCAAAACGCAGGTCGCGGTTGGTTACCAAGCCCACCACTTTGCCGTTTTCCACCACCGGCAGGCCCGACATTTTACGCTTGCGTTTCGAGAGCATTTCCACCAACTCGCGGATCAGCATTTCGGGCTTGATGGTTACCGGGTCTTTCACGATGCCGCTTTCGTGGCGCTTCACTTTGGCCACGGCATTGGCCTGGCGCTCGGGCGTCATGTTTTTGTGGATGATGCCGATGCCGCCTTCCTGCGCCATCGAAATGGCCAGGCGGGCTTCGGTTACGGTATCCATCGCGGCGGAGAGCAAGGGGGTGTTGAGCGTGATTCCGCGTGTGAGCGGGGTTTGGAGTTTAACGTCGCGCGGCAGCACTTGGGAATGTGCGGGAACCAGCAAAACGTCATCAAAGGTATAGGCTTTTTCAACGATACGCATGATGCTCAGGCTTTCAGTTTGTGCAAGATGCACGGCATTGTACCAAATCCGCCGCCCGCTTAACAGCCGTTTGCCGCTGCAAAACACCTAAAATTTAAGAAAATTACACCGCCGCCGCCAAGCCGCCACCGTTGTAACCATACAAACAGTAACGGCCTTTATATCGCCAAATAATGTACTTGTTATGACACTTACCTGATTTAACAATATAATAAAGGCCGTCTGAAAACCTATTCCGAAAACATACCAAAGAAAGAAAAACCATGCACATTACCCGCACCGTCTGCACCGCCGTTCTCGCCTGCCTGCTGCTGCCGGCGCAGTTTTCCGCCGCCCAGGTTTACACATGGAAAAACAAAAACGGCAGCACCAGCTATTCCGATGTGCCGCAAAACCTGAAAGTTTCCAACGCATCAACCGTTAACGTGCGCACCCGCACCGTTACCCCGCCGCCCGCCCCCCAAGCCGCCGAAGGCGAAGGCTCGCTGGCCGACAAACAAAAACAGCTCAACGACGCCATCAGCCAAGAAAACAAAAAAATCGAAGAGCAAAACAAGAAAATCGAAGAGCAAAACCGCCAGCAGAAAGAAGACAACTGCAAAACCGCCCGTCTCAACCGCCAGTTTGCCGAAACCGCCCGCGTGGCCAACCGCGACGAATTCATCAAACGTTATGATGCCGATATCGGCAAATTCTGCAACTAAAGCAAACAAACCGAAAAATACAGGCCGTCTGAAAGCCGCACTAGGGAGTGTAGTCAGAAGGCTTGCGAAGCGGTTTTTTGAGGGAAAATCCGCAGATGCAAGGCAAAAAGCGCAGCAAGGTTGAACACCTTGCGAGCATTTTTAACGCCGCAGACGGGGGATTTTGACCAAAAATACCGCCGTTGCGTTAATTGTCGACAGACCCTAGCAACGCTCGGTTTTCAGACGGTCTCGATTCGCCTACAATAAACGGCATTTCATTATCAGAAAGCCCGTTTTATGCAATACCGCATCCGTAATAACAACAACGACACACCGCCCGCCAACCCCGGCGCAGGCGAAAGCTGGGAGCGCAACACCCTGCGCGACGTTTTGCTCGAAGCCTATAAAGAGCAGCGCCGCGCCCGCTTCTGGCGCAACCTTTGGCGCGCCCTGTGGGTGCTGGTATTTCTGGCCATCGCCGCCAACTCGTGCAGCAGCAGCCAAAGCACCCCCGCCAACCAACTGGTTAACATATCCGAAGAACACACCGCCGTCATTTCCCTCACCGGCGCCATCGGCGACGAATATGAAGACCAAACCGCCATGCTGCGCGACAGCCTCGAAGCAGCCTATAAAAACAACAAAGTCAAAGGCATCATCATCCGCGCCAACAGCCCCGGCGGCTCACCCGTGGTGTCCAACACCGCCTTTAACGAAATACGCCGCCTGAAAAGCGAATATAAAAGCCGCAACATCCCGCTTTATGTGGTTGCCGAAGACGTTTGCGCATCAGGCTGCTACTACATCGCCGCCGCCGCCGACAAAATCTACGCCGACCCCTCCAGCATGATCGGCAGCATCGGCGTAATCGGCGGCGGTTTCGACCTCACCGGCCTGATGGACAAACTCGGCGTGAAACGCCGCCTCAAAACCGCAGGCAGCAACAAAGGCATGGGCGACCCGTTCTCTCCCGAAACGCCCGAACAAACCCGCATTTGGGAGCAGATGCTCGCCGACATTCATCAGGAATTCATCAAAGCCGTCAAACTCGGCCGCGGCAACCGCCTGAAAGAAAAAGAAAACCCTGATATTTTCAGCGGCCGCATCTACACTGGCAACGAAGCCAAAGCCGCCGGCCTGATCGACGGCTACGGCAGCATCTACAGCGTGTCGCGCGATGTGATCAAAGCCCCGAAAATCGTCGACTACACCCCCGAAGACAGCCTCAGCCAACTCTTCGGCCGCCACCTGCGCGCCGGCATTTCAGCAGGATTGGAAGCCGCAGGCAGCAAAATCTGGTAAACCGCCCTGCTGCAAACAGAAGGCCGTCTGAAAACTTTTCAGACGGCCTTCTGTTATAATCTACACCCTTTGTTTTAGCAGAACTTTCCACCTTTACTCCATGCAGCCCGATTTATCCCAAACCCTCGCCCGCGACCGCCATTTCCTGCAAAACGCCTTCAAAAACCCGAAACGTTTCGGCGGCTTGGAAGCGGTGCAGCAAAAATACCAAAAATCGCACGCGGCGTTTCTCAAACGCCAAGCCGCGCTGCCCAAGCCGCAGTACGACGGCACGCTGCCGGTGCACGAGCGGTTGGACGACATCAAAAACGCCATTGCAAACAACCAAGTAACCATCATCTGCGGTGAAACCGGTTCGGGCAAAACCACACAGCTGCCGAAAATCTGCTTGGAACTCGGGCGCGGCGCCGCAGGCTTAATCGGCCACACCCAACCGCGCCGCCTGGCCGCACGTTCCGTTGCCGAGCGGATTGCCGAAGAATTGGGCAGCAACATCGGCGAAACGGTCGGCTACAAAGTGCGCTTTAACGACAACACCTCGCGCGATGCCTATGTGAAACTGATGACCGACGGCATTTTGCTCGCCGAAACGCAAACCGACCGCTACCTCACCGCCTACGACACCATCATCATCGACGAAGCGCACGAACGCAGCCTGAACATCGATTTTCTGCTGGGCTACCTGAAACAACTGCTGCCGCGCCGCCCCGATTTAAAAATCATCATCACCTCGGCCACCATCGATGCCGAGCGTTTTTCCAAGCACTTCGACAACGCCCCCGTGCTGGAAGTGAGCGGGCGCACCTATCCCGTCGAAATCCTTTACCGGCCGCTGCACGCGGCAGACGAAGACGAAGCGGAAATCGAAATCGCAGATGCCATCGTCGATGCCGCCGACGAGTTGGCGCATTTGGGTAGCGGCGATATTCTGGTATTCCTGCCTGGAGAACGTGAAATCCGCGAAGCCGCCGAAGCCCTGCGCAAATCACCGCTGCGCCGCCACGACGAAATCCTGCCGCTGTTCGCCCGTTTGTCGAATGCCGAACAGCACAAAATCTTCCACCCCAACGGCAGCAAACGCCGCATCGTGCTGGCTACCAACGTCGCCGAAACCTCGCTCACCGTGCCGGGCATCAAATATGTGATCGACACCGGCCTGGCGCGGGTAAAACGCTATTCCGCCCGCGCCAAAGTGGAGCAGCTGCATGTGGAAAAAATCTCCCAGGCCGCCGCCCGCCAGCGTTCCGGCCGCTGCGGCCGCGTCTCCGCCGGCGTGTGTATCCGCTTGTATTCGGAAGAAGATTTTGAACAACGCAGCGCGTTTACCGACCCCGAAATCATCCGCAGCAATCTGGCGGCAGTAATCCTGCGCATGGCCGCGCTGAACCTGGGCGATGTGGCGGCGTTCCCGTTTCTCGAAGCACCCGACCAGCGGTATATCAATGACGGGTTTCAGGTGTTGTTGGAACTGGGAGCGGTGGAGGAGGCCGTCTGAAAAATGCCTGTCTGAAAATATGTAGGTCGGGCATTTATGCCCGACGAAAACCAATACGTAATGCAAAATAATGTCGGGCATCAATGCCCGACCTACTGATTTGCTCACAATAAAATTTAAATTTATGAAACACTTACTAATTGATTTTGAAAACGTCCAACCGCAAAACTTAGATAAATTACCGCCTGATGATACGCATATTTGGTTGTTTTTAGGTGTCGTACATAAAATGTTGCCGGTTAGCTTAGTGAAATCGCTATTGCGCTTTGGCGAACGTACCCATCTCGTTCATTTGCAGAAAACAGGCAAGAACGCATTGGATTTCTACTTAAGCTACTATCTCGGGCAGATTACCGCTTCCGACCCCAATGCCCAAATCGGCATACTCTCGCGCGACGGCGGCTACGACATTTTGGTAGAACACATTTTAGAAAGCCAACACGCACAAGGCATTGTCCGCTTGGCAAATATAGATGAAGTGCAGTATGAAAAAATCACTGCCACACCGCCAACGCCGCAGATAGCCGGCAATCAGCAGCCTGAAACTGCACCTAAGCCGCATCAATCTTTATCCCCTTATTTTCAGGCGGCCTTAACCGCTTTACGCCAACCTGATGCTTTCCGCCCCAGCCGCCTGCATAATTTGCAGCAAAATCTACGTAAGCATATTTTGTGTGATTTACTGACAGGCAAAATAGACGAAGAGTGTATGAAGATTGTTGTTGCCATTACCAACAAACTCAAAGCACAAAACCTGATTAGTATTAATGAACAAGATGTTGTGTCTTACCATATCGGTGATACCGATTTGCTGCAAAAAATCCAACGCTATATTTTGCAGATAAAACCGAAAAACTACGCCGATTTTCAGGCAGCCGTACAAAGTCGGGCGGATGCATTTTGTTTACGCATTAATCAAGGCGATATTCAAGCATTTGCACGGCATTTGCGCGAACAGAATTTAATCCGGCAAGAGAGCGGTAAAATTGAATATGGCCCCTTTCCCGGACCCAAACCGAAACCGGCCGTAAAGCAGCCTGAAAATTATCAACCTGATGAAACCATGTGGAAAAAAGTCATTGCCGCATTATCTGTTGCTAAAGGTAAACGCCCGAGTAAAGTAAGCGCATTGAGTAACACAATCAAAGCGCATACCAGATGCAGCGACGAAGAAACCGAAAAACTATTTCAACATTTGCAAGACACCGAAACTCTACGTGTTGACGGTACGAAAATCGTATATCTCAAGTAGGTCGGGCATTTATGCCCGACAAAAACCAACCAACAAAACAACAATGTCGGGCATAAATGCCCGACCTACAAAATGATTCACATATATAGTGAATTCAAATAAAAACTCCGAAATGAAATAACTGCATTCAAACTTGCAATTGGGCGATATGCTAAAGAATCGTTTTACCCTACTTCGGCATTCTTATTTTAATCCACTATAAATCAAAATAAATAACGGGAAAACCACAATGCAATACCGCCGATTTTACCGACAAGGTTCGCTCTATTTTTTCACGGTGGTCACTTACCAACGCCGCCCGATATTGACTCATCCCGACGTGATGCCGGTTTTAAAAACGGCGTTGAAAACGGTGCGGCAAAAATACCCGTTTAAAACCGAAGCCTTGGTTATTTTGCCCGACCACCTGCACACCATTTGGCAAATGCCTGAAAACGATGCCGATTTTTCAACGCGCTGGAACCAAATCAAGCGTTATGTCAGCCATCATTGCAAGCATTACGATAATCTGGCAAAAACCGCAAACGAAGTCAAAAAACGCCAAAGCAGCATTTGGCAACAGCGCTTCTGGGAGCATTGCATACGAAATGATGAAGATTTTGCCAATTGCATGGATTACATTCATTTCAACCCGGTGAAACACGGTTATGTGCAGGCGGCAAAAGATTGGCCGTTTTCCACTTTTCACAAATATGTGAAACAAGGTGTTTACCCCGAAGATTGGGGCGGCGTCAGCCGAGATTTTGATTACGAGTAGGTCGGGCATTGATGCCCGACGAAAAACCAAGAAACAACCCAAAATGTCGGGCATCAATGCCCGACCTACCAATCCGTTATGCAAAACATGAAAAGCAATACGAATATGCCGTCTGAAAATCTTTCAGGCAGCCTGAAAACACCCACCAAACCCCGCTACCGCCTAACCAAACTCGGCGAACAAATGGCGCGGTTGCCCATTGATCCGAAAATCGCCCGCATTTTGTTGGCGGCGAAAAAGCACGACTGTATGGCGGAAATCTTGGTGATTGCCTCCGCACTCTCCATTCAAGACCCGCGCGAGCGGCCGCTTGAGGCGCGCGAAGCGGCTGCCAAGGCGCACGAGCGGTTTACCGACAAGCAGTCCGACTTTCTGGCCTATCTGAATATTTGGGACAGCTTCCAGCGCGAGCGCGACAAAGGCTTGTCGAACAAACAGTTGGTGCAGTGGTGCCACCAATATTTCTTATCGCACCTGCGGATGCGCGAATGGCGAGAGCTGCACCGCCAATTGGCCGAAATCGCCATTGAAATGGGTTTGACCAGCAAAGAGCAGGCATTCAGACGGCCGCCCGTGCAAGAGCAGTTGAGGCCGTCTGAACAGGCAGGCGACCAAGATTTATCCGCCAAACTCAAACAAAAACAACTGGATAAAAAACAGCACCGCGCCCACATCCGCGCCGCCAAAGAAGCGGGCTACGAACAAATCCACCGCGCCCTGCTCACCGGCCTGATCGCCAACGTGGGCATGAAATCGCCCGACGGCCACGATTACACCGGCGCGCGCGGTTCGCACTTTCATTTATTCCCCGCTTCCGCCCTGTTCAAATCCAAGCCCAAATGGGTGATGGCCGCCGAACTCACCGAAACCACGCGGCTGTATGCCCGCGATGTGGCCGCCATCCAGCCCGAATGGATCGAGCAGGAAGCGCCGCATTTGGTGAAATATCATTATTTCGAGCCGCATTGGGAGCAGAAGCGCGGCGAAGTGGTGGCCAGCGAGCGGGTAACCCTTTACGGTTTAACGGTTTTGCCGCGCCGCCCCGTTGCCTACGGCCGCGTCGCCCCCGAAGAAGCGCGAGAAATCTTTATCCGCGGCGCGCTGGTGGCGCAGGAATGCGATTTGAAAGCCGATTTTTTTGTCCACAACAAAAAGCTGATCCGCGAAATCGCCGAGCTGGAACACAAATCGCGCAAGCAGGATGTGTTGGTGGACGAAGAAGCGCTGTTTGATTTTTACCATCAACGGCTGCCTGAAATGTATAGACCGTCTGAAACCGTAGGTCGGGCATTTATGCCCGACACCGCCAACGCAAGCGCACAAACCCCGTCGGGCATAAATGCCCGACCTACGCCTATGCCGTCTGAAAACCCGCGTAGGGTTGGTGTCAACCCACCATCCCAAAACGCGGCGGAAAAGACAGAAAC
Organism: Neisseria dentiae; assembly: GCF_014055005.1. Taxonomy (NCBI): domain Bacteria; kingdom Pseudomonadati; phylum Pseudomonadota; class Betaproteobacteria; order Neisseriales; family Neisseriaceae; genus Neisseria; species Neisseria dentiae. The sequence goes on along the minus strand of NZ_CP059570.1, from coordinate 531,250 downwards.
GGCAAATTCAAATCCGCCTCGTCAAAGGCCGTCTGAAACCTCTAAACCCCTTGCCGATATCCGCACCTTCCAAAGCTGGTTGAAACAAGCCGAGCAGGAAAACCCGCGCCTGTTGTTTCTCAGCAAAGAAGATCTGATGCAGCACGCCGCCGCGCACATCACCGAAGAACAATTCCCCAAGTTTTATAAAACACCCGACGGCAAATTCAAACTGGCCTACCGCTTCGAGCCGCACCACCCGCTCGACGGCGTAACTCTCACCGTGCCGCTTACCGTGCTCAACCGCCTCTCCGCCCCCGCGCTCGAATGGCTGGTGCCCGGTATGCTGCGCGAAAAACTGCAACTGCTGATCAAAGCCCTGCCCAAACAAATCCGCCGCATCTGCGTGCCCGTGCCCGAATTCATCACCAAATTTTTAGAAAGCAGCCCCAACCGCCAAGAGCCGGTTATTCCTCAGCTTGCCCGTTTTATCGCCAAAACCGCCGGCGATATGCGCCTGCTCGAACAAATCAATCTCGACGACTGGCAAGCCTTCAAACTGCCCGAACACTGCTATTTCAACCTGCGCATCATCGACGACGGCGGGCAGGAGCTGGCCATAGGCCGCAACCTGGCCGGGCTGCAACAAGAGTTAGGCCAAGCCGCCGCCGTAACCTTCCGCGACAACACCCAAGAATTCGAGCGCGACAACGTAAGCAACTGGGACATCGGCACCCTGCCCGAATCCATCAAATTCGCCCGCGGCAAACAGCAGCTCACCGGCTTTTTGGGTTTGCAAAAAGAAAAAAACGGCAACATCGCCCTGCGCCTGTTTGACACAGCCGAAGCCGCCCAAGCCGCCCACCGCCAAGGCGTGATCGCCCTGATGCAGCTCCAGCTCAAAGAGCATATGAAAGACCTCAACAAAGGCATTCAAGGGTTTACCCAAGCAGCCATGCTGCTCAAACATATCCCCGCCGACGTCCTGCGCGACGACCTTACCGCCGCCGTGTGCGACCGCGCCTTTATCGGCGACGACGAACCGCCCCGCAGCGAAAAAGCGTTCAAAGAACAAATCAAACGCGCCCGCAGCCGCCTGCCCGCCGTCAAAGAAGCCGTCAGCCGCTACCTGCAAGACACCGCCACCGCCTACGCCGAACTCAACGGCAAACTCGCCAGCGGCAAACACCCGCTCGCCCCCCTGCTGCGCGAACGCGTGCAAACCCTGCTCGGCGCAGGTTTCGCCGTCCGCACCCCGTGGCCGAAATGGCCGCGCCTGCCCGTTTACATCCGCGCCATGACCCTGCGCATGGAAAAATACAGCGGCAACCCCGCCCGCGACCAAACGCGCGAAGCCGAAATCCAAGAGCTGGAACAGATGTGGCAGGAAAAAACAAACAGTCTCACGCGGCAAAACCAACCCGTTTCAGACGGCCTTGCTGGGTTTAGATGGCAGATAGAAGAATTAAGAGTGTCGCTGTTCGCGCAGGAGTTGAAAACGCCGTATCCGGTGTCGGTGAAGCGGTTGGGTAAGGAGTGGGAAAGTTTGAATAAGTAGGTCGGGCATTCATGCCCGACACCACCGTGTCCCGTATGTTGATTTTTGTCGGGCATGAATGCCCGACCTACTCATATGGATAAGCCCACCCGCAAAGCCTGTCTGAAAAAGCCCGAACAGATGCAGCCATAAGAAAACGATGCCTTGCAGAAACCAAGCCCTTTCAGACGGCCTTAAAGATGTTTTAAGCGCAACAGTCAAATAAATAGTTTTTCAGGCCGTCTGAAAACCATGCTACACTTTTCCAAAGTATCTACAAGGAGCATATCCCATGACCCAAGCCACTATTTTTAAAAGCAATCAAAGCCAAGCCGTGCGTCTGCCCAAAGCCGTAGCCTTTCCCGACGATGTGAAAAAAGTTTCCGTCATCGTCGTCGGCAAATCCCGCCTGCTTACGCCCAGCGAAAACCTGTGGGACGACTGGTTCGACCAGCTCCCGCAAACCGATTTTCCCGAACGGGAGTGATGATGTGTCTGTTGTTAAAACAACTGATGTAGAAGTAGAAAAAATTTAATTACAGTAACTTTAAACAATTAAGAGTAAATTATGAATGAATTAAAAAAAGAAACACTTGCGCTAATTAATTATTTGCAAGAGCGTGATTATTCTATTCGTAAGTTAAGCCGAATTTTATTTTCGAGAGGTATTTTTAGAGTTCAGTCTTGGCTAAGCTTAAAGGAAAAAGTTAATGAATTAGGCGGCGAAAACGATCTTATTAATAAAATTAATAAAGTATTGTCTGACGAGTATGATAGAAGTTTGGAGTATGGTAAAAAAGCGATTTGTTTCTTTGATATTTCAGATTTAACAGAAACTAATTTACAAGAATTGGAAGATAAATTGGGTAAATTAATTGAGGAAAATAAGATAACAGAATACTCAAAATATTTTCCAAAACTAATTCCAAGAGATATTTTAGAAAATCAAAGTACTGATTTATTTTGTATTTCAAAAGATACAAGAGATGAAAATATTAATAGATTTTGGGTATGTGGTCGTAAATCTTTCCGAAAGCGTAGGGAGTTTACTTTAGGAGAGGCTCCTGATGAAGTGCAAGATTATTTTCGTGGATTTGATGTTGGTTTATACGATGAGTTAATTGCTATTCGCCAAGATTTTAAACAATTAATAAGTTATTTTACAATTAATAGAAAAGATAGATTAATTACTTTGTATAGTGATACTACTGCCATTACAAGTCAAAGTGATATGGATTATTTATCAGAAACATTTTTTGCATATCTTGTAAAAATTTATCCTGTATTATCTAGTGCAAAAAGGAAAAATATTGGCAATGCAATCCGTGCATTATATGACGAAAGTCTTGGCAGGGTTACCAGTTTTAGCCACTACACTGACTCGGGGTCTGTAAAACATGAAAGATTGGATAGACGTAGTGCCAGAGAAGATTTAAGGTTAGAAACATATCATGTCAGTGGTATGGATGCAATTGAATCAAAAACTGAATTTCATGCTATTGAAAAAAAATGGGCTTCAGTTTCAGGAAATGATTTGTTTGAACCAACTATTTCTCTAAGTTACAAAAGTTTCTTAGATGGAACTACAAAGATTTCTGCTTGTTACATTGCAGAAATTGATGATTGTGCCTGTCAAGAAGATTTAGATAGTTTAACTAATAAAATATAGTCAATTAAAATAAGAACTACGTAGCAGTGCAGTCATAAAATCTCCCACGGCAGGTAAAACTTTCCGCAAATGCTTTTTAATATTCGCCCATACCTTTTCAATCGGATTAAGCTCGGGTGAATAAGGAGCAAGGGGCAATACTTTATGTCCCTGCTTCTGCGCCATTTCAGTCAAAACCGCCATACGGTGGAAACGGGCATTGTCCATAATGATGACGGATTTCTCCGTCAGTTCGGGCAGCAGCATTTGCTCAAACCATGCTTCGAACAGGCTGCCGTCCATGGTGCCGCAATAGGTCATGGGGGCAATCAGGCTGCCTTTACCTTGGATTTGTGCCGCAACCAATGAAATACGTTGGTATTTTCTGCCGCTGATTTGTGCTTTGACGGGTACGCCTTTTTTCGAGTAAGCGTAAGGGCGGTAAAAAAAGGTGTCGAACCCTGTTTCATCAAGAAAAACTGCTTGATAGTCAGTATATTGGCTCAATGCTTGTTGATAAGCGGCTACTTGTTCGGGTTTTTGTTCTTTGTATGTGGTGGTCTTTTTTTTCGTGTGATGCCCATGACTTTGAGCAGGTAGCTGACATTTGGGGGGCTGCACCCTAAATGTTCTGCGATTTCGTGCAGGTAGGCATCAGGATGCTGTTCGAGATAGTCTGAAAGCTGTTGCCTGTCTATTTTTGTGGCATTACCACCTTTGACTTGATGCGCCAGTGAACCTGTTTGTTCATAGAGTCGCAGCCAACTGCTCAGCGTTTTGTCGCTGATACCGTATACACGGCAGACTTGGCTTGCATTTTGGCATTGCCGGTAATATTCGATTGCTTTTTGTCGGAGTTCTATCGGGTAGGCCATTTTTTTCTGCTGGTAAGGGGGAGTAAAGTTCGGAATTCTTATTTTAATTCACTATATTTAGTTTTTCATTGTAATTTAAAAAATGAAAACACCTACTTTTGCATCTATTTGTCAAGAAATTCAGTACGCCGATTCTTTAAGCCAAAAGCAAAGGAATCGGCTGGTTTTGCTTGTTAATTATCTGCAAAGTACAAAAATTGAATTATTAAAAAATATAACACCTAAACGCATATCAGAAGTAACTAAAGATACTGAAAAAGATGTTTTGATAGACATATTTTATTATTTATGTGGGAATAAATGGCATTTATTGGAACCTATTTATCGTTATATTGATGAATATACTAAAGAGCCTATTGAACTTGATGAAAATGAGTTAGCAGAGATAAGGGAGGCTGGTTATATTTATTTAGATAATGGAAAGATACAAGCTAAATTTGACCCGCATAAGTTATTTATTACATTTACTTTAAGTGAGTTAGCAAAAGAATTAAAAAGTGAGAATGTTATTTAATGGAAAATACATTAACTCTTGGTGATATAAATAGAGGAAATTCATTTGAAGCACAATGCCTAGATGCAAAAACAGATATAACTGTTTTTTATCAATTAATTAATAATGAAATTATTAATTGGATAATTTGGGCTGAACAGCATAAAGATATGCTATGCAACTGTGGAGAAGATTTAATCTCTTTCAATCTTGTTACACATTTTCAAGCACGATTTCAACATACATTTTACGTTACACATGATAATCATGCAGGTGGGCATGTTGATATTCATATTAAATCAAATCGGTATTTATGGTTAGGTGAAGCAAAATTAAGCGATGGCTCTGCATATTCATTAAAAGGTTTCCAACAATTAGTTGATAGATATACGAGTGGTAGCCCAACTTGCAAAGAAGGTGGACTTTTTATTTACATTATTAATAAATCAGCAAAGAAAAAAGCCACTATTGTGTTAAAAGAGTGGAAGGCAAAACTTGAAACAGAAATTGATGATATAGAAAATTTAGTTTTTTTAGAACCCCATGAAGATAGAGCTGGATTGAGTTTGATAACACAACATACTCATAATACATCAGGTTTACCTTATAAAGTTCATCATTATATTGTACAACTTCAACATTTTCCGACAGATGGACAGTAACCATACCTGAACTCTCCGAAGTAGAAACCACCCTGCACGGTATTGTACGACATATCATGACAAAACCATATTGCACGTTACCATACGTCAGCCAAAATTGCGTTGGAACATACCTACTAACCCATTATATATCCCCAAAGGCCGTCTGAAATGCCCAACCCCAAATCTCGTCCCCGCCCCAAAAACGACTGCCTTGCATTCGAAATCCTATCGGTAGTCGAAGAAATCCCTGCGGGGCGGGTGGCGACTTACGGGCAGGTTGCGCGTTTGATCGGGCGGGAGAAAAACGCGCGTCTGGTGGGGAGCGTGTTGGCGAATGCGGCATTCTACGGGCGTTATCCCTGCCATCGGGTGGTGAACGCGTCGGGCAGGCTGGTGCCGGGTTGAGCGGAACAGGCCGGGTTGCTGCGTGTGGAAGGGGTGGAGTTGAAAGACGAAAATCATGTCTGCCTGAAACGGTATCTTTGGGATTATTAGGCAAGTCGGGAAAACGGATATTGGAGGAATGAAGTCAGCAGGCCGTCTGAAATTTGTTTTCAGTTTTGCTTTTATGGTGCGTAACAAGTCGTAGCCTGCACGAATCTCCAAACCCATAGATAGGGTACATACCTAAAGTATGCACGCGTTCGATGGGGTTTTATACCCAAAGGCCGTCTGAAAACTTTTTCAGACGGCCTTTGCTTGCTTTGTTAAATCAGTTAATCGGTTTTACGGGCTGCTTCATCTTCATTGCTGCTGTTTCGCGCCGCGTCTGCCCCACTCTGCTCATTCGGATAGCGCGGATCCAAATCGGCAGACATGGCGGCGGTGTTGCCGGGCATATTCACAAACACGCTACGCTCTTCTTCCGGCACGATGCTTTGGGTGTAGGCGAAGGCAGCCAGGCCCGCGGCCATCAGGGCATAGAAACCGTAAAAGCCATAGTTGGGCGCAAACTGGGTAACCACGCCGAGCAAGAGTGGAGCAACCAAGGAACCTAAACCGAAGCCAGCGTAGCCCGCATGTGTAGGGTGTGCGCCCTCGGCGCGCACGCGTTGTTTGAGTTTCCACCCACCGCGTGCGTGGCTTACGCCATACACTCTACCGCTCACAATACGAATCAGCCTGCAAATCCGACAAAGCCTGTCTGAGATTCTGCCGAGCAGTTTTTCAGACGGCCTTTTTTCACTCAGCCAACCTTAGCCGGTATTGCGCAAGCCTTGTGTCACGCCGTTGAGGGTGGGGTGTGCCATTTGCTGCGGGTGGGCGTTGCCGCGTGTTTGCGCGGGCGTTTGGGCAGGTTTATATCGGCATAGCGGTTTACAGCCCGCCCGAACCGGTTTACCCTACTGTTTTATTTCAATATGTGTACAGGTGATTATGATGGCCAAACCGGTTTTATGTTTCCAGCTTCGCGTGCATCTGGCGGGTTCCGAGCCTGAGATATGGCGGCGGTTGTTGGTGCCTGCCGAGGCAACGCTTTATGATTTGCACTGGATTTTGCAAGCCGCTTTCGGTTGGGAGGCTTGCCATTTGTATCAATTCGGTATGGAAAACGGCGGTGCTGCCGGGCGGGTTTATCCGGATTTTGAAGACTTTGATTTTGACGACCCCGAAGATTGCGAGCGCCGGGCTATGGAAACGGCACCTAAGTTGCGTGATGTTTTGCCGGTGGGCGAACGCATGATCTATACCTATGATATGGGCGATGATTGGGAGCATGTGATTCTGTGCGAAGCATTGATGATCAAGCCGCCGCGCCTGCGCCTGCCTGCTTGCACCGACGGGGCGATGAACCATGCGCTGGAGGATGTGGGCGGCATTTGGGGCTACCAAGAGATTGTGGATGTGATTGCCAACCAGCACCACCCGGATTACCAACAGGCCGTGGCCGATTTGCAGGAATCTTTCGGCAAGCGGATTTTAAAATACGATGCTGCGGCTTTTGATCCGAAGAAAATCAAATTTCCCCGCGTGTAGCTAAAAAAGTCGGGCATAAATGCCCGACCTACGGTTGCTATTGGGCTATTTCGGTTTGTTGGTTAACTGCCGCTCTGTTTATTCAATGCTTCAAAAAGTGCCTGCCTGAAAACTTTTCAGACAGGCAAATATTTTTGCAAAAAGGCGTTTTACTTCTGAATTTATTTATATTTTATGTTTCGTTATACTCGGGCTTGACCGGGTATCTCTTTTTCTGCTTAAACCAAAAGATGCTCGGGTCAAGCCCGAGCATGACGCAAGTGTTTTAAGGTGCCTAAAAAAATTTTGCAAAGGTCTCGGCCTTTTTTCACCCAGCCGACCTTAACCGGTATTGCGCAAGCCTTGTGCCACGCCGTTGATGGTGAGGTGCACCATTTGCAGCAGGTGGGCGTTGCCCGGGTCTTTGCGCAGGCGTTTGAGCAGGGCTACCTGTAGGCCGCCGAGGGCGTTCAGGTAGGGGATGCGCAGGGCGAGCGAGCGGGCGAGGCTGCGGTTGTCGCTGAGCAGCTCGTCGGTTTGCAATATATCGAGCAGGGCTTGGCGGCTTTTGAGGTATTCGTTTTTAATCAGGGCGAAGATTTCGGCGGCGCGCTCGGGTGATTCGCTCAGGGCGGCATAGTTTTCGGCCAGGGTTAAATCGGCTTTGGCCATCACTTGTTCCATATTGGAAAGCATGGCTTGGAAGAAGGGGTTGTTTTGGGCGTGTTCCTGCAAGGCTTTCAGACGGCCTGTGTCTTGGCTGCACAATTCTTCCACGGCGCTGCCGAAGCCGTACCATGCGGGCAGCATGAGGCGGTTTTGCGTCCATGAAAACACCCACGGAATCGCGCGCAAATCTTGAATCCGTGCGAGTGTTTTGCGGCTGGCGGGGCGGCTGCCGAGGTTGAGGGTGGCGATTTCCTGAATGGGGCTGGTTTGCAGGAAATAGTCGATAAAGCCGTCGGCGGTAATCAGGGCACGGTAGTCTTTGAAGGCACTGTCGGAAAGGGCCTGCATCAGTTTGCCGTCGGGGGTTTGGCTCTGCGGCAGCAGGCTGGCTTCGAGTGTGGCGGCCACCAGGGTTTCAAGGTTGCGGCGGGCGTTGCCTGCGTCGGCATATTTGGCGGTAATCACTTCGCCTTGCTCGGTGATGCGTATCTGGCCGGCCACGCTGTGTTCGGGTTGGGCGAGAATGGCTTGGTAAGAGGGGCCGCCGCCGCGCCCTACGCTGCCGCCGCGGCCGTGGAAGAGGCGCATACGCACGTTGTAGCGGCCAAACAGTTCCACCAGCCCCAATTCGGCCTGATAAAGCCCCCACGAGCTGCTCACATAGCCGCCGTCTTTGTTGCTGTCGGAATAGCCGAGCATGATTTCTTGGATATTGCCGCGGCTTTCGAGCAAGTCGCGGTACCAAGGCAGGGCAAACATAGTATCCATCACGTTGCAGGCGTTTTCGAGTGCTTCGATGGTTTCAAACAGCGGCACGATGTTGATGCGGCTTTGGGGTTTGCCGTTTTCCTGCAACACCAAGAGGCCGCTTTCTTTCAGCAGCAGGGCCAAGGCTAAAAGGTCGCTGGGCTGTTCGCAGTTGGAAATGATGCTTTGGTTGATGGCTTTTTCGCCCAATTCGTTTTTCACGCGGCGGGCTTCGTGAAAAATCGCCAGTTCGTGCTGGGTGTGTTGGCTGTAAACCACATAGGGGCTGTAGAGCGGGCGCCGGTTTTGCAGTTCGCGCAGCAGCACGGTTTGCTTTTCTTTTTCGGTGAGGACGTTGTAGTTTTCCAAACCGGCGTGGGCAAACAGTTCGGCCACCACTTCGCTGTGTTTGTCGGCGTGTTGGCGCAAGTCGAGCGGCATCATATAGAAGCCGAACACGGATACAGTGCGGATTAAGTCGGCCAGGCGGGCTTCGGCCAAGAGGCCGCTGCGGTTGTTGCGCAGCGATTGCTGCATGGTTTTCAGGTCGGCCATAAATTCATCGGCATCGGCATAAGGTTCGAGCAGGCCGAAATGGCAACCGAGGGTGAGGCCGAGCTGGTGGCCGCGCGCAATCAGCCGCGCCATGATGTAGGCGATGGCGCGGCGGTAGGGTTCTTCTTCGTGGGCGATTTCGGTGTCGGGCGATTGTGCGGCCAATGCCAGCACGCCTTCGCTCACGCTGACTCGGCGCACCGAAAGCGGCAGGTCGTCGTAAAGTTCGCTCAGTTGGCGGCGGTAGTAATGGAACACGGTGTCGGCGTGGCGGGTGAAGGCGTGGCGCAGGGTGTCGGCGGAAACAAAGGGGTTGCCGTCGCGGTCGCCGCCTATCCAGCCACCGATTTGCAGAATATCGGGCACTTTGATGCCGGGATAGGCCGTCTGAAAGGTTTTTTCCATGCTGCGGTAAAGTTTGGGCAGGGCTTGGAAAAAGCTGAGCGGAAAAATCGACACGCCATTGTTGATTTCGTTGTTGACGGTGATTTTGAAATGGCGGGTTTCGCTGGTTTGCCACAAGGCCAGCAAGGTGGCGTCCACCTCGCTTTGCAGCTCTTCCAGCGCTTCGGCGCTGTTGCAGTGTTCGCGCTTGGGCAGCAGGGCGCGGATGCGGCGGTGGAAATTCAATGTGGCCTGCCGCTGCACTTCGGTGGGGTGGGCGGTGAGCACGGCGGCGATATAGGTGTTGTCGAGTTGGTGCTGCACGGTTTGCGCGTCGATTTGGTGTTCGCGCAGTTTGTTTACGGTGTCGGCCACGCTGCCGGCGGCGGCGGCGCTGCCGGCCTGCTCGTGCGCCAAACGGCGGCGTTCGTGGTGCACGTCTTCGGCGATATTGAGCATTTGCGCAAACAGGCCGCAGGCCAGAATCAGGTTTTGGGTTTGCCGCTCGTTGAGCTGCGGCAGCACTTCTTCGATAACTGCGCTGCTGTCTTCGCAATCGGCCAGCTTTTTCACGGTGTTGAGCACGATTTCGGTGGTTTCGCTGTGCAGCAGCCTGAACAACGCTTGGGTGAGAAACTCGGCATCGGCGGCCAATGGAGCGTCTTTGGGATTATTGAGAATGTGGAGGCGCATAAGGTTTCTTTCTTAACGTTATCGATGCAAGCCATTGTATAGCAAGGTATAACAAGAAACCATCATTGTTAGCAATGTAGTCAAATGTAATTTGATATAAGTGGGTGGCGGGTTAGGGTTTGTTGACAATCGCTTTTCAAACTTGAATTGACAATCTAAGTGCAACAAATGCGAAGAGGTGCCCATAAAGCAGTATGATTTTGTTACCACACAAAAAGCATACAAGGAGGCTTTATGAACACCTACCGGCATCTTACACCATTGGAGCGCGAAAGTATCATGCTGATGCTCAACCAAGGCGTCAGCATCAGCCACATGGCACGGGTGCTTAACCGCAACAAATCCACCATTTCACGCGAGTTGCGGCGCAATGCAGCTGCCCGGCCATACAGTGCCTGCGAGGCAGAAGAACACTATCGGCAACGGCGAACCCGTTGCCGTCCCAAACCCAAGTTCGCCTGTACACTTCGCTTGGCCTGCGTACAGGAAATGCTGCTGGACCGGCAATGGTCACCCGAGCAGATTGAGGCGCGCATGAAACAGGAAAACAGTGCCCTCAGTGTGAGCTATGCCACCATTTACCGCGCCATCCGACAAGGTCGCCTGGATCGGGACGGGCAACAAGCCCGATGGCATCTGCGCCACAAAGGCAAACGGCGGCGCAAGTCTGCAGAGGTGGAGAAACGGGGCAAAATCGCCATCAGCCATCCATTGGCAAAACGCCCGGTTTCGGCACACAACCGTTCGCGCTTTGGCCATTGGGAAGCGGATACCGTAGCCGGCAAACAAGGAGGAGCGGTCTTGTTAACCCTGGTGGAACGCAAAAGCCGGTATTTGATGACGGTTTGGCTGCCCAAGAAAAATGCACAAGCGCTCAAAGCAGGAATGCTCGACGTACTGCGTGATATGCCATTGCGCTCGATTACGCCGGACAGGGGTAAGGAGTTTGCCTCGCATGCACAGCTGAGTGACGAATTGCAGGTACCGTTTTATTTTCCGGAGCCTGGCCAGCCGTGGCAGCGGGGCAGCAATGAAAACACCAACGGTTTGCTGCGTCAGTATTTTCCCAAGCGTCAGGACTTGGGCCAATACAGCGCAGCGCAGATTCAAGCGGTTACCGACAAAATCAACCTTCGCCCCAGAAAATGTTTGGGGTGGAAATGTGCTTATGAGGTGCTGTTTCGAAAAACGTTGCGCTTGGTTTGACAATTCAAGAACAATAAAGATGCAAAAGGCCGTCTGAAAATAATTCAGCGGGTAACCATAGCCCACACTGCGAAAATCCATTAAAATAAACCGCTATGCCGTTGTGTTCCGGCAGCCTTAACAACTTAATTTAAAACACATTCAGGAAACGACTATGATCGACTTAACCCATTTCAACGAAAACAACGAAGCCCATATGGTCGATATCGGCGAAAAAGCCCCCACCAAACGCGTGGCGCGCGCCAGCGGCTATATCAACATGGGCCCCGATGCCATCAAATATATTGTGGACGGCTCCGCCAATAAGGGCGACGTGCTCGGCATCGCCCGCGTGGCCGGCATTCAGGCCGCCAAGCAAACCGGCTTTCTGATTCCGTTGTGCCACCCCGTCGCCCTTACCCATGTGCGTGTGGATTTCAACGTTGATGTGCAGCTTGCCCGCGTAAAAGCCGTGGTTACCGCCAGCACCGAAGGCAAAACCGGCGTGGAAATGGAAGCCTTAACCGGCGTTAACATCGCGCTGCTCACCATCTACGATATGCTCAAAGCCGTGGATAAAAGCATGGTGATTTCGCAAATCCACCTTGAAGAGAAAACCGGCGGCAAAAGCGGCACATTCACATTCGACACCAGCCTCGAAAACCTCAACTACTAACCCCAACTTATTATATATAGATGGACGACCGCGACCTCTTGCGTTACAGCCGCCACATACTGCTCGAAGAAATCGGCATCGAAGGCCAGCAGAAGCTGCTCGATGCCTCGGCATTGGTGGTGGGCTGCGGCGGGCTGGGTGCGGCCGTTTTGCCTTATCTGGCCGCCGCCGGTGTCGGCCGCCTGATTATCGCCGACAGCGACACGGTTGACGAAACCAACCTGCAACGCCAAACCGCTTTTTCGGAAGCCGATCTCGGCAGCAGCAAAGCCGAAGCCATGAAAGGCCGTCTGAACGCCATCAACAGCCGCACGCACATCACCGCTTTAAACGAACGTCTAAACGAACCCCGCCTGCACGATCTGATGCAGCAATGCGATATCGCCATCGACTGCTGCGATAATTTTCCTACCCGCCGGGCAATCAACCGCGCATCCGTCGCCACCCGCACGCCGCTGGTATCCGGCGCCGCCGCACGTTTCGAAGGCCAGCTTGCCGTTTACCGCCCCGATCTGCCCGATTCGCCCTGCTATGCCTGCCTGTTCGACGGTGATCAGGCAGACGACGGCGCCTGTGCCGTATTCGGCGTATTCGCCCCGCTGGTCGGCATCATCGGCACCAGCCAAGCTGTAGAAACGCTGAAAATATTAACGGGCGCGGGCAGCAGCCGCTGCGGCGTGCTGAATATTTATGATGCACTAAACAACGAATGGCAGCAGATCGAATTCGCCCGTAATCCGCAATGCACCGTTTGCGGCCGTCCGCACTAACCGCTGAAATTCACCGTTTATCTGAAAAATATGCCGACGGTAAAATTATTCTGACAGCAAAAATCAAGTTATCTGATTGTTTCACAAAGAAAACAAACACCAAAATATTCTTTTATGCCGATAAAATTATTTTCTTGTCGCATAAAAGCAACTCCATCTCTGCCCATCTATTGTTTGGCTTTATCACACCAAAAACAATTTTATTAAAATAAATCAAATAATTAAATTATTTGTTTTAAATAAACACCGATTATCAGGCCGTCTGAAAAAGCAGCCCATAAATATTAACCAAAAAAAATAATTTCACTATTTGAAAATAATTACTGGCACAAATGCGTTTGTCTTGATAATATGCCGTTCATCGGAAAACAAACCGATTATCCAAAATTTTTTCCGTTTATCAGAGCGCAGCAGCAAACTTTTCAAGGGGCAAACATCATGACTACCATCGCTATCGACATCCAACCGCAATGCCGTTTTTCCTGCTTTGCAGCAAACGACCAGCAATGTGTCCACCAGCCTGAAAACATCGTGCCCGAATTAAACCGCCAGGCACGTTTCGCCCAAAAACGCGTTTTGGTAGAAAACACCTCAACCGCCAAAGAAACCCTGTGCGCCAGCCTGTGCGGCGGTCAAGAACACGCTGCGCGCAACCTCTTCACCTTCAGCTTGGAAAACCATTTCCCCCATGCCGCAAGCTGCCGCGGAACCCACCTGCTCAAAGGACTGCCCTGCCCCGCCGATTACGACCACGCCGTCGAAACCGAAGGCGACAAAGCCGCCAGCGCCTGTTTTCACGACAGCAAAGAAAGCCGCAGCACCGGCCTGATCGAATGGCTCTATGCCCAAAACGCCCAAACCATTATTCTCGGCGGCCTGGCAACCGAACACGCCGTTTTGGAAACCGCGCAACACTTGGCTTGGTATAACGACAACTGGCACATCATTGTCAACCTTGCCGCCTGCCGCGGTTACACGCCCGAGGCCACGCTCAAAGCCGTTTTCGCTTTGCGCCAGGCCGGTATCACCGTGGTAACCGACACCGACGAAATCCCCGCAGCCATCGCTGCCGGCGCACCTTTACTGATGAGCAAGGCTTCTTAAGCAGCATCCTTGCCCGTTTGAAAGTTTCTCCAGCTTAAATTTATCGGAATCTCTTAGCAGACACTCCCATCTGTAAGAGCACTTTTCAGGCCGTCTTTTCAGACGGCCTCTTTTTATACCCGCCTGTTTCGTTTCAATCATATCAATTTAAAATTTCCTGATTTTCCAAATAAATTTCATTTAAAAATAATCAATTCAAGCATATATTATCAATGGTTTCAGACGGCCTGAAAAAGCGTAAAATCCCCTTGCGCCTTATGCAGCAAAGCTCTGTTGCCAAGCCATCAAAATTTTTAATGGATTCCATCAGAATTTTGAGTTTTACAGTAATTTTAAAAATTACTACATTCGCCTACACAAGAAAAAAAGATTACACAAGGAGCATTACAAATGAGTAAGCACTCTGCCGGCCTGCGCTTTCGCCAAGCCGTTCAAACCGAAAACCCTTTAGCCGTTGTCGGCTGCATCAATGCCTATTTTGCCCGCCTTGCCACCCACAGCGGCTTCAAAGCCATCTACTTGTCGGGCGGCGGTGTTGCGGCCTGCTCTTGCGGCATTCCCGACTTGGGCATCACCACCATGGAAGACGTGTTGATCGACGCGCGCCGCATCACCGACAACGTCGACACCCCCCTGCTGGTGGACATCGACGTAGGCTGGGGCGGCGCTTTCAACATCGCCCGCACCATCCGCAACTTCGAGCGCGCCGGCGTTGCCGCCGTGCATATCGAAGACCAAGTGGCGCAGAAACGCTGCGGCCACCGCCCCAACAAAGCCATTGTTCCGCAAAGCGAAATGGTTGACCGCATCAAAGCAGCCGTAGATGCCCGTGTCGACGAAAACTTCGTGATTATGGCACGCACCGACGCACTGGCGGTGGAAGGTTTGGATGCCGCCATCGAACGCGCCCAAGCCTGCGTGGAAGCCGGCGCCGACATGATTTTCCCCGAAGCCATGACCGAGTTGGGCATGTATAAAAAATTCGCCGAGGCCGTGAAAGTGCCGGTGCTCGCCAACATCACCGAATTCGGCGCCACCCCGCTCTATACGCAGCAGGAGCTGGCCGAAAACGGCGTGAAACTCGTGCTCTACCCGCTCTCGACTTTCCGCGCCGCCAGCAAAGCCGCCCTGAACGTTTACGAAGCGATTATGCGCGACGGCACGCAGGCCAACGTGGTCGACACCATGCAAACCCGCGCCGAACTCTACGAACACCTGAACTACCACGATTTCGAGCAGAAATTGGACGCCCTGTTCAGCAAATAACAACAACCGTTTGCCAAAACCTTTCAGACGGCCCGCCTTATTGCAGGCCGTCTGAAAAACAACGCCAAACCCACAACAAAGGAGAATCCGAATGACTACCGAAACCCCGACTTTCAAACCTAAAAAATCCGTAGCCCTCTCAGGCGTGCCCGCAGGCAACACCGCACTGTGCACCGTAGGCCGCAGCGGCAACGACCTAAGCTACCGCGGTTACGACATTCTCGATCTGGCCGAACACTGCGAATTCGAAGAAGTCGCCCACCTTTTGATTCACGACCATCTGCCCAACAAATTCGAGCTGGCCGCCTATAAGAAAAAACTGCAATCCCTGCGCGGCCTGCCCATCCGCGTGATCCAAGTGCTCGAAAGCCTGCCCGCACACACCCATCCGATGGACGTTTTACGCACCGGCGTATCCATGCTCGGCTGCGTACACCCCGAGCGCGAAAGCCAACCCGCCAGCGAAGCCCGCGACATCGCCGACAAATTAATCGCCTGCCTGGGCAGCATGCTGCTTTATTGGTATCAGTTTTCACACAACGGCAAGCGCATCAAAGTAGAAAGCAAAGAAGACAGCATCGGCGGCCACTTCCTGCACCTGTTGCACGGCAAACGCCCCAGCAAATCGCATATTAAAGCCATGCATGTTTCGCTGATTCTCTATGCCGAGCACGAATTCAACGCCTCCACCTTCACCTCGCGCGTGATTGCCGGCACAGGCTCCGATATTTACTCGTGCATCACCGGTGCCATCGGCGCGCTCAAAGGCCCCAAACACGGCGGTGCCAACGAAGTGGCTTACGATATCCAAAAACGCTACCGCAGCGCCGACGAAGCCGAGGCCGACATCCGCGAACGCATCGGCCGCAAAGAAATCGTTATCGGCTTCGGCCACCCCGTTTACACCGTATCCGACCCGCGCAACGTGGTGATTAAAGAAGTGGCGCGCGAACTGAGCGCCGAAACCGGCGATATGCGCCTCTTTGACATTGCCGAGCGCTTGGAAACCCTGATGTGGAACGAGAAAAAAATGTTCCCCAATCTCGACTGGTTCTCTGCCGTTTCCTACCAAAAACTCGGCGTGCCGACCGCCATGTTTACCCCGCTGTTCGTGATTTCACGCACCACAGGCTGGAGCGCGCACGTTTTGGAACAACGCCAAGACGGCAAAATCATCCGCCCCAGCGCCAACTACACCGGCCCCGACGACCTGCCGTTTGTGCCGATGGAAGAGCGTTAACCCTGCCCTGCCGCAGATAACGGAACACAACAGCTAAAAATTTCAAAGATTAAGGGCGGTTGGCGAAATGTAGCCGGCTGCCCTTGCAATTTTCATCAAGTCTATCTTATCTCACGGCCGCGCGTTTGGTGCGAACCGGGCCGCATCAATCGGGGAATGCTGCTCGAAATACTGCTTCAACACGTCGGCATCGACAAAGCCCGTGTTCACATAAGAAGGCTTGTCCGACAGCACCGGATAGCCGTCGCCGCCGTTGGCCAGATAATCCGACACGCTCAGGCGGTAAGTTTTGCCGTTTTCCAAAGGCTTGCCGTTAACCAGAATATTGCTTACCCGCTGCTTATCGTAGTCTGCCTGCAAGGTTACGCCGTCAAACTGCGGAAAGCCGCCGTCTTCGGGGCGGATCAGCGCAACGGTGTGCAGATAGCGGGCCAGCTCTTCACCGCTCAAATCCACATAAGCGATTAAATTGCCGAAAGGCTGCGCGCGCAGAATATCTTTGTAGGTTACCCGCCCGGCCCGAATCGAATCGCGTATGCCGCCGCTGTTCATCACCGCCAGATCCGCACCGGTGCGCAGGCGCTGGGCATGTGCAATCAGGCGGCCAAGATTGGTGGGTTGGCGGCGCACCACCGCGCGGTCGCCTTCGAGTTTGGCGTTCACCGAGCCGACGGCAACATTGAGTTTGCCGTCGGCTTGTTCTTGATAGGTTTTCAGCTTGGCGGCCAGTTGTTTGTCGGGGCGGATTGCGCTTTGATACAGGGTGCGCACGGTTTGGCCGTCGGCGGTTTCGGTTTCGTATTTAAGGTTAACGGGAATCAGCCGGTAGGATTGCAGGGCGAGTTTGCCGTTTCTAAAGGTGAAATCGGCGCGGCCGAGATATTTGCCCCATTCGCCCGCCTGCATAATCCAAGTGCCGTTTTGAAAATCGGGGCGGCAGGCATCGCCGGGGCGGTGGTTGTTTTTCAGACGGCCTGCGTTATCCATGCACACGGTGTGGTGGCTGTGGCCGCCGACAATAATGTCGAACGATTTGGTCGGCAGCGTGCGGGCAAGGGCGGCATCGCTGTGGTAGCCCAAGTGGGTGAGGGCGATGGTTATATCGGGCTTTTTCTTGCGTTGCTTCAGGGTTTGCAGCGCTTTGCGGGCGGAATCGGCGGCCGGGCCGATAATCAGGTTGCGGGTGTAGGCAGTGTTGGCCGACGTGGCGGTTTCTTCGGTGGTGAGGCCCACCACGGCGATATCCAGCCCCTGTTTGCGCAAAACGGTATAAGGCTTAACCAAATGCCTGCCGCTGTTTTTCTGGCGGATATTGGCCGACAAAAACGGAAAGCGCGCCCATTTTTCCTGCATGGCGAGCATTTGCAGCGGGTTGTCGAACTCGTGGTTGCCCAGCGTCATCGCTTCGTAGCCGATGGCATTCATGGCTTCGATGTCGGGCCGCGCATTGTGAACGTCCGACTCGGGCACGCCCGTGTTAACGTCGCCTGCGTTAAGCAGCACCACCGAGCCGCCGTTGCGCGCCACTTCGTTTTTAATCTGTTTCACCAGGGTTTGATGCGCCGCCAAACCGTATTCGCCGTGCTCGTTCGGCCAAAAACGGCCGTGCAGGTCGTTGGTGTGCAGCACGGTGAGGCGGTAGGTTTTGCCGGGCTGGTAGGCTTGGGCGAGGGCGGGCAGGATCAGGGCGGCGAGCAGGGCTTTTTTCATGGTGGGCCTCTTTTGTTCGTTATCGAAAGAAAGCTTTCGGTATCCGGTTTATATCACGGTAATCGGATTATATAGTGGATTAACTTAACTTTCGCTACGGCGTTGCTGCGCCTTAGTTCAAAGAGAATGATTTTGTAAGCAGCTGAAGTTGCAGCAGAATCGGTTCCGTACTTGTACTGTCTGTGGCTGCTGCCTTGTATCGAAGTAATTCGATCCACCATGGAAACAACAAATATCTATATTTAAATTACTGTAATTAAAAGATAAAAAGGCCGTCTGAAATGTTTCAGACGGCCTTTTTGGTTTGGACAACATATATTTGAACAAGCGTCAGCCAATCAGGTTGGCACTGCTGAGGCTGACGGCCTGCTCATTATCGAAGCGGGCGAATACCGTGCTGCTGTCGGCGCCTGCCGCGCGGTAGGCAAGGGTTTGCTCGGAGGGGTTGAAATGCAGGTAGGCACGGTCGGAGGCAAACAGCGCGGTGTCGTTTACCAGCAGGTCGGACCATTTCAATTGGCTGTCGCCGCCTGAGAGCAGGGAACGCATACCGCTCAAATCCAACACATCTTCGGCAGGGTTGAAATCAACCAAGCGGTCGGCTTTACCTTCGCGGATATCCCACGCCGTGAAGACAACGGTATCGCGCCCCGCGCCGCCGATAATGGTGTCGCTACCCAAGCCGCCCAGCAGATAATCGCTGCCGCTGCCGCCTTTGAGTACATCGTTGCCTGTCGTGCCTTGCAGGGCTGCCGTGCCCTTGGCAGGAGACGGGTTTTCAAAGGCAGACCAGTCAAAGCCGCTGCCCAAATCGGTTTCCTTGCCCGTCGGTGTGTACACCACCTGATTGCCCAGCTGCTTGGCCTGCATTTCCACGCCTTTGACGCTGATAACGTTGCCTGATGCGTCTTCAGTTTGAACAATGGCCGTAATGGGGCGTTCGTCGGCATGGGTAACGGAAGTGCCTGTTGCGTAAGGGGTTTGCCAGCTGCTATATATGCTGCTGCCTACTTTCGCTTCGATGCCGTCTGAAAAACCGTCGCTGTCGGTGTCTTTCAGATAAGGGTTGTATTGGCCTTTGTCGGTACGGGTGCCTTGGGAGAAGTATTTTTGGATTTCGGTGTTGGTTTCGTAGAAATTGGCCAAGGCGTGTCTATCCCAGCTACTACCATCTAATGCTGTTTTGTTTAAGATAATGGAGTTTGGATAAATACCTAATCCATCAAATACTAAGCCAGCTGCTTTATCGCGAAGCCACCCTATCAAACTACCAAGTACCCCGTCTTTTTTATCCGATTCTTTAAAACCGTAAGCTACCCATTCATTATGAATGACATAGGAATTGGTTTTATAGGTGATTCCCGATTCGTTGGCAAAACGGTCATCGGTAATCCGGGTTTGTGTAAACTGCTCGGTTCGCTCTTTGGCAATTTTTAAGTCGCTTCCCGAGCCGCCGTCTGTGTTCAGGGCAGCAGGATTAAACAATACACTGCGGACAAACTCGTCTTTAAACTCGGAATTCTGCACGGTATAAGTTGCAAAATATTGTGCCAGATAACCGCCTAAAGAATGGCCTGTTGAGTAAATATGATCGGGTTTGTATTTTTGTAGCGCTGTAATAATTTCAGCCATTTCTTTGGCTTGCGTAGGCGTGCTGCCTAAAGCAAGTTTTAGATCGGCAATGCCGTCTTGCAAACCTTTTGTGCCGCGAAATGCCACTACAACGTTGGTATATGTTCCATCGGCTTTTTTACCGTTGCCGAAAATGGTGTAATCCAAACCGCTGCCTATCCATTCCCCTTTGCTGGTAACGTCCAGCACATCCCAATGTTTTTGATATTCACTGATATCTACTTGGCCTTTTAAATCGGCTTTAATCGAATTGATTTCAATACGGCTGTTTGATGAATCGTCAAATGCCTTTTGTAGTGCCGCTTTGCCTTCGGTTGCATAAGCCAAGGTTGAAAACATCCGCAAATCACGGTCGGAAACTTTCCATTCGTTCGGGTAATTGTCAACCGCATCTATCAAACCGTCGCCGTCGCTGTCTTCGGCATAATCTTTGGTATAAGCAGAATAGGCGGAAGGTGGGATTATTGCTTGTTGTTTGGTTTGAATTTCGCGCTCTTCCGAATAGCGTAATGTGGCCGTCTGAAAAGGGTTATCTGCGCTGCCTGTATGTGTAACGATGCTGCCGTCTTTATAGTGGATTCGGGTGGTTAAAATTTGGGGCAGCGGTTCTTGTGTCGGGGCGGTTTCTTCGACGGGTTTTGAATTGGCAGGTGTTTTTTCAACAGATTGGTCGGTATTTTTATCTGTTGTAACAGGGGTGGTATCGGTTGATGGAATAATGGTGGTATTGGGAGTGGCTGCAGGTTGGTTTTTGGTATCGTTGTTTGTTTTATCTTTTTCGGAGCTGCTGTTTTTAGAATCACTTCCGCTGCTGCCGCCTGCTGCTGCGAAAATCACAGGCACACCGATGGCAGCTAAAGAGCCGGCAATCCACTTCAGGCTTGAGCTTTTGCCGATAGATGCTGCTTCTACTTCGGTGGCTTGGATTGCGGGTTCATGGGTTTCGCTGATGGCTTCCGAATCAATTGCTTTATGGGGTACCGTGTAGGGCTGTTCCAAAGGAAGCGTAGTGGTTTCGGGCGTAGGTGTGTTGACAGGGGCAACTTCAACAGTGGTTAATTCGGGTATTTTATTTTTTTCGGGGGGCAGCTGTTCAAGTTGTAGGTCTATTGTTGTTGGGTTGGACAGGTTGGTTGGTACTAAAACAGTTTCATTCATTGGGATTCTCCTTGTTTGGTTAAAATTTTTATTAGTTTATCATTTTTTGTAAAAATGTAAATTAAGTTGTAGTAACCTAAGGTCTTATTGTTTACATAATCATACAGAGTGGATTTGGCCTATATCAGTTAATCAGCTTTCTACACGAAATTACCTACGACAAAACCGCAGATTTATATTACTATTGCCCAACCTGCGCCAAAATTAAAAAAATCAACTTCACAAACAATATATTAATGAATATGAGTAATCACTCGGTTTTTGAACGCGCCGCGTGTTCGGGGGTGGCTGCCGGCTACCACGATATCGACGGTGTTTACCATCCTGCCAAAGAAGCCGTGCTGGAGGCTTTGCTCGCGCGTTTGGAGGCAGGTGTGCCGGAAGGGGAGTTTGACGATGTGGCGGCCATAACGGCACAGCGGCCTGCCGAGCTGGCCGTGCCGCCCGATTTCGAGGGTTACGACGGCTACTCTTTAACGAACGAATATGATGAGCAGCAGACGGTTTTGTCGTCGGATTCAGACGGCCTCCGCTCTGCTGTTTTTTTATCTGCGTTAAACAGCGGCTATTACCGTTTAACTGTTAACAAAGGCCGTCTGAAACACCGCGTTTTGGTGGTGGTTGCGCCCGAACATGCTTACCAGCCGCCCGAAATAGCGGGCGGCGGGCGCATGAACGGGTTGGCCGTGCAGCTTTACAGCCTGCGTTCGGCGCAAAACTGGGGCATGGGCGATTTCGGCGATTTGGCGCGGCTGGCGGCATTTTGCGGCGGCAGGGGTGTGGATTTTATCGGTATCAACCCGCTGCACGCGCTGTTTACTTCGCGGCCGGATTTTGCCAGCCCGTACAGCCCGTCGTCGCGCCTGTGGCTGAATGCCGTGTATCTCGACGCGGGCGGCATGATCGCCGGATACGGTTTTGCCGCCAAGGCGCGCAAGTGGCTGGCAAGCGAAGCGGTGCAGGCGCGGCTGGCTGCGGTGCGTTCGGCGGAAACGGTGGATTATGCTGCGGTGTGGGCGTTGAAGAAAGAAGCCCTGCTGCTGGTGTTTGCTGATTTTGAGAAAAGCAGCAGCCGTGCCGCGCAGCCTTTGCAAGCGGCCTTTCGGCAGTTTGAAGAGGAAAAGGGCAGTGAGCTTGACGGCTTCGCCCTGTTTGAGGTTTTAGACCAGCACTACGGCGGTGCAGGCGGGGAGAGCGGTTGGACGGCATGGCCGTCTGAATTCCACCATCCGCAAAGCCCGGCGGTGCAGGCGTTTGCAAAAGCGCACGAGGGCGAAATCCGTTTTTACAAGTGGCTGCAATGGTTGTGCGCCGTGCAGCTGCGGCAGGCGGAAGAGGCGGCGGCGCGGCACGGTGTGCGGCTCGGCCTTTACGGCGACTTGGCCGTGGGCGTGGCGCGCGGCGGAGCCGACACTTGGCTCAAGCGCAACCAATACTGCATGGAAATGTCGGTGGGCGCCCCGCCCGACCCGCTCGGCCCGGCGGGGCAAAACTGGAACCTGCCGCCGTGGCACCCCGTGGCCATGCGCCGCACCGGCTGTCGCGAGTTTATCGCCACCTTGCGCGAGAATATGCGCTGTTACGGCGTGCTGCGCATAGACCATGTGATGTCGCTGAACCGTTTGTGGTGGGTGGTGTCGGAACAGGCCGCCGCCGAGATTCTAAGCCGTTCAAGGCGCGGCAACGCAGACAGTACGAAAGAGTACGGCCAGGAGCCGCAACGCGGAACGGCTTGGAAGATGGGCGGCGGAACCGCTGATAACGGCGCTTATGTGCACTACCCCCAAGAAGTTTTGTTTGCCATTCTCGCCTTGGAAAGCCACCGCAACCGCTGCGTGGTGGTGGGCGAAGACTTGGGCACCGTGCCCGACGACACCCGCCGCCTGCTCGACCGCTACCGCATTTTTTCCTACAAAGTGATGTATTTCAGCCGCCACGCCCACGGCTACGAACTGCCCGAACATTACCCCCGGCAGGCGCTGTGCGTAACCAGCACCCACGACGTTGCGCCGTTGGCGGGCTGGTGGGCGGGCAGCGATTTGCAAACCATGTATGCTTTGGGTTCGCTGCCGGGCGAAACGGCTTTTCAGACGGCCTTGCAGCAGCGCGGGCGCGATAAAGAAGATTTGGTTCGCGCATTGAAAGAAACACATTGCCTGCCCCACGGATACAGGCCGTCTGAAAACTTAGACGCCGCCCTGCTCAACGCCGTGCACCGTTTCGGCGCCGAGAGCCGCTGCGCGCTTTATGCGGTGCAAATCGAAAACCTGCTGGGCATGACCGAAAATTTCAACGTGCCGGGCATCGCCGAAGGCTACCCCAACTGGGCGCGCAAACTGCCGCAGCCTGTGGAGGCGTTTGCCGCCAACCCTTTAATCGAGCAACAACTCGCCATGCTAAACGAGGTCCGTATGAGAAAGAACAGCCAAACCCAACCCTATCCGCCGCTCGACGATCAAGAGCGCGGCACCATCGACAGCCTGTTTTTCGCAACCCACGGCAACCCGTTTGCCTACTTGGGCCGGCATGAGCTGGCCGGCACCGGCGAAGTGGTGCGCTGCCTTGTGCCCGATGCCTTGGCGGTGGATATTGTGGAGCGCGGCAGCGGCAAACTGATTGCGGCGGCCGAAAAACTCGACAGCCGCGGCTTTTTCGCCGCCGTGCTGCCTGAAGGCGCGCCCGATTACGCCTTGAGCGTGCAATACAGTGCAGACGGGCCGTCTGAAAAAATCGAAGACCCCTACCGCTACGGCTCGCATTTGCAGGAAATGGACGAATGGCTGCTCACCGAAGGCACCCACCTGCGCCCCTACGAAGCCTTGGGCGCGCATCCGGCCGAGTTCGACGGCGTTGCCGGCGTGAATTTCGCCGTGTGGGCGCCCAACGCGCAGCGCGTTTCGGTGATTGGCGAGTTCAACAACTGGGACGGCCGCCGCCACGTGATGCGCCGCCATGCCGCCAGCGGCATTTGGGAAATCTTTATCCCCGCCGTGCCGTTCAACGCCCTGTATAAATTCGAAATACGCGACGCCGCCGGCAACGTGCGCCAAAAGGCCGACCCGTTCGCCTTCGCCTCGGAGCTGCGCCCCACCACCGCCTCTGTGGTGCGCGGCCTGCCCGAAAAAATGCCCGAGCCTGCGTTCCGCCGCCAAGCCAACGCCATCGACAGCCCCATCAGCATTTACGAAGTGCATTTAGGCTCGTGGCGGCGCAACCTCGAAAACAATTTCTGGCTCACTTATGAAGACCTGGCCACCGAGCTGGTGGCCTATGTGAAAGATATGGGCTTCACCCATATCGAGCTTCTGCCCGTGTCGGAATACCCGTTCGACGGCTCTTGGGGCTACCAGGCCACCGGCCTTTATTCGCCCACCAGCCGCTTCGGCTCGCCGCAGCAGCTTCAGGCGCTGGTGCAGGCCGCCCACAACGAAGGCATAGGCGTGATACTCGACTGGGTGGTCGGCCACTTTCCCGTTGACGACCACGGCCTCAACCACTTCGACGGCACGCCGCTGTATGAACACGCCGACCCGCGCGAAGGCTACCACCAAGACTGGAACACCCTGATTTACAACTTCGGCCGCACCGAAGTGAAAAACTACCTGCAAGGCAACGCCTTATACTGGATCGAGCGTTTCGGCTTCGACGGCCTGCGCGTGGATGCGGTGGCCTCGATGATTTACCGCGATTATTCGCGCAAAGAAGGCGAGTGGATACCCAACCGATACGGCGGCCGCGAAAACCTCGAAGCCATCAACTTTCTGCGCGACACCAACACCATGTTGCAGCAGGAAGTACCCGCCGCCACCGAAATCGCCGAAGAATCCACCTCGTTTGCCAACGTTACCCGCGCCGAAGGGCTGAACTTCCAATACAAATGGAACATGGGCTGGATGAACGACACTCTGCGCTATATGAAGGAAGACCCGATAAACCGCAAATACCACCACAACCTGATGACCTTCGGCATGATGTACCAATACAGCGAAAACTTCGTGCTGCCGATCTCGCACGACGAAGTGGTGCACGGCAAAGGCTCGCTGCTGGCCAAAATGCCCGGCGACGCCTGGCAGAAGTTTGCCAACCTGCGCGCCTATTACGGCTTTATGTGGGGCTATCCCGGCAAGAAACTGCTGTTTATGGGCTGCGAATTCGCCCAGGGCCGCGAATGGAACTACAACGAAGCGCTTGATTGGTTTCTGCTCGAAGAAGCGCACGGCGGCCTGTGGCATAAAGGCGTGCAGGATTACGTGCGCGACCTCAATAAAACCTACCGCAGCCACGCGCCGCTCTACCAGCTCGACCAATGGCCCGAAGGCTTCGAGTGGCTGGTGGCCGACGACGGCAACAATTCCGTGTTTGCCTTCGAGCGCCGCGACCGCGAAGACAACCGCCTGATTGTGGTGAGCAACTTCACCCCCGTGGTGCGCGAAAACTACCGCATCGGCGTAAACGCCGCAGGCACCTACCGCGAAGTGATGAATTCAGACGGCCTGCAATATCAGGGCAGCGGCGTTTCATCGGGCGCTACCGTCGCCACCGAGGCGGTGGAATCGCACGGCAGGCCGCAGTCGCTCAACTTAACCCTGCCGCCGCTGGCCACGGTTTGGCTGTATTTGGAGAAGGAATAAGGTTTTCAGACGGCCTGTGAAGCAAAATCAGATAAAAAATCAGATAAATAGATATTGAAGAGTTAAACCCAGTGAAAACCCTTTCAGACGGCCTGCCATACCCGATGGGCGCCACCGTTCAAGCAAACGGCACCAATTTCGCGCTGTTTTCTTCGCACGCCGATAAGGTGGAACTGTGCCTGTTCGACGAAAACGGCGGCGAAACCCGCCTGCCCCTGCCGGCGCGCAGCGGCCATATCTGGCACGGTTTTGCCGAAGGCGTGGGGGCGGGGCAGCATTACGGTTATCGGGTGTACGGCACCGGCCACGCCGCATCGGGGCTGTTTTTCAACCCGCAGAAACTGCTGCTCGACCCCTATGCGAAAGCGGTGGCGGGCACGGCGCATTACCGCAATGAGGCCGAGCTGGCGTGGTTCCGCTACGACGATATGCGCGACAATGCCGCCGCCGCCCCCAAAAGCGTGGTAACGGTTGAGGGCGGGTTCGACTGGCAGGGCGATGTGCGCCCTAACGTGCCGTGGGCCAAAACCGTGATTTACGAAGCCCATGTAAAAGGGCTGACCAAACTGGTGCCCGGTTTGCCGGATGCCGGCACCTATGCCGCGCTGGCCGACAAACAAGTGATAGGCCGTCTGAAAGATTTGGGCGTTACCGCGGTGGAGCTGCTGCCCGTGCACCTGCACCTCGACGAATACCACCTGCAAAAACGCGGTTTGGTCAATTATTGGGGCTACAACACCTATTCGCATTTCGCCGTCGAGCCGCGCTACGCTGCCAATCCGCAAGATGCGGCAAACGAATTGCGCCGCGCCGTCAAAGCCCTGCACGCGGCGGGCATCGAAGTGATTTTAGACGTGGTGTACAACCACACCGCCGAGCAGGATTTGGAAACGGGGCTGATGCTGTGCCAGCGCGGCATCGACAATCCGGCGTGGTATTGGATGAGCTGCAACGGCTACTGCAACTGGACGGGCTGCGGCAACACCCTGCAAGTGTCGCAAACCCACGTTACCCGCTGGGTGATGGACAGTCTGCGTTATTGGGTGGAAGAATTCCATATCGACGGCTTCCGCTTCGATTTGGGCGCGGTGCTGGGGCGCGAGCCTGATTTCCACACCTGCGGGCGGTTTTTCCAGGCCGTGGCGCAAGACCCGCTTCTGGCGGGGTGCAAACTGATTGCCGAGCCGTGGGACATCGGCGGCGAAGGCTACCGGCTGGGGCAGTTTCCCTATCCGTTTGCCGAATGGAACGACCGCTTCCGCGACGATATGCGCGCGTTTTGGGTGCACGAGAGCGGCAACCTCGGCGCGTTTGCCGAGCGGCTGGCCGGCTCTTCCGACATTTTCAGGCACAGCGGCAAACGCCCCTCTGCAGGCGTGAACTTCATCACCGCCCACGACGGTTTTACCCTGCGCGATTTGCTCAGCTACAACCACAAACACAACGAAGCCAACGGCGAAGGCAACCGCGACGGCCACAGCCATAATTTGAGCTGGAACCACGGCGTCGAAGGCGAAACCCTGCAAGCGCAGGTGATCGAAGCGCGCACCTATGCCGCCAAAGCCCTGCTTGCCTCGCTGCTGCTGGCCAACGGCACGCCCATGCTGCTGGGCGGCGACGAGTTCGGCAACAGCCAGCGGGGCAACAACAACGGCTATTGCCAAGACAACGAAACCACCTGGCTCGATTGGGTCGGGCACGATGAAGATTTGCAACGCTACGTGCAAAGCCTGCTGGCGCTGCGCCGCGAAATCGGCCTGTTGGGCAAAGACGCATGGTGGGACACGGAACGCGTGCGCTGGCTGGTTTCAGACGGCCGCGAAATGAACAGCCGCGATTGGGAAAACCGTGAAACCAAGTCGTTGCAGGTATTAATCGATAATAAGTGGCTGTTGGCGGTAAACGCCAAACGCAGCCCGCAAACATACGTCTTGCCGCAAGGAGAATGGGTTTGCCGCCTCGCACCGGCGCAGGCCCGCACCGACCACGCCAAATGCACCGTGCCGAATATGGGCATTTGGATTTTTTCACAAATTGGAGAAGCTTTATGAACGCCCACAAAGAGAAACCCCTGTCTTATGAGCCTGAACGTATGCTGCACAACACCGACATCGCCAAAAACACCCTCGTGCTGATTCTGGCCGGCGGCCGCGGTTCGCGACTGTACGAAATGACTGACCGCCGCTCCAAACCTGCCGTTTATTTCGGCGGCAACTGGCGTATCATCGACTTTACCCTGTCGAACTGCCTCAATTCCAACCTGCTCAAAATCGGCGTGATTACCCAATACGAAGCCCACTCGCTGCTGCGCCACCTCCAGCATGCCTGGTCGTTTATGCCGCGCGAACGCGGCCAGTTCGTCGATATGCTGCCCGCACGCCAGCAGATTGACGAAAGCATGTGGTACCGCGGCACCGCCGATGCCGTTTGGCAGAACGTGCCGATTATGAAAGAGCACTACAAGCCCAAATACGTGCTGATTCTCGCCGGCGACCACATCTATAAAATGGACTATATGCAGATGCTGCGCGACCACATTTACAGCGGCGCCAAATGCACCGTGGGCTGCATCGAAGTGAAGCGCAGCGAGGCCAAAGAGTTCGGCATCATGGCCGTGAACGAAAACCTCAAAGTGCAGGAATTCGTTGAGAAACCGGCCGACCCGCCCGCCATGCGCGAAAAACCTGACCATTCGCTCGCCTCGATGGGTATTTATGTGTTTGATGCCGACTATCTCTATCAGGCGCTGGAAGAAGAAGTGGTGAGCGAAAACACCCACCACGATTTCGGCAAAGACGTGATTCCGCGCGCGCTCGAAGACGGCGTGCTCTATGCCCACCCGTTCGAGCGTTCGTGCATGGGGCGCAACGCCGAGGGCAGCATCTACTGGCGCGACGTCGGCACGCTCGACAGCTACTGGCGCGCCCATATGGACTTGGTTACCGAACACCCGCAGCTCAACCTGTTCGACCGCAACTGGCCGGTTATCGGCCTGCCCACCCAGCCGATGCCGGCCAAGTTTTTCTATAAAGACCGCAACTGCCGCACGCTCGACAACTCGCTGGTCAGCGGCGGCTGCCTGATTACCGATGCCCAAATCAGCTCGTCGGTGCTGTTCGACCGCGTTACCGTCAACGAAGATTCGGTGATTGACTCGGCCGTGATTCTGCCGGGCGTGTATATCGGCAGAAACTGCCATCTGAAAAACTGCATCATCGAACGCAACTGCGTGATTCCCGACGGCATGAAAATCGGCATCAATCCCGAAGAAGACGCCAAACGCTTCCGCACCAGCTCCAGCGGCGAAGTGGTGCTGGTTACCCCCGCGATGCTGGAAAGGCTGGCGCTGGAAGAAAAAACCAAAGCCGCCGTGCAGGAACAGGTGGAAAAAGGCGATTATTTGATTTAAACGGTTTTTCAGACGGCCTTACCGTATAAGAGGCCGTCTGAAACAAACGGCCGTTGCACCGATTCGTTATTTACCGTTAACAGGACCCGTTAATATGAAAATCCTCCACGCAACTTCCGAGTTGTATCCCCTGATTAAAACCGGCGGGCTGGCCGATGTGCTGGGTTCGCTGCCGTTCGCGCAAAAAGCGCTGGGGCACGATGCGCGCGCAGTGCTGCCGTATTACCGCCATGTGCGCGATTTGCTGCCCGATGCCGCATTGGTGGCCGAGCGCGACACCTTCGGCGGCCATATCGCCGTGCGTTACGCCGAATACAATGGCTTGGGGCTGTATCTCATCGACGCCCCCCACCTTTACGACCGCCCCGGCAACCCCTACCACAACGAGCATTATTTCGACTATGCCGACAACGTGATCCGTTTCGCCGTTTTGGGCTGGACCGCCGCCGCGCTGGCCACCGGCCTCGACGAAGTATGGGGCAAGGCCGACATTCTGCATGCGCACGACTGGCAGGCCGGCCTGGCGCCCGCCTACCTCAACGCGTGGAACGCCTATATCAAAAGCGTGTTCACCATCCACAACATCGCCTATCAGGGCATATTCCAATCGAAACACTTGGGCGAAGTCGGGCTGCCGTGGGAAATGTTCCATGTGGACGGCGTGGAGTTCCACGGTCAGATTTCGTTTTTGAAAGCCGGCCTGTTTTACGCCGACCACATCACCACCGTCAGCCCCACCTATGCCGACGAAATCACCCGCGAGCCGGCGGCCAACGGCATGTCGGGCCTGCTCTATACCCGCAAACAGGAAGGCCGTTTGAGCGGCGTGCTCAACGGTGTGGACGATAAGGTTTGGAACCCGCAAACCGATGCCGCGCTGGCCAAAACCTTCCACCCCAAAGCCATGCAGGGCAAAAAAGCCGATAAAAAGGCCGTTCAGGCGTTTTTCGGTTTGAATGACGACGATAAAGCCATGCTCACCGTGATGGTTTCGCGCCTCACGCCGCAGAAGGGCGCCGATTTCCTGCTCGAATCGCTGCACGAAAAACTGCCCGCCAACCCCGATTTGCAGTTCGCCCTCTTGGGTAGCGGCGCGCCCGAGATGGAGCAGGCGTTTGTGCGGCTGGCCGAGCAATATCCGCAGCAGGTCGGCGTGTATATCGGCTATAACGAAGAGCTGGCGCACCAGCTTATCGGCGGCGGCGACGTGATTGTGATTCCCAGCCGTTTCGAGCCTTGCGGCCTCACCCAGCTCTACGGCCTGAAATACGGCACGCTGCCTTTGGTGCGCCGCACCGGCGGGCTGGCCGACACCGTGGTGCAAACCGATGAAGAAACGCTGAAAAACAAAACCGCCACCGGCTTCGTGTTCGATGAGCCGACCGCAGGCGCATTGGGCGGTGCGCTCGAAAATGCACTTTCGCTGTGGCGCAAACCGCGCGCCTGGTCGCCGGTGCGCCAGCACGCGATGGCGCAGGATTTCGGCTGGCACAAAGCCGCCGAAAGCTACGATGCCTGCTACCGCAGCCTGTTATAGCGAATCCGCCCAATCTTCCGCGACGGCGCCGCTGTGCCCCGTGCCGAAGCAATTGGATTCACTGTAAATTGATTTTTCAGAAGAAAACAAAAACAGCGCGCCGGTTGCCCGCTACCAACAGTTTCAATGTGAGATGGGTAGAATCGGCGCTTTAATAAAGGAAAACTTGTTTGAACGTTTCAGACGGCCTTACAATAATTCCGATACAACAATGATTTAAGTTTTAGTACCCAAAAGGTTTGATTTATGATTTCCAAACTCCCCTTGCCCGAATACGAATATGCCATGCCGAAACCCGACGCCGACTTCGTGCGCCGCGCCATTGTGTACAAACTGATTTTCATCTTAGGCGTTGATCCGCGCAACGCCACACCGCAAGAATGGCTCAACGCCGCCATGTTCGCCGCCCGCGACCTGGTTACCGAAAGTTTCCTGAAAACCCGCCGCAGCCACGAAGACCACGGCAAACGCACCGTTTACTATCTCTCGATGGAATTTCTGATGGGCCGTTCGTTCGTGAACTCGCTGATTAACGAGGGCGTTTACGACGTGTTTAACGAAGCCTTCGAACAGTTGGGCTTGGATTTCGCCGATGTGTGCGAGCAGGAAGAAGACCCCGGTCTCGGCAACGGCGGCCTCGGCCGCTTGGCCGCCTGCTTCCTCGATTCGATGGCCACCCTGCGCATTCCCGCCGTCGGCTACGGCATCCGCTACCAATACGGTATGTTCAAGCAGGAAATCGTTGACGGTCAGCAGGTCGAAAAACCCGATTTGTGGCTGGACCACGATATGCAGTGGCAGTTTGCCCGCCCGGCCAAACGCTATCCCGTATCGTTCGGCGGCAGGGTGTGCGGCAGCGGCAGCATCAAATATTGGGAGCCTGCCGAACACATCACCGCGCTGGCCTACGACGAAGTGATTCCCGGCTACGGCGGCAGCGTCGCCAACCCCCTGCGCCTGTGGACGGCGCACGCGGGCGACACCTTCGATTTGGCCAACTTCAACCAGGGCGACTATTTCGCCGCCATGCGCGAACAAACCCAAGACGAAAACATCTCGCGCGTGCTTTACCCCAACGATTCCACCGACACCGGCCGCGAGCTGCGCCTGAAACAGGAATATTTCTTGGTGTCGGCTTCGATTCAAGACATCATCGCCCGCCACAAATGCCGCTTCCACAGCATCAAAAACCTGGCCGATAAAGTGGTGATCCACCTTAACGACACCCACCCCGTGCTGGCGATTCCCGAGCTGATGCGCATTCTGATCGACGAAGAAAGCATGGATTGGGAAGAAGCCTGGGGCATCAGCTGCCGCGTATTCTCCTACACCAACCACACGCTGATGAGCGAAGCGCTGGAAACTTGGCCGGTGGATTTGATGGGACGCCTGCTGCCGCGCCATCTCGACATCATCTTTGAAATCAACGAACATTTCTTGGATGCCCTGCGCGCCATCGGCAAAACCGATCCCGACTTTATCCGCCGCGTTTCCATCATCGACGAAGAAAACGGCCGCCGCGTGCGCATGGCTTGGCTGGCAGTGGTGGGTTCGCACCGCGTTAACGGCGTGGCCAAAATCCACTCCGATTTGATGAAAACCTCGATTTTCGCCGACTTCGCCAAAATCTTCCCCGACCGCTTCACCAACGTAACCAACGGCGTTACCCCGCGCCGCTGGATTGCCGTGGCCAACCGCCCGCTGACCAAGTTTTTAGACAAAAACCTCGGCGAGCAGGATTGGCGGCTGCATCTCGACCACCTTTCCAAACTCAACGATTTGGTGGACGACCCCAAAGTGCAGGCCGAGTTTGCCGAAGTGAAGCAGGCCAACAAGCAGCGCCTGGCCGACTACATCGAAAAAGAACTGGGCATCAAGGTTAACCCGCAGGCCATGTTCGACGTGCAGATCAAACGCATCCACGAATACAAGCGCCAAGCCCTCAACGTGATGCACATCATCGACCGCTACAACAAAATCCTCGAAAACCCCGATGCCAACTGGCAGCCGCGCGTGTTTATTTTTGCGGGTAAAGCCGCTTCGGCCTATGTGGCCGCCAAGCGCATCATCCGCCTGATTAACGACGTGGCCAAAGTGATCAACAACGACAAACGCATCCGCGACCTGATCAAAGTGGTGTTTATCCCCAATTACAGCGTGAGCCTGGCGCAGATTATCATCCCCGCCGCCGACCTGTCGGAGCAAATCTCGCTGGCGGGCACCGAGGCTTCGGGCACCGGCAACATGAAGTTCGCCCTCAACGGCGCGCTTACCATCGGCACGCTCGACGGCGCCAACGTGGAAATTCTCGAAAAAGTGGGCGAAGACAACATCTTTATCTTCGGCAACACCGTCGAGCAGGTGGAAGCCCTGCGCCGCGAAGGCTACGATCCGTTTGTTTACCTCGAGCAAGACGGCGATCTGCGCCGCGTGATCAAACAAGTGTCCACCGGCACCTTCTCGCCCGAAGAACACGGCCGCTACAGCAATGTGATGCACGGTTTCGGCGACTACTACCAACTCGCCGCCGATTTCCGCAGTTATATCGAAGCGCAGGCGCGCGCCGACAAACATTACAGCGACCCCGTCAAATGGCGCCGCTCGGCTCTGATCAACATTGCCAATATGGGTTATTTCTCTTCCGACCGTTCGATTCAGGATTATTGCGAAAAAATCTGGTTTATCGAGCCGCTCAGCGAAGAAGAACTGCCGAGCGAAAACCCGTAAGGCAGGTTGGTTTGCAAACGAAAGGCCGAGACCTTTGCAAAAATACCTTGAGGCCGTCTGAAATGCTTAGATTCCGTCATTCCCGCGTAGGCGGGAATCCAGCCTTAAAATTATCAAGTATTTTATTTCAATAACTTATGAAAAAAACGACTGGATTCCCACCTACGCGGGAATGACGGGAAAGATGGTTTTTTAATTTTGCAAAGGCCTCAGGCCGTCTGAAAAATTTCAGACGGCCTTTTTATGTAAGCCGAGTTTTTTGCAAGCCGCTATTCAAATTACCGTCACAAAAATTTTCGAGACTTTACAAGTCGTTCCGGCCGTCTGAAAACTTAACGGGAATACGCAATTTTCAGAAACACCCGCCGTTCACCCGAACGGCAAATGCCGGATTATCTAGTCAAGCCCGATAATGACGGAAAAAGAAATATTTCAGACGGCCTAGGGTCTGTCGACATTCAAGTTTACCTTAATTTCAATACGGCAGCAACAAGGTAAATATTGGCAGCAAAAGATTGGTCGGTTTTTTCTGCGCGCATCGCAATCTTTTTGAATTCTTTGAGTTTGCAAAAAAGTTCTCAATCAAATGTCGCCAGCAATACATCATCTTGTCGTGTTCCCGCTGCAATTTGCGGTTGTTACGCGGCGGAATAACCACCTTACTCCCCCTTTCGGTCAACTCTTCGACCAGCCAGTCGGCATCAAAGGCTTTATCCGCCAATAAAGCATCAAATTCCTTTTCTTTAATCAGCGGTTCTACGCCGCAAATGTCATTGCGCTGACCAGGCATCAGTTTGAAGTCAATCAGGTTCCCCAAAGCATCCACCATAGCCAAAATCTTGGTCGTCATCCCGCCTTTGGATTGGCCGATGGCCTGATTTAGAGTCCCCCTTTTGCACCCTGACCGTGGCGGTGAACTTTGACAATTGTGCCGTCAATCATGACATACTCCATATCGAGATCACGGTTCAGTTCTTCAAAAATATCATGAAAACGGTCGGCCAAGACCCATCTGCGGTAGCGTTTGTGGATACTTTTCCAATTACCGAACTCTTCGGGCAGATCGCGCCAAGGACTGCCGGTACGGATAATCCATAGTATGGCTTCTATAAATAATCGGTTATCGACAGCGGTTCGGCCGGCATCGCCAACTTTTCCTTGGCATAAAGGCTCAATTTTTGCCCACTGTGCATCGGTCAGAATATATCTGGTCATGAGGATAGGATACACTGAAAACTTGAATGTCGACAGACCCTAGATAGCGTAGTCACAATCTACAAAGCATGAAACTACGCTATCTAGAGTTCTCTACAAAAGATATTTCTAGTACCCAGGTCGTGTGAAACCCTCGATAGCTTTGGCGCATCCCCGCCCTGCTCTGCGGCCGTTTCCAAAAACTCGTCCACCCCGCGCTCGCAGCGGGTTTTCTTTTCGTTTAACGTGGCTTCCAGCAAAGCATCGTTTTGCGGCAGCGCGGCGCGTTCGGCTTCGTTGTGCCACAGGTGGTAGGCTACGCCGGCGAATTTGAGGTTGTGCCGCTTCATGCCGTTGTGGTAGCAGCGGG
This sequence comes from Neisseria dentiae, assembly GCF_014055005.1. NCBI lineage: Bacteria > Pseudomonadati > Pseudomonadota > Betaproteobacteria > Neisseriales > Neisseriaceae > Neisseria > Neisseria dentiae. The sequence continues at coordinate 496,461 of NZ_CP059570.1, read as the reverse complement.
CGGCAAATTCGCTGTCTTCCCGCCCCCAGCCGACGAAATCGTTGTTGAAGCCGTTAACGGCCAGCGCATCATCGCGGAAAAAACCCATATTGCAGCTTTTGATGCCTTTGTGTTTGCGGTTGCCGCGCTTGGCAATCAGTTTCGACAGTTTGGTTAGCCGCAGCGCGGAAAGGCGTTTTTTGATGCCGCCGCTGTAAAACGACAAATCGGGCAGCGGCAGCAGGCGGTCGGCGAGAATTTCTTCGGTGCGCGTTTGGCTGATCAGCACGCGCGTGCCCTGAATCAGGCGGCCTTTGCGGGCAACGGCGATATGGTCGGCGATAAAAGAGGGGTCGAGCACCATATCGCCGTCGATGATAATCAGATAATCGGAAGAAGCGGCGGCAATGGCGCGGTTGCGCGACTGGGCGGCGCGGAAGCCTTCGTCTTTCTGCCAGGTGTGTTTCACCGTTACGGGGCTGACCCGGGCGAATTTGCCCACCACTTCGGTGGTGCGGCGGTCGGAGCCGTCGTCGGCGATGATGATTTCCTGCGGCAGGCGGGTTTGTGCGAGGGCGGATTTCAACACCAGTGCCAGCGCGTCGGGGCGGTTGTAGGTGGTGATAATCAGCGACACGCTCATATTGCGGTTGTGTTCGTAGAGCTTTATATATTTGTAATACGAACCCTGGGCATTGGCGGTGGAAATTATCAGGCCGTCGGCGCCGTAAAAAATGCCCCGTTTCAGAAAATAGTTTTTCAGAAACGACGTGCCGCCGTGCAGCACGGCTTTGAACACGGAAGAAGTTTTGCGGTAGCGGTTTTCTTCGGCATAGAGCGTGCTGTATTGCTGCATTTTCTGAATCAGCCCTTCGGCGTTTTGAAACGAATAATGTTTCAGATGGCCTTTGAGCGAGCGCACATGGTTTTTCGGCCCCAATTGCAGCGATTCGTGTACGCGCCGGTTGTTGAAGCCGGCATAGTTGCGGTGGTAGAGGCGCGGCAGTATATCGGGATACCAGCCGCAGGCTTTGATAAAGCGGCCGTTATAATGGTTGAGGCGCGAGAGGGTGTAAACGGTGTTGGGGTCGTTGTGCTCCACCGCCGCGCGTATGCTTGCGATTAATTCGGCATCGGGCACTTCGTCGCTGTCGATGCTGAAAATCCAGGGGTGTTTGGCCATGGAGGCGGCAAGGTTTTTCATGGGGCCGAAGCCGGTGAACCCGTGTTTGCACACGCGCACGTTGGCAAACCCTGCGGCGATTTCGAGCGTGCGGTCGGTGGAGCCGTTGTCGAGCAGCAGCACTTCGTCGAAATCGGCCAGCGCGGCGAGCACTTCGGCCAGATAGCGTTCGGAATTCTTAACCAGCATGGCGGCGCTGGCGGGTATTTTTTTTGTTGGCATAGTCAAACCGTTGCAGGCCGTCTGAAAAATATTGTTCAGACGGCGTTTGTTTTGTTATTGGTTTTTCGGCAAAAGCCGTTTTACTGCGGCACTCCGGCGGCAAAGCCTTATCCGTTTGCCCGCGCACGGGGCGGGTATTTTTCTGCCAGCCACGCCAGCGCCTGCTTGGCGGCTTCCTGTTCGGCCGCGCGGCGGCTGTTGGCTTTGGCGGTGGTGATAAAGCCCAGCTCGCCCAAATCGCAGGCGATGGTGAATTCGGCGTTGCAGCCTTCGCCGTGCTGCGCTTCGATGCGGTATTTGGGCAATGCCAAGCGGCGCGCCTGCAAGGTTTCCTGCAACAGGGTTTTGGCGTCTTTGCCCTGCCCTGCGGCATCGGCGCCGGCCACCCGCTGCGCAAACAGGCGGCGCACGGTTTTCTCGGCAGTGTTGAAATCGGCATCGAAACTGATGGCGGCGAAAACGGCTTCCATGGCGTCGGCCAGAATCGAAGGCCGGTTGAAACCGCCGCTTTTGAGTTCGCCCGGCCCTAAAAACAGCGCGTCGCCCACATTCAGCGAAACGGCGATGGCAGCCAGCGTGTCTTGGTTGACCAAGTTGGCGCGCATACGCGAAAGGCGGCCTTCGGGCAGCTCGGTAAAGGTTTCGAACAGCATTTTGGCAACGGTGTAGTTGAGTATGGCATCGCCCACAAACTCGAAACGTTCGTTGTTGCGTGAGGAAAAACTGCGGTGGGTGAGCGCCTGCTCCAAGAGTTCGGGGCGTTTGAAGATGTGGTCGAGCCGCTGCTGGATTTGTTGCAGCGCGCGCTGTTTGACGGGGTTGGGCTTCATGCGGGTTCTTTCGTTTTCATTCAGCCCGAATGCTTTTCAACACTTTTAAAAAAGCGCAAATGCAGAAAAGGTTTAAGGCTGGTTGATTATTAAAATTTGCAAATGTCTCAGGCCGTCTGAAAAATATTTTCAGACGGCCTGCTATTGTATAACAAATGTTTATTTGCCCAAAGCGGCCAATACTTCCGCTTTCACGGCTTCAACGGCCTGCGTGCCGTCCACCTTGATGTATTTGGGCGCATGCTCGCCGGTGAGTTTGCTGTAAAAACCGATTAACACGGCGGTTTGGTCGTGATACACCTCGAGGCGTTTTTTCACGGTTTCTTCTTTATCGTCGTCGCGCTGGATCAAATCCTCGCCGGTTACGTCGTCTTTGCCCTCGGTTTTCGGCGGGTTGAACGTAACGTGGTAGGTGCGGCCCGAAGGCAGGTGCACGCGGCGGCCGCTCATGCGGTTCACGATCACCGCATCGGGCACGTCGATTTCCACAACCGCGTCCAAATCCACGCCCGCCTCCACCATCGCTTCGGCCTGCGCCAGCGTGCGCGGGAAACCGTCGAACAGAAAACCGTTTTTGCAGTCGCTCTGCGCGATGCGTTCTTTCACCATGCCGATGATGATGTCGTCGCGCACCAGGCCGCCTTCGTCGATGATTTTTTTCGCTTCCAAACCCAAAGGCGTGCCGGCCTTAATCGCCGCGCGCAGCATATCGCCGGTGGAAATTTGCGGAATGCCGAAAGCGGCGGTGATAAATTGCGCCTGCGTGCCTTTGCCCGCACCCGGTGCGCCGAGCAGTAATACTTTCATGTGTGTTCCTTCAAACGAGTTGATAGAGGCAGAAATATTCCGGCGCTTATCTTAATATGGTTGGGCGGTTGTGAAAAGGCCGGGGCCTTTGCAAAAATATTTTCAGGCCGTCTGAAAAGCGGACGAAAACTTTTTCGGGCAAGGGCGATTTGTGCGATAATCTGCCCGAAATTTCCAACCGACATTCCACACGAGAACATCATGGCAGACGAAAAAAACAAATCCGACGATAAAAGCAAAGCCCTCGCCGCCGCACTGGCGCAAATCGAAAAAAACTTCGGCAAAGGCTCCATCATGAAGATGGACGGCAGCCAGCAAGACGAAAATCTGGAAGTGATTTCCACCGGCTCGCTCGGTTTGGATTTGGCGCTGGGCGTGGGCGGCCTGCCGCGCGGCCGCATCGTTGAAATTTTCGGCCCCGAATCTTCGGGCAAAACCACCCTGTGTTTGGAAGCCATCGCCCAATGCCAGAAAAACGGCGGCATCTGTGCCTTTATCGACGCCGAACACGCCTTCGATCCGGTTTACGCCCGCAAACTCGGCGTGAAAGTGGAAGAGCTGTATCTCTCGCAGCCCGACACCGGCGAGCAGGCGCTGGAAATCTGCGACACGCTGGTGCGCAGCGGCGGCCTGGATATGGTGGTGGTCGATTCCGTTGCCGCGCTGGTGCCCAAAGCCGAAATCGAAGGCGAAATGGGCGACAGCCACGTCGGCCTGCAAGCCCGCCTGATGAGCCAGGCGCTGCGCAAACTTACCGGCCACATTAAAAAAACCAACACCTTAGTGGTGTTCATCAACCAAATCCGCATGAAAATCGGCGTGATGTTCGGCAGCCCCGAAACCACCACCGGCGGCAACGCGCTCAAATTCTACGCCTCCGTGCGCCTCGATATCCGCCGCACCGGCCAAATCAAAAAAGGCGACGACATTTTGGGCAACGAAACCAAAGTGAAAGTGATTAAAAACAAAGTCGCCCCGCCCTTCCGCCAAGCCGAATTCGACATCCTCTACGGCGAAGGCATCAGCTGGGAAGGCGAGCTGGTGGATTTGGGCGTAAAATACGACATCGTCGAAAAATCCGGCGCATGGTATGCCTATAACGGCGCCAAAATCGGCCAAGGCAAAGACAACGTGCGCGTGTGGCTGAAAGAAAACCCCGAAGTGGCCGACGAAATCGACGCCAAAATCCGCGCCAAAGCCGGCACCAACGTGCAGATTACCGAAGGCAGGCTCGACGAAACCGACGGCGAAGCGCCCGAAGAATAAGCCGCCTCCGCCCCGTCCGACAGGCCGTCTGAAAGCGTTTTCAGACGGCCTTTCTCCACTCTGCACCCCGAAAACTGCTATACTTTGCGCATTTCCCCAACCTGAGACCTTTGCAAAACCTCCAGATGTGGATGCAGTTCAAGGCGTAGCAGCGCAGCGAGCGCAGACATATCAAGTAGATAGGCAAGCAAGTGAGCAGCACACAACGTAGAAATGCGCCGCAGATGGGGGTTTTGCAAAGGTCTCAACCTGTTTTTCAGGCCGTCTGAAACATGATTACCAAACAAGAATACCAAGCCCAAGCCGCCGCAGGCTACAACCGCATCCCGTTGGTGCAGGAGTTGTTGGCCGACCTCGACACTCCGCTGTCGCTCTACCTCAAACTGGCCAACCGGCCCTACACCTACCTGCTCGAATCAGTGGTGGGCGGCGAACGTTTCGGCCGCTATTCCTTTATCGGCCTGCCCTGCCGCACCTATCTCAAAGCATCGGGCAAACATGTCGACGTGTATTGCAACGGCGAAATCACCGAACAGTTCGACGGCAACCCGCTTACTTTCATCGAAGCCTTCCACCAACGTTTCAAAACACCCGAAATCCCCAACCTGCCCCGCTTCACCGGCGGCCTGGTCGGCTATTTCGGCTACGAAACCATCTACAACTTCGAACATTTCGCCCACCGCTTCCAAAACAGCGGCAAGCCCGACACCATCGGCACGCCCGATATTTTCTTGATGCTCTCGCAAGAGCTGGCCGTGGTCGACAACCTTTCCGGCAAAATCTACTTAATCGTGTATGCCGACCCCGCCGAAAGCAACGGTTACGAAGCCGCGCGCGAACGGTTGGAAGACCTGCGCACCCGCCTGCGCCAAAGCTGCGCCATCCCGCTCTCGCTCGGCAGCAGAAAAACCGAACCGCAGCACGAAACCGGCGAAGCGCGCTATAAAGAATACGTGCGCAAAATCCGCCAATATATTCTCGACGGCGACTGCATGCAGGTGGTGCCCAGCCAGCGCATGAAGCTCGAATTCGCCGACCACCCGCTCTCGCTCTACCGCGCCCTGCGCACGCTCAACCCCTCGCCCTATATGTTTTACTACGATTTCGGCGACTTCCACATCGTCGGCTCGTCGCCCGAAATCCTCGTGCGCCGCGAACGCGACACCATCATCGTGCGCCCCATCGCCGGCACCCGCCTGCGCGGCAAAACTCCCGCCGAAGACCTGGCCAACGAGCAAGACCTGCTCGGCGATGCCAAAGAAATCGCCGAACACGTGATGCTGATTGATTTGGGCCGCAACGACGTCGGCCGCGTCAGCAACACCGGCGAAGTGAAAGTAACCGACAAAATGGTGATCGAGCGCTATTCGCACGTGATGCACATCGTATCCAACGTGGAAGGCCGTCTGAAAGACAACACCAACAATATGGAAATCCTCGCCGCCACCTTCCCCGCCGGCACCCTTTCCGGCGCCCCCAAAGTGCGCGCGCTCGAAATCATCGAAGAGCTGGAGCCGGCCAAACGCTGCATCTACGGCGGCGCCGTCGGCTGCTGGAGCTTCAACAACGATATGGACCTGGCCATCGCCATCCGCACCGCCGTGATTAAAAACGGCACGCTCTATGTGCAAAGCGGCGGCGGCATCGTTGCCGATTCGGAAGAAGAAGCCGAATGGCAGGAAACCCAAAACAAAGCCCGCGCAGTGCTGCGGGCGGCGCAGATGGTGCAGGAAGGGTTGGATAAGTAGGGTTGGCAGAAATTATCTAGGAAGGTGGAAGTTTTCAGACGGCCTTTTGATTTTAAAGACAATGCTGTCTGAAAGAAATGTTCCGAATATTGTTGTTGCAGTTTAGATGCCACCCGTTCAGGCCGTCTGAAAACTCTAACTCCCAGACCTAAAGAATTTGCCAGGCCGAAAGAATATTTAGAAACATAAACCCCGTCATTCCCGCGCAGGCGGGAATCTAGAACGCTGATTTTCCTAAACCTGTAAAAATAACAGGAGCCCCAAGGTCTGGATTCCCGCCTGCGCGGGAATGACGGGTTCATATAACAAAGGAATCCGAAATCTATAACCAAAACAAATAACTGTAATTCAGGCTGTCTGAAAAATTTTTCAGACAGCCACCTAACCAAAATCCTAAAAGAAACAAAACCATGCAAAACACCCCCATTCTCCCCCCCGCCATGCTCGGCATTCTCGGCGGCGGCCAGCTCGGCCGTATGTTTGCCGTGGCCGCCAAAACCATGGGCTACCGCGTAACCGTGCTCGACCCCGACCCCAACGCCCCGGCCGCGGAATTTGCCGACCGCCATTTGTGCGCGCCGTTCGATGATGAAACGGCCTTGAGCGAGCTGGCGCAGTGCGCCGCCGTAACCACCGAATTTGAAAACGTAAATGCCGATGCGATGCACTTTTTGGCGCAACACACCCGCGTGTCGCCGAGCGGCGATTGCGTGGCCGTTGCCCAAAACCGTATTCAGGAAAAGGCGTGGATTCAAAAAGCCGGCCTGCAAACCGCGCCGTATCAGGCCGTCTGCAAGCCCGAAGACATCGGCGAAGCGAGCGCGGCGCTGCTGCCGGGCATTCTGAAAACCGCCACGCTGGGCTACGACGGCAAGGGCCAAATCCGCGTGAAAACCCCGGCCGAACTGAAAGCCGCATTTGCCGAACTGGGCGGCGTGGCCTGCGTGCTGGAAAAAATGGTGGATTTGCGCGGTGAGATTTCGGTGGTGGTATGCCGTCTGAACAGCGAAAACGTGCAAACTTTCGACCCTGCCGAAAACATTCACGAAAACGGCATTCTCGCCTATTCCATCGTGCCGGCGCGCTTAAGTGCGGATATTCAGCAGCAGGCGCGGCAGATGGCGCGCCGCCTGGCCGACGAGCTGGATTATGTGGGCGTGTTGGCGGTGGAAATGTTTGTGGTCGGCGACACGCACGAATTGGTGGTAAACGAAATCGCCCCGCGCCCGCACAACAGCGGCCACCACACCATTGATGCCTGCGCCGCGAACCAGTTCCAACAGCAGGTGCGCCTGATGTGCGGCCTGCCGCCTGCCGACACCCGCCTGCTTTCGGCCTGCTGCATGGCCAATATTTTGAGCGACGTGTGGGGCGCAAACGGCGAAGAGCCGAACTGGCTGCCGCTGCAAAACCACCCTGCCGCCCACCTGCACCAATACGGCAAAAAAGCCGCCCGCAAAGGCCGCAAAATGGGGCACTTCACGGTGTTGGCCGCCGATGCGGATGCGGCGTTTGAAAGCGCAAAAATGCTGCACGGCAGTTTGTAAAGCGCGTGTATGAAAAGCCGAAGGCCGTCTGAAATATATTTTTCAGACGGCCTTAAGGTATTTTGCCAAGGTATCGGCCTGAGACCTTGGCAAAATACTTTTCAACATCTTTAAACCTCTGCGTCATGCCCGGGCTTGACCCGAGCATCTTTTTGTTCCAAAAGAAATAACAGGAGACCTTTGCAAAACCCTCAGATGCGGATGCAGTTCAAGGCGTAGCTGCACAGCGAGCGCAGACATATCAAGTAGATAGGCAAGCGAGCGGGCAGTACCCTAAAGGGCATAAACGCACAACGCAGAAATGCACCGCAGATGGGGGTTTTGCAAAGGTCTCAACAGATACTCGGGCCAAGCCCGAGTATGACGGAGTGGTTATTAAGTAAACAGTTTAACTATATCGCCTTTATTCAAACTCACAAGCCCAATTCGTTTAAAAAGCGCACGTCGTCGGCCCAACCCGATTTCACTTTCACCCACACTTTTAAAAACACTTTGCAGTCGAACAGTTTTTCCATATCCAACCTGGCTTCGGTGGATATTTTTTTCAGCTTTTCGCCGCCTTTGCCGATCACGATGGGCTTTTGGTTTTCTTTATCCACCAGCACCGCGATGTAGATATGGCAGATGCCGTTTTCTTCTTTAAACTGTTCGATTTCCACGTTCATGGCATACGGCAGCTCTTCGCCCAAATAGCGGAACAGTTTTTCGCGCACGATTTCGGTGGCGAGAAAACGGCTTGATTTGTCGGTAACCATGTCTTCGGGATAGAGCGGTATCCCTTCGGGCAGAAAAGGCTTGAGCGCGTGCAGCAGTTGGGCGATACCCAACCCGTGTTTGGCGCTGACGGTTTCCACGCCGGAAAAATCGAATTCGGCACGCACTTTTTCGATAAAGGCGGCCAGCTCGGGCGCTGATTTGGCTTTCGACAAATCGATTTTGTTCACCACCAGCAGCACGGGAATATGCTTGGGCAGCAGGCGCATCACGCGGCGGTCGGCCTCGGTGAAACGCATGGCTTCGACAACGAACACCACCGCATCCACGCCGCCCATGGCTTCGGTAACGTTTTGGTTGAGGCGGTCGTTCAGGGCGTTGCGGTGTTCGGTTTGAAAGCCCGGGGTATCCACGAAAACAAACTGTGCGGTGTCGTCGGTGTAGATGCCGGTTACTTTGTGGCGGGTGGTTTGCGCTTTTTTGCTGGTGATGCTGATTTTCTGGCCGATTAAGTGGTTCATCAGCGTGGATTTGCCCACGTTGGGGCGGCCCACTATCGCCACGAAACCGCAACGGTATCCGTTTGCGCCGGGCGGGTTTTCGGAAAGGTTTTCGTTCATAGCTTGTCTTTCATGCTTTTTTCAGACGGCCTGTTTTATTTTAGGCCGTCTGAAACGGCGGCGGCCTACCCTGCGTTTTGCGCATCCGCCAGCAGGCCGCGCCAGCGTTTTACCTGCAAACGCACCTGCTCGGGCGCGGTGCCGCCCAAATGGTTGCGGGCGTTGAGGCTGCCTTCGGGGGTGAGCACTTCATACACATCTTCGCCCACCAAATCCGAAAAACCTTGCAGCACGCTCAGCGGCAGCTCGCTCAAATCCACGCCCTGCGTGTCGGCATGGCGCACGGCCAGGGCAACCACTTCGTGCGAATCGCGGAACGGCATGCCTTTTTTCACCAGATAGTCGGCCAAATCGGTGGCGGTGGCGAAACCCTGCATCACGGCGGCGCGCATGTTTTCGGGCTTCACGGTTACGCCGCGCATCATGTCGGCATAGATGCGCAGGGTGTCGATTAAGGTATCGGCGGTATCGAACAGCGGTTCTTTGTCTTCCTGATTGTCTTTGTTATACGCCAAGGGCTGTGATTTCATCAGCATAATCAGGCCGGTGAGATGGCCGATTACGCGGCCGGATTTGCCGCGCACGAGTTCGGGCACGTCGGGGTTTTTCTTCTGCGGCATGATGGAGGAGCCGGTGCAGAAGCGGTCGGCGATGTCGATAAAGCCGAAACGGGGCGACATCCACAAAATCAGCTCTTCGGAAAGACGGCTCAAATGCACCATAATCAGGCTGGCCGCAGCGGTGAATTCGATGGCGAAATCGCGGTCGGATACGGCATCGAGCGAGTTTTGGCAGATTTGCTCGAAACCCAGCAGTTCGGCGGTGGTTTCGCGGCGGACGGGATAAGTGGTGCCGGCCAGCGCCGCCGCGCCCAAAGGCATACGGTTGACACGCTTGCGGCAGTCGGCCATACGCTCGAAATCGCGGCCGAGCATTTCCACATAGGCCAGCATATGGTGGCCGAAGCTCACGGGCTGCGCCACTTGCAGGTGGGTGAAACCGGGCATCACCACTTCGGCGTTTTGTTCGGCCAAATCGATTAATGCGCTTTGCAGATCGCGGATCAGGCCCTGGATATCGGTGATTTGGTCGCGCAGCCACAGGCGGATGTCGGTGGCGACTTGGTCGTTGCGGCTGCGGCCGGTGTGCAGGCGTTTGCCGGCGTCGCCGATTTTATCGGTGAGGCGGCGCTCGATGTTCATGTGCACGTCTTCCAAATCCAATGACCAAGTCATCTGGCCCGATTCGATTTCTGCTATAATATCGGCCATTCCTTTGCGGATAGCGGCAAGGTCTTCCGCGCCCAACACGCCTGCCTCGTGAAGCATCTGCGCGTGTGCCAGCGAGCCTTGTATATCCCACTTCGCCAGGCGTTTGTCGAAACCGACGGAGCCGGTGTATTTTTTTACCAACTCGGATACAGGCTCGTTAAAACGGCCCGACCAGGTTTTGTTATCGTTCATCATTCGTCCGCTCGCTTATCGCATTATTAGGGTTTTGTTGTAAAGATGCCTATTATACGTCAAATACACTCTTGGTTTGCAGTTCCCGATTTACGCAATTTCGGCACCATCTCGCGCCTGATGCTGACGAGCATGCTGGGGCTGCTGCTGTTTCCGCTGATCAATAACTCTTCGGAAAGCTATCTCAGGCAGGTTTACGACAATGCGGCATGGGCGGCGCCCACGCTGCTGCTGATTCTGGTGAAAGGCTATGTGCTGGCGAGCGCGCTACCGCGCATTACCGAATCCAGATTCGCCGTGCCCATCGTGCACCTCTCCAACCTTTTGGTGTTTGTGGCGGTGGATTATGTGGTATTGGGCGAGCGTATGTCGTTTTGGCAGCATTTTTTCCTGTTTAATTTCTTTGCGTTGGGGTTTATGTACACCGAAGCCTCGCGCCGTTACAGCCTGGCACCCTCGCTTTCCGAAGCACGTTTGAGCGCGCTGACCGCCCGCATCCGCCCGCACTTTCTGTTTAACAGCCTCAACGCCGCCATCAGCCTGATCCGCCTGCGCCCCTATGATGCGGAAACCCTACTCGAAAACCTGGCCAACCTGTTCCGCGCCCAACTGCGCGACGGCAGCCAAAACAGCACGCTGGGGCAGGAAATCGAATGGGCGCAGGAATACATCGCCATCGAGCAAATCCGCATGGGCCACACGCGCGTGCAAGTGATGTGGCAGCACCACGCGCCCGACGATGCCGAAACGCCGCACCTTCTGTTGCAGCCCCTGCTGGAAAACGCCGTGTTCCACGGCATCGAATCCACCCACCGCCCCGGCTGCATTTCGGTGCTGACCACGCGCCAGAAACATTGGATCTATATCCGCATCGAAAACCCCTATGTGCCTACCGACAGCCAGGAAAACGCCAAGCCCCACAAAGGCAATTCTATGGCGCTGCGCAACCTGAAAGAGCGCCTGGCGCTGATGTACGACAACGATGCGGTGATTAAAAGCCGCCAGCTCGACGGTATTTTCCGCGTCGATATCCGCCTGCCTTACCGCAGAAAATCTTCCGATTTGAAGCAGTTGTTCGGTTAAAAGCCGAACCGCATCGAGGCCGTCTGAAAAGTTGTTTTTCAGACGGCCTTTTGTGTAAAAATCCCGCCGTCCTTCCCGCTGCCGCTTTAAGCCCCGCAAAGCTGGCGTATAATGCCGCCATATTTTTTATCCGACTAAGGAATCAGGCCATGCGCTGGCAAGGAAGAAAACAAAGCTCTAACGTAGAAGACCGCCGCGGCCAGGGCAGCCGCATCGGCGGCAAAGGCACCGGCATCATCGGCATCATCATTTTGCTGGTGGGTGCTTATTACGGCGTGGATTTATCCGGCGTTGTCGGCACGCCGCAAATCGGCACCGCCGCACAACAGTCTTCACTCAGCAGCGAGCAGGAAGCCCAACTGAACGAGCTTTCGCGCGTGGTGCTGGCCGACACCGAAGCCGTGTGGGCCGATTATTTCAGCAAACGCGGCAGCCGCTACACACCCGCCACGCTGGTGCTCTACACCGCCGGCACCCAAACCGCCTGCGGCACCGGCCAAGCGGCGATGGGGCCGTTTTACTGCCCTGCCGACCGCAAAGTGTATTTGGATTTATCGTTCTATGAAGATATGCGCAAAAAACTCGGTGCAGCGGGTGATGCAGCGTTTGCCTATGTGATCGCCCACGAAGTCGGCCACCATGTGCAAAACCTGCTCGGCATTCTGCCGCAGGTGAACCAGGCACAGCAGAGCGTGGGCAAAACGCAGGCCAACGCGCTTTCGGTGAAGCTCGAATTGCAGGCCGACTGCTTTGCCGGCATTTGGGCGCATTACGCCGTTAACCAGAAACTGTTTGAAGAGGGCGACATCGAAGAAGCCGTGGCCGCCGCCGAAGCAGTGGGCGACGACCGCCTGCAACAACAGGCGCAAGGCTATGCCGTGCCCGACAGTTTCACCCACGGCTCGTCTGCCCAGCGCATGGAATGGTTCAAGCGCGGTATGCAGGGCGGCGACATCAACCAATGCAATACGTTTGCTTCCAACTAAAATATTTGCTTTCAAAAAAAGAAAACAGGCCGTCTGAAATGTTTAAATCCCGTCATTAGCTTCGCAAGTCCGCTGTGCTCCCCCCGCGCAGGCGGGAATCCAGATGGAAATATTGAAGTATTGATTAAACAAATACTTGAATGCCAAGCGTCTGGATTCCCGCCTGCGCGGGGGGAGCACAGCGGACTTGCGAAGCTAATGACGGAAATCAGATTTTTCAGGGGGGTGTTGAATTTTGCAAAGGTCTCGGCCTGAGACCTTTGCAAAATTTTTTTTCAATACCTTAAAACACTTGCGTCATGCTCGGGCTTGACCCGAGCATCTGTTTGTTTTAGAAAAAAAAGAGATACTCGGGTCAAGCCCGAGTATGACGTGTACTTTCTTAAGTTGATCGACGCTATATTAATGCGGCCGAACCGTTATTTCGCAGCGGCGCGCGCTTCTTCCAGCCATTTGTCGACGGTGGTGCGGTTGGCTTTGATCCAGTTGTCGGCGTGCCGCTGGATTTGTTCGGGTTTGCTTTCGCCGTCGCTGATCAGGGTGTTTTCGGCGTTCACGTCGGCAATCGGCAGTTGCGCCACGGCAAACAGTTTGGCGGCGGCGGGGTTGGCCTCGGCGAAGGCTTTGTTGGCAACGATACGCTCGTTGTTGACGGCAAAACCGTAGTTTTTACCGTCGGGCGCGGTGGTGTCCTGGTTTTCGGGGTTGGCGCTGGAAGGCACTTGCAGCCACACAACGTCTTTGCCGGGCACGAGTTTGCCGGACACCCAATACGGCGTCCAAGTGTAGTAAAACACGGGCTTGCCTTCTTTATAACGGGCGATGGTGTCGGAAATAATCGCGGCGTATTGACCCTGTTTGTGGGTGATGCGGTCGCGCAGTTTATAGGCGTCGAGCTGGTATTCGATGGCCGCTTCGCAGCCCCAGCCTGCCTGGCAGCCGGTGAGGTCGGCTTTGCCGTCGCCGTCGGTGTCGAACAGTTTGGCGATGGCGGGGTCTTTAAATTGCCCAAGGTTGGTGATTTTGTGTTGGTCGGCAGTTTTTTGTCGATTAAATAACCTTGTGCGGCGCCGGTGATGTAGTTGCCTTCGCGGTAAAACTTGCCGTCGCCGCCGGCGTTTTTATACATTTCGTTGTGCAGCGGATCCCAGTTGACCGCCAAAAACGTGCCGTCGCCGTTGGCCACGGCGGTGTAGGCGGCGCTGTAATCCACTTCTTTCACGGGCTTCACGTCGTAGCCTAGCTCTTTGAGCAGGCTGTTGACCACCAGCGTTTGGAAGCTTTCTTCGGAAAGCGGGCTTTGCAGCGCCTGCACGCTCACGCCTTTGCCGGGCTGGCTTTGGCCGCCGGCGCGGCCGGTGCGGATGCGGTTGCCGCCTACTCTGCGCTTTGCTGCTGCCCGCAGGCGGCCAGCGCGAGGGTGAGCAGAACGGCGGGAAGGATGCGGTTGGAACGGGGGGTCATGGCGTACTCCTTTGGGTTGGTTGAACGGTTGCAAACAGCGGGCAAAACTCTTTTTTCAGACGGCCTGAGCGGTGTCGGCGGCGTAAGGCCGTCTGAAAAGAAAATATTCACGGTTAAGCGGTTTTGCCTTTAAACAGGCCGACGGGGCCGGTGCGGTACCAACGCTCGCCCCTGCTGCGGCTGCTCTGCCCCAGCGATTGTGTCATGCGGTCGAGCACAATCGCCATAATCACTATACCCAAGCCGCCGATGGAAGCTAAGCCGATGTCCAAGCGGCCGATGCCGCGCAGCACCATCAGCCCCAAGCCGCCCACCGAAATCATCGAGGCGATCACTACCATCGACAGGCTGAGCATCAGCGTTTGGTTCACGCCCGCCATGATGGTGGGCATGGCCAGCGGTAGTTGCACTTTAAACAGCATTTGTTTGGCATCGGCGCCGAACGAATGTGCGGCTTCGATTAAGTCTTCCGGCACTTGGCGTATACCTAGGTTGGTGAGGCGGATAACCGGCGGCACGGCGAAAATAATCGTTACAACCACCCCGGGCACGTTGCCGATGCCGAACAGCATCACAATCGGCACCAGATACACAAACGCGGGCGTGGTCTGCATCGCGTCCAGCAGCGGCCGCAGTACCCTGGCGATTTTTTCGCTGCGCGCCATCGCAATGCCGGCGGGAATGCCGATCAACATGCAGAACAGCACGGCGGTCAGCACCAGCGACAAAGTGGTAACGGTTTCTTGCCACGCGCCGATCAGGCCGATAAACAGCATGCCCGCCAAGGTGCCTAGCGCCAGCTTTTTGCCGGCAAGCTGCCACGCCAAGAGCGCCAGCACGGCAATCAACACCAGCGGCGGCACGGCCTGCAACGCCCCTTCGATGGTGGTTAAAGTCCAATCGATCGGTGCTTTGACGGCGGTGAAAAAGCCGCGGAAATGCTGCACTACCCACGCGATCAGCTGTTCCACCCAACGGTCGAGCGGAATGCGTGCATGGTCGAACGGCTGCAACCACGAAAACGGCTGGCCGTCGGCTTGGCCGGCGGAAAGCGCGGCGGCCGTGTCGGTGGCGGGGGCCGAAGCGGCTGAGGCGCTTTCGGCGGCGGTTTGCGGGGCGGTGCCCCAAGGATTGTCGGCCGGCATGGCGGTATCCTTTCTGAACGGGGTTGTTATTGTGCGGGATAAATGTGGTAAGACGCGCCCTGAGGGCAGATACGGACCGGATGTTTGTTGTTAGAAAAGGCCGTCTGAAAAGTCCGGTTCAGGCGGCCTGAAAACCTGCCGCCTTAACGGTATATCTGTATTGAGCCGCTGCAAGCCGCCCGCCTACTCTTCCGGCGGGCTTAGCGTTTCCAGCAGCGCCACCTTGCTCACCGAGCCGATGTGGCGGCCTTGCGCGTCCACTACCGGCACCGGGCAGGGAAACTGGGCGGCGGTATTGAGCATATCGCGTATCGGCGTGTCGGCCTTCACGGCGGCTAAATCCGGCAGTACGGCGGCGCGGATAGGCTCCTGCCGGCTGATGGCCTCTTTCAGCGAATCGGCGGAAATCACGCCGACAAAATGCTTTTCATCGTCGAGCAGGAAACCGTATTCGCGGTCGTGATCGCGCATGCGCTTCAAAAAGCTGCGCATATTGTCCTGCCCTGCACGGTGCGGAAAGGTCAACTGCGTGCGCCGCGCCAAATCGCCTGCGGTATAAACCTGCGACACGTTCACTTCTTTGAAAAACGAGCGCACATAATCGTTGGCGGGTTGGCGCAGGATTTCGTCGGGCGTGCCCACCTGCACCACGCTGCCGCCCTGCATGATGGCGATACGGTTGCCGATGCGCATCGCTTCGTCGAGATCGTGCGAAATAAACACGATGGTGCGCTTTTCATGCGCCTGAAGGTTAATCAGCTCGTCCTGCATTTCGGTGCGTATCAGCGGGTCGAGCGCCGAAAACGCCTCGTCCATCAGCAAAATGGCCGGATTGTTCGCCAGCGCGCGCGCCAAGCCCACCCGCTGGCACATACCGCCCGACAATTCGTCGGGGTAGCTGTCGCCGTAGGCACCCAAGCCCACCTGCTCCAAAGCCGCCTGCGCCCGCCCGTTGCGTTCGGCCTCCGCCACGCCCGCCATCTCCAACCCGAACGCCACGTTGCGGCGGTTGGTCAGATGCGGCATCAGCGCAAACGATTGGAACACCATGCTGATTTTTTCGCGGCGCACTTGGCGCAACCGCGCGTCGTCCATCGCCACCACATCTTCACCGTCGATCAGCACCTGGCCGCCGCTGGGTTCGATTAAGCGGTTGAACAGGCGCACCAGCGTGGATTTGCCGGAGCCGGACAAACCCATAATCACGAAAATCTCGCCTTCGTAGATTTCCAGATTCACATCGGCCACCGCCACCGTGCTGCCGGTTTCGGCAAAAATTTCCTCTTTCGACAAACCCTTGCCGTGCAGCTTGAGTGCCGCTTTCGGATGCGGGCCGAAAATCTTGTAAAGATTTCTAACCGTGAGTTTGGCCGTGGATTTTTCAGTCATTTCAATCTTCTAGCGGGTTAACTGTTTTTTACCCTAACAGAAACTGCCGCCAAGGTTCAAGTTTGAAAATTGAAATTAGCAATTCATTTCCCCATGTTTGAAAGTGAAAAGCTATTGAATATGACGAACACTACCCTACTCTGACAAACAAAAAGCATAGAAAATTTTCAAAAATTTCTTTTTAAAATGATTTTGTTAGATAGATTAATTTATTTATTAAATAGATTTTTAAATTTTAATACTTATTTTAAAATGATTATTTTTCATTCATATTTAAATATAATGAATTTATGAATTTAAAAGATGCCGTTAAAACAGATTATTATGATTATTTAGAACTCAAAGCTTAACCAAGCTGTTTTTAAAAAAGCACAGGCTGTCTGAAACATATTCAGACGGCCTGTGCTTTCAAAAGCGGTTTTTATTGAATCTGGTTCGACACCATAATATTTACGGTGGACAACAGCGACATCATCACCGCCAGCGTGCCGGATATATCCGTGAAATAAGCCGTTTTTCTCAATTTCACGCCCAAACCGAGCTGGATAATCAGAATCGCGGGCAGCGGCAGGCTCAGATAATGAAAGGCGTTCATAGCCAACACACCCGAAAGCCCCAGCGACATCATGGCCAGCGAATACACCGCCGCCCAAAAAATATAAACCAGCGCATAGATTTTGATGATGTTTTGCACGGGGTTGCCGCCCGTTTGGTCTTTTTTATACGCATAAAGCGCAAAGCCCGCGGCCACATAGAACACGGTGCAAGACAGCACAAACAGGGCAAAAGAAATAAACGCCACCATGCCCGCAAACGTGGGCAGCTTGGCCAGATAGTAAAGCGGCATCATCCAGAAACTGCCCGCCAAAAGGCAGAGAATGCCCGATGCAAAAATATTTTTGTCGGGCGTGTTGGCAATCACATTATCTTTGCTCTGCCACGGGTTGCGGCGGTCGCGCCCCGAAAACAGCAGCACGCCCGCATACATATGAATCAGCCCCGATGCCAAAATCATTACCGCCATTGATAAATCCATACTCACTCCCGCTTATTAAAAATATGAGACTTTTGCAAAACTGCCTTCAGGCCGTCTGAAATGTTTGATTTTTGCAAAAGCCTCTGTCTGCATTGCTTTTGCAACCAAAAGATACTCGGGTCAAGCCCGAGTATGACGGAATCAGGTGTTTTCAGACGGCCTCAAACGCCTTTTGCCAAGCCTGCCCGAAAAACGGCACGGTTACAGCATGCCCGCCACTTTCTTATTGCGCATCAGGCACAGCATATCGGCGGCAACGTGGGCGGCGGCGATGGCGGTGATTTCGGCGTTGTCGTAGGCCGGTGAAACTTCCACCACGTCCATACCGACGATATTCAAATTGCCCAGCGCGCGGATTATGCCCAGTGCGGTATGCGAATTGAGGCCGCCGGGAACGGGGGTGCCGGTACCGGGGGCGAACGCGGGGTCGAGGCAGTCGATATCGAAGGTGATGTAAACGGGGTGGTTGCCGATGATGTCGTAGATGCGTTTGACGGTGGCTTCGATGCCGTTTTCGTTCACCCACGGCGCAAACAGCATATTCATACCCATAAAGTCGCTATTCCAGGTGCGGATGCCGACTTGCGCGGAAGTGTGCGGATTGATCAGGCCGTCTTTAATGGCTTTGTAAAACATGGTGCCGTGGTTGAGCGATTCGGGCGCGTCGTCGGGCCAAGTGTCGCAGTGGGCGTCGAAATGCAAAAGGCTCAAGGGCTTGCCGTATTTTTCGGCGTGCGCCTGCAATAAGGGATAGGTGATGAAGTGGTCGCCGCCGAAAGTGAGCATTTTGGCATTGCTGTTGATGATGATGTCGAGCGCGTGCTGTTTGATGGTTTCGCGTATCGTCCACGGTTGGTGGGCATCGAACCAGCAGTCGCCGTAATCGATAACGGCCAAATCGTCGAACGGGTCGAAACCCCACGGAAACAGGTTTAGTTCGGCCAGTTGCACGCTGGCGGCACGGATGGCGGCGGGGCCTAAACGTGCGCCGGGGCGGAAGGTGGTGGCCAGGTCGAGCGGCACGCCCGACACCACCACATCGACACCGGCCAAATCGCGGGTGTAACGGCGGCGCATAAACGATAAGGCGCCGGCATAGGTGTTTTCGATGGTGGAGCCTTGCAGCGTTTCGCGGCGGAACGCGCCGTCGCCGTAGATTTTTCCGTTCATATTGTCTGCCCTCTTGCAAAAATAAATATGTTTTGGCCGTCTGAAAAAGAGAAAAAGGCTTTCAGACGGCCTGAAAGCCCTTTTTATAGTGGATTAAAATAAGAATGCCGAAGTAGGGTAAAACGATTCTTTAGCATATCGCCCAATTGCAAGTTTGAATGCAGTTATTTCATTTCGGAGTTTTTATTTGAATTCACTATAAATATGCTGTCAATCGGCCTGCTTTTCCGCCGCTTTGCGCGCAGCCTTGCGCTCTTTGCGTTTGGCACGGATGCTGCGGATATGCTCGCGAAAAAAGCGTTGGCGTTGGCGTTTCTTCCACCAGAAATACAGCAACACCACCGCGCCGATGCCGATTAAAACGAACAGCCCCGATTGGAACTGGTGCACTTTGTGCATCAGCCATTCGCGGTTTTCGGCTCCGTATGAGCCGAGATACACCCACACCGGCACCGAAATCAGCGCGGCCAGGCCGTCCATAATCAAAAAGCGCAGGTAAGAAACTTTGCGGCTGATGCCGGCGGTGATAAAAATCGGCGTGCGCAGGCCGGGCAGGAAGCGGGCGACAAACAGCACGCGGTTGCCGTATTTATCGAATTTTTCCTGCACTTGCGCATAGCGTTTCGGCGTCATCACGCGGGCGATAAAGCGCACTTTCAAGATTTTATGGCCGAACACTCGGCCTGCAACAAACATCAGGCCGTCGCCCGCCAACACGCCGAGCATGCCCACCGCCACCATGATATGCACGTTGGTATAGCCCAGGCCGGAAATCACGCCGCCGGCCACCAAGGTAACGTCTTCGGGTATCGGCACGCCGAACCCGCACGCCAGCAGCACCAAAAACACCGCCGCGTAACCGTATTGGATAAAAAACGCTTCTAAAATCGCAAGCATAATGCTTGTGTTCCTTATTGGTTTGATTGTATGGAATCCGCTATACCGCTTCCCGTCTTTACTGTTTTTTCAGACGGCCGCGCCGCATTTTCGGGCAACCGCGGTTTGAAAACAATCTTGCCGAACTTTTCCCGCAGGCCGTCTGAAAACAACCTGCTTATTTCTTGGCTTTTGCCGCAGATTCCGCCGTGCCCTGAATGGCGGCGGCGATGCGTTCCGCCCCTTTTTTGGCCTGATCGATCTGGCGGGCTTCCACCATCACGCGCACCACAGGCTCGGTGCCCGAAGCGCGCAACACCACGCGGCCTTTGCCTTCAAGCTCTTTTTCCACTTCGGCCAGCACGTCTTTCGAGGCGCTCTGCCAATCCTGCCCTTTTTGAATACGCACGTTGATCATGGTTTGCGGAAACGCCTGCCAGTCGGAACACACGGTCATCAGGTCCTGCTTCAGAATGCGCAGAGCGGCCAACACTTGCAGGGCCGAAATGATGCCGTCGCCGGTGTTGTGTTTGTCCATACACAGAATATGGCCGCTGGCTTCGCCGCCGATTAACCAGCCGCGCTGATGCAGCTGCTCGAGCACATAGCGGTCGCCCACTTTGGCGCGGCAGAAGGCAACCCCTTGCTCTTTCAAGGCCAGCTCCATCGCCATATTGGTCATCACGGTGCCGACCACGCCGCCGATTTCCACGCCTTCTTTGGCGCGGGCTTTGGCAATCACGTAAATCAGGCTGTCGCCGTCGTAAACCTTGCCGTTTTTATCCACCATAATCAGGCGGTCGCCGTCGCCGTCGAGCGCGATGCCGTAGTCGGCTTCGTTTTGCAGCACCGCCGCCTGCAAGGCTTTCGGATGGGTGGCGCCGCATTTTTCGTTGATGTTGTAGCCGTCGGGTTCGTTGCCGATGGCCACCACTTTCGCACCCAGCTCGTGAAACACTTTGGGCGCAACGTCGTAACCTGCGCCGTTGGCGGTGTCCACCACCAGCTTCAGGCCGCGCAGATCGAGGTTGGCGGGGAAAGTGGATTTGCAGAATTCGATATAGCGGTCGTCGGCACCGTTCACGCGGCGGGCGCGGCCGAGTTTGTCGGAAGGCAGGGTTTTCATTTCTTCGTCGAGTTTGGCTTCGATTTCCAACTCGATTTCGTCGGAAAGCTTCACGCCGCCTTCGGCGAAAAATTTGATGCCGTTGTCGGAATAAACATTGTGTGATGCGGAAATCATCACGCCGGCCGACAGGCGCAGCGCGCGCGTGAGATAGGCCACGCCGGGCGTGGGCAGCGGGCCGGTTTGGATAACGTTGACGCCGGCGGCGGTAAAACCGGCCACCAATGCGGCTTCGAGCATATAACCTGAAATACGGGTGTCTTTACCGATAATCACGGTAGGCTTGTGTTCGCTGTCGTGCTGAACCAGCACCTGGCCTGCGGCATAACCGAGCTTCAATACAAAATCGGGGGTAATCGGAAACTGACCCACTTCACCGCGCACGCCGTCGGTGCCGAAATATTTCTTTGCCATATAAAAACACTCCGTTAAATTGAAGCTGCTATTGTAAAGCAGCCCTGCCGCCGTATCCAGCGGTTTACAAGGTTTTGCTGTTTGCAGGCCGTCTGAAACCGAATCGGCTATAATCGCGTTTTCTTCCAACCCACGGATTGCCCCATGTTTTCCGAAGCCGCCAAACACCTCTCCACCGTGCGCGATATTTTGCGCTTTGCCGTAAGCCGTTTCAACGAAGCCGGGCTGCATTTCGGCCACGGCAGCGACAACGCCCACGACGAAGCCGCCTATCTGATACTGCACACCCTCAACCTGCCGTTAGACACGCTCGAACCCTATCTCGATGCCAAGCTGCTGAGCGCCGAAAAAGAAGAAGTGCTCGGCCTGATCGAGCGGCGCGTAACCGAACGCATTCCTGTGGCCTACCTCACCCATCAGGCCTGGCAGGGCGAGTTTGATTTTTATGTCGACGAGCGCGTGATTGTGCCCCGTTCGTTTGTTTACGAGCTGTTAGGCGAACCGCTGCTGCCGTGGATAGAACATGAAGAGCTGGTACACCGCGCACTGGATTTGTGCACCGGCAGCGGCTGTTTGGCCATCCAAATGGCGCACCACTACCCCGCCGCCGAAATCGATGCCGTCGATTTAAGCCTCGATGCCTTGGAAGTGGCCGCCGTCAACATCGAAAGCTACGGCCTCGAAGAGCGCATCAACCTGATCCACACCGATTTGTTCGAAGGGTTGGAAGGCACATACGATTTAATCGTTTCCAACCCGCCTTACGTCGATGCCGAATCAGTGGCCGAACTGCCCGAAGAATACCTGCACGAGCCGGAGCTGGCCCTGGGCAGCGGTTCGGACGGTCTCGACGCCACCCGCGAAATCATCTTGCAGGCCGCCAAGTTCTTAAACCCAAAAGGTGTGCTGCTGGTTGAAATCGGCCATAACCGCGACGTGCTGGAAGCCGCTTATCCCGAACTGCCGTTCACTTGGCTGGAAACCAGCGGCGGCGACGGCTTCGTGTTTCTGCTCACGCGCGAACAGCTTCTGGGCGGGGAATAATCAGGCCGTCTGAAAAAACCGTTTCCGCTTTTGAAAGGCAATCCCATGAAAAAGCATTTCCACCACTCCCTGCTGTGCCTTGCCGCCGCCGCACTGCTCTTATGCGGCTGCAATCCGCCCGAAAAACAGCGCCCCGCAACACAGGCGGCGCAGGGCAACCGCATAAAAACGTTCGGCGACGACCTGAGCGACTACAAAGCCCCCGATGTGGTTGGCAATATGGGCGGCAGGCCGATCAGGGTTTCCTCCTATGTGGCCATCTTCCCTTCTTGGGAAGATACGCCCACCGCCTTTTCTCCCGAATGGGAAACCTATAAAGCCCCGCCGCGCAACTACCAATCAAAAATGAAGAGATTTTCTTTCGAGCTGAATTTCGAGACCGGGGAAATAAGGGACGACCGCTTTACCGACAGTTTGGCTCTTAGGGAACAGCGCAAACAGTCGGGGCATCCGTGGGTGAGCGTCGGCGTAACCAATGGTGTGGATTTTCTAGGGCGAAAAGATTTGTTTGACCGCTATCTGCAAAACGATTTGGACATCAAACCCATCCGCCCCGAAGATACCTATCATAAAACCGATCAAGTTTTGTATGGGTTGGAAGTTTACGCCGCCCCAAAAATCAAAACTGTGGTTGGCGGCTACCCCGATGACGTGTTTGTTGCCCGCTACCCTGACGGCCATGTACGCACCTATATCAAATGCAGCACCAACCAAGTGCCGACACCGCCCTGCAAGCATCACTTTGCAGCAACAGATAACATGATGATTGAATTTAGTTTATTATACGACCGGCACCGGCTGGCCGACTGGCAGAAAATTGAAGCGGCCGCCAAGCGGGCGTTTTTAAGCTTTATCGTCGACCCCGCAACGGGCAGGTATATCAATAGGGAATAAACATTAAGGAGACATAATGGCACAACCGATTAACCAGGCAATGATTAAAGATTACCAAGACCGGATAGCGACAAAGAAAGTAGAAGGCGTTATTGAGGTTTACAACGATTTGCTGAACAAGGGCTATAACTATGCCGGCTGGGCAAAAGGCGTGGCCGAGGCCAACGGCTGGAACAGCAGCCAGCCCGAAATCCGCGGCTCGATAACCGGCCGGGCGGCGGTGATGTTTATGAAAGACTCTTCGGGGCGCGATTTCAGCGACCGCGAGCTGAATGAAATCCGCATTGATATGGCGCGCGGCTATCTGGCGGCTTTAAGTCAAAATATTGACAAGGGAAATGGCAAGACACAGGCAGATATTGAATTTGACCAGATGCGTGAGTTCCATAAGGCGGTATTCGAACGGCACAACCTCAGCATAGACAACTGGACACTGGAAACACCGATGAAGTTTATCGGTGCCTACAACGGCGGCGAAGCGGCGCAGGAGAAAAAATGGCAGGAGCTGGCCAAAACGCAGGGCGACGGGGCGGACGCACTGATTGCCAGCGCGGCACTCTACAATTATGTGCAGGATTTTGCCAGAGGCTATATCTACGTTGACGACAAAGGGTTGAAAATCGACACCGCCATGGCAGAACAGATTCAGGCGCAAACATTCAAGGTGTTTGAAATGAAGCGCGTCCCCGAACGCGACCGCAAAGAGGCGGAGCAGTGGCTGGAAAACGCCAGCCGCATCAAACCGCTGCTGTTCAGCCGTTTGGAAGAGCAGGAGCAGGAACGGCACTACGGCTACAGCCGCGAACAAAACCCTGCCGAAGGGCCTCTGCCGCAACAACACGCCCATTCGCAGGAAAAAAACCCGTTTTTGGAATTTGCAGAAAAAAACGTTACCGAAAAAGACGTGGAGCAGTTTTTGGCCCGTGTGGAAGAATACGGCAAAGAACAGGAAATGCTGGAAAGGCAGCAGGCACTCGAAAACCAAAGGGTGTCCATGTCGCGTTCTTTTTTCAGCTGAAATGCAGCAGCACTGACAACTCCCGTTTAACAGTATTGTGAAAGAAAGATCGTGAACCAAGATAATTTGACCAACATGCAAAAAGAAATGTCGGCCTTTTTCTATGCGTTTCAGAAAGAATGCAGCGGCTTGGCCAAAAAGGTAGACAGCAGCCTTCAGCAGTCTTTGCAGATGCAGCGCAAAGAATTGGCAGATATTGCGGCAGGCAGTGTGGAAAAAGGGCTGGAAAAGGCTATCAGCCGCTATAATCAAACGCTGTATGAATCAAATAAATCTTTAGGTTTTAAAATACAGCAGCTTGAAAACAGCCTCGAAGCAGTAAACCGCAAACACAAACAGCTTGTGTTCAAATACTGGCTGGGGGCGGTAATCTGCCTGGCAACCATTGTTATCAGCGCCTCTTATCTGCTTTACCACTATAAATCGGCAATCGACCAAAACAAACTGACTGCGGAATTAACGCAAAAAGTTAACGAAGCCGATTTAAGAATATGCGGCGAAAATCTTTGCGCGGCGGTTTCTTCGCAGAAATACGGAAAGTATTATTTGGTTAAAAAACGCAGTGCCGAGTGATGCTTCTGCTCAAACAGAAACAAGTTAAAGGCCGTCTGAAAACAGTTTTCAGACGGCCTGAGACCTTTGCAAAATAACCAATTCAAACCTGAAAACGTTCGTATCCCGTCATTCCCGCGCAGGCGGGAATCCAGCCTTAAAACCATCAAGTATTTTATTTCAATAACTTATAAAAAATGACTGGATTCCCGCCTACGCGGGAATGACGATGGTTGAATATTTCAGACGGCCTAAACGAATTTTGCAAAGGTCTCAACCTGTATCTGTTTCCCAAACAGCCGCTCCGTTAAGCGCCGTATTCCGCCCACAGTTGGTCTTGCAGGCTGGCCTCTTCTCCGCCTTCGGCAGGCTCGGCGCGCGCGTAGCTGCCGTCGGGGCGCATCAGCCATGCCTGCCGGTTGTCTTGCAGGGCAAGGGTGAGGCCTTCGCGTATCACGCGGGCTTTCAGGGCGGCGTCTTCGATGGGCGTGCAGGTTTCGATGCGGCGGAAGAAGTTGCGGCCCATCCAATCGGCGCTGGAAATATAGGTGTTTTCTTCGCCGTCGTTATAAAAATAATACACGCGCGAGTGTTCGAGCTGGCGGCCGATGATGGAGCGCACGCGGATGTTGTCGGACAGGCCGGGCACTTCGGGGCGCAGGGCGCACATGCCGCGCACAATCAGGTCGATTTGCACGCCGGCGGCGCTGGCGGCGTATAGGGCTTCGATGATGCCGGGTTCGATCAGCGAATTCATCTTGGCGATAATCCATGCGGGGCGGCCGTCTTGGGCGTGGCGCATTTCGCGCGCTATGCTTTCCATCAGCATAGTGTGCAGGGTAAACGGGCTTTGGTAGAGTTTGTTCAGACGGCCCGGCTGCCCTAATCCGGTGATTTCCATAAACAGGGTGTTCACATCGGCGGTGAGGTCTTCGTCGGCGGTAATCAGGCCGAAATCGGTGTAGATGCGCGAGGTGCCCTGGTGGTAGTTGCCGGTGCCCAAGTGGGCGTAGCGTTTGAGCACGCCTTCTTCGCGGCGGATAACCAGCGCCATTTTGGCGTGCACTTTGTAGCCGAACACGCCGTACACCACGTGCGCACCAGCGTTTTCAAGCTGCTGCGCCCAGTTGACGTTGTTAGCTTCATCGAAACGCGCCATCAGCTCCACCACCACGGTTACGATTTTGCCCGCCTGCGTGGCGCGCAGCAGGGCTTTCACCAGCTCGGAGCTGCTGCCGGTGCGGTAAATCGTCATTTTGATGGCCACCACGTCGGGGTCAGCGGCGGCTTCCTGAATAAAGCGCACCACCGGCTCGAACGATTGGTAGGGATGGTGCAGCAGCACGGGGGCGGCTGCGGCGGCGTCAATCACCGATTTGCCTTTGGTCAGGCTTTTGGGCAGCCCCGCCGTGCGAGGCGGAAACTTTAAATCGGGGCGTTCTACCATGTCGGGCACGGCCATCAGGCGCACAAGGTTGACGGGGCCTTTCACTTGATAGAGTTCGTCGATATCGAGTTTGAAATGGCCGAGCAGGAATTCGTAGATATGGGCGGGGCAGGTTTCGGCCACTTCGAGGCGCACGCCGTCGCCGTATTCCCTGTCTTGCAGTTCGCTTTGGATGGCGGTGCGCAGGTTTTTGAGGTCTTCTTCGTCAACGGTCAGGTCGCTGTCGCGCGTGAGGCGGAACTGGTGGCAGCCTTTGACTTCCATGCCGGGGAAGAGTTTGCCGACGTATTCGTGCAGAATCGACGATAAAAACACGAAGCCGTTGTCGCCGTTGCAGATTTCGGGCGGCAGTTTGAGCACGCGCGGCAGAATGCGCGGCGCCTGCACGATGGCCATGCCCGAGGCGCGGCCGAATGCGTCGGTGCCCACCAATTCGACGGCGAAGTTGAGCGATTTGTTGAGCGGACGCGGGAACGGGTGCGAAGGGTCGAGGCCGATGGGGGTGAGGATTTGCAGCAGCTCGCGGTCGAAATAATCTTGAATCCACGCACGCTGTTCGGGTGTCCAGTTGCGGCGGCGGTAGAAGTGTATGCCTTCTTTGCTCAAGGCCGGTTGCAGCTCTTCGTTAAACAGGGCGTATTGTTCGCGTATCAGCGCGCGGGCTTCTTCGCGGGCCGCGGCGATGGTTTCGGCGGGGGTTTTGCCGCTGTCGAGAATCAGGTTGGGGCGCTGCTTCTGCTCGCGCTTGAGATAGGCCATGCGCACTTCGAAAAATTCGTCGAGGTTCGACGATACGATGCACAAAAAGCGCAGGCGCTCCAACAGCGGCACGCGCGTATCCTGCGCTTGCGCCAACACACGGCGGTTGAAGGCCAGAAGGCTGAGTTCGCGGCAGAGTAATCGGTTGGTTTCAGACATTATTTGCTCCGTAATCCGGCAGTATGGGTATTAGCCGCAAAGTATAGCATTTTCGGCAATACTTTCATCATCATAACGACAGGCCGTCTGAAAAACATTCAGACGGCCTAACTATCGGTTAATCAACCACTAAAAGCAAATTATGCGCCGAACACTTTGAAACGGCCTTCCAACGGAGCAAACGTTTTTTCGCCTGCGGGGGCTGCAATGCCGCCGAACACCATTTGCGCGCGCAGAGTCCACGAAGCGGGAATATCCCACTCTTTGGCCACGGCCGCGTCAATCAGCGGATTGTAGTGTTGCAGGTTGGCACCGATGCCGGCTGCGGCCAGCGTGGTCCACACGGCATATTGGTGCATGGCGTTGGTGTGCTCGGCCCACACGGGGAAGTTGTCGGCATAAGTGGGGAATTGCGCCTGCAAACCTTTCACTACCTCTTGATCTTCAAAAAACAGCACCGAGCCTGCGGCGGCTTTAAACATATCGAGTTTTTGTCGGGTAGGCTCGAATTTGTCGGCAGGAACGATGGCGCGCAACGCATCTTCGGCAAACTGCCACAATTTTTCATGCTCGGCACCGAACAGCACCACCACGCGGGTAGATTGCGAATTAAACGAAGAAGGCGTGTGCAGCACGGCGTGCTCAACGATGCCCGCCACTTCCGATGCCGGCAGCGGCAGGTTTTTGTTTAACGCATAAACCGAACGGCGGGTTTGCGCCGTTTGTTGGATATTTTGGTAAGTCATAATATTTCCTTAATAAAATCAGCTGGTTTTAATAAAATATTCAAACAGGGCAAAGCGCTTATGCCGCTTTTTTGAATGCGTTGTCCAAGGCCCACGCGCCGCCGCCGGCAGAAGCCAAATAGAGAAAAACGAAGCAGTATAACGCAGCCAGCTCACCGTCGTTAATCAGCGGCAACAAAGGCGCGGCAGAAGCGTGTGCAATAAAATAAGCCGAAGCCATCAAACCGGAAAGCACGAATGCAACGGGGCGGGTAAACAAACCGAGCAACAGCAGCAAGCCGCCGAAGGCCTCGAAAACACCCGCAATGCCGGAAAGAGACATCAACTGCAAATTATCGAATCTTTCGATATGCGGCAAGGCAAACAGCTTCGCCGTGCCGTGCAGCATAAACATATAGGCTGCGGTAATGCGCAGAATAGAAAGAATAACAGGCTGAAAACGCGATAAAACGCCCATAAAAAAATCCTCAGGAGTGTGTGTTTGTTAAGATGTGCGCAGTATAGCCGTTTAATTTTTATTGATATACAATCCTTTTATTGAAACAACGTTTACTGATAAGAAATCATGGACACCCTGTTCAGCCTCAAAGTATTCCGCCAAGTGGTGCAAAACGGCAGTTTCACCCGCGCCGCCGAACAGCTCGGCATTTCCACCGCCATGGCCAGCAAACACGTGAGCCATCTCGAAAACACCATACAGGCCAAACTGCTGCACCGCAACAGCCGCAACCTGCACTTAACCGAAACGGGCGAAGAATATTTCCGCCAATGCAGCTACGCGCTCGAAACGCTGGAAACCGCCGCCCGCAAAGCCGCCAACGGCACCGACAAACCGCAGGGCGTGTTGCGCATCACCATGCCGCGCTGGTTTGCCAACCCGCGTTTCAGCGGCTGGCTGGCCGAATACGCCGCACGTTACCCCGACGTGTCGCTCTATCTTGATCTGAGCAACCGCCACGTTGATCTGATTGCCGAAGGTTACGACCTGGCCTTGCGCGTATCCGACACGCCCAACCCTTCGCTGATTGTGAAGCCGCTGGCCGATATCGAATTTCTGCTGCTCGCCTCGCCGGATTATCTGCGCCGCAACGGTGTGCCGCAAACCCCCGAAGAGCTTGGCAACCATCCGGCGGTGCTGGCTTCTTATGTGGATATGAGCGGCATCGAAATACGCCACAACGGCAGCGGCAAGCGCACCAAACTGGCCTTGAACCCCGTTGCCCACTCCAACAGCGCGCTGATGACAGGCAGCCTGATCCGCGCAGGCGCCGGCATCGGCTACCAGCCTGCATGGTGCGTGGACGAAGATTTGGCTTCGGGCAGACTGGTGCAGCTGCTGCCGGATTACCATATTTTCACCACCAAACTATATGCGGCCTATATAGACCGCACGTTTTTAAGCGCGAAAGTACGCAGCTTTATCGATTTTTTAAGCGAGAAAACCGCCGGTTGAACGCAGCGGAATATGCCGGGTAAGGCTGAGACCTTTGCAAGTTGTTTAGGCCGTCTGAAACGCCCAAGTATCGTCATGCTCGGGCTTGACCCGAGCATCTTTTGGTTTAAGCAGAAAAAGAGAGACTCGGGTCAAGCCCGAGTATGACGAAATATAAATAAGTTCAGGATTAAAACGGTTTTTTTCAAAGGCCTCGGCCTAAAACCTTTGCAAGCCCACCCTGCAATAAAAAACGCCGCTTCTTTATAAAACGAAGCGGCGTTTGCCATCAGAATCAAGATTATTTACGCAGGCCCAAACGGGTAATCAGGTTACGGTAGGTATCGGGCTGGGTGCGGCGCAGATAGGCCAGCAGGCGGCGGCGTTGGCTCACCATTTTCAACAGGCCGCGGCGGCTGTGGTGGTCTTTGGGGTTGGCTTTGAAGTGGGGGGTCAGGTCGTTGATGCGGAAAGTCAACAATGCAACCTGCACTTCAGAAGAGCCGGTATCGCCTTCTTTGCGTTGGAAATCTTTAACGATTTGTGCTTTTTGTTCTACGGTCAATGCCATGATGGATAAACTCCGAAAAATAATGAACCTTGCGGTTCGGACAAGTTTGCCAAGCCGAAACCCGTGCAAACTCCTGAAATCCGTTTCAAACGGAAAGCGGGATTATGCCACAGTTTGCAACGGTTTGCACGGGTTTGTGAAAACCGTACCGAAGAAGCCGTTTGTTCAGACGGCCCCTGTTTAAAAAAGCTGCGGCCTACCAGCAATAATGGCAGAACGGCCGCCGGAACGGCCCGCGGAACGGATAGTAGAAATCGTCCCAATCGTCGTAATAGCGCATACGCTCAAGCTCTTGGCGGGCAAGGTAGTTCTGCCATGCCATTTTGTAGCAGGCTTGGAACATCGGGTCGGAAACCTTATCCACATAGCGCAGGCGGAACGATTTTTGCACGGACGCATCCGGGTTTGCCGACAATTCGAACTGCTGCCGCATCAGTTGTGCGGTTTCTTTGTCGCACTGCGCCGCCAGCGCCACCTGCAAATCCTGCTCGCGTTTTTTCTGCGCCGCTTCGCGCGCGGCGCGCTGTTCGGGGGTAACGGCACAGGCGGCCAGCAGCAGGGCGGCGGCTAAGGCAATCAAGGTGCGGGTTTTGTTCATAACGCTCTCCTTTCGGGCGGATACCCCTCAAAACGGAATTTACGCTTTTTTCGGGAAAATTGCACGGCTTACGCGCCGGCTCGGTCTGCCTTCATCAGGCGGCGGGCTTCATGCCAATAGCCGTCGGGGCGGCGTTCGAGTTCGGCAACCAGGCCGCTTTCCAAACTGCGGATATCGTCTGCACCCTGCGTTTCGTTTCCGGCGATGCGCGCGGGGGCTAAAAAATCCATACGCGGCAAAGCGTAATAACGCTTGAGGCCGTCTGAAAAATCATATTCCGCCCAGTCTTCTATATAGAGACCGTGCCAGCAATAGGGGTTTAACGGCGCTTGGCTGCCGGGCTGCGCGGCGGCCGAAAAACCGATGCCGCGCACCACCGTAACGGCGCGCACCTGCTGCGGTTGCAGCCCCAACCCGTGCAACACGCCCTGCCCTGCTTCGGTTTGCAGCAGGGCGGTTTGCTGCGTGAGCTTGGCGGCTTTATCGGCCAAACGGTCGCGCGGGTTCAAACCGGCCATTTCAGACGGCCTGCCGTTTCGGCTGCCGTAGTATTTGCAGGTTAGTTCGATGTGGCACGGCTGCCCGTTAATTCGAGCGATGAAGTCGGCCGCACCTGCGGTTTGGCCTTGTGTGTTTTGCACCACGGCATTTTGCGCCAACAGCACGGTATGCGGCGCGGTTTCCAACCAAAATGCCAGCAGGCTTTCGGCATACCAACCCAAACGGTTGCCGAACGGACGGCGCGCTTGCAGATATTGCCGCAGGTTTTCGGGGTTGCCGTCCAAATCGAGCAGATAACGGAAGCCTTTGTCGCCCAACAGTTCGCACACGCCCAATTCGGCACCGCTGTGCCAGAGGGCGGGCGCGGTGAGAACCGAGGCGAGCGCGCGCACGTCGGGGTCGGTCAAACGCCACCACAGGGCGTCGAGGGAATAATTCATAGCTGTTTATGATTCATGGGATACAGGCCGTCTGAAACGGTTTCAGACGGCCTCAAACTCAATCTTTCAAATTGCGTTTAACGGTGTTTAAAAACCCGCGCAAGATATCGATGTCTTCGGTTTGCGTGCCTGCCCGCATAAACAGGCTCTGCATACGGCGCATCAGGCGCTCGCTGTTGCGGCGGTTGAAAAAGCCCACACTTTCCATCACGCTTTGCATATGGGCAACCATACCGGCGATTTGTTCGTGGGTGGCGGGGCGGGTTTCCTGCGCCAGATGCGTCATCGGCACATCGGTTTGGCTGAACAGCTCGTAGCACACCACCTGCACGGCCTGCGCGAGGTTGAGCGAGAAATAGCCGGGGTTGCCGTTGATGGTCATCAAGCGGTTGCAGCTTTGCACTTCTTCGATGCTCAAACCGAAAGTTTCGTTGCCGAACACCAGCGCCACCTGCTGCCCCTGCGCGGCGGCCTGCAACAGCTCGGGAACCAGCTTGCGCGGGGTTTGCAGCGGTGCGGTCAGCTCGCGTTTGCGGCTGGTGAGGGCGCAGCTTAAGGCGGTGCCGGCCAGCGCTTCATCCAACGTGGCGGTGATGCGGGCGTTTTCGAGCACGTCTGCCGCGCCCGAAGCCAGCACGAAACTTTCTTCGGGCAGCCTGAACGACTGCGGGTTGGCGGCATCGAACACGGGCGGCACTTCCGTTACCGGCGTGGCGATAAGCTGCGGGGCCACCAGCGTCAAGCGGTGCAGCCCCATGGTTTTCATGGCGCGGGCGGCCGAGCCGATATTGGCCGGATGGCTGGTGCGCGCGAGCACGATGCGGATATTGCCGAGATAATCCGGCAGCGCGGGTTTGGGATTGTTCATGTTTTATTTTCGTAACAGGGGTATAATACGGGCTTCGATTTCACTGTTCAGACGGCCTGCAACCAAATTGCAAAGGCCGTCTGAAACGTTCTTTAAAAAACATTGGAAACCGCAAAACGCCGAGTTGGTTTGCGCATTATTGTACCCGATTAGCCCGATTGGAAAAGCCACCATGAACCCGATTTTGAACACCGCCCTCAAAGCCGCGCGCAAAGCAGGCGATATGATGATACGCGCCTCGCGCGATTTGGACGCCGTAAAAACCGACAGCAAAGCGTTTAACGATTTCGTTTCCGATGTCGACCGCACTTCCGAAGCCATTCTGGCCGACGCCCTCAAAGAAGCCTACCCCCACCACAAAATCACCGCCGAAGAAGGCGGTACGCAAGGCAAAGCCACCGCCGAATACGAGTGGATTATCGACCCGCTCGACGGCACCACCAACTATCTGCACGGCCATCCGCAATATGCAATCTCGATGGCGCTGCTGCACAAAGGCGTGTTGCAGGAAGCCTTGGTTTACGCCCCCGAACGCAACGATTTATACATGGCCTCGCGCGGCAAAGGCGCGCTGCTCAACGACCGCCGCATCCGCGTATCCAACCGCATCGAGCTGAACCGCTGCCTGATCGGCACCGGCTTTCCCGTGGTTGACCAAAGCATGATGGACACCTACCTCGCCATTCTGAAAGACATTCTCGCCAAAACCGCAGGCGGCCGCCGCGAAGGCTCGGCCGCACTCGATTTGTGCGCCGTGGCCTGCGGCCGTTTGGACGGCTTTTTCGAATTCAACCTCAAACCGTGGGACATCGCCGCCGGCGCCTTAATCGTGCAGGAAGCGGGCGGCATCGTTACCGATATGCAGGGCAACGAAGGCTGGCTGGAAAGCGGCGACACGGTGGCCGGCAACCCGAAAGTGCTGGCGCAGATGCTGCAAATCATCGCGCCGCACGTGAAATAAACGTTTGCGGCTTTCGCCGCCCCGCCGAAACCGGCACCGGCTCGGTAAAATTTCCGTTTTGGTTTGAAGCGGCAAGGCAAATATCGGCAGGCCGTCTGAAATATTTCAGACGGCCTGTTCTGCCTTTTTATCGAAGATGTTATAACGTAACATTAAATATTTTTAATTTCAATGACTTATATCAAAAATAAGTTTGATTCCTATTTGAAAAAAGCGCATACTCCGCTTCAGCAGCAGATGCGGATTATGCCGGCCTAGGGTCTGTCGACGCGACCGGCGAAGCGGTTTTTGAGGCAAAAAGCGCAGCAAGGTTGAACACCTTGCGAGCATTTTAGCTTCGCAAGTCCGCTACGCTACCTAACGCCGCAGACGGAGGATTTTGACCAAAAATACCGCCGTTGCGTTGTGTCGACAGACCCTAGCGGCCGCGCAACCGCCGTTTCTGCATTTATCACTTGAATCAGGAGAATGCACCATGAAAATGAAAGCAGCAGTGGTTACCCAAAACAGCGACGGCAACGTGGATATTATCGAACGCGAAATCCGCCCGCTCGAAACCAACGAAGCACTGGTAGAGGTGGAATATTGCGGCGTATGCCATACCGACCTGCACGTTGCCGCCGGCGATTACGGCCAAAAACCCGGCCGCGTGCTCGGCCACGAAGGCATCGGCATCGTTACCGAAGTGGCGCCCGGCGTAACCCGCCTGAAAAAAGGCGACCGCGTCAGCATCGCCTGGCTGTTTAAAAGCTGCGGCGCCTGCGAATACTGCAACACCGGCCGCGAAACCCTTTGCCGCACCGTTTTAAACGCCGGCTACACCGCCGACGGCGGTATGGCCACCCACTGCATCGTTGATGCCGACTACGCCGTAAAAGTGCCCGACGGCCTCGACCCCGCGCAAGCCAGCTCTATTACCTGCGCGGGCGTAACCACCTATAAAGGCATCAAAGTTTCCGGCGTGCGCCCCGGCCAATGGATTGCCATATACGGCGCGGGCGGCTTGGGCAACCTGGGCGTGCAGTATGCGAAAAAAGTGTTCGGCGCGCACGTTATCGCCATCGACATCAACGACGACAAACTGGCTTTAGCCAAAGAAGTGGGCGCCGATTTCACCATCAACGCCGCCAAAGAAGACGTGGCCAAAGTGATTCAGGAAAAAGTGGGCGGCGCGCACGCGGCCGTGGTTACCGCCGTTTCGCGCAACGCCTTTAATTCCGCCGTGGATGCCGTGCGCGCCGGCGGCCGCGTGGTTGCCATCGGCCTGCCGCCCGAAACCATGGATTTGTCTATCCCGCGCATCGTGCTCGACGGCATCGAAGTTGTCGGCTCGCTGGTGGGCACCCGCAAAGACTTGGAAGAAGCCTTCCAATTCGGCGCCGAAGGCATCGTGGTGCCGGTGGTGCAGAAACGCACGCT
Source organism: Neisseria dentiae (assembly GCF_014055005.1). Taxonomy (NCBI): domain Bacteria; kingdom Pseudomonadati; phylum Pseudomonadota; class Betaproteobacteria; order Neisseriales; family Neisseriaceae; genus Neisseria; species Neisseria dentiae. Next base: position 461,984 of record NZ_CP059570.1, on the reverse strand, counting down.
CGACGAAACCAACGCCATTTTCCAAGAAATGCGCGACGGCAAAATCCAAGGCCGCATGGTTATCGACATGAAAGCAAGCTGCGGCTGCGGTAATCACTAAACCCTGATGGCAGCATCAAACACAGGCCGTCTGAAATATTTCAGACGGCCTGTTTATCCATTACAATAGCCCTCCACCGTCAAGAAGAAAGCAGCCCATGATAGCCGTTATCGGCGGCAGCGGCCTCACCCGCCTGCCCGAACTCAACATTACCCAACGCCGCATCGTGCGCACCCCCTACGGCCTCACCAGCAGCCCGCTGCTGTTCGGCACGCTCGGCAGCCGCAGCATCGTGTTTCTCGCCCGCCACGGCCTCAACCATTCGCTCGCCCCGCACGAAATCAACTACCGCGCCAATATTTGGGCGCTGCATTCCGTAGAAGCCGAAGCCGTGGTTTCCGTGTCTTCCGTGGCCGCATTGAGCGATGCCTACGAACCCGGCTCGCTGGTGGTACCCGACGACTTGGTCGATTACACTTTCGGCCGCCACAGCACGTTTTTCGAAGGCCAGCAGCACGAAGTGGTGCATACCGATTTTTCCGACCCCTACGACAACGCCCTGCGCCGCGCCCTGCTCGAACACGCCGCAAGCCACAACACGCCCGTGCACAGCCGCGCCGTTTACGGCTGCCTGCAAGGGCCGCGCATGCCCACCCGCGCCGAAGTGCGCCGCTACCGCAACGACGGCATCGACATTATCGGCATGACCGGCATGCCCGAAGCCGTGCTCGCCCGCGAACTCGGCCTGCCCTACGCCCACCTGTGCGGCGTAACCGGCATCGCCTGCATGAACGGCGGCCGCGAAGCCGCGTGCAACCTCGACGACATCCACGCCATCGAAAAAATCCGCCGCCTGCTGGTGGATTTGTAAACTGCCGTTTCAGACGGCCCTAGGGTCTGTTGACAATGAACCTTGGCAAAACCCCAATCAGGCCGTCTGAAAACCAAGCACCGCCACCGCGCACCAAACAAGGAGCCGCCATGCCGCACCCCCTTCCCACCGTTACCGTCGGCCTCGTTTCCGCCAGCGACCGCGCCAGCAGCGGCGTGTATGCCGACGAAGGCATCCCCGCCCTGAAACAATGGCTGCAAGCCGCCGTAAAAAACCCGCTCAACTTCGCCGAAGCGCTGGTTGCCGACGAACAGAGCGCCATCGAAGCGGTGCTGCGGCGCATGGCCGACAGCGACGGCTGCGACCTGATTTTCACCACCGGCGGCACCGGCCCCGCCCCGCGCGACGTTACCCCCGAAGCCACGCTGGCGGTTACCGACAAAGAAATGCCCGGCTTCGGCGAGCAGATGCGCCAAATCAGCCTTTATTATGTGCCGACCGCCATCCTGTCGCGCCAAACCGCGGGCATACGCGGCAAATGCTTAATCGTCAACCTGCCCGGCCGTCCCAAAGCCATCGCCGAAACCTTGGGCGGCGTACGCGGGGAAAGCGGGGAAATCAAAGTCCACGGCCTGTTTGCCGCGATTCCGTATTGCGTCGAACTAATCGGCGGGGCGTTTATCGAAACCGACGAAGCGGTGTGCAAAGCGTTCAGGCCGAAACAGAAATAACGCCGAATGCCCCGTTTATCCTAACTATTTTTATAGAAACAAAAAGGAGGCCGTCTGAAAACCTTTTCAGACGGCCTTCGGCCTTTGCAAAATCACTTTCAATATCTTAAAACCTCTGCGTCATGCTCGGGCTTGACCAAGTATCTTTTTGCTTCAAAAGAAATACCCAACACTCGAATCAAGCCCGAGTATGGCAGCATTTGGGCATTTCAGACGGCCTGCCCTAACCTCGCGGATGGTGTTCCCGCACGATGCTCTTCAGCCGCTCGTTGGCAACATGGGTGTAAATCTGCGTGGTGCTGATGTCGGCATGGCCGAGCAAGAGCTGCACCACGCGCAAATCGGCGCCGTGGTTCACCAAATGGGTGGCGAAGGCATGGCGCAGGCCGTGGGGGCTGAGGTGCTGTATGCCGGCGCCCTCGGCATATTTTTCCACTATCATCCATGCCAGTTGGCGGCTGATGCCGGCACGTTTCTGGCTCACAAACAATTCGTCGCAGATTCGGTTTTTCAATAATTGCGGCCGCGCTTCGGCCAGATAGCGCTCTATCCAATACACGGCTTCGGCACCCAGCGGCACGATGCGCTGTTTGCTGCCTTTGCCGATGGTATTGATGATGCCTTTGCCGAGGTTGGCTTCGTTCACTTTCAGCTTCACCGCTTCGCTCACGCGCAGGCCGGTGGCGTAGATTAATTCGAGCAGGGCTTTGTCGCGCAGGCCGTGCGCCGATTCGGTGTCGGGCGCGTTTAACAGCGCCTCGATTTGCGCTTCGGTAATCAGTTTGGGCAGCGTTTGCGCCTGCTTGGGCGCGCTGAGGCGGCGGGTGGGGTTGTCGGCGCGCTGTTCGGTTTCGAGCAGCCAGCCGTAGAGCCGCTTGCAGGCCGACAGCGCGCGGGCCTGCGAGCGTGTTTTTTCGTCGGGGTGGTAAACGGCGGCGGCCAAATCGGTACTTTGCGCGGTCTGCCAGTCCAACCCCTGCGCGCGCAGGCGGCCGGCGATTTTTTCCAAATCGCGGCGGTAGGCATCGAGCGTGTTTTGGCTCAAACGGTGGTTCAGCCACAGGTGTTCGAGCAGGCGTTCGGCAAGGGTGTCGGGGTGTTTTTCAGACGGCATAAACGGGGTTCACAGGGCGGCCGTTACGATAATCAAGGCAAAAACCGCAACGATGGCCGCCAGAACGCTTAACATGGCGGCTTTGGCGGCTTTGGCCTTAACCGCCGCCAAATGCGCTTCCGCCCGCGCTTTGCCGGCCTGCGCTTCGGCCAAAAGGATTTCCGTCTCGGCCAGGCGTTTCTGTAAATCGGGTTGGTGGTTTTCGTTCATATTTAAATTTAAAGCATTGCGGTTGCGTTTTTTTCAGACGGCCTGCGGGTTATATGTCCACGCCTTCGTGTTTCAGCAGCCAGCGTTTGATATTGAGCGCGTCGCCCTCGCCGCTGGAAAAGCCGCCCAAGCCGTGTTTGGCAACAACGCGGTGGCAGGGCACCACCAGCGCCAGCGGGTTTTTGCCGCACGCGCCGCCGACGGCGCGCGGGTGGCTGCCGATTTTGCGGGCAATGTCTTGGTAAGTCATCACCTGACCGGCGGGGATTTCGGCAATCGCCTGCCACACTTTGCGCTGGTAGGCCGTGCCCTGCTCCGAAACGGGCTGGTTAAAGTTTTTCAGACGGCCTGCAAAATAGTTGTCGAGCTTGTTCTGCCACGCTTCGGGCAGGGGATACGGCGCATATTCGGGCTTGCCGGAAAGATGCAGTTCGAGCAGGTTGTTTTGCCCGTCGAAAACCAGCGTGATGTTGCCGAACGGGGCGGCGTATAAACAGGGATAGCGGTTCATAATGCCTACTTATGCTTACTTTGGCCGTCTGAAAACCCGCAGCCGGATTTTCATTGTTTTTTAAACCATAGGGCGTGCAGTCAGAAAGCGTTGCGGCGTTATGACTACACGCCCTAGCGAATAACACGCGTTCAGCCGGCCAAACCCAAACGCGCCGCCAGCCGTTCTTTAACCTGCGGCCATTCGGCGTGGGTCAGGCTGTACATCACGGTGTCGCGCACACTGCCGTCGCGGCGCACCTGCTGGCCGCGTATCACGCCGTCTTTTTGCGCGCCCAGCCGTTCGATGGCCTGTTGCGAGCGGGTGTTCAGGTTGTCGGTACGCCAGCCCACGGTTTGCACGCCCAGCGTGTCGAAAGCATGGCGCAACAGCAGGTATTTGCAGGTGGTGTTGGCGCGGCTGCGCCAGTAGCTTTGCGCATACCATGTGTAGCCGATTTCCAGGCGTGCGGCGGCGGGAATGATGTCGTGATAGCTGGTGCTGCCGATAACTCTGCCGCAGGTTTCGTCTATCACGGCGAAGGCCAGACGGTCGGGGGTGAGCAAGGCTTTGCGGATATAGTCGGCGGTTTCGTGCGGCTCGGGCACCGAGGTAACCACCAGCCGCCACAGTTCGCCGTCGGCTGCGGCTTCGCGCAGGCCGTGTTCGTGCTGCATACCCAGCGGCTCCAAACGGATGCCGTTCAAGCCGAGGGTTACGGGTTGCGGGGTATTCACGGCTGTTGCTTTCAAGACAGGTTTTGCAGGGTTTCCAGCACTTCCTGCGCATGGCCGGCCACTTTCACTTTGCGCCATTCGCGGATGATTTCGCCGTTGCGGTCGAGCACGAAAGTGCTGCGCTCGATGCCCAGCGATTCTTTGCCGTAGAGTTTTTTCAGTTTGATTACGTCGAACATTTTGCACACGGTTTCGTCGGCGTCGCTCAACAGCTCGAACCGGAAACCCTGTTTGGCGCAGAAATTCCGGTGCGACTTCACGCCGTCGCGCGAAATGCCTGCCACGGTATAACCCAATGCTTCAAACTGCGCCAGGCGGGTGTTGAAATCCAAACCTTCGGTGGTGCAGCCGGGCGTGCTGTCTTTCGGGTAGAAATAAACCACCAGCGGCAGATGTTCGGACGACACGAAATCGCGGCCGGCGCTGGAAGGCAGGGTGAAGTGGTATGCCATATTTGCCCTTTCTTGAAGAAATGTTTTCAGACGGCCTTATCTTATATCATTTCGGGCGGGTGCAAAAAGCCTTATATAGCGGATTAAATTTCAATTAAGACAAGGCAGGCAGCACAAATTAAAGGCAGCGCCGTATTATTTGAAATCCAACCGCTACCGGCCGTCTGAAAATTCCGCCACGGCTTTACGCGCTCCTTTATAATGTGGGCAATTCGTCAAAAAAGGAAAAGCGAAATGGGCGTTTTGAACAGTTTGTTGGGCATGGCGGTGCTGATTGCGATTGCGGTGCTGCTCTCCACCAACCGCAAAGCCATCAATATCCGCACGGTGGCGGGCGCGTTTTTGATCCAAGTGGTGCTGGGCGCGCTGGTGCTGTATGTGCCGTGGGGGCGCGACGGCCTTTTGGCGGTGTCGGAAGGCGTGGGCAAGGTGATTGCCTACGGCGGCGACGGTGTGAGCTTTTTGTTCGGCGGTTTGGTGTCGGACAAAATGTTTGAGGTGTTCGGCGGCGGCGGTTTCGTGTTCGCCTTTCGCGTGCTGCCGATGATTGTGTTTTTCTCGTCGCTGGTGGCGGTGCTGTATTACATCGGCGTGATGCAGATTCTGATTAAAATCATCGGCGGCTTTCTGCAAAAAATGCTGGGCACCTCGAAAGCCGAATCGATGTCGGCGGCGGCGAACATTTTCGTGGGCCAAACCGAAGCGCCGCTGGTGGTGCGCCCGTTTATCCGCAAAATGACCGAATCGGAACTGTTTGCCGTCATGAGCGGCGGCCTGGCTTCGGTGGCCGGTTCCGTTTTGGGCGGCTACGCGCAGATGGGCGTTCCGCTGCCCTACCTGATCGCCGCTTCGTTTATGGCCGCGCCCGGCGGCCTGCTGTTTGCCAAACTGTTGGTGCCGGAAACCGAAAAACAGCAAACCGAAGCGGAAATCGACGCCGCCGCCGATGAAGAGGAAAAACCCGCCAACGTGATTGATGCGGCAGCGGGCGGCGCGGTAACGGGGGCGCAGATTGCCATGGCGGTAGGCGCTTCGCTGCTGGCGTTCGTGGCCTTAATCGCCATGCTCAACGGCCTAATCGGCGGCGTGGCGGGCTGGTTCGGCTACGGCGGCCTAACCCTGCAAACCATTTTGGGCTGGCTGTTTGCGCCGCTGGCGTGGGTAATCGGCGTGCCGTGGCACGAAGCGGGCATCGCCGGCTCGTTAATCGGCCAAAAAGTGGTGGTGAACGAATTTGTGGCCTATTCCGAATTCGTGAAATACTTACGCCCCGAATCGGCCGTTAAGCTGAGCGAAAACACGCAGGCGATTATTTCGTTTGCCTTGTGCGGCTTCGCCAACCTGGGTTCCATCGCCGTGCTGGTGGGCGGCCTGAGCATCATGGCGCCCAACCGCCGCAAAGACGTGGCGCGCCTCGGCCTCAAAGCGGTGGTGGCCGGCTCGCTGTCGAACCTGATGAGCGCGGTGATTGCCGGTTTGTTTATCGGTTTGTCGGGCGCGGCCATTATCGGTTAAAACCAGGGCAAGGCCGTCTGAAAACGCAGTTTCCGAAAGGAAACAAGTTTCTGCGAAGCTAAAACAAACTTTCAGACGGCCTGTTTGATTGATAAAAGGAAACCACAGTTTATGTTTACCGGCATCGTTCAGGGCATGGGGCACATCGCCGCCGTGCACGCGCCCTCCCCCGACTTCCGCACCTACACCGTCGAGCTGCCCGAAGAAATGGCGCACAACCTGCAAACCGGCGCTTCCGTTGCCAATAACGGCTGCTGCCTCACCATCACCAAAATCAACGGCCGGCTGGTGGATTTCGACCTGATGGGCGAAACGCTGGCCAAAACCAACCTCGGCGCACTAAGCGTGGGCAGCCCCGTCAACCTCGAGCGTGCCGCCCGCTTCGGCGACGAAATCGGCGGCCATCTGATGAGCGGCCACATCATCGCCACCACCACCATCACCCGCATCGAAGAGAGCGCACACAACCGCACCGTATGGTTCGCCCTGCCGCCCGAATTAAAGCCCTATATCCTCACCAAAGGCTTTGTGGGCTTAGACGGTTGCAGCCTCACCATCGGCAGCGTAACCGACGGCGAATTCAACGTGCACCTGATACCCGAAACCCTGCAACGCACGCTGTTCGGCAGCCGCCGCGCAGGCGACGTGGTCAACATCGAAATCGACCCGCAAACGCAGGCAGTAGTGGACACGGTGGCTAGAATGTTGGCGCAGCGTTAACCCGCTTGAATAGGCTTTGTGCAACCCTTATCGGTTTTTAAACGCTGGTTTCATACCCGAAATTAATCCGAATATCTTATTGTTTAAAACGCCAACTACTCCGGATGCCATAGGGTTTTGCCGGCTTTCAGACGGCCTTCCCGTATTTGCCCGGAGGCCGTCTGAAATCTTTTGCTTGAACACTATGCCATACTGCCTCGACCGTAAATTCCGGTAAACCCAACTGGCCTTCTCTGCAAGCGCCCTGATATCTGAAACCTGTCGCCAAACTAAAATTTAACATTTTGTTGTCTTGATATTTTATCAACCTCTTATCAAATAGTTTTTCATAATTAAGATTATTTGAACTATAAATTATCCAAATCAACATGAAGGGCGTACAATCCGCTCCAGCGCTTTTGATGCACCTTTTTTTATCAACCTTATCATTGTTTAGGAGTTCCAAATGGCATTAGTAGACCGCACCGGCCAACAAGTCCCCAGCGTTGTATTCCACACCCGCGCAGGCGATGCTTGGAAAGACGTTTCCACCGACGATTTGTTCAAAGGCAAAAAAGTAGTGGTGTTCTCGCTGCCCGGCGCATTCACCCCCACCTGTTCTTCCACCCACCTGCCCCGCTATAACGAGCTGGCCAAAGAATTCAAAGCCCGCGGCGTTGACAGCATCTTGTGCGTATCCGTAAACGACACTTTCGTGATGAACGCATGGCTGGCCGACCAAGAAGCCGAAAACATCATCGTTGTGCCCGACGGCAACGGCGAATTCACCAAAGGCATGGGTATGCTGGTGAGCAAAGAAGGTTTGGGCTTCGGCGACCGCTCTTGGCGTTATTCTATGCTGGTTAACGACGGCAAAATCGAAAAAATGTTTATCGAGCCGGAAAAAGAAGGCGACCCCTTTGAAGTTTCCGATGCCGACACCATGCTGAAATTCATCGACCCCAACTGGAAACAGCAAGAATCCGTTGCCATCTTCACCAAACCCGGCTGCCCCTTCTGCGCCAAAGCCAAGCAACTGCTGCAAGACAAAGGCTTGGACTACGAAGAAATCGTTTTGGGCAAAGACGCCACCACCGTTTCCGTGCGCGCCATCACCGGCAAAACCTCTGCCCCGCAAGTGTTTATCGGCGGCAAATACATCGGCGGCAGCGAAGAGCTGGAAGCTTTTCTGGCCAAATAATCCGCTGATTACCGTGGTTTGAACGCCACCTGCAAACGTGCCGTTATCCACCCGTAACGGCACGTTTTTCAAATATTCAGACGGCCAAAATGCAATGCAGGCCGTCTGAAAAACCGCAGCAGATTTACGCAAACCGGCATTGCAGGCCGTGGTTCCGGTTTTCTTAAATTTCTTGCTTATCCGTTTTAAAGGCCGTCTGAAACGGCACCCCAAAAGGACAACATCATGAAACAACTCCAAGCAGACGTAGTGGTTATCGGCGGCGGCACCGCCGGCATGGGCGCGTTCCGCAACGCCCGCTTCCACACCGACAACGTTTACCTGATCGAGGGCCACGCTTTCGGCACCACCTGCGCCCGCGTCGGCTGTATGCCCTCCAAGCTCCTGATTGCCGCCGCCGAAGCGCGCCACCATGCCCTGCACACCGATCCGTTCGGCATTCATTTAGACAAAAACAGCATCACCGTTAACGGTGCAGAAGTGATGAATCGCGTGAAATCAGAGCGCGACCGTTTTGTCGGCTTTGTGGTCAGCGACGTAGAAGAATGGCCGGCCGACAAACGCATCATGGGCAACGCCAGATTTATCGACGAACACACCGTCCAAATCGACGACCACACCCAAATCAAAGCCGACCGCATCGTGATTGCCACCGGCTCGCGCCCCGTTATCCAGCCGCAATGGGAAGCGTTGGGCGACAAGCTGATTATCAACGACGACGTATTCTCTTGGGACACCCTGCCCGAAAGCGTGGCCGTATTCGGCCCCGGCGTAATCGGTTTGGAACTCGGCCAGGCCCTGCACCGCTTGGGCGTGAAAACGGAAATCTTCGGCGTGGGCGGCTCATTGGGCGGCATCACCGACCCCGTGGTGCTGGCCGAAGCCAAAGCCATTTTCAGCGAAGAGCTGCCGCTGCATTTGGATGTTGATCCCGAAAAAACCGAAGTCAAACTCAATCAGGAAGGCAAAGTGGAAGTACACTGGGTGTGCGGCGGCGAGCGCGGCGTGTACACCGCCGACTACCTGCTGGCCGCCATCGGCCGCCGCCCCAACGTCGATAAAATCGGGCTGGAAAACTTAAACATCGAATTGGATGAGCGCGGCGTGCCCAAAGCCCACCCGCTTACCATGCAAACCAGCATTCCGCACATCTTTATCGCAGGCGACGCCTCCAACCAGCTGCCGCTGCTGCACGAAGCCAGCGACCAGGGCAAAATCGCGGGCGACAATGCCGGCCTCTACCCCAACATCGCCAACGGCCTGCGCCGCAGCCCGCTGGGTGTGGTGTTCACCAATCCGCAAATCGCCATCGTCGGTCTGCGTTATGCGCGCGTGTTCGAGCGCTATAAAAACCCCGAGTGCGTGGCAATCGGCGAAGTGTCGTTCCGCAACCAGGGCCGCAGCCGCGTGATGCTGGTTAACAAAGGCCACATGCGCGTGTATGCCGAACAAGGCACCGGCCTGTTTATCGGCGCCGAAATCGTCGGCCCCGCCGCCGAACATCTGGCGCACCTCTTGGCTTGGGCACACCAGCAAAAGATGACCGTGCCGAAAATGCTCGATATGCCCTTCTACCACCCCGTTATCGAAGAGGGCCTGCGCACCGCCCTGCGTGATGTGAACAGCAAACTGAAGCTGGGCGAAGTGCATACCGAATGTGCCGAATGCCCGGGCGCATAAGCCTGAGACCAAGGCAGTTTTGCAAAGGTCTCGAAACGGTTACTAAACAAGTGGAGGCCTTTGCAAAATTCTTTGAGGCCGTCTGAACATCCAGTTATCGTCATTCCCGAGTAGGCGGGAATGACGGAAATCAGGTTTTTCAGGTGGTGTTGAATTTTGCAAAGGTCCCAAGTGGCTTTGCTATAGCATCAAACATCAAACAAGGCCGTCTGAAAATATTCAGACGGCCTTGTTTGATTTCACGGGCGTTTATTTTTTAGCCGGTGCTTTTTTCGCAGGCGCTTTGGCGGGCGCGGCGGCTTTGTTCAGTTTGGCGGTGGCCGCTTTGTCGAGCACGCAGCCGCGGGTTACGATTTGCGACACTTGCTGCTGTTGGCCGTTTACGGTTTCCACAGCCGCTTGGGTGAGCATATTGCCGTCCACTTTATCCACATTGGCGGCAGTGGCTTTGCTTGCCGACCAAGTGATGCCGCCGCCGGCGAAGATGTTTTGGTCTTCATTGCCCACTACGCGGAACAGACCGGGAGAAACCTTGTCTTGATATTTAACTTGGGCAACCACTACTTCGCCGTTTTTGAAACCATACATCACGTTCAACGGGTTTTGGCCTTTGTCGCCGCATTTGTAGGCCACTTCTTTTTTACCGTCGATGGAATCAACCTGAACGGTTTGCGGGCCTTGGGCTTGGGGTGCCGGCTGCTGTTGCGCGGCAGGCGCGGGAGCGGGTTGGGCTTTGGGCTTGTCTTTGCCGAACATACCGCAGGCGCTCAGGGCGGCTACCATGGCCAGAGCGGGAACAATGGTTTTCAAATTTGATTTCATAAAGTTACTCCGTTAATCGTTTTATTCAAATTGCGCCGGTACGGCACAGACGGGTATTGGGCAACCATAACAGATAAAAAGTTCCTTGTCTTTTGCGCGCCGCGCCGCAAAAAGGGCTTGTGTGCGCAAACCGTGCCGTCTTTGTCCTTATGCCGTTGATTTGGCTTTTGTTTTATGCCGTATGAAAAAACAGTTCAAAACAAGTAAAGATTTCCCCTGCCCAGCCCGTGCGGCAAAACGGCGGCCGCTGCGGCTTGCGCCGCCTATAGACAACAACCGCGCCCGGTTGCTTTATAATAGGCTTGCGGTCTGCTGTTCCAGCCTGCCTCCGCCCGCGATCCAACCGAGAAAGGAAACTGCCATGAGCAACAATGTTATCGAACACAACAGCCCCTCGCCGGGCGACAGCCTGCGTACCTACACCATCATCATCTACGCCCTTTACGCCCTGTCGCTGGTTAACGGCGTCACCGCACTGGTGGGCGTGATTATGGCCTATTTGAAGCGCGACGAAATGGCGGGCACGGTTTACCACAGCCATGCGCAATATCTGATTAAAACTTTTTGGTACACCCTGCTGGGTATGTTAATCGGCTGGATCACGATGTTTATCTTTATCGGCTTCGCGGTTATTCTCGCGGCGAGCGTGTGGTTTATCTACCGCATGGTGGCCGGATTTATAAAACTGCTCGACAACCAGCCCGTTTCGCCCGACGGCTGGCTGTAAACCAATGTTGGGCTTGTTTTCAGACGGTCCCTCCCTTACAGGCCGTCTGAAAACAAACTGCCCGAAAGCGGAAAAACCGTATTTCCGCTATATAATCACCCTCTTTCCCACGATTGCCGCAACCATGACCGATTCTGCCTACCAGCAACAGCTAAACGGAAAAATCCGCCGCATCGAGCAACTGTTCGCGCCGCTGCCCGTGCCCGATTTGGAAGTGTTCGACTCCCCCGAACGGCACTACCGTATGCGCGCCGAGTTCAGGGTTTGGCACGAAGGCGAAACCATGTTTTACGCCATGTTCGAGCAGGGGCGCAAAGCCGGCGGGGCAACCATGCGGCGCTGCGACAGCTTTGCCCCCGCCTGCGAAGCCATCAACCGCCTGATGCCGCGCCTGCTCGCAGCGGCCGACCGTGTGGGCGTGCTGAAAAACCGCTGGTATCAGGTGGAGTTTCTCGCCACCCTGAGCGGCGAAATGCTGGTTACGATGATCTACCACAAAAAGCTCGACGACACCTGGCGCGCCGCTGCCGAAGAGATGCAAAACGAGCTAGGCATCGCCGTTATCGGCCGCAGCAAAGGGCAGAAAATCGTGCTGAAGCAGGATTTCGTTACCGAAAAACTGCATGTAAACGGCAACCCGTTCGTTTACCGCCAATACGAAGGCAGTTTCACCCAGCCCAACGCCGCCGTTTGCGAAAAAATGCTTGCCTGGGCGTGCGGGGTGGCGCAGCACATCGGCGGCGACATGCTGGAACTCTATTGCGGCAACGGCAACTTCACCCTGCCGCTCGCGCGCAGTTTCGATAAAGTGCTGGCCACCGAAGTGTCGAAAACCTCGGTGCAGGCGGCGTTGTGGAATATAAAAGCGAACGGCAGCGGCAACGTGAAAATCGCCCGTTTGTCGGCCGAAGAATTTACCGAAGCCTACACCGGCGCGCGCGAGTTCCGCCGCCTGCAAGAACAAGGCATCGTGCTGGCCGACTACCGCTTTTCCACTATTTTCGTCGACCCGCCGCGCGCCGGCATCGACGGCGAAACCCTGAAACTGGTGCGGCAGTTCGACCATGTGATTTATATTTCGTGCAACCCCGAAACCCTGCGCACCAACCTCGACACGCTGGCGCAAACCCACCGCATACGCCGCATGGCGCTGTTCGACCAGTTTCCGTTCACCCCCCACATCGAAAGCGGGGTGTGGCTGGAAAAGTGCAGATAAAGCGCATTCAAGGCCATCTGAAAGATTTCAGACGGCCTGAGACCTTTGCCCCCCGGATGTGGATACCGTTCAAGGCGTAGCAGCGCAGCGAGTGCGGCCATACCACACGATAGGCAGGCGAGCGAGCAGCACACAACGCAGAAATGCGCCGCAGATGGGGGTTTTGCAAAGGTCTAGGCCTGCCGCAACCGGATAAACCGTTAATATGCCCGCCCAAACCCACCGCATCAACCACGAACCCGCTTTCCTGCTCACCGCCAAACCCTGGCGCGAAAGCAGCCTGTGGCTGGAAATGTTCAGCCGCCGCTACGGGCGCGTGGCCCTGCTCGCCCGCAGCGCCCGCACGCGCCAGAGCGAGCTGCGCGGCGTGTTGGTGCCGTTTGTGCCGGTGAGCGCATCGTGGTACGGTTCGCAGGAGCTGAAAACCCTGCACCGCGCCGAATGGCTGGGCGGCTGGCGGCAGCCGCAGGGGCGGTCGCTGTTCAGCGGGCTGTATGCCAACGAATTGGTATATAAACTCACCGCCCGCGAAGACCCGCACCCCGCCCTGTACGACGCACTCCACACCCTGATGCGCGTGGTGGCCGAAGAGCCGAACCACGTTGCCGCCCTGCGCCGCTTCGAGTGGGCGTTGCTAACCGAACTGGGCTTCGCCCCCGACCTGCAAAACGACGAACACGGCCAACCCGTTACCGCCGGGCAAACCTACTGGCTGCGCCCCGAGCACGCCCCGCTGCCGCTGGCACAGGCCGGCGGTTTGCCGCAGCACGAAGCGCAAGGCGTTGCGGTGGACGGCAGCACCCTAATCCAACTGCGCAACGGCATTTTCGACAACGGCGAAAGTTTGCAGCAAACCCTCAAACTCACCCGCATGCTGTTGGATTTCCGCCTGCCCGAAGGCATCAAATCGCGGCAGGTTTTACAGCAGATGCAGGCGTTTCAGACGGCCTGAATCTTGTGCCCAACCCGCACAGGCCGTCTGAAAACACAACCGAACACCTTCAAAAAAAAGGAACCGAACCATGTTACTAGGCGTAAACATCGACCACGTCGCCACCCTGCGCAACGCCCGCGGCACCCCCTACCCCAGCCCGCTCGAAGCCGCACTGATTGCCGAAACCCACGGCGCCGACCTGATTACCCTGCACCTGCGCGAAGACCGCCGCCACATCAAAGACGCCGACGTATCCGCCATCAAAAACGCCATCCGCACCCGCATGAACCTCGAAATGGCGCTCACCGAAGAAATGCTCGAAAACGCCCTTAAAGTGATGCCCGAAGACGTGTGCATCGTGCCCGAAAAGCGCGAAGAAATCACCACCGAAGGCGGCCTCGACGTTTTGGCGCAGCAAGACAAAATCGCCGCCTTCACCAAAACGCTCACCGAAGCCGGCATCCGCGTTTCCCTGTTTATCGACGCCGACGAAGCGCAAATCCAAGCCGCCCGCGACGTGGGCGCGCCCGTTATCGAGCTGCACACCGGCGCCTATGCCGATGCCGAAACGCCGCAGGCGCGCGCGATGCAATTGCAGCGCATCGAAGAAGGCGCAAACTTCGGCAGCGATTTGGGGCTGGTTGTGAATGCAGGCCACGGCCTCACCATCCACAACGTAACCCCGATTGCCAAAATCCTTGCCATCCATGAGCTGAACATCGGCCACTCGCTGATTGCCCAAGCCCTGTTTCTCGGCCTGCCCGAAGCGATACGGCAGATGAAAGAAGTGATGTTCAGGGCGCGCTCGCTGCCTTATTGAGGCCGTCTGAAAAACCGAGACCTTTGCAAAACTTCCAGATGTGGATGCAGTTCAAGGCGCAGCAGCGCAGCGAGCGCAGACATAACATAGAGTTAGGCGAGCGAGCAGCGCACAACGCAGAAATGCGCCGCAGATGGGAGTTTTGCAAAGGTCTCAACCCGCAAAGGAAACCCTATGATCTACGGAATCGGCACCGACATCGTTGCGCTGGAGCGCATCGAAAAACTGCACAAAAAATACGGCCAAGCCTTCGCCCAGCGTCTGCTCAGCCGCATCGAACTGCTCGAATACCCGCAATCGGGCAGGCCGGCAAACTTTCTTGCCAAACGCTTCGCCGCCAAAGAAGCCTTCGCCAAAGCCGTCGGCACCGGCCTGCGCACGCCCGTGAGCCTGCGCAACATCGGCGTGGGGCACGACGGATTGGGCAAACCCGAATTTATCTGCGAACCCGATTTGCAGCAGTGGCTGCAAGAAAAAGGCATCAAACGCGTGCATTTGAGCATGAGCGACGAAGGCGGCCAGGTGCTGGCGTTTGCCGTGGCCGAAAAATAAGCCCGCCCGCCCGAAACGGCCCGCCTTCTTTTTTCTATACAATCCGGTTTGCATTCAGACGGTCTTGTCCAAGCATCAGGCCGTCTGAAAAACCTTTTATCTTTTTTCAGACGGCCTGATGTTATGAACAACCCCGCCCTCCGCATCCGCGAACTGACCGCGCTGCTCAACCGCTACGCCTACGAATACTACACCCTCGACGCACCCAGCGTACCCGATGCCGAATACGACAAACTCTTTCGCGAACTCGAAGCGCTCGAGGCCGCCCATCCGCAGCTGAAACTGCCCGACAGCCCCACCCAGCGCGTGGGCGGCCAACCGTTGGCGGGCTTTGAGAGCGTGCGCCACGAAGTGCCGATGCTGTCGCTTTCCAACGCATTTTCGCCGCAAAACGAAAACGGCGCGTTCGACCACGCCGAAATGTATGCCTTCGACGAACGCGTGCGCAGCGGCTTGGGCGGCAGGCAGCCCGAATATGTGATCGAGCCGAAATTCGACGGACTGGCCGTCAGCCTGCTCTACCGCAGCGGTGTGCTGGAGCGCGCCGCCACACGCGGCGACGGCTCGGTGGGCGAAGACGTTACCCTCAACGTGAAAACCATCGCCAACGTGCCGCTCAGGCTGCACGGCGGGCAGGTGCCCGAACTAATCGAAGTGCGCGGCGAAGTGCTGATGCTCAAAGCCGATTTTGCCGCGCTGAACGAACAGCAGGCCGCCGCCGGCCAAAAACTGTTTGCCAACCCGCGCAACGCCGCCGCCGGCAGCCTGCGCCAGCTCGATTCGCGCATCACCGCCCGCCGCCGCCTGCATTTTTTCGCCTACAGCATTGCCCGCAGCGAAGGCGGCCCGGCGCCCGCCACGCATTTTGAAGAGCTGGAATATCTGCAAGAACTGGGCTTCAGCCTGCCCGACGGCCACTACGGCGTGTTCCCCGACATGGCCGGCGTGTTGGCGTTTTACGAAGAAATGAGCAAAAAACGCCCGGGCCTGCCTTATGAAATCGACGGCATGGTGGTGAAAGTGAACAGCCTGGCCGAACAACAGGAGCTGGGCTTTATTTCGCGCGCGCCGCGCTGGGCCATTGCGCACAAATTCCCCGCCGAAGAAGCCTTAACCGTGGTGGAAGCCATCGACGTGCAGGTGGGCCGCACCGGCGCGGTAACGCCCGTTGCCCGCCTGCAACCCGTGTTTGTGGGCGGCGTAACCGTTACCAATGCCACCCTGCACAACGAAGGCGAAACGCAGCGCAAAGACGTGCGCGTGGGCGACACCGTGGTGGTGCGCCGCGCGGGCGACGTGATTCCCGAAGTGGTGCGCGTGATTTTCGATCGCCGCCCGATGCGCGAAGCCGCCGCCGTTTCAGACGGCCTGCAAGGCGATATGTTCGACAGGCCGTCTGAAAGCCGCAGCGAACCTCTTTACCCGCAATACCGCCTGCCCGAACACTGCCCGATTTGCGGCAGCGGCATCGAGCGCGAAGAAGGCGAAGCGGTGGCGCGGTGCAGCGGCGGCATGCTGTGCCGTGCCCAGCGTGCGCAGGGGCTGATCCACTTCGCCTCGCGTAAAGCGATGGACATCGAAGGCTTGGGGCAGCGGCAGATCGAGCAGCTGGTGGCGCAGGGTTTGGTGGAACATTTCGCCGATCTATACCGCCTCGACATTCCCGCCTTGCAGCAGATGAAAGAAAACGCCGACAAAAGCGAAACGCAACCGGAAAGCGGCGGCGAACCGCTTTCAGACGGCCAAAAAAACGGCAAAAAACAGTCGCCCGTTAAGTGGGCGCAAAACATTCTGGCCGGCATCGAAGCGAGCAAACAGCCCGACTTGGCACGCTTTCTGTTTGCGCTGGGCATACGCCATGTGGGCGAGCGCACCGCCAAATCGCTGGCACAGGCATTCGGCACGCTCGAAAAAGTGCGCCGCGCCCCTGAACCGCTGTTGGCCTGCCTGCCCGACATCGGCACCGTGGTGGCGCATTCCGTCGCCCACTTTTTCGCCCAAGCCGAACAGCAGGCTATGATAGACGAACTGCTGGCCGCGGGCGTGTCGCCGAAAAACCAGCCCGTTACCCTGCCGCTTTCGCAATATGCCGAACCGCAAAAATGGCTCGCCCGCCTGCCCGGCTACAAAACCAGCGAAACAAAAGCCGCCGCGTTATGGGAGCAGGCCGGCAAAAGCATGGCCGGCCTGATTGGCGACAACGCGCTCAACGCCGAATGGCAACAATGGCGCAAACAGCCCGCCAATCTCGCCCTCTTGAGCGATATAGAAGCGTTTTTGAACGATATGCCGTCTGAAAACGAAGCGCAGCCCGAGAGCGGCAACAGCGCCGTTGCAGGCAAAACCTTCGTGCTCACCGGCACCCTGCCCACGCTCAAGCGCGACGAAGCACAAGCCATGATTGAAGCCGCAGGCGGCAAAGTGTCGGGCAGCGTGTCGAAAAAAACCGACTATGTGGTGGCCGGCGAAGCGGCGGGCAGCAAACTCGAAAAAGCGCAGGCTTTGGGCGTGGCGGTGTTGGATGAAACGCAACTGAAGGCTTTGCTGAATATTGACAAATGAATCAAACCTACCCATCTCTGCCGCAAACCAGTAAAATCCGTAACTTTAAACCGTGCGCCATAATTTTTCAGATGGTCGCCGAATTTAAGCAAACTTAAGCCGCACCGCATGGTCATACATTCAATTATTTGAGGAACCACACATGATCAAACCGATTAAAAAAGCCGTATTTCCCGTTGCCGGCATGGGCACCCGCTTTCTGCCCGCCACCAAAGCCAGCCCCAAAGAAATGCTGCCGATTGTCGATAAACCCCTGATCCAATACGCGGTGGAAGAAGCCGTGGCGGCAGGCTGCACCGAAATGGTGTTCGTTACCGGCCGCAACAAACGCAGCATCGAAGACCACTTCGACAAAGCCTACGAACTCGAAACCGAGCTGGAACAGCGCAATAAAGACAAACTGCTCGAACACGTTAGAGACATCCTGCCGCCCGAAATCACCTGCCTGTATATCCGCCAAGCCGAAGCCCTGGGCTTGGGCCACGCCGTGCTGTGCGCCCGCGCCGCCGTGGGCGACAACCCGTTTGCCGTGATTCTGGCCGACGACTTAATCGACGCCCCGCAAGGCGCGCTCAAACAGATGGTCGATATCTACAACCAAACCGGCAACAGCGTGTTGGGCGTGGAAACGGTGGATCCGTCCCAAACCGGTTCCTACGGTATTGTGGAAGTGGAAAACCTCAAAAGCTACAAACGCATCACCAATATCGTTGAAAAACCCAAACCCGAAGAAGCGCCTTCCAATTTGGCCGTGGTCGGCCGCTACATCCTCACCCCTCGCATTTTCGACCTGCTCACCAACCTGCCGCGCGGCGCGGGCAACGAAATCCAGCTCACCGACGGTATCGCCCGCCTGCTCGACCACGAGTTCGTGCTGGCCCACGCTTTCGAGGGCACGCGCTACGACTGCGGCAGCAAACTGGGCTACCTCGAAGCCACCGTTGCCTACGGCTTGAAACACCCCGAAACCGGCGCGGCATTCCGCGAACTGTTGCAGCAATATACCGGCAAAAACTAAACAGGCGTTTTCCCGGCAACGCTTTAAACCGCTTTCAGACGGCCTGTGATAAAGAAACGGGCCGTCTGAAACCGTTCCGGCTATCTATGCTAAAATCCCGCCCGACTGATCCAACCCCACACCCGCCATGACCACACCCCAATACAGCGAATCGAGCATCACCGTACTCAAAGGCCTGGAGCCGGTAAAAGAACGCCCGGGCATGTACACCCGCACCGAAAGCCCCACCCACATCTGTCAGGAAGTGATCGATAACGCCGCCGACGAAGCGCTCGGCGGTTTTGCCACGCAGATTGACGTGGAAATCCACGCCGACGGCTCGCTCTCGGTGCGCGACAACGGCCGCGGCATTCCCGTCGGCCTGCACCCCGCCGAAAACGTGCCGGTGGTGGAATTGGTGTTTACGCGTTTGCACGCGGGCGGCAAGTTCAACAAAAAAGACGGCGGCAGCGCCTATGCCTTTTCAGGCGGCCTGCACGGCGTGGGCGTGTCGGTAACCAACGCCCTTTCCACCCGCTTGGAAGTAACCGTTAAGCGCGAAGGCAAAATCTGGCGCATCGTGTTTGCCGGCGGCGATGTGGTCGAACCTTTGAGCGAAATCGGCAAATGCGCGGCCAAAGATTCCGGCACCGAAGTGCGCGTGTGGCCGGACGGCAAATATTTCGAAAGCCCGAACTACAGCATCGCCGAGCTGGAGCGGTTGCTGCGCGCCAAAGCGGTGCTGCTGCCCGGCGTTACCGTGTCACTCACCCGCCCCGTTAAAGGCGAAGCCGTGCCGCAAACGCAAACCTGGCACTACCCCGACGGCCTCAAGGGCTATCTCGCCGACTTAATCAGCGAAGCGCAGGAAGCCGTGCCGGTGTTTGCCAGCGAAAACTATATTTCAAACGGCCACGACAGCGATTTCACCGCCGGCGAAGGCGCGGCTTTCGCGCTCACCTGGCTGGAAGACGGCGTGTGCAACAGCGAGAGCTACGTCAACCTGATTCCCACCCCGCTGGGCGGCACCCACGAAGCCGGACTGAAACAGGCCGTGTTCGGCGCGGTGAACAACTTTATCAACCACCACAACCTGTTGCCGCGCGGCGTGAAAGTGCAGAGCGATGATGTATTCGGCCGCGTGGCTTTCGTATTGTCCGCCCGCGTGCTCGATCCGCAGTTCCAAGGCCAAACCAAAGACAAACTCACCAACCGCGACGCGCTCAAGCTGGTGGCCGCGGTGTCGGGCGACCCGCTCGAATTGTGGCTCAACCAAAACGTAGAAGCCGGCAAAAAAATCGCCGAACTCGCCATCCGGCAGGCGCAGGCGCGGATGCGCTCGGTGAAGAAAATCGAAAAGAAAAAAGGCAGCGGCGTGGCGGTGCTGCCCGGCAAACTCACCGACTGCGAAAGCGAAGACATCCGCGAAAACGAGCTGTTTCTGGTGGAAGGCGATTCGGCCGGCGGCTCTGCCAAACTCGCGCGCGACAAAGCCACCCAAGCCATCCTGCCCCTGCGCGGCAAAGTGCTCAACAGCTTTGAAGTCCACCCCGACCAACTGTTTGGCAACGCCGAAATCCACGATATTTCCGTCGCCATCGGCGTCGACCCCCACGGCGCGGGCGACAACCCCGATTTAAGCGGCCTGCGCTACGGCAAAATCGCCATTTTGTCAGATGCCGACGTGGACGGCTCGCATATCCAAGTGCTGCTGCTCACGCTGTTTTACCGCCACTTCCCCAAGCTGGTTTCAGACGGCCACATTTATGTTGCCCAACCGCCGCTTTTCCGCGTGGACGTAAACGCGCAAGGCAAAAACAAACCCGCGCGCAAAATTTATGCGTTGGATCAGGCGGAATTGGACGGCATTTTGGAACGCCTGCAAAAAGAAGGCCTGTCTGAAAACAAATATGCCATCAGCCGTTTCAAAGGCTTGGGCGAAATGAACCCCGACCAGCTCAAAGACACCACCATGCACCCCGACACCCGCCGCCTGCTGCAAGTGCAGATTCCCGACGGCGCGCTCGAAGAAACCCACGGCATTTTCGTGAAGCTGATGGGCAAAGGCGAAGCCGCCGCCCGCCGAGCGTGGATGGAGGCCGAAGGCGATACGGCGCAGGTGGATATCTAACCCGACGGCTGAATCCAGGCCGGCTGGAAAAAACAGGCCGTCTGAAAACTTTTCAGACGGACTTGACACTTTCTGCTGTTTGGCCAAACCCTGCAAACTACATCGCGCCGTAATTCGGGCCGCTGCCGCCTTCGGGGCAGACCCACACGATATTTTGCGTGGGGTCTTTGATGTCGCAGGTTTTGCAGTGCACGCAGTTTTGCGCATTAATCTGCAACTGCGGTTTGCCGTTTTCTTCCACGATTTCATACACGCCGGCAGGGCAGTAGCGCGTTTCGGGGGCGGCGTATTCTTTCAGGTTCACATCGAGCATGGTTTGCGGGTTTTTCAGCTTCAGGTGCGAAGGTTGGTTTTCTTCGTGGCTGAGGTTGGCGAGAAACACGCTGCTCATGCGGTCGAATGTGAGCACACCGTCGGGCTTGGGATAGTCGATGGGGCGGGCGGCGGCGGCTTTTTTCAAAGCGCCGTGGTCGGTGCCGTGGTGTTTGATGGTCCACGGCGTTTTGCCTTTAAACACATATTGTTCCAGCCCGGTGTAGGCCATGGCGGGGAACAGCCCCCATTTGAAGGCGGGGCGGATGTTGCGGGCGGCGTGCAATTCGCGGTAGGCCCAGCTTTGTTTGAACAAATCTTCGTAGGCATAGGCGGTTTTGCCGCCGGTTGATGCTTCTGCCGCCTCGGCGCTTTCCAAAACGGGGAAAACCGCTTCGGCCGCCAGCATGGCCGATTTCATGGCGGTGTGTATGCCTTTGATGCGCGGCACGTTCAAAAAACCCGCCGCATCGCCCACCAGCACGCCGCCGCGGAAGGCGAGTTTGGGCAAGCTTTGCAGGCCGCCTTCGGTAAGCGCGCGCGCGCCGTAGGCAATACGGCGGCCGCCTTCGAAGGTTTTGCGGATTTCGGGATGGGTTTTGAAACGCTGAAACTCTTCAAACGGCGAAAGATAGGGGTTTTGGTAATCCAAACCCACCACAAAGCCCACCGCCACTTGGTTATTGTCGAGATGGTAAATAAACGAGCCGCCGTAGGTTTTGGTGTCGAGCGGCCAGCCGGTGCTGTGCACCACCAGGCCGGGTTGGCATTGGCCGGCGGGCACTTCCCAGATTTCTTTGATGCCGATGCCGTAGGTTTGCGGCTGGCTGTCGCGGTCGAGCGCGTATTTTTGAATCACCTGCTGGCTGAGCGATCCGCGGCAGCCTTCAGCGAACACGGTTTGCTGCGCCCAAAGTTCCATGCCGGGTTGGAATGTTTCGGTGGCTTCGCCGTTTTTGCCCACGCCCATATCGCCGGTGGCAATGCCTTTCACCGAGCCGTCGGGGTGGTAGAGCACTTCGGCGGCGGCAAAGCCGGGGTAGATTTCCACACCGAGGCTTTCGGCCTGCTCGGCCAGCCAGCGGCACAATGCGCCGAGGCTGATAATGTAGTTGCCGTGGTTGTTGAAGTTGGGGGTAACCGGCAGTTTGTAGGCTTTGTTTTTGGTGAGGAACAGCACTTGGTCGGCGGTTACGCTGCGGGTGAGCGGCGCGCCTTGCGTTTTCCACTCGGGCAAGAGTTCGTTGAGCACGGCGGGGTCAAAAACCGCGCCCGATAAAATGTGCGCCCCCACTTCCGAACCTTTCTCCACCACGCACACGCTGGTTTCTCGCCCCGCCTGCTGCGCAAGCTGTTTGAGCCTGATGGCGGCCGACAAGCCCGCGGGGCCTGCGCCGACAACAACGACGTCATACTGCATACTGTCGCGTTCGATGGTTTCGGTCATGGTTGTGGTTCCTGTTGGTTGCGGCGCCTGATTCGGCATGTTTTTTTAACCCCACCCTTTTTCAGACGGCCTGTTATGGTTTTGAAATGCCCGATTATACAGCATAGTGCAATCGTGCCGCCAAAACGGCGGCAAGGTTTCGGGCAGTCTTCTGTGCCGGATCAAATAGCGGTAGAAACCAAGGCCGATGCCTTTGCAAAATGCCTTCAGGCCGTCTGAAAACAACGCCCTGCCCGTTTCTTTCCGATAAATATTAAACATAAAACAGTCAATCAGTTGAAATCTTTTTTATTGATTTGGTGTAAGCATTGCCGCGCCGTGTGCGTCTTATCCGTCAACCCAAAAAAAGCCGAAACAAACGGCCCTTCCGCACGCACAACCCGTTTTACCCACTTCAATCAAAGGTTTAAACATGAACAACCCGAAATACAAACAAACGTTCGTTACCATCGTGTTAAGCTGCCTCGCCGTTTACGCCCATGCCGAAAGCAACACCGCCGCCAACCCGCACGGCTTAATCGGCCTGAACGCGGAAGCCGCCAAACAATACACCGGGCGCGGTGCGAAAGTCGGCGTGTTGGACAGCGGCTTTTTCCACGAACACCCCCTGTTCAACCAAAAAAAACTGCACACGGTGAAATTTACCCTCACCAACCCGCAGGGAAAACAAGAAACGTTTGACCCGTCGGTTTATGAAATCGAGCAGGAAGAAGACGACAAAGGCCAAAAGCGCGATGTTTATTCGTCTCACGGCGGGCAGGTGGCCGGTATTATCGGCGCGAAGCCCCTCCCCGGTTACGGCTATGCGGGCGGCGTTGCACAAAATGCCGACCTTTATACGGCTTCATACGAAGCGCACGATGCAAGCACCGATCTGCCCGACGAACTCTCAACCTCGCTGCTGCTCGGCCAATCGCCGTCTATACGCTACGCCCGCACCGCGCTCGCTGCCGCACTCGAAAAAACCGCCGCCAACAACCTGCTGGCCATCAATAACAGTTGGAACGAAGATTCCGACAGCAACACGGCACGGGAACTGGACGGCAAATACCGGCAAACCGCCACCCAATCCCGCAACAACCCGCTGGTGGGTGCGCTGCAAAAAGCCGCCGGCAACGGCACGCTGCTGGTATTTTCCGCCGGTAACGAAAGCAAAAAACAGCCCGGCGCGCTGGCCGCCCTGCCCCGCTGGCTGCCCGGGCTGGAAAAACAATATCTGTCGGTGGTGGCCGTGGATAGTCAGGCTAAACTGGCATCCTATTCCAACCATTGCGGTGTCAGCAAAAACTGGTGCGTGGCCGCACCCGGCGACTTAACCGTTTTATCGGTTGAAGGTGCGGAAACCAAAACCAAACAGCACACCTTCGCCGAACAAAACGGCACCTCTTACGCCGCCCCCGTGGTAACCGGCTCGCTGGCACTGTTGAAAGAGCGTTTCAACTATTTCACGCCCACGCAAATACGCGACACCCTGCTGACCACCGCCACCGACCTCGGCCCAAAAGGCATAGACGAACAATACGGCTGGGGTTTGGTTAATGCGGGCAAAGCCCTCAACGGCCCAGCCCGCCTGCTCAACGATGAAACCTACACCGTCTCCCGCAACGATGTTTGGTCAAACACCTTAACGGCAGAGCATACGCTTACCAAACAAGGCAGCGGCACTTTAACCTTAGCCGGGCAAAACAACCGCATCAAAAACATCAGCGTCGAGGCAGGCAAACTGGCTTTAAACGGTGCAACATCGGCCGACCGGGTTACCAACCGCGCCGGGCTGGCTGCCGTCGGTTTAACCGTTAACCGCCGCTTCCAATCCGATGCCGGCAGCACGCTCGAAATAACCGGCAAACAAGGCATCACCCTGCAAGGCAGCGGCGCCACCGCCCAACTGGCAGGCAATCTGGCCGTAAACGAAAACCTTATGCAAAACGCCCGCGCAGGCACCACCCTTGCCGAAGTGCTGACTTTAAAAAACGGCGCCACCTACCAAGGCGGTTTCGACCAACTGGCTGCCGGCCCGCTGCTTGAAAAGCTCGGCTTGCGGCAGGATGTTTATTTCACCGACAACGGCATTTCGGTTAAGGCCAACGAAAACAAACCCTTCGCCGACACCCAAGCCGGCGCCGGTGCCCAAAGCGGGCTGGCCGCCTTAAACCGCCTGCGCGACAGCAAACAGGCACTACGGCGCGGCATCTACAACAGCTGGCTGCAACAGGCTGTGGAAACCGGCAACCTGCAAAACCTGCACTACCACATCGGCAACGGCATTTATGCCGACAATTTGGAATCGCTCCGCAACCGCGCGGCAGGCCGTCTGAACGGCTTGGGCGGCAGGCTGGGCGACTACCGCCTCCTTGCCGACGGCGGCACGGGCGTATGGCTGGAGCAGGAACACCAACAACACAAAAGCCGCCGCACCGACCACCGCGAGCAGGTTGGCACCGCCGCCCGCCACAGCGGCTTAGGCATCGCCTACAAAGTGGGGCAAAATGCTTTACTGGCCGGCTCGCTCACCCGTATCCGCGCAGAAACCGACCGTGCGCAGGCATCGTCGCACACCCGCCAAACCGAATTGGGTTTAGCCTTGCGCTATATGCCGCAGCCTGCGGGTTGGTTCGCCGACATCAGCGGCCAAGCCGCCCGAATAGCCTACCGGCAAAATCGCCGCTTCAATAACCAACTATTAGGCTCCGGCAGCAACAGCGGCCGGCTGCTGGGCGGCGGCATACGCGGCGGATACCGCTTTGAAAACAACGGCTGGCAGGCCGAACCCCATATCGGCCTGCAAGCCCTGCATTTGAGCATGAAAGGTTTGAACGAAAACGGCGAATTGGCTACCGCTACCGCGCCGTTCAAACAAACCGACGTCAATCTCGCCACCGGCTTGCGCGTGAAAAAAACATTCTCCGCCGGCAGTTGGCATATCACACCCCATGCCGGTTTCAGCTATATCCGCCGTCTCAACGGCGGCAAAACCACCATCCGCAGCACCTTATCCGGCATAACGGTTGACAGCACCGCAGCCGCAGGCGGCAAAAACCAAACCGCTTCAGACTTGGGCATTACCGTTGAAAAAAGCAAATGGTTTGCCTCCGCCGCCTTTGGGCGCAGCACACCGGGCAACAGCAAAGCCAACCACTGGCAGGCCAAAATCGGTTTGACGTTTTGATTTTGTTTGACCTTAGGCTGAAAGCAACAGGCCCTAAACCTTTGCGAAAACACTTCGAGGCCGTCTGAAAATACCGACTGCCGTCATACTCGTCAGGCTTGACCCGAGTATGACGGCAGTCGGTATTCAGTTGGTCCACTATGGCAAACGCTTTTGCCAAACCCGGGCAGAGATTTTGAAATACAGGCGGGAATCCAGTCGTTTTTTCATAAATTATTGAAATAAAATAATTGATAGTTTTAAGGCTGGACTCCCGCCTGCGCAGGAATGACGGGATTTAAGCTTTTCAGACGGCCTGAAATCTTTGCAACATCTTATCCCCTTATTCGGGCGCACTCATCTCCACCCGCGCCCCTGCCTGCGCCAGTTTTTCCAGCATATCCGCCCAAGCCGCATCCATATGGGCACAAGCTTCGCCCACGGCCTTGATACCGAATTCGATATGCGGCGGCACCTTCTCCCCCCTTCCGTTTACCCAGCCGACGCTGGGCAGGCTGAACGTGCGTATGCCCGCATATTCCGCTTCGATATGCCGCATCACCGGGGCAACGTGCGATTCGGGAATACCGAACACCCACACCGAACGCTGCTCGCTGCGGGTTTGGTGGAAACGGCCGGAATAATAGGTTTCCAACACCCATTCGCCCATAGGCTGCGCCATCACCGGGAAGCCGGGCATGAAATAGTGTTCGCGTATCGAAAAACCGGCGATATCGTTATAACTGTTGGGTATCAGGTCGGAGCCGGCCGGAAAATCGGCCATCAGCAGCCGCTGGCGGTGGGCGGGCGAATCGAGCGCATCGCCGCGTTTGAGCGACACGCCGTCTATCAGCGCCGCCGCTTCGGGGTGGCGCACCAGCGGCACGTCCAACGCATCGGCTGCGGCTTGGCGGGTGTGGTCGTCCAAAGTGGCGCCGATGCCGCCGGTAACGAAAGTCGGCAGGCCGTCTGAAAAACTGCGGCGCAACTGTTTGGCCAAGAGCGGCCTGTCGTCGGGCAGATACTGCACCTGCCCCAAACGCAGGCCGCGCGATTCGAGCAGGTTTTTAAAAAAGGCGAAATGTTGGTCGGCGCGGCTGCCGTGCAGAATTTCATCGCCGATAATAATTAAATTGAAATCAATCATGGCACGCTCTTGGCTGGTTGTTGTGTGAGAACAAGCCGCCCGAAACCGTTTCAGGCTGGACTAACAGGCGGATTCATACAATAATAACCCGTTTTCAGGCCGTCTGAAACGGCATTTCCATATTCGATAGGATTCCCCCCATGAGCCAGCAAAACCACACCATTCTGCAAAACCTGCCCGCCGGCCAGAAAGTCGGCATCGCTTTTTCGGGCGGCCTCGACACTTCCGCCGCCCTGTTGTGGATGAAACTCAAAGGCGCGCTGCCTTATGCCTACACCGCAAACCTCGGCCAGCCCGACGAAGACGACTACAACGCCATTCCGAAAAAAGCCGAAGAATACGGCGCAGTAAAAGCCCGCTTAATCGACTGCCGCGCGCAACTGGCGCACGAAGGCATCGCCGCGATTCAGTGCGGCGCGTTCCACGTTTCCACCGGCGGCATCGCCTATTTCAACACCACGCCCTTAGGCCGCGCGGTAACGGGCACCATGCTGGTGTCGGCCATGAAAGAAGACGACGTGAACATCTGGGGCGACGGTTCCACCTACAAAGGCAACGACATCGAACGCTTCTACCGCTACGGCCTGCTCACCAACCCTGCGCTGAAAATCTACAAACCTTGGCTCGACCAAACCTTTATCGACGAACTCGGCGGCCGTCAGGAAATGAGCGAATTTCTGATTGCCAACGGTTTCGACTACAAAATGTCGGTGGAAAAAGCCTACTCGACCGATTCCAATATGCTCGGCGCGACCCACGAAGCCAAAGATTTGGAATTTTTGAATTCGGGCATCAAAATCGTGAAGCCCATCATGGGCGTGGCGTTTTGGGACGAAAACGTGGAAGTGAAGCCCGAAGAAGTGAGCGTGCGCTTTGAAGAAGGCGTACCCGTTGCGCTCAACGGCAAAGAGTTTGCCGATCCCGTGGAATTGTTCTTGGAAGCCAACCGCATCGGCGGCCGCCACGGCTTGGGCATGAGCGACCAAATCGAAAACCGCATCATCGAAGCCAAATCGCGCGGCATTTACGAAGCCCCCGGCATGGCCTTGCTGCACATCGCCTACGAGCGTCTCGTGACCGGTATCCACAACGAAGACACCATCGAACAATACCGCATCAACGGCCTGCGCTTGGGCCGCCTGCTCTATCAAGGCCGCTGGTTCGACAGCCAAGCCCTGATGCTGCGCGAAACCGCGCAACGCTGGGTGGCCAAAGCCGTTACCGGCGAAGTAACGTTAGAGCTGCGCCGCGGCAACGATTATTCGATTTTGAACACCGAATCGCCCAACCTCACTTACGCGCCCGAACGCCTGAGCATGGAAAAAGTGGAAAACGCCGCCTTCACCCCGCTCGACCGCATCGGCCAGCTTACCATGCGTAATCTGGATATTGCCGACACCCGTACCAAACTGGGCATCTATTCGCAAAGCGGCCTGCTGCAGCTGGGCGAAGGCTCGGTATTGCCGCAGCTGGGTAACAACGAAAAATAGTTTGCCTACTAAAAGGCCGTCTGAAAGCAATGCCGTACAGTTTCTGCGGAATATCTGCTTTCAGACGGCCTTAAACTTGCCAAACCCTCATTTTAGCAACCACTCCGCCATACTCGGGCTTGACACGGATATCTTGAGTTTCAGCAAACTATGAGATACTCGGATCAAACTCGAATATGACATATGCAACATTTCCTAGAGGGTTTAGTCAGAATGCTTGTGAAGCGGTTTTTTGAGGAAAAATCCGCAGATGCAAGGCAAAAAGTGCAGCAAGATTGAACATCTTGTGAGCATTTTAGCTTCGCAAGCCCGCTACGCTACCTAACGCCGCAGGTGCGGATTTTAACCTTGAATTGTCAAACCAAGCGCAACGCCGTCGACTACACTCCCTAAGTTGATTCACTATATAAAATAGATAAAATAGGTTTTCAGACGGCCTTGCAGTACAATCAGGCCGTCTGAAAACCTATCCCACCCTTACCATGCAACTTTTCAAATACCTCCAATCGCAAGGCATCGGCACCCGCAAAGAATGCCTGTGGCTGATTGAAAACGGCTGTATCGCCATCAACGGCGTCCTGTACAGCAACCCGCACAGCACCGTCCAACCCGAAGAAGTAAAAAGCCTCGAAGTAAATGGCGAATCTTTGGCAGTGGTGCCCATGCCCTATTTTTATATCCTGCTCAACAAACCGGCAGGTTACGAAACCTCGCACAAACCGCAGCAATATCCCAGCATATTCAGCCTGTTTCCCGACCATATGCGCCGCCTGCCCATGCAGGCCGTCGGCCGCCTGGATGCCGACACCACCGGCGTTTTGCTGATCACCAACGACGGCGGCTTCAACCACCGCCAAACCTCCCCCAAACACAAAGTGCCCAAACTATACCGTGTTACACTCAAACACGACGCAGACGAAACCTTGTGCACCACCCTGAAAAACGGCGTTTTACTTCACGATGACAACGAATCCGTAGCCGCCGCCGATGCGGTGCTCGAATCTCCCCGAATACTGCTGCTCACCATCACCGAGGGCAAATACCACCAAGTCAAACGCATGGTGGCCGCCGCCGGCAACCGCGTAGAGCAACTCCATCGTAGCAAATTCGGCAACCAAACCACCGAAAACCTACCCGAAGGCGGCTGGAAGTTTATAGTTATGTAAATAATGACCAAAATGACAACAGTATTAAATAATCTTTTTCCTTACAAAACATGATGTTGTTTGATTTTAAGACCGGTTTACAAAACTTAATGCCAAAACTTATGAACTATTATATAATTCACCTGTCTGAGTAACACTTACTCCGAAAGGAGTGAGTAAGTGAGTAAGACGTTTTCCCCGTAATGTGTTTGGCCATCTATACTTTTCCCCTTAGTATAGATGGTTTTTTTTAACCCAAATTTTTAATTAACTATATTAATAATATTAAAACTAACTATTTTCATCAATATTAATACCGCCTCAGCCGCTGCGTAAATATACTCCACACCCACAAACCAAGTATCACGATCAATATTGCTTTCACCATATTTTCACCATATATAGTGGATTAACTTAACTTTCGCTGCATCGTTGCTGCGCCTTAGCTCAAAGAAAACGATTTTGTAAACTGAGACCTTTGCAAAAATACCTCAAGGCCGTCTGAAATACTTAGATTCCTTCATTCCCGCGTAGGCGGGAACCCAGCCTTAAAACTATCAAGCATTTTATTTCAATAACTTAATAAAAAAACAACTGGACTCCCGCCTACGCGGGAATGACGGGAAATAAATTTTTTGTAATGTTTTTTTTAATTTTGCAAAGGTCTCAAACTGCTAAAGCGGCAATAAAATCGGTTGCGTACGCGTGTACTGTCTGCGACTTGCTGCCTTGTATCGAAATAATTGCATCTCCTATAAAACATTCATCGTGTTCATGCCGTTTTAGCCAAACAACCGCCCGCACAACAAAACCGCTGCAAACTTTCTATATTTGCAGCGGTTTTGTTGATGGGTAAACAAGACTTCACAACATTGCCCCAATACCCGGTAAATGCTTCTCTACCGTCATTAGCTTCGCGAAGATATACAGCGAACCTGCGGAACTAATGACGGGATTTAAGCATTTCAGACGGCCTCAAGCTATTTTGCAAAGGCTTCGGCGCCTATGGTTTGCCGTCTTGTATCGGTCGCGAAGAACGATGCTGTTTACTCAGCGGATTTTCTGAATCTGATAATCCAGCCTGTCTACCCTACCGGTTTTATTGTTGGTAACCAATAAAATACGCGGAATAAAAATCTGATAACCCGGCAGATAATATCCTTCGAAGCCTTGTGTTAACTTCATGGTGCCTGTTTGGTTATTCATGGTTAATGTACAGCTCACCCGCTGCATCGCGCCTTTCAGTTTGCGGTGAATCACGGCCGCATCTTCCGATGAGCCCAAACGGCATTGCTCTTTCAGGTCGATTTGCCCGTTTCTGTCAACCAATACGGCCGAGCTTTGAAAAGTGCCGCCGTTTGCATTCCACTGTGCGGGCACCGGGTTGATTTGGATATTCTGCATAACAAACCCTTCTTCACCCATCGCCCATTTCAACTCCCAATGGTTCAACAAAATCAGGCTTTTGGCATCAGGCCGGCCTTTAGTACGCGAGATTTTGTGCTTTACGTTGGCATGCGCCGAAGAAAACCATTTAACATTCGAAAATTTATCGGTTTGGCGGCTGATGTTCACGCCAGCCTGAGTATTATTCTGCTCGGCAACATCATAGGTGATGGATTTGATACGGTGTTCAGCCTTGCCGGCTTCAAACTGGCCGGCCATAGCCAGCAATTGGGCGTCGATATCGTTTGCCGCCCAAGCGGAAAGCGGCAATGACAAGGCGGCCAAAGAAAGCATAATTTTACGCATAGTGACTATCCTCAAGATAATTAAGCCATATTTAGACAATAGGCCGTCTGAAAGTTTCAGACGGCCTGAGTATGTCTGCCAAGATTAACGCTCCCGCAAAGCCTGCTTCATGCGGGTAATCGGTTTGATGAGATATTGGAAAACGGTTTTTTCGCCGGTTTTCACGTCCACCGTTGCCACCATACCGGGAATAATCGGCATATCTTTACCGTTGCGGTCTTTCAGGCTGTTGCTGTTGGTTTGTACCAAAATACGGTAATAAACCTGATTGGGGTCGAGTTTCAGATCGTTTACGCGGGCTTGGTTGCTGCTGCTGACCGTATCCGGGCTGATTAAAGTAACTTTGCCGTCCAAACCGCCGTAAATGGCATAATCGTAGGCACTGATTTTAACCACAGCAGGCAGGCCGGGGCGCATAAACGCAACGTCTTGCGGGCGGATATAGGCCTCTACCAGCAGTTTGTCGTCCAACGGCACAATCTGCAAAATATCCTGCCCCACGTTCACCACGCCGCCCACGGTATTGATTTGGATATTTTTCACAATACCGCGCATCGGCGCACGGATTTGCGAACGTTCCACAGGGTCGGCGCGCATCACCATATTTTCTTTGGCTTGGGCCAATTCCGATTCCGCCTGTACCAACTCGTTATTGGCATCGGCCATGTAGCGGTTTTTACGCTCGGCAATCTGCATGGCCAAATCGCTGGATTCACGCTGCATACGCAGCAGCTCCACTTGCGAAACTACGCCTTGCGCCACCATCGGTGCGGTAATGCCGATTTCTTTATCCAAAGTGGCTTTGCTGATGCTTAAGTTGTGAATGGCTTCGCTGACGGCACGGCGGCGGGCTGCAAAAGCGGCCTGCTCGCGCTGTTTCAATTCGTTGCTGATACCTTGCGGGAAACTTAAATTGGTGCCATAGGCTTCGGCTTTCAAACGCGCAACCATCGCTTCAAGGTTTTGTACTTTGGCTTCGCTTTCACGCAGAATGGCCGAACTGCGGGTGTCGTCCAATCTCAGCAGAACCTGATCTTTTTCAACAATATCCCCTTCTTTAACCAGCATTTCGGTAATAATGCCCGGATCCAAACTCTGCACCACTTGCTCGCGGCTGCTGGGAATAACGTTACCCTGACCGCGGGTTACTTCTTCAATCGGGCTGTTATACGCCCAAATCACAAACACCACCAAAAATACGAAAAACAGAATGATGACCCAAAACTGGCCGCTGTGTTTTTCTTTCTGCAAAGCGGCATTCAGGTCGTTTACCAATGCCAAATCTTTGGATTTAATATTGTTTTCGCTACTCATAATGATAATACCTTTACGGTTTTGTTATAGGCCGTCTGAAAGGTAACGGCTTTATTGTTATGCTGTGATGCGGCAAACCGGTTTCACCTTATGCTGCCGGTTGCAGTTGCTTTTCGTTTTTCCCTTCGTTCTGCATCAGTTTTTGCAGCACCAAATCACGCGGTCCGTCCATCACAACCTTACCGTTATCCATTACGATAATGCGGTTCACGATTTGCAGAACCTGCGGGCGGTGCGTAACCAAAACCATGGTTCTGTCCTTACCCCATTGGGCGACGGCATTCAGCGCCATGCGTTCGGTTGCCTGATCCAAACCCGTAGTCGGTTCGTCCAATAATACAACTTTCGGGTTGCGCAAAGTCATACGGGCCAAAGCGATAATCTGTTTTTGCCCACCCGACAAACCCAAACCGTCTTCACCCAGCGGCATATCCAAACCGCGGGGGTGGCTGCGGATAATACGGTCGAGGCCGAAACGCTTGAGTGCGGTCAGCAAATCTTGGTCGGTGGAATAACCGTCGGTACGCGCCAAGTCCATATTCTCGCGCAGCGTGCCCAAAAACAGACGCGGCGACTGGCTCAACAACACTACCTGATTGCGCAGGAAGTTGGGATCAAGCTGGCGCATATCGACACCGTCGAGCATTACGCTGCCTTTTTCGGCATCATACAAACCGCTGGCCAATTTCAACATCGTGCTTTTACCGCTGCCGATACGCCCCAAAATGCCCACTTTCTCACCCGGGCGGATATTCAAACGCAAATCGGTAACCGCCGCACTGCCTTCCTGCTGGTATTTGAACGACACATTCTCAAATGTAACGTTACCCTGCACATGATCCAACGTGATGTATTGACGCTCGGGGCTGCGCTCAATCGGACGCTCCACAATATTGTTCACCCCTTCCAAAGCAAGTTTGGCCTGCTGGAACCGGGTTGCCAAACCGGCCACTTGCGCCAACGGCGCCAATGCTCGGCCAGATAAAATAACCGAAGCAATCAGTGCGCCCATCGTGATCCTTTCCGCAGGATTTTCCGCGTGAATCAAATAAGTGCCGAGCAATACCAAAAATACGGTATTCAACTGCTGCATACCGGTGGCGAAGTTCACCATAAAATTGCTGGTATCTTTCACCTTAATGGAGGAAGCCGAGGTTTTGGCGGTGTATTCGTCCCAACGCTGTTGCGCCCAAGAGGTGGCATTGTTAGTTTTTAAGGTTTCAATCCCTTCAATCGCTTCAACCGCCAAACCGGAGCGTTGGGAAGACTCTTTCATCGATTCGTTGATATGGCGGGAAAGCGGCCGCTGAACCAACAAACCTACAATCACCACAATGGGAATAATCGTTAACGGAACCAGTGCCAACTTGCCGCCTACTACCGCGATTACTGTGATAAACAATAAGAGAAACGGCAAATCAACCAAAGTTAACAGGCTTGCGCTGGTCATAAATTCACGCACCGATTCAAATTCACGCAGGTTATTGGCATAAGAACCCGAAGATGCCGGTCTGTCGGCCAAACGCAATGCCATTACGCGGCGGAACAGCGCCGAGCTGATAATCAAATCGGCTTTTTTACCGGCAATATCGGTCAAATGGCCACGAATCATTTTAGCGGCAAATTCAAACGTGATTGCCAAAATCACACCGATGCTCAACACCCACAGGGTTTCATAAGCCTGATTGGGAATCACACGGTCATACACATTCATCACGTACAGCGAGCTGACCAACGCTAGAAAATTGATGATGAAAGTGGCGAGAATCACTTGGTAATAGTAGCTTCTAAAGCGCCAAATCACTTTCCAAAACCATGATTTGGGCAAGTGGTATTCCGGCAGTTCCGAACGCATATCGGAAACCATTTTCTGCTTGATAAACCAGCAATAGCCTAAATAGAGAATGGATAATTGGTCATAATCCAATTCTTGAGACAAACCATCGGCTTGGCGGACATGATATTTACGGTTACGGCCCGCACCTTCGATTTTGGTAACTACGGCTGCTTCTTCATTATGCAAAATCAGCACAACCGGCACGGCCAACGAAGGAATATCTTCCAAAGTGCGTTTGGACAACG
The DNA here is from genome assembly GCF_014055005.1 of Neisseria dentiae. Taxonomy (NCBI): domain Bacteria; kingdom Pseudomonadati; phylum Pseudomonadota; class Betaproteobacteria; order Neisseriales; family Neisseriaceae; genus Neisseria; species Neisseria dentiae. The sequence goes on along the minus strand of NZ_CP059570.1, from coordinate 427,685 downwards.
TGTTTTCAAAACCGTGGCTTTTTAAAACTTCCGAGAGCGAGTGGAAGTTGACGTTCAGTTTTTTATCCCGCACAACCTCCGCGGCAAGCGCCGCTTCAGATACCGGCGCACCCAACAGGCGGGTAGCCAAAGCAATGTGTTCGATAATGGATTTCATAGTAATGTTTTCACGTTAATGTTATTGGATTTTTCATTCAAACTAGCGTGCCGCACCCGCCCAGTTGGCAACCTGCGACTGGGAAACCAGATACTCGAGGGCGGCATCCCGGAAATCGTTACGGGCACTGACGTTTTCCTGCTCGATGCCCGCCAATTCGTTATAAGCCCCCAAAACATCGGTGAGGGTTCGGCGTGCGATTTTGAATTGCAGTTCGTAAGATTTCACAACTTCTTTTTGTGCGGCTATATGCTGTGCAGTGATGTCCTGACGCTGCTCGCTTTGCGCCATGTCGATTTCGGCAGTTCGCGCTTTTTCGGTAACTTCGCGGAGAATCTGCTCCGACTTGGAGTCGGCAGCAATCAGCGCCTGTGCATTCTTATCCACATTATGCCGTGCGGCCATGTCCAACACGTTCCAAGTCAGATTCAAATAAAGCTCTTTGCTGTCTTTGGTGGCCAATCCTTCCAAATTGACTGCCGGCAACCGCGATGCTTTGGTTACATCCAACTCGGCCTTAACACTTTCCCGCTCCGCCTGTTGGGCAAGATAAGACGGGTTCAGCCCTTTATCTTCGCTGTTAAATTTTTTCACGATACCCGAGGCCGAATCACCGGCAAACGGATCTTTCAAATCTGCCGGAGAAATCGGTGAGGTTGTATATTTCGACAACCGGCTCAGCGCCATTTCCATAGTGCGGCGAAGTTGCGCCATAGAGGTTTCCACCTGCAACTGGCGCGAACGGGCTTCAATCAGCTCCGAACGGCGGCCACCGTCGTATTTAACAATAATGCTTAAATCTTTCAAAAGATTGTTGTGGCGGTTCAAGCTTTGACGGCTGACATCCAACGACTCTTTCGCCCGCAATGCCGTTAAATACAGCTTACCGATCTCGCCACCCAATTGTTCTTGGGTTTCAAAATATTTGTGGCCGTAGTAAATCTCTTTGTGTTTATCCCGTCTAACAGCCGCATTGATACCGCCCCAAGAATAAAGATTCAAACTGCCCCGCACACCCAGGCCGTTATCCTTATCGTTGCTGCTGTACTTATGTTTTTGTGTAATAACTTGGGTACCGGTAAGCGCCAATACCGGATAATGGCCGGCACGGGTGGCTTTCGTGGTGCTTTTTGCTGCATTTTCATTGGCTTTCGCCTCCAATAAGGCCGGATCGGAAACCAAAGAACGTTTAAGAATATCTTTCAACCCCTGCGCCCCGGCAGTTTGTAGGCTAAAAAGCAACAGTAGCGGCAAAACCGGCCATTTTTCCAGTTTTCCGCTCAGAGAGAATGGGGACATATTTTTTTTCATTTTTTTATAAAGCCATCGTAATGTTTGCACAACTTCCGACATCTTATAACCGGCAATCTTTGCCATTATTAAAGATAGGACTTTGTACTAATTTTATTAGCATAACACTATATTTAACATTTCCCGGCAAATCTCAGATGAAAGGTAGGGAAAAGCTACCCAAAGTACACAGTAAATCATACTACCACGGAATTGACTATTATTTTATGAATGTCTCCACATCTTTAACAATACCGGCTAAAGACTTTCACGCTTAAAATATTCCGAATAATTATTTTACACAGTAAAGAAAAAATCCCACTGCCGGTGCAATGGGATTTTTTTACTGGGCTGCTTAGCGTTTTTTACCGGTAACGGTAGCAACGGCCAAGTCGGCATTACGTTTCAATGCTACGCTTTGCACGCCTTCGGGGAACTTGATATCAGACAGATGCAGGATATCGCCGGCTACTACATTACCGCAATCCAATTCTAAAGCTGCGGGAATATCTTTAGGCAAAGCCACTACTTCGACGGTGGTGTTCAACAGAGAGACACGGCCGCCTTGCAGTTTAACGGCTTGCGAGGTTTCTGCATTAACAATGTGCAACGGCACACGGATACGCAGCGGTTTGGCGGCATCAACAACTTGGAAGTCGATATGCTGCACTTGCTGGCGGAACGGGTGCATTTGGAAATCACGCACGACAACGTCTTGGGTTTTGCCGTCTAAAGTCAGTTTAATCAATGCGGTATGGAAAGATTCTTTTTCCAATGCATAATATACGGTTTTGTGATCCACTGAGATGGCAACCGGCTCTTGGCCTTCACCGTAAAGTACGGCGGGGGTTTGGCCTTCGCGACGCAGGCGGCGGCTCGCACCAGTGCCCTGGGCATCGCGAACGGTAGCTTGAATTTCGTATGACATAATAAAAATACTCCAAAAGAAACAAAACAGTTGCCGTCGGCCGCGACCAGCTTAAGGCAACATCGGATTAAGGCAGAAACACACTGCCTGCTGTCAACACATCTTCATTAAACAGATATGAAACAGATTCTTCATTGCTGATGCGGCGCACGGTTTCGGCAAGCAGGCCGGCAATCGTTACTTGGCGGATGCGGTCGCAACTGCGGGCAGCTTCAGACAAGGGGATGGTATCGGTAACGACAACCTGATCGATATCGGAAGAAGCGATGCGGGATACGGCTTCACCCGAAAATACAGGGTGGGTAGCATAAGCCAGCACCCGTGACGCGCCCCGCTCTTTCAATGCGGAAGCGGCTTTGCACAAAGTATTCGCGGTATCGATCATATCGTCGACAATCAGGCAGGTTCTGCCTTGGATATCGCCGATAATATTCATTACCTCCGCCACATTGGCTTTAGGGCGGCGTTTGTCGATAATCGCCAAATCAACGTTCAATACTTTCGCCACAGCGCGTGCACGAACCACACCGCCGATATCGGGGCTGACAACAGTCAGATCCTCGATGCGCTGGCGCTGGATATCGTTAATCAGAATCGGTGTGGCGTAAATATTGTCTACGGGGATATCGAAAAAACCTTGGATTTGGTCGGCATGCAAATCAACGGTCAATACACGGTCGATACCGGCAGAATACAGCATATTGGCCACCAGTTTGGCCGAAATCGGCACGCGCACCGAGCGCGGGCGGCGGTCTTGGCGGGCATAGCCGAAATAAGGAATGGCGGCAGTAATACGGCCTGCCGACGCGCGTTTGAGCGCATCGGCCATAGTCAGCACTTCCATCAGGTTATCGTTGGTCGGCGCACAGGTTGGCTGCAAAATAAATACGTCACGGCCGCGCACATTTTCCAGAAGCTCGACTGCGACTTCGCCGTCTGAAAACTTGCTAACGGAAGCATTGCCTAGTGAAATATCCAAATGTTTTACCACTTTTTGCGCCAATTCAGGGTTGGCATTACCGGTAAACACCATCAAACTGTCGTATGCAGCCATATCTTCATCACCTGGGGTTGTGTTGGATTTGTGCTCGGAAAACATCACGCTTCCTTCCGCTTTTGGCCTCGCGGCCGGAAACCGACATTATACGCCCGAGCATGGTGCATTCAAAGCCCCTGCCTGCAATTATCGGTTTTCAGACGGCCTTATGCACGCTCCCCGCACAATATAAAAAGCGTGCGAGAAACTCACACGCTTTTCCGATTGGCTGGGGAGGAAGGATTCGAACCTTCGCATGCTGGAATCAAAATCCAGTGTCTTAACCACTTGACGACTCCCCAATTCGGGGTTGGCTGGGGAGGAAGGATTCGAACCTTCGCATGCTGGAATCAAAATCCAGTGTCTTAACCACTTGACGACTCCCCAACACAATAAAACTTTGCCTATACCTGCAACGGGTGATGGGTGAGACCCTTCACGCAATATGCTTCATAGTTTTCCGAAATTTGCCCGAACGCGGCAGCGGCTTCATCTTCGCTATCGAAAGTGGCAAACAGGCAGGCACCGGAGCCTGTCATTAATGTTTTGCCTAATTTTTCAAGTGCCCGATAAGCTTCCGAAACTGCGGGATATTCCTGAAAAACCACCGCCTGCATATCGTTTCTGAACGGTTGCAGCGATTCGAAAGACGGCATTATGCTGGGTTCGGAATTTCGTGTCAAGCGTTCGTGAGAAAAAATCACGGCTGTGCTGACGTGCACGGGCGGCTTCACCACCACATACCATTGCCGCGGAATATGCAGCTCGGTTAATTGCTCGCCTATGCCTTTGGCAAATGCGTTTTTACCGAATATGAAAAAAGGCACATCCGCACCAAGCTTCACACCGATGTCTATCAACTGCTGCTGCGTCAGCATACAGCGCCACAGCTTATTCAGCACCATCAGCACGGTAGCGGCATCGGAACTGCCGCCCCCCAAACCGCCGCCCATCGGAATGCGCTTTTCCAACCAGATATCCGCACCGCACAGGCCGTCTGAAAAAGGCTCCAAAGCAGCAGCGGCACGATAGGTTAAATCCGCTTCGGCAGGCACGCCGGTAATCGGGGTGTGCAATATGATTTGCTCGTCATTGCGCGGGGCGATGTAAACCGTGTCGCACAAATCAATCAGGCAGAATATGCTTTCCAACTCATGATAGCCGTCGGCACGGCGGCCGGTGATGCGCAAATCCAAATTCAGTTTGGCCGGAGCAGGATAAGCCTGCGCGCCGGCAGGCACAATCAGCGCCATAATATCCCCTTAGCTGCGGGCCGCACACTGCGCGGGGGCATTGGCATCTTTGGTTTTTTCCATTTGGTCAAACACCAGTCGCAGGGTTAGTTTGGAGCTTTCGAGCAACAGTATGCGCGGCGTGCCGTTTTCATTCAGCGAACGCGAAATGGTCCATTCAAACTGCTGCAAACGGCCGTCGGGCAAAAGCTGGTAAGGGGCGTTTTTCACCCATTGGCCGTTTGCCCACACATGCAGGTATTGCACCGGCATGGGGAAACCCAACAATTGTTCGCTCAATTCCTGCGCGGTGGCGGCCTGGTATTTTTTGCCTTTGCTGTCAACGGCCAACACGCCTATGCTGTCTTGACAAAGCTGCCCCAAGGTGTTGCCCAGCGGGGTGTTGACATTGATGGTTTGGACTTGGTTTTGGTAAGTCCAGTCGAAATTGGCATATGAGCCTTTTTCATTCACTTTCACCGCCAACCGGCCATCGGCGGCGAAATCGCCGATATCGGTTTGCGCACGCCAACTTGCTTTATCAGCCAAACGCGGCTGGGCACAGGCGGCGAGCAGTAATGCGGCGGCGCTGCACAAAATAAACTTGGTGTGTTTGTTTTTCATGAAATACCTATATGATTGTTTTTTTCAGACGGCCTGAGAAATTTGAAACGGCCGGCTCTCACTATCAGGCTTGACCGGCAAATCAGCGGTTAAGTTCATTTAAGGCCGTCTGAAAATAAAATACCGGCTGTTTTACTACCTGCGCACTTATTTTCTGCGGTTGGTTTTCGAACCGGCTGCCGGCAGCTTCACACCCAAGCGCTGCAAGGTTTTTTGCAGCACTGCATCGTCGGCTCCTTTGTTCAAACCTTCACGCCATACGGATTTGGCTTTCTCCTGCTGGCCGAGTTTCCACAACACTTCACCCAAATGGGCGGCCACTTCGGGATCGGGAAACTGGGCGTATGCGTACTCGAGATACGGCAGCGCCGACTGTGCATCGCCTTTCAGATAATATGCCCAGCCCATACTGTCGTTGATGGCGGCGGATTCCGGCTCTTGCTGGTAGGCGGCCTGAATCAGCCTGAAAGCTTCTTCCACATCATATTCGGGCAACGAAAACATGGTGTAGCCCAACGCGTTCAAACCGGCGGCGCTGTTCGGATTCAGCTCGAGATAACGGCGCAAATCGGCCACGGCTTTTTCAGGCTGGCCGAGTTTGTCGGCATACAGCATGGCGCGCTGGTAGAGAATATCGGGCAAACGCTCTTTGCCGCCCGGCTGTTTTTCTGCATTGGCTGCCAAAGCGTTTAATTCGACCAGCGCCTCGCGCGGGCTGTTGTGCTTGCTCAAGGCAAACAGATACACCCGCTGCACGTCGCTCATGCTGAAAAAGCGGCCTTGCTGCTCCGGCAGGCGTTGGGCGCGGCGGGCTTCTGCCAGCGCTTTGCTGCCGTTGCCCTGCTCGGCTTCGATAGAGGCTTTGAGCACGGCTTTATCAAACACATATTCGGGCGCGGTGATTTTATCCACCCAGGATTTGGCCTGTTTGAAATCTTTCACATCGGCATAGCGCATCGCACCGATTACCGCGGCACGGCTTTTCTGCTCGCTGGTGCCGATGCGGTAGGCTTTGTCGAGATAGCTTCCCACCGTTGAAATATCTTCTTCGCGGCTAACCGACAAAATGGCCGCCTGAATGTATAAATCGGCATTCGGGTTTTGGTTCAGCAGGGTTTGCAGGCGCTGGTAGGCTCTGTCGTTTTGGCCGTCGGCTATCAGGCTGCTGATTTCCATTTCCTGCCACACCGGCGACAGTTTGGCGGTGTCGGTTTCGGTAAAGAAGCGGCGCAGGATTTTCGGGCTGTGCTGCGCCACCAAACGCAGGGTGGCTTCGGTGGGCGGCAGGATTTCGGTGTCGAGCTTGGCCAAACGCTGCAAAGCATTCACGGCATCGCGCTCTTTATTGTTTTGCGCGCTGAAAATCAAATCGGCAATGGCCGCTTCAGGCAAATCGGCATAGCGTTTAGTGGCTTTGTGCACGTCTTTACCGATTTTTCCCGCCAGCTGTGGCTGCTGCACACTGATTTGCGACAACAACAAGAAAATGCGCCGCACCTGCTCTTCGTTTGCGTGTTTCAGAATATCGTCCAAATCTTTGCCGGTGCGGTCGGTTTTGCCGGTAACCAAATCACGCGCCCACGCCATGCGTTTTTGCGCGTTGCCCGGCACAGGCTCGATTTCGCGCCATTTCTGGTAAATCTGTTCCGCCTGTTGATAGGCGTTCAGCGAAACCGCCATCTCCATCGCACGCTCGGCCACCTCGGGGCTTTTGGTGCGGTTGAGCATCACCAGATAAGTGGCCAGCGCCGTGCCGGGTTCGCCTTTCTGCAAGGCCATTTCACCGCCCAGCAAGGTAAACATATCGTTGGCACGCTCGACGATACCCGCACGGCGTTCGTATTCCAAAGCCCGCTCTTCGGGCGAATAAAGGCTTTTTTTCGCAGCTTGCTGCACGGCCTGCGGCGGCTGCTTGGGCGTTTCGCCCACGGCATAAACGCTGCCTGCAAACAGCAGCATCACCGCCAGCGCGGCGGAATGGATTTCGGTTCGGCCAAAAAACATACACTTTCCTTAATGGCGGGCAAAACCGGCACGTTTTCAGACGGCCTGTACCCCGATATACAAATGTGCAATACTTTATCACAAGCCCGCGGCTTTGTTGATATTGCCTACCGAACCCTACCTATGTAAAAGTATGCAGGCCGTCTGAAAACAACAGATAACACACATCATGACCCACGCCGAACTAACCCGATTTTTCCGCCATGCCGCCGATTATCCCGCCGCAACCCGCAACCTGCGCAACGCCCTGATTAACGGCATCGAAATGCACGAGGCCGCCGTATTGCTGGCCGTGGTGTTCCGCGAGCGGCAATGGCAGGTTTTACTCACCCGCCGCACCGCCACCCTGCCCCACCATCCCGGCCAAGTTGCCTTTGCAGGCGGGCGGCGCGACGATAGCGACACCGACCTCACCCACACCGCCCTGCGCGAAACCGCTGAAGAAACGGGCATCACCGCCGGCTACTGGCAAACCTTTCCGCCGCTGCCGCCTTATTTCACTCCGTCGGGCTATACCGTTTCGCCCGTGCCGGCATTAAGCACCACCAATCCGCCCGTTTACCCGAATGCCGACGAAGTGGACGAGGTTTTCTATCTACCGCTCGATTTCGCCCTCGATAAAAAACTTTACCGCCGCCGCGACTTCAGCCATAACGGCCAAACCATTTCCACCCCTTTTCTGCCCTATCTGCATTACGATATTTGGGGCATGACGGCGATGATTCTTTATGATTTGGCAGAAAGATATGAGCAACACAGGGGGCGCGGATAAAGCCCGAGACCTTTGCAAAATTCATTCAAAAACATCACCAAAAGTTTCTTTTTCGTCATACTCGGGCTTGACCCGAGTATCCCACTTCCTTCAGAAATTCTGAAAACCAGAGACCTTTGCAAAAATACCTTGAGGCCGTCTGAAATGCTTAAATTCCGTCATTCCCGCGTAGGCGGGAATCCAGCCTTAAAACTATCAAGCATTTTATTTCAATAACTTATGAAAAAAAACGACTGGATTCCCGCCTACGCGGGAATGACGGGAAATAAATTTTTTGTGATGTTTTTTAATTTTGCAAAGGTCTCAACCAATTAAAGATACTCGGGTCAAGCCCGAGTATGACGCAGGTGTTTTAATTTATAGCGAAACCAATCAAAAAGAATCAGGCCGTCTGAAATCCGAAAAGATTTCAGACGGCCTGCCTTACATTACAGATTAGCCCGGTAAAAACACCGGCTTACGGCCGTTTGGCGCCATAGCCGCCGATAAGCTGCTTGGTGTTGCCGTCATTTTTCAAGCCGTAAGTACCGCCAATTTCGGCAGCTTGCGCACCGTAGAATTTACCCAACAGCCGGCCTGTCATTTGGTTGTCTGCCGTGGCGGCGGTGCCTGTAAAGCTGTTGCTGTTGGCAGACCATGAAGCCGAGCCTTTCATGTTGTAGCCGGAAGCCTCTTCCGATTTGCGCACGCCGTTAGTTAAATCGTGGAAATGGGCGTTGCTGGTTTCAAAACGCAAACCTTTTTTGGCAAAATCAGCCACGGCTTTCACATCGGCAGTCAGCTGACGGTCGGCTTTATCTTTTTCAACCAAATAAGCCGTGGTAATACCGGTATAAGTTGCCGTGCCGCTGGTGGGCATATCGGCAACTGGGGTTTCATTACCTACACTTTGATAAGCATGGCTAATATTGTTATTCATATCAACATAATGGGCAAAAGTTTGATAAGTCCAACCGGCAGCAGCAGGATCATGCAAAGTGATACGCACCCCATTTGCAAATTTAATAACATATACCCCGTCAAATTTTTTATCGAAAGCCAATTTATCTTTGTCTTTCTGAACATAGGCAATACCTTCAACGGCATCCAACGTTTTTGCAGCACTGGCAGGCATACCATCAATTGCGTTATTGCTATTGGCATCTAGCACAACGCGCAAAAGCATTTGGTCTGTCAGTTTCGGCTCATACTTTTCTATAACAGACCAAGCCTCACTGTCACCATTATTATTGTATTTTTCCCATGCTGAGGCCAACTCGCCAGCATCTTGCATATTTTTATTATATTGATCTTTCAACTTATCAAGAGCATCTTTCATTCCTTGCTCAGTAAATTTTTCCTGCTCCTTCTTAGCTAACTCCAAAGCATAATCATATTTAAAATCAGAGGTGTATGTAGGGCGCAAATTTTGAACAACTTTCTTAGCCTCTGCAATTGCCTTAGGATCGGCCTCAGGATCTTTAATTATCTTCCAAGCCTCATCCAGCTTCGTATAATCCGATTTGATTCCTTCGTCTAAAGTAGTTTTTACTTCTGAATATACGCCCTTTTCCTTTCCGAACAAAGGGGCAATATCTTCTAAAGTCGAGCCGGCTGATGTGTATTTGGTGATGGAGGAGTTGGGAGTGCGATAATTAACTTGGGTGGCAGGAGACTCTGCCGAGTTTGTTAAAACGGCACCATCCAGAACCACTTGGTCATTTTTATTTAAAACCAATGTGCGGATCAAACCGATTTGCGAATCTACAAAGGTCGGTTCATCGTCAACTGTACGCAATTGAAGATGAGGGTTGTGCTGTTGTGCACCCGTAGAAGAAATAAAAGACGTATGCAAAGGCGTAGGCAAATTCAAAGGTGCCAAACTGTTGTTATCGCTGATTTCCGACGTATCAACGGTACTGCTGCCGTCGGTGGAAGTGCCGGCCGATGCAGCAGCCAATGCGTTCAAGGCTGCTTCGAGTTTGTCTTTCTGCTCTTTGCTGATTAAGGATTTCTGGCTATCGCTCAGGCGGTTGTAGCTTTGCGCGGCCGCTTCTACGCTTGCCTTGTCTTCAAGTGTGATTTCGGCAGCTTCGTCCAGCGCTTCGATCATGTTCATTACGTTGCGTGCGGCAACGGCGTTATCGACCAAATCTGTGCTGGTCGAACCGCCTCCCCCGCCTCCGCAGGCAGCTAAAACGGCTGCGCAGGCAATGGTGAGTGCAATGTGTTTTACGGTTGTTTTCTTAGACATGATATCCCCTTAGGTTAATGGTTCGGCCGGCGGAAAAGATTTTCCTTCAGAAATTACAATTCATAACAAATTTGAGAAATTGTAAATTAATGCTTGTTTAAACACAATTGTCATTAACAATTGTACTGGTTTTGCTGAGGTATATATATCTATTTTGCAACATTTGAACGGGGGTTTTGCCCCGGTAACAAAACGGTGATGCGATGCCGGAGCGAGGTTTTCCGGCAGGTGAAAAAAGATACTCGGGTCCAGCCCGAGTATGGCGACGGTTGGGTATTTCAGACGGCCTTATCGGCTTGCAAAGGTTTCAGGCTGAGACCTTTGCAAAAAATGCGTTTTAATCCTGAATTTATTTATGTTTCGTCATACCCGGGCTTGACCCGGGTATCTGTTATTTCTTTTGAAACAAAAAGATGCCCGGGTCAAGCCCGGGCATGACGAAGAGGGTTTAGCCGAAAAGAATTTTGCAAAGGTCTCGGCCTGTTGCTTTTACAGCAATCCTTCTATCGGCAGAATGGAAAGTATTTTTACGGTGATGCGTTTCCAAAAGCCTGCTTCGGGTTCTTTTTTGGAAACGGTGCCGTCTTCCGGGTCTTGCCATTGCAGTTTGTTGTGTTTGCCGAGGGTAACTTTGTAGGCATATGCGGGCGTGATTTCTACCAATCTGCGCTGCATATCCTGCGCCAGCTGCGGGCTTTCGATGACCACGCCCATTTCGGTGTTGAGCCGTGCGGAACGAGGATCGAGATTGAACGAGCCGATAAATATGCGCTGCCGGTCAACGATAAAGGTTTTGGCGTGCAGGCTTGTGGACGAGCTGCCTGTTAAGCCGCGGTCTTTGGTTTTGGGCACGGCATGAACGGCTTTGAGTTCGTATAAATCAACGCCTGATTTAAGCAGGGGCTTGCGGTATTTGGCATAGCCGGAATGTACGGCGGCCACGTCGGTGGCTTGCAGGGAATTGGTGAGCACGGTGATGTCAACACCTTGTTTTTTCAAATCGGCAATGGCTTCGGTGCCGGATTTGGTGGGCACGAAGTAAGGCGATACCAAATAGATTTCTTTTTCGGGCGAGCCTAGGGCTTCGTCGAGTTTGTCGCTGATTTGCGGTTTGTCGCGGGCGCGGTCGAGCGCTTTGGCGGGGTCGTCGCTAACAAGTTTGGTTTTGACGTGCCGCCATTGGATGCGGTTGTTTTTGATGGCTTCGAACAGTTGCGACTGCTCCAAATCGCGGCGGTAGCGGGCGAGGGTTTGGTTGCGGTCGTTATCGCTGATTTCGAGTTCTGCGCGGCCTTTCTCTGCGTTGGCGCGGCGCACGATGCGCTCGAACGGGTAGGCCGATTCGCTCGCCCAGTAGCGGTCGAAATCTTCGGAAACTTCGGTTACGACGCGGCCGGTGGCAAGGATATCGACATCGGCAAAAGCGGTGTCTGCGCCGATGTTGAAGTATTCGTCGCCGATATTTCGCCCGCCGACGATGGTGGCGTGGTTATCGGCGGTGAGCGATTTGTTGTGCATACGGCGGTTGAGGCGCGGAAAATCGGTCAGATAGCCCAGCGCGCGCCATTTGCGTGTGAGAAAGGGGTTGAACAGGCGGATTTCGATATTGGGGTGGCTGTCGAGTGCGGCGAGTATGTTGTCCAGCCCGTTGGTGTTGTTGTCGTCGAGCAGCAGCCGCACGCGCACGCCGCGCTCGGCTGCGCGGTGCAGCATGTTGAAAAGGATTCTGCCGGAAACGTCTTTATGCCAGATGTAGTATTGCAAGTCGAGCGTGTGGTCGGCCGCATCGATCAGGGTGGCGCGGGCAACGAAGGCATCGTGTGCGTCATCGAGCACATAGATGCCCGAAGTATCCGGCTCTAAATCGGCCTGCCCTGCTTTGGCGGGCGTGAGCGCGGAAACGAGGCGCGGCGAGGCGGGCACGTCGAGGTATTGGCTGACTGTGCGGTTTTCTAATGAAGGCAGGCTCATACAACCGGTAAGGATGGCTGGCAGGGTTAATAAAATGATGTGTGGTTTCATGCGTTTTCGGGTGGTGTTCAGACGGCCTGAACACGTTTTCTTGTTGCAGGGTATTCTAGGGTCTGTCAACAATTAACGCAACGGCGGTATTTTTGGTCAAAATCCCCCGTCTGCGGCGTTAGGTAGCGTAGCGGACTTGCGAAGCTAAAATGCTCGCAAGGTGTTCAACCTTGCTGCGCTTTTTGCCTTGCATACGCGGTTTTTGCCTCAAAAAACCGCTTCGCCGGTCACGTCGACAGACCCTACTTTTTTGCTTCGACCAGATTTTGGCCGTCTGAACGGTGCAAACGGACGAATATCAGGCCGGATACAAAGGTAATGGCGCCGGTGGCGGCGAAGGTGCAGCGGAAGGCGGTGTGCAGGTTGCCGCCTGCCAGGCTGCTGCGGCTGAACCATTGCAGCATCAGCGCGCCCAATGCGATGCCGAATCCCATGGCAAGCTGCTGGTTAACCGCCATCAGGCTGTTGCCGCTGCCGGTTTGATAGGGGCGCAAATCGGCAATGGTGAGGGTGTTCATGGCGGAAAACTGTATCGAATTGCACAAGCCTATGCCGAACAGCAGCGCCACCCATACCCACAGGGGCGCGTTGGCAGGCGGCAGTGCTACCGCCGCAATCAGCAGGCCGAGAATGCGGGTGTTGCCGATCAGCACTTTGCGGTAGCCGAAGCGGGTCATAATCGGTTTAATCAGCGGCTTCACCAATAGCGAGGCCAACGCCATCGGCGCCACCAGCCAGCCCGACAGGCTGGCGCTGAAACCGAGCGCCACTTGAAACATCAGCGCCAATAAAAACGGCGCCGAGCTGATGCCTAAGCGGCTGGCCAGATTTCCGCCCAGCCCGATGCGGAACGTGCGCACCTGAAGCAGGTGGCCTGCATAAATCGGGTCTTCGTCGCGCTTGGCGTGTTCGCGGTAAAGCCACAATGCCGCTGCTCCGAACGCCGCCAGCAGCACCGAAAACAGCAACGCTCCGGGGTGGGTGATGATTTCCACCGACAAACTCAGGGCGCAGGCTGCGGCGGCAAACAGCAGAAAGCCCACCATATCGAAACGGCCTTTCTCGCCTTTGATGTTGGGCATAACTTTCAAAGCCAGCCAGATGCCCAATGCTCCGATGGGCAGGTTAATCAGAAAAATCCAGTGCCAACTTGCATATTCCACCAGATAGCCGCCCACCAGCGGCCCCAATATCGGGCCGATTAGCGCGGGCATCACGGCATAATTGATGGCATTGAGCAGCTGCGATTTTTCATACACCCGCATCAGGGTCAGCCGCGGCACCGGCGCCAGCATCGAGCCGCCCAGCCCCTGCACCACCCGCGCCAGCACCAGCATGGGCAGGTTGGGCGCGGCGGCGCACAGCAGCGAGCCGGTCATAAACAGCCCCATTGCGGTAACAAACACATTGCGCGTGCCGAAACGGTCGACCAGATAACCGCTCAGAGGTATCAGCAGCGCCAGCGTCAGCACATAAGCAATCACCGCCGACTGCATATTGAGCGGCGATTCGTTCAAACCGGCCGCCATTTTCGGCAGCGCGGTGTTGAGTATGGTGGTATCGAGCATCTGCATGAAGATGGCAACGGCCAGCAACATGGGCAGATATTTTGACGGTGCGGATCGGGTGGTCATGGAGCGGTTGGACAGGCCGTCTGAAAACATGCGGGCGGCGTTTTGCTGAAAACCGGATTGTACGCGAAAGCGCAACGGCTTGATATAAGGTTTGCTTTTGTTTTCATGGCACTATATGAATCCACTTAAATTTTCGGTACAAAGCAACAAGCCGAAGGCGGTACAGATAAGTCAAGCTACTTATTAACAACAGTTTTCGTCATACTCGGGCTTGACCCGAGTATCTCACTTTCTTAAAAAACTTCTAAAATCCAAAAAGATACTCGGGTCAAGCCCGAGTATGACGTGTGTACTTTTTTTCTTAAGTTGATTGGCCATATAACCATTCAACCGCCCTCAACAAGCCGACGGGCTTTACTGCTGACGGAGTCCCGCCCTTGCAACCGCACGCCCCGCGCGATTGATGTTAAGATACGCATTCTTTTCAATAGCACGCCGTCCGAACCCACACTTATGAACCCGTTACTCGACACCCTCAAACCCTATCCTTTCGCCCGTTTGCGCGAAGCCATGGCCGGGCTGGAGGCGCCCGCCGGCACCGCCCCCGTGCCGCTGCACATCGGCGAACCCAAACACCCCACCCCCGCCGTGATTACCGACGCGCTTACCGCTTCTTTGGCCGAGCTTGAAAAATACCCCCTTTCCGCCGGGCTGCCCGAACTGCGGCAGGCCTGTGCCGGCTGGGCGGCGCGCCGCTACGACGGCCTGCAACTCGACCCCGAAACCGAAATCCTGCCCGTGCTCGGCAGCCGCGAAGCACTGTTTTCGTTTGCCCAAGTGGTGCTGGAACACGTTTCAGACGACCCCAAACCCGCCGTTGTCAGCCCCAATCCGTTTTATCAGATTTACGAAGGCGCCACCCTGCTCGGCGGCGGCGAAATCCACTTTGCCAACAGCCGCGCCCCGCGCTTTCTGCCCGACTGGAGCCAAGTGCCCGAAACCGTGTGGCAGCGCACCAAACTGGTGTTCGTTTGCTCGCCCGACAACCCCAGCGGCAGCGTGATGCAGCTTGACGATTGGGCGGAACTCTTCGCTTTGCAAGACCGGTACGGCTTCGTTATCGCTTCCGACGAATGCTATTCCGAAATCTATTTCGGCGGCAACAAACCCATCGGCGGCCTGCAAGCCGCGCAGCAGCTCGGCCGCAGCAACAAAGGCATCGTGATGTTTACCAGTCTCTCCAAACGCTCCAACGTGCCCGGCCTGCGCTCCGGCTTCGTTGCGGGCGACGCAGAGCTTCTCAAAGCCTTCCTGCTCTACCGCACCTATCACGGCAGCGCCATGAGCATCCCCGTGCAGCGCGCCAGCATCGCCGCTTGGAACGACGAAGCCCACGTTATCGAAAACCGCCGCCTGTATCAGGAAAAATTCGACAAAGTGCTGCCTATCCTGCAAACCGTTTTCGACGTGCGCCTGCCCGACGCTTCGTTTTATATCTGGCTGAAAGTGCCTGACGGCGACGACTTAGCCTTTGCCAAAACGCTGTGGCAGCAGGCCGCCATCCAAGTGTTGCCCGGCCGCTTCCTGGCCCGCGACACCGAACACGGCAACCCGGGCGCGGGTTATGTGCGCATCGCGCTGGTGGCCGATGTGGAAACCTGCGTTAAAGCGGCCCAAACCATTGCGGCTCTATACCGCCGCTAAACGGCTGCCATAACGGCAGGGTGTTTGATGCGCCCTGCTTCTTAATCTGTGCTGCCGGTGCAAACCGCTTACAGGCCGGAATCTTTGTAAAAAACCCGAAGGCCGGCACCTTTGCAAAAATACCCCTAATGCCGTCAGAAATGCTTAAATTCCGTCATTTCCGCGCAGGCGGGGATCTAGCCTTAAAACTATTAATTATTTTATTTCAATAACTTATTAAATGCCGGATTCCCGCCTACGCGGGAATGACGATGGTTGAATATTTCAGACGGCCTAAACAACTTGCAAGGGTCTCAGGCCGTCTGAAACCCAATCTGCCTACTCCAACCCGCCGCTGTTCTGAATCATGCCGACACCCCCGTCATTATTAAAAAACCTTCCCTTTCTGATCACGCCGCCGCTGCTGTGGGCGGGCAATGTGATCGTTGCGCGCGCCGTGCGCAACGATATTCCGCCGCTCACCCTTTCGTTCGGCCGCTGGGTGATTTCGCTGCTGATTCTGCTCCCCTTCGCTTGGGCAGCCATGCGCCGCGACCGCTCTTTATACCGCCGCCACGCCAAACTGGTTGTCGGCACCTCGCTTACCGGCATCGCGGCCTTCAACACTTTGGTCTATACCGGTTTGCACCAAACCACAAGCACCAACGCATTGCTGCTCAATTCGTGTATTCCCGTGCTGATTATGCTGATCGGCTCGTTGTTTTACGGGCAGAAGCTGAACCGTTTCCAAACGGCGGGGCTGCTGCTGTCGCTGTTCGGTGTGTTGGTGATTGTTTTGCGCGGCCAAGCGGGCAATTTGTGGGCGCTGCGCTTTAACCCGGGTGATTTATGGGTGTCGGCCGCGGTGGTGTGCTGGGCGTTCTACACGCTGTGGATGCGGCAAATGCCCGCCGAAATCAACCGCACCGGCCTGACCGCCGTGCAGATTATGCTGGGGTTGCTGGTGCTGTTGCCGCTGTGGCTGTGGGAACGCGCTGCCGGTGCGCCGGTTTATTGGAACGGCAATGCGCTCGCCGGTTTGGCTTATGTGGGCATTTTTCCGTCGGTGGTGGCCTATCTGTGCTACACAGCCGCCATCGCCCGTGTCGGTGCCGTACGCGCCGGATTGAGCATACACCTGATGCCGGTGTTCGGCACGCTGCTGGCCGTTACCCTGTTGGGCGAATCCCTCCATCTTTACCACTTGATCGGCGTTGCCGCGATTTTCGGCGGGATTTTATTGAGCAGTAAAAGAGCGGCGGGCTGAAGTTTACCCCCCTTTTCCGGCACTTCGGGGTTTTGCAAAAACTACAGGCCGAGGCCTTTGCAAAATTCTTTGAGGCCGTCTGAAACATCCGGTTATCGTCATTCCCGCGCAGGCGGGAATCCAGCCTTAAAATCATCAAGTATTTTATTTCAATAACTTATGAAAAACGACTGGATTCCCGCCTGCGCGGGAATGACGGAATACAAACGTTTTCAAGTTAAAATTGGTTTTTGCAAAGGTCTCAGGCCGTCTGAAAACTTTTCAGACGGCCTGTATTCGAACGGCGTCAGCAAAACGGTTTAAACAACCCGCTTGTTTTCTGCCATTATGCCGATTAGTTTTTATCCAGATCAACCAGTTTGTTTTTGGCAATCCACGGCATCATGCTGCGCAGTTGTGCGCCCACTTTTTCGATTTGGTGGTCGGCATTCAGACGGCGGCGGGCGGTCATGCTGGCGTAGTTGGTGGCGCCTTCCTGAATGAACATTTTGGCGTATTCGCCGCTTTGGATGCGGTAAAGCGCTTTTTTCATCGCTTCTTTGGTGGCCGGCGTAATCACTTCGGGGCCGGTAACGTATTCGCCGTATTCCGCATTGTTGGAAATCGAATAGTTCATGTTGGCGATACCGCCTTCATACATCAAATCTACAATCAGCTTCAGCTCGTGCAGGCACTCGAAGTAGGCCATTTCGGGGGCGTAGCCGGCTTCAACCAGGGTTTCGAAGCCGCATTTCACCAGCTCTACCGCGCCGCCGCACAATACGGCTTGTTCGCCGAAAAGATCGGTTTCGGTTTCTTCGCGGAAGTTGGTTTCAATCACGCCGCCTTTGGTGCCGCCGTTGGCTGCGGCGTAAGAGAGGGCGATGTCGCGGGCTTTGCCGGAGTTGTCTTGGTAAACGGCAATCAGGGTGGGCACGCCGCCGCCTTTGAGGTATTCGCTGCGCACGGTGTGGCCGGGGCCTTTGGGGGCGACCATAATCACATCAACGTTTTTCGGCGGTACGATTTGGTTGTAGTGGATGTTAAAGCCGTGGGCGAAGGCCAAAGCGGCGCCGTCTTTCAGGTTGGGGGCGATTTCGTTTTTATAGACAACGGGTTGGTTTTCGTCGGGCAGCAGAATCATCACCACATCGGCGGCTTTGGTGGCGTCGGCCACGCTGCGCACGTCGTGTCCGGCAGCAACGGCTTTGTTCCATGAGCCGCCCTGACGCAGGCCGATCACCACGTTCACGCCCGAATCTTTCAGGTTGGCCGCATGGGCGTGGCCTTGCGAGCCGTAGCCGATGATGGCTACGGTTTTGCCTTTGATGAGGGACAGGTCGGCGTCTTTATCGTAATAAACTTGCATGTTGTTTCCTTTAGGGATGAATGTTTGAAAAAGTTATCGGTTGGCGTTGTCGGAAATATCGTGCATCAGCACGATGTCCACGCTTTCGGTTTTGCCTTCGATGGCTTTTAGAAAGTTTTGGAAATGCGCGCTTTGGCCGTGCTCGTCCACCGCTGCCTGCGATTGCCAGATTTCGAAAAACACCACACGGTTCGGGTTTTCGATGTCTTGATGCAGATCATAACGCAGGTTGCCTGCTTCTTGGCGGCTGGCCAATACCAGTTGCTGAAACACGCCGAGCAGCTCTTGGCGGTGTTCGGGTTTGACAACAATGGTGGCGGCAATTTTAACGGTTTGCATGGCGGCTTCCTTGTTTTTCAGACGGCCAAATTAACCTTGATAGGCTGTCTGAAAAGGTTTCCGGCGTTTCAGACGGCCTTGGATCTGCTCGCTTAGGCCGTCTGAAAAGCCTGTTTAAATTCTCAAAATCCGCTCGCCCCTGCCGATGCCTGCGGCACCGGTGCGCACGGTTTCGAGAATCGCGGTTTTGCCTACGGTTTCCAAAAACGAATCCAGTTTGTCGCTGGAGCCGGTGATTTCGACGGTGTAGGTTTTGTCGGTAACGTCCACTACGCTGCCGCGGTAGATTTCGGTAAGGCGCAGGAATTCGTCGCGGTCTTTGCCCAGCGCGCGCAGTTTCACCAGCATCAGCTCGCGTTCGACAAAACGGCTTTCGTTCAAATCAACCACTTTCACCACTTCAACCAGTTTGTTGAGCTGCTTGGTGATTTGCTCCAGCACGGTGTCGTCGCCGTGGGTAACGATGGTCATGCGCGACAGGGTTTTGTCTTCGGTGGCGGCCACGGCCAATGAATCGATGTTGTAGTCGCGAGCCGAAAACAAGCCCACCACGCGGCTCATCGCGCCTGATTCGTTTTCCATCAGGATAGATAAAATATGTCGCATTATGGCACGCTCCTTGTGTCGTAATCACGGTCTTTCACATCGTTTACATCGGAATCTTTTGGCGTTTCGCGCATGTGCGGCGGCAGCACCATTTCGTCCAAACCTTTGCCGTTGCCCACCATCGGGAACACGTTTTGTTTTTTGTCGGTAATGAAGTCGAGGAACACCAAACGGTCTTTCAGCCTTACCGCTTCGCGCAACGCGCCTTCCACGTCGGATTTCTTCTCCACGCGGATACCGACGTGGCCGTAGGCTTCGGAAAGTTTCACAAAATCGGGCAGCGAGTCGAAATAGGTTTCCGATTCGCGGTTGCTGTAATAAAGCTCCTGCCATTGGCGCACCATGCCCAGATAACCGTTGTTGAGGGTAACGATGTTAACCGGAATACGGTATTGGAAGCAGGTGGAAAGCTCTTGGATATTCATCTGAATCGAGCCTTCGCCGGTGATGCAGAACACATCCTGATCGGGTGCGGCCAGTTTGGCGCCCATCGCATAGGGCAAGCCTACGCCCATCGTGCCCAAACCGCCCGAATTGAGCCATTGGCGCGGGCGCTCGAACGGATAATATTGCGCGGCAAACATTTGGTGTTGGCCCACATCCGAGGTGATGATGGCCAAATTATTGGTAACTTCGGCAAGTTTCTGCACCACATATTGCGGTTTGATGATTTCGCCGTCGTTATCGAACCACAAACAGTTGCGGCCGCGCCATGCTTCGAGGGTTTGCCACCATTTTTCGAGGGCGGCGGGCGTAATCACCAGCTCTTGCTTTTTCCACAAGCAAGTCATTTCGGTTAATACGTTTTTCACGTCGCCCACAATCGGCACATCCACCCGCACGCGCTTGGCGATGCTTGAGGGATCAATGTCGATATGAATGATTTTTTTGGCTTTTTCCAAAAATTTAGACGGCACCGACACCACACGGTCGTCGAAACGCGCGCCAACCGCCACCACCACGTCGGCATTCTGCATCGCCAAGTTGGCCTCATAGGTGCCGTGCATACCCAACATGCCGAGATATTGGCGGTCGCCGGCCGGGTAAGCGCCCAAGCCCATCAGCGTGCCGGTGCACGGTACGCCGGTCAGGCGCACAAAATCGATAAGTTCCTGATGCGCATTGCCCAGCACCACGCCGCCGCCGAAATACACCAGCGGACGCTTGGCCGAAGCGAGCATCTGCACGGCCTTTTTGATTTGGCCGGTGTGGCCCTGTGTAACGGGCTGATAGGAACGGATGAAGATATCTTCCTGCGGATAGCTGAATTTCGCCATCGCCTGGGTAACGTCTTTGGGAATATCCACCACCACCGGACCGGGGCGGCCGCTGGCGGCGATTTGAAATGCCTTTTTAATGGTAACGGCCAGTTCGTTGATATCGGTTACCAGAAAGTTATGCTTCACGCACGGGCGGGTGATGCCCACGGTATCCACTTCCTGGAACGCATCGGTGCCGATGGCGGGCGTACCCACCTGGCCGGTAATCACCACCAACGGAATCGAATCCGAATAGGCCGTGGCAATACCGGTCAGCGCATTGGTGGCGCCGGGGCCGGATGTTACCAAGGCCACGCCCACCTTGCCGCTGGTGCGCGAATAAGCATCGGCGGCATGTACCGCGGCCTGCTCGTGGCGCACTAAAATATGTTTGAACTTATTAAGCTGGAAAAGCGCGTCGTAGATTTCGAGAACCGCGCCGCCGGGATAACCGAAAACGTATTCCACGCCCTCGGCCTTTAGACTCTGCACGAGTATTTGTGCACCTGATAACTGCATATCTGCCTCTTTTTTCTGCGTGTAAACCAATAGGGGAAGCCGACTCCGCCACAGCACCTGTAATGCAATTTCTGCAGGCAGCGGTTTAGGGTACGCGCATTGCAGAAAAACAGCGGCAGCCAAGCAGCCCAATCAATTGATTCAGACGCTTGAGCGTTTATCGAAGTAAAAGAGCTTGAAAGATAACCTAAACACTCTATCCAAGCAAGACAAAAACTTTCATTTGCAGGCAGAAAAAATTCATATATGTTTTAATGTTTGATTTACAACAAAATAAATCGGTATCGGCAAAGAAAATCGGCTTTCAGACGGCCTTGAAAGCCAATCGGGCAGCACCGCATAAAAACGGAGCTGCCCGACAACCGAACTGGCGCACCCAACAGGGATCGAACCTGTGACCTCCAGCTTCGGAAACTGACACTCTTCCAACTGAGCTATGGGTGCGGAAAGGCCGACAGATTAACGCAAAACGCCCTTTTTGGCAAAAGTTATTTCATGCACGCCGCCCCGCCTTTTGCACACGGCATGTAGGCGGATGTAGTAATCGGCATTTTTTTGAGAAAGGTTAAACTTAAAGATTGGAAAGCCGCCGCGAATTCAGTATAATCCAGCAAATTATTGTTAATGCAAATTAACAGAACCAACAATTACAATCCCTTATCCTCACAACCTACCAAAAACGGCGAGGCCCAACCACATGAACCACTTGAGCAACAACAAAGCCCGAGGCTCTGCGTTAACTCCGCTTATCGGCGGCATCGTAATCCTGCTTGCAGTATTGTTTTTTCTGGTCAAACTGGCAACCAGCGGCTATTACAGCGATGTAGAGGCTTCCACGCCCTCCGCCACCCAAACCCGTATCATGCCCGCAGGCAGCGTTACCATGGGCGACGGCACACCCGTCGGCCAACGCACCGGCGAGCAGATTTTCAACAAAATCTGTATCCAATGCCACGCCGCCGACGGCAATATCCCCAACGCTCCCCGCGTAACCCACAATAACGAATGGGCGCCGCGTATCGCCAAGGGTTTCGAAACCCTGTTCAACAACGCACTCAACGGTTTTAACGCCATGCCGGCCAAAGGCGGCCAGGCCGACCTGACCGACGACGAACTCAAACGCGCCATCGCCTATATGGCCAACCAATCCGGCGGCAACTTGGAAGCCCCTGCCGTAGGCGCGGCCTCAGGTGCTGCCGCTTCGGGTGCCGACGCTTCGGCCGCTTCTTCTGCGGCTTCCGATTCCGCCGGTGCAGCGGCGCCGGCTGCCGTCACCGCATCGGCCGACGGCAAGAAAATTTTCGACACCACCTGCGTTGCCTGCCACGGTGCGACTTCTGCCATTCCCAATTCGCCTAAAATCACCAAAAACGACGAGTGGGCACCGCGCATCAAACAAGGTAAAGAAACCCTGTTCAAACATGCGCTCGAAGGCTTCACCGGCCCCGGCGGCAGCCTGATGCCCGCCAAAGGCGGCAACGCCAATCTGACAGACGACGAAGTGAAAGCCGCGGTAACCTATATGGTTAACCAATCCGGCGGTAAAATTTGATCAGCTTCATACTCAAATGTTTTTTAAAAGCGTACTATTCAGGTACGCTTTTTTATTTGGGCCGACCGCTGCCGCAACCTTTTCAGACGGCCTCAACCCTATCCGGCATAAAACGGAAAATCACATTTTCCCGCCCGGCCGTGCCGCACGCCGCTTTCACAGGAAACCAGCCATGAACGCCATCGAACAACTGCTTAACCATCCCGACGTCCGCACCACCCCGCTTTCGGACGGCCTAAAAATCCGCAACCCCGCCACCGGCGACACGCTGGCCTACGTCCGCACCACTTCCGTGCCGCAGCTGAACCACATTATCGCCAAAGCCCAAACCGCCCAAACCGAGTGGGCGGCGAAAAGCGCGCTGGAGCGCGCCGACATACTCTGGTGCTGGTACCGCCTGATGAAGGAAAACAAAGAAAACCTCGCCCGCCTGATGACGATGGAACAAGGCAAAAGCCTGGCCGAGTCACTGGGTGAAATCGACTACGCCGCAGGGTTTATCCGCTGGTTTGCCGAAGAAGCCCGCCGCATCGACGGCGATATTCTCACCAGCCTGAAACCCACCCAAAAACTGATGGTTATCAAACAGCCCGTCGGCGTAACCGCGGCCATCACCCCGTGGAACTTCCCAGCCGCCATGATTACCCGCAAAGCCGCGCCTGCGCTGGCGGCAGGCTGCGCCATAATTGTCAAACCCGCCAGCCAAACGCCCCTGAGCGCCTACGCCCAAGCCGTATTGGCCTACCGCGCAGGCATTCCGCAAGACTTGTTTGCGGTTGTGAACGGCAAAGCCGCCGACATCAGCAACACTTTCACGCAAAACCCGATTATCCGCAAAATCAGCTTCACCGGCTCCACCGAAGTGGGCATACAGATTTTCCGCAACAGCGCCGAACACATTAAAAAACTCAGCCTCGAGCTGGGCGGCAACGCCCCCCTGCTGGTTTTCGACGATGCCGACCTCGACAAAGCCGTCGAAGGCACCATGCTCAGCAAATTCCGCAACAGCGGCCAAACCTGCGTGTGCACCAACCGCGTATATGTGCAGGCCGGCGTTTACAACGAATTCTGCCGCCGCCTCGCCGTGCAGGCAGGCCGTCTGAAACTCGGCAACGGTTTGGACAAAGGCGTGCAGCAAGGCCCGTTAATCGATGCAGACGCGGTGGCCAAGGTGGAAGCATACATCGCCGATGCGCTCGAAAAAGGCGCGCAATGCTTAACCGGCGGGCGGCGCAGCCCGTTGGGCGGCACGTTTTTCGAGCCGACGGTGTTAAGCGGCGCCACCGCCGATATGCTTTTGGCCCGCGAAGAAATCTTCGGCCCGCTCTGCCCCGTGTTCAAATTCGAATCGGAAGCAGAAGCCGTTGCCCAAGCCAACCGCACCGAAGCCGGCTTGGCCGCCTACCTGTTTACCCGCGACACCGCCCGCCAATGGCGCGTGGCCGAAGCACTCGAATACGGCATGGTGGGCATCAACACCGGCATCATCAGCAACGAAGTAGCGCCTTTCGGTGGCATCAAAATGAGCGGTTTGGGCAGGGAAGGCAGCAAATACGGTATAAACGAATATCTCGAATTGAAATATCTGTGTTTGGATATCGGCTGAATATCTGCCGGCAAAGAAACGGACAGGCCGAAACCTTTGCAAGTCGCTCAGGCCGTCTGAAATGCCCGATTGCCGTATTCACCGTCATACTCGGGCTTGACCTGAGACCTTTGCAAAAACACGTTTTAACCCTGAATTTATTTATGTTTCGTCATACCCGTGCTCAGCCCGGGTATCGGTTATTTCTTTTGAAACAAACAGATGCTCGGGTCAAACCCGAGCATGACGAAGATATTATAGTGAATTCAAATAAAAACTCCGAAATGAAATAACTGCATTCAAACTTGCAATTGGGCGATATGCTAAAGAATCGTTTTACCCTACTTCGGCATTCTTATTTTAATCCACTATAAAATACCGGCATGAACTGAAATTTCTGCAAAATTTTCAGGCCGTCTGAAAGCATATAACGCATACTTTCAGACGGCCTAAATATCTTTATAAACCTTTTATATCAATAATTTATTTTCCTATCGCTCACTATCTTCCGGCACATTTCCCCAGCCCGCCATGATTCTGCCGATAATTTCCGCCGCGCTGCCGGTTTCGGCCAGCGGCGCATTCTGCCCCGCCCACAACGAAGAAAATTCGTCGGAACCCTGTTTCTCCGCCGCCGCTTTCAACGGTGCGGCCACAGCCTGCGCCAGCGGGAAAGGCGGTGCAGCGGGATTGATGGGGCCGGCTTCGCGGATAAAGCGGTTGACGATGCCGCGCGCGAAGCCGCCGCTGAACAGGTTGGTTAGAGCGGTGTGTTCGGCACGGCTGCTTTGCAGGGCGGCGCGGTGCAGGGGCGAGGTGTCGGCCTCGTCGGCCAGCATCAGCGCGGTGCCGATCTGTATGCCTGCCGCGCCCAAATCACGGGCGGCGCGGGCGGTGGCGGCATTGCAGATACCGCCTGTTGCCACCACCGGCACGCTTACGGCCGCGCAAACTTGCGGCAGCAGGCTGAACGTGCCCGACTGGGTGGTTAAGTCCCTGCTGAGAAACATGCCGCGGTGGCCGCCTGCTTCCAAGCCTTGCGCGATAATAATGTCGGCGCCGCCGGCCTCGAGCCTGCGGGCTTCTTCCACTGTGGTGGCGCTCGACATCACCACGGCACCGCTGCTTTTCACTTTGTCCAACAATGTCTGCTCGGGCAGCCCGAAATGAAAGCTGACCACGGCCGGGCGGTAACGCAGCACGATTTCCGCCTGCTCTTCGCCAAACGGCTGCCTGCCGCCGCCTGCGGCAACGTCTGCTTCGCTCAAGCCGAATTCGCGGTAAAACGGTTGCAGCGCCTGCAACCATGCCGCCTGTTGTGTGGCATCGGCTTGCGGCTGTTTGTGGGCGAAAAAGTTAATGTTGAACGGCCGGTCGGTCTGCCGCCGCACGGCTTCGATTTCGGCACACAAGCGCTCGGCCAGCAACATGGCGGCGGGCAGCGAACCCAGCACGCCGGCACGGCAGGCGGCAACGGCCAGCCTGCTGCCCTGCACGCCCGCCATCGGTGCCTGAATCAGCGGCAGGCGGGTTTGAATCAGCTTCAACAAACGGGAAACGGTATTCATGGTTTGCTCCTGTGTTTGTGCCAAGCGGCAGGTTTTCTTTTTCCGCAACATCGCCCGAAGCCTTTGCACGGTTTCCGTTGAGCCATTGATTTGCGACTAAAGCACGGTCGTGAAGTGTTTAAGGTAAATTGCCTGCCATATTTTCAGACGGCCTCTTTTTTCAACAGCCTTAACGCATTGGCCACCACCACCAGCGAGCTTAGGCTCATGCCCAGCGCGGCCACCCACGGGGTAACGTAACCGCACACGGCCAAAGGCACCACAATCAGATTGTAAACGCTGGCCCAAATCAGGTTTTGGCGGATAACCGAACGGGTGCGCCGCGCCTGCCGTATGGTTTTCGGCAACACGCGCATATCTTCGTTCAGCAGTATCACATCGGCTCCTTCGCGGGCAACATCAGCACCGCCCGACACGGCAACCGAAACATCGGCCTGCGCCAAAACGGGGGCATCGTTGATGCCGTCGCCCACCATCAGCACTTTGCGCTGCTGCCGTTGCAGGGTTTCCACATAAGCCAGTTTGTCTTCGGGCGAGGCTTCCGCACGGTAGCTGTCCAAACCCAAACTGCGGGCAAGGTTTGCTACGGCGGGGCTGCGGTCGCCGCTGAGCAGGTGCAGCCGCACGCCCTGCGCTTTAAGCTCGGCCAGCATATCGGCAATGCCTGCTTTGGTTTCGTCGGCCAGCAGAAAGGCCGTCTGAAAACCTTGTTGGTTGCCGAGGTAAACCAAACCGCCGCCGTGTTCGATTATGCCCGCTGCGGGCAGGTTGCCGGAGATGCCCGCCACGAAATCCGCCTTACCCAACGCCCAAATTTGCGTTTCGCCGTTTACCGTGAGCCGTGCGCTCACGCCGCTGCCCACATGGTTGGCGCGCTGTTCGGCGCGGATTTCGTGCTGCCCTTCGGCACCCGAACGTTCGGCATAATCCAGAATGGCTTTGGCAACGGGGTGTTCCGACTGGGACTCCAGCACACCGGCAACGGCAGCGGCCAGGGGGCTGTTCAGACGGCCTAACGGGCGCGCCTCGATAACCGATAAAGTGCCCCGGGTTAAGGTGCCGGTTTTATCAAACACCACATCGTCAATCTGGGCCAGCGTTTCCAAACTGCCGCTGCCGCTGATCAAGATGCCGTCTGAAGCGAGCACGCCCGTGGAAGCGGCCAGCGCGGTGGGCGTAGCCAGCGAAAGCGCGCACGGGCAGGTAATCACCAAGAGCGACACGGTAATCCACAACGCCTGCATGGGGCCGGCGTATATCGTCCAACCCACGAAAACCGGCACGGCCAACAGCAGCAGGCGCGATAAAAAGAAAGCGGCGTATTTGTCGGCCAGCTCGGCCAAACGCGGTTTTTGCGCCAAAGCGCGGTCGAGCAGTTTCACAATGTGCGCCAACCGCGTGCCGCCGCCCACTTGGTCGGTGCGGATAACCAGCGGGCCGGATGTGTTGAGCGTGCCCGCCACCACCGCCTGCCCCGCCTGTTTGGGCAGAGGCAGGCTCTCGCCGGTGAGCATGGCTTCGTTTACCTCGCTCTCGCCGGCCAGCACCGTGCCGTCCACCGGAATCACTTCGCCGGGATACACCGCCACCACGTCGCCCGGGCGCAGCTGCACCACCGCCGCCTCTTCGGCCGTTTCGCTTTCGGGATAACCGCCCAGCTTATGGCAAAACGCGGGCACCAGCTTCACCAGCCGCTCGGCCGCATCTCCCGCCTTGCGCCTTGCGATCTGCTCCATATAGCGGCCGCCGAGCAGAAAAAACACAAACATGGCAATCGATTCGAAATACATACCCTGCCCCGCCCCGCTGAACAGGCTGTACACGCCGGCCGAAAACGTCAGAATCAGCGCCACCGCCACCGGCGTATCCATGCCGGTGCGGCGGTTTTTGAGGTCGCGCCACATACCGCGGTAAAACGGCACCGCCGAATAAAGCATCGCCGGCAGCACCATCAAAAACGAACCCCAATGCAGCACGTTCAAATAAACCGGCTCGATTTCATTGCCGTAAAGATATTCGGGCACGGCGAACATCATCGTCTGCATCATCGACAAACCCGCCACCGCCAAACGTATCAGCGACTGCTTGCGTTCGGCCTGCGCCTGTTCTTCCATTTTATGGGCATCGTAAGGCAAGGCGCTGTAACCGCTTTTCTGAATGCGCAGCAGGATATCGGAAAGCAGCACGCGGCTGTTGTCCCACAACACGCGCACGCGGCGGGTGCTGTAGTTCAAATCTGCCCGCAACACCCCCGCCGTGCGCAGAAGCTGCTGCTCGATCAGCCACACGCAGGCGGCGCAGGTAATGCCCTCCAGCATCAGCACCGCCTCGCGCTCTTCGCCCGAGCCCGCCTCCACAAAACCGGCCTGCACTTCCGGCAGATCGTAAAGCTTCAGGCGGTCGAGAATTTCCTGCGGCGGCAGCGCCGCTTTTTCGGCATCGGCCGTACGCTGTTTGTAGTAATTGCCCAGCCCCGCATCGATAATCCCCTGCGCCACGGCCTGGCAGCCCGCGCAGCAGGTGTCGCGCGGTTCGTTTTCGTAAACCACGGTTAAAGAAACGTTGTCGGGCACATCCAGCCCGCAATGAAAGCATGTTTTTTTCATGGGCTGGAATTGTACGCGCAGCGCTTGGCGCGGGCAACGACGCGCCGCCCTTTCAGACGGCCCGGGCTTTCCGCCCCGCCGTATCTTTCGCTTCCATTATCCGGTCAGCAATGTTAGCCGTTTCAAACCATTGATTACATAAATTTACAACACTATTCTCTAAAAATATCAATTTATTGTCATAAAAATTGACAACAAAGTTTTAATATTTAAAAATATTGCCTGAAAATAAAAAAACAGGCTCCGCAAGCAATTCAAAAAAGCAAGCTCATAAATCAACACATATCCAAACGTTTCTTTACTCGGAGATACCCATGATTGACCGCCTGATGCCCATTTTCGCCGTTATCGGTGTGCTGTCCATGCTCGGCTACACCGGCCTGGCGGCTTGGGCCATTTACAACAGCCTGTTTTCAAACAAGAAAAAAACCACCCAAACACACACGCAACACACCGCCGTTTAAACGGCAACACACGGGCGGATAAAAAAACAGCCGTCAGGCATACCCGCTCCGCGCATAACGGCTGCGTTGCCGCACTGCCCCGCCCGCTCAAAACAGGCCGTCTGAAAGGTTTTCAGACGGCCTGCGCCTTATTGAAAACACCCTTCTTTCAAGGTAAAATCGCGCATTCAAAACGAGCGGTAAAAATCATGACCAAGTTTATTTTCGTAACCGGCGGCGTCGTATCTTCATTAGGTAAAGGTATCGCCGCCGCTTCTATTGCCACCATTCTCGAATCGCGCGGCTTGAACGTTACCATGCTCAAGCTTGACCCCTATATCAACGTCGATCCCGGCACCATGAGTCCGTTCCAGCACGGCGAAGTATTCGTTACCGAAGACGGCGCCGAAACCGACCTCGATTTGGGCCACTACGAACGCTTTATCAATTCCACCATGCTGCGCCGCAACAGCTTCAGCGCAGGCCAGGTTTACGAACAGGTGATCGCCAAAGAACGCCGCGGCGACTATTTGGGCGGCACCGTGCAGGTTATCCCCCACATCACCGACGAAATCAAACGCAAAATCCACGAAGGCGCGGCGGGGCACGATGTGGCCATCGTCGAAATCGGCGGCACCGTGGGCGACATCGAATCGCTGCCTTTTCTGGAAGCCATCCGCCAGATGCGCAGCCAGCTCGGCCGCAACAACACCTTATACGTGCACCTGAGTTATGTGCCCTATATCGCCGCCGCCGGCGAAATCAAAACCAAACCCACCCAACACTCGGTGAAAGAATTGCGCGAAATCGGCATCCAGCCCGACGTGTTGATCTGCCGCATGGACCGCATTCTGCCCGAAGAAGAAAAGCGCAAAATCGCCCTGTTCTGCAACGTGGAAGAGCGCGCGGTGGCGGGCAGCTATGATGCCGACAGCATTTACGAAATCCCTGAAATGCTGCACAACCAGGGCATCGACAACATTATTTGCGAGCAGTTGCAGCTCAACGTGCAGCAGGCCGATTTGACCGAATGGAAAAAAATCGTTTACGCCATCAAAAACCCCAAACACACCGCTAAAATCGCCATGGTCGGCAAATATGTGGATTTGACCGAATCCTACAAATCGCTGACCGAAGCCCTGAAACACGCCGGTATCCACACCGAAACCGACGTGCAGATTACCTATGTGGACAGCGAAGCCATCGAAAAAGAAGGCACCGGCTGCCTGCACGATATGGATGCCATTCTCGTGCCCGGCGGTTTCGGCGTGCGCGGCGTGGAAGGCAAAATCGCCGCCGTCAAATACGCGCGCGAAAACAATATCCCCTATTTGGGCATCTGCCTCGGCATGCAGATTGCGCTGATCGAATACGCCCGCGACGTGGCCGGCTTACAGGGCGCCAACTCCACCGAGTTCGACCTGAAAACCCCGTATCCCGTTGTGGCGCTGATCGACGAATGGCAAACCGCCGACGGCAGCGTGGAAAAACGCGACGAAAACGCCGATTTGGGCGGCACCATGCGTTTGGGCGCACAGGAAGTCGAATTAAAACCCGACAGCCTTGCCGCCAAAATCTACGGCAGCACCGAAATCAAAGAACGCCACCGCCACCGCTACGAAGTGAACAACAACTTCGTGCCCGAGCTGGAAAAAGCGGGGTTGGTGATCGGCGGCGTATCCGCCGGCCGCGAACGCTTGGTGGAAACCATCGAGCTGCCCGGCCACCCGTGGTTTTTCGCCTGCCAGTTCCACCCCGAGTTCACCTCCACCCCGCGCAAAGGCCACCCGCTGTTTACGGCCTATATCAAAGCGGCGCTGGCGAATAAAAAAGTTTGACGTGGCCTGCCGTTAAAACCGAAAGCACCCTGTTCAGGGTGCTTTTTTGTTGCCGCAATATGCCAACCTTTGCCAAATTCATGTCGGTATTTTTAAAACCTCTGCGTCATGATCGGGCTTGACCCGGGCATCTCTTTGTTAAAAAAGAACTGGCCGATACTCGGGGCAAGCCCGAATATGACGGTATTCAAGCATTTCAGACGGCCTGGGCAGCTTGCAAAGTCCCCCGCCTAACTTTCCTGCTCCCACGAACGGTTGCGTTTGAGCAAAACCCTAACCGCACCGTCGTTGCCCGGGCGCGGCTCGGCATAAGCCAGCACGTCGGGATGGGCCATCAGCCAGCGGCGCACCAGATTTTTCAGCACGGGTTTGTAGCCCGAAGAACCCAAACCGCTGCCGTGGACGATTTCGCCGCACACGCCGCGTTTTTTGGTGAACTCGATAAACTCGTTCAACACCTGCTGCGCTTCTTCCTGCGTGTAGCCGTGCAGGTCCACATCGGCCACCACCGGCCAATGGCCGCTCTGCAAACGGCGGATGTCGTTTTTGCCCTGCCCGTTTTTGCTGAAGGTGGCGGGCGGTTCGTCGGTTCCGCCGTCGCCCACATAAAAATAATCTTCCGCCGCTAAGGCCTCCGCTTGGGTTTTGCGCGGTTTGATCGGCGATACGTCGCGCGGCGGCGCGTAGCGGTTGCTGTTTTTCAACGGGGTAACGCCGGCCATTTCTTTGGCGAAATCCACCTGTTGCGCCGCCTGTTTGCGTGCCGCCGCTTCGGCTTCTGCCTTCGCCTCGGCGGCCTGTTTGGCCTGTTTGCCCAGAGTTTTTAAAACGGATTGGAAATCGTTGCTCATATTTGCTGCTTTCTATCATCGGGTTTTCAGACGGCATCAAGGCCGTCTGAAAAATATAGCGGATCAACTTAACGAGAGCCGAACCCTCCATCTTTTTTATTTATATCATACATTTAACGCAGACGGCGCACATCGTCGGTAACTTCCGTGCCGAAGTTTTCGCTTGCAATCATTGCGGCAATTTCGGCGGCGGCTGTTTCGGGGCTGCTTAAGCCGCCTTCTGATTTCAAGTCGATAAAACGCCGCACCATCGGAAAATCCGCCTCATGCGCCCGGCGGATTTCGTTTTGCATGGCGGTATCGACCACGCCCGGGGCGATAGAGGCGATCTGCACGCGCGGATGCCGTTCGGCGGCAACGCAGCGGGCGTGGTGGTCGAGCGCGGCTTTGGCGGCACCGTATACGCTCCAGCCCGGATAAGCATTGCGCCCTGCCCCGCTGCCGATATGGGCGATTTTCAACACCGCCCGTTCGGGCTTGCAGCCGATCAGATGGTTGGCCAACAAAATGGGGGCGGTAATGTTCAGCGGCACGGCAGCAGCAATTTCGGCGGCCTGCTGCCGCCCCGCTACGGCGTTGGGCGCAACGGCGGCGGCATTGTTGATTAAGATGATTTCGTCCGCGCCCTCGATAAACCGCTCCAAAAAACCGCCGGCCAGCCAAGCCGAAAGTGCGGCGGTATCGCTTAAATCAATCCGCTGCTCTGCCAGTTTTTCAAACGGCCTCAAACCCGCCTGCCGCCGCGCCAAGCCCAATACGCCGCAACCTGCCTGTAAATAGTGTCCGGCCAACGCTTTGCCCAAGCCGCTGCTGTGGCCGGTGATGATGGTTTTGGTGTTCATAACACGCCCGCCTGTGGTGTGGAAAAACGTATTCTACCGCTCCGCAGGCGGTTTTGCCGAGGCCGTCTGAAAACGGGGCGCGGTATCCAAGCAAGGTGTTTTGCGGTATATTGAACGCCCTTTTCCGGCAAACTGAGACCTTGGCAAAACTGTCGGATGTGGATGCAGTTCAAGGCGTAGCAGCGCAGCGGGCGCAGACATATCATATACAAGGCTAAGCGGGCGAGCAGCGCACAACGAAGAAATGCGCCGCAGACGGGAGTTTTGCAAAGGTCTCAAACGGTTTCAAAAACATATGCCGCCATATCTGTTTATCTACCGCACGCCCCAGGCAGGCCGTCTGAGAAGCCTGCACCAACGTGTTTGACAGGAGGAAAGCACAATGAAACGGCAAAACAAGCTTTTGGCAGGCTGCTTAATGCTGCTGCTTGCAACGGCAGCATGGGCAGAAAACCGCATACCTGCCGGCTCTGTACGGATTCCTAACCCGAACTATCCGGCGAAGTCTCTTGAAAGAGGAGAGCAGGGAGAAGTGTTGCTGCTGGTTACCGTATCGCCGCGGGGCATGAGAAGCGTAAAGATAGGGGAATCCAGCGGCTATCCCCTTTTGGACGAGGCGGCATTGCAGGCGGCAAAGCATGGTACTTATCCCAAAAGCGGGCGATGGACGATATTTTCCCTGCCGGTTCAGTTCACCATACGGGAAGAAACACCACCACCGACCGAAGAAGAAATGCGGAAAATTTTTGAAAACGGCCGCGTGCAGCCCAAACCCTAAAGGCCGTCTGAAATGCCTTCATTCAAACCTGTAATCATCACCACCACACCCACGTGTGAAGAAAAGGAACTGCAATGTTTAAACGCCCTGAAGAACTGATTGTAGCCGTGTTGGCGGCTTTGTGGGTGGTGCTCACCTATCTGATTGCCAATTATTTCGGCGCGCCTGTGCAAACCAAACTGCTGATTTCGGCGTTGACGCTGATTTGCGTAACCGTATGCTTCGTGCTGTGGCAGCGCAACCTGAGCCGCACGGTTTGGCCGTTTTTTCTGGGGCTGCTGACTGCCTGCTGGTGGCCGTATCTCGATTGGCTGGCGGTGCGCGATATTTTGGTTCCCGGGGCGGAATCTTCGGCCATCGTTATCAGCAAACCCTGGTATGCGGGCTGGACGTTTAAAATCATCATCGCCATCGTGCCCGTGGTGCTGGGCTATGCGGTGAAATGGAAGCTGCACAACAAGCAGAAGCACAAAGCAGTAGATTAACGCTCGGTTAACGCAAAGGCCGTCTGAAAAATTTTTCAGACGGCCTTTGCGTTTATTGGCACGGCACGGTTACTTGTGGTTGTAAAACCAGCTTTTGAAATACACGTCCGCACCTTCGCGCAGCAGCACCAGCGTTACCGCCGCCAGCGGCAGGCCGACGAGCATGCCCACGAAACCCATCAGCTGCCCGAACGCCATCAGCGAAAAAATCACCCAGAAAGGCGAAAGGCCGATACGGTCGCCAACGATTTTCGGCGTGATGAAAAAACTCTCTAAAAACTGGCCGACGGCAAACACCGCCCACACCATCAGCAAACCCTGCCACGAGCCGAACTGTAACAGCGCGGCAACAGAAGCGAGCAGCAGGCCGGTAAACGCGCCCAAATACGGCACAAACACCAAAATGCCCGCAATCATGCCGATGGCAAAACCCGAATCCAGCCCCACCAGCATCAGGCCGATGCCGTAAACCAAGCCCATAATCAACATCACCATCAACTGCCCGCGCAGAAACTCGCCCAGCACCTTATCCATATTGCCGCTGATGCGGACATAGCTGTCGAGAAAGCGGCGCGGCACCAGCGCGCGCACGCCGTGCGACCAGCGCTGCCAGTCGAGCAGAAAGTAATACAGCAGAAACGGCAGCAGCAGCAGGTTGGAAAGCCCCGCCGCCACATTGCCGCCCTGCCGCAGCAAAGTGGGCGCGGCCTTGCGCAGCGCATTGCTCAATTCGCCGGTGTGCGACTGCAACCACGCAGTAACGCTCTGCACGTCGATTTCCACCCGCTCCCCCGCCAAACGGCTTACCCACGGCAGGAGTTTGTTTTGCACAAAGCCCACG
This sequence comes from Neisseria dentiae, assembly GCF_014055005.1. Classification (NCBI taxonomy): domain Bacteria; kingdom Pseudomonadati; phylum Pseudomonadota; class Betaproteobacteria; order Neisseriales; family Neisseriaceae; genus Neisseria; species Neisseria dentiae. Next base: position 393,403 of record NZ_CP059570.1, on the reverse strand, counting down.
ATTTGCGGCAGGCGGTCGACCAGGTTGTTAAACTGGTTAATCAGCATCGGCACGATAATCAGCACCAGCGCGAAAATCACGGCCAGCGACAAGATCATCACCACCATCGCGGCCAGCCCGCGCTTCATGCCCTTGTCGCGCAGCTTTTCCACCAGCGGGTTCAGAATATAGGCCAGCACCGCCGCCACGATAAACGGCGTGAGAATATTACCCAGCGCATAAACCAACCAGACAAAAACGGCCGCCACGGCCGCAGCAATCAGCCACGGCTTGCCGCCGCGAGTTTTTTTGCGATACATAAAACAATTCGTTTGCAGGTTTCAGACGGCCTCAAGCATATCATATTTGGCTTTTCAGGCCGTCTGAAAATGCTTAAGCGGCACAAAATCGGGTAAAATACAGCGCATTTCCCAACCAACCCGAAACAAAGAAAGCCCGAACCATGAGCAACCCGTCTTTGAGCTACCGCGACGCAGGTGTCGATATTGATGCCGGCGACCAACTGGTCGAAAACATCAAACCCTTTGCCAAACGCACCATGCGCCCCGAAGTGTTGGGGGATTTGGGCGGTTTCGGCGCGCTGGTCGAAATCAGCAAAAAATACCAAAATCCGGTTTTAGTAAGCGGCACCGACGGCGTCGGCACCAAGCTGAAACTGGCTTTTGATTGGGACAAACACGACACGGTGGGCATCGATTTAGTGGCCATGAGCGTGAACGATATTTTGGTGCAGGGTGCCGAGCCGCTGTTTTTCCTTGATTATTTCGCCTGCGGCAAACTCGATGTGGCGCGCGCCACCGATGTTATCAAAGGCATCGCGCAAGGCTGCGAAGAATCGGGCTGCGCCCTAATCGGCGGCGAAACCGCCGAAATGCCGGGCATGTATCCCGAAGGCGAATACGATTTGGCCGGCTTCGCCGTGGGCGTGGTGGAAAAAGACCAGGTGATTAACGGCCGCAGCATTACCGCGGGCGACGTGGTGCTGGGTTTGGCCAGCAACGGCGCGCACTCCAACGGCTACTCGTTAATCCGCAAAATCATCGAGCGCGACCAGCCCGATTTGGATGCCGAATTCGACAACGGCAAAACCCTGCGCCAGGCCATCATCGCCCCTACCCGCCTGTATGTGAAGCCGATTCTGGCCGCGCTGCAACAATTCACCATTAAGGGTATGGCGCACATCACCGGCGGCGGCATCACCGAAAACGTGCCGCGCATCCTGCCTGAAAACACCGTCGCCCAAATCGATGCGGGCGCGTGGCAGCTGCCCAAGCTGTTCCAATGGCTGCAACAGGCAGGCAATGTAGAAACGCAGGAAATGTACCGCACCTTCAACTGCGGCATCGGCATGGTGGTGGTGGTGGCCGCCGAAGATGCCGACGCGGTGCAGGCTTTTTTGGCCGAACAAGGCGAAACCGTTTACCGCCTGGGCGAAATCCGCAGCCGCAACGGCGGCGAACACCAAACGCAAGTTGCCTGAACACAGCTTCAGGCCGTCTGAACGCCCTTTAAACATAGCTGCCCGCAATTTTTGCGGGCATTTATCTAGCCAAAGATTATGAACATTATCGAAAAACAAGCGCTGAAGTTTTTGCTGAAACACACGCAGCCGGAACACCAGCAAGAAATGGAACGCTTCGCCGTTACCCATTGGGCGGAATACCGCGCCGGAAAAACCGACTTCAAACAAGTAAAACAGCTGGCCAAACAGGCCCGCCCCATGCTCAAACCCGAAAGTGTGGCGGTCATCACCGAGTTTGCAAAAAAATGGGCGCAGCGGCTGGACTTAAAATAACCTTTTGCTTTAAAAGCGAAACAGGGTTGTTCCGCCAACCTGAAAACAGGCTGAGACCTTTGTAAAAATATTTTCAGGCCGTCTGAAAATATTTTTACAAAGGTCTCAGCCTAAGCTTTTCGCAAAAGCAAACAAAAACAACCGCACCTTTTACATTTTCCAACCCTTAATGCTAAGATACGCCGCATAACAAAACGGCATGATATTTCCGCCAACGTCTTTACTCGCAACCTTTTTTCCCAAACTCCAAGAAAAGGCTGCGTATGTCTGCACAAGAAAATCCCCCGGTTAAACGCCCCAATTATTTTTTATGGACTTCGCTGCTGGTCGGCCTGATGGCGGTTACAGCGGTGGTTAACCCTACCCTGCTCACCGGCACCATCGCAGCGGTGAGCAAGTTTTTCTATCTGAAATTCGACTGGCTGATTATGTGGCTGCCGCTCGCGGCTTTCGGCGTGGGGCTGGCGGTGGCACTGTCGCCGCGTTTCGGCAATATCCGCCTGGGCGGCAAAGACGCCCGCCCCGAGTATTCGTTTCTCTCGTGGATGAATATGCTGTTTACCGCCGGCATCGGCGTGGGCATTGTGTTTTTCGGCCCCATCGAAGCCTTGTGGCACTATTTCCATTCGCCCATCGGCGTTCAGGCGGCAGGGCTGACGGAATATCAGAAAGTGGAAAACGCCATGAGTCTGGCGCTGCACGTTTGGGGCATTCCCGCGTGGTCGCTGTATATGATTGCGGGTTTGGTGATGGCGTATTTCACTTATCAGCATAAAACCGAATGCACGCCCGCCGCACCGCTGCAATATGCGTTCAACCACAAAAAATGGGCGAAGCCGCTGGGTGTTATCGTTACCGGCATGGCGATTTTGTCGATTGCGATGTCGGTTTCCTCATCGATTGCGATGGCTTCGGTGCAGATTGCCTCGGGCTTGAAAATCATCACCGGTTTTTCGTTCGACGCCATCGGCTGGAAAGCGGCGGTGCTGGCTGCGCTGGCCGCGCTCTATACCGCCGGCGCGGTGCTGCCGATTAACAAAGGCATGAAATTTTTGGGCGACTGGACGATTTATTTCTCGGTGTTGCTGCTGTTGTTTGTATTTGCCGTCGGCCCCACACATTATTTTTTGAGCACGATAGCGGTGTCGGTGGGCAATATCCTCACCAAAACGGTGCATCATTCGTTTGAGCTTTATATGTTCCACAACCGCGACTGGGTGGTGTGGTATCCGATGGCTTATTGGGTGTGGTGGGTAACGTGGGCGCCGTTTGTGGGCGTGTTTCTCGCCAAAATTTCCAAAGGCCGCACGCTGCGCGAGTTTGTGTTTGCTTCGGTGATGGTGCCTGCGGGCTTTATCGTGATCTGGTTTTCGGTGTTTTCGGGCTTCAGCCTGCTCGACACGGTGGAAGGCACGGGGCGCTTGGCCGAAATCGCCAACAAGGGCGATTATGAGGGCACGTTTTATTATCTGCTCAATATGCTGCCGCTGTCGGGCGTGACCAAACCGCTGACCATCGTGCTGTTTCTCGGCTTTATCGTAACCACCGTTACCAGCGCGGCGATTTCGCTGGGCATCATGACCAGCGGCGACGGCCGCAGCGAAAACAAATTCCGCGCGGTGGTATGGTGCGTGTTTATGACTTTAATCAGCTATGCGGTGATTTTTACCGGCAAAATGGAAGGCATCAAAGCCGTAGGCTCGTTTTCGGGCTTTCCGTTTGTGTTTGTGATGTATTTGTGGTTTGCCGCGCTGTGGCGGCAGCTCAACCGCGACGTGCCGCGCGTGAGAAAGGAATAGGCAGATGAAAAAAGAGATTTTCTACTGGAACCAAAGCCCGCAGGACAACGCGCTGGAAACCGTGCTGCTGCTGTTGGCGGTGCTGTTTCTGTGTTATGTGGTGAAGCTGGCGTTTTTTGATAAAGATGAATAATGCCGAGATATAGTCAAACCCATTGAATAGCGTTCCGTCATACCCGGGCTTGACCCGGGTATCTTTTTGTTTTTTTTTTTAGAAAAGCAGATACTCGGGTCAAGCCCGAGTATGACGGGAATGATATAAAACAGGTTTTGAAAAACAAAAGGCCGTCTGAAACGTTTCAGACGGCCTTTCCATACCAAACAACCTTGTGTTACCTACTGCTTGTTTTCTTCGCTGTCCAAGAAGCTGCGCAGGCGGTCGCTGCGGGTGGGGTGGCGGAGTTTGCGCAGGGCTTTGGCTTCGATTTGGCGGATACGTTCGCGGGTAACGTCGAACTGTTTGCCCACTTCTTCGAGCGTGTGGTCGGTGTTCATGTCGATGCCGAAACGCATACGCAACACTTTGGCCTCGCGCGGGGTGAGGCTTTCGAGCACTTCTTTGGTTACCTCGTGCAGGCTCGAATACATGGCGGCTTCGGCGGGGGCGATGTTGTTCACATCTTCGATAAAGTCGCCCAGATGCGAATCGTCGTCGTCGCCGATGGGGGTTTCCATCGAAATCGGCTCTTTGGCGATTTTCATGATTTTGCGGATTTTGTCTTCCGGCATTTCCATCAGCTCGGCCAGTTTGGCGGAATCAGGCTCTTCGCCGGTTTCCTGAAGATATTGGCGCGAGATGCGGTTCATTTTGTTGATGGTTTCGATCATGTGCACCGGAATGCGGATGGTGCGCGCCTGGTCGGCAATCGAGCGGGTAATCGCCTGGCGGATCCACCATGTGGCGTAGGTTGAAAATTTGTAGCCGCGGCGGTATTCGAATTTGTCCACCGCCTTCATCAGGCCGATATTGCCTTCCTGAATCAGATCGAGAAACTGCAAACCGCGGTTGGTGTATTTTTTGGCGATCGAAATCACCAGGCGCAGGTTGGCCTGAATCATTTCCTGCTTGGCGGCGGCGGTTTCTTTTTCGCTGATAACCATGTTTTTGTTGATTTCTTTCAACTCTTCGATGGAAATCTGCGTTTCGGTTTCCATGTTGGCCAGCTCGGTTTGCTTTTCGATAATGGCATGGCGGAAGCGGTCGAGCGCGTTGCCCCACACGTTGTTTTTGGCGATTTCGGTTTCCACCCATGCCAAATTGGTGATTTCGGGCAGGAAGTAACCGATGAAATAATCGCGGTCCATATGCACGCGCTCCACGCAGATGTCGCGGATTTCGCGCTCCAGACGGCGGATGCTTTCCACACGCTCGCGCAGGCTGCTGCTCAGGCTTTCGATCTGGCGGGTGGCGAAGCGCACTTCGAGCAGTTTGGAGGCGATGGCGTCGCGGTGCTCGAGATAGGCCTGGTGGCGGCTGTCGTGCTTGGCCAGGGCGGCTACCATATTGTCGTAGTCGGCCTGAATGCGTTCGAAGTGTTCCAACACTTTCTGTTTCAGCTCTTCCAGATTGGTGGCGGCGATGGCTTCCGCGCTGCCTTCGTCTTCTTCATCGTCGTCGCCGTCGTCGCCGTCATCGTCGCTGTCATCGGTGTCGGCGGCGGCCGGGGCGGTTTCGAGGTGGCCCAAACCGAGTTCGTTCAGCAGCACTTCGTTGGGGTCGATAATGGCTTCCACCACTTCGTCGACTTTGATTTCGTCTTCGCGGATGCGCTTGATTAATTCGAGAATCTCGGCAATCGAACCGGGGCAGGCGGAAATGGCCTGCACCATGTTTTTGAGGGCGTTTTCGATTTTTTTGGCGATGATGATTTCGTCTTCGCGGGTGAGCAGGTCAACCTGCCCCATTTCGCGCATATACATACGCACGGGGTCGGTAGTGCGGCCGAACTCGCTGTCCACGCTCGATAAGGCGGCTTCGGCTTCGGCCACCGCGTCGTCGTCGGTGATGGCGGCGGTGTTGTCGCTCATCAGCATTTCTTCGGCATCGGGCGCCTGCTCGGTTACTTGGATACCCAATCCGGCAATCATGCTGACGATATTGTCGATTTGCTCGGCATCCGACATATCGTCGGGCAGCGCGTCGTTGATTTCGGAATAGGTGATGTAGCCGCGCTCTTTGCCCATGATGATGAGCTGGCGCAACCGCGCCCGCTGCTCTTCGAGGGTCAGCGGGCGGTTGTCGTCTTGTTCTTCGTATTCGCTGTCGTGGATATCGGTGTTTTCGTTAGACATAGAATGTTCTCTGGTTAAACGGTTTAACGGGGATGAGGCCGTCTGAAACAATAGAAAAGGGGTTCTGCGGTAGGTGCAAGACGACTCGGTTGCAGTGGTGTGTATGTGTTTTCAGACGGCCTCCGAATCGTGTTCGCAAGCCTGTTTCAAGGTTTCAATGCGCTGCGGGCGTTAATAAGGCCAGCAGCAGTTTTTTTTCGCTTTCGCTCAAACCGCCCTGCCGGTTTTTTTGTTTCAGCATTTCAATTTGGGCGTATTTTAACTCATTCAGCAGCTTTTTCATGCCGAGTTTGAAACTTTCGCAATCTTCTTCGCTGCTGCTTTCCAGCTCTTCCGCGCCGTGCTGCATGTTTTGGAAAATGCGGCTGACGGTGGCTTCGTGGGGCGTGCCGCGCATATGTTCCAAAATCTGTGCGCTGCCCGGCGGCTCTTTTCTGCTGTTGATCAGCTCGGCAAGGTTGGCCAGGCAGGCGAAATCGCCGCTAAGGTTCAGATATTCGGGCAACTCTATATATGCAGCCCATGCGGGATTTATCAAGAGGCTGCGTATCTGCCGCTCTACCAGAGTGGACATCTGCGGCTGCCTAAAGGTTTCCTGCGGCAGCTTGTAGCTTTTCTGCTTCACATGCTGCTTGGGCGCTTCCTGCCCCAGCAGGCGGGCAAGGTTGGCGGGGTCGATGCCCACTTTGTCGCCCAGCTCCTGTTTCAGCAGAAAGGATAACGCGGGGGCGGTAATCTGGGCGAGCAGCGGGGCGCTGGTTTTCACCAGCTCGGCCTTGCCTTCTTGCGTGTTCAGGTTGAGGCCGTCTGAAAGCTGTTCCCAAAAATAGGCCGACAGGGGTTTGCTTTGGTTGAGCAGCGCATCTTCAAACTGCGCTTTGCCATAGGCGCGGATGTAGCTGTCGGGGTCGTGCTCTTCGGGCAGAAACAAAAAATGCAGCGTTTTGCCGTCTTTCAGCTGCGGCAGCGCGTTTTCGAGTGCGCGCCATGCGGCCTTGCGCCCTGCCCTGTCGCCGTCGAAACAGAAATAAATGCTGTCGGTTTGCCGCATCAGGATTTTCACATGCTCGGCGGTGGTGGCGGTGCCGAGCGCAGCCACGCCGTAGCCGATGCCGAACTGCGCCAGCGCCACCACGTCCATATAGCCTTCCACCACCAGAATACGCCCCGCTTCTTTGATGGCGGCGCGGCTTTCGTGCAGGCCGTAGAGATTGCGGCCTTTGTCGAACAGCGGCGTTTCGGGCGAGTTGAGGTATTTCGGCTCGCCTTTGTCGAGCACGCGGGCGCCGAAGCCGATAACCTGCCCGCGCGGGTTCCGTATCGGAAACATGATGCGGTCGCGGAAGCGGTCGTAATGTTTGCCGTCTTTTTCCACCACCATGCCGCTTTCCACCAGCGGGGTGTTGGGATAGGGCTGGAACACCTGCGCCAGCGGCTGCCAGCCGTCGGGCGCGTAGCCCAGGCCGTAATGCTCGATGATTTCGGCGCTCAGGCCGCGTTTGTGCAGGTATTCCTGCGCGCGCGCATCCTGCTTCAGACGGCCCCGGTAAAAAGCGGCGGCGGCCTCGGTGGTTTCTTCCAGCGTTTGCTGTTTTTTCTTACGCTCGGCGCGCTGTTCGGGGTTGTCCTGCCGGGCGTGCGTACGCGGCACGGTCAAACCCGTGCGGTCGGCCAGATACTGCACGGCTTCGGTAAAGCTCAACCCCTGATACTCCATAATAAAACCGATGGCCGTGCCGTGCGCGCCGCAACCGAAGCAGTGGTAAAACTGCTTCTGCGGGCTCACCGAAAACGACGGCGATTTTTCTTTGTGAAACGGGCAGCAGGCCATATAGTTGGCACCGCCTTTTTTCAGCGGCACATGCTCGTCGATAATATCGACGATATCGACTTTGGCCAGCAGCTCGTCTATAAATTCGCTGGGTATCATGGTTTTTTATCTGCGGCCGTCTGAAAAAGCGGCGGCCAAGCCGCACCCCGTTTCAGACGGCCTTGTTCGGCAATCAGGCCGCCAACACCGCTTTCAACGCTTTATTCACTTCGCCCATATCGGCTTTGCCTGCCAGGCGGGTTTTCAAAACGCCCATCACTTTGCCCATATCGGCCATGCCGGCGGCACCGGTTTCGGCCACGGCCTCTGCTACGGCGGCGCGGATTTCCTCTGCCGACATCATCTGCGGCAGATAGCGCTTGAGCACTTCGGTTTCGGCGTTTTCTTTGTCGGCCAAATCGCTGCGGCCGGCATCGGTGTAGATTTTCGCGCTGTCGTTGCGCTGTTTGACCATTTTGGTGATGATGGCCACCACTTTGGCATCGTCGGCTTCCGTGCGTTCGTCCACTTCAAACTGTTTGACGGCGGCGTTGATCAGGCGCACGGTGGAAAGCGTTACGCTGTCTTTGGCGCGCATGGCGGTTTTCATATCTTCGGCAAGTCGGGCTTTCAGGCTCATGGTATCGCTCGGTTAAATTAAACAATCGGTATGGCTTCAATGGTGCCGCCCGGTAAAAAATCAAGTTTTCAGACGGCCTGCGGCTTGTGAAACCCGGCCTGCCGTATAAGGTTTGACGTTTTTTCACGCCGGCAGCTTACATCGCCAACGTTTCGGTATGCAGGCGGGCGGCCATACAAAGCCAAAAACACCGCAAGGCCGAAGCCTTACGGTGTGTATTGCTTTTATCGCATCACAATAGAGTGCGGCGGATTAGTAGAGTTTCGGGGGCAGTTGCTGGCTGCGCAGGCGTTTTTGCAGGCGTTTGGCGGCAGCGGCTTTTTTGCGTTTGCGCTCGGTGGTCGGCTTTTCGTAGGCTTCTCGGGCGCGCAGCTCGGTGAGCAGGCCGGTTTTTTCCACAGCGCGTTTGAAACGGCGCATGGCAACTTCAAAAGGTTCGTTTTCTTTTACACGGATAGCAGGCATTTTTTATTCCTTAATAAAAATCAGGTTACGGGCCGCCGCTTTGTTTTCAGACGGCCTCGGAAATCGGTTTGGGTGTATCGCAGGTTGCGCCGGAACCGGCATGGCGGGATACGCGCCGTGATGTAAACATCACCTCCTAACGGCACGGCAGCAGCGGGCTGCCGTAAAAATTACCCGCCGTATTCGAACGGCGGCAAAAGAATTGGCGGATTATCTTAGCAACGGCTTGGTTTGTCAAGAAAAACGGCGGGATTGCCAGCTTTTTTACCCAAGCATCAGGCTGAGACCTTTGCAAAATTAAAAAACATCACAAAAAATTTATTTCCCGTCATTCCCGCGTAGGCGGGAATCCAGACGCTTGGCATCCAAGTATTTGTTTAATCAATGCTTCAATATTTCCATCTGGATTCCCGCCTACGCGGGAATGACGGGATTTAAGCATTTCAGACGGCCTTAAGGTATTTTTGCAAAGGTCTCAGGCTGTTGTTTTTGCAAACTGCCAAAGTTACCGGGTTGCCAAAAGTTTGTGTTCCGTCCTGCCCAAGTATTCTCTTTTGGCAGGGAAATCAAGAAAATAAAAGATACTCGGGTCAAGCCCGAGTATGACGGTAATAAATAGACGGTAATCATATGGAAACGGATTTCACAAAACCATCAGGCCGTCTGAAAAAACCATGCTGTTTTCTGCTTTCAGACGGCCTCAAGCGTTTTAAAGGCTCACAGGATAATGTTTTTGCCGTAGCCTTCTAAAATTTCTTTGATTTTCAAAACGGTTTCTTTGGGCGGCGGATGCACGCCCTTGAGTTTGTATTCGTCGCCGCACAGCTCCCATTTGTGCGCGCCCAGTTCGTGATACGGCAGAAGCTCCACGGTTTCCACGTTTTCCATGCCGCCAATAAATTCGCCGAGCAGGTTGGCCGAGCGTTCGTCGTCGGTGTAGCCGGGCACAATCACGTAGCGCACGCGCGTGGGCTGGTTGCGCTCGGCCAGATAGCGGGCGAAGTTGAGGGTTTTGGTGTTGGGAATGCCCACCAAAACTTTGTGGATTTCGGGATCAATCTGTTTCAGGTCGAGCATCACCAGATTGGTGTGGTCGAGCAGGTCGTCGAGAATTTCGTCGTAATGCAGGGCGTAGCCGTTGGTGTCGAGGCAGGTGTGGATGTCGTGTTCGCGGCAGGCGGTGAACCAGTCGCGCAGAAATTCGTATTGCAGCAGCGGCTCGCCGCCGGTTGCGGTTACGCCGCCACCGGTGGCTTTGAGATAGTGGCGGTATGACAGCACCTGCTTCATCACCTGCTCCACGGTCAGCTCTTGCGCTTTGTCGGTGTGCATATCCCAGGTGTCGCGGTTGTGGCAATAGAGGCAGCGCATCAGGCAGCCTTGCAGAAACAGCACGAAGCGCAGGCCGGGGCCGTCGACCGTGCCGCAGGATTCGATGGAATGCACGATGGCGGTGCCGTGGTAGCCGCGGTGGCCTTCGTGGTGTTCGTTTTCGGGTTTGATGGTGTAGGTTTGCATGGCGGTTTGCTTTTTTGGTTTTGTTGGAATTACATAGGGCGTAGAGTGTCGGGGAAAACGGGTTTCAGACGGCCTGAATGTATTTTACCCCAAGCCGTCTGAAAAAATGCCGGGCTGCAAACCCGGCATTTTGATAACGAACCCCGAACCGGATTACATGCTTGCCGTAAAGGTGCGGGTAATCACGTCTTGCTGCTGCTCGCGGGTCAGCGAGTTGAAGCGCACGGCGTAACCGGATACGCGGATGGTTAACTGCGGATATTTTTCCGGATGTTCCATCGCGTCCATCAGGGTTTCGCGGTTGAGCACGTTCACGTTCAGGTGTTGGCCGCCTTCTATTTCGCCGGCTTCGTGGTGGAAATAACCGTCCATCAGGCCAGCCAGATTGCGTTCGCGGGATTGCTCGTCTTTACCCAATGCACCCGGCACAATCGAGAAGGTGTAGGAAATACCGTCTTTGGCGAACTCGAACGGCAGTTTGGCTACCGAGCTTAACGAAGCCACCGCACCGTTCACATCGCGGCCGTGCATGGGGTTGGCGCCGGGGCCGAACGGTGCGCCTGCACGGCGGCCGTCGGGGGTGTTACCGGTTTTTTTGCCGTAAACCACGTTGGAAGTGATGGTAAGCACGGATTGGGTCGGAATCGCGTTGCGGTACATCGGGTGGGTGGCCACTTTGCGCATGAAGCGTTCTACCAAATCGCAGGCGATGTCGTCAACGCGGTCGTCGTTGTTACCGAACTGCGGGTATTCGCCTTCTATTTCAAAATCGACAGCAATATTGTTTTCATCGCGCACGGGTTTCACTTTCGCATATTTGATGGCGGAAAGCGAGTCGGCGGCTACCGACAAGCCGGCGATACCGCAGGCCATGGTGCGTTTGATGTCGCGGTCGTGCAGGGCCATCAGCGCGGCTTCATACGAATATTTGTCATGCATGTAGTGGATGATGTTCAACGCGGTAACGTATTGGGTGGCCAACCAATCCATAAAGTTGTCCATTTTCGCCATCACGGTGTCGAAATCCAACACTTCGTCGAGAATCGGCTCGGATTTGGGGCCGACCTGTTCTTTCGATTTTTCGTCCACGCCGCCGTTGATTGCGTACAGCAGGGTTTTGGCCAGGTTGGCACGCGCGCCGAAGAACTGCATTTGTTTGCCGACCACCATCGGGCTGACGCAGCAGGCAATGGCGTAGTCGTCGCTGTTGAAGTCGGGGCGCATCAAGTCATCGTTTTCGTATTGGATAGACGAAGTGTCGATGGATACTTTGGCGCAGAAATGCTTGAAGCCGTCGGGCAGCTGTTCGGACCACAACACGGTGATGTTCGGCTCGGGTGACGGACCCATGTTATACAGAGTGTGCAAGAAGCGGAAGCTGTTTTTGGTTACCAGCGTGCGGCCGTCCAAGCCCATGCCGCCGATGGATTCGGTGGCCCAAATCGGGTCGCCCGAGAACAATTGGTCGTATTCGGGGGTGCGCAAAAAGCGTACCATACGCAGCTTCATCACCAAGTGATCGATCAGCTCTTGCGCTTCGATTTCGGTTAACGTGCCGTTTTGCAGGTCGCGCTCGATAAAGATGTCCAAGAAAGTGGCCACACGGCCGAACGACATGGCGGCGCCGTTTTGCGATTTCACGGCAGCCAAGTAGGCGAAGTAAGTCCACTGCACGGCTTCGCGGGCGTTTTTGGCGGGACCGGAAATATCAAAACCATAGCTCGCGGCCATTTCTTTCATTTGGCCCAAGGCTTTGTGCTGGTCGTTGATTTCTTCGCGGCGGCGGATTACTTCTTCCAAGTTTTTACCGGCTTCCAAATCGGGTTGCAGCGAATTGAACTGCGCCACTTTGTCGGCCATCAAACGGTCGATACCATACAACGCCACGCGGCGGTAGTCGCCGATGATGCGGCCGCGGCCGTAAGCATCGGGCAGGCCGGTCAGCACGCCTGATTTGCGGCAGCGGCGGATATCGGGGGTGTAAACGTCGAACACGCCCTGGTTGTGGGTTTTACGGTATTTGGTGAAGATTTCGGTTACGGTGGGGTTCAGCTCCACACGGTAGATATTGCAGGAATCCTGCACCATTTTCAGGCCGCCGAAAGGCATGATGGAGCGTTTCAACGGTTCGTCGGTTTGCAGGCCGACGATGGTTTCCAAATCTTTGTCGATATAGCCAGGGCCGTGGCTGGTGATGCCGGAAACCACTTGGGCGTCGATTTTATAAGGCTCGTGGGTGCGGTTTTCCACTTTGATGCCTTCCATCACTTCGGCCCACAGTTTGGTGGTGGCTTCGGTGGCCGGCGCTAAAAAGTCGGCGTTACCTTCATAAGGCGTGTAGTTTTTCTGAATAAAATCACGTACGTCAATACTGTTCTCCCACTCGCCGGCTTTAAAGCCGGCCCATGCGGCGGGGCGCTCTTGTGCGGTGGTAGCCATTTTTGAACTCCTTGTTTTTTCAAACGATAAGAAACGGGTTACATGAAACTTAATGGGCACAGAATAGCACTTATTCAAGACGGATGCGCTGCGATTTTATTGAAACAAAATTACTACTTGATATAAATCAGGTAACAAAATGTAGTAGGATAAAACAGCCGGGCAAACTCTGTTACGCAGCAAAAAACAGGCGTAAAATAATTAAATTGTGCGGATTAAAACAGGCCGTCTGAAAACATTTCAGACGGCCTGAAAATTTTTCACGGGCCAACGATTATTTTGGCAGGCTGAAACCTGTGCAAAACCCAAGAAAAGTTTATTTACCGTTATTAGCTTCGCAAAGGCCGCAAGCCGGATATTTCAGACGGCCTGCCCGAATTTTTCACAAGCCTTTGGCCGTCTGAAACAAAACTACGGCAGCAATTTGCCCGGGTTCATAATGCCGCGCGGATCAAGTTCGGCCTTCACCGCCCGCATCAATGCGATTTCCGCCGCACTGCGCACGCTCGGCAGCCATTGCTTCTTCACTATGCCGATACCGTGCTCCGCCGCCACCGTGCCGTTGCAGGCCAACACGTTTTCATACACCACGGCATTCACCGCATCCTCATATTCATACACCCCGTTATCCAGCACGCCGGGCAGGAAAGTGTTGTAGTGCAGGCTGCCGTCGCCCAAATGGCCGAACACCACGATATTGATGCCGGAAAAAGCCGTTTGAAGCGCAGTTTCGCAATCGGCCACAAACCCGGCCACGTTTTCAATCGGCACCGCAATATCGTGTTTGATACTGGCGCCCAGATTGCGCTGTGATGCGGAAATATTTTCCCGCAACGTCCACAAGGCTTGGCGTTCGGTTTCGGATTGCGCCGCCACGGCATTGTCGAAACCGTGCGCCAGCAAAAACTCCGCCAACTCCTCGCCCAAGCCGCCGCTTTCCATCGAATCGGCCAACTCCAGCAGAATATGCCACGGCGCATCAACCGGTTGGCCGATGCGGCTGAAATCCGACGACAACGCCAACGCAAAACGGCTGACCAGCTCGAAGCTGCACAAACGCTCGGCAAAACCGCCCTGCACCAGCGTGAGCAGCTCCACCGCCCGCTCTATCGAATCCACCCCCACCCACACGGTTTCAACGGTTTTCGGCAGCGCAAACAGTTTCAACGTTGCCCCCGTTATCACACCCAGCGTGCCTTCGCTGCCGATAAACAGATGGCGCAAATCATAACCGGTGGTGTTTTTGTGCAGCGGGTGCAGGTGCGAAACCAATTCGCCGTTTGGCAAAACCACTTCCAGCCCCAACACCAAATCACGCATGGTTCCGTAGCGCAACACATTCAATCCGCCCGCATTGCAGGCGATATTGCCGCCGATTTGGCACGACCCTTCGCTGGCCAGACTCAACGGAAACAGCCGCCCCGCCTCCGCCGCCGCTTCCTGCACCGTTTGCAGCACCGCGCCCGCATCCACGGTTATGGCATTGTCGGCCAAATTGATGCTGCGGATTCGGTTGAGTTTGGAAAGGTTCAGCAACACCCCGCCCTCGGGCACGGCAGCGCCGCACAACCCCGTGTTGCCGCCCTGCGGCGTTACCGCTATCCGGTTTTCAAAACAAAACCGCATCAACTGCCGCACCGCAGCCACGCTTTTGGGCTGCACCACCGCATCGGCCGTGCCGGTATAGCGGCTGCGCTGGTCGGTCAGCCAGGCGGATGCGTCTTCTAAGATTTCGTCTGCACTTAAAAATTGCAGCAATGCCGGTTTGATGTGTTGCGGATTCATATTCAGGCCGTCTGAAAAACAGGAAAACCTTCCGAAACGGTTTCGGAAGGACAAAGGCTCGGGCGGAATGGACGCCCAAAACAAAAAGCAGGATACATTGTATCCTGCTTTTTGTTACATATTTTAAAAATATGCTTATTTGGCGGCAGAAGCAGCAGCAGAAGCGGCAGCGTCGGCAGCAGAAGCAGCAGCGGTAGCGGCTGTGTCGGCAGCAGAAGCGGCGGCATCGGTAGCAGAAGCAGCAGCGGCTTCGGTAGCAGAAGCAGCAGCAGAAACTTCAGAAGCGGCAGCGTCAACAGCAGAAGCAGCTGCATCAACGGCAGAAGCGGCTTCGCTGGCAGCAGAAGCGGCGGCAGGAGCGCTGGCTTGCTGACCGCAAGCGGCCAAGAACAAAGACATCAGAGCAGCGGCTAACAGAGATTTTTTCATTTTCAATACCTTTTAAATCGATTTAAAAAACAAATTGACACAGGCACGAACCCGGTCTCATATGGGGGAAAAAGAAATTCATTGCTGAATTCCGGCATTATGCCCGACCTGCTTGGCTAATGCAATGCAACCGGCAACCCAGCGAACCATGAATATGGTAGCTTAGTCATATCAAAGCGGAAATAAGTTCAATATAAATTGCAAATTTCTGCTTTATTTCTGTAATAAAACTAAAGTTTGCATTGAAATTTCAAAATTTTAAATAATCCGATAACAAATAAAACTATTTTCAGAATTATTACGCATTATTTGCCATAATGATGCGCAAAGTGGCAAAAATACAACATTTGCATAATTTTTGACGCACATAACTTGATTTCGCCCGACAAATTGAAACCCGGGGTGCGTGCATAAGTGTGTTATAATCGCCGAAGTTTTATCAAAGAAACCGAATTTTCAAAACAAACAAGGACCTTAGCATGGCTATCCAAAAAAATTCCGTTGTTACCTTGCATTACGAGATGTTTGACGCCAACGACCAGTTACTCGACAAAACCGAACAACCCATCGCCTACCTGCACGGCGGCTACGACGGTATTTTTCCGTTGGTGGAAGAAGCGCTGCACGGCAAAGAGGCGGGCGACGTGGTGGACATTGTGTTGCAGCCCGACGACGCTTTCGGCGAGCAAGACCCCGAGTTGGTGCGTATCGAAGATGTGAGCGTGTTCCCCGTTGAAGTGGAAGTGGGCATGATGTTCGAAGCCGACGACCCCGAAACCGGCGATGTGTGGGTTTACCGCGTAACCGACGTGGCCGACGGCAAAGCCGTGGTTGACGGCAACCACCCGCTGGCCGGTATGAAAATCCGCTTCAAAGCCACGGTTGACAGCGTGCGCGATGCCAGCGAAGAAGAAATCGCCCACGGCCATGTACACGGCGAGCACGGACACCATCATTAATCAAGCCGTTTTTTTAAATAACAACAGGCCGTCTGAAACTTTCAGACGGCCTGTATCGTTATGGGCAGCATCTTTCAATAGAGGCAGAGGGTTTCAGATATTGATAGGAATGTTACCAAGGCCCCAAATTGTTTGGCTGCGGCGGACAAACCTAATCGCGTTTGGCCGCTTTGGCCTCCTGCTCAGCCTTATATTGTCGCAGAAACGCCAATGCCGCCGCTTTTTCTTCTGCCGTGCCGTATTGCAAATCGCGCTGCGCGCGGCGGTAGGCGGCGCGCTCTTTGGCCTCTTTTAGCTGTTTTGCCTGATAAGCTTCGCGGTTGGCCGACACCACCCGTTGCGTTTGCTGCGCTTGGGCGCGCGCCATTGCCTGTGCAATCAGGTCGGCCGGGCTGAACGAGGGAGCGGCCGTGCGGGCCGCAGCGGTTTGCTCTGCCGCTTTGGCTTTAACGGCGGCTTCCCGCTCGGCCAAGCGGGCTTTTTTCTCCTGCAAATCCCTCGCCGTACGCTTTTCGTGCCAGTTAAAACGGGCGCGGGCATATTCGGCTGCGGCTTGGCGCGGATTGACGCCGTGTTCGCCTGCGTTCGCCAGCGGCAGAAAACCGGCTTCGACCGGCTGCATATGGATGCAGTCGACCGGACACGGTGCCACGCATAATCCGCATCCCGTGCATTCGTTGCGGATAACCGTGTGCATCTGTTTGGACGCGCCCATAATGGCATCGACCGGACAGGCTCTGATACAGGCCGTACAGCCTATGCACGCGGTTTCGTCTATCCATGCCAGCGCTTTTTCTTGGATTTTGGCGGGTTGGCGCGGCGACCTGCCGAGCAGGCCGGCAATATCCAGCATAACGGCCTCTCCGCCCGGCGCGCACAGATTGATTTCGGCCTCTCCTTCGGCCAGCGCCTGCGCATAAGGCAAGCAGCCCTGATAGCCGCATTCGCGGCATTGGGTTTGCGGCAGCAGGTGGTCTAAACGTTGGGCGAGGCTCATGGTCGGCAGGCTGGAATCGGAAAAGTGTATTTTAACAGATACCCGGCCTGACCCGGGCATCTTGAGTTTCGGCAACAGGAAATACTCGGTTCAAGCCCGGGTATGGTGCGTGTGCTTTTTCTGAAGTTGGCTGACTGAAACCTTTGCAAACATACCCTTAAGGCCGTCTGAAATGTTTAAATGCCTACGCAGGAATAACGATGGCCGAATATTTCAAACGGCCTTAAGGGTTTCTGACTATATAACATTCAACCCGTAGCCTTCAAAACCATGCTTTTCTGCAAAGATTGCGGCATAAACAAACCGCATCGGGTTAGGATGCGGTTGGCTAACGGGCGCGGGTACGGCTGCGGCCGGTGCGGGTTATTGCTCTTCGCCCAAACCGAATTTCCGCAGCAGGCGCGCCTGGCATTGGCCCAAGTGTTTGCGCATCATTTTGCAGGCACGGTTGCCTTTGCCCGCCACCAGCAGATCGAGGATTTCGCGGTGTTCGCAGTAAGTGTGGCGCAGGCGGTCTTTGGGGGCGTCGAAAACGGCGATAATTAGTGAGGAACGGGCGCACAAGGTGTTGACGATGTCGAGCAGAACCTGATTATCGAGCAGGCGTGCCAGCTCAACGTGAAAGGCGTTGGAAAGGCGGTTCCATGCCACACGGTCGCCGCGTGCGAAGGCGGCTTCTTCTCGCTCTATCATGGCATACAGCGGTTTGGCGCTCTCGGCCAGATCGGGGCGTTCGAGCAGCATATTGATCACGGTTTCTTCCAGCGCGATACGCATTTTGAACACGTCTTCCGTTTCTTTGGCATCGGGCACATGCACGAATGCGCCCCGGTTGGGCAGCAAATCGACGATTTTGTCGTGTGCGAGCAGCGAGAGCGCGCTGCGCACGGTGCCGCGCGAACACACCATCTGCCGGCACAGGTCGGATTCGGTCAGCTTGTGGCCGGGGCGGAGCTGGTGGTCGGTAATTCCGTCGAGAATCTGGGCATACACCCTGAACAGCTCGGAATCGTGCCGCTCTTCCATCGAAGCGGAGGCAGCGGGGGCGTAAAACATGGTGTTGGCATTGTCGCTGTTGTTTTCAATCATACTGCATCTCTTTGGTTTCCAGAGTCATCATAGATGGATTTCAAGGCCGTCTGAACGGTTTTCAGACGGCCTCAATCGGCAAAACCTTTATACTTCTTCAATCAATTCGAAACTGTGCGTTACTTTTGCCGCCTTGCCCAGCATAATCGAGGCGGAGCAGTATTTTTCGGCCGACATCTCCACGGCTTTGGCAATCGCGCTCTCTTTGAGGTTGCGGCCGAACACTTTGAAATGGATGTGGATTTCGGTGAATACGCGCGGAGCTTCGTCTGCCCGTTTGGCGGTAACGGTGGCCTGGCAGTCTGCCACATTCTGCCGCTGTTTTTCGGCAATCATCACCACGTCGATGCTGGAACAGCCCGCCACACCCAATAGCAGCATTTCCATCGGGCTGGGGCCGCGTTTGACGCTTCCTTCCGCCGCCGCGCCTTCCATCACCACGCTGTGGCCGTGCTCCGTGGTGCCGATAAAGCACATCCCGTCAATCCATTTTGAAGTTACCTGCATGTTTTATTCCTGATGAAACGGTTGCTCCGACACCAAAATGCCGTCTGAATCACTATATAGATAATGCCCGGGGGTGAAGGTTACGCCGCCGAAGCTGACCGGCACGTCCACTTCGCCCGCGCCTTCTTTGCCGCTTTTGCGCGGGTTGGTACCCAATGCCTTCACGCCGAAATCGATGGTGTTGATCGCTTCGTTATCGCGTATGGCGCCGAAAACCACCGCCCCCGCCCAGCCGTTGGCGGCGCCTGCGCCGGCAATCATGTCGCCCATCAGCGCGCTGTATAAATCGCCGCCGCCGTCCACCACCAGCACTTCGCCGTCGGAATGGGTGTTCATCAGCTTTTTAACCAAGCCGTTGTCGCGGCTGCACTTTACCGTGCGGATTCTGCCGCAGAAGCGGTAACGGCGGCCGAAATGGCGCAACTGGGTTTCGCACGACGGGGTGTCGGGCGCAATGTCGATCAGGTCTGCGGTGGCGAAATCGTATTGGCTGCTCATGTTTTCTCCTTGTGTTTACAGGCTTCAGACGGCCTGAGAATCTTTTTGGCAAGATACGCCTTAAAATGGAGCGCTATGCCGAAAATACAATACTTGGCCGTCTGAAAACATTAATTATAAAAGATTTTTACCGTTCAGACGGCCTGCCGTGCTTGTTAAAGGTTTTCCAGCATCCACTGCACATAGCGGCTCACGCCTTCGTTTACGTCGAAAAACGCGCCGTCGTAACCCGCTTCGCGCAGGCGCGAGATGTCGGCCTCGGTGAAGCTCTGGTATTTGCCCTTGAGCGCGTCGGGAAACGGGATATAGCGGATAAGCTCTTCTTTCACCAGCTCTTCCAGCGTCATCGCCGCTTTGCCTTCGGCCGAGCGGCAGGCGTTGACGGTGGCGGCTGCCAGCTCGTTAAACTGCTGGCTGCGGCCGGTGCCGAGGTTGAAAATGCCTGATTTTTCGGGGTGGTCGAAGAAAAACAGGTTCACTTTCACCACGTCTTCCACGCTCACGAAATCGCGGGTCTGCTCGCCGTTGCCGTAGCCGTCGTTGGCACCGAACAGGTTAACATAGCCGTTTTCGCGGTATTGGTTGAAGTGGTGGAAGGCCACCGACGCCATACGGCCTTTGTGCTGCTCGTGCTGCCCGTAAACGTTGAAATAGCGGAAGCCCACCACCTGCGCGGTCAGCCCTTCTTTCATGCGGCGGCGCACCACCTGGTCGAATTGGAATTTGGAATAGCCGTAAACGTTGAGCGGCTTTTCCAGCTCGCGCTCTTCGCGGAATATTTCGCCTTTGCCGTACACCGCCGCGCTGGAGGCGTAAAGGTAGGGGATGCGTTCGTCTTGGCACCAATCGAGCAGGTCGAGGCTGTATTGGTAGTTGTTGTCCATCATATAGCGGCCGTCGTGCTCCATGGTGTCGGAGCAGGCGCCGTCGTGGAACACGGCTTCGATGTCGTCGTAGGGCAGCTCGTGCTCGCGCACCTGGCGGATAAACTCGTGTTTGTCGAGATAATGGGCGATTTCGCACTCGGCCAGGTTTTTGAATTTTTCGCCGCGCGAGAGGTTATCGACGGCAACGATGTCGGTGATGCCGCGCCGGTTTAAGGCTTGAACGATGTTGCTGCCGATAAAGCCGGCGGCGCCGGTTACGATGATGGTCATAATGCTTTCCTTTTGTTGCGGCCGTCTGAAAAAAACCGGGCTTTCAGACGGCCGTTAATGTTTGTATCAGCTTCTGCACCCATGCGGGCTGCGTATCGGTTTGCAGATAGATTTTACCGCCTGCGGCATATAACACCAATGCCAACTCTGCCCCGGAATTATCATAAAGATACGCTTCGTCGGCCAATTGCACCGCCACGGCCAGATTGGTGTGGCTTTCGATGAACCGCCTGCGGATGACTCCGTTGTCTATCGGATGGCCGCCGCTGCGGATGCGCGACTGTACGCGTTCGATATGCAAATCGGCGGAAACCAGCCCGATATAGTTCAAAATAACATGAAATCCCTTATCTTTGGCCTGCTGCATACGCCGCAACACCGAAACACCCGACAGTGTGGATTCCATGGAAAACGAAATACCGTTATTTAAAGCCGTCTGAAAAAGTTTTAACGCCTGCCGCCCGGCCTCCATATCTGCGGCCCGCGGGTTGGCAGGATTAAGCTCGGCGGCGATATGGTCGGAATCAATCACCACCGACACGGCATCATGGTTCAAACCGCGCAAAGTGGTTTTGCCCGCACCGTTGGTACCGCAATAAAATACCGCCCTAGCCTGCTTCGGCCTCATGCACAATCTCCGTATGCCCGTCGGGGTGGTGCAATACGACGTTGCCTTTTTCATCGGCAAACGCCAATATTTCGTGTTTGGCTTTTTCGGCTATCCATGCGCGGTGGGCCGCCTGCAATTCGGCCTGCTTGCGTTTGATTTTTTCCAAATCGGGCTGGTACATAGCGCCTCCTTTCAAAGCCGTCTGAAACCGCCGTTATTCCTTTTCGAGCGCTGCGGTCAGCTCGTCAAACGAGCACACCGCCGTGCCCAGTTTGGCCACCACCACGCCTGCGGCGGTGTTGGCGATGTGCATGGCTTCGGGCAGGCTGAAACCGGCGGCCAGCCCCAAGCCCATGCTGGCGATGACGGTGTCGCCCGCGCCGGACACGTCGTACACTTCCTGCGCCCGCGTGGGCCGGTTGACGATTTCGCTGCCGCCGAACAGGGTCATGCCCTCTTCGCTGCGGGTGAGCAGCAGGGCTTCGAGTTCGAGGTGGCGGCGTAGGTGCTGCGCTTTTTCGGTCAGCTCGGCTTCGCTGCGCCAGCTGCCCACCACTTCTTTCAACTCGGCACGGTTGGGCGTGAGCAGGGTGGCGCCGGCATATTTCTCGTAGTCGTCGCCTTTGGGATCGATCAGCACGGGTTTGCCGGCCTGGCGCGCCCATTCTATCATCGAGGCAACGTGCAGCAGGCCGCCTTTACCGTAGTCCGACAGAATCACCACATCGTATTCGGGCAACAGTGCGCGGTATTGGTCTTTTACCGAATCGAGGATTTCGCGGTGCGGCATCTCTTCGAAATCGAGGCGGATCAATTGCTGGTTGCGGGCAACCACGCGCAGTTTCACGGTGGTGGCGATTTCCGAATCGCGCACCAGATGGGCGGCCACGCCGTCCTGCCGCATCAGGCCGTCGAGCACGTCGGCGGCTTCGTCGTTGCCGGTTACCGACAGCAAGGCGGCCTGCCCGCCCAGCGAGGCGACGTTGCGGGCAACGTTGGCGGCACCGCCGGCGCGCTGGTCGGTTTTGCCGATTTTGGCCACGGGCACGGGGGCTTCGGGCGAAATGCGCGATACGTCGCCGAACCAGTAGCGGTCGAGCATCACGTCGCCCACCACCAGCACGCGTGCTCGGGCAAGGCGGGTTGCGAGGGTTTGCGGGTCAGTTGGGAATACCATATTTGTCAGTCCGTTTCTTTGGGTTTCAGACGGCCTCTGCCTAAACTTTTAACATCAGGCCGTCTGAAAATCAGCGCATGGCTTGGGCAGCCTCATTGATTCCGCGCAGCACGGCCACGGGGTCGGCGGCTTGGGTAACGGGGCGGCCCATCACCAGATAGGTGGAGCCGGCCGCCAGTGCCTGAGCCGGTGTCATGATGCGGCGCTGGTCGTCGCTGTTGCCCGCCACGTCGAGGCGGATGCCGGGCGTAACCAGCACGAAATCCCCGCCCAAGTCTCGGCGCAGCGGGGCGGCTTCGTGGGCGGAACATACCACGCCGTCCAAACCCGAGCTTTGCGCGAGTTTCGCCCAACGCAGCACCAATTCTTCCACCGGCGCGTTCAGGCCGATTTCGGCCAAATCGGCCGCTTCCATGCTGGTGAGCACGGTTACGCCGATTAGCAGCGGTTTGTGCGCCTGGTTGGCCACGGCTTCGGCGGCGGCTTCCATCATGCGGCGGCCGCCGCAGGCGTGCATATCGACCATCCACACGCCCATTTCCGCCGCCGCGCGGCAGGCTTTGGCCACGGTGTTGGGAATATCGTGGTATTTCAAATCGAGAAACAGCTCGAAGCCCTGGTTAATCAGGCTTTCGGCCAAGCGGCGGCCGGTGGCGGTAAACAGCTCTTTGCCGATTTTCAAACGGCATAAAGACGGCTCCAGCCTGCGCACAAACGCGAGCGTGTCGTGTTCGTTGGCAAAATCCAGCGCCACAATCACGGGGGCGCGTGCGGGTTCGGCGTTGAAGTCGGCGATTAAGGGGTTCATAACGGTTTCCGTTTGGTTATATGGGTCAGACGGCGGAAAGGGCGGTTTCACGATATGCGGACCTGTCGGCTTGCTGCCCGCCCAGGCCGTCTGAAACAATAAAATCGCCCTGATTTTAACAGCTTTTCCGCGCACTTGGGCGGTATGCGGCCGAAGCGCGTGCTAAAATCGCCCCTTTCTTTTTTCAGACGGCCTGATACATGAACCACCTCGCTTGGAACCGCCCGCCTTCATTATCAGAACTCTCTTGCGCCATTACCGCACACCCCAAACCGCTGTATCTGGTTGTGTGCCTGTCCGCAAACGAAATCCCCGTGTTCAGGCCGTCTGAAAACCCTTCGGCACAAGAAACCGCGTTAAGCCAAGCCATCGAAAGCAAACTCGGCTGCATTCAGTTTAACGCCGCCAATGCGCTATACGACATCTTGCCGGGCGTGCATTTGTGGCTGATGCCGCCTGAAGCCGCCTGCCGCCTCGGCGAACATTTCCCGCAACCCGTGCAATGGCAAACCGAAGCCGTGCCGCAACTGCCGCCGCCAAACGTCAAACCGTGGTTCAAGCCGCCCGAACGCCGCCCCGCAACCCGCGCCATCGTTATCGGCGCAGGCATCGCCGGTGCCGCTACCGCACGCGCGCTGGCGCGGCACGGCCTGCCCGTTACCGTGCTCGAAGCTGCCGAACCGGCCAACGCTGCCTCGGGCAACCGCCAAGGGCTGCTGTATGCCAAGATTTCGCCGCACAACACCGAACAAACCGAACTGCTGCTGTGCGGCTACGGCCACACCCGCCGCCTGCTCGACACCCTGCTGCCCGCACGCGAAAACTGGGGCGGCAGCGGCGTGCTCCATCTCAATCATAACGAAGAAGAAACCCGCCGCAATCTGGCATTGGCGGCGCAAACCCACCACGCCCACCTCTACCGCCCCGTTTGCGCCGAAACGGCCTCGCAATTGGCCGGCATCCCCCTCACGCAAAGCGCGCTTTACTGGCCGCAAGGCGTGTGGCTGAACCCGCCCGCGCTGGTCAACGCCCTGCTCGACCACCCTTTGATCGAACTGCACGCCCGCACCCCCGCGCTAGCCGCCGAATACCGCAACGGCATATGGCAGGTGAAAACCGCCACGCAAACCTTCTGCGGCAGCCATATCATCTACTGCATGGGCGCGCACAGCCCGCTGGCCGCCGCAGCCGACGTATCCGCACTGCCCTACCGCCTGATCCGCGGCCAAACCGATCTGGCCGCCGCCACGCCCTATTCCGCCGCCCTGCGCTGCGCCCTTTCCGCCGCCGGCTACATCAGCCCCGCCTGGCAGGGCGCGCACTGCTTCGGCGCCACCTTTATCCAGCACGACACCGGCAGCGAATGGCGCGCAAGCGATGCCGAAGCCAACCGCCTTACTTTGCGCGAACTGGATGCCAAACTGGCCGGAAATTTATTTTCAGACGGCCTGAGTCCGGACAGGCCGTCTGAAACCCGTTCAAACGGCCCCGCACAACCTTTGCAAGGCCATGCCGCCCTGCGCTGCGACAGCCCCGACCACCTGCCGCTGGTGGGCGCACTCGGCGACATCTATACCATGCAGCAGGCCTATGCCAAACTCGCGCTCGACAAAAACTACCGCATCCACACGCCCTGCCCTTATTTGCCGGGCGCCTACATCAACACCGCCCACGGCAGCCGCGGCCTGGCCACCGCCCCCGTCTGCGCCGCCGCCGTTGCCGCCGACATTCTCGGCCTGCCCAATCCGCTGTCGCAACGCCTGCGCAACGCGCTCTCGCCCAACCGCACGGTTATCCGCGCGGTTATCCGCGGGCAGCCGCTGCTGGCGGAAGCGTGATTCAACCAGATAAAGAGATACTCGGGTCAAGCCCGAGTATGACGAAATATAATAAATTCAGGATTAAAACGGCTTTTTGCAAAAGTATCAGGCCGTCTGAAAAAATCTGTTCAGACGGCCTTTGCCTGCTTTCAAACCAAGCTTTTCCCAATCACGTTTATTTGCCCGAATCGGTTTCGGTGATAAACCCGATTTTGCTGATGCCGGCTTCGCGGGCGGAATGCAGGGCTTGGGCAACCGAATCGTATTCCACGTGCTTGTCGGCGGCGATGGCCACGATTAAATCGGCGTTTTTCGCCTTGGCCTGCTTGAGCTGCTCGGTAACCTCTTCCAAACTCAGTTTGGCCGTGGATTCCGCACCGAGCACATAAGCCCCATCGGCATCAATGCTCAACCGCAGCGGCTCTTTGGGCTGGGTTTCCTGCTTGATGTTTTCCGACGCGGTGGGCAGTTGCAGCGGAATCGAGTGCGTGAGCACGGGCATGGTAATCATAAACACAATCAGCAGCACCAACATCACGTCCACCAAAGGGGTAACGTTGATGTCGGCCATCGGCGCATCGTCGCCGGAATTCATCGAACCGAATGCCATGGCTTAATCCTTATGGTTTAACAGTTGGACATGAAAATCATGGGCGAAGGCATCCATATCCTGAGCCAGCGTTTTGTTGCCGCGCACCAGAAAGTTGTAGGCCAGCACGGCGGGAATCGCCACAAACAAACCGGCGGCGGTGGCCACCAAAGCCTCGCCGATGGGGCCGGCCACGGCGGCAATGCTCATCTGGCCGCTTTGGCTGATGTTAATCAAGGCATGGTAAATGCCCCAAACCGTGCCGAACAGGCCGATAAACGGGGCGGTGGCGCCGATGGAAGCCAGCGCGGTCAGGCCGCCGTCGAACTGGCGCAGGTTTTGGCTCATGCTGTTGCGGATTTGGCGCACAAGATATTCGTTCAGCGGCACGGCGGCGGCGATTTGGTTGTCTTTGTGCAGGCGGTAGCTTTCGCGTGCGCGCACGGCATCCAGCGTTACCGCGCTCATCGGCGACTCTACGGTTTTGGCCTGCTCCACGGCTTCGCTTAACGATTTGGCGTTCCAAATCATCGGCTTCACGGCGGCATTGCCTTTTTTGGCCTTGCTGAGTTTGACGGCGCGCACCACAATCACCGTCCACGTTACGATACTCATCAACACCAGCAGTAAAAACACGCTGATCAACACATAATCGCCTGATTCAAAAACCAATCCTAAATTCATTGCTGTTTATTCCAAAAGTTAGTCAATCAAAATTTTTCGCCGCAGCCGCCGCTTTTTCAGACGGCCACGACACGATATCCGTTTAAAAATATCAATTTAAAGAGAAGTTTACCGACACCGCATATTCAACCCATTTGCCGCCGCTGTTGAAGCTGCCCGAACGGGCCGCACCGGCCGCCGCCCTGTCCAAACGCGCGAAACCGCTGCCTCTGGCCACCTTCACATCGGCAACGCTGCCGG
This sequence comes from Neisseria dentiae, assembly GCF_014055005.1. Taxonomy (NCBI): domain Bacteria; kingdom Pseudomonadati; phylum Pseudomonadota; class Betaproteobacteria; order Neisseriales; family Neisseriaceae; genus Neisseria; species Neisseria dentiae. The sequence goes on along the minus strand of NZ_CP059570.1, from coordinate 367,296 downwards.
AAGGCGACACCAGCACCCTTAATCTAACCGTGCCTTCTTCTCCGTTTTCTTCCGAAAGCGGCGGATACGGCGGGCGCGGAATAGAACCACTGGCTTTCACGGGGTTGCTGCGGCTGCTGCCCGCACCGCTGCCGCCGCCTTCGCCGTGGCCGTCGCCGCTTCTGCTGCCGCTGCCTTCTCCCCTGCCCGTGCCACGGCCTTCGCCGCTGCCCGATCCGCTGCCTTTGCCCTGTATTTTGGCATAGCCGCTGCCGTCGCCCGTGCCGTCTTTGGCTCTGGCGGGGCCGGCCGCTGCGGGTTTGTCGGATTCAGCCGCCGGTTTTTCAACCGGTGCGGCAGCAGGTTTTTCCGCCGCTTTTTCCACCGGTTTCTCAACCGGTTTTGCTACGGGTTTCTCCACCGGCTCGGGCTTGGTTTTTTCCACCGGTTTGGGTTGTGGCTGCTCTTTGGTTTGGCGGATATCGGCCTGTGTTTTTTGGGTAATCACAGGTTTCAGTTCCGCCTTAGGCGGCTCGGCCGGTTTGGGTTGGGGCTTGGGCGTTTCTTTAGGCTTGGCCGGCTCGGGTTTGGGCTTCGGCGGCGCTGCCGTTTCGGGCGCGGGCGCGCCCGCACCTTCGGCTTGGCCGTCGCCGCCGCCGAAATCGCCCAAATCGACAAATTCGATATGCGCCATCTCAACCTGCTGCGGCGGCCTGCCCTGCCACAGCAAAGCCATCAGCCCGATATGTAAAAAAGCCACCAGCGCGAACGTGGTGGGGGTTAAAATACGTTCATTTTTCATGGCTGAGTATGTTAATAGCAATTATTCCTGTTTGCAACTCATTTAAGGCTTCCGCACACCGATTACCGGAATTTTTACACAAATAAATTACTATAAAAACAGTGACAAAGGTTATCTGAAGTTTCGGCGGGCCGAAGCGGCAGATGCGGTTTTGCGGGGTACGTAACAGCCGCCGCATTTATACCTTCGGGTGAATCCCACATTTAAAAAGCCGAAATTTTTGCAAGTTGTTTAGGCCGTCTGAAAAAAATATTTTCAGACGGCCTTTCAGATTTTTAAAACCCACCCGCCTTGCTACAAACGGTTTTCGGCCAAAATGGAAATTTTCGGCAGATACAACAGATCGCAGGTAGGTTTGTTGAGCAAGTCGGCCAGCGTAAAGCCGTCGAGATAATTCAAAAACGCTTTCATCGCCCCGCCGATTATGCCCGCCAAACGGCAGCCCGGGGTGATCAGGCATTGGTTGTTATCGCCCATGCACTCAACCAGCTGCATCGGTTCCAAATGGCGCACCACCGCGCCGATGTTGATGTGTTCGGGTGCGCGGGCGAGTTTGAGGCCGCCGCCTTTGCCGCGCACGCTGTCGAGAAAGCCGCCTTTCACCAGCGCGGTAACCACTTTCATCAAATGGCTTTTCGATATGCCGTAGGTGTCGGCAATGGTGCCGATGTTGGCTAGGGCATCGTCGTTTACGGCGGTATAAACCAGCACGCGCAGGCCGTAATCGGTGTGTTGGGTTAAATACATGATCGTAATGGGTTTGACTTATCGGCAAGATAAGTTTCATAATATATGAAACTTATAAAATTATCTAGCAGCAACGCCATGAAACCGCTGAAACGCCACCCCGATTTAATCGAACGCTCGCGCGAACACCATCATTCGCTGGCATTGTGCGTGCGTATTCTGCGCAACCCCGCCGATAACCATCAGGCCGACATCGAGGCCCACCTGCCCGACCTATTGATGCATTTTTCTGCCGAAGAAAGCCAGTTCGCCCCGCATTGGCACAACATCGACCCTGCCCTGCGCGCCCGTTTCGAGGCCGACCACCGCCAATTGCGCGCAATGGCCGCCGCGCCGCAATACGGCAGCGAAACATGGAACACCGGGTTTGCGCGCACACTGCGCGACCACGCCCGCTTTGAAGAACGCGAGCTGTTTCCTGCCGTAGAACCGTTTTTATAAAGTATCCGAACTTTTCAGGCGGCCTGTTGCAAAGGCCGCAGCCTGCGATACACACCGTAGGCCGTCTGAAAACTTTCTGCTTTAAGCTTGATAACAAAGAAATTACCGGCGCAAAACAACGGGCCGGCAACACACCGAACGCAAATTTCCCGCTCAATTTCAGGAACCGCCATGAACACTTTCTTTAATCACCCCGTATGGGCAATGGCTTTCAGGCCGTTTTATCCGCTGGCCGCGATTTTCGGCGCGCTGTCGGTGCTGCTGTGGGGCTTGGGTTATCAGGGCACGGCAGAGCTGCCTTCGCTCTATTGGCACGCCCACGAAATGATTTGGGGCTATGCGGGCGCGGTGGTGGTGGGCTTTCTGTTAACCGCCGTCGCCACTTGGACGGGGCAGCCGCCCACGCGCGGTGCGGCGCTGGCGGGCTTGGCCGCCTGCTGGCTGGTGGCACGGATTGCATTGTATTTTCCGCACGGCACGGCTTTAAGCGGCATCGCGGGAACGGTGTTTTTTTGGTATGCGGCGGTGTGTTTGGCTCTGCCGGTTATCCGCAGCCGCAATTCGCGCAACTATATTGCGGTGGCGGCGCTGTTTGTGTTCGGCCTGACCCATGCGCTGTTCCATCTCTATTTGCAACCGTTTCACGCCGCCGCCCTGCTTAACGGGCTGATGGCGGGCCTGATGATGGTGGCGGGCTTTATCGGCTTGGTGGGTATGCGGATCATGCCGTTTTTCACCGCCAAACGTTTGAATATCCCGCAGGTTGCCACGCCCTCTTGGGTGGCGTTGTCGGCCTTGCTGCTGCCCATGCTTGCGGCGGTGCTGATGATGCTGCAAACCGCCCTGCCCGTGGCCGCCGTGGCGGCGGTGGCGGCGGGTATCATCAATATGGTGCAGGTGTGGCGCTGGTGGAACGGCAAAGTGTTGCGCGAGCCTATGCTGTGGGTGTTGTTTGCGGGTTATCTGTTTACCGCGCTCGGCCTGATTACCGGCGGCGCGGCGCAATGGCAGCCGGCCTATCTGAGTTTGGGCGTGCACCTGACCGGCGTGGGCGGCATCGGCCTGCTCACCGTGGGCATGATGGCGCGCACCGCGCTGGGGCACACCGGCAGGGCCATTTATCCCGCGCCCGCATCGGTAACGGCAGCGTTTTGGCTGATGGCCGCCGCCGCCCTGGTGCGTGCCGCCGTTGCGTTTTCAAGCGGCACGGCCTATACCCACGGCATCCGTTTTTCGGCCGTTTTATTCGCCTTATCGCTGCTTGTGTATGCCTGGCGTTATACCCCGTGGCTGCTCTCGCCCCGCGCCGACGGCAAGCCGGGGTAAGGTGTTTCAAGCCAATTACTTAGCAACCGTTCCGTCATAGCTCTTCTTAAGTTGATTTCTATTAATAACGGCTTGAGGCCGTCTGAAAATGTTTCAGACGGCCTTCGTTTTTCAACAACCTTGTTTCGATTGGATTTTTTCAGTAACAGGCGTACACTGCGTTTTTTTATAGCAACCCGGTTCCGTTATGCAACACAAACCGTCTTCCGCCGCAGCCGTTCTGGCTGCTTTGGGTATCGTTTACGGCGATATCGGCACCAGCCCGCTCTACACGTTGAAAGAAAGTTTTGCCGCTTCGCACATCGGCGTGGGCGAAACCGGCGTGTTGGGTTTTGTTTCGCTGATTCTGTGGGCGCTGATTTTGGTGGTTACGCTGAAATACGTGCTGTTTATCCTGCACGCCGACAACAAAGGCGAAGGCGGCGTGGTGGTACTGATGCAGTTGGCGGCGCGCCATTTGCAGGGGCGGTATGCCAAACTGGTTTTGTTTGTGGGCTTGGGCGGTACGGCCTTGTTTTTCGGCGATGCGGTGATCACGCCCGCCGTGTCGGTGCTCTCGGCGATGGAAGGTTTGAGCGTGGCCAACCCCGCCCTGTCGGGTTGGATTATGCCGCTTGCGCTGGGGGTGATTATCGGCCTGTTTGCCATTCAGAAACACGGCTCTTCACGCATCGGCGCGCTGTTCGGGCCGGTGATGCTGGTGTGGTTTTCGGTGTTGGCGGTAACGGGGATTTACCAGATTGTGCAACATCCTGCCGTGCTGAAGGCTTTAAACCCCTATTACGGCTTCTATTTCGCCACCCATCACGGCTGGGGCGGCTTTGTGAGCCTCGGCGCAGTGGTGCTGGCGGTAACCGGCGCCGAAGCACTGTATGCCGACATGGGGCACTTCGGCCGCCACCCGATTCAGACGGCCTGGCTGGGTTTGGTGCTGCCCTCGCTGGCATTGAACTACGCCGGTCAGGGCGCGTTGCTGCTGCGCCGCCCCGATGCCATCGAAAACCCGTTTTTTCTAAGCGTGCCCGAATGGGGCTTGGTGCCGCTGATTATATTGGCCACCGCCGCCACCGTGATTGCCAGCCAAGCGGTGATTTCTGGCGCCTATTCGCTGATCAGACAGGCCATCCAGCTCGGATTTTCGCCGCGTATGCAGATCAGGCACACCAGCGACACCGAAATCGGCCAGATTTATGTGCCTGCCGTCAACTGGATGCTGCTGGCCGCCGTGATTACCGTGGTGCTGGCTTTTCATAGTTCGGGCAACCTGGCGGCGGCCTACGGTATCGCCGCCACCGGCACCATGATTCTCACCACGCTGTTGTTTGCGGTGGTGATGTGGAAAAACTGGCGCTGGCCCAAAGCGGCGGTGCTGGCGCTCACGGCGGTGTTTCTCACTTTCGACCTCACTTTCTTCACCTCCAACCTGCTCAAAATTCCCGCCGGCGGCTGGTTTCCCGTGTTGGTGGCCCTTTTACTGGTGTTCACCTTCAGCACCTGGTTCCGCGGCCGCCTGCTGATGCAGCGCCGGCAAAGCAACCACGGTTTGGCGCTGCTGCCGCTCTTAGACAACCTTTTGGCTTATCCGCCGCAAACCGTGCCGGGCAATGCGGTGTTTATGGTCAGCCATGCCGACAGCGTGCCGCAGGCGCTGCTGCACAACCTCAAGCACAACAAAGTGTTGCACGAGCGCAATTTCCTGCTCACCGTGCGCACGGGCGAAGTGCCTTATGTGGCCGAAAACGAGCGCCTCACTATCACCGAGCTGAACCCGCGCTTCACCCGCATCACCGCCGATTACGGCTTTAAAGAAAGCCCCGGCATGGGCAACATCATGAAAGCCGCACGCTTGCAGGGCTGCGAACTGGCGCTGATGGAAACTTCGTTTTTTCTCTCGCGCGACAGCCTGCACATCGCCGGACGCACGCCCGAAGGCCACATGAACCGCTGGCGCAGCCGCTTTTTCAAATGGCTCTATAAAAACAGCACGCCGGTTACCGATTATTACCGCATCCCCGGCAACCGCGTGGTAGAAATGGGTTCGCAGCTGGATTTGTGAAGCCGGCGGTTATTCCAACGCATGAGGCCGTCTGAAAAGTTTCAGACGGCCTCATGCGTTTATCTGCCAAACTACCAATTGTAGTTTTCTTTATCCATTTTTCTCGCTGCGATGGAAGCGCCCAGCAGAAGCGTGCGCATCATGCGTTCGGTGGCCTCGATCAGCAGGCGTTCGCCATCGACGATGGCCTGTTCCAAACTCATGGGAATCGGCACGATGGAAGCGATGGCGTCAATGCCGATGTCGTACACATCTTGCGCACCTTTGCCCAGCGTGCCGGCCAGCGCCACTACGGGCACGCCCATATTACCGGCGCGCCAGGCGATTTCGGCGGGCACTTTGCCGCGCGGGGTTTGAAAGTCGATCGCGCCTTCGGCGGTAATCACCAAGTCGGCCTTTTTCAAGAGGCCGTTCAAATCGAAACCGGCCAGGCCTGAATCCAGCAAGGCTTCAAAACGGGAAACCAATTGTGCGCCCACCGCAGCCAAGCCCGCACCCAAGCCGCCCGATGCGCCCGTGCCCGATCCTTTGGCAAAATCCACCGAGCCGGCCTGCGGCAAACGGTATTCGGCGAGTTTGGCCGCCCAGTTTTCAAAGCCTTTTTCAAGCTCTTCCACTTGTGCGGGCGTGGCGCCTTTTTGCGGGCCGAACACGCGGGCCACGCCGCGTTCGCCGGTTAAGATATTGTGGGCGTTCAAGGCCATCACCAGTTTGACTTTGCCGTCGCGGATGGCGGCGGGCAGGCCGCTCATATCCAGTGCGGCCACTTGCTGCAAATAACGCCCGCCCTGGCCGACTTCGTTGCCGCTCTGATCGGTAACGCGCGCACCCAAGGCCTGCAAGGCGCCCAGGCCGCCGTCGCTGGTGCCGGAATCGCCGCAGCCGATCAGAATGGTGTGGATATCGTGTTCCAACGCCGCCAAAATCAGCTCGCCCACGCCGTAGGTGGTGGTTTGGGTCGGGTCGCGCATATCGCGCGGCACCAGGCGCAAGCCCGCCGCTGCTGCCATTTCCACTACAGCCACGCCTTCGGCCGTGCCGCCCAACAAGGCAAAATGGGAATTAACCGGCTGCCCCACCGGGCCGGTAACGGTTTTGCGCACCAAGCGCCCTCCGGTTGATTTGGCCAGCATTTCGGCCGTGCCCTCGCCGCCGTCGGGCATGGGAATGGCTTTGATAAACGCGCCCGGTATGGCGCGGCGCACGCCTGCGGAAATGGCTTTGGCCACCATATCGGCATCCAGCGATTCTTTAAAACCGGCCGGTGCGACCAAGATATGTTGAGGAATAGCAACAGTCATTTGAGTTCCTTTCGGCAATAAAATGAAGCGATTAAAAATTATTTAACAAATAGCGGCATACCGAGCAGGGGCCATATAAAGAAGGCAAAGGCCAACACCAGTGCCACGCTGATGGGTGCCAGCCACATGCTCAGGCGCAAGAGGTCGCGGCCGGAATAAGTGGGCGCATCGTCCACTTTGGCATACAGCGCCATCGGTTTGGCCGAACTGCTCATGGTGTGGCAAAAACCTGCGGCGGCGGTGGAAGCGAATGCAGCCGCCACGGCGGATACGCCCACTTCGGGCGCCAGCGACACCACAATCGGAATCAATACGGCCGAACGTGCCGAACGCGATTGGATAACCAAGTGCGCGGCGGTGGAAATGGCCACGATAATCACCACAAACAACACGCCCGCGCCCATGCCGCTGCCGCGTATCGAACCGAGCATACTGTTGGCCGCCCAAGCCGCCGCGCCGCTGGTAACGAGCGCCGAACCCATCGCCAGCGTTGCCGCCATAAAAATCAGCAGCGACCACGGCACCGATTTCAGGGCTTTGCCCAAATCCACCACGCCCAAGCCCGTGCTGCTCATCATCAGGCCGCCGGCCAAGGCGATAATCGCCGGATGGATGCCGTGCGCAGGTTCGGTACACCACAACAAAATCACACCGCCCACCAGCCAGCAGGTTTTCACCTGATCGGGCGTGAACCTGCCGCGTATCGGAATGGTGGTGTGGTTTTGCAGGTCGCTCACCGAAATCGTCAGCGCCTGTTTACGGTCGTCGGCGGAGGTGAACAACATCAAAATCAGCTCCACGCAGATCACGCTGGCCACAACGGCCAAGGGCATGCCGTAAAACATCCAGTTGGTAAACGAAAAGGCGGGGAAGCCGCTGGCGGCAAGAATCTGGCTGGTAATCAGATGTGCGCCGGCGCCCAAATAAGAGCCGACGGCAGAGAGCAGAATCACCGAGGGAAACAGCAAAGCCAGCGCCAACACCAGTTTGCTGCGGTCGCGCAACACCGATGCCAATGCCAGAAAAACGGGCATTGCCAGTGCCGCGCGGCCGGAAGTGGAGGGCACGGCAAAAGCAGTGGCCACCAAGGCCGCACCGCTCAAGTGCATCAGCTGGCGCGGCGTTTTCGCCCCCGAAACGATGAAGGCGGCGGCGCGGGTGGCCAAGCCCGACGCAGTAATGCCCGCCGCCACCACAAACGAGCCAAGCAGCAGCCATACGGTGTCGTCGCCCAGCGAATCGAACAGGATTTTTTCGGGCAGCACGCCCATCACCACCAGCAAAACGGCGGCGCCCAATGCCACATAAGTGTCGTCGATATCGGTAAAAATCCAAAACCACACCGCCACGGCAAACACCGACAAGGTAACCGCACCCTGCGTGTTGAGCGCACCGGCGGCATCGTCGGCCGCCAACACCGTCCACCACACCACCAGCGCCGCCACAATAAAGGCAGCAACGGCGGCAGCGGCGTGTTTGCCCGAAAACTTCGACAGCCAGCTTTTTTCAACGGCATCCTGCTGCACCGCGCCATAGAGGCCGTCTGAATAGCGCGGGTTGTTGAGGTTGAGCGAAGAACGGGTGCGGTAAAAGATTTTCCCGTCCGCATCGTGATCGGAAGAAGAAATACGGTTCATGCTGGTTCTCTCCCTTCCAGATTAGCGTTCTTGCTGCATGGCTTCGATGGCGGCCTGCCGCACCTGAGTTTCTTCGGCTGCTGCGGCAGCGTGCGCCAGCGGGATATCGATGCCGAACACCGTGCCGTGTTCCATGCTCGACTCCACCCAGGCATAACCGCCGTGCGCGTGGGCAATGGCTTTCACCACGGCCAAACCGATGCCCATTTGCGGGCCTTGCAAGTCGGAGCGGCGCACCGCCGGATTAAGCGGCTCGAAAATGTTTTTCGCTTCTTCTTTGCTCAACGGCATACCGTGGTTCACAATCCAAAAGCTGGCCATGCTCTGGCCTTCGGGCGGCCTGCGCACGGAAGCACCGATTTGGATTTCTTCGCCGCCGGCGTTATGCGCCACCGCATTGCGCGCCAAATGGTGCATGGCGGTGAAAATATGTTTGGTATCCATAAACGCGCTGGCATCTGCGGCTTCGGCAATCTGCCAAGTATGCTCGGGATACTGCTTGCGCAGCTGGCCTGCCAGTTTTTCCACAAAACTGTCGAGGCGGGTTTCCTGGTCGTGCAAAAAGCCTTCTCTGCCGCTTTCGAGCAGCAGGGCGAGGTTTTGCGACAAACTCTGCATTTTCGCCAGCGAGCCGTCGAGCATCACCGCCTGCGGCGAGCCTTCGGTCAGCTGTTTTCTCACCTGTTGCAAATCGTGCGCCTGCTCCTGCGCCTGCTCGAGCACTTCATACAAAACGTGGTTTTGTTCCAAATGCGCGCTGCTTAAGCGGTCGAGCATTTTATTGATGGCTTTGGCCAGGCGCGACAATTCGTTGTCGCCCTCTTCAGGCAGGCGGGTGGACAAATTAAACGAGTCGATGCCGTCTGAAAGTCTGGTGAAACGGTGTATCGGCGCCAAAATCTGCCCGGCCACCACCCAAGCGATCGAAACCACCAGCAACAGGCCGCCGAACATCATGCCAAAGAGGATGCGCATATTGCGGTGTACCGCATCGATATTGTTTTGCACGAAATGGGTGTAAAGCATCACGCCTTGCTCGCCGTTGCTGCCGCGCACCACGCTTTTGCCCCAGCGCAGTTGGCCGTCGGCCGTTTCTTCCACGCCCGAGCTTTTCTCGTTGTTAATCATCTTGTTGAGGCGTTCGCGGTCGCCGGCCAAACGCTCGCCCGCGTCTCTCGAGGCGTTGTCCACCACCAGCACATCGGTGGGGGTTACCGCAACAAATGCCTCGCCTTTATCGGGCGTTTGCCGTTCGAGATAGGTTTCCATCAGCGCCGTTACCGAGGTAAACGGCCTGCGGGTCTGCGGGTCGAGCGCTTCGCGCGCAAAAGCGTTGAATTCTTCTGCTTCCTGCACAATCGCCGCGTTGGCATCGGTGTGCACTTGGCGGATAAATATCGAACGCGCGGTTAGAATCAACACCAGCACCATCAGCACCGTGGTCAGCAAAATCCAGCCGGCAATACGCCAGCGTGCCGTGGCAGACAAACCCAAAAGTTTGTTTCGTTTCATTTTTTGCCCCTTTCAGATGTGCCTGCGCTTGCTGCGGCGGGCGTAGGATCTTGGTCGGGATAAATATGCTTCACCGAACGGGGCGTGTAAGAAAGCGGAACTTCCTGGCCTGTTGCACCTTCTTCAAGCCCCTGCTTGCGGGTTTTATCCAACCGGATATCCAACACCGCCGAAGAAAGCTCCGGCGCAGGCACTTCGCGCGTAATCTGCTGCGCCAGTATGGCCACCGCAAGCGGCACGCACAGCACCAATACGATGATGATTAATCTAGATAGCATGGGGCACCTTGCAATAAAAAGTCATTAACATACAAATGAAATAATTTTTGAGAGTGGCAATCATCCTATACCGCCAAGTAAAAAGCTTATTGATTGTGAAAATTCATCATTTACAAAACCGTTCAAACACAGCGCATCGTTTAACAACCGTAAAAATTTATATGCCTATATAAATATTTCGAAAATAAAGTTTTACGGCCGTAATCATCATTTAAAAAACTTCACCGTCGTTTTAATGCGCCGGAAACAGGCCGTCTGAAAAAATCCGCCTTTTCAGACGGCCTGCATGGTTTTAAACTTAGGCTTTTTCCAACCTGCCTTCCACCGAGGATTCCATTATGTCCAACCGCATCAAAGCCGGCATTGTCGGCGCCACCGGCTACACCGGCGTAGAGCTGCTGCGCCTGCTGGCCGCCCACCCAAACGTTGACGTTTGCGCCGTAACCAGCCGCAGCGAAGCCGGCATCGCCGTGGCCGATTATTTCCCCAGCCTGCGCGGCGTGTATGACTTGGCGTTCCAAACACCCGACGAAGCCGGTTTGGCACAATGCGACGTGGTGTTTTTCGCCACCCCCAACGGCGTGGCCATGAAAGAAGCGCCCGCGCTGCTCGCGCAAGGCGTGCGCGTGGTGGATTTGTCGGCCGACTACCGCCTGCAAAACATTCCCGTTTGGGAAAAATGGTACGGCATGGCGCACGCAAGCCCCGAAACCGTTGCCCGCGCCGTGTATGGTTTGAGCGAAATGAACCGCAGCAGCATCGCCCAAGCCCAGCTGGTGGCCAACCCCGGCTGCTATCCCACCTGCGTTTCCCTCGCCCTTTTGCCCTTATTGAAGGCAGGCCGTCTGAAAGAAAACATGCCGCTGATTGCCGACTGCAAATCCGGTGTTTCCGGCGCGGGCCGCAAAGCCAACGTGGGCACGCTGTTTTGCGAAGCGGGCGACAATTTCAAAGCCTACGGCGTGGGCGGCCACCGCCACCTGCCCGAAATCAAGCAAACCATCAGCGGCCTGCAAAGCAACGTGGCCGAGGGCTTGGTGTTCGTGCCCCACCTCACGCCGATGATACGGGGCATGCAGGCCACCATGTATCTGCACCTGCACGACGGCACCGACCCCCACGAACTCTTGGCCGGTTTCTACCACAACAGCCCGTTCGTCGACATCATGCCGCCGGGCAGCACACCCGAAACCCGCAGCGTGCGCGGCGCCAACCTCTGCCGCATCAGCGTGCAGCAGGCGCCGCAAAGCAATGTGTGGATTGTGTTATCGGTTATCGATAATCTGGTAAAAGGCGCGGCGGGGCAGGCCGTGCAAAACATGAACATCATGTTCGGCTTCAACGAAGAAGCCGGCCTTAACAACGCGCCATTGCTGCCCTAACCCGGCAAAGCGCGTATAATCGCCTTGTTTTACACCCATAACTTTCAGGAACCGAGCATGAGCATCCAAGAGCAGATTAAAGAAGTGGTTACCACCCACCGCGTGGTATTGTTTATGAAAGGCACCAAGCAGTTTCCGCAATGCGGTTTCTCTTCGCGCGCCGTGCAGATTCTGCAAGCCGCAGGCTGCGAAGATTTCGTTACCGTTAACGTGCTGGAAAACGAAGCCGTGCGCCAAGGCATCAAGGAATACAGCAACTGGCCGACGATTCCGCAGCTGTATATCAACGGCGAATTCATGGGCGGCTCGGACATCATGATGGAAATGTTTGAGGCAGGCGAACTGCAGGAAGCATTGAAAGCCTAAACCCCAACCCGTTAAAAAACCTCAGGCCGTCTGAAACACACTTTCAGACGGCCTGAAGCCTTTAATCGGTTATAATCACCGTTTGAGACCTTTGCAAAAAAACCAATTCAACTCTGAAAAGGTCGCCGTTTTTCTTCGCCGCACGCGGTTCGCAATCCATCCCGCGACAACAAAACTAGGAACCCGCCATGAACCCTCAAAAAGCCGTGGTCGTCTTTTCAGGCGGCCAGGATTCCACCACCTGCCTGATTCAGGCCATCCGCCGATACGGCAACGACAACGTTGAAGCCATCACCTTCCGATACGGCCAGCGCCACGCCATCGAGCTGGAACGCGCCCGCCGGATCGCCCAAGATTTGGGTGTACGCCAAACCGTGCTCGATTTGAGCCTGATGCAGCAAATCACCCATAACGCGCTAATGGACGAAACCGCCGAAATCCAAGCCCCCGCAGGCGGTGTGCCCAACACCTTCGTCGACGGCCGCAACGCCCTGTTTCTGCTGTACGCCGCCATCTACGCCAAAAGCCGTAACGCCCGCCACCTCATTACCGGCGTGTGCGAAACCGACTTTTCCGGCTACCCCGACTGCCGAGACATCTTCATCAAATCGATGAACGTTACCCTCAATCTGGCGATGGACTACGATTTCCAAATCCACACGCCGCTGATGTACCTCACCAAAGCGCAAACCTGGGCGCTGGCCGACGAATTAGGCTGTTTGGACTATATCCGCGAACACACCCACACCTGCTACCACGGCGTGGCGGGCGGCTGCGGCGAATGCCCGAGCTGCGTGCTGCGCGAGCGCGGTTTAACAGAATACTTGGCGGGCAAAACAGCATGAAAATCACCAAAATCTTCACCTTCGATTCCTCCCATATGCTCGACGGCCACGACGGCAAATGCCAAAACCTGCACGGCCACACGTATTCGCTCGAAATCACCGTTTCAGACGGCCTGATCGAAGCAGGCGCCAAAGCGGGCATGGTGATGGACTTTGCCGACTTGAAAACCATTGTCAAACAAACCGTTATCGAGCCGTTCGACCACGCCTTCATCTACCACGGCGGCAACGCGCGCGAAAGCCAAATCGCCGCCTTGCTGGAGGGCTGGCAGATGAAAACCCTGCGCCTAAACCGCCGCACCACCGCCGAAAACCTGAGTGTGGAAATCTTTGGCCGTCTGAAAAGCGCCGGACTGCCCGTGTGCAGCGTCAAACTGTGGGAAACACCCACCTCGTGCGCCGAATACGAAGGAAACTAAACCATGCAAACCTTAGCAACCATATTGGCCTTAATCGTGGCCGCCGAACATTTTTTATATTATGTATCTCGAAATGTGCAAAATCCCCAGCCCGCAGGCCGCCCGCATTTTCGGTCTGCCCGAAGAATTTATGCAGCAAAAGCGCGTGCAGGTGATGTTCAGCAACCAGGGGTTGTATAACGGTTTTCTGGCCGCCGGCATCGTATGGGCGCAGTTTTTCGCGCCGGAAAATGCCCGTGCCGAAGCCACCTTGCTGTTTCTCGGCTTCGTGATAACCGCCGCCCTTTGGGGAGCCGTTACCTCAAACAAAGGGATTCTCATCAAACAGGGCTTGCCCGCGCTGTTGGCGTTTTTGGCCGTGTGGGGCGCAGCATGACCGAAATCCGCCCCGAAAACCCCGCATACCGCATCGTCGAAATTTTCGAGAGCCTGCAAGGCGAAGGCTACAACACCGGCATGAGCGCCGTGTTTATCCGCTTGGGCAAATGCAATCTCGCCTGCGCCTGGTGCGACACCGATTACCTCACGTTCACGATGATGAGCCTGGCCGATATTTTAGGCCGTCTGAAAAGTTATACCGCCCGCAACATCATCATCACCGGCGGCGAACCGACCATACAGCCTCATTTGGCGGTGTTGCTCGATGCCTTGAAATCGGCCGGCTACCGCCTTTATTTGGAAACCAACGGGTTGAATCCCGCGCCGCCGCAAATCGATTATGTGGCCGCCAGCCCGAAAGCCTGCTACGCGGCCAAGTATGAACAGCAGTGCATTGAAACGGCAGACGAAGTGCGCATCGTGGCCGACGGCGATGTGCTGGCGTTTTGCGCGGCGATGGAGCAGAAAATCCGCGCCGAACATTATTATCTTTCGCCCTGCGAACGAAAAGGCGAAATGAATATCTACGAAACCATCCGCCAAATCGGCCTGTTAAACAGCCGCCCCGATGCCGCCGTACATTGGCAATTGAGCGTGCAAACGCACAAATGGGCGGGGATTGAATAGGGCGGTGGAAAAAACAGGCCGTCTGAAACACCCAATCGCCGTCATACTCGGGCTTGACCCGAGTATCTTATTAATTGGAAAGAAACAGCAGATATTTGCATCCAACCCGGGCGTAATGGTAAATAATTTTTAGCGGTGTTTTTTTGAATTTAAAAAAGTATCAGGCCGTCTGAAACCTTTTAGACGGCCTGTTTATCCACCCTGCCCCGCTTCAATCCAGCAACAAGGCATCGTCCGACACTTTCTCGCCGCGGGTCTGCTCGAACAAATCCAGCAGATCGGGCACATCCATGCCGGCGCGCTGCTCCCCCGCAACGTCCAGCACCACTTTGCCGCGGTGCAGCATAACGGTGCGGCTGCCGTGGTCGAGGGCCTGGCGCATGGAATGGGTAACCATCATTGCCGTCAGTTTGTTTTCGGCGATAATCTGGTCGGTCAGCTCCAGCACGAAAGCAGCGGTTTTCGGGTCGAGCGCGGCGGTGTGCTCGTCGAGCAGCAGGATTTTGCTCGGCTGCAAGCTGGCCATCAGCAGGCTCACGGCCTGGCGCTGGCCGCCCGAAAGCAGGCCGATGCGGTCGGTGAGGCGGTTTTCCAAACCGAGTTTCAGCACGGCGAGCTTTTCGCGGAACAGCTCGCGGTTGGCCTTATTCAACGCAAACTTCAAGCCTCTCTTGCGGCCGCGCGAATACGCCAGCGCCATGTTTTCTTCGATGCTCAGCGCTTCGCAGGTGCCCGCCAGCGGGTCTTGGAACACACGCGCCACCAAATGGGCGCGTTTGTGCGCGGGCAGGCGGGTAACGTCTTGCCCGTCGATATGAATGCTGCCGCTGTCCACCGGCAAATCGCCACTGATGGCATTGAGAAAAGTGGATTTGCCCGCGCCGTTGCTGCCGATAACGGTAACGAATTCGCCGTCTTGAATGTGCAGGCTCATGCCGCGCATGGCGGGGTTTTCAATCGGAGTGCCCGCGTTGAAGGTTACTTTCAAATTATCGGAGCGCATCATGATGTGGTTTTCCTTGTAAGCGAGCGTTTAACCGCCGGCAGGCGCAGGGCGATAACCACCAGCACGGCGGTAATCAGGTTCAAATCGGTCGGGCGCACGCCCAAACTTTGCAGAAATTCGTTGCCCAAGGCAAAAGCAATCAGCAGGCGGTACACCAGCGCGCCCACGATGGCGGCCAGCGTAATCAAGATAATACGCTTACTGCTCAGCAGGTTCTCGCCGATAATCACCGCCGCCAAACCGATAACGATGGTGCCGATGCCGCTGGCCAAATCGGCGCTGCCCGTGGTTTGGGCGAACAGCGCGCCGCCCAAAGCAATCAGGGCGTTGGAAATCGCCATGCCGAGCACCACCATTTTCGAGGTGGCCACGCCTTGCGCCTTGGCCATACGCGCGTTCACGCCGGTGGCGCGCATGGCCAAACCGGTTTTGGTGTTGAAAAACCAATCGAGCAGCAGTTTGGCGATAACCACAAAGCCGGCGATAATCAGCGGCTGCACCCAAAACTGGTTGCTGAAATCGGCGGCCACAAACGGCTCGAACACGCTCGGCGCACCAATCAGCGGGATATTGGGCGTGCCGCCGGTAATCCGCAGGTTAACCGAATACAGAGCCACCATCACCAAAATGCTGGCCAAGAGCGGCAGAATTTTCAACGACACATTCAACCACGCCGTTACCATGCCCGCACAAGCGCCCGCCGCCGCACCGGCAAAGCAGGCCAGCCACGGGTTGACACCCGAACCCACGCATACGGCAAACACCACCGCACCCAAAGGAAAGCTGCCGTCGGCAGTCAGATCGGGGAAATCGAGAATGCGGAACGAAATCAGCACGCCCAGCGCCACCAGCGCATAAATCAGGCCGGCTTCGATACCGCCGAAAAAAGCAATCAAGCTCATGTTTGGTCAAACTTTCTATCAGGTTGCTTGCGTTTTCAGACGGCCGTCTGAAAACACAATCAGCCAACCTTTGCGGTTGGCCAATCGTTTATCAAACCGAATCAACCGGTTACTCTTGCACTTCTTTAGCCTGCTTGAGCAACTCCTCCGGCAGGGCGATGCCCTCGGCGGCGGCGTTCTTTTTACTTAAAAACAGGTCTAAAGTTTCCATACGGGCCGACGGGATTTCGCCCGCTTTCTTGCCGTTTAAGATTTGGAACACCACATCGCCGGTTTTCTTGCCCAAATCATAATAGTTCACCCCCAAAGCGGCCACCGCACCGCGTTTCACGGAATCGGTATCCGAAGCAACCAAAGGTTTTTTCATTTCCACGGCAGCTTTATACATGGATTCGTAAGAAGAAACCACATTGTTGTCGAGCGAAGTGTAAATCAAATCGACTTTACCGTTTAAGCTGCGCGCGGCGGTGAGCACGTCGGAAGAACGCTGCGCAGGGGCCGCCACCACATTGATGCCTTGAGACGAGAGCTTGGCTTTAAGCTGATCCAGCACGATGGTGGAATTCACTTCGCCCGGGCTGTACACATAACCCACGTTTTTCACCGCAGGCACAAGCTTTTTCATCAAATCGATTTGCGGCTCCAGCGGCAGCTCATCGGAAACACCGGTTACATTGGTGTTGGAAGCCTCCCAACCCGGCACCAGCTTTGCCGCCACGGGGTCGGTTACGCCGGCATAAACCACGGGAATGGTTTTGGTGGCGGCCACCACAGATTGCGCGCTCGGCGTTGCAATCGCCACAATCACGTCGGGATTGCTGCCGGCAAATTTCTTGGCAATCTGCGCCGCATTGGCGGTGCTGCCTTGTGCGCTTTGAAAATCAACCGTCAGGTTTTTACCCTCTTCGTAACCCTTGCTTTTCAATTCGTCGATCACCCCTTTGCGGACGGCATCCAAGGCGGGGTGCTCCACAATCGCCGTGATGGCTATTTTTTTATTGCCTGCCGCGGTAGAGGTGCCCGATGCCGCAGGCGCGGCGGCTTGCTCGGCGGGAGAACAGGCAGCCAGCAGCAAAGCGGCCACGGTGCCTAAAACATATTTTTTTGCGGGTTGGTGGTTCATTGGAAGTTTTCCTTATTGATAAAGCAGGTGCCTGGGCACGAACTGTGTAATGGTATTTTAATTTTTTTAAAAAATCACCGCCCGTACAGGCGGGCGGCTGTAAATCTCCACACCAATAATAATTTAATATTTTAAAAAATAAATAATATTTAAATTTAAATTTCAAATTTAACATTATCTTTTAAATAAAAAATCAATTATGGATTTTTTTAAAGAAAAATATGGTTATCTGTCAACATATCGCTCCGCCTAAATACCGAGACCTTTGCAAAACGGAATAATCCTTGAAAACAATAAGGCAGGCCGCCGCAAACCAAACAACAAGGCCGTCTGAAAAAACTTTCAGACGGCCTTCATATGTGTTTGAAGGAATAATCTGCTTACTTTCCCGACTGGCCGAGAAAATAACCTGCCGCAATCAAAATAATCACAACAACCAAGATAACGCCGCCGGTAATCAAGGCTTTTTCACCTTTGAACCACGACATCCAGCGCGGCATGCCCAGCTCCTTCTCCATTTTCTCTTCCAGCTCCGCGCGTATTTGTTTGCGCAGGCGTTTTTCTTCGGCCAGTTTTTCCAGCTGCATACGGTGCGCGATTTCCTGCTGCTTCTTATGCTCGAAAGCCACTTTTTCTTCCCACTCGATGCGTTTGCGCGCGATAACGGCTTCGGTAGCGGTTGCAAAATGCAGGCGGCAGGTGGGGCATTCCGCAGTTTCTTCAGGATTGTCTATCATGGTACGGCACACCGGGCATTGGTCGACGATGGGCTGAACCTTATCTTCCTCTTCGGTGTCGTCGGGCATCAGCTCGAGCGAGTGGCGGATAATCACATCCAAACCCAGATAGCTGAAATATTGCTGGGCGTTTTCGCGTTCGTCTTTGGTGCAGTTTTCCGCAATAATGGCCTGAGGACGTTCGGCCAATGCCTGAATCAGGTCATTGGCTTCATTTTCCGGCAGGTTGTCGAGCAGGCAGGCGTTGATACGCTCGCGGTCGATACCGGGCGGATAAGATACATAAACGTCATAAAATTTCTGTTGACTCATTATTTTTCCGTTAAATCTATTCTATTTCTGAAGTTCAGACTTCAATTTCCAGCCATACTTTATTATTTTAAAGAAAACAAATATTTGGAAAATTCGGTTTCTTTTGGTTGTTAAAATACGCAAATATGTAAACAGTAAGGTTATGCGATTGCAGCGGCTTTGTCAGCCGGCTGCATACAAGCGGTATTTATTTGCGATTAAATCAAACAGACACTAACGGCAAGGTTTCTTCTGCACGGCGATTTTAACCCGTGCAGCCGATACGCGTGATTTGAAAAAGTAATGCCGACGATTATAACCAAGCATTCTCATCGCCGTGAATTATTTTCCCCTTATTCCTTTAAACAGGCCAAAGAAAAATTGATTTAACACAAAGCCGAAACCCCGGCTGCCCTGCCCTTGGTCTTGCGCGGGCGGCCGGATTGCCGGGAATCAAACGGAAAACGATGAACCGCAACCGCAGGTGGTGGTGGCGTTGGGATTGCGGATAACGAATTGCGAGCCTTGCAGGCTTTCGGTGTAGTCGATTTCGGCACCCACCAGATATTGGTAGCTCATGGGATCCACCAAAAAGGTTAAGCCGTTTTTTTCGATTTCGAAATCATCGTCGTTTTTGATTTCATCGAAAGTAAAGCCGTATTGGAAACCCGAGCAGCCGCCTCCGTTCACGAAAACGCGCAGTTTCAGATCGGGGTTGTTTTCTTCGGCGATTAGGTCGGCCACTTTGGCGCAGCAGCTTTCGGTAAAGATGATGGGGGTTTCTTCTGACATGATGTGCTTCCTTAGTTTTGTGATAGTTTGCGGCTATTGTCGCGCAAACGGGCTGCTTAAGCAAGTTAGGGCGGCGGCCGGAATTTCAATATGTGGTAAAGCCGGTTAACGCCGTTTTTATCCGCCGGTTCAACGGTAGAAAATACGGCGGCCGTCTGAAAACATATCCTTTAACGCCAGCCTCTGAGGTTGCGTTCCACCAGCGCGGTTAAGGCATCTATCCATGCCGCATCGGTGTTCAGGCACGGGATATAACGGTATTGCCGCCCGCCTGCCTCGTGAAACTGCTCGCGGCCGGCTATGGCGATTTCTTCCATGGTTTCCAAGCAGTCGCTGACAAAACCGGGGCAGAACACGTCTAAATCAAGCACGCCCTGCTTGGGCAGCCGGTCAAACAGCTCCTGCGTGCCCGGCCCTATCCATTTGGCCTTGCCGAACTGGCTTTGAAACGAAACGACATAATCGTTTTCGCCGATAGACAAAGCTTTGGCCAACAGGCGCGCGGTTTCGTGGCATTCGTGCGGATAGGGGTCGCCGTCGTCGCTGTTTTTCTGAGGAATGCCGTGAAAACTCAACATCAGCTTGCCGCCGCGCCCGTGCTGCGCCCAATAGGCTTCGATATGCTGCTTCATGGCGGTGATATAGCCTTCGTCGTTATAAAAACGCGACACGGTACGCACGCTCATTTGGTTGCGCTGCTGCAAAAGTTCACCAAATACTTTGTCGAGTGCCGCGCCCGTGCTGGAAGCGGCATACTGCGGGTAAAGCGGCACAACCAGCACCTGCATCACGCCTTGCGCCCTCAGCTCGCGCAAAACCTGAGGCACGCCGGGGTTGCCGTAACTCATGGCGTGGCGCACGATAACATCCGGCAGCCGCTGCGCCAGCAGTTCGGCCTGCTTTTCCGTATAAACCGCCAGCGGCGAACCTTCGGGCAGCCAAACTTTTTCATAACCGTGGGCGCTTTTTTTCGGGCGCAGGGTCAGCACCACGCCGTGCAGTATCGGCTGCCATAACGGTTTGGGCAGCTCCACCACGCGCTTGTCCGACAGGAAATCGCGCAGGTAGGGTTTGACCGCAGCAGCCGTCGGCGCAGCCGGTGTGCCGAGGTTCATCAGCAGCACAGCGGTTTTGTTTTGCTGCCCGTAAGGCAGTGCGGGTTCGGGTAAAAAACTCGGCATGGTGTTTATCCTATCGTTTTTTTCAGACGGCCTGTTTAAGTTTGGCGTATGCGGGCGTATTGCTATATTCCTATCAATACCTGGCAAAATTTTTCCGATGCTGAAGTTTGGCCCGCTAAGCTCAAGCCGTAAATGCCGCTCCGTTCCAAGCCTGTATGCCGCCGAGCAAAATGCCGTAGCGTATCAGTTTGCCCACCGTCAAAATCAGGCAGCATTTCCAAACATTCAGGCGCAGCCAGCCTGCCGCAATCGGCAGCCCGTCGCCCACAACGGGCACCCAGGCCAAAAGCAGCGTCCAAATACCGTATCGGTTCAGAAACTTAAATATTTTTTCAGACGGCCTTTTCTTATCGGGCAACAATCTGCCCATACCATACGATACAATACTGCCCGCCCCGTTGAAAAAGCCCGCCACCAGCCACGCACCCAACCAAGCTTCCGGATAGCGGAGCACAAAAGCGGTGAAAGCGGCTTCAGACGTACCGGGCAGAATGGTGGCGGATGTGAAAGCAGATGCGGCCAAGGCGGCATAAAGCCAGAATAATTCCATAGCAGGCGGTCGGCACGGCAGAAAAATGCGTATTGTAATGCAAAGCACCCGGCCGACGACGGTTTTTTATACCGCACCACAACATTACCATGCCGTACTATGCCGTTAAACCGCCACAGCTGCCACCCGTATGCCGCTTGTTGACCTAATCCGCAGTTTTGTGAAAATAACCGAAATTTGTTCGAATTTTTGTTAAAACCCGTGCCGCTTGCGATAGGCTTCGCACCGAGGCCGTCTGAAACATAACCCGAACATAATTTGGCCACCCAAACCGAACCTGCAAATTTCAGCCGCTTTTCGTTAAAAAAAGATAAGCAATGTTTGGTTTTACGCAGGCAAGGCAGTGCATGGAAAGTTGAAACAAACCAGCCCATACAAAATGACAACGTAGTAAATATGCAACAAGGCACGTCTTTAAAATCCGGCAAAAAAGCTCGTCTGCCCGGCATGATAAAACCAGCCTTCCGCCGGCAAGATTTAAAAAATCCGACAGAAATTGTTTTTTAACTTTTTGTATTTAATAAAAACAACCCCGGCATTCCGCAAATATCAAGCGCGGGCGACTGCAATGGTTTGATAGAAAACGGCGGTTTCTCCCGCTCGGAATGCCCCAACAACCTTTATGCGGAAATTTAACCGTTTATCTAAAAAATAGTCACAAGCGTAATTTGTTTGGCATAATTCGTTTTGTTAAAAAATGTATTTTTTAGATAACTTATGAAACGACCGCTTTTTGTAACGGTTCTCGCCTGGTTTTTAATCGCCGCCTCGGTATTAAGCACCCTGGCCATGCTGGCAACCCGGCACAACCCCGAAATGCAGGAAATCATCCGCCACATCCCGTTTCCGATAGGCATTTATACTTCGGCCGCTTATTCGGAATCGGTGTTGAACATCATTGCCGGTGCAGCCATGCTGCGTGCCAAAAACTGGGGGCGCTGGCTGTATGTGATTTACGGCACGGCGGGTATCGTATTTAATCTGGCGGTATCGCCCGACCAACCGATGCTGCTTTACGGGGTGGTGCTGTTTGCCTGCATCGTGTATTTTTTGTTCCGCTCCCGTACCCATTTTTATTTTCAAACCTCCGGTGGAATAGGTAATGCGTAATCTGTTGAGTATGATATTTTTCTGTGGTGCCGTTTTCTGTCTGTATATGCTGGGGCTGACCGCTTTTATCTCCACGCAAACGGTAGTGGACAAATGGTCGGCACTATTGGCCTTTTCGGCAGCGTCGGCCGTGCTGACGGCTGTCGGCCTGGCTATCGCCCGCTTCAAAAACTGGCGGCTGAAAACCGGCATGGTGCTGTTGTTTTCATGCCTGGCGGTGTGCGGCGTGATGTTTGTGATTTTGGCCGCCCCCTCCACACCGGTTATTGCGGGTGCCGGCAACATTATGCAGCTTAAGGATTTCGGCGATTACCAAACCGGCGGCACCACCCTGCTGCTGCTGCTGCTTGTATCGGGCGCTTTGGTAATCTGGCACACCCGCGTATCGAAACTGAAAGATAAAATCGCAGCGCTTAAACAGCGCGTGCAACGGCTTTAAATCTGTTTCGCCCTACTAAAAGGCCGTCTGAAAGCAAATTCCGCATTTGTTTTCAGACGGCCTAAACGATTTTGCAAAAACCTCTGCCTGTTATTATCGGCAACGGCTGTTTCAATTTCCGCTACGGCCTTGCCGCGCCCTGCCGCTCCCATGCGGCGGCCTGTCTCCCGGTATCGGAAAATATTTATTGGCTATATACTTACCCTCCGCACCCATCAAACCATTAATATTATGAAAACCATTTTAATCACCGGCTGCTCCAGCGGCATCGGTTACGATACTGCCAAACAACTGCACGCGCTCGGCTGGCGCGTATTCGCAACATGCCGCCGATCCGAAGACGTCGAGCGCCTGCGCAGCGAAGGCTTAACCGATGCGCTGCAACTGGACGTTACCGACAGCCGCAGCATACAGGCCGCTTTCGACACCCTGCTGGCACAAACCGGCGGCAGGCTCGACGCCTTGTTCAGCAACGCGGGCTACGGCCAGGTCGGCGCGGTGGAAGACATTCCGCGAGAGGCTTTGCGCGAGCAGTTTGAAACCAATGTTTTCGGCGCATGGGAATGTATCCGCCTGGCCATGCGGGTGTTCAGGCAGCAAGGCCACGGCAGGATTTTGGTAAACAGCAGCATTTTGGGGTTTTCGGCCATGCCTTGGCGCGGCGCCTACAACAGCACCAAATTCGCGCTTGAAGGCATGTGCGACACGCTGCGCCACGAAACCCACGGCAGCGGTATTTTTGTCAGCCTGGTCGAACCCGGCCCTATCGCCACCCGCTTCCGCCCCAACGCCTTGAAAAAACTGCACCAATATATCGACATCGAATCCAGCTTCCACGCCGAAAACTACCGCCGCCAGCTCAACCGCCTGGAGGCGGAAGGCGCGGTGGCGCCTTTCACCATGTCGTCGCCCGATTGTGCCGCCGTGTGCGTCAAAGCCCTCACTGCCGACCGGCCCAAAGCACGCTATCTCGTTACCTTTCCCACCGTATTGTTTTGGTATCTGCGCCGCCTGCTGCCCATTTGGCTGCTCGACCGCATGCAACGCGGCGCCGTCGAAGGACAAGGCAAATGAACACGGTTTACCTTGCTTCAGGCAGCCCGCGCCGCCGCGAAATTCTCGAAAACCTCGGCTACACCGTTGCCCGTCTGCGCGCAGAAATCGACGAAACCCCTTATCTGCACGAAGCCGCCGCCGCTTATGTGGCGCGAATGGCGCTTGAAAAAAACGCCGCTGCCGTTGCTTATTGGCAGGCACAACATCCTTTTGCGCCCGAATACCCGCTGCTGAGTGCCGACACCACCGTTGCGCTGCACAACCACATTCTCGGCAAACCCCAATCGGCAGAAGATGCCGCCGATATTCTGCGCCGGCTTTCCGGCACCACCCACCAAGTATTAACGGCCGTATGCGTTTATTGGCAAGGAGACACCCGCGCCCTGATACAGCAGAGCGACGTTACTTTCAAAACCTTGAGCGAAGCCGAAATCGCCGCCTATATCACCAGCGGCGAGCCGATGGACAAAGCCGGCGCATACGGCATTCAGGGTTTGGGCGGAATATTCGTGGAAAACCTGCGCGGCAGCTTTACCGGCGTGATGGGGCTGCCCGTGTTTGAAACCGTAACCTTGCTGAAAAGCTTGGGTTTGGCCACCCCGCCTTTTCAGACGGCCTGAAACCATTTGCCGGCCACAACACCAGTGGGGCAATATTCAAAACCTGCCAAACAAATAAACCAAGCCGTCGGTTAAGGCATATTGCCAGATAGCATAATCATGGCCGCCGTTGTATTCCCGATAAACGGCATCGCGACCTTGCGCAGTCAGCACATCGGTCAAACGGCGGCTGCCGGCGGCAATGCCGTCGGCCGGGTCTTCGCCGGCGCGCGCGGTTTCGTAGCTGCCGGCGGCGATAAACCAATGTTGGGGCGGCATTTTTTGCGCGGCAAATTGGTCAGCCAACTTCTGCCCGTTACTGTTTTTATGCCAAAACGAACCGGAAAGCGGGATGGCATTGCCGAAAGTTTCCGGCCGGCGGTAGGCCGCATAAGCCGCGGCCAAACCGCCGTAGCTGCTGCCTGAAACAACCGTATGCTGCGGCCGGTGGCGGATGGCGGTATGCTGTTCGACAAAAGGCAGCAGCTCTTCGGCGAGCATATCGGCAAAATCGGGATTGGCCGGCAATTCGGCGCGCCTGTTTACATTATCGATCAATACCACCGCCACGGGCGGCAGTTTGTTTTGGCGCCGCAGGCCGTCGAGTATCGGTATCAGGCGGGTTTCGTAAAGATACTGCCAACCGTCGAACAGATACAGCACTACGGGGTCGGCGGCTTGCGGGTCGGTTTGGTAAATCCAGATACGGCGGGTGTTACCGAGCTTCTTACTGTGAAACGCATAGTTTTTCAGACGGCCTCGCGGCGCAACGGCTGCCTGATCGTGCGGTTCTGCCAAATCGACCAGTGAGGATTCGGCAAAACGGCGGCGGTTGAGCGGGTCAGGCACCAACACCGACAATAGGGCGCGGCGGCTGCGGTAGGCATCGGCACCGTCGGGTGTGGGAATGTCGGGCGCCAAACGATAGCTCAGCCGCAAATCGTTGCGCACTTTAAATGTTTTATACCACACGCCGCTGCCGGGCAGTTTTTCCAACCATTCGTGATCATTCGACGGCCCGCCGAGCAGGCGCACATTGTATGCCGCATCGCGGTAAAGAAAAGTGAGCAGGCTGTGCCCGCTATCGGTTTTCTCCACCAACGGTGCACCCTGCCGGCGGATTTCCGCCCAAAACCTCTCTTCGGCACGGCTGCCCTGCCGGTTAATTTCCCGCTGCAACTGCTGCAAGCGCGGGCTTTGCGGTGCCGCGTTTTCACGCACCATTTCATCGTAATGCGCCGCACTCTGTTTCAGGGTAAGGCGGTAACACAGATGGCGGTTGCCCGGTGCGCTCAGTTTCAGCCAAATGCGGCTGCCGTGCGGATACCACAACAAAAAATCCTGCCGGTTGGTTTGGTCGGCGAACAATTTGCGTTCGGACGCGGTATCGGAAACCGCGCTCAACGACACACCGCCGCGGGAAAAGTCGAGACGGCTGAATTCGATGTTTCCTTCAATATAACGGCCTTTGTTTAAATCAACGGCAATCCGCTCTTCGGCGCGGCCTTTCAGACAGGCCTGCCGTACCGTATCGGCTGCTGCCGTGAGCGGTGCGGCGGCGAAAGCCAAAGCAAGCAAATATTTCATACGGCCTGCCTTACCAGCGATAGCTGCCGGACAGCGTCCAAACACGGCCTTTTCCATAGAAACATGAGGCGTGGTTGGCGCAAGAGGCCACATATTGTTTGCCGGCGAGGTTTTGCACGTTCAGCTGCAATTGCGTGCCTTTTAATGCGGGGATGGCGGTGCCGGGTTTGTAGGCCAGTTTCATGTCCCAAACCGTATAGGCGGGCACACGGAAGGTGTTGGCATTATCACCCCAGGTTTTGCCGGTGTAGCGCAAACCCGTGCCGATGCTCAGCCCTTTGAGCGGGCTTTGGCTGCCGAAGCGGTAATCCAGCCAAAGCGAGGCGGTGTGTTTCGGCACGCCCCATTGCGTGGTGCCGACCAGTGCGGGATTGCTGTCTTCACGTACTTTCTTATCCAGATAGGTATAGCTGCCGCTGACGCCCCATTGCGGCGTGATGTCGCCCTGCACTTCGATTTCCGCGCCGCGCGTACGGACTTTGCCGACCTGTGTTTTCTGCCAGCTTACCGGATCGTACACCGACAAATTGGATTGGTTGATGTTGAACAGCGCGCCGGTCAGCAACACCCGCGGCGTCGGTTGGTATTTCACGCCCACCTCCGCCTGGTTGGCGGTAGTCGGTTTCAGGCTGCCGCCGTCGGCCGCGATGCCCGCTTCGGGTAGAAACGAAGTCGCATAATTGGCATAAGCACTGAGGCCGTCTGAAAAACGGTAAACCGCGCCGGCGCGCCAAGTGAATTTATTGTCGGAGTTGCTGTTGGATGTTGCCCTGAACATATCTTCCTGCGAAGTATCGGCCATATCGTAACGGCCGCCGAGCAGGAAGCGCCAGTTGCCCCATTCGAGCTGGTCTTGCAGATAGAGGCCGGTTTGACGGATGCGGCTCTTTTCGTCGCCGCTTAAAGCCGGCGTATCGACCGCCACCCCGTAAACCGGATTGCGCCAGTCAATCGGCGGCGCGTCGCCCAAATAGCTTTTCAGAGCACTGCGGCTGTCCTGATAATCCGCACCAAACAACACCGTATGCCGCAGCGCATCCGAACCCGTTTTCCACACCAGCCGGGTATCCGCCTGAAATTCATGCCAGTTTTCATCAAAAATCCGCGCCATACGCCGGATATTGCTGCCGCCGAGCGGGTTCCACACCACCAAGGATTTCAGATAGTTGTTATAGGCGCCGTAGCGCAGATTCTGTTGCAGGCTCAGATTGTCGTTGAATTTGTGTTCCAGTTCGTAGCCGATTTGGTTTTTGGTGTTGTTCAAATCGTGGTAGTTGGGGTCGCCGCTGAAAAAGTCGAGCGGAATGCGTTGCCCGTCAACGGGAAACAGCGTTCCGTCGCTAATCAGAAAATTGCGGTCGCCTGCTTCAGGCTGCCGTTCGTAAAGCCCTTTCAACACCAACTTGGTGCGTTCGGTAGGCCGCCACATCAATGAGGGCGCGAGCGTCAGGCTGCGTTGGCGCGTCTGTTTGCCCGCCTGCCAATCCACTTGTTTGGCATTGCCAACCAAGCGGTAGGCCAATTGTTCGTTCCATTCTTTATCTATATCCAAGCCGATTTCCGCGCGGTTGCCGCTGCCGGTTTTCAGCACGATTTCACTTTCGTTGCTGCCGGTGGCTTGCTTCGTAATCAGGTTGACAATGCCGCCCGGATTGCTCTGCCCGTACAGCATCGAAGCGGGGCCTTTCAGAATGTCGATGCGGTCGATGATGTAGGGATTGATTTCCAGCGAAGCGCCGTAGCGCAGGCCGTCCCAAAACGTCGGCTGCCCGCCGCCGTTGCTTTTGCCGCCGATGCCGCGCACCGACATTTCGATATGCGTATTTTCACCGCGGTAGCCGCCCGACACACCCGAAGTGTAAGCCAGCGTTTCTGCAATATCCTGCGGTTCGCGCTCATCCAAATGGCGGCGCGTTACCGTACTGGACGATTGCGGAACATCCATCAGCGAACCGTCGGTTTTGGCGGCGGTGCGCGTTTGTGCGGAGTCGGTCACATACTCGTAACGTGCAGCATTACGCGTGCCGTACACATTAATCGTTTCCAATTCGGTCTGCTCGGCAGCGGAAGCGAACGCAGCGGCAAACAGCGCGGGCAATGGTGCGAGGCGGAAAATCAAACGGCTTGTTTTCATCACGGATACTCCTTAGAATTAAGAACCATTCTTATTTATTATATGATTAGCCGTTGCCGCACGGCCCGAAGAATCCGCAACAATATCCCTACCACAACAAAATGATTCACACCGCACACCCCGTCCACCTCTCTCACCAACACGGCACCGTCAACACTTACTCCATGCTCGGCGGCCTCGACTTGAAACACAGCGAACTGACCACCGTGAGCGGAATCTGCCGCGAAAGCGGCCGTTTCTACCCGGCGTTACGCCTTATTTTTACTTTGGAAGGACAATCCCACCTCCGCTTCGGCAGCCGCGAAATCAGGTTGCAGGCAGACAGCAACCGCTCGGCGGCCTGCCTGCCGATCAATATGCCCGAAGAAGGCTGCAAAATCTTCCATAACGGCCGCCAGCGCGAGCTGGTTTTATTGTGCAGCAATGTTTGGCTGGAAAACATGGGCTGCCCGCCCCACATTCTGAAAGCCTTGCGCCAAGCCCATCTCCAACCGCACTATCTGGCGATTACCCCGCCTTTGTCCGAAAAAATCCGCAGCCTGATGCAGACCTGCCGCCGCCCCGCACCGTGGCGGGCACTGCACCAAACCATGCAGAGCATGGTGCTGGCGGCAGAAGTTTTGCAGACTCTGTTTCCCGACCACTCGGCCAAACCGTTGTCCGTGCGCCTGCAAAAACTGCTCAAACTGCTGCACGATCCGGCAGCCGCCAATGCCTGTCTGAACACATTGGCTAAAGCCTGCCACAGCAATCCCACCACATTGCAGCAAGAATTTCAGACGGCCTTCGGCATCAGCATCGCCCATTACCGCCGCGAATACCGCCTGCAACTGGCACGCAACGCACTGCTGCAAAACCACAGCGTCGGCGAAGCGGCGGCGCTGGCCGGATACGGCAATCCCGAATGTTTCAGCAAAGCCTTTAAAAAACTGTTCGGGCGGCCGCCAAGCCGATACCGTCCGACAGGAGCATAAAAAAATCAGGCTGACATTCCGTCAGCCTGATTTTTTCCACAATATATTGCCAACCGGCACTAACCGATATTGTCAGCCATAGCCGCCTGCTCGCTTTCCAGCTTTTTCTCCATCATCACCGCTAATTGCGCAGCTACGCCCTGCTCTATTTTGGTTAAGCTGTCCGCATGGGCTTCGTGATAAGCCTCCTCCAGCGCAAATGCAAAGCCGGCCGCATCGGTGCCGCCGTGGCTTTTAATCACCACGCCGCGCAGGCCGAGAAAGATGGCACCGTTGAAGCGGCGGGGATCGAATTTGTTTTTGAAACCTTTCAATGCCGGCATGGAAACCAGGGCGGCGGCTTTGGTGAACACATTGGCCTGAAATTCCTGCTTGATGGCGCCGCCCATAAACTTCACCGCGCCTTCTATGGTTTTCAGCACGATATTGCCCACGAAACCATCTGCCACAATCACATCGACCTTGCCGGAAAATACCGCATTGCCTTCCACATTGCCGACAAAGTTCAGATTGCTTGCCTTCAGCAGTTTGAACGTTTGCTTAACGGTTTCGGTGCCTTTGATGTCTTCCGTGCCCACATTCAGCAAACCCACGCGTGCGCGGCCGTTTTCGGGATAAAGGGCTTGGTAGAGTTCGCTGCCTATAACGGCAAACTGCATCAATTGCTCTTCGGTGCAATCGACATTGGCGCCCAAGTCGAGCATTAATGTCATGTGGTCGTTGGAAGATGGCAGAAATTTGGCGATGGCTGGCCGCTCGATGCCGGGAATGGTTTTCAACACAAAACGCGCCGTCGCCATCAGCGCACCGGTATTGCCCGCCGACACGGCGGCCTGCGCCAAACCTTCTTTCACTTGGTTGATGGCGATGCGCATCGAAGAATCTTTTTTGTTTTTCAACGCCAACTGCGGGGCTTCGTCCATCTCCACCACTTGGGAAGCGTGCTGAACGGTGATGCGCTCCATCGGCGCATGGGCGGCGGCGAGCGCGGCTTTCACAAGCGCCTCGTCTCCCACCATAATCAGATTCACGTTGCTCTGCCGGTTTAGAAAGGCCACGGCACCGGGAACGGTAACGTTCAATCCGGCATCGCCGCCCATGGCATCAACGGCCAAAGTAATCATTCATGTTTCTCCGTATGTTATACAAATGTTTCAGACGGCCGGGCTTTGCGGCCGCGAAACCTGCCGCTCATTCTGCGGCCTGAGCTGCCAGGCGGTTGTGTCCGTCGATGTCTTCGGCATCCCACGGGTAGTTGATCCACCAGTCGGGCACGGTCAATCCGCTGAAATAAGGCATATTTTCAGGCAGTTTGCCTTGTTTTTCTTTGATTTTTTCATGTAAAACGGCAATGCCTACGGTGCCGAACTGCTCTTTGGCAAGCTCGTTGAGGCAGAATTCGAGCGTAACACGGCTGTCATCCACTTCGTCCACCACCAGCACGTTTTTACCGCACAGGGTTTCGGGCATGGGGTCCAGCCATTGGATTTTTTTCACGCCGTCGGTTACCTGGCCTTCGTTATCGCTGTCGTAATAGGCGGTGGTTACGGCGTAGATCGGAATTTCCAGAAAACAGCGCAAAATCCGCGCGGGAATAAAACCGCCGCCGCCGATGGCTATCATGGCATCGTAACGCACGCCCGAGGCTTGGATTTTTTCTGCAAGCTGCTTGATAACACGGTGAATATCGTCGTAGGTGTACCAGACTTTCTTTTTCATCATACAAATACCGGCAATGCCGCAGGCACATACCTTAAACAAGCAAACAAGGTTTCAGACGGCCTGATTTATTGATATGTCAAATCTGCGGCGTTTAACGCAAAAAAGCCAGTAATTGCGGTTGGAAGGCAATCTTCTGGCTTTCGTTCATAACGGGGGCGGTGCGGATTATTCGCCTTTGGCTTTCACCACTTTGCGGCCGCGATACATACCGTTGGGGGAAATGTGGTGCGGGCGGTGCACTTCGCCGGTAGCGCCGTCAACCGACAGGGCGGGCGCAGTCAAGGCATCGTGCGAGCGGTGCATACCGCGGCGTGAGGGGGATTTTTTGTTTTGTTGAACGGCCATTTCAAGCTCCTAAAATATAAAACTGTAAAACCGGGTCAGCGGCTGCTTTTCAGCCCTGCCAAAACGGCAAACGGGTTGGGTTTGTCTCGGTTGACCTCTCCGACGGCGGCGTTGCCGCAGTTTTCATGGCGCGGCGAAAACGGCAGGGCCATCAGGATTTGGTCTTCCACCAAAGTGCGCACGTCGAGCGTTTCTTCCGCCACCATGCCTTCCAAGTCGTCGTCGGAAAGCATGGCTTCGTCCAAACCGGCTTCGTCGCCGAACAACACGATACGGCCGGTTTCGTTGAAATCGAACGGCATCGGCTGCATACAGCGCTGGCACACCAGCGGCACGCTGCCGGTTACGCCCAAATCGAGAAACAAGCGCCCGAGGCGGTCTTGCCCGCCCTGAAGCGTAAACAACACCTCGGCCTGTTTGTCGGCAAAATATTCGTGCGACCAAACGCGTTCGTCCAACTGGCTCAGCAAAAATCTGCCTTGCAGGCTCTGCTTTTCGGCGGCGAAAGCGGCGGGGTCAATCAAATTAAGGTCTGACATAAACGGGGTATGATATAATTTCGTTGCTTTAACGTCAATGTTTTTACACACATGAATGCAAATCTGCCGCTTATTTTAGGCTCGAGTTCGGTGTTCCGCCAAGCCCAGCTGCAACGCTTGGGGGTTTCGTTTCAGACGGCCCGTCCCGATTTCGACGAAACGCCCGCGCCCGGCGAAACCGCCGAGCAAACCGCCTTGCGCCTTGCCGTCGGCAAAGCCCGCTCGTTGGCCGGAAAATTTCCGCACGCGCTGATTATCGGTGCCGACCAAGTGGCCTGGTGCAACGGCCGCCAGCTCGGCAAGCCGATGAACGTCGCAAACGCACAACAGATGCTGACAGACTTGAGCGGGCAGCGTATTGAGTTTTACAGCGCGCTCTGCCTGCTCAACACCGCTTCCAACGGCCTGCACACCCATGTTGATAAAACCGTGGTTACCATGCGCGAATTGGACGGCGGGCAAATCCGCCGTTATCTAGAGCGCGAACCCGATGCCGTTTATTGCGCCGGCGCAGCCAAAAGCGAAGGCTTGGGCGCGGCGCTGCTGGAACGGATAGACAGCACCGATCCCAACGCCCTTATCGGCCTGCCGGTTTTCAAACTGGTGGCGTTTCTGGCGGCGGAAGATGTGGAAGTTATTTAACAACAATCACACCAGAACCTTTGTAAAACCACCTTGAGGCCGTCTGAAAATATTTCATTAAAAAATAACCTGTTTTTTCAGACGGCCTGATCAAACCGGCCGGTTTGCCGATTACGCCGAAAGCCCGAAACCATGCCCACCATACTCTACCTCATCCCCACCCCGCTCGGCACACCCGACACACCCTGCCTGCTGCCGCACGAACAGGCGCAAATTACCGGCCTTACCGACTTCGTGGTCGAAGCCGAAAAAACCGCCCGCGCCCACCTGAAACACTTGGGCATCACTACGCCGATACGCAATCTGAACCTGCAAACGCTCAACGAACACACCGACATCAAAACCCTGCCCGATTTGCTCAAACCGCTGCAAGAAGGCCGCAGCATGGGCATTGTCAGCGAAGCCGGCTGCCCTGCCGTGGCCGACCCCGGCGCCAACCTGGTGGCGCTGGCGCACGAGCACGGTTTCGAAGTGTGCCCCTTGGTCGGCCCGTCCAGCCTGCTGCTGGCTCTGATGGCATCGGGCGCCAACGGCCAGAATTTTGCATTCAAAGGTTACCTGCCGTCTGAAAAAAGCGAACGTATCCATGCCTTAAAGGCATTGGAACAGCGCTCCCGCCAACACAACGAAACCCAGTTGTTTATCGAAACACCCTACCGTAACGATGCGCTGCTGGCCGATGCCGTCGAAACACTTTCCCCCGCCACCCGCCTGTGCACCGCCAGCGATTTAACGCTGCCTTCACAAACCATCATCAGCCGAACCGTGGCCGGCTGGCGCAAAAGCGGGCCACTGCCCAACCTGAAAAAACGCCCCACCATATTTGTTGTGCACGCCGCCTGACTTCCGCCATCACAACGGCAAAAGCAGCTGCCGGCAAAGCGCCCCGTTAATTTTCGCCACCCTATCTTGCCAAATAGAAATTCTTTACCTATAATGCGCAGCTTATTCGGAATGTAGCGCAGCCCGGTAGCGCACTTCGTTCGGGACGAAGGGGTCGGAGGTTCGAATCCTCTCATTCCGACCACCATAACTCAGGCAGCTTTGGCAATTCAAAGCTGCCTGTTTTCTTATGTTTGGCTTTATTTGCAACACCGGCGGCCGGCCGAAACCTTTGCCAAACCGCCGTTGTTCGAAGCCTCCCGCCGCCCTTGCGATTAATATTTGGGAAAATCGGGCGGATTATCTTACAATAGCCGTTACCCCCAAACCCTTAAAAGGCGTTACCATGCAGTATGCCAAGATTCTCGGCACGGGCAGCTATTTGCCCGCCAACCGCGTCAGCAACGATGATTTAGCCAAAAAAATAGACACTTCCGACGAATGGATTACCACGCGCACCGGTATCAAATTCCGCCATCTCGCCGACGATAACGAAAAAACCAGCGATTTGGCCGTTGCCGCCGCGCGCAATGCCTTGGCAAGCGCCAACCTGCCCGCCGAAGAGCTTGATCTGATCATCGTTGCCACTTCAACGCCCGATATGATTTTTCCTTCCACTGCCACCATCGTGCAGCAGAAACTCGGCATCGGCAGCAGCGGCTGCCCTGCTTTCGATGTGCAGGCCGTGTGCGCGGGTTTTATGTATGCCATCACCACCGCCAACGCCTACATCAGAAGCGGCATGGCCAAAAACGTGTTGGTAATCGGCGCGGAAACCTTCAGCCGCATTCTCGACTGGAACGACCGCACCACCTGCGTACTGTTCGGCGACGGCGCAGGAGCGGTGGTGTTGGGCGCATCCGACGAACCGGGCATCATCCACAGCAAGTTACAGGCCGACGGCGACTACCTCGATCTGCTCAAAACCCCGGGCCAAGTGGTAAACGGCCAAGTTTGGGGCACGCCTTTCCTAACCATGGACGGCCCCGGCGTATTCAAATTCGCCGTAAAAATGCTGTCCAAAGTGGCCGACGAAGTGATCACCGAAGCGGGCTACACCGCCGGTCAAATCGACTGGCTCGTGCCGCACCAAGCCAACAAACGCATTATCGAAAGCACCGCCAAGCATTTGGGTTTGAGCATGGAAAAAGTGGTGCTGACCGTGCAGGAACACGGCAACACTTCCGCAGCATCCATTCCGCTCGCCTTAGACAGCGGCATACGCAGCGGCCAAATCAGCCGCGGGCAGCACCTGTTGCTCGAAGGCATCGGCGGCGGCTTCGCCTGGGGTGCGGTGCTGTTGAAATACTAACTATTCAAATACAATGCAAACCATTTAAAAAAACAACATTCAGGCCGCCTGAACCACAGCAAACCGAATATTTTCAGACGGCCAAACAAAAAAAACGAATAAAACGACGGCAGCCAATCAACGAGCAGGGGAAGCTCCCGGCCGCCCAACCATAACTCACCAAATACATTACGAAAATGACCAAACAAATACATTACGGCACAGTAACGCACTGGTTCGCCGAGCTGCAACGCGGCTCGGTGGTTTCCGACGATCACGGCGCACAGCGGATTCTGCTCGAAGCCTCGTCTTTAAGCCGGCACTACGCCCACCCGAAAAGCGGAGACCGCATCAGTTTCTGCCTGCATCAAGACGCCAAAAACCGCCTGTGCGCAGAAGGCGCGTCGCTGTTGCCGCCCTTAAAGGAAAACGAACGGGTGGAAGTAACGCTCACCGAATGGAACTTCCAACAAAACGGTGGCTACGGCATCCACCGGGTGCAGCGCAGTTCCCCGATTTTTATTTTGGGGCAGTTTTTAAACGACCAAACCCGCATTCCCGAAACCGGCGAAGTTTTGGAAGGCAGGCTGGTCAAACACAGCAACGGCCAATGGCTTTTGGTGGAAGCCGATATTATCGGCAGGCCGTCTGAAACCGCACCGGATACGGCGCAACAACCCGCCGCCGTTATCGCCGAAGAACAGCCGCAAACCGAAACCGGCCGCGCCGACAGCCCGCAAATCTCCGGCGGCGCCGATACCAGGCAACACGGCACCGCCGGCACCGACACACACGCCCTGCCCGCCAACCGTGTTTTAAACGGCGAAATCATCAGTTGGGACGACGAAAAAGGCTACGGTTTTATCCGCACCGCAAAAAAGCAAAGCGTGTTTTTCCATATTTCTGCGTTCCACTACACATCGCAGCGGCCGCAGGCCGGGCAGCAGGTGAGTTTCTACTGCAACCGCCCCGTCGGCAGCGAACCGCAGAAAGCCCTGAAAGTGGTGTTGAGCGGCCACGAAGCGTCGCTGTTTTCCGACCGCCCCTACGATTACCACGAGCTGAACCTGAATATGCGCAAATTTTTGTGTTACGGCCTGAGCGGTACGGTTTACCTGCTGGCCGTCAACCATTATTCCACCAAACTGGCCGCGTTTTACCTGCTTGCCAGCGCTGCCGCCTTCTGGCTTTACCGCAGCGACAAGCAAACCGCCGTTACCCAAGCCGGCAAAACAGGTTATCTGGGGCGCGTGCCTGAGAAAAAACTGCACCAAATCGGCCTGATCGGCGGCTGGCCGGGCGCGCTTTTGGCACGCGGCGCCTTCAACCACAAAACCGGCAAAGCATCGTTTATCCGCGTTTTCTGGCTGGTGGCGGCAATCAATATTGCCATCACCTATGCGCTGCTGATACATTATGCCGATAATCCGCTTGCTTCATTGTTAAAAAACTAAAGGATTGCCATGTCTTTCGCATTTTTCTTTCCCGGCCAAGGTTCGCAGAGCCTCGGCATGATGAACGGTTTCGACGGCACCGCCGTTGTGAAAGCCACTTTCGACGAAGCCTCCGCCGTGCTCGGCCGGGATTTGTGGGCGATGATTAACGGCGATGATGCCGCCCCCATCAACGAAACCGTCAACACCCAACCGCTGATGCTGGCCGCCGGCGTGGCCACTTACCGCGCCTATCTCGAAGCGGGCGGCAAAGCTCCCTCCGTGGCGGCTGGGCACAGCTTGGGCGAGTACACCGCATTGGTGGTTGCGGGCGCATTGGATTTTGCCGACGCCGTCAAACTCGTGCGCCTGCGTGCCGAGCTGATGCAGAGCGCCGTGCCGCAAGGCGAAGGGGCAATGGCCGCCATTTTGGGGCTGGACGACGATGTGGTTCGCGAAGTTTGCGCCGAAGCCGCCCAAGGCAGCGTGGTGGAAGCCGTCAACTTCAACTCGCCCGGCCAAGTGGTGATTGCCGGCGCCGCCGCTGCGGTGGAGCGCGCGATGGAACTTGCCAAAGAAAAAGGCGCCAAACGCGCCCTGCCGCTGCCTGTTTCGGTGCCCTCGCATTGCAGCCTGATGAAACCGGCCGCCGAGCAACTGGCCGAAGCATTGAAAAACGTGGCAATCAAAACACCGCAAATCCGCGTGATCCACAATGCCGACGTGGCCGCCTACGACGATGCCGAAAAAATCAAAGACGCCTTGGTACGCCAGCTTTACAGCCCCGTGCGCTGGACCGAAACCGTCAACGCGCTGGTTGCCGAAGGCATTACCCAATCCGCAGAATGCGGCCCCGGCAAAGTGCTGGCGGGTTTGGCCAAACGCATCAACAAAGAAGCCTCGTGCAGCGCGCTGACCGATGCCGCACAAGTGGCCGCTTTTATCGAATCGCAAGCCTGATAACGAAACTTTTCAGACGGCATGAAACACGCATGCCGTCTGAAAATCCGACAATCTCTCCCACCATGAGCAAAACCGTTATTTTGGCCGTGCCTTATATGTACGGCTTGGATCAATGTATCGAGAAAAACCTACGCCACCACGGCTTCGATGTTATTAACCTGTGTTATGACGACCGGGATTCCTACTACCCGCACCTGGGCAGCCGGCTGGCTGCGCTTTATCATAAAAAAATCACTAAAAACCAAGACTATAAGAAAAAGCTGAAGTTTTCGCGCTTTCAAAACGAAATCAACCGCAAACTTGCCGCGCTGGGCGGCAACAAAGCCGATTTCGCCTTGTGCATACGTGCCAATATCTACCCCAAAGCCATTATTAAAAAAATCCGCGAGCATTCCGCCTTCTGCATCAACTACCAATGGGACGGCATCGGCCGCTTTCCCGATATCATCGACTACCTGCCCTATTTCGACCGCTGCTTCGTGTTCGACAAAAACGATGTGGCCAAATATCCCCAACACCGTTTCGAAGCAACCACCAATTTTTATTTCGACTTTCCGGTCGAAACCGAAAACGGCAGCAACGGTCTGTATTTTCTCGGCGGCTACGAAGCCAACCGCGCCGTCGATACCAAACGCTTTATCGAAGAAGCACGCCGTCTGAAACTGCCGCTTGATTTCCATATCTACTGCAAAGACCAGCGCGCCCGCAAAGCCTTCGGCACCGAAGGCATCACCTATCTCAACCGTTCCACCGTGCTGAGCTTCGAGCAAAACCTGCAAAAAGTATGCGGCAGCCGTGCCGTGGTTGATTTTGTCCAATTCGACCATTACGGCCTGTCGTTCCGGATTTTCGACGCCCTGTGTTTCGATAAAAAGCTGATCACCAACAACCAAACCGTTACCGGCTACGATTTCTACCACCCCGACAATATTTTCGTGTGGAACGGCAAAAACCTCGACGGGCTGGCAGACTTTCTCAACAAGCCTTACGTTGCGTTGGATCCCGAAATCAAACAATATTATTCGTTCGGAAGCTGGATACAGCGCGCATTTTCGCCCTCTGCCGCACTGCCGTAAACCTTTGCCCCGCGCCGTTTTCAGACGGCCTCCATCCCGCGCCGGGCCGTCTGAAACCCCATAAAGCCAAAGTCTCCGCCATGAACAAACCGACCGTTTTTTTAGGTATGCCCGACAATATGGGTATCTACCGAAGCATCCAAGCCAACCTCGAACATCACGGCTTCAACGTGATCCATTTGGTTTCCGACCCCCGTACATTCCGCTACCCTTCACTATCCGCCCGGCTCGGCGTTAAATTCAGAAAACTGGTATTGCGCGACAAATACGCCAAACAGAAATTGCAGGCTGCCGTATTTCACCAAAATATCTTGAGCACACTCGATGCCGCCGGCCAAGCCGATTACGCCCTCTTTATCAGGGGCGATCTCTACGCGCCCGAACTGCTGGCCGAAATCCGCCGCCGCATCCGCCGCACCATGGTCAATTACCAATGGGACGGCATGAACCGCTATCCCGATATCTGGCAAACCGTTTCCAAATTCGACCGCTTTTATGTGTTCGACCCTGCCGACTTGCAGCCAAACGGCAACTTTCTGCCGCTTACCAATTTCTATTTCGACTACCCCGCCGCACAAACCGACGAAACCCATGCCGATTTCTATTTCGTCGGCTCGCACCTGCCGCAGCGCAGCGGCGTGATTGCCGAATTCGGGCATCAGGCCCGCGCGCACGGCTGGACGTTGGATTTCAACATCGTCTGCGCCGCCAAAGAAGAGAAAGCCTGCCGCGCCCTTTACCCCGACAACATCAAACTTTCCACCCTAACCTCCGACTACGCCGAAAACCTGCAACACGCCGCCCGTGCCAAAGTGCTGGTCGATTTCAAAACACCCATCCACAACGGCCTGTCGTTCCGCGCATTCGAAGCACTCGGCTACCGCAAAAAGCTGATTACCACCAACACCGAAACCGCCAAATATGATTTCTACCACCCCGACAACATTTTCATTTGGGACGGCGAAACATTCGACGGCATAGATGATTTCCTAAAGCGCCCCTATCACGAAACCGCCCCCGAAATCCGTGAAAAATACAGCTTCGGCAATTGGATACGCTATGTGTTGGATATTCCGCCCTATCAGCCGATTGCCCTGCCCGAAGCCTGATAAACCGAAGTCTTTGCAAAACACCCTCAGGCCGTCTGAAAAATATTCAGACGGCCTGAACGAATTTCACAAAGGCCTCAAACCACAAGCCGCGCCGACTTCCCACCGGTTTTACATCAAACCGTGTAAGTTTCCGACACCGTTCCCGTCTGCTGCCATATAACTAACGGAAAAGTATGATTTCCGGCATCACGTTCTCTTATGGCGTGATGCCGAAACAAGCCGCTTTTCCCCAATCATTTAAAAACAGGAGACCCTCCGTGAAACTGTCCGCATTTTGGAAAATGCTGCTTTTGTCGGCCATACCCGCCCTGATTGCCTCACTGTTTCTGTTCCACATCAAGCCCGGCAACGCCGCGCCCGTGCCCGCAGCCTTGCAGCAACTGCACGACACGCAGGGCAAGCCCGCCGGTCGGCATTTGGCCAAAGGCAAACCCACGCTGATAAAATTCTGGGCAAGCTGGTGCCCCTTGTGTTTGTCGGAACTTGCCCACACCGAACAATGGGCGCAAGATAAGCGCTTTCAGACGGCCAATCTGATTACCGTGGCCTCGCCCGGCTTTCTCGGCGAAAAAAACCAAGCCGATTTTCTGCAATGGTACCGCGGCCTGAACTATCCCAAACTGCCCGTGGTTACCGACGAAGGCGGCGGCTTGGCCAAAAGCCTGAATATCGGCGTTTACCCCTCGTGGGCGGTGCTCGACAAACACGGCAACCTCGCGCGCATCGTGAAAGGCAGCATCAACGAAGCGCAAGCGTTGGCCCTGATAGAAAACCATGAAGCCGACATAGGCCGTCTGAAACACACCTTCTACAAACCCGCTCAGAAAAAGGAACCTGCTGCGATGAACACCAAAACCATTTACCTTGCCGGCGGCTGCTTCTGGGGCTTGGAAGCCTATTTCCAGCGTATCAACGGCGTGGTTGACGCCGTTTCCGGCTACGCCAACGGCAACACCGAAAACCCTTCGTATGAAGACGTGGTGCGCCGCAACACCGGCCACGCCGAAACCGTGCGCGTGGTTTACGATGCCGACAAACTAAGCCTTAACGATATCCTGCAATATTATTTCCGCGTTATCGACCCCACCAGCCTCAACAAACAGGGCAACGACCGCGGCACCCAATACCGCACCGGCGTGTATTACACCAACCCGGCCGAGCAGGCCGTGATTGCCGCCGCGCTGAAGCAGGAACAGCAGAAATACGCCCAACCCTTAGTGGTGGAAAACCTGCCGCTGAAACATTTTTACGAAGCCGAGGAATACCACCAAGACTATCTGGTTAAAAACCCCAACGGCTACTGCCACATCGACATCCGCAAAGCCGACGAACCGCTGCCCGGCAAGGCCGCCCCGCAAAACGGCAAAGGCTTCGATGCCGCCGCCTACCGCAAACCGAATGATGCCGAGCTGAAAAAACGGCTCACCGCCGAGCAATACCGCATCACCCAGCAAAACGGCACCGAATACGCCTTCAGCCACGAATACGACCACCTGTTCGCCCCCGGCATTTATGTCGATGTGGTCAGCGGCGAGCCGCTGTTCAGCTCCGCCGACAAATACGACTCGGGTTGCGGCTGGCCGAGCTTCACCCGCCCGATCAGCGCCTCGTCCGTTACCGAACACAACGACTTCAGCTACAACATGCGCCGCACCGAAGTGCGCAGCACCGCCGCCGATTCGCATTTGGGCCACGTATTCCCCGACGGCCCGCCGGCCAAAGGCGGCCTGCGCTACTGCATCAACGGCGCCAGCCTGCGCTTTATCCCGCTCGATAAAATGGACGCAGAAGGCTACGGCCATCTGAAAGCCGCCGTAACCGAGCAAACGCGCTAAAGCTGAGGCCTTTGCAAAATTCTTTTAGGCACCTTAAAACACTTGCGTCATGCTCGTGCTCAACCCGAGCATCTGTTTGTTTTAGAAGAAAAAGAGATACCCGGGTTAAGCACGAGCATGACGAAGCATAAATAAATTCAGGGCTAAAACAGCTTTTTTGCAAAGGTCCCGGGCCGTCTGAAACCCGCACAAACAAGGCAGAACCATGTTAGGCGCAGCCATCGGCGATATTGCAGGTTCGCGTTTTGAAAACGCCCCCTGCAAGCGCACCGACTTCACCTTTTTCACACCCGAAAGCGGCTTTACCGACGACACCGTCTGCACCGCCGCCGTGGCCGACTGGGTGCTCGGCGGCTGCGGCACCGATTTGGCCGCCCTGATGCAGGCATGGTGCCGCCGCTACCCCGAGCCGCGCGGCGCTTACGGTGCATCGTTCCAACGCTGGATTATGCAGCCCGATCCGCAACCCTACCGAAGCTGGGGCAACGGCTCGGCCATGCGCGTATCGGCGGCGGGCTGGGCGTTCGGCACGCTGGCCGAAACCCTCGCCTGCGCCCGTGCCTCTGCCGCCATCACCCACAACCACCCCGAAGGCATCAAAGGCGCCGAAGCCGTGGCCGCCGCCGTTTACTGGGCGCGCACGGGGCGCAGCAAAGCCTTTATCAAACGGCAAACCGAAAAAATGTTCGGCTACGATTTGGGCAAAAGCTGCGACGAAATCCGCCCCGGCTACACCTTCGACGCAAGCTGCGCAGGCAGCGTACCGCAGGCGTTAACCGCATTTTTGGAAAGCAGCAGTTTCGAGCACGCCGTGCGTCTGGCCGTTTCGCTCGGCGGCGACAGCGACACGCTGGCCGCCATCGCCGGCAGCATCGCCGAAGCGTTTTACCGCGAAATTCCCGACGAAATCGTAAAACAGGCATTGGCCATTCTGCCCGCCGACATCAGCAGCGTGCTGCTGGCCGTTTCCGCAAACCGTTAACGGCGTTGCTGTGTTCGGATACCGGAACCTTTGCAAACCGTTGAGGCCGTCTGAAAAAATCTTTTCAGACGGCCTCAAGCCCTGCCGGCCGCCTTATACCGTAAACAAACCGATTCGCTATATAATGCGCCATCTTACGCACACACGAAAGCAACACCATGTTTACCCTGCCCGACACCCGCCCCTATCCTACCGATCCGGTCAAAAACAGCCTGCTCACCTACGCCTCGCAAATCGTGCACAGCACTTCCGCCGCCCAGCGCAAACTTTCCACCGAATCGCTACAGGCCGAAATCTATATGATGTTGCAGCAAAACCATTATCTCGGCCTTTCCGTGGCCATGAGCATGGCACCCGATGCCGACAGCTACCGCGCGCTGTTAAACGGTTTGGACGACACCCTGCAAGCCAAAACCGATGATGAAATCCAATGGTTCGCCCTGCCCGTGGTGCTGGTGGCCGGCTGCAACCAGCCGCAAACGCTGCCGCTCGATGCCCCCGCGCTAGAACTGTGCGCCTGCCTGGCCGATTATCCGCACCTGCGCGGGCTGGTGCAGGCAACCTGGCTGCCCAAACTGGTGCGCTCCGCCGATTTGGCCGCCGTTAACGCCGGCCAATGGTTCGCCGCCAAACAAAACGAAGCCGCCGCCCAAGCGCTTGCCGCCAAACTGCCGCAAGCCGATTTGGACATACCCCAAGGGCAGTCGGTGCACGTGGTGTTCGCCCTGGGCTACAGCAACAAAAACATTCAGACGGCCTTAACCCCCAACCTGCGCGAAGCCGCGCTGCCGCTGATGCAGGTGTGGCAAACCGCCCTCACGCGCCCCGGCCTCACCCTGTTCACCAACCCGCTCGCCCCCGCCACGCCGCTGGCCGCCCTCACCGACGGCAGCCATATGCGCCTGCGCATGGCGATGGACGTGTTTGCCGCCAACGCCCTCCGCGCCGTACGCCTGCAAAGCCCGCGCGCAGGCGTGGTGATGGCCGCGCAGCAGGGCGGCAAAATCCTGTTCGGCTTCAACGCCACCGACAGCGCCTTCGAGCTGGCCGACCAAGTGTTTGCCTGGCCGCTCTCGCCCGCCGACCGCGTTGCCACCATCCAGCAGAACTTTTTAGACCTGATGGCCGAATGCCAAGTGGAAAACATCCGCCTGCTGCACGACGCGCTGCCCGAAGAAGCCGAACTGCCCACCTACGCCCAAGCGCTCAAACTGCCCGGCCACAACCCCTTGTTTGCAGAACAATCATGAAAACCTACCGCATTTTGTTCGTGTGCCTCGGCAACATCTGCCGCTCGCCGATGGCCGAATACGTTTTCCGCAGCCAGGCCGCCGAAGCGGGCGTGGCACACCGCATAGAAACCGCCAGCTCGGGCACTTCGGGCTGGCACAACGGCGAAAACATGCACAACGGCACCCTGAAA
This sequence comes from Neisseria dentiae, assembly GCF_014055005.1. Taxonomy (NCBI): domain Bacteria; kingdom Pseudomonadati; phylum Pseudomonadota; class Betaproteobacteria; order Neisseriales; family Neisseriaceae; genus Neisseria; species Neisseria dentiae. The sequence goes on along the minus strand of NZ_CP059570.1, from coordinate 324,474 downwards.
AAACTCAAGCAGCAAGGCATCGACCCTTCGGGCTTCGCCAGCAGCCAAGTTAGGCAGAGCGACGGCAGCCGTTACGACTTTCTCATCGCCATGGACGACAACAACCTCGCCGAACTCGAACGCCTGTTCGGCCGCCGCCCCGAACAAATTTTCAAACTCACCGACCTGATACCCGAAAGCGGCTACAACCATGTGCCCGACCCGTGGTACACCGGCGATTTCGACGAAACCTTCCGCCTCGTTTCAGACGGCAGCCGCGCCTTGCTGCGCAAACTGGGGCTAACCCCATAACTTCCCCCTTACTTTTAGACGGCTATTTGAAAGCCAGAGAGTGGCGCATTTACAAAAACACATCACAACTTAAAACGATGGTTTTTTCCGCACTACTACCAAATACAAGCAAGACCTTTGTAAAAATACCTTAAACCATCCTTCACACGCAGACGGAAACCTAGGTACTTCGCATCCAAGCATTTGTTTAATCAAAATCTTAATATTTCCATCCGGATTCCCATCTACACGTAAATGACGGGATTGGATTTAAGTATTTCAAACGGCCTTGAAATTGTTTTTACAAGGTTCTTAATTCATGCAAACCTTTTGATAAACGCGTGTTTTCAGACGGCCTGATTCGCTATACAATGCCCTCAATCCCCTAGAATTAAGGAGCAGCAAAATGATCGGCAAAAAAATATTTGAAGAAGTGTCGGCCAAAGTGAGCGAAACCATCGCCAACAGCCCCGCCAAAGACGTTGAAAAAAACGTGAAAGCCCTGCTCGGCAGCGCGTTTAACCGCATGGATTTGGTTACCCGCGAAGAATTCGACATCCAGCAGCAGGTGCTGATTAAAACCCGTACCAAACTGGCCGAACTCGAAGCGCGCCTGGCCAAACTCGAAGGCGGCACCGCCGAGCCGCAGGAAGCCGCCGAAGTGCCCGAACAAACCGAATAAGGCCGTCTGAAACCGAAGACTGCCAAATGTCGTTAGCCCTTGTTTACAGCCGCGCCTTAAGCGGCATGAACGCGCCGTTGGTGGAGGTGGAAGCCCATCTTGCCAACGGCTTGCCCGCGTTTAATATCGTCGGCCTGCCCGACACCGAAGTCAAAGAAAGCCGCGACCGCGTGCGCGCGGCGATTATCCAGAGCGGCTTTGAATTTCCCGCCAAAAAAATCACCGTCAACCTCGCCCCCGCCGACCTGCCCAAAGAATCCGGCCGCTTCGACCTGCCGATTGCACTCGGCATACTGGCCGCCTCGGGGCAGGTTATGGCCGACAAACTGGCGCAATACGAATTCGCGGGCGAGCTGGCCCTATCGGGCGCGCTGCGCCCCGTGCGGGGTGCGCTGGCGATGGCCTGGCAGGGCATGAAGGCCGGCCGCGCCTTTATCCTGCCGCAGCAAAATGCCGAACAGGCCGCCATCATCAACGGCATCACGGTTTACGGTGCCGGCAGCTTGGGGCAGGTGGCCGCACACCTGAACGCCGTCGAACCGTTGGCGCAAACGCAGGCCGATATGGCGCAAAGGCCGTCTGAAAACCGCAGCCTGCACGATTTGAAAGACGTAAAAGGCCAGCACACCGCACGCCTGGCGTTGGAAATCGCCGCCGCCGGCGGCCACAGCCTGTTGATGATGGGGCCGCCCGGCACGGGTAAATCCATGCTCGCCCAGCGCCTGCCATCCATTCTGCCGCCGCTAACCGACGAAGAATTAATCGAAGTGTGGGCGTTGCGCTCGCTGCTGCCCAACCACAGGCAGGATTTGCACGGCCAACGGCCTTTTCAAAGCCCCCACCATACTTCCAGCCCCGTGGCGGTGGTGGGCGGAAATGCCGGCCCCGGCGAAATTTCATTGGCCCACAACGGCATTTTGTTTTTAGACGAACTTCCCGAGTTTGACCGCAAGGTGCTGGAAGTGTTGCGCGAACCGCTGGAAACCGGCGAAATCCATATTTCCCGCGCGGCGCACAAAGCCGTTTATCCCGCCGGATTCCAACTGGTTGCCGCCATGAACCCCTGCCCCTGCGGCTATCTCGGCCACCCCGCCAAACCCTGCCGCTGCACACCCGAGAGCATCGCCCGCTACCGCGGCAAAATCTCCGGCCCGCTGCTCGACCGCATCGACCTGACCATCGAAGTGCCCGCACTTTCCGCCGCCGAGCTGGCGCAGCAGCAGGCCGGCGAGAGCAGCGCCGATGTGTCGGCGCGCGTGCGGGCCGCGCGCGAGCGGCAGTATGCCCGGCAGGGCAAGGTCAATGCGGCCTTAAGCGTAACGGAACTGGACGAAACGGCGATGGTCTCTAAAGAGGCGCACGAAACGCTGGGCGGCCTGCTCGAAAAACTCTCGCTTTCCGCCCGCAGCTACCACCGCATCATGCGTGTGGCGCGCACGCTGGCCGATTTGGGCGGCGACGAAGGCGTCAGCCGCGCCCATGTGTTACGCGCGGTAAGTTTTCGTCGGGCTTTGTAAGGTTTTTGCTTCAAGCATAAGTTATTGCTAAAATGCGCCGCTTGGAAACTGGGGAGCACAGCAGTTTTCAGACGGCATCACCCAATAAAAATCAAGGTATCGTAGGTATTTTATGAGCGCGAAAAAACAGTATGGAAAAGGCCTGTCAGGCTTTATGTTGGGCTTGTTGCTGGCAACCGCAGTGATTGCCGGCGTTTTGTTCTTTTTGAACAAGAGCAATAAAGAAGCATTCAAAGAAGAAGCGCAGAAAGAGCTGCCCAAACCCGAAATCCTCACACCGAAAAGCAGCGAGCCTGCCGCATCCGCACCGCCCGCCGCCAGCGCCCCCGTTGATACGGCTTCCGACGTTTTAGGCGGCTTTATCGAAGACCGGCAAACCGCTTCCGAGCCTGCCGCCTCCGGCTCTTCCGCAGCCGTGCTGCCCCAAACCGCAGTCAAACCCAAAACCGAACAGAAACCGGCGGTGAAAAAACCCGAAGCCAAACCCGAGCCTAAGCCCGAAGCGAAAAAAGAGCAGCCGAAAAAAGAAGAGCAGAAAAAAGCAGCCAAACCCACACCCGAGCAGATTTTAGACAGCGGCAGCATCGAAAAAGCGCGTGAAAACGCCCGTGCAGAAGCCGCGAAAAAAGAAACGGCAAAAAAAGAAACGGCCAAAAAAGCCGATAGCGGCAAGCAGCCCGCCGACGACGAAGGCGGCCGCACCGTGCTGCAAATGGGTTCGTTCAACAACCGCGAAAGTGCCGAAGCCCACCGCGCCAAACTGGCCATGATGGGCGTGTCGTCAAGCGTGGTGGAAGGCGAAGCCAACGGCAAACCCGTTTACCGCGTGCAAAGCGGCCGCATGAGCAGCGATGCCGCCCGCCGCACCCAACAAACCCTCAAACGCAACGGCGTGGACAGCTTCGCCCGCTCCGTGAAATAAGATGCAAAAAGGACCACACATGAAACTGAAAAGCATTTTACTGGCCGCCGCGGCAGCATTCGGCTTGGCCGCCAACGCCCATGCGGCAACCGAAGGCACCGACTACACCGTTCTGCCCAAGCCGATTCCCCAGCTTCAGGCCGACAAAATCGAAGTGCTCGAATTTTTCGGTTATTTCTGCGTGCATTGCTACCATCTCGACCCGGTGCTGCTGAAACATGCCAAAACTTTCCCTGCCGATACCTATCTGCGCACCGAACACGTTGTTTGGCAGCCCGAAATGCTGGGCTTGGCGCGCGTAGCCGCCGCAGTGAACAGCTCCGGCCTGAAATACCAGGCCAACCCCGAGGTGTTTAAAGCCGTTTACGAGCAGAAAATCAACCTGGCCGACACGGCCACATTCAAGCAGTGGGCCGAAAGCCAGAAGGGCTTCGACGGCAAGAAACTGATTGCCGCTTACGATTCGTTCGGCAACCCCGCCCAAGCCAAAAAAATGGAAGAGCTGACCAACACCTACCAAATCAGCGGCACGCCCACCGTGATCGTGGGCGGCAAATACCAGGTGAAATTCACCGGCGACTGGAACGCCGGCATGAAAACCATTAACGAGTTGGTGGCCAAAGTGCGCAGCGAGCGCGGCATGAAAGCGCCGGCCGCTAAAAAAGCCGTTCCGGCACTGAAAAGCAAGGGCGCGTCGATTGCCAAGTCTGCCAACAAATAAGCAGCAAGCGGGCAGCCGTAGCAAAGAAACCTAATGATGATGCAAAGCTGGCGGCATCGGCGCAAAGAAGTGCGGCCGGGCGCGGCGGTTGCGGAATCGTTAGGTTTTCAGGCTATAAAAGGCTGCCTGAAATTTATTTTTACCAGGCCGTCTGAAAGCTGCCCGGCCGTCTGAAAGAACCTCCCTGATTTATGGATATCCTGTTATTGTTCAAAGCCCTGATTCTGGGCATTATCGAAGGCCTGACCGAATTTCTGCCGATTTCCAGCACCGGCCACCTGATTGTGGTAGGCGATTTGATCAACTTCAAAAGCAACGGCAAAGTGTTTGAAATCGCCATCCAGCTCGGCGCGGTGCTGGCGGTTATCTTCGAATACCGCCGCCGTTTCACCCATGTGGTTACCCACATCGGCCGCGACAAACAGGTGAACCGTTTCGTGATCAACCTGGCCGTGGCCTTTATCCCCGCTGCCGTGGTCGGCCTGATTTTCAGTAAGCAAATCAAACTTTGGCTGTTTAACCCGATTACCGTGGCTGCGGCCTTGGTTATCGGCGGATTTATTATTTTGTGGATCGAGCGCCGCCAGCGCTTTATTCCGCCGAAAGTAACCAGTGTGGACGATATGCGTATGCGCGACGCGCTGGTGGTGGGCATTGCCCAAATCTGCGCGCTGGTACCCGGCACTTCGCGCTCGGGCAGCACCATTATGGGCGGTATGTTGTGGGGGCTGGAGCGCAAAGTCGCCACCGAATTTTCATTCTTTCTGGCCGTGCCGGTGATGATTGCCGCCACCACTTACGATGTGTTGAAACACTTCCATCTGTTTTCCGCGCAAGACATCGGCCTGATTGCGGTGGGTTTCGTTTCCGCCTTCGCCGCCGGCCTCTTGGCGGTGAAAGCCCTGTTGAAATTCGTTGCCACCAAAAACTATGTGCCGTTTGCCTACTACCGCATTATTTTCGGCGGTTTGATCCTGATCACTTGGTGGATGGGCTGGGTAAACTGGACGGAAATGTAGCCGTTTTTCCCGAAAACGATTGATTGCGTCAAACCCGCCACAAAGGCCGTCTGAAAATATTTTCAGACGGCCTTCGCAGTATATAGTCAAGCAACTTAAGAAAAAGTATATACATCATATTCAGGCTTGGCCCAAGCATGACGACGGCGTTTGCCCCGCCCGCTTCAATCCAACACAAACAACTCGCCGCCGTGCTGTTTCAACCACTTTTTGGCGGCCTCTGTGTGCGGCGTATGGCGGTTGACCATTTCCCAAAAACGCGGGCTGTGGTTGGGATGCGGGATATGGCAGAGTTCGTGTATGCACACATAATCCGCCACAAAATCAGGGGCGCCGATAAGACGCCAGTTGAGACGGATGCCGGTGCGGCTGCGGCACACGCCCCAAAAGGTTTTGGCATTGCTCAGGGCGGTTGCGGCAGGGGTCAGCCGCATTGCGGCGGCGTGTTGCGCCAGACGCGACAGCAGGGTTTCGGCGGCGCGCCCGGCAAGGTGGCGGCGCAACAGGGTTTTCTGCCGGCTCCACGGTGCGTCGGGTAGCAGGATTTGCGGCGGTTGGTGCCGGATATGCGTCTGCGCGTGGGTATGCAGGGTATGCCGTTCGCCGCGATACCAAATGCGTTCGGGCATGGTTTCGGGCGCGGGTTGCGGGGCGCGGCTGAGGGTTTTCAGCAGCAAAGGCTCGTTGCCCGCCAGCCAGGCCTGCAACTGCCTGCCGCTCAGATAGGGCGGCACGTTGATGCGGACGGTGTCGGCCGAATGCGGCCGCAGAATGATATTTTTCTTGGCGCTGCGTTTCAGTTCGATATGAACGATGAGGCCGTCTGAAAAGGTGTAGGTAAGCTGCATGTGAATATGGCCGGAACAGGTTTCAGACGGCCTTGAGGGCTGCAAACGGCCCCCTGCCGCCGATTCTTTGCTGCTGCGCTTCAATCCAGCTTTCGCATTGCGCCATTACTTCTTCGGGCGCGCCGCTGTTGTAGGCGACGGGTTTGCCGATAACCACGGTGATTTCGCCGGGATATTTCCAAAACGAGTTTTTCGGCCAGAATTCGCCGCTGTTGAGCGCCACGGGCACTAAGTCCATTTCAAACATCTGCGCCATGCGCGCGCCGCCGAGTTTGTATTTGCCGCGTTGGCCGGGCGGCAAACGGGTGCCTTCGGGGAAGATGGTAATCCAAAAACCTTCTTTTTTGCGCGCCAAGCCCTGCTCCATCAGCCGGCGGTTGGCTTGGGTGCGGTTGCTGCGGTCTATGCCTATGGTGTTGGCCAGTTTCAACCCCCAGCCGAAAAACGGGATTTTAAACAGCTCTCTTTTGGCCACGAAAACATGCAGGGGGAAAATTTCTTGAAACGCCAAAGTTTCCCAGCCCGATTGGTGCTTGCTGCAAATAATCGACGGCCGCGCGGGAATGTTTTCGCGGCCTTCCACGCGGTATGTGAGGCCGACGATGTTCTTCAGCAGCCACACCAGCACCAGCGCCCATGCACGGCCAACGTAATTGGCGCCTTTGGGTATCAGGGCGGCGGGCAATATCAGGATAAACATCGGCGGGGTAATCAGCACCAGCACCAGCCAGTAGATAAGGTTGCGGATATAAAGCATTCGGGGTTCCTGTGGGTTGCGGGTGTTTTTTCAGACGGCTTGGGTTGTAGAAAAATCCAACGTTGTTTGGGCTGAGGCCTTTGCAAGTCGTTTAGGCCGTCTGAAAAATCCTACTGTCGTCATACTCGGGCTTGACCCGAGTATCTCTATTTATTTCTTTGCGAAACCAAAAGATGTTCGGCTCAAGCCCGGGCATGACGCAGAGTGTTTGCAATATCGATATGGCTCGCAAAGGCCTCAACTTGCCGGCATCAGGTTTCTTTGGCTTCTCCGGCGGCTTTCTCCTGCATAACGTATTGCGAAAACGCCAGCAGGTTGTCGAACACCTGCGTGTTTTCCGGCAGACGGTCGCCTTCGTTTTCCAGCGTTTTTTTGCCTTTGCCGGTGAGCACCAGCGCGGGCTTGCCGCCCACCGCGTCGATGGCCTGCAAATCGCGCAGGCTGTCGCCCACCAGCCAGGTGTCGGCGGCTTCGGCGTTGAAACGCTCGATAATGTCGGCAATCATGCCTGGCTTGGGTTTGCGGCAGCCGCAGTTGTCGGCGGCGGTGTGGGGGCAGAACCAGATACCGTCGATTTTTCCGCCTGCCTGCTGCACCAGCCGGTGCATTTTGGCGTGCATTTCGGTGAGGGTTTCCACGGTGAAATAATTGCGGCCTATGCCGGATTGGTTGGTGGCCACGGCCAGGGTGTAACCCGCCTCGGTGAGAAAGGCAACGGCATCCATGCTGCCCTCTATCGGCACCCATTCGTCGGCGGATTTTACAAAATCGTCGCGGTCGTGGTTAATCACGCCGTCGCGGTCGAGAATAATCAGTTTCATGTGTTTTCCTTTTCAGACGGCCTGCAACATGGCATCCAACCCGGCTATATGGTGCGCCACATCGGGATTGTAGGTTAAGGCTTGCAGCGGCTCGGCGATTTTATGGCCGCCCGCCTGCTTGAGGGCTGCCGCCTGCCGTACGGCCTCGGCCAGGGTTTCGGGGTTTTCGCGGGAAAAGAAAAAGCCGGCGCCGCCGTTCATCACTTCGGTGCAGGCCATATTGTCCGATAAAACCACGCGGGTGCCGCTCAACACCGATTCTACGCCCACCAAACCGAACGGCTCGTAGAGCGATGCCATAATAGTGTAGTCGGCGGCGCGGTAAAGGGCGGGCATATCGTCGCAGAAGCCCAGTTCCACCGTGTTTTTCATCGGGCGCGGCAAGGGCGAGCCTGCAACGGCGAGCTTGACCGGCAAATCGGTGTGCTCGAAAAAAGCAGCCAGCAAATCCAAACCTTTGCGCGTATGACCGGTGGACGGAAACAGGAAAACGGTTTCATCGTCGCGAAAACCGTAGCGGCGGCGCGTGGCGGCAGCCGACCCGGCATCGGGGTAGAAGCGGCGGGTGTCGGCAGGCGGATAAACCACACGGATTTTGGCAGAATCGATGCCGTAAAGCTCCACCAGTTCGCGCTGCATCATCGCCGAGTGCGCCATGATGGAGCGGGCGGTGGCGTAATTGCTGCGGTTGCGGCAAACGGTTAGTTTGTCGATCGGGTTGGCGGTTTTGCCCATGTTGCGCAGATAACCAAGATGCGTGCCGCCGCAAACGAATACGGCGGCATGGTCGCTGGGGTTGCAGGCTATCAGCTGCTCTTCGGGGCGGCGGTGCGGCTGCAATTGGGCGGAAAAGAAAAACGGCCTGAGTTTTTTGGGCACCAGCCTCTGCTTGACCAAACAAGGTTCGATGTGGGCGTATTCGGGCAAGGCGGCATCGAATTGCGCCGCATAAACACGCACGCTGCGGCCGCCGCCGGTGAGATGGCGCACCAAATCGAAAGTGTAGCTTTCCATGCCGCCGCCGCGGCGGAAGCAATTGATGCTGATGGCTAAGGGTTTGGCAGACATAGTGTTTATTCTTTCAGACGGCCTAACGTTTGCTGCGCAGGCTGGCATCCCACGCTTCAAAAGCGGCTTGGAACACGGCTTCCAAAGCGGCGCGGTTTTCGGCGTTGTCGGCAACATGGTAAAAACTGCCGAGCGCGGGGGTGTTCATGGTGCGCACATAGTCTTCCATAAACGCACCGTAGCCGTCTTCTTCGTCGTCGTAATAAAAGTCGGTAAAACGTTGGCCGAAATCGTTGAAATCGTCGCGCGTGAGTGCGCCGTCCATATGGCGGCGCAGAAATTCGGCGCCGCTGATGCCGCCTTCGAGCATGGCGGCGAAATCGGCGGCGGTTTCGGGCGCGCTCTGCCAAACGGGGTTGGTGAGGCCTTGCGATGCCGCCCACGCCCAATACATGCCGATATGGGTGGCCGCGTTTTCCGGCGGCAGGCCGGCGGGATAGTTTTCGTCGGTGTGGAATTGCACGTGGTCATACATGGTTTCTGCCCTCTTTCAGACGGCCTTCTGTATAGGCAACATTATCTGCACAAAACAGGCCGTCTGAAAAACCGCCGGTTGCCGTGCGGATATTCAGACGGCCTGAATGCGTGGTTAAACAAGCGCGCTCAGCGCTCTGCCGACTGCCTGCGGTTGAATTCTTCCAATGTTTCCAAACCGCGCAGAAAGCGCGACAACTCGCTTAAAGCGCCCGCATATACATCCCGTTTGAAATCAATTACCTCATCTATGGGCGCCCAATATTGGTGCCAGCGCCAGCCGTCGAACTCGGGGTGGCTTGTGGCGCGCAGATGCACGTCGCTTTCGCGGCCGATAAGGCGCAGCAGATACCAAATCTGCTTCTGGCCGCGGTAGGAGCCGCGCCATTCGCGGCGCACCCAGTGCGAAGGCACGTCGTAGCGCAGCCAGTCGCGCGTGCGGCCCAAAATCTTTACATGGTGCGGCAGCAGGCCCACTTCTTCCAAAAGTTCGCGGTACATCGCCGTTTCGGGGCTTTCCCCCGGTTTGATGCCGCCTTGCGGAAACTGCCACGAATGTTCGCGCACGCGTTTGCCCCAGAAAACCTCGTTGCGGTCGTTGGTTAAGATAATACCGACGTTGGGGCGATATCCTTCACGGTCGAGCATCGTTCGCCCTTTGCATAAAATTCAATCGGGCGATTTTCCCATAAATGCAGGGGTTTTGACAAATCCGCCACGGTGCGCGCAGCTGCTGCGGCACCGCGTGAAAAAAATTTTTGTTTATGATGAAACGCCTATCTGAAAATGTGTTAAAAAACGTTGGTTTTTACGCGCTAAGGTATTGCATCTGAAAGGCTTTTGCCGTTTAATCCGCACTACGCCGGCCAGCCGGCGCCTGCTGTATGCGGCAAGGTGCCGTTTACATATTTCTCTATTTTTTTGTACCACGCAAACGGTACGTTTTTTTGAAGGATAAAAAGATGAAAAAAACTTTATTGTTTTCTGCGCTGGCAAGCCTGTTTCTGGCCGCCTGCGGCGGATCGGGCGGCTCCGGCACCCAACAGGCAGGCGACACACCGGCAAGCGGCGCGCAGCAAACTTCTGCTGAGGGAACAGCCAACCTCAACATCTATAACTGGTCCGACTATGTCGATCCCGCCACCATCACCGAATTTGAAAAAGCCAACGGCGTGAAAGTGCGCTACGACTATTACGACAGCAACGAAACGCTCGAAGCCAAAGTATTAACCGGCAGATCGGGTTACGATTTGGTGGCGCCCTCGATTGCCAACGTGGGCCGCCAGATTAAAGCCGGCGCCTATCAGGAAATCGACAAAAACCTGATCCCCAACTATGCCAATCTTGATCCCGACCTGATGGCGATGATGGACAAAGTCGATCCCGGCAACAAATATGCCGTGCCCTACTTCTGGGGCATCAACACGCTGGCCATCAACAAAGACCAAGTGAAAAAAGCGCTCGGCACCGACCAGTTGCCCGCCAACGAATGGGATTTGGTGTTCAACCCCGAATACACCGCCAAACTGAAATCTTGCGGCATCAGCTTCTTCGACAGCCCCACCGAGCAGATTCCGCTGGCGCTGAACTATCTGGGCAAAGACCCGAACAGCGAAAACGCCGACGACTTGAAAGCCGCAATCGAGCTGATGAAAAAAGTTCGCCCCGACGTTAAACGCTTCAGCTCCTCCGGCTATATCGACGATATGGCGGCCGGCAACCTGTGCGTATCCGTAGGCTACGGCGGCGACCTCAACATTGCCAAAAACCGCGCCAAAGATGCGAAAAACGGCGTGAACATCGAAGTGCTCACCCCGAAAACCGGCGTGGGCATCTGGATCGATTCGTTTATGATCCCGAAAGACGCGCAAAACGTTGTTAACGCCCACAAATACATCAACTACACGCTCGATCCGAAAGTGGCGGCGCAAAACGGCAACTTCGTTACCTACGCCCCCGCCAGCAAACCCGCGCGCGAACTGATGGAAAAACAATATTCCGACGACAACTCCATCTTCCCCAGCGAAGAAGTGAAAGCCAAGAGCTTCGTGGTGCTGCCCAAATCGGCCGACGCCGTCAAACTGAGCGTGCGCCTGTGGCAGGGCTTGAAAGCCAACAAATAATAAGCACGAAGGCGGGAAGCACTTTGCCAACCCGCTTGAAGCATGGAAATATTTGTTTTCAAAAATACTCGGGCTCTGCCCGAGTATTTTTTGTTCCGCCGCAATAACCGATATTCGGGTGAATGCCGGCAAATGCGGCGCAGGCGTTTGGTGTTTCAAAAACCAAAAGCTTTGCCGGATATCTTTAAAGAAGGCCGTCTGAAAACATTTCCCTTTTGCCGCGCGCAACAATCCGATTCATATCCGAACAAATATTTTTCACGCAAACACCGCGCATTAGCGCTTGATTTAAAAACATCATGCCGCATAATCTAAGGAGTGCAGTCAGAAGGCATTGCGGCGGTATTTTTGGTTAAAATCCGCATCTGCGGCGTTACAAATGCTCGCAAGATATCCAATCTTGCTGTGCTTTTTGCCTTGCATCTGCGGATTTTTCCTCAAAAAACCGCTTCGCAAGCTTTCTGAACTACACTCCCTAGGGCATACTGAAAACCGAAAACCAAAAGGCCGCACCATGTTAAGCAGCAAGCAACGCAAAAAACTGAGTTTTGAATTTTTCCCCACCCGCACCCCCGAAGGCCGCGCCAAGCAAGTAATTACGCGCAAGCAGTTAAGCCAGTTCGACCCCGAATTCTTTTCCTGCACCTCCGGAGCGGGCGGTTCCACCAAAGAAGGCACCATGCAGGCGATTCAAGATATCTTGAGCGAAGGCGTGGCCGCCGCTCCCCACCTGCCCTGCGTGGGCATGCAGCCGCAGGAAATCATCAACCTGCTCAACGAATACAAATCCCTCGGCGTGCGCCACATCGTTGCCCTGCGCGGCGACATCCCCTCCGGCATGGGCGCGGGGCTGGGCGGCCTGCGTTACGCCAACGAACTGGTTTCATTGATTAAAACCGAGTTCGGCAGCGACTTCCACATCGAAGTGGCCGCCTACCCCGAATACCACCCGCAGGCGCGCAGCGCCGAAGACGACTTGAACAACTTCGTGCGCAAAGCCAAAGCCGGCGCCGATTCGGCCATCACCCAATATTTTTACAACGCCGACGCTTATTTCCGCTTCGTGGACGACGTGCACGGGCGCGGCGTGGATATTCCAATTATCCCCGGCATCATGCCGATTGCCAGCTTTTCCAAACTGGCGCGCTTTTCCGACACCTGCGGCGCCGAAATCCCCCGCTGGCTGCGGCTGAAGCTGCAATCGTATGCCGACGACACCGCCTCCATCAAAGCGCTGGCGCTCGACGTGGTAACCGACATGTGCGAGCGCCTGCTGCGCGAAGGCGCGCCCAGCCTGCATTTCTACACCCTCAACCAAGCCGGTTTGGTTTCGACCATCTGCCAGCGTTTGGGTTACTGATGCGCGCGGGCGGCAAGCCACGGCGGGCGCAAATCCGTTAGAATACCGCCTTTTACTTTTCAGACGGCCTGATGATTATGTTGGTATTGGGAATAGAATCTTCGTGCGACGAAACCGGCGTTGCGCTTTACGACACCGAACGCGGCCTGCTCGCACACCGCCTGCACACGCAGATGGCGATGCACGCCGAATACGGCGGCGTAGTGCCCGAGCTGGCCAGCCGCGACCATATCCGCCGCCTGGTGCCGCTCACCCAAAGCTGCCTGCGGGAAGCGGGCGCAGACTACGCCGACATCGACGCGGTGGCGTTCACGCAGGGGCCGGGTTTGGGCGGCGCGCTGCTGGCCGGCTCGGGCTACGCCAACGCGCTGGCGTTTGCGCTCGGCAAACCCGTGGTGCCGGTGCACCATCTCGAAGGCCACCTGCTCTCGCCGCTTCTGGCCGACGACAAACCCGCCTTTCCGTTTGTGGCACTGCTGGTTTCCGGCGGGCATACGCAGTTTATGGCGGTGCGGGGTATCGGCGACTACACGCTCTTGGGCGAAAGCGTTGACGATGCGGCGGGCGAAGCCTTCGACAAAACCGCCAAACTGCTCGGCCTGCCCTATCCGGGCGGCGCCAAACTGTCGCAACTGGCCAAACTCGGCTCGCCCGATGCGTTTGAATTTCCGCGCCCTATGCTGCATTCGCCCGACTTGCAGATGAGTTTTTCCGGCCTGAAAACCGCCGTATTAACCGCCGTGCAGAAAGTGCGTGCGGAAAACGGCGGCGAAATCCCCGAGCAAACCCGCAACGACATCTGCCGCGCGTTTCAAGACGCAGTAGTGGACGTGCTGGCGGCCAAGTCGCAAAAAGCCCTGCTCGACACGGGTTTCCGCACGCTGGTGGTGGCCGGCGGCGTGGGCGCCAACTGGAAGCTGCGCGAAACCCTGCTATCGCTCACCGTGCAGCCACCGCACGCCAAAGGCCGCGCCAAACCGCCCGCCGAAGCGGTGAGCGTGTATTTTCCGCCGATGGAATACTGCACCGACAACGGCGCCATGATTGCCTTTGCCGGCGCCATGCGCCTGCAAAACGCGCAGGCGGCGGGCGGCTTCGATGTGAAACCACGCTGGCCGCTGGCGGAGATTGTGAAAAGCTGAAATATCTGCGCCATGCCCGGGTTTGACCCGAGTATGACGTAAATGTTTTGCAATACCGAAATGGATTTATAAACACAGGCCGTCTGAAAACTTTCAGACGGCCTGTGTTTATGCAAATACCGATATATCGAAACCGTTTCCGCAATTATTCTTTCCGCAATGCTTTGGGCAGCACAAACACAATACTCTCTTCCGCACCCTCGCCTTCGCGCACGGTTTCATGCCCCCAGCTCTGAATCGTGGCAATCACTTCTTTCACCAGCACTTCGGGAGCAGATGCGCCGGCGGTTACGCCCACGCTGTTTTTGCCTTCGAACCATTCGCGTTTCAGATAGCCCGCATTGTCCACCATATAAGCGTCCACACCGCGCAGGGCGGCCACTTCGCGCAGGCGGTTGCTGTTGGAAGAATTGGGCGAGCCGACCACAATCACGATATCGCATTGCGCGGCCAGCTCTTTTACCGCTTCTTGGCGGTTGGTGGTGGCGTAGCAGATGTCTTCTTTATGCGGGCTGCGGATATGCGGAAAACGCGCCTGCAAGGCTTCGATGATGTCGCGGGTTTCGTCTACCGACAAAGTGGTTTGGCTCACATGGGCGAGTTTTTCGGTGTTGCGCACCTCGAGCTTGGCAACGTCTTCCACGGTTTCCACCAGAAGCATGCTGCCTTCCGAAAGCTGCCCCATCGTGCCTTCCACTTCGGGGTGGCCGGCGTGGCCTATCATAATAATCTGATAGCCCTGCGCATCGAGGCGGGCGACTTCTTTGTGCACTTTGGTTACCAGCGGGCAGGTGGCGTCGAACACCTGAAAACCGCGTTCGGCCGCTTCCTGCTGCACGGCTTTGGATACGCCGTGGGCGGAATAAACCAGCGTGGCGCCTTCGGGCACGTCGGCCAAATCTTCGATGAACACCGCACCTTTTTCGCGCAGGTTATCGACCACGAATTTGTTGTGCACCACTTCATGGCGCACATAAATCGGCGCGCCGAATTCTTCAAGCGCGCGCTCGACGATGCTGATGGCGCGGTCGACACCGGCGCAAAAACCGCGCGGGTTGGCTAAAATTATGGTTTTCTGGGTCATGATGTGTACTTTGTTGAATAAATGGTTTTCAGACGGCCTCTGCTCCGCTGCCTGCCGCTTTTTCTTTTTTGTGTTTAAAGCCGTCAATCACCAGCATCACGGCGCCGACGCAGATAAAGCTGTCGGCGGCATTAAACGCGGGGTAAAACCAGCTTTGCCAGTAAAACAGCAGAAAATCCACCACATGGCCGTGAATCAGGCGGTCGATCACATTGCCGAAAGCGCCGCCGATCACCATCGCCGCGCCCCATTTGCCCCATGCGCCGAAGTCGTCTTTCACAATCGCGCGGGCAAGATAAAAGCTGATAACGGCCGCCAGGGCGAGAAAGAAATATTTCTGCCAGCCGCCCGCATCGGCCAGAAAGCTGAACGCCGCCCCGGTGTTGAACACCAGCGTCAAATCGAAAAAATCGGGGATAATATTCAAACGTTCTGCAAATTGGAAACGCTGCAAAACAAGGGTTTTGGTGATCTGATCGATCACGATGGCGGCGGCAATCAAAAGCCAATATTTGATTTTGGAAGATTTTGGGGCGCTCATGTGTGTGGTTGGGATAGGGAAAATTTAAAGAACGGTATTTTACCCGAATCATCTGCAAGCGGGGTTAAATTGCGCAAACGGCGCAGCGGGCATCTTGCTTAACGGAGGGCGGCATCCAAAACAGACCAACCGCCAAAAACCACAGTCAAAATAAGTTTGCCCGCCCTAACCCATTTTCAGACGGCCTTTCGGTATAATTCAGGCCGTCTGAAAACATTAGGGGCAAACATGAGCGCCGCACCCGAAGCCAAATACACCGAAGAAACCGTTTTATGGGTTGAACGCCACACGCCCAAGCTGATGACGTTCGCCATCACCCGCCCCGAAAGCTACCGCTTCTCGGCCGGCCAGTTTTCGCGCCTGGGCTTTCGCGACGGAAGCGGTTTTATTTGGCGCGCTTATTCTGTGGTGTCTGCCGAGTATGCCGACACGCTCGAATATTTCGCCGTATTGATCGAAAACGGCCCGATGTCGGCCAAACTTGCCGCACTGCAAAGCGGCGATACCGTGTTGCTCGACAAAACCGCCACCGGCTTTCTGCTGCCCGAACGCTTTGCCGACGGCCGCGATTTAGTGATGCTCTGCACCGGCTCGGGCATCGCACCGTTTTTATCGATATTGGAGCAGCCCGAAATCTGGCAGCGTTTCGACAGCTTAACGCTGGCGCATTCCGTTTCTTATGCGGGCGAATTGATTTTTAACGGGCGCATCGCGGCTTTGCAGGCGCACCCTCTAGTGGGCGAGTATTTCCACAAACTCACCTTCCTGCCCGTGCTCACGCGCGAACAGGCGGCGGGCGCGTTAAACAAACGCCTGCCCGAGTTGCTGAAAAACGGCGGGCTGGCCGCCGCCGCAGGCAAAACGTTCACCCCGCAGGATACGCGCTTTATGATTTGCGGCAATCCGGCAATGGTGAGGGATACTTTCCAAGCGCTGCTCGATATGGGTTTCGCCATGCACCGCAACCGCATACCGGGGCAGATTATGATGGAAAACGGGTTTTGAAGCCGACAGGATTTTTGCAAGATTATCCAAATCGAATACACAATATAAAAGGCCGTCTGAAAGATTTTGATGCTTTCAGACGGCCTTATAGTTTCTATTTCTGTTTCCGCCAAAATTCCAAGCACAGCGGTTATCCGGTTGCGATACCCGCCATACCTGAAAAACAGTAGGGCAGATTAGAATCTGTAGTTCACTGCCAAGCGGAAATCGCGGCCTATGCCGGGCAGGGTTGTACCCTTCTGGCTGTGCGGATAATAGAACTTGTTAAACACATTGTTAACGGCGAAATTCACATTCAAAGTATCTTTGCCCAACGGCTTCCAGTTGGCATAGATATCGTTAACGTTATAGCTCTTGCGTTCAACCTGCGAACCGTCGCGCACCAAAACGGAACCCGAGGCTTTCTGCACGGTACGGTTCTGCCAGCCGATTTCCAAATCGGGCTTGTTGAAGCGGTAGGCCAGCGATGCGGTCCACGTGCGGCCTACCCGAACGGCAAATTCGGGGTTGTCGCTTAACAACTTCTCGGGGTGTGTGTCGTAAAGGCGCGGTTTGCTGTGTGCAACGCCCACTTTGGCAATCAGGCCGCCGGTACGGTAAGACGCGCCCAATTCGTAGCCGCGGTTTTTGATGTAGCCCGCATTGGCGGCTTCTCTAAAAGCCGAACCGTGGCGGTCTTGCGGGTTGGCGATAGCATCGCTGATTTTCTGCCAGAAGTAACTGCCGTTTGCCGCAAAAGTGCCGTTGTTGTAGTTGAAGCCGATTTCCGTGTTGCGCGCGCGCTCGGCTTTGGTACCGTCGGCAATGGAAACGATGCCGCGGCGGCCGTGGATCATCAAGGCATCATACAGGCGCGGGCTGCGGCTGGCGTAGTTGTGGACGGCGCTGAAGCTGAGCGTGTCGAGCGGCTGCCAAATCACGCCGAAGCTCGGGTTCAGACGGCCGGCAGACACTTTTTTGCCGTCGTGGGTTTTGATGTCGAAGTGGTCGTAGCGCAGGCCGCCGGTTAAGGTGAAATCGCCGATATCGTGAATGGCTTCCGCATACACGCCCGCGTCGGTCTTGGTCGGGTTAACCAGATTGTAGCTTCTCACCAGGCTTTGCAGTTGCGCATCATCTCTGTTGGTGTATTGCGAATTTAAAAAAGCGTGCGGCTTAATTTCCTGATGGCGGTAGTTCACGCCGTATTTGAGCAGCGTTTTTTCGCCCAAGCGGCTGTCCAAACCCAAATTGGCACCTTTGGTGTCGATTACGGTGGTGGTCGGGCCGGGCACATTGCCGGCATAACCGTTGCTGGTGTCGTCAACTGAATAACGCTTGTTTTTCATCAGATAGGCGTTTGCTTCCAGTTTTTCGATGAAACCCAAGTCTTGTGCCGTCCACTCCAAATTGGTGTTGGAAAGGGTGGTTTCACGGTAAACCGGGGCATTATCGGCAATCCGGTTGCCGCGCGGGAGGGTTTCCCAGCCGAATTCTTCGCGCACAAAACGCTCGCCGCGATGTTGGTCCTGCATATGGCTCAAGGCAATGCGGTGGTTGTCGAAATTCGCACCGATTTTGGCCAAATAGCTGCGCTTGTCCAAACCGCTTTTCAAAACGGTTTGGCCGCCATATTGGTTGGCGTAACCTTTGCCCGCCTTGTAATCGTCTTCATCTGTCCGGCTATAAGAGAGCAGGCCGTCAAAATTGCCTGCGCGGCCGAATACGCTGGTGCCGTAATTGTGGCCTTCATTGCTCGAATAACCGGCATTGACGCGCACGCCCCAATCTTTATCCAAGCCCTTGAGCAAATCTGCGGCATCAACGGTTTTGGCGACAATCGCGCCGTTGGTGGCACCGATGCCCGCGCTGGCCGAACCCGCGCCTTTTTGCACCGATACGATTTTCACCAACGCCGGGTCGATAATGAAGCGGCCTTGGTGATACAGAATCTGGCTGTCGGAATAGGCGTTGTCTATCTTAAGATCAACCGAGTTCTGACCCATGCCGCGAATGGTGAGAAACTGAGAAGTGCCGTTGCCGCCGCTGAAATCGATCGCAGGCTCTTCTTTTAACAGACCACGCAAATCGGTTGCCGTGCTTTCGTCTTTTTCCTGCAGGGTAACGATATTGGTTTTGATTTTACTGCCTTGCCGGTCGCCTTTCACCACTACATTATCCAATGTAACGCTTTGTGTTTGTGCTTCCGTTTCTGCCCAAGCAGGCAGGATAAATGCGTTGCCGATCAATACGGCCAAAATCGTTTTCTTCATTTTTCACCTCGTTTACACACTTAAAACAAATTAATTAAGAATTAGTATTATTTACATTTTTGCATGGTATTACAGGAATAATTTTACGTCAATAAAAATTTCGGCTCGGCTTTCGCCAAACCGAATTTTGTTTTTTATATTCAAATACAGTTACTTAAAATAAAATACACTCTGAAACTATTTTCATGATAATTATTTATCCTGATTGGACTTAATCCGATTATGGCGCGCATACTTTTCTTAAATTGATTCACGATAGCAAAAATAAAGCAGCGGTTTTATCGTTTAAAAACCGCTGCCCGGATGGCCTGCCGGCAAACACGAAAATTTCCAGCCGGCCGCCCCGCCCTATTCCCGCTCCTGCCAATTTTTAATATTTTTTCTGATAAACTTCAACTGTTTGCGGTATCGTCGGCAATGCGGGCAAATTGCCAGATGCACCCACACCGAAAGGCGTTCGCGCGGGGTGAGTGTGCGGTCCTGGCTTTGCGAAAGCAATACGCAGGCTTCTTTGCATTTCAACATATTTCCTCCTTATTTCCCTGCGCCTTCTTCTTCGGCCAAGTCGAACCAGCGGTGTTGCAGGCACCGGCGCAGGCCGTTGCGGGCGCGGTGCAAAATAACGTAGCAGTTATCTTTGCTGATGGCAAATTCGCGGCAGATTTCTTCCACGTCCCAACCCATCACTTCGCGCAAATAGAAAATGCGGGCGGTATCCTGCGGCAGGCCCTGCATGCAGTTTTCGAGCGCGCGGAAAAAATCCTGCCGGGCAACGGCTTCTTCGGGGGCGGGCTGCCAGTTTTGCGGGCTGTCGGCAAGCTGCCAGTGGCCGTTTTCGTCGAAACAGTGGTCGTAGTGGCGTTCGATGGCGTCGTTTTCTTCTTGCAGGCTCTCAAGGCTGACGGTGTATTTGTGGCTGCGGAAGTAATCGGCGATTTTGTTTTTGAGTATGCTCAACACCCAGGTTTTCAGCCCGGCGTCGCCGCGGAACTGGCTGTGTTTGGCGATGGCGGCGGCCAGCGTGTCTTGCACGATGTCTTCGGCCAGATATTCGTCGCGCAGTTGGATTTTGGCAAAGCGCAGCACATCTTGGCGAATGGCGGCCAGTTTTTGCGTGAATGCTTCCATGATTTATTCCGCCGTGAGTAAAACGCCTGCTTCCACCCAACCGCCGACGGCCGTTTTCAGGCGGCCTTCGATGTCCTGCCCCGGCAGCAGGCTTTGCAGGCTTTCGAGCAGGCGGGCGAAGGTGTCGTTTTGGCTTTGAAAATGTTGCAGTAAAAACAAATCGGTATCTTCCACAATGCGGTAATACACTTCGTTGCGGCGGTTGCGCCAGCTTAAAACGTGGCACGCGCCGGCGTTTATCTGCGCCAAACCGCTGCTGACGAAATCGCAGGGATATTGTTGCAGGCGGGCGGCGGGCGCCCATGATAACACGCTGTGTTCGCTCCAGCGGCCGTCTGAATCGGGTTGTCGGGCGGTTTCTGCGTGCAGCAGCGCGGTTTCGAAATCCATCATCGCCAGAATGTTTTCAGACGGCCTGTCGTGTTCGGGCAGGCGGTTGAGGTAGGCGAGAAACTGCGCGGGAATATCGTTGAAAAACGGCGATTCGGGGCGCGCTTCGATCAAAAAGCGGTTCTGCCAGCCCTGCCATTGCGCGGGGTCGAGCATAAGGCTGCTGTCGCTGAAGCAGAGGTCGAGAAAGCTTTTCAAATTGTTGCGCACCAGGCGGGTGTACACGGCCAGACGCTCGGGGGCGATGCCGGCGGGCGCGGGCAGCGCGGGGTTGCGCACATGGTCGGCCAGCTCGGCCTGCGCGCGGGCGGAGGGGCTGGGGTTATGCGGCTGCATGGCGTTCCTTTTCTGCTTGTTGTTGGATGGCGGCGATGCGGGCGACTTCGGCTTCCAGCTCGGCAAACGGCGGGAAGTTGCTGTCGCGCTCCAGCAGGGTGGGCACGCTGTGCGGCAGGCGGCGGCAGGCATAGGCAAACAAATCCCACACGTCGTCGCACACGGGCTGGCCGTGGGTGTCGATGAGCAGGTTTTCGGTTTTTTCGTCGTGGCCGGCCATGTGCATATAGCTGACGCGCGCCAAATCGGTGCGGTCGATGTAGTCGCGCGGGGCGACAATGCCGTGGTTGACGGCGTTAACGTAGATATTGTTGATGTCCAGATGGATGTCGCAGTCGGCCTCGCGCACCACGGCGTTGAGAAACTCGGCTTCGTCCATCTCGGCAATCGGGTTGTGGGCGTAATATGAAGTGTTTTCCACGGCGATGCGCATTTCGAGAATATCCTGCACCGCCCGGATGCGCGCGGCGGTGTGGCGCACCGACTCTTCGGTAAACGGCAGCGGCAGCAGGTCGTAAATATGGCCGTGGTGGCTGCAATAGCTCAAATGCTCCGAAAAAAAGCCGATGCGGTATTGCCGCAAAAATGCTTTGATTTGTTTGAGAAAATCAAGCTGCAACGGGTCTTGCCCGCCCAGCGACAGCGACAGGCCGTGGCAGGCGACGGGAAAGCGTTCGGCCACTTCATCAAACTGCTTGCGTGCCGCGCCGCCCATTCTCAACCAGTTTTCGGGGGCGATTTCAATGAAACGGATCGGGCTGTTGTTGCGGTCAAGCTGCAAGAAATCGGCAGCCATGCTGCGTTTGTAGCCCAAACCGGCGCCGTGCAAGGTATTCATTCCATCTCCTTTTTCATACTGTTCCAGCCATACGGGGCGAAAAGGCCGTCTGAAAACGGCAAACCTTTTCAGACGGCCTCAATTATTTATTTGCTGCCGCACTTGCCTTCGCCGCACTTGCCTTCGCCCGCTTTACCGGCAGATTTCTTGCCGGCCGACGCGCCGCATTTGCCCTCGCCGCAAGCGCCTTCCTGCGCTTTTTTAACGGCGGTTTTCACGGTTTTGGCTGCAGCGGGCTGTTTGGTTTCCGCCATTGCCTGTCCGCCCAACAATGCCAGCGCACCGGCCAATGCAATCAGAGAAGAAGATTTTTTCATGATGTTTCCTTTTAAAAAGTATTGAAAATTAACAAGTATTGAAAATGAAGTTGAACACATGAGGCCGTCTGAAAATGCCTGGCAGCCTTTTCAAACCGGTATCACATTATTTGCTGCCGCATTTACCCTCGCCGCACTTGCCTTCGGCAGCCTTGCCCGCTTGGGAAGCCGCGCCGCACTTGCCCTCGCCCGCTTTCTGCTGCACCGACACTTCCGGCGAAGAAGATTGCGCAGGCTCGACCTGGCAGCCCGCCAAAACCAGCGCGCCGGCCAATGCCATCAAAGTAGAAGTGGTTTTCATATTTCTTTTTCCTTTCAAACATATAGAGGGGATAAAACCAATAAAGAATAAAATCTCTGCCGGATAAAACGGCGCTTAACCGTTTCAGACGGCCTTATTGCGCCGGCCGAAAAGCAGATAGTCCAGCGAAAAACGGCCCATGCCCTGCAAAACCAACGGCAGCAGCGCCACCAGATAAATCAGTGCCATTTTGTAGCCGTTGTCGCACACGTTATAGCCGTTGCCGCTGTGTACCGCCGCCCATGCCACCGCCGTTAGTGCCATCAGCATCAGCGCGCCGGCGCGCCCGAACAGGCCGAACAGCAGCAACAGCGGCGCCACCAACTCGATGCCCGTTGCCGCCGTCCAGTTGAATCCAGCGGAAAACAAATTGAACGGAAACGGAAACGCGCTTTGAATATCGGCAAACCAGTTTTGGCCGTTCCATTTTTCAATGCCCGCTTCCCAGAATTCATAAGCGGCAAACAAGCGCAAACCCAAAATCGCGGCATCTTTGCCCCATGTGTCTGAAAAGCGGCTCAAACAAGCTGTGCGGTTCATGATGGTTCCTGAAAAATCGTTCATGCCCGAGTAGACGGCACAGGCGGCGGCTTCTTACACGTTGCTACAGATTTTTTATGATAAATCTTCAAGCGATTGAAAAAATTTAATATTTTGTTATAAAAACACCGCGGCCGTCTGAAACATTTCAGACGGCCGCGGTGTTTTTATAACAACCAACCCTTTGCAAAATCCATAACGCCATCTACTACATCAGCGTTATGCAAAAGCAGCCTTATGTTTTCCGAAGATTCATAACCAACATACCGCCCACCACCATCACCGCACCGCCGAGCAGGGAAACATGCAAAGGTTCGTTCAACCACAAAGTAGAGACGGTGATGCCGAAAACCGGTACCAGCGCCATATAGATTGCGGCTTTACCCGCGCCCAACGCTTTGATGCCGTCGAAATACCACAAATAGCCCAGCACAGTAGCCAGCACAACGATACCGGCCAAACTCATCCATGCCGCCGGCTGCGTATGGGCAAGCTGCTGCCAGCCGTGCACGCCTTCAACCAAAAACGAAGTTACCAGCAGCATCAGGCTGCCGCTGCCCGCCGCAACAAGCGTGCTGATGAGCGGCGGGATACCCTTGAGCAGAAAGCGGCCGATAAGGGTATAGGCGCCCCAACTCAGCACGGCACCGAAAAGCATATATTCGCCCATGCCCAGCCCGCCGGAAAACAGCGCCAGCCAATCGCCACGAGAAATGGCGGTTAATGCACCGGCAACCGCCAGCGCCATGCCGCAGAAAATACGCAGGTTAAGCGGTTCGCGAAACAGCCAGGCGCCGAGCAACAAAGGCAGCACCGGGTTTAGGGCAACCGTGGTCGCGCCTTTGCCGGCGGGCACATATTGCAGGGCAACCATGAAAAAGACGGCATAGAGATAAATGCCGAAAAAGCCGGCAATAATCAGCCCCGCCCACTGCGGGCGGCCAAGCGCGCGCAGCGGTGCAAAGCCTTGCCGGTAATACAGCCACATCAAGAGAATGGCGGTGCTGAACACAAAGCGCAGGCCGGCGCCGGCAATCGGCGGCATATGCTGCACCATGGTTTTCGCAAACGACCAGCTCGCACCCCAAAACAACGCCATGCCGATAAGTTGCAGGTGGACGCGCAAACGCGATGGGGCGGGCATAGTGCGGCTCCTTGATAAAAGCCTACACGCCGAACGCGCGCCGATAAGAATCAGGCACGAACTGCACTGGCGCGGCATCGGCGGCGGTTTGGCGGTATTGCGCGTTTAACAGCCAATACGGATCGCGCAGCAGGCCGCGGCCGACGGCCACCAGATCGGCGGCACCACTGCCCAACACATAATCGGCGACGGCGGGATCGTCCAGCAGGCCGACGGCAATCACCGGCAGGCCGGTGGCCTTTTTCACCGCATCGGCCAAATATACCTGATAACCGGCGGCAATCTGCGGCATATGCGCAGCATCGGGCGTATCGTCGCCGCCGCCGCTCACATCAATCACATCGGCGCCTGCCGCGGCATAATGCTTGGCGATTTCGCAGCCATAGGCCAGGTCATAACCGTTTGCGCCGTATTCCTGCGCAGAAATGCGCACCAACAGCGGCATTTCCGGCGGCATCACCGCACGGGCGGCGGCAATTACCTGCTCGCCGAACAAAAATTTGTTTTCGCCGTATTCATCGCTGCGCAGATTGGTTTTCGGTGCGTGGAACTGGTGGATCAAATAACCGTGTGCGCCGTGCAGCTCGATGGCATCAAAACCCGCTTCCACCGCGCGGCGCACCGCATCCTGAAACGCCTGCACGGTTTGGGCGATTTCTGCGCGCGACAATTCGCGCGGCTCCTGATAGCCGCCCCAGCGCGGGTCGGCTTCCACACCGCCGCCGTACGCACCGTTGGCCGAAGCGGACACCACATCGTCGGTGCCCAAGGCTTTGCGGCCGGCATGGGCGATTTGAATGGCAATCTTGCTGCCCTGCGCGTGTACGGCATCGACGATTTTTTTAAACCCATCGCGCTGTTCGTCGTTCCACAAGCCCAAACAGCGCGGGCTGATGCGGCCGTTGGGGGCAACGTTGGTCATCTCCACAATAATCAAGCCGGCGCCGCCGACGGCGCGGGAAACGTAGTGCACATAATGCCAATCGTTCGGCACGCCGTCAGTAGCCTGATATTGGCACATCGGCGGCATCACCAAGCGGTTTTTCAGCGCGAGGTTTTTGATGGTAAACGGGGTGTTGAGAAAACGGAATTTGGCCATTTTGGTTTCCTTATTTGTCTGTGAATCAATTGAAATCATACGCCCGATAGGCCGTCTGAAAGCGGTGCGGCGGCTTGTTCAAACAGGCCGCTGTTGTTTTGGTTTAACACGGAAAGATTGGGCAGTTGGCTGGTTTGCATATTGACTGCCCCTTTAAGTTTACCAATCGAAAATTTCTGTATTACATATATCTAAAAATTTAGATATTTAATCCGTTTAAAAACCGCTGCGAACAGCGCAAAACGTTTACGATACGCGGCAAAACCAGCTGCCGCGAACCGCTGAATCCCTGCCTTACAAGTTTTTTTGCAGGGCTTCGATTAATCCGGCCACGCCTTGCGGCAGATAGCGGTAGTAAGTCCATTTGCCCACCCGCCGGCTTTCGATCAGCCCGGCCTGCTTTAAGGTGCTCAGATAGCCCGACACCACCGACTGCGCCAAGCCCGATTTTTCAGTAATCATGCCCACGCACACCCAGCCGTCGAACGCTTCGCCCGAGGCTTGCAACATTTCTTGGTTGTTCAAACGCTCGGCCGCGAAATGCCCGTAAGGGTTTTTCAACCATTGCAGCATTTGCAAGCGGTGTTCGTTGGATAAGGCTTTTAAAACTTCGATGGTGTTCATGTGCGCGGCGTGGCGGGTGGATATGGCGGTGATTATATCTAGTTTTATAGATTTGTAAATAAGATATAATAAAAAAAGCCGTCTGAAAACTTTAGGCTTGAGATAAGCTGTTGTTTTCAGACGGCCTCTGTTTCATCAAAGATTATTGCCGGGCGGCATCGTCGTTTTGGGTGTAACGCTTCAAACCGCCGCCGAGGGCTTTATACAGGTCGGCAAGGTTCTCCAAACGGGTGAGCTGGTTGGCCAGCAGCGCGGTATCGGCGCTGTAGCTGCTGCGCTCGGCATCGAGCAAATCGAGCGCGCTGGATACGCCGTGGCGGTAGCGCAGGTTAATCAGGCGCAGCGAATCGGCATAAGCCCTGCTCTGCTTGGTTAAAGCGGCATTGCTTTTATCCAGCTGCTCGCGGGCAACCAAGGCGTTGGCTACGTCTTGGAAAGCCGACTGTACGGCGGCCTCATAATTAACCACTTGAATCTGCTGGCGGATTTTCGCAGCATCGAGGTTGGCTTTGTTGCTGCCCCAGTTGAAAATCGGCAGATTGATGCTGGGTGCGAACGACCATGTGCCGTTGCCGCCCTTAAACAAACCGCTCAACTCGGTAGAACCTGTGCCGATGGTGCTGGTGAGGCTGATGCTGGGGAAAAACGCCGCACGCGCCGCACCGATATTGGCGTTGGCCTGTTTGAGCGAATGCTCCGCTGCGCGGATGTCGGGGCGGTTAAGCATCACTTCGGAGCTTAAGCCTGCGGGCAATTTGCTGATTTTGAACTGTTTGTTCAACGGCAATCCGGCCGGCAAATCGGCCGGAAGCGGCTGGTTGATCAGCACGGCCAACGCGTTTGCCGCCTGCTCTTTGGATTTCACGGCATTAGCATAATCGGCTTTGGCCGATTCGATCAGGGCTTCCTGCTGGCGCAAATCAACGGCGGAAACCACGCCCGCTTTGTGTTTCAGCTGGGTGAGTTTGTAGGTTTGCTCGCGGGTTTTCAACACGTTTTGCGCCAGCTTCATGCTTTCTGCGGCATAAAGTTCGTTGAAATAGGCTTTCGCCACCGAAGCCACCAGAGAAAGATGGGTGGCATCGCGGGTGGCGGCGCTGTTGAAATAGCTTTGCAAGGCGGCTTCGGTGTTGCTGCGCACTTTGCCGAACAGGTCGATTTCGTAAGAAGTTACGCCCAAGCCGACGCTGTAAGCCGACGACACATACGACCGGCCCGTGTTGCTCAAATCGGCCGCCGTTCTGCCGCGCGAACCGCTGCCGGTGGCATTGATGCCGGGCAGCAGGTCGGCACGCTGAATCATATACTGCTTGCGCAGGGCTTCGGCATTGAGCGCGGCGCTGCGCAAATCGGTGTTGCGCGCCAACGCGATTTCAATCAGGCGGTGCAGGCGCGGGTCGGCGAAATAATCCTGCCAGCCCAAAGAGGCCGCCTGAATGCCGGTGCCTGGATAAGTGTCGTATTTGAAATTCTCGGGCACGCTTACCTGCGGCTGCTCGTATTTCGGAATCATGGCGCAGGCCGACAGGGCAATACTCACGGCCACGGCACTAATAAGGGGCTTGAAGTTCATGTGTTTCATACTTAATCCTTGCCAGGGTGGGCATTATCGGTTAAGGCGGCATTGTCTGCAACCTGTTCTTGCTCAGGTGTACCGTGGCCTCCTTTAAAGATTTTACGCACCACAACATAGAAAATCGGCACAAGGAACACGGCCAAAACCGTACCGACCAACATCCCCCACAACACAGTCGTACCAATGGCGCGTTGACTGGCCGAGCTGGCACCCGAAGCGATATACAGCGGCACCACGCCCAAGATAAAGGCAAACGAGGTCATAATAATCGGACGGAAACGCAGGTGTGCGGCTTCCAGTGCTGCGGCAATGGCCGTTTTGCCCTGCTCTTGCAAGTCTTTGGCAAACTCGATAATCAGAATGGCGTTCTTCGCACTCAAACCGATTACGGTAATCAGGCCGACTTGGAAGTAGATATCGTTGAGGTATTGGGCAGGCATACCGAACAGATTACCGGTAAGGTTGCGGCCGGTTACACCCAACACCACACCCAAGAAGCCCAGCGGCACCACCAAAATCACGGCCAGCGGAATCGACCAGCTTTCATACAATGCGGCCAGCACGAGGAATACGGCCAAAATGGCAAAACCATACAAAACATAAGTTTGCGAGCTGCCCTTGGCTTCTTCGCGCGACTGGCCGCCCCATTCCAAGCTGTAGCCGGGCATTTGGTCTACCATTTTCTGCACTTCGGCCATCACTTCGCCCGAAGAATAACCTGTAGCCGCCGCGCCTGAAATCTGCATGGCGGGATAGCCGTTGAAGCGCACGCTCTGCTCCATACCGTTTTGCCAAGATACGGTGGCAACGGTGGAAAGCGGCACCGCTACGCCGTTACTGTTGGGCACGGGCAATGCAAGAATATCGGCAGGCTGCATACGCGCGGCGGCATCGGCCTGAACAATCACCCGCTGCAAGCGGCCGTTATTGGGGAAGTCGTTTATATAAGAAGAACCCAACGCCGTACCCAAAACGGTTTTGATGCTGGAAAAATCAATGCCCTGCGCGGCGGCGGCCTGACGGTCGATTTCAATCTTCAACTGTGGCGCATCTTCCAAACCCGAAGCACGCACATTGCTGGCATCAAACATCGGGTTTTGGCGCATTTTGCCGATCAGCTCGTTACGTTTGGCTAACAACGCTTCGTGGCCGCTGTTGTTGCGGTCTTGCAGATACATTTCAAAACCGGAGCTGGTGCCCAATTCCATAATGGCGGGCGGGTTCATCACGATCGCAAAACCGTCGCGCACGCTGCCCATCAGCGCACCGGTAATCTTACCGGCCACCGAAGCAGCATCACTGCCTGCGGCTTTGCGCTCGTTCCAATCTTTCAGGGTCACGAAACCAAAACCCATATTCTGGCCGGAACCGGCAAAGCTGAAACCAGACACGCCGATAAAGTTTTCCACTTCGGGCATGGAGGTAATCACTTGGTTGGCAACGGCCAAAGTGGCATCGGTACGCTCTTTGGTGGCGCCTGAAGGCAGCTGCACCATCATCATCAGACTGCCTTGGTCTTCAGTCGGCAGGAAGGATGTGGGAATGCGCACAAACAGCAAACCGGCCACGGCGGCCAGCGCCACATACACCACCATCATGCGGGCGGATTTGCGCAACAGCTTGGCCACCCAGCCTTCGTAGCGGTGTGTGCCGTCTGAAAACTTGCGGTTGAACCAGCCGAAAAAGCCTTTTTTCTCTTCGTGATGGCCTTTGGGAATGGCTTTGAGCATGGAAGCGCACAAAGCGGGCGTGAGCGTGAGGGCGAAAAATGCCGAGAAAGCAATCGCAATCGCCATGGTTACGGCAAACTGGCGGTAAATATTACCGGTGGCGCCGCTGAACATCGCCAGCGGCACAAACACCGAAATCAACACGGCTGTAATACCGACTACCGCACCGGAAATCTGGCTCATGGCCTTTTTAGTGGCTTCAACCGGAGGCAGCCCTTCTTCGGCCATAATCCGCTCGACGTTTTCCACCACCACAATCGCATCGTCCACCACGATACCGATTACCAGCACCATCGCAAACATGGTCAGCACGTTAATCGACATGCCCAAATACCAAATCGAGGCAAACGCACCCAACAGCGAAATCGGCACCACGATGGTGGGAATCAGCGTATAGCGGATATTCTGCAAAAACAGGAACATCACAATAAACACCAACACAATGGCTTCGATCAGCGTGTGCACCACTTTCTCAATCGAAATGTTCACGAACTTAGACGTATCGTAAGGCGCCGACCATTTCATATCGTTGGGGAAATAACGCTGCAACTGATCCATTTTTTCACGCACGGCGGTAGCCGTCGCCACGGCGTTACCGCTGTTGGACAGCATCACCGCCATACCCACCGAAGGCTTGCCGTTCAAGCGCGTGCCGGTTGCATAATCCTGGCTGCCCAAAGCGATTTTGGCCACGTCTTTCAGATAAACGTTGGCACCGTCGGTGCTGGAACGCAAAACGATGTTGCCGAACTCTTCGGGCTTGCTCATCTGGCCTTGCGCCACAATGGTGGCGGCAATGGTCTGCCCCTGTACGGCAGGCAGATCGCCCATCGTGCCTACGGAAAGCTGGGCGTTTTGGGCACTGATGGCAGAAGATACGTCGGCAAAAGAAAGGTTGTAGTTTTGCAGTTTTTTCGGATCAACCCACACGCGCATGGCACGTTGCGAGCCGAACAGGCGGGCTTCGCCTACACCTTCCACACGCTGGATTTCCGGCTTGATGTTGCGCTCCACATAGTCGGCGATTTCTTCTGTGTCCATGGTGTCGGACGACATCATCAACACCATCAGGAAGTTGGATCGCGATTTGGATACGGTTACACCGTTTTGCTGCACGGTTGCGGGCAGCAGCGCCGTTACTTCGGAAAGTTTGTTCTGCACTTCAACCTGCGCCATATCCTCGTCGGTTTCGGGGGTAAAGGTCAGGCTGACCGTGCCGCCGCCGCTGGACGTTGCATTGGTGGTCATATAGTCCAAGCCTTCCACACCGTTCATATTGCGCTCGATAACGGCCAGCACGCTGTCTTCCATTACCTGTGCCGATGCACCCGGATAGGTGGCCGTCAGCGTGATGGTAGGTGCGCCCACGGAAGGATATTGGGAAACCGGCAGACTTCTGATGCCCACAACACCTGCGATAATCACGAAAATCGCGATTACCCAGGCAAAAATCGGGCGGTCGATAAAAAATTTAGCCATGTGTCGCTTCCTTATTTTTTCTCGCCGGAAGCGGCGGCGGGTTTGGCTTCAGAGGCCGTCTGAACGGCAGATGCGCCTTGGGCGGCGGGGGCGGCTTGCGATGCCTGCTCCGAAGGCGGCGTCCATTCTTTAGGCGTTACTTTTTTCGCCTGCATCATACCGGCGATAGATGTACCGTCCACAATCACTTTGTCGCCCGCCTTGAGGCCGTCTGAAATAATCCAATTACTGCCGTATTGCTGCGCCACCGTTACCACGCGCGGTTCCATACCGCCTTGGGCGTTCACAATCATCACCGTATCTTGCTTGCCGCGCGTTACCGCCTGCTGCGGCACCACGAACACATCATCCATATCGGCCTGCGGCAGGCTCACACGCACATATAAATTGGGCAGCAGAATGTTATCGGGATTGGGCACTTCGGCGCGCAGGGTTACTTGGCCGGTGGTTTCATCCACCGTTGGGTCTGCAAACAGAAGGCGGCCTTTGTGGGCGTAGGTTTGGCCGTTTTCAAGTTTGATGTCCACTTCCACCGCGCCGTTTACCGCCTTCATTTTGCCGTCGGCGATATCTTGGCGCAGCTTCATGGCATCGGTTGCGGATTGGGTAAGGTTCACATACATGGGGTTGGTCTGCTGGATAACGGCAAGCTTGGTGGTGCTGCCGGAACTAACCAACGCACCTTCCGAAACATAAGATTGGCCGATATAACCGGAAATCGGTGCGCTGATGCGCGAGCGGTCCACATTGATTTGGGCCGATCTGATTGCTGCTTGGGCAGCTTTCACACCGGCTTCGCCGGAGCGCTTAGACTGCACGGCGGCATCGTAATCCTGCTTGCTGATGGCATCGGCGGCCACCAAAGGCTTGTAGCGCGCCAAATCGGCATTGGCCTTAGCCAACGTTGCCTGTGCGGAAGCCAGCTCGGCGCGGGCGCTTTCCAAAGAAGCGGTATAGGTTGCATCATCCAACTGATACAGCGCCTGACCGGCCTTCACATAACTGCCCTCTTGAAACAAACGCTTTTTGATAATGCCGCTCACTTGCGGCAGGATATCGGCCGAGCGGCGCGACTCCAAACGGCCGGGCAGTTCGGTGCTGATGGTTACCGACTGCGGCTGCACGGTAACCACGCCCACTACGGGCGCGGGCGCCTGCTGGCCTGCCGCGCCCCCTTTGCCCTGCTGGGCCGATTCTTCACTTTTGCCGCAGGCAGACAATGCCAGCAGCGTAGCAGCGGCTACGGCCGCCAAGCGCAATGTTTTAGAAGAGCAATATGTCATGATCTCAATCTTTCTATGAAAATGTAATTTCCTTACATATCTTACACGGCCCAAACCATTTGCAAACCATGCAGATTTATTTTCGGCCGCCGGCAAAACCGGCAAAACCCACCTGCATCACGCAATACAGGCATAGTAAAATAATCCGCCATTATACATACACGCTTGCATGTTAAAAAGTTATTTCTTATAATCGTGAAACTTTTTTACAAAAAATAACCCGCAACACAAACCATGCGAAAAACCAAAGCCGAAGCCCTGAAAACGCGCGAACACCTGATGCTGGCCGCGTTAGACACTTTTTACCAAAAAGGCGTTTCCCGCGCCTCGCTCAACGAAATCGCCCAAAACGCCGGCGTAACGCGGGGGGCTTTTTATTGGCACTTCAAAAACAAAGAAGACTTGTTCGACGCCATCTTCCAACGCCTGTGCGACGAAATCGCCGGCCGCTTGGAGGCAGACTTGAACGATGATGCTGCCGATATGTGGGAAACCATGCACGTCAGCCTCACCAATATGTTTCACCGCATGGAAAACGACCCAGCGCACTATAAATTCAGCAGCGTGCTGCATTTGAAATGCGAGCATACCGAGCAAAACCAGGCCATCACCGCCGTTATCGACAAATATGAAAACATGTGGCACGAACTGCTCGATGCCGTGTTGAAACAATGCATCAAACAAGAATCGCTGCCTGCCGATTTAGACACCACACTTGCCCGGCTTTATCTGAAAGCATCCATTCACGGCCTGATTCACCAATGGCTGATCAATCCCGAACGGGCCAACTTAAAAGAAAACGGCCCGCGTTTCGTGCAAACCATACTCAGCAGCCTCAGGCACTGCCCCACCCTGCGCAAACCGCAAACCGCCGCTTAACCGTTTCACCAACTTTCAAAGCCCGAAAGCTTTATAAACATAATTAAGGCCGTCTGAAATGCTTAAATCCCGCCATTTCCGCCTATGCGGGAATGACGGTAATCGAATGTTTCAGACGGCCCAAACGAATTTTGCAAAAATCCAACCCATCGATATTCAACAGCTATTGTGTAAGAGCCAAAGACACAACAAAGATAGTGTATTAAACTGTCAATGCCATTATATTAAACAGCAGGCAACAGTTACCCCAAACCCCGTATTTTTACGGGGTTTTGCACTTTGTATATTGAAATTCTATGATACTGTTTTATATCGGTTTTTGTCGTATTCCGTCCCGTTTTTCAGTATATGGAAAGCGATTACGGCCAATTTTCGCATTATTGCAACAATAATGACTTTGAACGGCTTCTTTTTCTCTTTCAGGCGGCTTATGAAGTCGGGAAAGGCATTTATCCGATAAGCAACGAGCGCGGGCATATACAGGGCTGCCCGCAAGTCGGATTTGCCTACTTTTGAGATACGCGGCCTGCCGTTTATGCTTTGCCCTGATTGGTATTTGCGCGGATCCAGTCCGAGATATGCAGTAAATTGGGCGGAGCTTTCAAAGCGGTTCGTTAGTGTGGCAAGCAATACCGCCGCTGACATTTCGCCTATGCCGCTGATGGTTTCCAGGCGTTTTCGGTTTTTGTCGTAATCGGGGTTTTCTTTGTAAAAGGCCTGCAAGTCTTTTTTTAGCGCCTGTAAATGACCGTTCAAGTAGTCTATTGTTGCCTTTATGTGCCGCTTCAAGTAATCGGGGGCGGTCTGGTATTTGGTCAGTTCCGCCGCCCGTTGTTTTTTGACACGGGTTATATAGCGGGTAAGTTCCTGAAGCTGTTTTTGTGCCGGTGTCGGCTGTTGCCACGGTTCGGGATTCATGGCTTTGCAGTATTGGGCTATCAGTTTTGCATCTTGTTTGTCTGTTTTGCTTCTTTGCAATACGGCAACCGCGAAACCTTTTATTTTGCGCGGGTTCTCAACGCTTATTTTGTAATGGCCGCCAAGATATTCCGCCACGCTTTCGTAATAAGTTCCTGTTGCTTCGCAACAGCAATGCAGGGTAGCGGGGGCGGCGCAGCTTTCCAGCCATGCTTTCAGGGCTTTAAACCCGTCTTCGCTGTTTAAAAAATCACGCTCATAAAAAATGCCGTCTGAAATCAGACAGCACGACAGTTCAAACTTGCCTACATCTATGCCTAAGTACATGGGTTTTACCTTATAAATACAGGCTTTGCGCCTTAGATAGTGTTCAAACTTGATAATTGAGACAAGCCCCCGCTTCAATCTTTGTTACATGCTTGGACGCATCGGCCGTACTTGCAAAGTCGGGAGCTTTGCGGCGCGGGTAGCTAATCCGAGCCGCGCGGGAATTTTAACGGTATCGGGTATTTATAGCAATTTGGCATTTTATGCCCGCCGGTTTCGGTCGATTTTCGCCGTTTCGGCTTTGGCCAGTAAAATCGGTTGAAATAAAATGCTAAAGGCCGTCTGTATCGCGTTTCAGACGGCCTTTATTGTGTTTTGTTCAAACAGTGCAGGAAGATTCAGGCATCGGGGGCGGCGGGGCGGGGCGCTCTATCTAGGGTAATACCAGTCAAGGAATTCATGCGTTACCGCACCAACAACATGCCGAAGCCCTGGCCATATTCGCGCCCGGCCGCCCCCGATGTTTCGGCCTGTCGGCCGATGCCTAAAAATCCAACCGTTACCGGAACTACCCGTTACGCTGCATTTCCGCCATCTTGCGACGCAATCGGACGGGGGTTTTATGCGATTTAAAAACTGCCCTGTAAATCCTGCAAGGGGGTATTCATAAAGACTTCGTCTTTACAAACCTTCCCCCTTGCAGGATTTACAGGGCAGTTTTTGGACAATCGCAACCCCCGACCGACAGCGACGCAAGACCGATAAAAAAAACAGCTCCACTAATCAACCCCCCTTCCCTCAAGCTCAACAATCCCGATGGGGGCTGGCAGGACAGGGAACCAAACATTATTAATGAGATTTTCGCCAGCGACGGATTAACCAGCTGAAAAAGAAAGGAAATGACATGATTTAATTTTGAATGAAAACCGAATCAAGCAGGGCGGGGAATAGCAAAAATCCCCGTTGGCGCGGGGATTTTGGCATTGCCCGTCATCGTTTAATACGTTGAAAGGCTTAAAATGCAGTTTAAAATACTCTTCGCTAAGGGAAAACTGCTTTTGACGGTCAACATTGACACGCGGATTATTTTAGCGGTCATCATGTTAATCAGTCAATAGCGAGACCCGCCAAATAGGCCGACTGAATCCGATTCAGACGGCCTTTCTGTTTACGGCCTGAATTTTTCCCCCGCTTCGACATAGCCGTCATACATTAAATTCGGTAGTGGTTTTCCGCCCATTACCAGCACTTCCCCAGCAGGGGCAGAGATACCCCCTGCCGACGATTCAGACGGCCTATTTTGTGTGGTTTCGTCTTTGTACGGGTTAAACGGCAGGCCGTTTTTAACGTAGTCTTTGCACATTTCGGCGCTTACTTCTTTCAGCGGTGTAGCCTGATCTGAATAGCAGGTACAACCACTACTTCCACCCGAAATACAGGCCGCGATACGTTCATAGGTTTTTACTTGTCTTACACCGTCATACAGGGGCTTGCTTTCGGGCTTCTCGGCCAGCGTAGGCACATATAAATCAGGCGTGAGGCTTTGACCCTGCCCCACCGCAGACGGTGGCGCGGCAGGCATCGGAGACGAAGCCGGCGAAACGGCAGCATCGGAAGATATAGCCGAAGTTTCAGCTTCAACCTGCCCCGTTCCGCGTTTATAAGCATCATAAACGCCGTATCCTTTCCACGCGATTAATCCGAAAACGGCAACCAGAGCATAAACAGCTAAGGGAATATTCTTTTTGAATTTAAGATGCTGGCTAGACGATTTATAGTATTTAAATGCGTCTTTAGGCGGTTTCCAGCTTGCCGACTGGACACCTGTTACAGCAGCAGGATTTTCAAGACTGGTAACAGCCTTATACCACCAATATTGCTTCATTCCGATTGGCTTACGTTCGAGATGTATATGTTTCGAGACGAGATTACGTAGATACGGATCTATCATCATCGGATGTTGCGTCATAAGGATTAAGGTAAAACCCTCATGACGCAATTCTTTCAGCGTTTTAATATATGGCGGCACTTCGCGCCCCGCAGAGCGGGTAGGATAGGCATAATCGCATTCATCAACTATCACAACAGAACCCGTAGGCACAAGTTCATTTAGCGGCGCAGACTGTATTTGTTCTTCAGTCAACTCTTTTGCCTTGAATTTCTCTTTATTTAATCCGTCTATATGACAAAAATAAAGAGGGCGCGGCACTTCCGTACCATCTTCAAGCGTCATCTTAAACAAGCCGTCTTCGTTGTTCAAAATCATAGAAACAACTTTAGACGTTTTGCCGGTGCCCATATTTCCAGTTATTAAATAAATCATGGCAACCCCTTATCTAGGCATGACAAAAGTCAGCTTGTTTAAAGCAGCCATACCGACATAAAACGAAAAAGCGCCGAAAAGATAACCCAAACCCTGACCGAAACCCCCTATCAGCAGCAGGTTTAAAATATCAGACGGCATCGAGCTAAAAGCGTCAACAACATATTCTTTGAACTTGGTGAGTGCGACGGCATAGCCTACATAGCTTACAAAGGTAAGACCCGTAGCAATAATAATGCGGACTATGAGCAATTTAAGCAGCAAGGCCAAAAGCGGGATAAAAGCAGCAGGCATTTTTTTAACCCTTTCTCAACGAGCCGAAAACAATAAATGCGGACATGATGATAAAACCGAGCAATACAGCAAAGCGCACCTGCTCCATAAAATGACACAAAGGCGTATAGCTTATTTCAACGGGCTTACCCCAAATATGGAAAGTTTTAGGCTGAGGGCAAACACCATTAGGCGGTAAAAAATCATCGGGTTCCCAAGTTCTTTCATCTATTGTTTGCGGGATTGAAATGCCATCGAACATATCTTGGGTAGGTTCCCCGACTTTTGCACAGGCGAGAATATCGGGGAACAACTCACACAATAAGCCGCCGTCTTGCTTTTCATTGGGTTTGTCATCTGATGAATCGTCTTGTTTATCGCTATCAGGATTGTCTTTGTTATCCCCATCTTGATTAGGTATGTTTTCGGTACGGGTATCACCGTCTGTTTGCGGGGAACCATCAGGGCTTGGCGATGTACCCGGATTCGATGAGCTACCGGGATTGCTGGAACTGCCCGGATTGGACGAACTACCCGAATTGCTGGAACTGCCCGGGCTTGACGACGGCGCGGACGAACTGTTCGGGGTTAAATCGGGGCGCGGAGTAATCTGAACATTTACGGTTGTTTGACCGTTGGCGGTATTAAAGGTTACTGTTACCTGTTTGGGCTGGCCGTCTGTATCGGTATATGGGCCGATTGTTACAACGGTGCCGTTAGGTACGGTTACATCGGGGCTTGTCGTTACACCCGGCACAGTGCCGTCATCATTGGCGGTTGCATTGACATAGGGAGTAGGATTCGTATCGGCACGAGAGCCGATAATATCGTCAAATTCGGATTGGGTTATAGGCTGTTTGGTATTCGGCTTGATAGTCCAAAAGGCCTTAACCGCAGCCCCCCAACCAGTAACAGCACTACAACCACCATACGGAGTAGAGCCAGTATAACTTTTAGCTTTATGACTGGTATTACCCTTACTTTCATAATAGGCATCAACATCACGCGAAGCCCTATCACACAAGCCGTCTAAGGTTGATTTATAGCTTTCGTAGCCGTAATCATAAGACCGCTTGGTCAACCCCATACGGTAAAGAACCAGTTGTTTGCCTTCGCTATCTTTACGGTCATCATTACCTGTTATTTCGATAATATATTCTTTCGTAGTAACGAAGTTTTGGGCGTTGCTATCCCATACGTAGCCGTTTTCCTGTAGTGTTGGCGCAACTAAATCATAGGCGGTTTTTGCAACGGTTGCCGCCGTGATTCCCCAGCCGATCGGACCGCTGCCCGCACCGGCGGCGAGGCGGCCGCCTGCAATGGCTTTGCCAAGCAAGTTTTTTAGGACGGTTTGGCGAGGGACAGAAGCCGCAATAGAAACAGGAACTTTAGAAGAAGAAATGGCACCACTAGCAGCGTGTTTTACAGATACTTCATTAATTTTTTTAGCAAGATAACGCGCTTCAGCCTCTTCAGTTTTAGACCAGTTAACAGAGCGAAATTCTTTGCCATCAATACGGGTTATATCCTGATAAATAACCTTGCCACCACTATTTTGAACTAAAAGATGGTCAGAACTTCGCTCAATAACCGAAGCAAATGAGTTAGAGCAAACGAATAGAATAACGCCCGTAATAAAAAGCTGTTGAAATTTCATTATCATAATATTCCGAACATTCAAAGCCCGAATCGGAAAAATGAACTTTCAAAATAGAACTATCTTCAAAAAATACAACAATATCATTCAAATAAGTTCTATTAAGGAAATACTGGAAATATCGCCTTGCAAAAGAAACAAAATCATCAATAGGATAACGTTCATTCAATAAAACAAGTTCCCTAACACATATCTGATTAAGTTTTAAATCACGATATTCAAAAACAGTATCTTGCTTAAACTTTAATTCATCTTCCGAAATATAAAACATCTCAAACCCCACTTTCTAACCATCGTTACAGTTTTGAAAGTGCGAATTTAACACGTTTTCATAAATGACGGTATCAGTCCTTAAAAAGAATAAAGCCAATCGCAACCGGAACGGCCAATCCAAGATAAAAGTAATAATCCATCATCATTGAAACAGCCTTTTTGTAATTGAAACGAAATACACGGCAGCCATGACACCGAAAAGCAGCCAGCCTGTTTCAAGACCTGATTTCAGATTATCAACGGGATTGCATTGCGGCAGATTTGCCTTAATAGTTTGGCCGTTTAAAACCCATGCGGAACCGTTGTATTCTGGCTTGATAATTTGGCCGTCTTGACTAATTTGAGGTACTACCAAACTGAAATAGACGTTTTCAGCCTGGCTTTGCTCAAGACATTTATTTCCAACTTGGTAGTACATTCTGTTTACCTATTATCGCAACAAGCGTTTTACGATGGAGATAACAAACAGCGCCGCAAATACGCCCACTACCAGCCAACCAGCTTCAAGGCCGTCTGATTTGGCAGTTTCAATACCTGTTTTTGCCGCTTCAGGCAAAGCAGCATAGGCTTGAGTAGCGAGAGCCAGCGGAGCGGCTACAAAAAAGGCGGCTTTTGCGCCGTATTTACGGGCAATATTCATTGCTTTCATGATATTTCCTTTCAAAAGTGAGTTAAGAAAAATTTAGGTACGGGCTTTGTGAAGGTAATCAGACCGCCCGCCGAGCCTGAATCTTTTACATTTCAGTCAGGAAACCAAAGACGATAAAGTTGTCACCTATCTCTTCCAGCGCGGTTTCTATGGCTTCGTTCCTATCGAAGAAAAAACCGGCTTGGTTTATAAACGGCGTATGACCCACATCACCCGTATCAGACGGGTATAGGAAATCCCCTGTTTCCCGTGACTGCACTACATAAACATGGGTTATCGTCATGGCTTAACCTTTGCTTTGTGTTTTGGGCTGGAAACCGATGATTTTCAGTTTTTGGCTTTTGCCGTTAGTTACCAGCTCAACGGTTAAATTGGCTTCAAAAGGGAATGATGCGCCTTTGAATTGTTCAAAATTAACGGAACCGCCGAAATCGTATTCCGTAGCCGAGCTGCCCAAGGCGTTGCCTTGGCTGGCATCTAACGGGGTTGCGACGATAACGCGGCAGTAGTCGAATGTTTTGCCGTCGATTTGGCCGTTAAAACGTTTTACGCCCATGATTTGGCCTTGAATCTGCATTTGCATGATGGTTTTCCTTTCATAAATACGCTGCACTTTCAGGCGGCAGCGTTCTGCCTTTTAAAACTTGCTAGAATATTGGTGATACGCCCAAGCCAAATAATCTTCTTCGTGCTTGTCTGAAATCAGCTTGGTCATTTTTTGTTTCTGTTCCAATACCATTTCAATCAGCATTTGGGCGGATTCGCCCAGTTTCAGACGGCCTTCATCTTCATGAACAGCAGGTGCGTGATTATGTTCGGCTGAATAGGCTTCCATACTCAAACGCTTAGGCAATAAGTCGTGTTCGGGTTCAAACATGGCCAGTATTTCGGCAGGCTGTTTGTTCGGGAACATGGATTTGGCGGCATTGATGGCGCGGCCAACTTGGTTTCTGGCTACTTCGATACAGCGTTCAAAAGTCAATTCAAGATTCTTTTGTACGGCTTCAATCCGTTTGGCTTTCTCTTGGAACTGCGAGCAAATGGGATATGCACCGCCGAAGTATTCGCCCGGCACGGTCAGCACCTCAAAAGGAATCACAATATCTTTGGCCTTGAATTCGA
Source organism: Neisseria dentiae (assembly GCF_014055005.1). NCBI lineage: Bacteria > Pseudomonadati > Pseudomonadota > Betaproteobacteria > Neisseriales > Neisseriaceae > Neisseria > Neisseria dentiae. The sequence continues at coordinate 284,722 of NZ_CP059570.1, read as the reverse complement.
TTTCAAAACGCACCCAAGGGCTTTCTTTGTCGCCCAACTGTTTGCCTTTTTCGTACACACGGACGTATTTGGACGATTCGCGCGAGCCGACATAATAGGTTTTGCCCTTACCATTGTTTGATTCCCAGTCTGTTCCGACAGATTCGCCATCAGGCATCATGTGGTGATTGGTGAATTTGCCCGCCAGTCGGTCAGCTTTGGCTTGTTCGGGCGTGTATTCGCCGTTGAAAAAGTCTTTGGCAATATCGATACGGGTAATTTTCGGGCGGACGGCTTTGGTGATGAATTGGTAAAGACGGGATTCCCAGCCGTCTGAAGCGGCATTGCAGCCGGTGGCGGTAATTTCGACCAACATTGTGTTGTTTTGGCCGCCGAAGTGAACACGCCCGTATTGGGCGTTATCGGTTCCCATCAACCAGCAGGAATCATAGAAACGGCCGCCCGAATGTTTGGCTTTTTCTGTAATGCCAAAGCCGAAAATATCGTTAAGTGCCATTGATGCACGGATAATGTATTCATCATCTGCAACGAGCGGATAACCGGCGAGCAGCGACAAGGTATCTTCATGAATGGAAAAACTGATTTGGTCAATAAAGGCGGAATTTGCCTTACCGCGTCTTAACGGAATTTCCAGCAAACGGCCTTTGGAATCGGTCAAAAAGTGGGTGTATTTTTCAAACGCTTCCTGCTCCACGCTTACGACCGCTTCCGTTTCTGCTCCCCCCCTATTAGATAAGGGGGGCGCCATACCGGCGCATGAAGCCGCCTTTGGCGCGTCGTCGAAGCCGCCGCCACCAAATACGGCTTCATGCGCTTTCTTTGCTTTGTCTTGACTAATCATTTGGCAAGTTCCTTATCCATGATTTCGCGCACGGCCAAACGACCAAATTCGTAAGCTTGGTTCAAGGTTTTGACGCGATTATGCGGATTGCAAATAGGAAAAGAGACGGTGCGGATCAGAATGTCATCCCTGAAAATGCGGACAACGTAGGATTTGGGAGAAGTATAATCGTCGGGATTGACGGTATAGAATGCGATGAACATGATTAAGCCCCTTCACTTGGCGTTTAAGTTAAAGGGGCTTTACGTTTGTAAGATATGCCCCTTACATGGGGCGCAATATATAAGGCCGTCTGAAAACAAAGTTTCAGACGGCCTCGAACAACAGCCACGGTATTTAACCGCCTACTCCGTTGTCTTTCAAGATTTTTTCGATTTGTTCCTGAACTTTCTGCTGCTTAACCTGCTGCGTCAGGAAAGGTTTCACCTGCTCGAACGGCGGCGCTTCCGGGTTGCGCTCGGAGGCGGCCAGTTTAAACAGATAGAATTTTCCGTCCATATTCACCGGTTCGCGGGTAACTTGGCCGCGCGTCATGCCGTCAACCAGCTGTGCCATTGCGGGCGGCAGCTGCTGGGGCGAGACAAAGTCGGCAAACGCTTGTTCGGGGTTGGGATAGCGTTTCATCAATTCGTCGAACGACAAACCTTTCAGCAGCAGATCCTGAGCCTTGCGCGCCTCTTCGGCAGTGGGGAAATACACCTGCTGCAACTTCACCACACGGGTCTGCCGGTCGTAACCCGCACGCAATTCCGCTTCGCTAACTTCGGTGTTCCGCTCCAAATAAAGCGCATACTGCATGGCGTAAAACTGCGCTTCTACGTTTTTAAACTGGTTCTGCACTTCGGCATCTTTGTTCAAACCCGCCTTGAATGCTTCGTTTTTCAGCACCTCTGCGGTTTGCAGCTGCAAAATCACGTTTTTGCGTATCGCCGCGCCGTCGGGGCGCGGCGTACCGGGCGTGTTGTCCGCCTGTTGCAATACTTGGGCAACCATGCTGTCGATGCGCCCGCGGTCGATTTCAGGGGCTTTGGCAACTGCCAAACCGGCAGCCGCCAACACGGCCGCAGCCGCCAAAGTAGTGTATTTGTGTTTTATCATGGCATTCTCTCCAACTGCTTATCTGGCGTTTTGTATTTTGGCTTTGCGGTAAAGCGACTCAATCGCGCCGTCCACCCGGGCCGCCTGCAATTCTTGTGCAATGCCGTTTTTCGCGGTTTCGTAATCCGGCACTTTGGCGGCACGTTTGTCGTTAATATAAAACACGCCATACAAACCGTTGCCGTCTTCCAGCGGAGTGGTGGTGTATCCGCCCTTATTCAGGTTTTTCACGGCAGCATAAACGGCGGGCGCGCCCTGTTCCAAATCTTTCAAGTTCACATAAGCGGCATTCAGGCCGCCGGTCTGCTTGCCGCGCGGGTCGGCCGTATATTGCTTGGCAACGGCTTTGAAGTCTTTTTTGGCTTTTAAATCGGCAATGGCTTTTTGGGCGTCCGCCGCATTGCGGGTTAAGATTTCACCCAACTGCACTTCGTGGCTGCCCCGGTAAAACTTGCTGAAATCACCGTAGGCTTTTTTCACGTCGTTTTCTGTAACGGGGTTGCCGCGCAACACATGGGCGATGTAGGCTTGGTTTTGCAGGGCGGTTTCAAATGCCGACCACTGCTGCGGAAAACCGGGTTTCTTGTCATCCCCGCTCTGCTTCGCCGCCGCACGCGCCTGCTCCAGCGCCTGTTTGTATTCGGCAGACTGCTCCAGCTTCAACCGCTTCGCCTCCTGCGCCACCAAAGTCATGGTTACTTGGCGTTCGGTCAGGTTGCGGCGCAGCATCGCGCTGTCTTGAACCTGCGGGTTTTGGCTTTGCAGCAGCTTCACTTGGTAGTCGATATCTTTACTGTCGATTTTCGCACCGTTCACCGTTACGATGGTTTGCGCCATCAAGCTGCCGGACACCAACAACAACGCTGCGGCAGATGCAATATAAGATTTTTTCATGGTTGCTCTCTGATTTATCGGAAATCAAAATTAAACGTTAATCCGTATCAGCCGAACCGGCTTAACGGAAATATTCTTCGGGCGTAACCGCTTTGATGCTTAAGGCATGTATCAGGCCGTCTGAAAACAAATCCTGCAACGAATCTTTAACCATGCGCTGACGGTTGACCCTGCCCACGCCGGCAAACACTTCGCCTACCACTACAACAGCATAATGACCGCCGCCCCTGTTGCCTGCATGGCCGGCGTGCAGATGGCTGTCGTCGCGGAACTCGCACAATTGCAAGCCCAACGGTTTCAGACGGCCTTCGATAATCGCCTGCATATCCATTATTTAAACACGGCCTTAAACGGTTTGATCAGAATTTCTTCATACACGCCCGCTCCCACATAGGGATCCTGCTCCGCCCATGCCTGGGCATCGTCCAGCGACGCAAACTGGGCGATAATCAAACTGCCCGACACCCGATCGGGGTTCTCCGGCAGGGGGTTGGGGCCTGCCGTGAGCAAACGGCCTTCGGCCTGCAAGGCTTCCAAGCGTTTCAAATGCTCGGGGCGCGCAGCCATACGTGCATCGTGCACCCCTTCGCCGTCGGTGGCCAGCAACATATAATATTCCATAAATCAATCCTCCTGAGGCAGGTAACGGCCCAAATACATACCCTGCCCGATAACGAAAACAACCATCAGCCCGGTTGAGCCGAACAGTTTGTAATTAACCCATTGCGCTTCGGTAAACATATAGGCAACCGCAATATTGGCAATACCCATAAACACCAAAAAAGCCACCCAAATCCAAGTCAGCCGGCGCCAAACCTGATCGTCAAGCTCCAATTCCTTGCCCATCACGGCTTTCAAGCCGTTTTTACCCAAAAACTGCCCCAAGCCCAAGGCCAACGCCCCCGCCCAAAACAGCAAAGTGGGTTTCCACATAATGAAACGCGGATCACGCAGCAGAATCGTCGCCCCGCCGAACACCACTATCAAAACCAGGCCCACCCATTGCATCGTATCGAGCTTTTTATGCTTCAACCAGGCAAACCCGGCCTGCAACACGCCCACCACCAAGGCAACCGCCGTCGCCCACACGATGTTTTTGGTGAGCGTGTAGGTGGCGAAAAACAGAATCACAGCGATTAAGTCGCTTAAAATTTTCATATCTTGCCGAACAAATCCAAGCTAAAAACAATGTGCAATGATACAGGCAGATGAACTCTTTTGCATTACTTATGTCAATGGTAACAATAAACCGACAGGCCGTCTGAAAAACAGGCCGATTATCGGATTTTCCCCCGTGCGCAACAGAAAGTGGTTATAAAGTTGCAAACTCTGGTTTATTGTTTACATAAATTAGCAATTTTACTTGGCAGAGTAGGCGGTTAGCATATATCATGCTGTCTATATATTACAGGCAGCCTAGCTGCAAACTCGAACAGGGGACATAATTTGAAAAACAATCACAAAATCAAACTGATTGCTGCCTCCCTCGCGCTGACGACGTCATTTTCGGCAGTTGGCGGCCTAGGCGGCTTGAACGTTCAATCCAATCTCGGCGAGCCGTTTTCCGGCACGGTAACGGTAACTGGGGAAGAAGCCCGGATTCTGCTGAACGGCGGCAACGCCTCGCTTTCAGACGGCAGCCTGCGCGCCAGTGTTAGAAAATCCGGCAATAACGCCGTTATCAACATCCGCTCCAACGCACCGGTAAACGACCCCGTTTTAGTATTCCAAGTAGGCGTAGGTTCGCAATCGCGCCAATACACCGCCATTATCGACCCTGCCGACTACCCTGCCGAAAGCAGCGGCTCCGCCGGCACACAGCCGGAAAGCCGCACCCAAACGGCACCGGCCCAAACCGATGAAACCGGCACCCGCGCAGAAACACAACAATCCGCCGCCGCCCGTGCCAAACTGAAAGCCAAAAAAACACAAGAACAGCAGGCACGCAAAGAGCAGCAGAAAGCTGCCGCGGCCGCTCGCGAAAAATTGCGCGAACAAGCCGCAGCCGAGCGCAAATCCGAGCCGCCCCGCGGCAACTATAAAGTCAGCCGCGGCGAAACGCTCACCTCTATCGCCAACCAAATCCGCCCCTCTGGTTTGAGCGTACACGAAACCATAGCCGCCATCATGACGGCCAACCCGGAAATCTTCCCGACCCGTAACGCCAACCAGATTCTTGCTGGCCGCGTGTTGAACATTCCTTCTTCCGAAGAATTGAAACGCCTGGCCAAACAACCCGCTCCTGCCGCACAAGAGCAAGCCGCACAAGCATCGCAGCCTGACACCGCCGCTTCCGCACCCGCCGGAACCGCCGCCACTGCCTCTGCCCCGGCTTCCGCTCCCGCAGCGGACACAACCACGGCCGCAGCATCCGCCGCTCCCCAAGCATCGGAGCCGGCAACCGCCGCTGCCAGCAGCACAGCTTCGGAACCCGCCGCCACTTCCTCTCCGGCAGCAACGCCGCAACCTGCCCAACCCGCTTCTGAAGAAAGCAGCGGTTTATGGCGTTGGTTGCTGTTTGCAGGCTTAGGCACCATCGCCTTATGGCTGCTGTTGAAATTGGCAGGTAAGAAAAAAGCCGCCGTCGAAAGCACAACCGAGGGCGGCAAAGAAATTATTGCCAAAGACACCGATTCAGACGACGAATACGAAACGCTTGAATCCGCACCCGAAACAGAAATCCGCACACATCAGCCCGCAGCCTATCCGAGCGGCGAAGCCAAATCATCCGCAGGCACAACTGCGGCAGCCGCTACGGTTACAGCCGCGGCAGCCGCTGCAACAGCGGCCGCAACCAAAACCGAAGACGACGGTTTGGATGTGGAAGACGACTTCGACGATATTTTCTTCAGCGAAGCCGAAGCCGCTCCCGTAGAAAAAACCGAAAGCAACTTCAACTTGGATTTGGGTTCGATTGACCGCGAACAAGGCGGCATCGTATCCGGCGCACTGACTCAAGACGAAGAAACCCAGAAGCGCGAATATGCCGACTGGGATAACATCGAATCGACCGAAAGCGTTTACGAGCCTGAAACCGAAAGCGAATTCCAACATGTAGCCGTTGAATTCAATGCAGGTGAAGATGCGGATTCAAACCAAGAAACAACCGTAATAGCAGAATCCGAACCGAGCGATTCCGCTAAAGCCGACGACGATGCCTCGCTTGAGTTTTACACCGGGCAGGCTGAGGATGCCGTTACCGGCCAAGCTGCCCCTGATGGCGAAGAGCAGGTTGAAGAACTCTCTTTGGTGCAAATCGAAACCACAACTGCTCCGGAATCCGTAGCGGAAACGGTTGAAATCGACACGTTGTCGTTTACCGACGAAGCCGATGCGGCAGCACCCGCAGCCGAAACCATTACCGAGCAGCCCCCTATTACCATTGAAATTGCAGAAGATGCCGAACCCGAAACAGCGGATCATGTCTCTGAATCGACTGTTGGCGCCATCGAAACCGCACCGGCAGAAGAGCCTGCCGTAACCGAAGCAACAACCGAATCCGCTTGGACTGCGGCCACCCCGCAAGACGACGGTTTTGCCTTCCAAGACGGTGAAGATTTCGGCACCACGGTTAATCTCTCTACCGATGATGCGGAAACCATCGAATGGGAAAGCATCAACGTTGAAGGCGATTCACGCAGCGACGACGGCGGCTTTATCTCCGAATCCGTGGGTATGACCGCTCCGCTGGAGGCCAAATACGAACTGGCGCAAATGTATGTTGAAATCGGTGATCCCGAAGCAGCAAGAGAAACCCTGCAAGAGTTGTTGGAAGAATCCAGCGGCACGATTTTGGAAAAAACCAAAACTATGCTTGCCGAGTTGGATAAATAATTCCGATTTCTACAATAAATGCCGTCTGAAAAGACGGCATTTTTAGTTTCAACCCATAGTTACAGAGGGAAAAGAGAGTACCTGCAGAAAAATCTGGCGCTTTTTTATAGTGAATTCAAATAAAAACTCCGAAATGAAATAACTGCATTCAAACTTGCAATTGGGCGATATGCTAAAGAATCGTTTTACCCTACTTCGGCATTCTTATTTTAATCCACTATACATTGTCGTTTTTGCTTGCAAGCCCATTTTGGAATTTTTGAAGATTGAGACCTTTGCAAAAAAGCCGTTTTAATCCTGAATGTATTATATTTCGTCATACTCGGGCTTAACCCGAGTATCTGCCTTTTTCTTCTAAAACAAAGGATGCTCGGGTCAAGCCCGAGCATCACGCAAGTGTTTTGAGGTGTCGAAAAGAATTTTGAGAGGCATCAGGCCGTCTGAAATGCTTAAATTCCGTTATTCCGGCAAAATAAATGATACCTTTGCAAGTCGCTTAGGCTGTTTGGTATAAAAAGGATGTTGGCATAAAAAAGCATAAACTATTCCATCTATCCCACCTTTTCCAACACTTGCCTTGCCGGCAGGGCCTGAACCGCTCACTCTGCCCGTTCGATCATGGCCTCGCGCAATGCATCTAAGCCGAGATTTTCCGTAACCGAAACATTCACCGCCACCGCCCTGCCCCGCGTGTCGCGCAATACGCCGGCGGGGCGTTTGTTGTCGGGCAGCAGGTCGATTTTGTTATATACAACAAGCTGCGGCACTTCGTGGGCGCCGATTTCTTCGAGCACGGCATTTACATCGTCCATCTGCCGCTCGAAATCGGGGTGGGCGGCATCGACAACGTGCAAAAGCACATCGGCCAAGGCGGTTTCTTCGAGCGTGGCCGAAAAAGCCGATACCAGCTTGTGCGGCAAATCGCGCACGAAACCTACCGTATCGGTGAGAATCACGCTGGTTTGATGGTTGAGGTACAGGCGGCGGGCGGTGGTGTCGAGCGTGGCGAAAAGCTGGTCTTTCGCCAACACGTCAGCTTTGGTTAGGCGATTGAACAGGCTGGATTTTCCGGCATTGGTATAACCCACCAGCGCAAAAGTTTTGATATTGCCCTGCATACGCGCTTTGCGGCGGGTGGCGCGCTGTTTCTGCACGTTATGCAGCTGCTTTTTCAGCGCGGTGATTTTTTGGTTGATGAGGCGGCGGTCGGTTTCGAGCTGGGTTTCGCCCGGCCCTTTCAAACCGATGCCGCCTTTCTGGCTTTGCAGATGGCCGTAGCCGCGCACCAGGCGCCCGCTCAGGTGGCTGAGCTGCGCCAGCTCCACCTGCAATTTGCCTTCCTGCGACTGCGCACGTTTGGCGAAAATCGCCAGAATCAGGCCGACACGGTCGAGCACGCGGCATTGCAGCACCCGTTCCAGATTGCGCTCCTGCGTGGGGCTGAGTTCGTGGTTGAACACCACCAGCTCGATATTGTGCTGCCGCACGGTTTCGGCCAGCTCTTCCGCCTTGCCGGTGCCCACAAATAAAGCGGTATGCGCTTTGTCGCGCTTGGCGGTTTCGGTGCGCACCAAGTCGCCGCCTGCGGCCCGCACCAGTTCGGCCGCTTCGTTTAAAGCCGCCTGAAACGCCTGCTCGCGCAACTCGTTGGCACCGGTATAGTCGGCGCTGAGCATCACGCCCGCCAGCATCACGCGCTCGGGCTTTTCAAGGGATTTGTCGATTTGGAACAGGGTGGGTTTGCTCACGGCGCAGGCTCCGTTGGTCGGTTTTTTTCAGACGGCCTGAAGCCTATTGCGCTCTCGGCACTTTGTTAAACAACCGGTAAAAATTCTCGGTGGTGGTTTCGGCGATGCGCTCCGGCGTTTCGCCGCGCAACTGCGCCACAAAATCGGCGGTGTATTTCACATAGGCCGGTTCGTTGGGCTTGCCGCGCTTGGGCACGGGGGCGAGAAAAGGCGCATCGGTTTCCACCAGTATGCGGTCGGCGGGCACATATTTTGCCGCCGCCTGAATATCGGGGGCGTTTTTAAAGGTAACGATGCCGGAAAACGAAATATAAAAGCCCAAATCCAGCGCGGCTTTGGCCACTTCCACGTTTTCGGTGAAGCAATGGATAACGCCCGCGTGCGCCTGATGCCCGCGCAACAAGCGCATGGTGTCGGCGGCGGCATCGCGGGTGTGCACCACCAGCGGCAACCCGCTTTGGTTGGCGGCCAGGATATGGCAGACAAAACGCTGGTGCTGCCACGCCAAATCGCCTTTGCACCAATGGTAATCCAAGCCGGTTTCGCCTATGCCCACCACTTTCGGGTGTTGCGCATGGCGTACCAATTCTTCCACCGTAAACTCTTCGGCGTCTTCCCGGTCGGGGTGCACGCCCACGGTGGCAAAAATATGGTCGTTGGTCTCGGCAATCGCCAGCACCTCGGCAAAACTCTGCCGGCTCACGCTGATCGCCAGCGCCTGCCTGACCTGATTTTCAGCCATATTGGCAAACACTTCGGGCAGGCGGCTGCTTAGGCCGTCGAAATTAAGGTGGCAGTGGGAATCAACTAAATACATGATATTGTTTTAATAGGCTATATAAAGTATCGAGGCCGGGACCTTTGCAAAATTAAAAAAACATCACAAAAAATTTATTTCCCGTCATTCCCGCCTACGCGGGAATGACGGAATCTAAGCATTTCAGACGGCCTCAAGGTATTTTTGCAAAGGTCTCAGGCCGTCTGACAAAACGGAGCGGCTGCCGGAACAATGCGGGCTTTCAGACGGCCTTCGGCGCATCCGGTTATTCGTAATAAGTAAACTTCGCCCGCTTCACATGGCAGAGCAGTTCGTAGGCAATGGTGCCGGCGGCTTTGGCCACTTCGTTCACGTTCACCACATCGCCCCACAGCTCGACTTCGTTGCCTATGCCTTCGTGCGACACATCAAGCTCCACCGTCATCATATCCATCGACACGCGGCCAATAAGCTGGCTGCGGTGGCTGCCGATGGCAACGGGCGTGCCGTTGGGGGCATGGCGCGGGTAGCCGTCGGCATAGCCGCAGGCAATCAGACCCACGCGGGTGGATTTTTTGGTGTAGAACGCCGCGCCGTAACCCACCGGCGAATGCGGCTGCAACACCCGCTCGCCGAACACGCGCGTGCTCAGGCGCATCACGGGTTTCAAACGGCTGTCGGTGTGGCCGAACGGGCAGGCACCGTAAAGTGCGATGCCCGCCCTGCCCCAATCGCGGCGGGCGGCGGGATAACGCAGCATAGCGGCGGAATTGGCCAGGCTCTCTTCGCCCGCCAACCCCTCGCAGCCCAAATCAAACGCTTCAAGCTGCATTTCGGTCATGGCGTTGTCGGCTTCGTCGGCGCAGGCGAAGTGGCTGAATTTCACAATGCTGTCAACATTTCGGTTCTGTTTCAGCGCCGTGTAGGCAGCGGCGTAGTTATGCGGAAAGAAGCCGGCACGGTGCATACCCGAATCCATTTTCAGCCATACTTTCACGGGTTGCTGCCATGGGTGGTGCAGCAGCGCTTCAAGCTGCCATTGGCTGCACACGGCTGGCCACAGGCGGTGGCGGTCGACCTGTTCGTATTCTTTGGCTTCAAACACGCCTTCCAGCAGCAGAATCGGGTTTTCGATGCCGTGTTCCCGCAACTGCACCGCCTCTTCCACGCTCGCCACGGCAAAACCGTCGGCCAAATCCGCCAGCGCGTGCGCGCACCGCACCGCACCGTGGCCGTAGGCATCGGCCTTCACCACCGCCAACAGTTTGCCGCCGTGGATGTTTTTTAAGGTTTGATAATTGTGGCGCAGGTTTTCAAGGCGGATTTGGGCATTTAGCGGACGCATTTTCAGAATATCCTTTACGGCAGGGTTGGCAGGCATTGGTTAAAGGCCGTCTGAAAACGGCGCTTTTCAGACGGCCTGTTGTTTGAAGAAACGGATTATAGGCCGATCGGGGCGGTTTTTAAATATACACCTATGCCGAAACATTAGGGAGTGTAGTCAGAAAGCGTTGCGGCGGTATTTTTGGTCAAAATCCGCATCTGCGGCGTTAGGTAGCGTAGCGGACTTGCGAAGCTAAAATGCTCGCAAGATGTCCAATCTTGCTGCGCTTTTTGCCTGGCATCTGCGGATTTTTCCTCAAAAAACCGCTTCACAAGCCTTCTGACTACACTCCCTAATCTTTCAAACGGAATTCGGCCGCGCGCGCATGGGCGGTGAGCATTTCGCCGTGTGCCAAAATGCTGGCGGTTTTGCCCAGTTTTTGCGCGCCCGCTTCGGATACCTGAATCAGGCTCGAGCGTTTTTGGAAATCGTAGGTACCCAAGGGCGACGAGAAACGGGCGGTACGGCTGGTGGGCAGCACATGGTTGGGGCCGGCGCAATAGTCGCCCAAGCTCTCGCTGGTGTATCTGCCCATAAAAATCGCGCCGGCATGGCGGATTTTCTGCGCCCATTGATCGGCGTTTTCCACCGACAATTCCAAGTGTTCGGGTGCGATATAGTTGGCGATATCGCAGGCTTCGTCCAAATCTTTTGCCAACACAAACGCACCGCGGTTGCCCAGCGAGGCTTCGATGATGTCGCGGCGCGGCATTTCTTCAATCAGTTTGTCCATGGCCGTCTGAACTTCGTTTAAATACGCTTGCGAAGTGGCAATCAGAATGGCTTGGGCTATTTCGTCGTGTTCGGCCTGGCTGAACAAATCCATCGCCACCCAATCGGCGGGCGTGCTGCCGTCGGCAATCACCAGAATTTCAGACGGCCCGGCCACCATGTCGATGCCCACCACGCCGAACACGCGGCGTTTGGCGGCGGCCACAAAAGCATTGCCGGGGCCGGTGATTTTATCGACCTGCGGCACGGTTTCGGTGCCGTAAGCCAGCGCGGCCACGGCTTGCGCGCCGCCAATAGTAAACACTTTGGTTACGCCCGCCACATAAGCTGCCGCCAGCACGATGTCGTTGCGTTCGCCTTTCGGGGTCGGCACCACCATGATGATTTCTTTCACGCCGGCCACATGCGCGGGCATGGCGTTCATAATCACCGAGCTGGGGTAGGCTGCTTTACCGCCGGGCACATAAATGCCGACGCGGTCGAGCGCGGTAATTTGCTGGCCCAAGAGCGTGCCGTCTTCGTCGGTGTATGTCCACGATTCCAGTTTTTGGCGTTGGTGGTAGCTTTCCACGCGCGCGGCGGCGGTTTTCAAGGCCGTCTGAACATTTTCGGGCAGGCGTTCGAAGGCGTTTTTCAAATCTTCTTGGCTTAAGGTTAAATCGGCAAAGGTTTGCGCCGCCGTGCCGTCGAATTTATTGGTGTATTCGATTACAGCCGCATCGCCGCGCTTTTGCACGTCGGCGCAGATGTCGGCCACGATTTGGTCGATTTTCGGGTCTTGCGCGGTTTCAAAAGCCAGCAGCGCTTTGAGTTCGGCTTGGAAATCGGGGGATTGGGTGTTGAGGTGTTTCATGGTTTCGCTCTTTCGTTTTTTAAAGGTTCGGCCCGGGTTTTTCAGACGGCCTGTGTTAATGCGAAGCTGCCGTCCAGCAAAGCTTTTACCGTTTCCGCATCCGCAGAGCCGTCGAGCCGCACGCTCAGCCAGTGCGTTTTGTTCATGTGGTAGGCGGGCAGAAAACCCGTCTGCACGCGCAGGAGCTGCACCAAATCGGGGGCGGCTTTGATATTGGCCAACGGCACATTTGCGCTGCCTGCCAAGCCGAGTTTGGCGGCGGACACATCCATTAAAACGGCATACCATTTGCCGCTGCCCCTGTGGCGCAGCACGGCATAATCGGGATGCTTTCGCCACGGATATTCGGGCACGGTAAGGTAGCGTCGGGCGACATAGTCAAGCAGGGTTTGGCGGTCCACTGCGCGTACTCCTTGCGGTTTTCAGACGGCGTCAGTCTTTGCTCACAAACCGCTTGTTAACGCGCACGCGCTCACCGCGGCCGGCTTTTTTGATTTCCAGCCAGTCGCTGTAAATGGCGTGTATCAGCGCGCGGTCGGTGTCGAAGCCGTATTGGTGCGGGTTGACGGCGGGGGCGAGCTGTTTGAGCACGTCGCCCAGGCGCGCCCAGCCGCTCCCGTCGGCTGCGGCATCGACGGCCTGCTGCACCACGGGTATCAGTTTGGTGAAGGTGGGTTTGCCGTTGCTTTTGGGTTTGGCGGCGTTGTCTGCCGTTTCGGCCGTTGCGTGTGCCGCTGCGGTTTCAGACGGCGTTTCGTTTTGCGGCGCGCGCGCTTTGCGGGCGGGCTTTCGGCCTGGCGCGGGCACATCGGGTGCGGCGGGTTCGGCAGGCGCATTGTCCGGCTGAGCGGTTTGGTTTTTGCCGCGCACAGGCTCGCCGGTTTCGTTTTGGCGGGGCTCGTGCTGCCCGTTTTCAGACGGCCTGCCGTTTTTTTCGGCAACGGGGCGGCGGCGCACTTGGATTTGGTTGTTGTCGGTGCGCCATTCGAAGATGTCGAACGATTTGATTAATTCGGAAAGTTTGCTGAAACCGTAGAGGCGCGGGTCGAAATCGGGGTTGATTTTGTTGATGTAGCTGCCGATGGGGCCGAGGTTGGCCCAGCCCAAATCGTCGGCGTTTTCGCGCACTGCGCGTTTGATGAGCGTGGCGGCGTCGGGCGCGGACGAGCCGGTTTCGGCGGCAGGCTTGGTTTTGCCGCTGCTTTTGTTTTTATCGGCGCCGCTTTTTTCGGGGCGGAAAATTTCGGTGTGGATGAATTTGTCGCAGGCTTTGCGGAAGGCTTCGGGAGTTTTCTTTTCGCCGAAACCGTAAACGGTAAGGCCGCTTTCGCGCAGGCGGCTGGCCAGGCGGGTGAAGTCACTGTCGCTGGAAACGATGCAGAAGCCATCGAAATTGCCGCTGTAAAGCAGGTCCATCGCATCGATAACCAGCGCCATATCGGTGGCGTTTTTGCCTTTGGTGTAGGCAAACTGCTGCACGGGAATGATGGCGTGCGGCAACAGCGCGGCCTTCCATTTGTTGAGGCCGTGGCTCCAGTCGCCGTAGATGCGTTTGACGCTGGCGATGCCGTATTTGGCGATTTCTTCCAGCAGGCGGTCGATGATGTCGGCAGGGGCGTTGTCGGCGTCGATTAAAACGGCGAGCTTTTTGTCGGTGATGTTCATGGTTTGTTCTTCTTTTGGTTATCTTTTCAGACGGCCTCTGCGGCGATTGCGCCCGCAAATGCGTCGATTACGGGCTGGATGAGCGTGTGTTTCACTTTCAGCGCCGCCTTGTTCACCACCAAACGGCTGGAAATATCGCAGATATGCTCCACCGCTTCGAGATTGTTGGCTTTCAACGTGCCGCCGGTGGAAACCAAATCAACAATGGCGTCGCTCAAACCCACCAGCGGGGCGAGTTCCATCGAACCGTAAAGTTTGATGATGTCCACATGCACGCCTTTGGCGGCGAAGTGTTCGGCGGCGATATCGGGATATTTGGTGGCCACGCGCAGGCGGCAGCCCGGTTGCGAAGCGGCGGCATAATCGAAACCTTTGGGCACGGCCACCATCATGCGGCATTTGGCGATTTGCAGGTCCAGCGGCTGGTAAAGGCCGTCGCCGCCGTGCTCGATCAACACGTCTTTGCCGGCGATGCCGAAATCGGCCGCGCCGTATTGCACATAAGTGGGCACGTCGCTGGCGCGCACAATCACCAGGCGGATGTTTTCATGGTTGGTGCCGATAATCAGCTTGCGCGATTTTTCGGGGTTTTCTGCGGGTGTGATGCCTGCGGCGGCCAACAGCGGCAGGGTTTCGTCGAAAATGCGGCCTTTCGATAAGGCGATGGTCAATTGGTTTTCTTGCATATTTTTTGAAATGTTGTGATGTGATGGTTATCAGGCCGTCTGAAATCTTTTTCAGACGGCCTGATTCAGACGGTTAAGATTTTAACAAGATGCGGATATCGTCTGCAATCTGTTGCGCGGTGTTGCCGTAAGGCTCGAACACGGCTACTTCGCCGTTTTTATCAAGCAGATAAGCCCCTGCGGTGTGGTCGACCAGATAAACTTTTTCCGACTGCTGCTGCGCTTTGGCCGAAACCACGCGGTATTGCTGCTTGATCAGCGGCAAATCCTGGTCTTCTGTGGCAGTTAAGCCGATAAAGGCCGGGTTGAACTGGCGGGCATATTTGCCGATCAGCTCGGGCGTGTCGCGCTCGGGATCGACGCTGGCGAACACCACCGCCACCTTATCCGCCTCGGCACCGAGCTGCTTGAGCGCATCGCTGTAGGTGAGCAGTTCGGTGGGGCAGACATCGGGGCAATGGGTATAGCCGAACGATAAAATCACCGTTTTGCCTTTCAGGCTGCTCAGGCTGAACGGTTTGCCGTCGCCGTCGGTTAGCGTGAAATCGCCGCCGATGTCTTCCTTACGCATATCCGTGCCGTGAAAGCCCGCCGGCTGCGCCGCCGCCACCGTGGCGGAAGCCTTGTCGGGCGCAGGTTGCGATGCGGCCGGATCGGTAGTTTCCTGCGGCTTGCAGGCCGCCAGCAGGGCCGCAGCCGCAACGGCAAGCAGAATACGGCGGGGGGTCGGTTTGAACATGGCATTCTCCTGAATCGTTCAGATGAAATCAGTTTCCGCCATCTTAACCTGTTTACAGGTTTTAATGTTGCCCAACCGCCTGTTTCAGGTCAAATTCAGCACGTTTTTCCGCCCAAACGCCAACTGCGCCAAACATACTTTTATTCCATTTATTTTCAAGCAATTGTAAAAACAGCCCGAGAAATCCCCACACAAGGCTTTACAAGATTTTTTTTGGCACTATAATAGCCAACTCTTCACCTGCCCAGGTGGCGAAATTGGTAGACGCAGGGGACTCAAAATCCCCCGCCGAAAGGTGTGTCGGTTCGAGTCCGACCCTGGGCACCACACAAAACCGCTTTTTAGCGGTTGTTTTTTTGCCTGAAACAACCGCCGCCGTTCCCAATACCCCCGAGACCTTTGCAAAAAAACCAATTCAACCCTAAAAAGGTTTGTGCCTCGTCATTCCCGCGTAGGCGGGAATCTAGTCGTTTTTCGTAAACTATTGAAATAAAATACTTAATGGTTTAAAGGCTGGATTCCCGCCTACGCGGGAATGACGATGGTTGAATATTTCAGACGGCCTAAATGAATTTTGCAAAGGTCTCCCGTTAAAAAAGCTGCCGTACACACAGTTACGGCAGCTTTTTCATTCAGACGGCCTACAATGCGCTTGATTAACCGTGTTTGATGTTGCTGACTGACGAGTTGGTAACACAGTTGCTACCTGATCACCACATCGTTCGGCAAATCGTCTGCGGCGGCGGCGCCGTTGCGCGGGAAATGTGCGGTCAGAATGGCGTTGACTTCCTGCAAGCCGCTTTCCAAACCTTCTACGAACGCCCCGCGCTTAAACGCTTCGCGCATGGTTTCGCAAACGTGCCGCCATTCGTCTTCACCCACTTTGGCGGCGATGCCGCGGTCTGCCGCCACTTCGACGGCATGGTCGGCAAACGACACATACACCAGCACGCCGATGTTAAGCTCGGTATCCCACACTCCTAATTCTCCGAACCATTGCCAGGCGCGGGTGCGGGGTTGCAGGCCGCCCAACACGGCGCTGCCCGGGTAGCGCGATTCGACTACAAAGCGTATCTGCCCTTGGTGGTGCTGCTCGGATTCGCCGATATGGCGGCTGATGCGCTGCAAATCGGCGGTGGGAAAATACCGCTCGACACGGGCGCGCGGGTGCAGCCAATGCTGCCATAAGCGTTTGAATTTGTTTTGTTCCATTACCAACCTCCCGATGCGCCGCCGCCGCCGAAGCTGCCGCCGCCGCCGCTGAAACCGCCTCCGCCGAAGCCGCCGCTGCTCCAGCCGCCGCCCCCGCGCGAACCGCCGCCGAAGCCGCCTCCGCCGAAACCGCCGCCTCCCGAAATAAACGCCCCGCTGCCGATGATAAAGGCCAGCACCGCGCCGACCAGGGCGGCCAGCACGCCGATTGCCAGCCCCCAGCCGAACAGCATGGCAACGCCGAACATCACGCCGCCGGTAAACAGGCTGCCCAGCGTGCGCCCGAAGATGGCCTTTAAAAAGCCGCCGGCGATAAACGGCAGGATAAACAGCAGAATCAGGCTGTCGCCGCCGCCCTCCCCGCCGCTGTCGTTCTGCGCTTCGGGCAACTGCTCGCCGGCAATCAGTTTCTCAATCTGCACCACGGCGGCGCTGATGCCTTCATCGGTTTTACCTTCGCGCAGATAGGGGCGCAGAACATCTTCGAGAATGCGCTTGGCGTACACATCGGGAATCGCGCCTTCCAAGCCGCGGCCTACCGCCAAATGGGTTTTGCGCTCGTCGCGCACGAGCAGCAGCAGCACGCCGTCGCTGTGTTCCGCGCGGCCGATTTTCCATTGCTCCATCACGCGGGCGGAATAATCGAACGGGGTTTCCGGCTCGATTTTGGGCACGGTCAGCACCACAATCTGGCTGCCTTTTTCACGGCTGTATTGCAACAGATGGGCGCTGAGTTCCTGCCGCGCCTGCGGCTGCATCATCTGCGCCGTGTCCATCACGGGATCGGTAAGCTGGGGCACGGCAGCAAGCTCGGCGGCAAACAGCCACACGCTGGCCAGCAGCATGGCGGCGAAAACACCGATTCGCTGTATTACGGATTGCATGGCTTTCCTTTCCAATCGTTTTTTTCAGACGGCCTGCCGGCTCGGTAAGGCCGTCTGAAAAGCTTTTGCTCCGACGGTGCCGGCAAAAAATGCTTTCAGACGGCCCAAACGTTAAAACTCGACTTTGGGCGCGGTGGATACGGCTTTTTCGTTTTCAACCGTAAACTGCGGGCGCGCTTTCATGCCGAAGATTTTGGCGGTGATGTTTTGCGGAAACTGGCGCAGGGTGGTGTTATAAGTCTGCACCGCTTTGATGTAGTTGTTGCGCGCGAGCGTAACGCGGTTTTCCGTGCCTTCGAGCTGGGCTTGCAGGTCGCGGAAGTTTTGGTCGGCTTTAAGCTGCGGATAGTTTTCGGAAACCACCAGCAGGCGCGACAGGGCGCTGCTCAATTCGCCTTGCGCCTGCGCGTATTGCTTGAGCTTTTCTTCGTTGGTAGCGTCGTCGGCAGTCATCTGGATGCTACCCACTTTGCTGCGCGCGGCGGTAACTTCGGTGAGCACCTGCTCTTCGTGTTTGGCGTAACCTTTAACGGTGTTGACCAGGTTCGGAATCAGATCGGCGCGGCGCTGGTATTGGTTGAGCACTTCCGACCAAGCCGCATTGGCCGCTTCGTCTTGCGTTTGCATGGTGTTGTAGCCGCAGCCGTTAAGGGCGAACAGCGAGGTGAATACGGCGATAATGGCCAGCCATTTTTTCAACATGGGGAGTCTCCGTGAAAAAAATAATTTAAAGGGTTTCAGACGGCCTGAAGTTATCGGGCCGTCTGAAAACGTTAGGAGTATATAGAAAAGCACCTTGCCGAAAAACCCTAAGCGACAAACGGTTGTTGTGCGCTTTGGCCGTTTGCCGATACAATTACCGCCGATTACATTAACCGCAGAAATCCATCCATGCAGAAAAACACCGTGTTCGTTACTGGCGGCGCCGGCTTTATCGGCTCCGCGCTTATCCGCCACCTGATTGAAAACACCGACGCCAAAGTGGTGAATATCGACAAACTCACCTACGCAGGCAACCTGCAATCTTTGGAAAGCGTGTCCGCCAACCCGCGCTATGTGTTTTCGCACACCGACATCTGCGACCGCGCCGCACTCGATGCGCTGTTTGCCGAACACCGGCCGCGCGGCGTGCTGCATCTGGCCGCCGAAAGCCATGTTGACCGCAGCATCACCGGCCCCGCCGCCTTTATCGAAACCAACATCGTCGGCACCTACACCCTGCTCGAAGCCGCGCGCCAATATTGGAACACGCTCTCCGAACAAGACAAGCCGCAGTTCCGCTTCCACCACATTTCCACCGACGAAGTGTTCGGCGACCTGCACGGCACCGACGATTTGTTTACCGAAACCACGCCCTACGCGCCCAGCAGCCCCTATTCGGCCAGCAAAGCCTCCAGCGACCACCTCGTGCGCGCCTGGCAGCGCACCTACGGCCTGCCCGCAGTGCTTACCAACTGTTCCAACAACTACGGCCCCTACCACTTTCCCGAAAAGCTGATTCCGCTGATGATACTGAACTGTTTGGCAGGCAAACCCCTGCCCGTTTACGGCGAAGGCAAACAAATCCGCGACTGGCTCTATGTGGAAGACCACGCCCGCGCCTTGTGGACGGTGTTCACCCGCGCCGAAAACGGCGAAAGCTACAACATCGGCGGCCATAACGAGCGGCAGAATATCGACGTAGTGCGCACCATCTGCGCCATTCTCGACGAAATCCACCCCGTTGCCGGCAACCCCGCCGTGGCAGGCCGCATCGCATCGTATGCCGAACTGATCACCCACGTTGCCGACCGCCCCGGCCACGACGTGCGCTACGCCATCGACGCCTCCAAAATCGCACGCGACTTGGGCTGGAAGCCGCAGGAAACCTTCGAAAGCGGCATACGCAAAACCGTGCAATGGTATCTCGACAACGAAAACTGGTGGCAGGCCGTGCTCGACGGCTCGTATCAGGGCGAACGTTTGGGCCTGGTGTAAAAAACAGATGGTTTTCAGACGGCCTGTTACCGCACAAACATTCGAATACCCGAGGCCGTCTGAAAAAACAACGAAAAGAATAAAGAAAAGGAACAACATGAAAGGCATTATTCTGGCCGGTGGCTCCGGCACCCGCCTTTACCCGATTACCCGAGGCGTGTCGAAACAACTGCTGCCCGTTTACGACAAACCCATGATCTACTACCCGCTCTCGGTGCTGATGCTCTCCGGCATCCGCGACGTGCTGGTGATTTCCACCCCGGAAGACATGAGCGGCTACCAACGCCTGCTCGGCGACGGCAGCGACTTCGGCATCCGCATCAGCTACGCCGTCCAGCCCAGCCCCGACGGCCTCGCGCAAGCCTTTCTTATCGGCGAACAGTTTATCGGCAACGACCGCGTGTGTTTGGTATTGGGCGACAACATCTATTTCGGCGAACATTTCAGCAACAAACTCGCGGCCGCCGCCTCACGCGAAAACGGCGCCACCGTGTTCGGCTACCAAGTGGCCGACCCCCAACGCTTCGGCGTGGTTGAGTTCGACGAAAACTTCAAAGCCGTTTCCATCGAAGAAAAACCCGCCAAACCCAAATCCAACTACGCCGTTACCGGCCTGTATTTCTACGACAACGACGTCGTCCAAATCGCCAAACAAATCAAACCCTCGCCGCGCGGCGAGCTGGAAATCACCGATGTCAACCAAACTTATCTCGCCCAAGGCCGTCTGAACGTAGAGCTGCTCGGCCGCGGCTTTGCCTGGCTCGACACCGGCACCCACGACAGCCTGCTCGAAGCCGCCCATTTCGTGCACACCATCGAAAGCCGCCAGGGCCTGAAAGTGGCCTGTTTGGAAGAAATCGCCTTTAAAAAAGGCTGGCTGACCGCCGAACAGCTCGAAGCCCGCATTCGGCCGCTGGCCAAAACCGGCTACGGCCAATACCTGCAAAAACTGCTCGACGGCAGCCGCAGGGTTTAAACCGACTTCCGTTCAGACGGCCTGCCTGCCGTTTAAACAGGCCGTCTGAAACAACCAACCGCTTTACCAAAAGAACCCATCATGCAGATTATCGACACCGTGATTGCCGACGTTAAAATCATCCAGCCCAAAGTGTTCGGCGACGAGCGCGGCTTTTTTCTCGAAACCTTCGAAAAAAACCGCTACCGCGAAATGCTCGGCATCGAAGCCGATTTCGTGCAAGACAACCACTCGCGCTCGCAAAAAGGCGTGCTGCGCGGCCTGCACTTCCAAACCGAAAACCCGCAAGGCAAACTGGTGCGCTGCGTGCGCGGCGAAGTGTTCGACGTGGCCGTAGACATCCGCCCCGACTCACCCACTTTCGGCAAATGGGCGGGCGTGATTCTCAACGAAGACAACAAAACCCAATTCTGGATTCCGCCCGGCCTCGCCCACGGCTTCGCCGTATTGAGCGACACCGCCGACTTCGAATACAAATGCACCGATTTCTACAACCCCAAAGCCGAAGGCTGCCTGATTTGGAACGACCCCGCCGTCGGCATCGACTGGCCGCTGCAAAACCCACTGCTCTCGGCCAAAGACCAGCAAGGCAAAACCCTGGAGGAACTGTTTAAATGAGAATTCTGCTTACCGGCTCCAAAGGCCAACTCGGCCGCTGCTTCAAAGACCGCCTGCCTGAAGATTGGGAAATCATCGCCGCCGACTCGGCCACGCTCGACATCACCGATGCCGCCGCCGTGCTGAACATGGCGCGCAGCTTCCAGCCCGACGCCATCGTCAACGCCGCCGCCTACACCGCCGTTGACCAGGCCGAAAGCGAGCACGACAAAGCCTTCACGGTAAACGGCACCGCCGTACACAACCTCGCCGCCGCCGCCCGCACGGTGAAAGCCCGCTTTATCCACGTTTCCACCGATTACGTATTCGGCGGAAACAGCAAAACGCCCTACACCGAAACCTCGCTGCCCGAACCGGCCGGCGTGTACGGCAAATCCAAACTGGCAGGCGAATTGCTGGCGCTGGCCGCCCACCCCGACAGCGTGATCCTGCGCACCGCCTGGGTGTTCAGCGAGCACGGCAACAACTTCGTTAAAACCATGCTGCGCCTGGCCGCCGAGCGCAGCGAGCTTTCGGTGGTGAGCGACCAAATCGGCAACCCCACCTACGCCGGCGATTTGGCACAAGCCATGATCGACATACTCCGCCGCCCCGCCGCCCCGCGCGGTATCTACCACTTCTGCGGCGACAAACCCGTAAGCTGGTATGAATTTGCCGAGCGCATTTTTCAGACGGCCGCCGGCCACAACCCGGATTTCAAAGCCCCCGTGCTGCACGCCATCGGCACCGAAGCCTACCCCACCCCCGCCCCGCGCCCGTCATACAGCGTGCTCGACTGCAATAAAATCCGCACCGAGCTGGATATCGCCCCATCCGACTGGCAAAAAGCATTGGGCGAAGTGGTCAAACAATTGGCCGGATAAACCGCCGTGCGTCAGCTTGGTAAAACGAGAGGCCGTCTGAACAGTTTTAGACGGTTTGAGACCGTTGCAAAAACCCAAAAACTCCTCTAAATTCCCTTAAAGAATTCAGAGGAGTTTTTTGATGAGCTGCTTATTCCACCAACAAGCCCAAATCATGATGGGCAAACATATCGACAGCTATCCGTTGCTCAAAATTAACCAGCTACTCGATTGGCAGCCCATCGAACAACTTCTCAACCGGCAAAAGACCCGTTACATCCGCGACCACCGCGGTCGCCCCGCCTATCCGCTACTGCCCATGCTCAAAGCCGTATTGCTCGGCCAATGGCACAGCCTTTCCGATCCGGAATTGGAACGCTGTTTAGCCACCCGTCTGGATTTCTACTTCTTCTGCGGGTTTGATGAGGTCTCCTTACCTGACCACAGCACCCTCTGCCGTTTCCGCAATTGGCTGGCACAGGATGACACCTTAGCCCGGCTTCTCGAACTGATTAACTGCCAGCTGACCCAAAAAGGCTTAAAAATAGAGAAAGCCCCGGCGGCAGTAATTGACGCCACCATCATCCAAACTGCCGGAGGCAAACAGCGTCAGGCTATCGAAACCGATGAAAACGGCATCACCGCCGAAACCTTGCCCAGCAAAGACAAGGATGCGCGCTGGGTGAAGAAAGAGGGCAAATTCACCTTGGGCTACAAACAACACACCCGCACCGATTCAGAAGGCTATATCGAGAAACTGCACATCACTCCGGCCAACGCCCATGAATGCAACCATTTCGAACCGCTGTTGGACGGCATCGCACCCGGAACAACCGTCTATGCCGATAAAGGGTATGACAGTAAAGCCAACCGGGAACATCTGCAAAGCAAACAGCTATCCGACGGCATTATGCGTAAGGCACACCGGGGCAAACCTTTAACGGAGCATGAGAAACAGCGCAATACGCAGCTGTCGAAAGTGCGTTATGTGGTCGAGCAAACCTTCGGTACGCTGCACCGGAAGTTCGGCTGTAAAAGAGCGCGTTATTTTGGCTTACGAAAAGTGCTGGCGCAAAGCCATTTGAAAGCGGTGTGCCTGAACCTGTTAAAGGCAGCCAACAGGCTTCGTGTGCCTGCTGCTGCCTGAAAAGGCAATGGACACCCCGATAAAGGGGCTAATTGAGGGAAATATGGACGAGAAACACGTCTGAAAATGCAAAAACGGTTACTTGATTGTTCAAGATAACCGTTTGGATGGGGGGCGCCGGTATTTCGCAAAGGTATCGGCCTTTTGGTTTTGTGATTAACCGGTTGATAAAGAAAAACCTTGCCAGCCCCGACCAAGTTTTGCGAAAGCACCGAGCCATACAAAACCAAACCGATTTGAACCGCCTAAAAATAGCGGGAAATCAAGTCCTGCTCAATGTTTTCGGCCTAACCCCGGTTCGTCGGACAGCAGCCATTCTTCTTCCTGCGTTGCTACCGCATAATCCTCATTGGCCCAAGCACCCAAATCGATCAGTTTGCAGCGCTCGCTGCAAAACGGCCGGAAAGGATTATCGGCAGACCATTCGGTTAACGTGCGGCAGGTCGGGCATTTCACCCATGTGGTTTTTTCGGTCATAAAATCCCCTTTAAATCGGGTCGAAACTGCACATCATCAGTTTGAACGGCACATCGCCCGTTACCGGCCTGCCCCGGGCGTGTTCTTGCGAAGCTTCCAAAAAACGGATATGGGTAACGTATTTGTTGGCCGAAATCTCGGGCAAGGCCCGATACTGCATACCCACCTCGATGGTCAGCATATGGATGCTTTGCGCCAAACTGCTGCTTTGATAACTGCCTTTCTGCGCCACGCAATCAGCGGCAGCGGTATTGCCGCGCAAGATAGCCAGCAGCATGCCGACCGCTTCTTGAGTCGGCAGCAAGGTGGCCGCCCATTTCTGCAAATCGGCCAAACGGTGCGCATGCGGCTGCCGCTGCCAGAAATAATATGCGGGCAAATCGAACGGGCTGGTGCCGCCGGCCACCAGCATACGCTGTTTAATGGCCATCAGCCAATCGTTTTCACGCAGATGCTGGCCGAATTTCTGTTTGATTCCCTGCAAATTCTCGGCCACTGCCTGCAACTGCGCCGATAAAGCGGCCTGCGCACCCTGAATCCTACCGGCCGCCGCAAACTGCCGCTGCCGTTCCAACTCCTGCAAAAGATCCAGCTTTAACTCTGCACGGCCGGCACATTCCATAATTTCAAACAGCGTAAACAATGCCAAATGATGCGGCCACGGGCTGTCTTCCTGCCGCATACTTTCGGTTTGGAAACGGTTGAACAAATGTTCGATGCGTAAAAAACTGCGTACCCGCTCGGAAAGCGGGTGCTCGAAACGGATCATGGGTTTGCTCTCGAAAAACGGGAAAAATAAGCTCGGTAATAACGATGCAGACGTTGCACCTTAACCGCCAACTCTGCCAACGTGCCTTCATTAGGCAAAACATCATCGGCTGCGAGCAGGCGCTCCCTGCGGCACGCCTGCGAAGCCATGATACGCTTGATTTCTCCGGTATCAAGCCCGCTGCGGCTTTGCACGCGCTCGATTTGGGTTGCTTCTGAAACGTCCACCACCAGAATACGGTGGGCCAGCACGGAAAATGCGGGCTGCTCGATCAAAAGCGGAATATCGATTACACCGTAAACCTGTTCCGCCTCACTTTGCCGACGCCGGATCTCCGCCAAAATCAAGGGGTGCATGATACTTTCCAAAACCTGCTTGGCCTGAGGCCGTCTGAACACCCTATCCCGCAATGCGGCACGGTTCAGACGGCCTTTTGTATCAAATAATTCGTTACCGAGCCTCGCTCTTATTTCGGGCAAAGCCGCACCGTGATCCGCCGTTAAGCTGCGGCTGACCTCATCGGCATCAATCACCGGCACCCCCAAGCGGGCAAATTCGGCAGCGGCCTGTGATTTGCCGCTGCCGATTCCTCCGGTCAGTCCTACCCAGTATGTCATGTTCCAAGCACCTCCGAGCCGCTCGGGCTCTCTGCCTGCCGGCGTATCCTCTGCTCTTTCGGCGGTGCGGCTCTTATTTTAAGATCAAGTTTCACACAACGTTGCAAACCACCTTAAAACCCGGAAGCGCCCAACCACCATTTCACCGCAGCGGTGATTTTATCGTTGGCAATAAAAATCAGCCAGCCGGCCATGGCCAAACTCGGACCGAATGCAAACTGCTGGCCTTTGGCCACCCGCATTACCAGCGCGGCAACCACACCGATCAGGGCGGCCATAAATACCAATACGGGCAATACGCCCACTCCCAACCATGCGCCCAGCGCCGCCAACAGCTTGAAGTCACCGCCGCCCATGCCGATTTTGCCGGTGAGCAGCTTGTAAATATAACACAGCAGCCACAAGCTCATATACCCGCACACCGCACCCAGCACAGCCGAAGTAAGCGGCACAAAAGCGCCGTTCAAATTAAACAGCAAACCCAACCATACCAACGGCAGGGTTAATTGATCAGGTAGGTATTGCGTATCGGCATCGATAAAGGTTAAGGCAATCAGCATGGCGGTCAGCACCACGCCGCCCAAAGCAACCACAGTCCATCCGTATTGCCACGCCACTACGGCAAACAATACACCGGTTAACAGCTCTACCAAAGGATAACGCTTGCTGATCGGGGTTTTGCAGCTTCCGCACTTTCCGCCCAACAACAAATAGCTGACCACCGGAATATTTTGCCAAGGTTTGACCGGAGCATGACACTTCGGACAGCGGGAATCCGGTTTAATCAGATTGAAAGGCTGCCGTTCTTCGGCCGTAAGCACCAAACCCAGGTGTTCTTTGGCAAATGCCGTCCATCCGCGCTCCATCATCACCGGCACGCGGTAAATCACCACATTTAAAAAACTGCCTGTCAGCAAACCGAACAAAGCGGCCAAAGGCACCGCGAAGGGTGCCAGCTCTTGAAGAAAATCCAGCATATCAGCCCACCACATTACCAAGGTTGAACAGGGGCAGATACATCGCAACCAAAATCACGCCGATAATCGAACCGAGCACCACCATGATAATCGGCTCCATCAGCGATGAAAGCTGGGCAACGGCATTATCCACCTCGTCTTCATAAAATTCGGCGGCTTTATTCAGCATATCGTCCAATGAGCCTGATTCTTCGCCGATGGCAGCCATCTGCAACACCATATTGGGGAACATATCGGTACCCTGCATACTGGAAGTCAGCGACAAACCCTGAGTAACTTTGGCGCGAATATCCTGTGTGGCTTCTTCATAAAGAATATTGCCCGCCGCGCCGGATACCGAATCCAACACTTCCACCAAAGGCACGCCGGCAGTAAACAATGTGGCAGTAGTGCGTGCCCAGCGTGCAATCGTGGCCTTGCGCACAATATCACCGAAAATCGGCAGCTTGAGCAAAGCCGCATCAACCCGCTTTTGCAGCATGGGCGATCTTTTATACCACTGATACAGGCCGAAACCGACCGCAATGGTACCGACCACGATTACCCAGGCATACTTCACCATCAAGTCCGACATGTTCATTACGATTTGGGTTAACCCGGGCAACTCCGCCCCCATGCTGCTATATACTTTACCGAACTCCGGCAACACGAACACCATCATGATAAACACCAGCACAACGGCCACCACCACAATGGCAATCGGATAAGTTAGCGCGCTCTTCACTTTCTTTTTGATGGCTTGGGTTTTTTCTTTATACACCGCCAATTTGTCCAGCAATGATTCGAGCACGCCGCCCGCCTCACCGGCGGCAATCAGATTGCAATAAAAACGGTCGAAATATTTGGGGTGTTTGGAGAACGCCTTACCCAACGCGCTGCCCTGTTCCACATCGGCACGCACCTGCATCAGCATTTGCGTCATGGAAGGGTTGGAGTGGCCGCGCGCCACGATTTCAAACGCCTGCATCAAAGGCAAACCGGCCTTCATCATGGTGGCGAGCTGGCGGGTGAATACGGTAATGTCTTCTTGGGTGATGCGCTTTTTGCGTACCGCTTTAACCTTGCTCACGCGTAACGGCTTGATACCGCGCCGCTGTAACTTTTTGCGTGCTTCTTCTTCGTTTTTGGCCACCACTTCACCGCGCACCATTTGCTCGGTATCTATGTTTCTGCCTTCAAAAGAAAAACGCACGCCCTTGTCTTTTTTGGCCGAGCGGCTGCCAATATTGCTTTTAATCATGTTTACCCCTTAAATAATCAACTGTTTTCCGAGAGCTGCCGAGAATCAACTTGCAAAATGTTTTTAACAAAAACGGCAGGTGCAAAGCAAAAAACACAGCAAGGCAGATGCCCTGCCGGTATTTTTAACGCAGCAAATGGCTGTTTTGAAAAAATACCGCTGCAATGTCAATCGTCAACCGGCTCCGGTTAATTAATCGTTAGTGTGAGCCAAAACCTCTTCTAAAGAAGTAATCCCCTGCATCACTTTCAACAAACCGGCACGACGCAGATCCACCATACCTTCTTTATAGGCCATATTCATAATATCTACTTCGGTGCCGTTATTCATAATCACCCGCTGCATTTCTTCGGTAATCGGCATCACTTCATACACACCGGCACGGCCTTTATAGCCTTTTCCGCGGCAGCTGTCGCACCCGACCGCACGATACATCGTCCAATCTTTAGCCAGATCTTCATCTGTAAAGCCGGCTTTTTTCAAGGCAGGCACCGGCGGGCGCTCCATCGGCGTTTTACATGCCGGGCACAAACGGCGCAGCAGACGTTGCGCCATAATCAGGCTGACCGAACTGGCGATATTGAAAGGCGCCACCCCCATATTCAGCATACGCGACAAAGTGGCCGGGGCGTTATTGGTGTGCAGTGTGGAAAATACCATGTGGCCCGTTTGCGCAGCTTTAATGGCAATATCCGCAGTTTCCAAATCACGAATCTCACCCACCATAATGATATCCGGGTCTTGGCGCAGAAACGATTTCAATGCTGCCGCAAAAGTTAACCCCTGTTTGTCGTTCACGTTAACCTGATTGATGCCGGGCAGATTGATCTCTGCGGGGTCTTCCGCCGTAGCAATATTTACACTTTCGGTATTCAGAATATTCAAACAGGTATAAAGCGACACGGTTTTACCGGAGCCGGTGGGGCCGGTTACCAGCACCATGCCGTAAGGACGGTGAATAGCCTCGAGCAGCATTTCTTTTTGAAAAGGTTCGAAACCGAGTTGGTCGATATTAAGCGAGCCGGCATCCGAATTCAAAATACGCATCACCACTTTTTCGCCGAACAAGGTAGGCAGCGTGCTGACACGGAAATCGATCGGGCGGCCGTGTTTATGGAAGGCAATTTGAATACGGCCGTCTTGCGGCACGCGCTTTTCCGAAATATCCAAACGTGCCATCACTTTGATGCGCGAAGCCAGCTGGCCGCGCACCGCCACCGGAGGTTGCACCACCTCCCGAAGCTGGCCGTCGACACGGAAACGCACCCGCGCCATCTGTTCGTAAAACTCAAAATGGATATCGGATGCGCCGGCATTCAATGCATCGGAAAGCGTTTTGTGGATAAAGCGCGGAATCGGCCCGTCTTCCGCCTCTTCATTATCGATATATAACGCTTGTGCAGGAGCGGAAGCATCATGCTCCTTGCTCATTTCGTTCAAAATAGAAGTAGACCGCTGCCCCAACCACTCGAGCAAAGTGCTCAGCTGGTCGTCGCACACCACCACTAAATCAACCGATATACCTGAAGCAAAAGCGATTTTTTGGAAATTTTGAATCTGGGTAGGGTCAGACACCGCAAAATAAACTTTTCTACCCCGCTGAAAAATCGGAATACAGCGGTTTTGCAGCATCTGCTCTTCTGAAAGCACATCCGAAAGGATATTGCTGCGCGGATAATGGCGCAGATCCAACAGCGGATAGCTGAACACCCGCGCCAACAACTCCCCCAGCGCTTTAGGTGTAATCACGCCCTCCTCAAACAACATAGGAAGAATAGATTTATCGCTTTTTAATACGCTTTGATACCGCTCTACTTGTGCGGCATCGACAATCTGGCTTTGCACCAATACTCTTAATATACCGACGCTCATTTTTGTTATTCCTGCTTGACTGCCTGCCTGATACACAGGCAATTGCCATTATTATTAAATATGCCATTATACGGCATCATATGGTGATTTGCCGCCCGACATAAAACCCGCAATGCTGTTTCATACCCGATAAAACTATCTCGGTAAAAACAGTGCCATTATAAGCGAACAGGCCGGGTAAACCTACCCGGCCTGCGTTGAAATATATTCAATTTAATATTTATTCGGCGTAAAAACAACAGATAAAAAAATAACCGCATCATTGCGGTAAATGGTGGCCAGAGGCGGGATCGAACCGCCGACACACGGATTTTCAATCCGTTGCTCTACCAACTGAGCTATCTGGCCGTGCCTGAAGAGATGCGTATTAAAACAGAATCAGCCATACGGCGCAAGCATTTTGTTAAAAAAGTGCGCCGTTTCAAGCTAAGCGGCTATTTTTTCTGAAAATAAAACTGGTATTGTTGTTTACAGCATGCACAAATATGCCGACGCTGTTTATTTACTGCAAATATTTTTGCCCAAAACACCGATTATCTGTAATATAAACCGAATATCCTATGTGGGTAAGGTTTGATTATCACACTATTTTTTATTTATCAAAAATAATCAATATCTTGAAAATCAAACTGCCACGATATCCAAATAATGATAAACACCGTGCCGTGTGTGATTCTCTTTTCTCCAAATAGGGATTTTTTATGAGCATTGTCGCCATTGATATACATCCGCAGAAAACGTTTTCAGAACTCTGCCCGAACGAGCTTCCCGTACCGGGCGCGCTTTCTATTGTTCCCCATCTCAACCGCCAAGCAGCTTGGGCGCATTACCGGGTATTAACCAAAGATGCCCACAGCCCGCACGAGCCGTGGCAGATCGACAACCAAGAACACTATCTGCCGCTGGAAAACGCCGGCGACTGGGTCAGCCATGCGGTTTTGGGCACCGAAGGTTATGAAAACCTGCCCGGCCTGCCCTTGCCCGACAACTATCATTTTCTGGTGCATATCGGGCTGGAAAGTCACACCCACACTTTCGGCGCCTGTTTTCACGATATGTCTGAAAACATCAGCACCGGCCTGATAGAATGGCTGGCCAGCCGTAATGCAAAAACCTTGATTGTCGGCGGGCTGGCAACCGAATATTGTGTGCAGGCAACCGTGTTGCAGCTTTGCTGGTATGGAAAATGGCGCGTGATTGTTAATTTAGATGCCTGCCGCAGCCTGAATGCGAAAGAAGAACAGCAGGCTATCCGCAA
Organism: Neisseria dentiae; assembly: GCF_014055005.1. Lineage (NCBI taxonomy): Bacteria > Pseudomonadati > Pseudomonadota > Betaproteobacteria > Neisseriales > Neisseriaceae > Neisseria > Neisseria dentiae. The sequence goes on along the minus strand of NZ_CP059570.1, from coordinate 254,625 downwards.
TATGGAAAAGGCCGGCGCCCTGATTGTGCACCACACCGACGATATTCCCGCCCTGCTGGCTTAAAATCCGGCCGTTAAAGCAGCTTCGTTTCGATAACAAGCTGCTTTCCCTTTTAATAAGGAACAAACCTTTACCATTGTTTTCAGACGGCCGTCTGAAACAATATTTTTAGCAAAAATGGTACTCGAGGGCTTGAATTTACCGCGCCCAGCCCTATTTTGCCTCTCGTTCAAAACAAAATACTGCGCACACGTTTGCCGTGCAGTATTTCCTTTCTTAACAGCCTTATATTCAGGCATTTGTTTTTATTATCTATTTTGGAGCATACGCATGACTATCCGCCCCCTGCACGACCGTGTAGTCGTTAAACGCTTGGAAGCTGAAGAAAAAACCGCATCAGGCATCGTATTGCCGGGTGCCGCCGCCGAAAAACCCGATATGGGCGAAGTAATCGCCGTCGGCGCGGGTAAAATCGGCCGCGACGGCAACCGCCGCCCGCTCGACGTAAAAGTCGGCGACAAAATCATCTTCGGCAAATACAGCGGCCAAACCGTGAAAGCCGACGGCGAAGAGCTGTTGGTAATGCGCGAAGAAGATATTTTCGGCATCGTAGAATAAAAGGCCAAAGGCCGTCTGAAAATGTTTTCAGACGGCCAAACAAAGAAAAACCCATTTTAATTCAATTAACTGGAGCATATAGATTATGGCAGCAAAAGACGTACAGTTCGGCAATGAAGTCCGCCAGAAAATGGTTAAAGGCGTAAACGTATTGGCCGACGCAGTAAAAGTAACCTTAGGCCCCAAAGGCCGCAACGTTGTGCTCGACCGCGCCTTCGGCGGCCCGCACATCACTAAAGACGGCGTAACCGTAGCCAAAGAAATCGAATTGAAAGACAAATTCGAAAACATGGGCGCGCAAATGGTAAAAGAAGTGGCGTCCAAAACCAACGACGTAGCCGGCGACGGCACCACCACCGCCACCGTTTTGGCGCAAGCCATCGTGGCCGAAGGCATGAAATACGTTACCGCAGGCATGAACCCCACCGACCTGAAGCGCGGCATCGACAAAGCCGTGGCCGCTTTGGTAGAAGAGCTGAAAAACATTGCCAAACCCTGCGACACTTCTAAAGAAATCGCCCAAGTGGGCGCCATTTCCGCCAACTCCGACGAACAAGTCGGCGCCATCATCGCCGAAGCAATGGAAAAAGTGGGCAAAGAAGGCGTGATTACCGTTGAAGACGGCAAATCGCTGGAAAACGAGCTGGACGTGGTGGAAGGCATGCAGTTCGACCGCGGCTACCTGTCGCCCTATTTCATCAACGAGCCGGAAAAACAAATCGCCGCCCTCGACAACCCCTTCGTGCTGCTGTTTGACAAAAAAATCAGCAACATCCGCGACCTGCTGCCCGTTTTGGAGCAAATCGCCAAAACCAGCCGGCCGCTCTTGATTATCGCCGAAGACGTGGAAGGCGAAGCGCTGGCCACTTTGGTGGTGAACAACCTGCGCGGTATTCTGAAAACCGTTGCCGTTAAAGCGCCCGGCTTCGGCGACCGCCGCAAAGCCATGCTGCAAGACATCGCCATTCTCACCGGCGGCACCGTGATTGCCGAAGAAGTGGGCCTGTCTTTGGAAAAAGCCACGCTGGAAGATTTGGGCCAAGCCAAACGCATCGAGATCGGCAAAGAAAACACCACCATTATCGACGGCTTCGGCGATGCCGCCCTGATTGACGCCCGCGTGGCCGAAATCCGCCAGCAAATCGAAACCGCCACCAGCGATTACGACAAAGAAAAACTGCAAGAGCGTGTAGCCAAACTGGCCGGCGGCGTGGCCGTGATTAAAGTCGGCGCCGCCACCGAAGTGGAAATGAAAGAGAAAAAAGACCGCGTTGACGACGCCCTGCACGCCACCCGCGCCGCAGTGGAAGAAGGCATCGTGGCCGGCGGCGGCGTAGCCCTGCTGCGTGCCCGTGCGGCTTTGTCTAAAGTGGAAACTTCCAACGCCGACCAAGACGCAGGCGTACAAATCGTTTTGCGCGCAGTAGAATCTCCACTGCGCCAAATCGTGAAAAACGCCGGCGGCGAGCCGAGCGTGGTGGTGAACAAAGTGCTGGAAGGCAAAGGCAACTACGGCTATAACGCCGGCAACGACAGCTACGGCGATATGCTGGAAATGGGCGTACTCGATCCTGCCAAAGTAACCCGTTCTGCATTGCAGCATGCCGCTTCCATCGCGGGCCTGATGCTGACCACCGACTGCATGATTGCCGAAATCCCCGAAGACAAACCCGCAGTCCCCGATATGGGCGGCATGGGTGGTATGGGCGGCATGGGCATGATGTAAGGCCGTCTGAAAGCATAACTGCACTATTCAATACCCGTACGATGCAAATCGTGCGGGTATTTTATATAGCGAGCTACTTAATTTTCGGCACAAGGCAACAAATCAAAGGCTGAGATCTTTGCAAAACTACCTTGAGGCCGTCTGAAATGCTTAAATCCCGTCATTCCCGCCTACGCGGGAATGACGAGACACAAACCTTTTCAGGGTTTAATTGTTTTTTTGCAAATGTCTCAGCCTGAAACCCTTGCAAAATGCCCAAAGGCCGTCTGAAAAATATTTCAGACGGCCTTTGGCTTACATTTGTGCATTGTAATATTGATACGCTTCATCCATATTATCAAACCGGTGCAAATGCCCTGCTTCCAACACCATCGCATTATCGCAATACTGCTTCATCGCACTGGGGCTGTGCGACACCAGAATAATCGAACGGTCGCGGCGTTTTTCAAACAATTCGTAACGGCATTTTTCTGAAAAGCGCGAGTCGCCCACGGCAATCACTTCGTCAATCAGGTAGCAATCGAACTCCACCGCCAGCGACAGCGCAAAGGCCAGCCGCGCCTTCATACCCGAAGAATAACGTTTTACCGGCTCATAAAGATATTGGCCCAGCTCTGAAAATTCTTCGGTAAACGCTTTCACATAATCTATATCAACATTATAAATACGGCAGATAAAACGCAGATTGTCCATGCCGGTGAGGCTGCCCTGAAATGCGCCGGAAAACGCCAACGGCCACGAAATGCTCATGGTGCGTTTGATTTCGCCCTTGGTCGGCGGCTCCACACCGCTGATCAAGCGGATTAAAGTGGACTTACCCGCGCCGTTGCGGCCGAGAATGCCGATTTTTTCACCTTTTTGCAGTGTGAAGTTGATGTCGTTCAACACCGTCCGCATTCCGTTGCGGGTTTGGTATTGTTTATAAACGTGTTCGACGGAAATCATTGCGGCTCCACCCCTTTGCTGAATTTGGCCACCATGGCCAAGCCGATAAACAGCAACACCAAATCACACAGCAGCAGATACCACGGGTTTCCCATCGTTATCGCGGAACTGCCGAAATAGCCGTGGCGGAACATTTCCGTGCCGTGCACCATCGGAATCCACAACACATATTCCTGCACCTGCTGCGGCAGCGACGATACAAAGAAAAACGCCCCCGAAAGCGGCAGCATCACAAAGCTCGCCGTGTTCCAAAGTTTGCCGAAAGCGTCGAATTTAAACGCAACCGAACACACCACCAGCCCCAAGCCCAGTGCAAACAAAGCCATCAATACCCAAGCCAACAGCATATAGAAAATATCGGCGGGCATTTCAACCCAGCGCACGGCAACCAGTATGGCAACAATAACGATTTGCGCCACCGTTGCACCCGCCACTTCGAGCAGAACACGCGAAAAAATTGTGTCCAACACCCGCACGTTGCGGTGGTAAAGCAGGCTCATATTGGCGGAAATCGCACCGATGGCGCGGTTGGAAGCATTGCGCCACATCATCGCCATCGGATAGCCGGTCAACGCAAACGCCACGATATTCAGCGATGAAACCTGGTCGGCACGCAGAAACTTCCACATACCCACAATAAACGCCGTCATCAGCAGCGGCTCGACAAACAACCACAAAAAACCGATATTGTTGCGCCCGTAGCGGGTAATGATTTCACGCATCAGCAACGCGCCGATCACCCGCCCCTGTATGGCCAGCGATTCTTTAAATGAAGTTTCGTGCAAGGCTTTCATCAATTTTTATGCTCTCTCACACTGGCCGTAAGCAGGCTGATGATGCCGTAAACCATCAGGCCGATAAAGAAAGTGGCGATGATGTTATAAAGCCGGTGAGGCTTCAACGCCATATCGGGGCGGCTCGGCTGCGACACCACTTCGAGATAAAGCTGTTTGCGGTCGGCTTCCGCTTTGGCGCTTTCCAACGAGGCGATGGCTGCGGCCAATTGCTTTTCCGCCAATTCGTTTTCTAAAAACAAGCGCTGGTAAGCGGCCGCCTGCGCGGTAATCGAATTATCACCCCCGCCCGAAATCATCTGCATCTGCTGTTTGATTTCGCGTTTCAGGCTTTTTTCACGCGCCTGCAAGCCCGAAAGCTGCGGGTTTTCAGGCGTTACCGCACGCACTTGGTCGAGCTGGGTTTGAATCACGATCAATTCGTCTTGCAGCTTCGACACCAATCCCATTTGCGCTTCCGATTGGGTTTTCAAATCGAAAATGCCGTTTTTGGTGCGGTAAACCGCCATATCTTCCGCAGCAGTCTTAACGCGCTCTTCGGCCACCGTTACGTTCTGCTCGGCCTGTGCAATGGTATCTTTGCGCGCACGGGCATTCAGCTTGTTAATCAACTCTTCGCCACGGCTCAATAAAGCCGCGTTGATTTGCTGAGACTCCGCCGCATCAAACGACTCCACGCTCAGCGTGGAAATGCCGGAAACCGGATCAAACGCAATATTGACCTTGCCTTTGTAGTACTGATAAAAGGCCTCGTTGGCATTCCACAAACCGAAACCGTTGAAACGGCTGAAAATATCGCCCTTATTTTCATAAAAAGAACGCACCGGCAACGCTTTTTCCAACGCCGTTAACGCCGAACGGGAACCCATATATTCGCGCACGGTATAAGTATCGTCCTGCGCACGCGAAAAGCCCGCGTTTTGCAGCAGCGCGCCCAAGCCGCTAACCGAAGCCTGGTTACTGGGCGAACGCACTACGAAGCTCGATTCAGACACATAGCGGTCTGAAGCCCAAGCCGAAAAATAAACCAGCGAACAGGCCGTCGGAATAATCACCGTAACCCAAAACAGTTTGCCGAACTTTTTCACTCGGAATTTCTTACCCTTTTGCGGCGTATCCGCCGAATAGGCCGCCTTAGCGGCGGCCGCTTTTTTTACTTCTTCTGATACTTGAGTGTTTTCCGTATCCACTTTTTGCTCAGACATTTTCACGCTTTCCGGTTAATTACCTAAATCATTAATACTGTTCGCACCGCTGATAATCGGCGAGAACACAAATTGCAGGAATTTCTGAATTTCAGCCACAGGCGCATTCGACACATAAACAATATCCTTGTCTTTCACAGGAAAGCGTTGCAACCAAAACAAAGAATTCGGATCCAGCAGATTCATGCGGTAAACCGTAGGCACATCCATCGCCAAATCGTAACCCTTGCCCAGCCACTTATCCTGCTCGCCCTGCGGCAGCGCAGAAACAGGCTGGTAGCGGAACACAAACACACCCTCGGCATTAGAACGCCTGTCTTGCAAGCCGCCCACCGCACCGATGGCCTCACCCAAATTCATGCCCTTGGCCGAAAACGGCACCTGCTGATTGCGCCCCAACGCACCCAAAGCCGTAAAACTCAAAGGCTTGGAAAGCAAAGTCAGCACATCGCCCGGGCGCAGCACCACATTTTGCGCCGCATCCGCCGTTACCGTTTCCAAAGCAACCGTGCGCACCGTATTACCGCGCGTGAGCTGAACGGAAATATCCTGCACACCGCTGTCGGTGCCGCCCACTGCCGCCACCGCATCCAGCACGCGCTCGTGATGCCCGGTAAGCGGCATACGGATACTGCGCCCCGCACGGATCACCGTTACATTGCTCGAATTATTCTGCGCCACACGCACCATCGCCTGAGGCTGGTTCGCCATTTTTTTCAGACGGCCTACGATTTCCTGCTGGATTCTGGCCGGTGTTTTACCGCTCACCGCCACATTGCCCAAAAACGGCACCGAAACCATTCCCTTCGTATCCACCACCTGCGGCGGCAGGCTTACCATTTGCGCAGAACCCGAGCCAACCGAATTCAGCGCCCCGCCGAACAGCACCGCCGGCGCCGCTTCCCACAGCGTAATTTCCAACACATCACCGGCGCCTACCGCATCGGCAAAACCCGAATGGTGCGTTGCCAAATCGGCTAACGACTGCCCTTTTCCGGCGGCATACAGTGCGGAAATCACCCGCTCGTCGATATCGACCACGGCAACATCAGGCACAGACACCTGCGCCTGCTGGTTTTGCAAACCCATCACCTTAGTCCGGTTCGGCCCCGATGTTGGCAAATTACCACACCCCGACAACACCAATAAAACAATACAGCTTTTCAGCAGCTTAAAACGAGTCATCAACAAACTTTCTTTACAAAAGCAAACAAAATGCGCTTGAAATTCAAGCGCCGCATTTTACCACTTTACAACCATTGTCAGCACAGTAACCAAAAATATTTTAACAAAATACCAATCATTTGCTGAAAAATAAAAAAACAAGATAACAAAATTTTTCAAAACTATAACAAATTACACTATAATGCAGTCAATTCAAAAACATATGCCAACGTTTTACTTGCCCGATAAGAAAGGTTAAACCGTGGAAAAAACCAATAACACCACCGATAGTGCTCTAACATTTGCATCATTCAATGACCCCTTTCCCCTTAACGCCCACAACGGAATCTTCCATTCAGGCACCCCTGCCAAAAAACTGCTGATCGTATTCGGCACCCGCCCCGAAGCCATCAAAATGGCTCCTTTGGTTGAGGGTTTGAAAAAAAGAAACGCAGACTTCCGTGTCTGCGTAACTGCCCAACACCGCCAAATGCTTGACCAAGTGTTGGAATTGTTCGACATTGTGCCCGACTATGATTTGGACATCATGAGCAGCAAACAAACGCTGTCTACCGTAAACTCCGCCATTTTAGAAAAAATCCAACCCGTTTTAGACGACTACAAACCCGATGTTGTTTTTGTGCACGGCGACACCGCCACCACCTTGGCAACCGCCTTAGCCGCTTATTACAACCAAATCGATATCGCCCATGTCGAAGCGGGTTTGCGTACCAACGATATCTATTCGCCCTGGCCTGAAGAAGGTAACCGCAAACTCACCGGAGCCATTGCCAAATATCATTTTGCCCCTACCGAAAGCACCAAAAGCAACCTGCTTCGCGAAGGCGTTGCGTCTACAGGAATATATGTAACCGGAAACACCGTTATCGACGCCCTGTTTCTGGCCTGCCACAAAATCGACAGCAAAAAAGAATTGATGCAGCAATATGCCGGGCAATTCGCCTTTTTAGGCAGCGGCAAAATCGTGCTGATTACCGGACACCGCAGAGAAAATTTCGGCGAAGGCTTTGAAAACATCTGCCAAGCCATTTCAAAGCTGGCAGACCAACACGCCGACGTGCAGTTTGTTTATCCCGTCCATCTGAATCCGAACGTGCGCGAGCCCGTTAACCGCCTGCTCACAGGCAAACGCAATGTTCACCTGATAGAGCCTTTAGATTATTTGGCCTTTGTTTATCTGATGAGAATGTCCCACCTGATTCTTACCGACTCCGGCGGCATTCAAGAAGAAGCCCCGTCTTTAGGCAAACCCGTATTAGTGATGCGTGACACAACAGAGCGGCCCGAAGCCGTGGCGGCGGGCACCGTCAAACTGGTCGGCACCTCCCAAGAAACCATTATCGAACAAGTGGGCCTGCTGCTAACCGATACCGCCGAATACGAAAAGATGGCCGGTGCACACAACCCCTATGGAAACGGAACGGCCGCAGACCAAATTTTATCGGTATTTACCGAACAACCGGCAACCGAACAACAACTCGCAATTTAACAAGGAAAGCGCAATGCAAACTTTTCAAACCATTTCCGTTATCGGTTTAGGCTATATCGGCCTGCCCACCGCCGCTGCTTTTGCCGGCCACGGCGTGAAAGTTATCGGCGTAGATGTCAACCAACACGCCGTCGACACCATCAACCAGGGGAAAATCCACATTGTCGAGCCCGACTTGGATACCGCCGTGCACCAGTGCGTTAACAATGGCACACTCAAAGCCACTTTAACCCCCGAGCCTGCCGAAGCATTTTTAATCGCCGTTCCCACCCCGTTTAAAGGCAACGATTACGAACCCGACTTAAGCTACATCGAAGCAGCCAGCAAAGCCATTGCTCCGGTTTTGAAAAAAGGCGACTTAGTGATTTTAGAATCCACCTCGCCCGTTGGCGCCACCGAACAAATGTCTGCCTGGCTGGCCGCAGAACGCCCCGACTTAAGCTTTCCACAACAAAAAGGCGAAGATTCCGATATCCGGATCGCCCACTGCCCCGAGCGCGTGCTTCCCGGCCAAGTAATGCGCGAATTGATTGAAAACGACCGCATCATAGGCGGCATGACCTCGAAATGCTCGGAACAAGCCGTAGCCCTGTATAAAACTTTTGTAAAAGGCGACTGCATTATTACCAATGCCCGCACAGCCGAAATGTGCAAACTAACCGAAAACTCTTTCCGCGACGTAAACATCGCCTTTGCCAACGAACTTTCCATTATTTGCGACAAACTGGATATCAACGTGTGGGAATTGATTTCGCTCGCCAACCGCCACCCCCGTGTCAACATCCTGCAACCGGGCTGCGGCGTAGGCGGCCACTGCATTGCCGTCGATCCGTGGTTTATCGTTAACAAAACACCCGACTTAGCCAAACTGATCCACACCGCACGCCTCGTAAACGATGGCAAGCCTGAATGGGTTATCGGCAAAATAAACGATGCAGTAATCGAAGCTTTGCAGAAAAACCCTAGCAAAACCATTGCAGACATCAAAATCGCCTGCTTGGGATTAGCATTCAAACCCGATATCGACGACTTGCGCGAAAGCCCGGCCTTAAAGATTACCGAGCAACTGGCAGAAAAATATCCCAATCAGATTTTGGCCGTTGAACCAAACGTTGAAACCCTACCTGCCAAACTTGCGGCCCAAAATATCCGCCACGCCAAATTGAACCAAGCATTGGAAGAAGCCGATGTTTTGGTGGTTTTGGTTGACCACAAAGAATTTAAAGCGATTCAGACGGCCTCTGTGGATGCGGTTATTGTAGATACAAAAGGTATTTTGTAAGCATCAAATTTAAATGCTAAGTTCAGATGATTTCTAAATAAGTTTTATGGATTGGCTTTCGAGCAGGTATCAGCATCTTATCCCTTGATGAATTCCCCAATCCATAAAACTATGGCAGCAAAAACAAAATTATTCTATATATAATTATTAAGTTACCCATATGAATAAAATAGATTTAGATAATTTAAAAAGCCGTTTCCATCAGGAAAATATACAACTCAATGATACACAGCTTGAAAAAACTGTTAAATTGTTTACTGAGTTCTCAAACAGTATTCACAAAGAGCAAGAAAAAAAAATCAATCAATTACAAGATGAGCTATATCATTTACGCGTAGAAAAAAGCAAATACCAACTGTTATTGACTCAACGCTTTCAAGATAAAAACAACCAAACAATTGCTTATCAATTTGGACGACTAATACTAGATTTTTTTAAAAACCCAATTCGTAACTTCATTACCCCAAATGCCCTATTATCGATTTATATACAATATTTAAACCGAAAAGCAAAAAAAAATCCACATACATTTTTTGAAAGAAAATGTATGGAATGGTTTAAGCATTTAGAGGCTAGCAAACCAATTGATGATACATTCGACACATTGGTGCATACCCCTACCTCTTCTGCGGAACAACAGAACCTTAAAGCAATATCTATAAATAACACCCCCACTAAAAAGCGTAAAGCACTGAAACGCAACTTCACCCATAAAAAAGCTAAAGAACTGAAAGTTGCCATCATTTTAGACGAGTTCAGCTTCAATTCATTCAAAGACGAATTTACGCCACTAATTATTACACCAAGTAATTGGAAAATGGTTTTTGCGCAGCAGAAACCCGACTTGTTTTTTTGTGAATCCGCTTGGAGCGGTACAGATAGTGTTAATAGACCTTGGAAAGGGAAAATTTATGCCAGTGTAAATTTTCCAAAGGAAAACCGTAATGAATTACTTGAAATCTTAGATTACTGTAATACACACGGTATTCCAACCATATTTTGGAATAAAGAAGACCCGACTCATTATCCCGACCGTGTCCATGATTTTGTAAAAACAGCCTGCCTGTTTGACTTTGTCTTTACAACCGCCCAAGAGTGTGTAGAACAATACAAACAGGAATACGGCCTTGAAAATGTATATGCTTTGCCGTTTGCAACCAATCCGGTAGTTTTCAACCCTATCGACAACCCTGAAACCCCACGTACAGAAAAGATAGTGTTCGCAGGGAGTTGGTATGCAAACCATATTGAACGTTCCAAAACAATGCACAAATTGTTTGATAACTTAATCGGCAACGGTTATGAGCTGGAATTTTATAATCGATACTATAACGACAATGATCCAAACCACTTAATTCCCGAACAATATCGGAAATATGAAAAACCAAGCGTTCCCAATAAGGAAACCAGCCGTATTTATAAATCCAGCCTATTCGGTTTGAATTTGAATACTGTTGTAGATTCCGAAACTATGTTTGCCAGACGGGTATTTGAACTGATGTCTAGCAACACTTTGGTATTATCGAACCATTCCAAAGGAATGGAAAAAATGTTTGGCAATAATGTACTTTTTCTAGATACAGAGCCGAGCCGCCTAAAAGCTTTAACTCATAAGGAAATTGAGCGAATTAGAGAGGAGAATCTGAATAATGTTTTGGCAAACCACACTTATCAAAAACGCTTTGAAAGTATCTTAAATACTGTAGGAGTCATCTATGATAAAGAACAAGAAAAAATCACTCTAACCGTCAAAATATCAAATACAGAACAACTGCAAGAAGAAATCCGCCTATTTCAACAAAAGTTCCGTGATGATAAATACCGCCTGCTTGCCGTATTGACTGACGCAATTTCTGATTTAGATGCTGCCGAGCTTTATTCGGAGCTCAACTATCAGAAAATCAATATACTTGCTGAGTCTTATGTCAAGCGTTATGGTAATGAGCGTTCCAAATATTTAGAAACACCGTATTTTGTTCTAACCGATAGTTTAAAAGCTTTGGAGCATGCCACTATTGATAAAGCCCTATTGCATAGCAGTTATATTTCAGACAACTACATCGCACTTAACGCTCATAGAAAACAAAAATATATATTTGAACCTAAAATGAAAATGAACCATATTTTTGCACCTGCACAAAAATTTACCGAGGCTATAACTTACTTTAACCAAACAGTAGATTATCCCATTTACTACATCAGCAAACAGGAGAGTGAATGATGAATATCAGTATCATTATTCCCTGTTACAATGCTATTGGTAAGGTAGAAGCCTGCATCGCATCTCTAAAAAATATCGATTATCCAGACTCACAATATGAAGTTATTTTTGTAGATGATTGCTCCAAAGACGGCACATTGGCATATCTAAACGAGCAAGCAGCACAACATCCCAATTGGAAAGTGCTGAAAATGAACCAAAATAGCGGTTCGCCTTCCGAACCCCGCAATCTCGGTATATCTCATGCAGTCGGTGAGTATATTTTTTTCCTTGATTGTGATGATGAAATTTTTAGTGATACATTGAGCATACATATGCAGGCTGCCAAACAGCAGAATGCAGATATTGTGCGCGGCTATCTTATTGTGAATGATGGCAACAAACATTTTCCTGCCAATCGAATTTTAGAAAATATTGATAGCTTAAGCAAAAATGAAATAATTGAGACCATTATTCGCAAGCAAAGCACAACCGTACCCAGCCTGATTAAACGCAGTTTACTAAAAAAACACCAAATCAAATGGCACTCTGATCTCAGAATGGGGGAAGATACGATTTATTTAGCTGACGTATTGTCCGTTGCCAACCGCATTATCTACATCGATCACCCAACATTTATTTATAACAAAAAAATCAATGAAGAAGCCTCTTCAACGCAAAGCTATGGCTCCCGCGAACTAAAAAACCATTTAACTGTTTGGCAAACAGCCCAAGAGAAGCTCGCCAAGCAAGGCGTAGATTATTATACAGCCCGCCTGCAAGTTGGTTTGCAAACAGCAATCCAATCCATGATTACCTATAACCGCTTTGACATTAGCGAAAACGACTTCATCGAGTTTTCTAAGTTTATAAATAAAAACAAACAGTTAATAAATAGCTTTAACTACAATACGCGTATTAAAAGCGTATTAAACGAAATTTACAATAGCAATTACCAAGGTTTTCTCGAAGCTATTAAACTCAGGTTAGTCATAGCCGGCTATGATTTGAAATTTATCAAACCCGTTTTACCGGAGTTGGAAAAATACTATCAAATTCAAGTAGATGAATGGTCCGGACACAATGATCACAACGAGCAACACAGCGAAAAATGTTTACAATGGGCAGAGATCGTATTTTGTGAATGGATGCTGGGTAACGCCGTATGGTATAGCCAACGGATTAAAGAGAGCCAAAAGCTCTTTATCCGCATGCACCGTTTTGAACTGACAACTTCTTGGTTCAAACAAATAGACTTCACAAAAGTCAACCGTGTGTTTGCCGTATCACTCTATTTCTTTGAGAAACTGGTGGAATATACCCGTATTTCCCGCTCGCAAGCCTGTCTGTTGCCCAATTATTTGGATAGTAATGATTATGAGCGTTCCGAAAGTGAAGAGAAGCTCTTCAATCTTGGGATTATCGGTATCCTGCCTTCAAGAAAAGGCTACCTGAATGCACTGAAATTATTGAAGAATCTTGTCAATAAAGACAAAAAATACCGCCTATACGTTTATGGGAAAATGCCGGAAGAACTGCCTTGGGTAAAAAGCAATCCGACGGAAATGGCTTATTTCAATGAATGCAAACGGTTTATTGAGCAAAATAATTTACAGGAACACGTTATCGTTAAAGGTTGGGTTAACGTTAAAACAGAATTGAAAAATATCGGCTTTATCTTATCCACAAGCGATAACGAAGAAATCCCGGAAAGCTTCCATATTGCACCAGCAGATGGCTTCTCGGCAGGGAACCAAGGCGTATTGTTGGATTGGAATGGCGTAGAATATATCTATCCGAAAAAATATATATTCGACTCACTTGAGCTAATGACAGAACATATTCATGCCCAAAATACATTAAATAAATTCAACCGCTATAATCAACAAGGTTTGGAAATGATTCAAGAGCGTTACTCAGTAGAAGCCTTTGTCAAACAGCTTCGGCGACAGTTCCGCATTTCTGCAACCCTCTTCCCGACTGCACCTGCACCAAGAGAGGACGATACAGCAAACCGAAAATGCCTTGTAGTAATTAACAATCGCAAACTCACCGCCGAAGGTATTGTTATCGAATTACCCAAAGAAGCACAAAGCAACTGTAAATTAATCTTGGAATACAGCCTAAAAATTTCCGCTAACACCAGAGTTAATGCTGCTTTGGTTGCCCTTAAATCAGCCAATACAGAACCCGTATCAGGTTTTAAGTTATCCAATCTCAAAGAAATCGGTCTGTATAAATATCTGAATACAACAGCCGGCGGACAAAGCCATTTTTTAGAAATAACATTATCTAAAAACAATATGGTTGAGCAATTGAAGTTGAATTTATGGCAACGAGATACAGAGATTAACATTGACTTTATCAGAATAAGTAAATTTTAGATTATAAGGAATGAATTATGGCAATTTTTTTAGCTAAATTTTCAAAAGTTAATAATTATTCAGAATCAATATTAAAAAATGAAAATATCTTTAAAAAGTATCTTCCGTCAGAGCCTAAAAACATAGAAAAATTTAATATTGGCAAATGTGAGGCTATTGTTTTTTATTTTGATGCAGCATTAGATAGAAGTGTTGTTACCAATATCCATCAGAAAGAGATTGTCTTATGCCATGGGTATGGGGATCACAATCTGGAAAATAAAATTAGTAACGCCTTCGAAAGCAAACTTCCACTAGATTTATCACAATTTCCTGAAGCATTTTGTGCGATCAAACTTACCGAAGATCAAATAAGTTTTGGTAGTTCTGGGGTAGGTATAGACCCTCTATTCTATTACCAAGATGATGAGCAACTGATTGTAACAAATCGACATAATTTGTTAGGAAATTGGGTAAGAGCGCCTGAATTAAGGAAACAGGCACTAGCTTGGACGATTGGTAGATCTCACATAGGTGATTTTGGAACATATTGGAATGAAATTAAGAAAACCATACCAGGTTGCACATATATTGCTTCCGAACAAAGCTTATTTCAATATAAATTGAATTATGCTTCTTTATATCGCTCTGTTTCAAATCATGAAATTTCTGATTATATTGAAGATGTTGCTAATAGCTTTTGTAATATTATCGACAGCTCCGATAGAGGATTAAGATTTTGGCTTAGCGGGGGCAAAGATAGTCGTGCCATAGTCGGATTACTATCAAAAGCAAAACGCTTTAAAGATATTTCTTTTAGCACATTCGGAGAAAAATTCCAACCAGACGTTATGTCTGCACAACTTTTAGCTAAAGAATTGAATATTTCCCATAGACATATTATTCATCCCTCATCGATGTCTATGCCAACAGTTAATATAGCAAAAGAAATTTCTTTTGATTTATTAACAGACTCTGTAGGTAGCTCACTTGCAGATTTTAGAAAGATAACATTCTCAGATATGTTAATTATTGGCGGACATGAGAATGGATTTAAGGCATTGGGAAATAAATTAGATTTTCCTGAATATATTCAAAATAGGAGATACTGGGCAGATAATCTTGGAACACTTAATACTGATATGTTTGATGATATCAATGGTTGGTATCAGCAGCAATTGAAAGAAGTTTTGGAAGGTTGCCCTAAATCACGCTACCCTCAAATAGATGCTATTTTATTTAGAAATGGCACTTATTTAAGTGGTGCACAGATTAATTCCCATATTTCACGTAGTGAAATTCATCCATTCTTGGATGGTCGTATGATGAGATTGTTATTAGGTGTTTCTGATGAAGCATTAAATAACCAACTTATCCACTACATAATGATGAGAAAATCTGATGCAATTTTAGAAAAAATACCATTTGCCAACGATAGATGGCCGGCAGATACTCAACAGATTGCAAACAGCATTAATCTTCCTTTTAGAGCAACCCCAGATATACCGTATTTATTTCAACCTTATTTTCCTTCATCAAAAGTTTTTGGAGGGTATTCTTGGCGGTTAGAGCTAATTGAAAGAACCAAACATTTTGTTTTGCAATATCTTTATGACAATAGAGATTTTTTTGACTTTGTGAATTTTAAACGAATTCAGGAATTAAGCGAAAGAAATCCAAACTCGCTAAATATCACGTCTATTTATTATCATTTATCTTTATTAAAGGTTTGCCTGATACATTATTTTAATAACGAAGATACATTATTTGATTTCTCAAAAAGAGAAATTATTGAAAGTAAAATTTCTACGCTATTTAATGCTAGTGAAATTAGACATACAGATACCCCTGAAAAGCAGATTATCGAAGCATATAAAACTAAATTAAATAATTATGAAGCTGCAATAGCAGAAGTAGCAGAACGTGATAGAAAATCCGCTACAATTTTACAAACAAAAATTAATTTAAGTATAGCAATAACATTATCTAAAATTCTCATTAATGATAATCAAAAATTAAAATCAGAATTAGATAAGTTAGGGTTTAATCTTTTGCCTAAAGATGGTTTATACATTGGTAAAATCCACAAAAGCTGCCCTGCTCAAGTTAATGGTTATATGTTAAGTATCCTAAATGAGAAAAATAAAGTTTTAATTGCATTGAAAGGTACCTCCAAAAATCATACTGTAGAAGGGTTTTCTTGGTCAGAGCATGGGAAGTTTTGGTTTAGATATATCAATACAAACTTGGATAACATTGAATTTGATATTCAAATTCCAGCTTTAGAAGCTGATTGTGAAATACATCTGATACCGTGGTATCCCCAATCAGATATATATACATCAAATATTACAATTGGTTAAATTCAAATGAATAAGTTATTTATTTTAGGCTCTTGTGTTAGTAGAGATGCTTTCTCATTAGATGAAGGAAATTCATATAATATTATCTCTTATTTTGCACGAACTTCTTTTGCCAGCACTTTCCACAATCAATCTGTTAAAGATATAGACTTATCAAAAATACCGTCATCATTCCAAAAACGGATGGTAGAAAACGATTTATTAAAACAAACGGCTCATACCTTAACGCATAACGAATTTGATTGGCTGATTATCGATTTGATCGATGAGCGTTTTAATATTTTTGTTTCCGATAAGGAAGAAGTATTTACACTCTCTCCGGAGTTCTCGAATAACTGCATTTTTGATAAACCCGGCAGAGTACTTATTCCTAACAGCGATGAATTTCTTGAGCGTTGGAAAAAGGGATGGGATAACTTTATCGATTTGGCAAAAAAACATCAATTTTTGCATAAAATTATTTTAAATAAGGTATTTTGGACCAACCAAACCAGCTCTGGAGGAAAAGTTGTTTCGGATTTATACCAATCTTGGATTGATGAAAACAACCGCTGGTTAAAAGAACTTTACTCCTATATAGAAAAAACAAGTGGTATCAAGATCTTGGAATATCCCCAAGAGCTGTTTAAAGCAGATTCTGACCACAAATGGGGGCTTCAACCTTATCACTACGCCAAACCGCTGTATCT
Source organism: Neisseria dentiae (assembly GCF_014055005.1). NCBI lineage: Bacteria > Pseudomonadati > Pseudomonadota > Betaproteobacteria > Neisseriales > Neisseriaceae > Neisseria > Neisseria dentiae. The sequence continues at coordinate 237,765 of NZ_CP059570.1, read as the reverse complement.
GTATTTTCTAGACTATATAGGCCGTCTGAAAACCTATCAAAAGGCATTGGAAAACAATATTGTTTATACTGATTATTTGCCGCTTGGTTTCGACACGCTGCCGATTAAAAGAAAAAATGATTCGGTATATCAACCTTTAATTTTTCAAGGCGGTGAGCAAGACTGCATAGTGAGTATTGATATTGCGTTTGCTGCAAATAAAATGGCCGGTGAAAAAGATTTACTGCATACGCTGAGATATGAGCCGGAACAATCTGAATGGTATTCCGAACAAAAATATGCCCATTCCGATTTTGAAGAAATTGGCTATTTCAAATATATAGGCACCCAACCTTATACTGTATATAACCGCGAGATTAAATTTAGAATACCGGCCAATACACGTGCATTTTTTTCCATTCAAGAATTCTATCCGAAAGGAAAAAATGTAATCTTGGAAGTAGAGATCAATAAGGTTGATAAATGAAGATCTACCTGATCAGCGACACATTAACCCAAACATCTCTACAGGGTGAAAATACGGCCATAAAAAGCAGTTGGTTTTCTCTCGATAAAAGCCATAATGCAATATTATTGGTCGAATCCGCTTGGAACGGCTATAAAAACCGCTGGAAATTCAAAATCGCCTCCTATCCCGACCACCCCAAACGTACCAACGAAAAACTGGTGCGTTTGGTTCAGGCCGCGAAAGATAAGGGGATTCCCACCGTTTTTTGGAATAAAGAAGATTCGGTTCATTTCGACCGTTTTATCGATTCTGCCAAACATTTCGACCATATTTTTACTGTGGATGAAAACTGTGTGGAGCGGTATCGGGCGGTTGTGCCGGCTTCAACCACGGTTGATGTGGCGATGTTTCCCGTCCAGCCCCGTATTCATAACTATCAGGGGTTTAACTTTCGGCAATTGGAGGCGAATTTTGTCGGCAGTTTCAGCAGGCATATCCACGGCAAGCGCCGCGAGCGCCAAGAAATGTTGTTTTCTGCGGCTTTGAAGGCGGGTTTGCCGGTTACGGTTTTCGACCGCAATTCAGACAGAAAATCAAGCAATTACCGTTACCCCGGGCAGGAATTCGGCCTGAAAATCATGCCGGCTTTAGATTATGCCCAAACCGCCGATATCTACCGCCGCTTTGCAGTATCGCTGAATGTAAACACGATTGAAGATTCGCCCACAATGTTTTCACGGCGGGTGGTGGAAATCTTGGCCTGCGGCGGTATTTTGGTTTCCACGCCCGGCATGGCGATGGACAGATTGTTTAAAGATTATTGCCATATCGTAAACAATGAAGATGAAGCGGTGGCTTTGTTTGAACGTTTGAAGCACGGGCCGTCTGAAAGCGATCTGGAAATGGCCAAAGCAGGGGCGGATTTCGTTTTGAATAATTTTACTTGGCAGAAATTTTTAGAAAAAATACAATCTGTTATTGCTGCGACAAAATAAAATGTTTTTTTCAAGCTTCGGGCTGTGGCGCCAACAAAAATCCCTGCATGTTTTCCTTCACCCTGCCAAACAGGTTGAAGGAAAATTTCTATTGTGGGGCAAAAAACATGCCAAACGGGAATATTGGATACGTTCGTTTTTGAAAAAGCCCATTGTGTATCTCGAAGACGGCTTTCTGCGCTCGCCCGGTTTGGGCGTAGCAGGCTGGCCGCCGTTTTCTATGGTGGTTGATGATTTGGGTATTTATTACGACACCACCCGCCCTTCCCGTTTGGAAGCGTTGGTTTTGACGGCGGATCAGATGCCGTCTGAAACTTTGGCCGATGCCGAGAAGGCGGCGGACTTAATCGTTGCCCACGGTTTGTCGAAATATAACCATGCGCCTGATTTTTCTTGGGATTTATTTCAGACCGCGCATTCCGATACCATGTGCGTGCCTGAATCTGCGTATGGCAAATCAAGCGGGGCAGATACAAAGCGGGATACTCGGGTCAAGCCCGAGTATGACGAAAATAAATATCTCAGGCCGTCTGAAAAAAAAGTCGTGTTGGTTATCGACCAAACCTACGGCGATATGGCGGTGAAATTCGGCGGAGCCGACGAGCAAACGTTTGCGCAAATGTTTCAGACGGCCTTAGCCGAAAATCCCGATGCCGAAATCTGGGTAAAAACCCACCCCGATGTGTTGAGCGGTAAAAAGCGCGGCTATCTCACCGATTTGCCGCAAACGGAAAACGTGCGCCTGCTGGCGGCCGATATCAACCCGCTTTCTTTGTTGAAACAAGTAGATAAAGTATATTGTGTTACGTCGCAAATGGGCTTCGAGGCTTTGCTGCTGGGCAAGCCGGTGTCGGTGTTCGGATTGCCGTGGTATGCGGGCTGGGGGGTTACCGACGACCGTCATACGGGCGTAGCAGCCTTACAACAGCAAAACCGCCGCGCGCCGCGCTCGCTGATGCAGCTTTTTGCGGCCGCCTATCTGCAATACAGCCGCTATATCAACCCCAACACAGGCGAAGCAGGTGATATTTTTGATGTGGTTGATTATCTTGCGGCAGCGCGCCGCCGCAACGAAAAACTGCGCGGCAATCTTTACTGCGTGGGTATGTCGTTATGGAAACGGGCGGTAATGAAACCGTTTTTCAATGTTCCCGCCTGCCGCCTGCATTTTGTTTCGTCGCTGAAAAAACTGCGGAAAATGCCACTGCCTGCCGATGCGCGGCTGTTGGTGTGGGGCTATGGCAGGCGCGAACTGCTGGATTTTGCCGCCGGGCGCGGCCTGCCCGTTTTGCATATGGAAGACGGCTTTATCCGCTCGGTGGGCTTAGGCTCGAATCTGGTGCCGCCGCTCTCACTGGTTTGCGACGATATGGGCATTTATTTCAGCGCAGAAAAACCTTCGCGCTTAGAGCATATTCTGCAAAACCATTTGTTTACCGAACAGGATTTTCAGACGGCCTCATGGCTGCAAACCGCGCTCACCGAGTCCGGCATCAGCAAATACAATGTCGGCGGCGGCGCGCTAGCTATTCCGCCCGATGCGCGCAGGGTGCTGCTGGTACCCGGCCAGGTTGAAGACGATGCCTCGATACGCCACGGCTCTCCCGAAATTCGCAAAAATCTGGATTTGCTGAAAAAAGTGCGCGGGCTGAACCCCGATGCCTACATTATTTACAAACCGCACCCCGATGTGGTGAGCGGCAACCGCACCGGCCATATTGCCCCCGAAGAGGCCGCACGCTATGCCGACCAAACCGTTACCGAATGCGACATCACCACCTGCCTGCAACAAGCGCACGAAGTACACACCATGACTTCGCTTTCGGGCTTCGAAGCCCTGCTGCGCGGCAAAACCGTGCATTGCTACGGCCTGCCTTTTTATGCGGGCTGGGGTTTAACACACGACCACCTGCCGATTCCCCGCCGCACGCGCAAACTGGCCTTGTGGCAGTTGGTGGCGGGCACGCTGGTTTATTACCCCGATTATGTCTGCCCCGAAACCCGCCGCCCGGTTGATGCGCAAACCGCCGTGGACATTCTGCGCCGGCAGAAAGCGCAACGGCAGCACGGCGCGCCGCTGAAAAAAAGCTTCGCCGCCAAGCAATGGGGCAAACTCAAACAGCTTCGCGTGTTAGTGAAATAAAATATATATTTATAGTTATTTAACAAACAATAAATCAGGTAAAATAGCGTTTTGGGAGATTTGCCGCCTTTCGCAGAAACGGCGGTATAAATGGTAGCAATGTTTTTTCAGACGGCCTGAGATGTTTATTTCCGCCATGCCTGAGCTTGACTTTAATTAATTCCCGTCAAACCCGGGTATGACGGAAATGTTTCGGCACCCGATATTGTTTTGTACAGGCCGAGACCTTTGCAAAATTCAAATTATCACCTGAAAAACCTGATTTCCGTCATTCCCGCGTAGGCGGGAATCCAGATGAAATTATTAAAGTAATGGCTAAACAAATATTTGAATGCCGAGCGTCTGGATTCCCGCCTACGCGGGAATGACGGGATTTAAACATTTCAGACGGCCTTAAGGTATTTTTGCAAAGGTTTCAGGCCGTCTGAAAACACAGCATACCAAGCGCGCAACACCGTTCACGTATTCACAACAATAAACAAACCGCATGGAAAACACGTTTATCCCCAGCTCGCTGGAAGAGCTGGTCGGCAAAAATTCGCGCATCCTGCTGTTGCAGGGGCCGATCGGGCCGTTTTTCAAAACATTCTCGCAATGGCTCTCCGAGCGCCATCACAAAACCGTTTTTAAATTGAATTTTAACTACGGCGACGAAACGTTTTACCCGCTGCATATCCCCCGCACCTTTGCCTATCGCGACACTTATCAGGCTTTTCCCGCCTTTTTGGCAGCATTCGTGCAGGAAAACCTTATCGATGCCGTTGTGTGCTTCGGCGATTCCCGCCCCTACCACATCGCCGCCAAACAGGTGGCCGAAGATTACGGCCTGAGTTTCTGGGCATTTGAAGAAGGCTATTTCCGCCCGTTTTACATCACGCTGGAACAAAACGGCGTAAACGCTTTTTCGCCGCTGCCGCGCGATGCCGCCTTTTTTCAGACGGCCTTTCCGAAACTGCGGCAGCAGGAATACAGCGAACCGCCCGCCGTGCCCGGCGGCTTTCTGCCCATGGCCAAATGCGCGGTGCGTTATTACGCCGCAGCCAACCGCCACCGCAGCCGCTACCCCCACTATATCCACCACCGTATCAACAGCCTCACACACTATATCGGCGCTTGGGCGCGCTCCGGTATCAAACGCGCCGTTTATATGCTGCAAGACCGCAAGTTCGGCCGCGAAGTGGAAAACGGCCGCTACGGCAGGTTTTATATTCTGCCGCTGCAAGTGTTTAACGACAGCCAAGTGCGTGTACACAGTGATTTTTCGTCGGTACAAAACTTTTTACTGCACGTGCTCACTTCGTTTGCCGCCCACGCGCCCGACGATACCAACCTGATTGTGAAACACCACCCGATGGACAGGGGCTTTACCGACTACCGCCAAGACATCAACCGCTTTCTCCAGCAACACCCCAAGCTCAAAGGGCGTATTTTTTATGTGCACGACGCACCGCTGCCCGTTTTCCTGCGCTACGGCGCCGGCATGGTTACACTCAACAGCACCAGCGGCCTTTCGGCACTGATTCACGGTATGCCGGTTAAAATCATCGGCCGCGCCAGCTACGATATCCCCGGCATCACCTTTCAAGGCAGCTTGGCCGAGTTTTGGAAACACCCCGTGCCGCCCGACGAAGATTTGTTTCATGCCTACCGTATGTACCACATCAACACTACGCAGATTAACGGCAGTTTTTACAGCGAAGTGCGCTTTCCCGAAATCGGCGGCAGCGCAACACCCGCGCGGTAAGTTATTTCTTCTTTACAAAATACCGGTAACAGCCGCACAATCCGCAACCGGTGCGGTTGAGGCCGTCTGAAACATCCAACTATCGTCATTAGCTTCGCAAGCCCGCCGCTTTCAAACCACCGCAAGCTTCCAGCTTAACCTTACCCTTGTTTTAATATATGGTTTCCCCCTCTACCGCCTCCCCGGACCGGCTCGGCTCGGGCTGGATGATTATCGCCGCCGTCGGCTTCACCCTGATGAATTTCTGGGTGAAGGCCGCCGCGCAAACTTTCGGCTTCGGCGCAGGCGAGCTGGTTTTCTGGCGCATGGGTTTTGCCGCGCTGTTTCTCGGCATCACCGCCAAAATGCAGGGCAAAACCTTTGCCACGCCGCATTGGCGCGCACACTTAAACCGCAGCGTTTCCGGCACGCTGGGCATGTTTTGCATTTTCTATGCCGTGATGCACCTGCCGCTGGCAACCGGTGTAACGCTGGGCTACACCTCTTCGATTTTTTTGGCGGTGTTATCGTTTGTGGTGTTGAAAGAGCGGGTGTCGGCCTACACGCTGGCGGTGTTGCTGCTGGGCTTTGCCGGTGTGGTGCTGTTGCTCAACCCTTCTTTTCAAAGCGGGCAGGAGATGGCCGCTTTAGTGGGCTTGTGCGGCGGCCTGCTTGCCGGCTGGGCCTATTTGCAGGTGCGCGAACTTTCGCTCTTGGGCGAGCCGGGCTGGCGGGTGGTGTTTTACCTTTCGCTGGTTGGCATGGCCTTATCGGCGGTGTGGGCAAGCCTTACCGGCTGGCACCCGCTAACCGCCGCCGCCCTGCCCTATCTGCTCGGCATCGGCGCTTCGGCACTGGTGGCGCAACTGTGCCTGACCCGTGCCTACAAGGTCGGCAACAAATTTACCGTGGCCTCGCTTTCCTATTTAACGGTGGTGTTTTCGTCGCTGGCCGGCGTTTGGTTTTTGGGCGACAAAATCAGCTGGCAGGAAGCGCTGGGAATGGGTATTATTGTGGCAAGCGGTATTTTAAGCAGCATGAAGCCGTCGTGGCGGCGGCGCAAATCCCCATAACACTAAGGAGTGTCATCATGATTTCCATCAGAGAGCAGGCCTACGGTTTGAATGTGGCGCTGTATAACGAATTTACGCTGGAAGATTTCTACGAATTCGAGCGCGCCGCTTTGGAATGCACGCAGAAAGTCCACCGCCCCGATATGCTGCTCGATTTGACCATGCTGAAAGATTTCACCATCGATATGGCGGTGGAACAGCTCAAATTCATGCGCGAACACGAAAACGATTTCGGCCGCATCGCCATCGTGGTTGACGATGTTTGGATCAAACTCGGCACCCGCCTCTCCAGCCTGATCACCCAGCAGCACCCGAAATATTTCGACGATGCCGCATCCGCACAAGCTTGGTTGCAGGAAACGCAACCGGCGTAACCCGCCTTAAAAAACAACAGGCCGTCTGAAACGCCGGATTATGGTTTCAGACGGCCTTAAATATTTTTGCCAAGGCCTTTGCTTTTCACCCGATGAAACAGGCCGGAACTTTTGCCGTTATGAAACATCAGTAATTGTTAGGCAGGCCATTATGGCCGTCAAAAACAAAGGAAAAAGTATGGATAAAACCTACCCGCACATGCAGGTTGCGTATGACCCGCAACACAAAGCCGCCTGGGTGGCGATGGCGGCGCAACCCGTGCCGTGCTTCACGCAAACGCTGCTGCACAGCCTGTTGGCGTATTTCAGCGACGTGCGTGCCGAAATCGACTCAGGCGGCCGCGAATACCGCTATATCGTCGGCACTTCCGGCGTGCCGGGCGTGTATAACCTCGGCGGCGATTTACGGCTGTTCGCGCAGGCGATTGTGCGCCGCGACCGCGACACCCTGATGGCCTATGCCGCCGACTGCATCAAAGTATTATACGAAGTAATGACCCATCTCGACCGCGAGCTGACCACCATCAATCTGGTGGAAGGCGATGCGCTGGGCGGCGGTTTCGAGGGCGCGCTGGCAGGCAACGTGCTTATAGCCGAAAAAGGCGCGCGCATGGGGCTGCCCGAAGTGCTGTTCAACCTTTTTCCCGGCATGGGGGCTTATTCCATGCTGTCGCGCAAAGCGGGCGGCAGCGTAGCCGAAAAAATGATGATGGGCGGCGAAATCTATACTGCCGAGCAGCTTTACGAAATGGGCGTGGTGGACATTCTGGCCGAAAAAGGCGAAGGGCGGCAGGAAGTGCTGCGCTATATCGAACGCGCCGAAAAATCACCCAACAGCTACCGCGCCATGCGCCGGGTGAAAGATTACTGCAACCCCGTTTCCTACCAAGAGCTGTTAGACATCACCACCATCTGGGTCGATGCCGCACTCAACCTGACCGAGCGCGATTTGCAGGTTATGTCGCACCTGCTGCACAAACAGGGCAACAAATTCGCCGGATAACGCACCGCCCGAAACCTATACAGAGGCCCCGAGACCTTTGCAAAACCCCCATCTGCGGCGCATTTCTACGTTGTGCGCTGCTCGTTCGCTTGCCTAACTTCATGTTATGTCTACGCTCGCTGCGCTGCTACGCCTTGAACTGCATCCACATCTGGAGGTTTTGCAAAGGTCTCAGGCCGTCTGAAAACCGAAATATTTTCAGACGGCCTTTAAACGGCTTCCGCATCCCAAAAAATATCTAGTTAACTAACCCAAGAAAAAGCAAATTAGACAAAAAGTCTTAAAACTTATAAAAATATCCAAACGAAAACAAATTTTTCATAATTTATTGCCGTTTTGTCTGATTTCTGTATAATCACCGCCATATCCACCCCTACCGAAACAAAATTAGACAAAGGCATCCCATGCAATTAGACATCGACCGTTTAATCGCCTATTTCGGCGGCGTAAACGCGCTGGCCGAAGCCCTGAAAGCGCACGACCCCGAAAATGCGGCGAGCACGGCGGCCATCTACAAATGGCGCACGCGCGGCTCGCTGCCGCTGGCGCAACTGCAAAAACTCACCGCGCTGGCCGAAGCACAAGGCCGACCTTTAGATTTAAACGCCTTTTTACAGCAACAAACCTCGTTGGAGAAACAAACCATGCCACAAAACAACCGCGTTATCATTTTCGACACCACCCTGCGCGACGGCGAACAGTCGCCCGGTGCCGCCATGACCAAAGAAGAAAAAATCCGCATCGCCCGCCAGCTCGAAAAACTGGGCGTTGACGTTATCGAAGCCGGTTTCGCCGCCGCCAGCCCCGGTGACTTCGAAGCCGTGAACGAAATCGCCAAAACGCTGACCCGCGCCACCGTCTGCACGCTGGCTCGCGCGGTTGAAAACGATATCCGCAAAGCAGGCGAAGCAATCGCCCCTGCCGCCAACCGCCGCATCCACACCTTTATCGCTACCAGCCCCATCCACATGGAACACAAGCTGAAGATGAAACCGGCCAAAGTGGTGGAAGCCGCCGTTAAAGCCGTGAAAATAGCCAAAGAATATACCGACGACGTCGAATTTTCATGTGAAGACGCACTGCGTTCCGAAATCGGCTTTCTGGCCGAAATCTGCGGCGCCGTAATCGAAGCGGGCGCCACCACCATCAATATCCCCGACACCGTCGGCTATTCGATTCCCCATAAAACCGAAGAATTCTTCCGCGAGCTGATTGCCAAAACCCCCGGCAGCGGCAAAGTGGTGTGGTCGGCGCACTGCCACAACGATTTAGGCCTGGCGGTTGCCAACTCGCTGGCCGCATTGAAAGGCGGCGCGCGCCAGGTAGAGTGCACCGTAAACGGCTTGGGCGAACGCGCCGGCAACGCATCCATCGAAGAAATCGTGATGGCGCTGAAAACCCGTAACGACGTTTTCGGTTTGGAAACCGGCATCGACACCACTCAAATCGTACCCTCTTCCAAACTCGTGTCCACCGTAACCGGCTACCCCGTGCAGCCTAATAAGGCCATCGTCGGCGCCAACGCCTTCGCGCACGAATCGGGCATCCACCAAGACGGCGTGCTCAAACACCGCGAAACCTACGAAATCATGTCGGCCGAATCAGTGGGCTGGGCCGCCAACCGCCTGAGCTTGGGCAAACTTTCCGGCCGCAACGCCTTTAAAACCAAGCTTGCCGATTTGGGCATCGAGCTGGGCAGCGAAGAAGCCTTAAACGCCGCTTTCGCACGCTTCAAAGAGCTGGCCGACAAAAAACGCGAAATTTTCGACGAAGACCTGCACGCGCTGGTTTCCGACGAAATGCACAGCCTCGCCCAAGATGCCTATAAATTCGTTTCGCAGCGCATCACCACCGAAACCGGCGAAGAGCCGCGCGCGCAAATCGTATTCAGCGTGAAAGGCGAAGAAAAACAGGCCGAAGCCACCGGCTCAGGCCCGGTCGATGCCATTTTCAAAGCCATCGAAAGCGTGGTGAACAGCGGCGCCACCCTGCAAATTTATTCGGTGAACGCCGTAACCGAAGGCACCGAAAGCCAGGGCGAAACCTCCGTGCGCCTCGCCCGCGGCAACCGTGTGGTAAACGGCCAGGGTGCCGACACCGACGTGCTGGTCGCCACCGCCAAAGCCTATCTTTCGGCCTTAAGCAAACTGGAATTCAGCGCCGAAAAAGTGAAAGCACAAGGCGATATTTGAGTGTGAAGGCATATTGAAAACAGGCCGTCTGAAACGTTTCAGACGGCCTGTTGTTTTATAAAATGCCGGTTCAACCTTGAAAATGTTTGCGCTCTGATATAGTGGATTAAAATAAGAATGCCGAAGTAGGGTAAAACGATTCTTTAGCATATCGCCCAATTGCAAGTTTGAATGCAGTTATTTCATTTCGGAGTTTTTATTTGAATTCACTATACTTTTGCAAGTTGTTCAGGCCGAGACCTTTGCAAAAAGTCGATTCATTCCTGAAAATGCTTGTATTCCGTCATACTCGGGCTTGAGCCGACTATCTGTTATTTCTTTTGAAACAAAAAGATGCTCGGGTCAAGCCCGAGCATGACGCGGCGGTTTTAAGATATTGAAAGAAATTTTGCAAAGGTTTCAGGTGTGGGAAAAGGTCGGGTTGTTTACACAACAGGTTGGGAATGAAGCCTGTAAAACCTCAAAAGGGGGGTCGCCTTTCAGGCTCTTGTGGGGCTTGACGGTGTTATAAAAGTTAACAAAACGACATAACTCTTTTTGCCGGAGCGCCGAATCCTTAAACGGATGCTTGTCATGCCACATTTCCATTAAGGTACGGATAACCCGCTCGGCTTTACCATTGGTTTGCGGCCGGGCAACACGGGTGAATTTTTGGCTTATGTTGTTTTGCACACAGGCAATGCCAAACGGGTGCTCCGCATTGCCACGATTTCCACACCGTTGTCGGAATAGGCGCATTCGATGGTATAGGGACAACAATCTATCACATCGCGCAAAAGAAATTTGGCTGCGCTGGCTGCTGTACGGTCCGGCAATATTGCAGCATACAGCTCGCGGGAAAAATCATCAATGGCAACAAACAGATAATCCCGAGGGTCGGTTGCTTTTTGGTTTTGTAGCAAAGGCAGCCGTTTGGTATCGAAATGAACCATTTCGCCGGGATAGGATTGGTTGTAACGCTTTGCCTGTTTTTTGAGTTTCTCTTCGATTTCCCGCTCAACTTTAGCCAGGCGTTTCATGCCGTATTTGGCTTGTTTAAAGCGGTTGTTGGTGCTTTTTTGCGGGGTGAGCAGCCGCAACCGGGCTGCTTTGAGTATGCGGTAAATCGTTACTCTGCTGACACGGTATTGTTGTGCCAACGAAGTTACACTGATTTTGTCTTGTGTATAAGCGCGCCAAATGGCCTGGCGGTTATGCGGGGTTAGCCGGGTATTTTTATGGATGTTCATGCAGTATTGTCTTTCAAATACTGTAAACAACGCTAGCTTTTCCTACATATTCAATAATTAACCTGCACGGTTACGGTGTCTTGATAATCGCCGTAGTGGTAGTCGGCGGAAGGCACGGTAGCGTAAATATTGTAGTTTTGCAGTGACCCCGTTCCCGTTCCGCCTATGCCGTTTCCGGTTTGTGTGGCGGTGGCGGTGTTGCCCCAAACCGCACCGTTGGCGCCGCTGCCCGAGCGGAGCTGGTAGGGAATGCGGTCGGTATTGCCGCCGCCCGGTGTAACGGGCAGCATTTCGCCCGCACCGGCGGTATTGTTGTTGGACGGCTTCAAGCCGATGTTGTAAGGCGTGCCGCTGGTACAGGTTACGCCGAGGGATGTGTTCCCTGTCAGATTGGTGTCGACGGGATTCACCGTGCCGAAGTCGATGTTGTTGGGTTTGTTAATATTGCAGTTTTTTACCACGGTGGCGGAAACGGTAAACGGAAAGCGGGTACGGGTATCACCACTATATTGACCGCAACGGCCGGAGTCGCTGAAAGCAAGACCTGTCGAACCTAACGTGAAGCCGTTGGTATATTGGCCAGCGGCAATAGCGGCAATATTGGATGAAGAGGTTATCAGCTTGGCATATACAGGAACCGTTTTAGATTGGGAAGACGGAGAGTTCCACATAAAATCAAAGACCATATTAATAGTGGTGGGGAATGCCGGATACTTGAAGGAACCCCAAATCGTATTATGGTTGGCATCGGTGTAAAGGTTAAATGCCAACCGGTTCCCTGTTCCAGAGCAAGCGCCGTTCGGGCACATATAGCGGGGGTTGAATTGGGTGGCTCCCCCTGCTTTTCCACCGTCGACTCCCAAACAAACATGAAACGTTTGATCCTGCCAAGTGGTTCTACTACAAGTAACAGTTACGGTAGCCTGAGTGGTCAGCGTGTCGGGATTAAGCAAATCCACATTGCCGAAATTAACATCCTGCATGGTTGCCATGCAGTTTGCCCGGGCCGTCTGAACAAACAACAGCAGGCAGGCTGCGGCAAACAGCCGGGCGATAAGCAGTATGCGCGGTTTGGCGGGGCGGCCGGAAAACGGGCGACTAGTCAGGTTTATTGTGTGCATATGATTTCACCTAAATCGGGCAGGTCGGCCTGATGCGGGCCGGTTTGATAGTTTGCGCTGAAGCGGCATTCGCTTTCATCGGGCAGGGTGATGCTGAAGCGGTTTTCTCCTGCCGCCAGGTTTTCAATAAAGGTTTGGCCGTCGAAACCGACCACGGCCGCCGGTAGGCCGTCTGAACGGCGGATAACGGCTCCGGCGGGAACAAACTGCCCGTCGGCGCTTTTCAAAACCATCGAAGCGGCCTGCATGCGGTTGAACCTGAAGTTAACGTTAACGCCGGACCGTTCGGACGGCACGGCCAAAATGCGAGCGCGCTCGGCTGCCATATTTTGCGGCAGGTCGGTGATGTCGGCATCGAGCGTATTCTCTTGATAGGCCGAAAGATTGGGCACCAGCAATAAGCCTTTGCGGTTGGTATGGCCTACTTTGTTGTTAAACAAAGACACGGGCACGTCTGCCACGCCGTCGGTGCTGACAACGGCAAAGCTGTTGTCGACGGTGCGCGTGGCAAACAGGCCGCCGTTCATCCACACCAGCCCGCCTTTCCAACCTGCGCTCCAATCGGTGCGGCCCTGTGCGTTGTAAACATTGCCGCGCGCATCGCCGTATTGGGTGTCGTAGTTGATAAAGCCGTTCAGACGGCCTCTGCGCCGCCCCTGTGTTTCGTTTTGCTGCCAGCCGATGTTCCACGACGGGCTGTTCAGGCCGTCTGAAGATTTGCTGACCGAAACGCGGTAGCTGTTGTCGCCGCCGTTGTCGCGCTGGCCGCTGAGCGTGGAGAAATAGCCTTTGTCGAGGTTGAACGACACGCCGCCGTAAAGGCTGTGCTGCCCGCCGGGGGTGAAGTTGCGGGCCGCACTCAAAAATATGCTGGTGCGGCTGCCGAAATTGCGGTTCCAGTTTAAAGTGCCCACCTTGTCGGGCGTTTCCTGCCCTTTTTTGCTGTGCAGGTAAGACAGGGCAAAAGAGCCTAACAGGTTGTTGTTCCAACCCACGGCAAGGGATGCGGTGCGGACGGGGGCGGCAGCTTCGGCAAGATAGGCGGCGGGGTCGAGCGTGGTGCTCAAATGCGCGAAACGGCCGTCGGTTCGGCTCCAACCCGTGCCGAACGACCAACCGCCTTTCTGCGTGCTGAAAGAAACGCTGCTCTGCCTGCCGTTTTGTGTTTGAAGGCGGCTGTGCGCATGGCTGAGGTTTAACTGTCCTAACGAACCCAGCACCATGCCGGATGCCGCACCGATTTGGCGGTAGCCGCTGCTGCCTTCGGCGTGCAGCTGGACGGTTAGGGCATTGGTGATGCCGTAACGCCATGTGCCGCTGCCCGCCGGTTTGTTGCCGTAATCGGCGGAGGCCAAACCGTAACCACGGCGCAGATAGCCTGCCTCCAGCGACCATTCCGACAATCCTTTGGCCAAGAGGCCGCTGCCGCCGTATAAAGGCATATCCACAACAACGGTTCGGCCCAACACATCGGTGGCCACCACTTGCGCCATGCCGCTGCCGCTGATGCCCGGCGGCAGGGTGATTTCATATTTGCCTGCGGCAATATCGCGGCTGTATTGTTTTACGCCGTCCAGATATAAATCTACCGTGCCCGGCAGCGTACTTTCGCCCAAATAAGAAAACAACGGGGCGGTATTGCGCCACGGCTGCACACTGTATGTGCGTTCCAGCCTGATGCCCCCGAGACGCGAACTGCCCGAGCCGTTCAGTTGGCTGGTAAGCACGTCGCCGGCAGTCAACACCAACCCTTTGTCGGCCCATACCGTGCGCCAATAAGTGTCCAAACGGACATTGTTCGGCGACGCGGCACCGGCTTGCGGGCTTTGGCGGCTCCAAAGCTGATTGTGGCTCAAATAGCCGAAGGGCGTGGTGAGACGTGCCTCGGCCAACAGCCCTTGGCTGACATCGCCGTTGTGGTTGCGGGAAACGTTGTAATCATAATTGAGCACACCTGCGAAACCCGATTCGGCAACCTGATAAGCCCGTTGCGGCAGGCCGCCGATACGGGTGGTCGGCAAATCCAGCCACGCCAGCGGTGCGGTTAACGCCAAAGCCTGCCCGGCGGCATCGTATTGCATCTGTAACTGGGCAATGCTGTCCAGCACATACCAAATATCATGTGGCGGCTCGGCAGGAGTGGCTTCGGCTGGGATTTCGGTTGGGGTTTCGGTGTCGGATGAAGCGGCGGCGGATGAGGTGCGGCCGTCTGAATCTGATGTGCCGTCGCGGGGCTGTTGCGGCGCCATGCTGCGGGCCTGCTGCAACAATTCGGGCGGTATGCGGATGCCGAGCGAGGTTAGGGTTTTGTTTTGAACCAGCAGGGTTTCTTTATGCGAAATGAATTCATACAGGCCGTCTGAAACGCTGCCGTTTACGCTCACCTGAGGGTAAACCGGCAGCCATTCGGCCGAATAAACGGCCGCGTCCGGCAGATTGGGCTGTGCGGATATTTGTAAGGGGAGAAAACACAGCAAAATGCCGGAAACGATATGCTTGAGCGGGAAAGCAGCGTTAACGGGCTGCAAACTGAACCTCCGGTTGAATTATGCGGCCGTTAACCGTAACAAAAAGTTTACCTTGGCGCAGGGCGGCGGCAGATGTGTTCAAACTGTATTGCCAGGTTTTGCCCGGCAGCACATATCCGGCCAAACCGCCGACCAGGCTGTGCCGGTTTTTGCCGTTTTCTACGGCAATATTGCTCAATTGCGCATGAGCCGTGCCGGTGTTGGCGGCGGTAAGCAGCACCTTGCCGTCGGGCGTGCTTTGGGCGCGCCACTGCAACACGGTTTCGGGGTTTTCGGTTTGGTTTAAAAACAGGGGCACCGAATAACGCAATACGAATTGCAGGCCTTTTTGCGGTTTATCCGGTGCGGGCAGTTCGTCGACCACCAAGCGGTAGGCTTCTTCGGCCGCTCCGGCAGATTGGGTGCGGATAACCCGGAACTGCTGCGAACCGCCCGCAGCAAGCTTAACCATGGGCGGGCTGGCCACCACCGCATGGCTGGGCGTGAGTACGTCTTTGCCTTTGCCGTCCTGATCCCAACGGTAAACGCGCACTTGCGCGGTAAGCGGTTGTGCGCCCGTATTGGTTAAAGTGAAAACACCCGCCCGCTGTTTGGCGGGCAGGGCAAGTCCGGTAGGGCTGATTTGCAGGCCGGCGGCTTGGCTGCAAAGCGCCGCAGCGCCCAACGCCAAACCGCACAGCCAACCTGCCGGTTTATGTGTGAACCATACCATATGTATATCGGCTTGTCGGTTTAGTAGATAACGGAAACGGTTACTTTGTCGGCATAGCGGCCAACCGGCTTGTCGAGCTGGTTGCCTGCCACGCGGCCGTAAACCGGATAATTGACATTTTGGGCAAAACCTTGGCCGGTTGCGGATAAGGTGTTGGTACCGTTTTGGTCGCCCCACACTTGGCTGCGGGCGCTGTCTTGATACAGGGTGTAGGCGATTTTTTCGTTGGCTGCGCCGGTGCCGGCCAAACCGTTCATGTTACCGCCGCCGGCATTGTTATTGTCGGTAGCGGGGGTAAGAGCGATTTGGTAAGGCGTGCCTCTGGTGCATTTCACGGCAATGCCGTCCGAACCGCCGGCTTTGCTTTGGCCGTCAACATCAGTATTGTGGTTGGAGAAGTATTCGCCGAAATCGATATCCGCACCGGCAGAAGGCGTGGTTGCCTCTACCGTGGGGGCGCCGCCGCCGTTGGTTACCACTTCGCAAACGGGTTTGATGCGGATGGTAACGTGGAAGTCGGCTGTTTTGGTTTCTGCCGCCGCCATGCCGGAAGCCAGCAAAGTTGCTGCGGTCGAGGTGAGTACGAAGAGTTTTTTTACCGTTTTCATGTGTAAAGTCCTTTTATTAAAACAACCGGTTAAAATACCGGCCGTATTTATTTTTTAGCGTTGCGTTGGAAGTTATCTTGCAGGCCGTTTATATTTATTGCGGGCTGCACCGTAAATCTTGTGAAAGATTTTATACATACCGAATATCAAAAATTCCAGCCGTCAGGATATTGGAATTATCTGATTGTTTACTAAAATTGGCAATATTTTTACTTAGGTTAATTTAAAACATTTACTAATCTGTTGCAAACACATCCATACGCCCCAAAACCGGGCGGCCTTGGCAGGCACTTTACCGGCAACAACCGTTTTATCCCGCACCGCATCGGCGGCACACCGCGTTTTACAAGACTTTAAAATTTGTAAACCTTTCAACTCGCAGGTAAAATCCCGCCGGTTGGAAATTTATGTTGATGCGGCTGTGCCGCCGTTATTTTGTGGAGAAACAGATATGAATGCCGTGGTGATTGCGGTTTTTGTGATGCTCGCGCTGTCGCTTGCGCGCGTGCATGTGGTGTTGAGCCTGCTGCTGGGCGCGCTGGCCGGCGGCCTGATGGCCGGATTGGGCTTGGCGGAAACCATGAAAGTGTTTCAAACCGGCCTGGCCAACGGCGCGCAGATTGCGCTTTCGTATGCCATGCTCGGCGCGTTCGCCGTGGCCATCGCCCACTCGGGCTTGCCGCAAACGCTGGCCAATGCGGTTATCCGCCGTTTGGATGCCAACCATGTGCGCGACAATGTGCCCGGCCGCATCGGCAGCATCAAATGGGGGCTGCTGCTGGCTCTTTTGGCGATGAGCATCATGAGCCAAAACCTGATTCCGATTCATATCGCCTTTATTCCGTTGATTATTCCGCCGCTGCTGTTGGTGTTCAACCGTATGCAGATCGACCGCCGCCTGCTTGCCTGCGTGATGACGTTCGGCCTGGTTACCACCTATATGTGGCTGCCCTACGGCTTCGGCGAAATTTTCTTGAAACAGATTTTGGTGGGCAACATCAACAAATCGGGTCTGAACGTGGATAACGTAAACGTGATTCACGCCATGACCATTCCCGCTTTGGGCATGGTGGCCGGCCTGCTGATTGCGGTGTTTTTCAGCTACCGCCGTCCGCGCGCCTATCAAAATACTTCTGCCGATGTGGCGGCCAACCATCAGGCGATGGTGCAGCCGAAAATGTCTGCCTACCGCAGCTGGGTGGCGTTGGCGGCGATTGTGGTGTCGTTTGCCGTGCAATTATGGGCCGATTCGCTGCTGCTGGGCGCGATGGTCGGCTTTGCCGTGTTTATGGCCGCCGGCGTGGTGCGCTGGGGCGAAGCCGATGCCGTGTTTAACAACGGCGTGAAAATGATGGCGATGATCGGCTTTATTATGATTGCCGCACAGGGTTTCGCCGAAGTGATGAAGGCTACCGGCCAGATTGAGCCGCTGGTGAAAGCCTCGGCCGATATGTTTGCCGGCAGCAAAGGCATGGCCGCTTTTGTGATGCTGCTGGTGGGGCTGCTGGTAACCATGGGCATCGGCAGCTCGTTTTCCACCCTGCCGATTATCACTGCGATTTATGTGCCGCTGTGCGTGGGCATGGGCTTCTCACCGATGGCAACGCTGGCGATTATAGGCACCGCAGGCGCGCTGGGCGATGCCGGTTCGCCCGCCTCCGACTCCACGCTCGGCCCCACCGCCGGTTTGAATGTGGACGGCCAGCACGACCACATGCGCGACACGGTTATCCCCACTTTTCTACACTACAACCTGCCGCTGATGGTGTCGGGCTGGATTGCCGCTATGGTGTTGTGATGCAAAACCTCGAAAACCGCATCACCGAACTGGAAATCCAAACCGCGTTGCAGGCCGATTTAATCGACAGCCTCAGCAACACCGTCGCCAAGATGCAGCAAGCGTTGGATTTGCAGCAGGGACAGCTCAGGCTGCTCTACCGGCGCCTGCAAGAAAAGGGAGGCGAAGGCAACGATGCCGCATACAATCCGGCAGACGAAATCCCGCCGCATTATTAATCTGCCGACAGGCCGAGACCTTTGCAAAAAACCAATTTTAACTTGAAAACGTTTGTATTCCGTCATTCCCGCGCAGGCGGGAATCCAGTCGTTTTTCATAAGTTATTGAAATAAAATACTTGATGATTTTAAGGCTGGATTCCCGCCTGCGCGGGAATGACGATAACCGGATGTTTCAGACGGCCCCAAAGAATTTTGCAAAGGTCTCGGCCTGTTTGGTATCCGCCGCCATTACGCTTATCAAGGCCGTCTGAAAACATCACCCATCAAGCCAACCGCAACCAAACAAGATTTTGCCGGGCAGAAAGATTATCCACCATGAACATCACCGTTTTGGCCGTCGGCACCAAAATGCCGCGCTGGGTCGATGAGGCCGTCAACGAATACGCCAAGCGTTTCGGGCGCGACGTTTGCTACACCTTAAAAGAAATCAAACCCGAAAAGCGCGGCGCCGGCGTGAATGCCGCCCAAGGCATGGCCGCAGAAGAAAAACGCATACTCGAAGCCATCCCCGCCGGCGCATTTTTAGTGGTGCTCGACGAGCGCGGCAAAGCCCCCACATCGGTAGAGCTGGCCGGCCATTTGGAAAACTGGCAGCGCAACGGCGAGCACGTCTGTTTCGTTATCGGCGGTGCCGACGGCATGACCGACCGGCTCAAGCAACAGGCGCGCCTGATGATGCGCCTGTCCAGCCTTACCCTACCGCACGGCATGGTGCGCGTGCTGCTCACCGAGCAGCTCTACCGCGCCGTATCGATTCTGCACAACCACCCCTATCACCGCGAATAAACAGGCACACAACCCGAGGCCGTCTGAAAACATTTTCAGACGGCCGAAAATTTTTACACCGCTTGCAACACAACAGCAGCCACGCAAAATATGCCGCCAACGGCAGATTCGCACAGGCTGATGCCCGAGCCGTTATAGATTTTCACCCCCCTTTGCTATATCATTCCCCCCATCTATTTGCAGGAGCACAGCCATGTATGAAGTTAACCGCAGCGTATTTTTCCTGATTCCCCTCGAGCCGTTTTGGAACTGGCTGCAATCACTGCCCGAAAGCCCCGAAGACATCCGCCTCGAAGACTTGCAGGCCGATTCCAATTCCTATCTCGTACGCCCCTGCGAAACCGCCGACGAAGTGTGGGACGAAATCGAAAGCCGCTACGAACAGCTTTTCGCCGCCGAGCTGGCCGACTGGTGCGAAGACGAAAGCCTGTGGCCCGATTTGGATCCCGACATCTTCAACGAATGGTTCGACATCCAACTTTCCACCGTATTGACCGATTTGGAACAAGAACCGCTCGGCCGCGAAATCTTCCAGCCCATCACCCTGAATTAAGTTTTCAGACGGCCTTTCGCATGACCCGCATACGCATACGCAGTTACCACCTCGACGGCTACGGCCACGTCAACAACGCGCGCTATCTCGAATTTCTCGAAGAAGCGCGCTGGGCTTTTTTCGAACAGCACAACCTGCTGCGCCTGCTCGACGGCATCATGATGGTGGTTGCCCGCATCGACATCCGCTACCTGCGTGCCGCACAAGAAGGCCAAACGCTGGATATCGCCACCCGTATCCAGTCTGCCGAACCCCGCCAAGTTATGCTCCGCCAAACTATCCGCCGCAACGACACCGGCAAAACCGCCGCCGAAGCCGACATCACGCTGGTTCCCGTCAGCGCCGCCAACGGCCTCAGCACCGACCTGCCTGCCGAACTGCTCACCTTTTTAACCGAACACACATACGCCGAATCATGAAAAAAATCCTCACCGCCGCCGCCGCGCTCATTGTCGCCGCCCTGCTTGCCTTCGTGCTGTGGCCGAAAAACCAACCCGCCACCACCTTTTCCCTACCCGACTTAAACGGCAAAACCGTCAGCAATGCCGACTTGCAGGGCAAAGTTACCCTGATTAACTTTTGGTACCCCTCCTGCCCCGGCTGTGTCAGCGAAATGCCCAAGCTGATTCAAACCGCCAAAGACTACCACGGCAAAGATTTCCAAATCATCGCCATTTCCCTGCCCTACGATCCGTTGGAAAGCGTTAAAAACTATGCCGCCGACCGCCAACTGCCGTTTACCGTCATGTATGATGCCGACGGCAAAACCGGCAAAGCCTTCGGCGTAAAAGTCGCCCCCACTTCGTTTTTCGTCAATAAAAAAGGCGAACTGCTGAAAACCTTTGCCGGCGAACCGGATTTCGCCAAGCTCTATCAGGAAATCGATCGAGAGCTGGCGAAATAAGCTGAAACATTACACAATCCGAAGTTTTTTCAAACCATATCGGCTTCTAACGCGCCCGCGCAATACTTGAATTTGACAAAAACCTCTCCCAAACCACCCAACCGCAAAGAGGCCGTCTGAAACATTTCAGACGGCCTCTTTGCGAAATACCAGCTACTCCATCCAAACGGTTACCTGAACAATCAAGGTAACCGTTTTTGCATTTTCAGACGTGTTTCTCGTCCATATTTCCCTCAATTAGCCCCTTTATCGGGGTGTCCATTGCCTTTTCAGGCAGCAGCAGGCACACGAAGCCTGTTGGCTGCCTTTAGCAGGTTCAGGCACACCGCTTTCAAATGGCTTTGCGCCAGCACTTTCCGTAAGCCAAAATAACGCGCTCTTTTACAGCCGAACTTCCGGTGCAGCGTACCGAAGGTTTGCTCGACCACATAACGCACTTTCGACAGCTGCGTATTGCGCTGTTTCTCATGCTCCGTTAAAGGTTTGCCCCGGTGTGCCTTACGCATAATGCCGTCGGATAGCTGTTTGCTTTGCAGATGTTCCCGGTTGGCTTTACTGTCATACCCTTTATCGGCATAGACGGTTGTTCCGGGTGCGATGCCGTCCAACAGCGGTTCGAAATGGTTGCATTCATGGGCGTTGGCCGGAGTGATGTGCAGTTTCTCGATATAGCCTTCTGAATCGGTGCGGGTGTGTTGTTTGTAGCCCAAGGTGAATTTGCCCTCTTTCTTCACCCAGCGCGCATCCTTATCTTTGCTGGGCAAGGTTTCGGCGGTGATGCCGTTTTCATCGGTTTCGATAGCCTGACGCTGTTTGCCTCCGGCAGTTTGGATGATGGTGGCGTCAATTACTGCCGCCGGGGCTTTCTCTATTTTTAAGCCTTTTTGGGTCAGCTGGCAGTTAATCAGTTCGAGAAGCCGGGCTAAGGTGTCATCCTGTGCCAGCCAATTGCGGAAACGGCAGAGGGTGCTGTGGTCAGGTAAGGAGACCTCATCAAACCCGCAGAAGAAGTAGAAATCCAGACGGGTGGCTAAACAGCGTTCCAATTCCGGATCGGAAAGGCTGTGCCATTGGCCGAGCAATACGGCTTTGAGCATGGGCAGTAGCGGATAGGCGGGGCGACCGCGGTGGTCGCGGATGTAACGGGTCTTTTGCCGGTTGAGAAGTTGTTCGATGGGCTGCCAATCGAGTAGCTGGTTAATTTTGAGCAACGGGTAGCTGTCGATATGTTTGCTCATCATTATTTGGGCTTGTTGGTGGAAAAAGCTGTTCATAAAAAACTCCTCTGAATTCTTTAGGAGAATTTAGAGGAGTTTTGGTTTTTTTGCAAAGGTCTCGGCCTCTTTCATTAGCAAAATATACCGTTACCGGTAAAATTCTTCGACACAAAACAGATAACGTATCAAAAAAACTCAGCTTTACCCTTCCCGCAAAATCTTGCGGATAGCAGCCAATTGCCGACGGCTCACGGCCAAAGGTTTCTCCACGTCCAAAATACGGGCGCCCCAAGTGGCATTATTATCGTCTTCCTCGCCGTTATCCAAGCGGATCAAGCAATCCAACGTATGGCGGAATACCAAAGCATTACGGTGGATGCGGATAACCTTCTCCCCCAGCAATTCTTCCCAATAAACCAATGTTTTCGGCAACTCATAACTCTGGCCGTCGCCGGTAAACAAAAACACCGTTTTATGCTCGGCCAACAAATAACGCACCTGCTGCCACGGAATCTCAACCATACGGTTACGGTTGAACACTTTGAAGTGCGTAAAATCATCGGCCTTTTCGCGGTGCTTCTCATTCAGCCGCTCCAACGCCGTCTGCAAACGCGAAACTTTAATCGGCTTAAGCAGATAATCCGCAGCCGCAAGCTCGAAAGCGCGCAAAGCATGCTCTTCGTATGCCGTCGTAAAAATAATTTCCGGCTGCTTCTTCGCCACCCGCTTAATGCGCTCGACAAAATCCAACCCGGTAATCTCCGGCAGGCCGATATCGGCGAATACAATATCCACCTCATGGATACTCAACCAATCCAAAGCGGGCTGGGCGTGATGGAAAATCTTCAGCAAAACAACATTGCACTCTTCCAGCAGAACCCGCAAACGCTCTGCCGCCAATACTTCATCTTCAACAATAATGGCACTCAGCATATTCTGTCATTCTGTTGGTTAATCAATCAAAATGTTCAATTTCAAACAATAACAAGCACTCTGCTGTCAAATCAGTTACCAACCTGCGATACAGGCATTTCCAAACTGAACGGATAAGGGCATATCGTATCCTGAACAATAGCTTATATCAATATTAATCATTAAAAAACAAAGAGCAACCACGCATTACGAACCGAACATTACATCAAAATAAACAAATAAATGAAATTTTTTTCTACAAAAAACAAGAATAATGAAACAAACGCAAAAATCAAACAAAAAAAACAAAAGAAAAAGCTATAAAAAAAGAAATTTAAATTCTATGACAAATGTAACAAACTTCATAATTTTGTAAACTTAATACAACGGAAGGTATCAAAGGCATAAAAAAACCGCCTTTTATTAGGCGGTTTTTAATATTTGGTTGCGGGGGCAGGATTCGAACCTACGACCTTCGGGTTATGAGCCCGACGAGCTACCATGCTGCTCCACCCCGCGTCATTAGATTTAAAATTATATAAAACTATCAAAACTGTGTCAACCGTTTTAATCAGGCTTTCAAAATACCTCTTTCTAATTATCTACTTCACCTAAAATTGAAAAAGTATAATTTAAAAAGTATAGCGGATTTGATTACTTCAATACAAGGCAGCAAGCCGCAGGCTGCCTATACCGTTTAACCGGCTGGTACCGGCTGCATAAGCATACGGCTGCCACAACACCTGCCGAATAGCACAACACGATATTCAAGAAACCAGCCCTGCAATTAGGCCGTCTGAAATAGATTCATTTCAGACGGCCTTTGCATCTATAGTGGATTAAAATAAGAATGCCGAAGTAGGGTAAAACGATTCTTTAGCATATCGCCCAATTGCAAGTTTGAATGCAGTTATTTCATTTCGGAGTTTTTATTTGAATTCACTATACTTGCCCTGCACAGCCTGCCGGCAGCTTCACTACTTACCGGCCGGTTTTTTCACCGCGGGCTGCGCCTTCTTCGCCGCCCCGGCCCCCACCGTCGCCTCCTCACGCAGCTTCGCCAGTATCCCCGCGCCTATCCCCTTCACGTTCTGCAAATCGTCCACGCTCTTGAACGGCCCGTTCTGCTCACGGTACGCCACGATCGCCGCCGCCTTCGACGGCCCTATCCCCGGCAGCGCCTTCAGCTCCTCCGCCGTCGCGGTGTTGATGTTCACCGCCGCCAGCAGCAGCGGTGCCGCCAGTGCCGCCAGGGCACCGAAGAGATAATGTTTCAGTTTCATGCTTTTCCTCCGTAATGAATGTCTCTAAACCGTGCCGGTCTTTTCCGGCACGCCGTCTATCATAAGCGATGACTGCCGCTTTTCAAACACTTCCACCCCCTCAATTATAGTCAATTAAAATAAGAACTACGTAGCAGTGCAGTCATAAAATCTCCCACGGCAGGTAAAACTTTCCGTAAATGCTTTTTAATATTCGCCCATACCTTTTCAATCGGATTAAGCTCGGGTGAATAAGGAGCAAGGGGCAATACTTTATGTCCCTGCTTCTGCGCCATTTCAGTCAAAACCGCCATACGGTGGAAACGGGCATTGTCCATAATGATGACGGATTTCTCCGTCAGTTCGGGCAGCAGCATTTGCTCAAACCATGCTTCGAACAGGCTGCCGTCCATGGTGCCGCAATAGGTCATGGGGGCAATCAGGCTGCCTTTACCTTGGATTTGTGCCGCAACCAATGAAATACGTTGGTATTTTCTGCCGCTGATTTGTGCTTTGACGGGTACGCCTTTTTTCGAGTAAGCGTAAGGGCGGTAAAAAAAGGTGTCGAACCCTGTTTCATCAAGAAAAACTGCTTGATAGTCAGTATATTGGCTCAATGCTTGTTGATAAGCGGCTACTTGTTCGGGTTTTTGTTCTTTGTATGTGGTGGTCTTTTTTTTCGTGTGATGCCCATGACTTTGAGCAGGTAGCTGACATTTGGGGCGCTGCACCCTAAATGTTCTGCGATTTCGTGCAGGTAGGCATCAGGATGCTGTTCGAGATAGTCTGAAAGCTGTTGCCTGTCTATTTTTGTGGCATTACCACCTTTGACTTGATGCGCCAGTGAACCTGTTTGTTCATAGAGTCGCAGCCAACTGCTCAGCGTTTTGTCGCTGATACCATATACACGGCAGACTTGGCTTGCATTTTGGCATTGCCGGTAATATTCGATTGCTTTTTGTCGGAGTTCTATCGGGTAGGCCATTTTTTTCTGCTGGTAAGGGGGAGTAAAGTTCGGAATTCTTATTTTAATTCACTATAATAACTATGGTAACCGTTGTCGCCGCCCGGCAACACTTCCCATGGAACAAGCCCCCGATACTTCCGTACCGGGGGCTCTGAATGGGTGTCTGGCAGTGACCTACTTTCACATGGGTATCCACACTATCATCGGCGCTGGGTCGTTTCACGGTCCTGTTCGGGATGGGAAGGCGTGGGACCAACCCGCTATGGCCGCCAGACTTAAACTGTACAAATCGGTAAGCCGTTACGGAGCTTTTGCTCCGCTTATTTATTCTTTAATCAACTTTTCGGTGACGAAGTATCTTCATCAGTAAGCTTTCTCTTTGATGCTTTGTTTACGTTTCCGTCCAAAGTCCTTCAAATGATAGAGTCAAGCCTCACGAGCAATTAGTATGGGTTAGCTTCACGCGTTACCGCGCTTCCACACCCCACCTATCAACGTCCTGGTCTCGAACGACTCTTCAGTGCGGTTAAACCGCAAGGGAAGTCTCATCTTCAGGCGAGTTTCGCGCTTAGATGCTTTCAGCGCTTATCTCTTCCGAACTTAGCTACCCGGCGATGCGACTGGCGTCACAACCGGTACACCAGAGGTTCGTCCACTCCGGTCCTCTCGTACTAGGAGCAGCCCCCGTCAAACTTCCAACGCCCACTGCAGATAGGGACCAAACTGTCTCACGACGTTTTAAACCCAGCTCACGTACCACTTTAAATGGCGAACAGCCATACCCTTGGGACCGACTACAGCCCCAGGATGTGATGAGCCGACATCGAGGTGCCAAACTCCGCCGTCGATATGAACTCTTGGGCGGAATCAGCCTGTTATCCCCGGAGTACCTTTTATCCGTTGAGCGATGGCCCTTCCATACAGAACCACCGGATCACTATGTCCTGCTTTCGCACCTGCTCGACTTGTCGGTCTCGCAGTTAAGCTACCTTTTGCCATTGCACTATCAGTCCGATTTCCGACCGGACCTAGGTAACCTTCGAACTCCTCCGTTACGCTTTGGGAGGAGACCGCCCCAGTCAAACTGCCTACCATGCACGGTCCCCGATCCGGATCACGGACCTGGGTTAGAACCTCAAAGACACCAGGGTGGTATTTCAAGGACGGCTCCGCAAAGACTAGCGTCTCTGCTTCTCAGCCTCCCACCTATCCTACACAAGTGCCTTCAAAGTCCAATGCAAAGCTACAGTAAAGGTTCACGGGGTCTTTCCGTCTAGCAGCGGGGAGATTGCATCTTCACAACCATTTCAACTTCGCTGAGTCTCGAGAGGAGACAGTGTGGCCATCGTTACGCCATTCGTGCGGGTCGGAACTTACCCGACAAGGAATTTCGCTACCTTAGGACCGTTATAGTTACGGCCGCCGTTTACTGGGGCTTCGATCCGATGCGCTAACATCTTCAATTAACCTTCCAGCACCGGGCAGGCGTCACACCCTATACGTCCACTTTCGTGTTAGCAGAGTGCTGTGTTTTTAATAAACAGTCGCAGCCACCGATTCTCTGCGACCCTCCAATGCTTACACCGCAAGGGCTTAACATCGAAGGGCATACCTTCTCCCGAAGTTACGGTATCAATTTGCCGAGTTCCTTCTCCCGAGTTCTCTCAAGCGCCTTAGAATTCTCATCCTGCCCACCTGTGTCGGTTTGCGGTACGGTTCTGATCCAACTGAAGCTTAGTGGCTTTTCCTGGAAGCGTGGTATCGGTTACTTCGTATCCGTAGATACTCGTCGTCACTTCTCGGTGTTATGAGCGTCCGGATTTGCCTAAACACTCCACCTACCGGCTTAAACAAACTATTCCAACAGTTTGCTAACCTAACCTTCTCCGTCCCCACATCGCATTGAATCAAAGTACGGGAATATTAACCCGTTTCCCATCGACTACGCATTTCTGCCTCGCCTTAGGGGCCGACTCACCCTACGCCGATGAACGTTGCGTAGGAAACCTTGGGCTTTCGGCGAGCGGGCTTTTCACCCGCTTTATCGCTACTCATGTCAACATTCGCACTTCTGATACCTCCAGCATGCTTTACAACACACCTTCTACGGCCTACAGAACGCTCCCCTACCATGCGCCAAGCGCATCCGCAGCTTCGGTTACAGATTTGAGCCCCGTTACATCTTCCGCGCAGGACGACTCGACCAGTGAGCTATTACGCTTTCTTTAAATGATGGCTGCTTCTAAGCCAACATCCTGGCTGTCTGGGCCTTCCCACTTCGTTTACCACTTAATCTGTCATTGGGGACCTTAGCTGGCGGTCTGGGTTGTTTCCCTCTCGACAACGGACGTTAGCACCCGCTGTCTGTCTCCCATGATTGCACTTTCCGGTATTCTTAGTTTGCCATGGGTTGGTAAGTCGCAATGACCCCCTAGCCATAACAGTGCTTTACCCCCGGAAGTGATACATGAGGCACTACCTAAATAGTTTTCGGGGAGAACCAGCTATCTCCGAGTTTGTTTAGCCTTTCACCCCTATCCACAGCTCATCCCCGCATTTTGCAACATGCGTGGGTTCGGACCTCCAGTACCTGTTACGGCACCTTCATCCTGGCCATGGATAGATCACTCGGTTTCGGGTCTACACCCAGCAACTTGTCGCCCTATTAAGACTCGGTTTCCCTACGCCTCCCCTATCCGGTTAAGCTCGCTACTGAATGTAAGTCGTTGACCCATTATACAAAAGGTACGCAGTCACCCCTTAGGGCTCCCACTGTTTGTATGCATCAGGTTTCAGGTTCTCTTTCACTCCCCTCCCGGGGTTCTTTTCGCCTTTCCCTCACGGTACTGGTTCACTATCGGTCGATGATGAGTATTTAGCCTTGGAGGATGGTCCCCCCATCTTCAGACAGGATTTCTCGTGTCCCGCCCTACTTGTCGTATACCTAGTACCACCATTCGGATTTCGAATACGGGGCTATCACCCACTATGGCCAAGCTTTCCAGCTTGTTCTTCTATCCCAACGGCTATCGTATACAGGCTCCTCCGCGTTCGCTCGCCACTACTTGCGGAATCTCGGTTGATTTCTTTTCCTCCGGGTACTTAGATGGTTCAGTTCTCCGGGTTCGCTTCTCTTATCCTATGTATTCAGATAAGGATACCGTACAGAATACGGTGGGTTTCCCCATTCGGACATCGCGGGATCATTGCTTTATTGCCGGCTCCCCCGCGCTTTTCGCAGGCTTACACGTCCTTCGTCGCCTATCATCGCCAAGGCATCCACCTGATGCACTTATTCACTTGACTCTATCATTTGAAGAACCTTCTGACTTCGCTAACCCAACCGTTGACTAGCCGGCTAGCTTAGATTCCCTAATCTGATAAAGCTTACTGCTTTGTTGTGTACCGTATCCCGCCTTTTGTCTTTCAGGATACGGTCGATACAATCATCACCCAAATACTGTGGCCGGATTCTTTTCAGACGGCTTCAACCGCCTGCGGGCCGCGCTTTGACGCTTCCCAATCCGACCAACATTGTCTTTGTTTGTTGATTTCGGCTTTCCAATTTGTTAAAGATCGATGCGTTATTCGGAATGCTTTATTCCTAACGGCGCAAATCAAAGCAAACTCTTCAATTCGCTTTCATTTGCAGCGTTTTTTGGTGGAGGCAAACGGGATCGAACCGATGACCCCCTGCTTGCAAAGCAGGTGCTCTACCAACTGAGCTATGCCCCCAATCTTGGTGGGTCTGGGAGGACTTGAACCTCCGACCCCACGCTTATCAAGCGTGTGCTCTAACCAGCTGAGCTACAAACCCAGGTCGTGCCTCGAACAACAAATGTCTCCATCCGCCATCCGAAACCCTTGCCCGCATCTTCGTCTCACAGTTTACCGATAAGTGTGAATGCCCAAGCACCCCTTCTTTTCTCTAGAAAGGAGGTGATCCAGCCGCAGGTTCCCCTACGGCTACCTTGTTACGACTTCACCCCAGTCATGAAGCATACCGTGGTAAGCGGCCTCCTTGCGGTTAGCCTACCTACTTCTGGTATCCCCCACTCCCATGGTGTGACGGGCGGTGTGTACAAGACCCGGGAACGTATTCACCGCAGTATGCTGACCTGCGATTACTAGCGATTCCGACTTCATGCACTCGAGTTGCAGAGTGCAATCCGGACTACGATCGGTTTTTTGGGATTGGCTCCGCCTCGCGGCTTGGCTACCCTCTGTACCGACCATTGTATGACGTGTGAAGCCCTGGTCATAAGGGCCATGAGGACTTGACGTCATCCCCACCTTCCTCCGGCTTGTCACCGGCAGTCTCATTAGAGTGCCCAACCAAATGATGGCAACTAATGACAAGGGTTGCGCTCGTTGCGGGACTTAACCCAACATCTCACGACACGAGCTGACGACAGCCATGCAGCACCTGTGTTACGGCTCCCGAAGGCACCCCTCCGTCTCTGGAGGGTTCCGTACATGTCAAGACCAGGTAAGGTTCTTCGCGTTGCATCGAATTAATCCACATCATCCACCGCTTGTGCGGGTCCCCGTCAATTCCTTTGAGTTTTAATCTTGCGACCGTACTCCCCAGGCGGTCAATTTCACGCGTTAGCTACGCTACTAAGGTATCAAGTACCCCAACAGCTAATTGACATCGTTTAGGGCGTGGACTACCAGGGTATCTAATCCTGTTTGCTACCCACGCTTTCGGGCATGAACGTCAGTATTATCCCAGGGGGCTGCCTTCGCCATCGGTATTCCTCCACATCTCTACGCATTTCACTGCTACACGTGGAATTCTACCCCCCTCTGACATACTCTAGTCACCCAGTTCAGAACGCAGTTCCCAGGTTAAGCCCGGGGATTTCACATCCTGCTTAAGTAACCGTCTGCGCCCGCTTTACGCCCAGTAATTCCGATTAACGCTCGCACCCTACGTATTACCGCGGCTGCTGGCACGTAGTTAGCCGGTGCTTATTCTTCAGGTACCGTCATCACCCCGGGGTATTAACCCGAAGCTTTTCTTCCCTGACAAAAGTCCTTTACAACCCGAAGGCCTTCTTCAGACACGCGGCATGGCTGGATCAGGGTTGCCCCCATTGTCCAAAATTCCCCACTGCTGCCTCCCGTAGGAGTCTGGGCCGTGTCTCAGTCCCAGTGTGGCGGATCATCCTCTCAGACCCGCTACTGATCGTCGCCTTGGTAGGCCTTTACCCCACCAACCAGCTAATCAGACATCGGCCGCTCGAATAGCGCGAGGTCCGAAGAGCCCCCGCTTTCCTTCTCAAAGCGTATGCGGTATTAGCCATCCTTTCGGACAGTTATCCCCCACTACTCGGTACGTTCCGATGCGTTACTCACCCGTTCGCCACTCGCCACCCAAGAAGCAAGCTTCTCTGTGCTGCCGTCCGACTTGCATGTGTAAAGCATGCCGCCAGCGTTCAATCTGAGCCAGGATCAAACTCTTATGTTCAATCTCTAACTTTTAACTTCTGGTCTGCTTCAAAGAAACCGACAAAGAATAGATATATCTACATCTTGTCTGTTTTTTGTCGCAGTGTGAGGCACTAAGGCACTCACACTTATCGGTAATCTGTGTTGTTAAAGAGCGTTTCCTGCCGCCGAAGCAGCGAAGAAGGCGAACTATACACAACCAACAACAAAACAGTCAACACAAAAACCGAAAAATCCCACAACAAAAACAACAACCGACTGTTTCACAACAATATTTAATTCAACACAAACATTAAGCCGCCTGAAATCACTGAAACACTCCCTAAAAGTTGAACATCTTTGTAGAAATCATTACATTCTTTACACGACAGATTATTGTGTGTAGGAAAAGCTAGCGTTGTTTACAGTATTCAAAGGACAATACTATATGAACATCCATAAAACACCCTACTCGATCCGCATAACCGCCCAGCCATTTGGCGCGCTTAATATCCAAGACAAACAAAATCAGTGTGACTTCACCAGCCAAACAATACAACATCAGCAGAGTCACCATTTACCACATATTGAAAACCAACCGGTTGTAACTGCTCGCCTCGCACGAAGAGTACCAACAACCGTTTCAAACAGGCCAAATACGGTATGAAGCGTTTGTCCAAGGTAGAGCGGAAAATCGAGAAAAACTCAAGAAAAAACCAAGCGCTACAACAAGTCTCATCCCGGCAAAAGGTGCATGTCGATACCAAACGACTGCCATTACTACAAAACCAAAAAGCAACCAATCAGCGGGATTATCTGTTTGTTGTCATTGATGATTTATCGTGCGAATTGTGTGAATTGTATGTAGCTATTTTACCGGACCGTACCGCAGTCAGCACCGCCAAGTTTCTGCTGCGCGATGTGGTTGACTGCTGTCCGTATACGATAGAGTATGTTTATCCCAATAATGGGGTTGAGTACAAAGGTAGTGCCAACTACCCGTTCGGCATCGCCTGTTATGTGAACAATATCGGACAGAAGTTTACCCGTGCTGCCCGCCCGCAAACCAACGGTAAGGCGGAGTGGGTAATCCGCACGCTGATGGAGATGTGACACGATAAGGGGCGGTTTAAGGATTCGGAACACCTGCAAAAGGAGCTATGCCGTTTTGTTAATTAGGGACTTAGGAAGCAAAATCAGCAAAAATGATGCTAAGCTTCTGATATGTCTATTAAAAACAAGTACCAAAAGTTCAGTAAAATTACCGAATCAAAATTCCGCCAAATCCTGCGCTTTTCGCACTTGATTTGACCGCTTCCGATACCGCCAGACTCACCGGCATCAGTACCCGAAGTGTCAATAATCTGTTTCTCAAACTGCGTTGCCGTATGGCCGCTGAATGTGAACGGCAAACTCCCTTTGCCGGTGTGGTCGAACTGGACGAATCCTACTTCGGCTCCAAACGCATTCGCGGTAAACGCGGGCGAGGAGCGGGAGGCAAAACCATTGTTTTCGGCATCTTAAAACGGGACGACAAAGTCTATACCGAAATCGTGCCGGATACCTCGAAAGCTACACTGCAACAGGTTATTCGAGGGCGGGTTGCTGTTGAAAGTGTCATCAATACCGACGGCTGGCGCGGCTATCACGGTTTGGTCGATATGGGCTATGAAAAGCACTTCCGGGTACATCATGGTGCAGACGAGTTCGCCCGGGGTGCGCAATACATTAACGGCATCGAGTCGTTTTGGGGTTATGCCAAAAACCGCTTGGTTAAATTTAACAGTGTATCGAAACAGACTGAGACCTTTGCAAAAAAACCAAAACTCCTCTAAATTCTCCTAAAGAATTCAGAGGAGTTTTTTATGAACAGCTTTTTCCACCAACAAGCCCAAATATAGTGGATTAAAATAAGAATGCCGAAGTAGGGTAAAACGATTCTTTAGCATATCGCCCAATTGCAAGTTTGAATGCAGTTATTTCATTTCGGAGTTTTTATTTGAATTCACTATAATGATGAGCAAACATATCGACAGCTACCCGTTGCTCAAAATTAACCAGCTACTCGATTGGCAGCCCATCGAACAACTTCTCAACCGGCAAAAGACCCGTTACATCCGCGACCACCGCGGTCGCCCCGCCTATCCGCTACTGCCCATGCTCAAAGCCGTATTGCTCGGCCAATGACACAGCCTTTCCGATCCGGAATTGGAACGCTGTTTAGCCACCCGTCTGGATTTCTACTTCTTCTGCGGGTTTGATGAGGTCTCCTTACCTGACCACAGCACCCTCTGCCGTTTCCGCAATTGGCTGGCACAGGATGACACCTTAGCCCGGCTTCTCGAACTGATTAACTGCCAGCTGACCCAAAAAGGCTTAAAAATAGAGAAAGCCCCGGCGGCAGTAATTGACGCCACCATCATCCAAACTGCCGGAGGCAAACAGCGTCAGGCTATCGAAACCGATGAAAACGGCATCACCGCCGAAACCTTGCCCAGCAAAGACAAGGATGCGCGCTGGGTGAAGAAAGAGGGCAAATTCACCTTGGGCTACAAACAACACACCCGCACCGATTCAGAAGGCTATATCGAGAAACTGCACATCACTCCGGCCAACGCCCATGAATGCAACCATTTCGAACCGCTGTTGGACGGCATCGCACCCGGAACAACCGTCTATGCCGATAAAGGGTATGACAGTAAAGCCAACCGGGAACATCTGCAAAGCAAACAGCTATCCGACGGCATTATGCGTAAGGCACACCGGGGCAAACCTTTAACGGAGCATGAGAAACAGCGCAATACGCAGCTGTCGAAAGTGCGTTATGTGGTCGAGCAAACCTTCGGTACGCTGCACCGGAAGTTCGGCTGTAAAAGAGCGCGTTATTTTGGCTTACGGAAAGTGCTGGCGCAAAGCCATTTGAAAGCGGTGTGCCTGAACCTGCTAAAGGCAGCCAACAGGCTTCGTGTGCCTGCTGCTGCCTGAAAAGGCAATGGACACCCCGATAAAGGGGCTAATTGAGGGAAATATGGACGAGAAACACGTCTGAAAATGCAAAAACGGTTACCTTGATTGTTCAGGTAACCGTTTGGATGGAGTAGCTGGTATTTCGCAAAGGTCTCAGACTTTTTATTTACACTTAAAGAAAACCGAATTTCGCTTCAATCACAGGCATGATGATCTGTATAAAGTCTTGCTTAAAATACTGCGAAATCAACCCTTGGGCTAATTTTGCTTCCTTAGCTCCTTAATTATTACAATACGGTCAAACCGCATAGCTGTCTGAAAGGGAAAACGCCTTTCGAGGTGTTACAGACCTATTTTTCCCAACTTATTGTGTAAACAACACGGTTATTTCCAACATCTAAGGCCATCTGCAAAAATTATCTGGCATTATTACGAGAAAAGGCCCTGCCTTACGACAGGGCCTTTTTTTACCAACTGTTTAATCAGCCGATAAATTCAACATGTTTTTCCAGAATGCTGTTCAGGGTTTCGCCCGAAGAGATGCCGGAGAACGTGATGCTGTTTTGGTAAGTGGCGCCATCCTTGCCTACACCGGTAAAGCTCAGGGTGTGGGTTTGGTCGTTCCATACCGCGCCTTGAAGCTGCTCGGGACCTACCAAATCGGCAAATACAACTTTGTCGCTACCGGCCTGAAAGTCAAGGATTTGGTCTTTGCCGCTGTTGCTGTTGGCCAAGAATACAAACTTATCCGCATCTTCTCCGCCGGTCAGGCTGTCGTCACCGGCGCCTCCGAACAGGATGTCGTCACCGGCACCGCCGTTTAAAGTATCGTTACCGCCGTCGGAACGGTTGTCCAGCAATTCTGCCCAATGTTTTTGAACATAATCGACTTTTTGCTGGTCGGTTGCCGCAACACCTCCGTTTTCACTCCATTTGATGAATTCGTTCAGTGCTTGCGAACCCATACCGTCGTGGCTGCCGGCTTTGTAAACTGATCCGGTTGCGCTGTTTGTCCAAGACAAATGGTCGGTATTGATGGAGTCGCCGAACAAGATGTCGTTGCCTTCCCCGCCAGCCAGGGTATCGTTTGATACGCCTTCCACTACTGTGGTTGACGAACCTTTCTTCAAGGCGGCATCCAACTCGTCGGGCGAATTCACGATAGCGGCTTCGCCTGCCGTTCCTTGGTAAACCACTCGCTCTCTTCCGTAAGAGTAGAAAGTGTCGACAACATTACTTTCTTCAGTCAGATTGCCTGATTGGGTTGTGGTGTCGAAATATTTCAAAGTGGTTTGCTCTACGCCTTGCTTAAAGCCGATTGCATGTACGTCAGATACTGCGCTCAATGCTTTGAAGCTGTTCAAGCCGGCATTGACTGCATTCTGTGTAACGTAACCGAGATAGCGGAGATCGCCGCTGCGGCCGTCGTCACCATAGGCTGTAGGTTGTCCGTCGGTCAGGAAGTAAGTTACGTTGGTGTAACCGTTGCCTGACACTTTGTTAAACCATGCTGCCGTATCTTTGAACGCATCATCGTAGTTGGTAACACCACCGGCTTGGCTATCTTGGACGATGATGCCTCTCAACAACGAATCTACATTGCTCTCGTTCAAATCGCGGATATCAACCACTTGTTTGGCCGTTTGGTTGAACACAATCAGGCTGACATTCACATCGCCGTCGTGCGCCGCCAACTCTCCTGCCAGTTTCAGCAGGGAAGCTTTAGCCATATTCAGGTAAGACATACCGCTCTCGGTTTTATACGTTTTCATGCTGTTTGAGATATCAAACAGAATGGCAACATTATAGTCTGTTCCTTTGGTGATAATAGTTTGCGTGCCGCCTGCATCACCGATCAGTACATCATTGCCGCCACCGCCTTTAATATCGGTATTCGGCTCGTTGGTGCCGATTGTGATTTTGTCGCTATCTACACCGTTAATGGTAATGCTGAGAGTGGCCGTTGAAGTGTCGCCGTCGGCATCCTTCACGGTATAGGTAAAGGTATCAACCAGCTTCTCACCGCTGTTCAAGGCTTTTACGGTTTCATTATTGCCGTCGAGATGGTATGTATATTTACCGTCGTCACCCAATACCAGCTTGCCATAGTTACCGTTTTGTTCACCGGAAGTTACCGTTACCGGAATATCCGCGCCGGTCGTGTCGTTGGCCAACACGCTGCCGCTCACCGATGTACCTTTTTCTCCAATGCTGTTCACATCGTCCACAGCAACAGGAGCGGTATCGGTTATCTTGATATCCAAGCTGTCCATGGCGGTATTACCGGCTTTATCCTTCACCGCAACAATAAAGTTATCGATTACGGAATCATCACCCTTGCTGTGGTCTTTGCGCGTACCGTTTTCGGTGTAGGTATAAGTTACTTCACCTTTGACAGCATCGTAACCGTTAATCACCAACTGGCCTTTGGCGGTGTTAATCACAACCGGTGTTGTCGAGGTTGCGGAGGTTACATCTTTACCGGCTACAGTAATCGAAGCTACACCACCTGCATCCCCTACTTTGATAATACCGCTAACTTTCGCATTACTGGCTTCTGCAACTTGTTGGTCTTGCGCTTTCACGGTCGGAACAACAGTATCCACAGAGCCTGGATCCTTAGCAGCTGCTTCGTTACCGGCCGGATCTTTCACCGAAGCTTCGGCTGTGTAGCTGCCGTCGGGCAGTGCGTTGGGTACGTCTACGCTGTAAGTGCCGTCGGCTTTGACGGTAGCAGTAACGGTTTGGCTTTGGCCGTCTGAACCGGTTACCACAACGGTTACCACCGAACCGGCGGGGGCGTCTGTTTTGCCGCTGATGGTCGGGGTGTTGTCGCTGCTGTTGTCCGGCGCGTCTACGCTGATGCTCGGCGCGGTGGTGTCCACTTCGCCTTTGTCGGTCGCTTTGCCTTCGTTGCCTGACGGATCTTTTACGGTGGCTTCTACGGTTACCGGACCTTCGGGCAGTGCGTTCGGTACTTCTACGCTGTAAGTGCCGTCGCCGTTAACGGTAGTGGTCACGGTTTGGGTATTGCCTTCGCCGTCGGTGATCACAACGGTTACCACCGAACCTGCGGGCGCATCTGTGGTGCCGGTGATGGTCGGGGTGGTGTCGTTGGTGACGTCGGGTACGTCTACGGTAATGCTCGGCGCGGCGGTGTCAACGGAGCCGTCGTCTTTGGCCACCGCTTCGTTGCCGGCCGGGTCTTTCACCGAGGCTTCGGCTGTGTAGCTGCCGTCCGGCAGTGCGTTGGGTACGTCTACGCTGTAAGTGCCGTCGGCTTTGACGGTAGCAGTAACGGTTTGTGTTTGGCCGTCTGAACCGGTTACCACAACGGTTACCACCGAACCGGCGGGAGCGTCTGTTTTGCCGCTGATGGTCGGGGTGTTGTCGCTGCTGTTGTCGGGCGCGTCTACGCTGATGCTCGGGGCGGTGGTGTCTACCACGTTGCCTTCTTTGTCTTCGGCGGTCGCGCTGTTGCCGGCTTTGTCGCTGACGGTGGCGGTAACGCCGTAGTTGCCGTCGGGCAGTGCGTTCGGTACGTCTACGCTGTAGCTGCCGTCGGCTTTGACGGTGGTGGTCACGGTTTGGGTGTTACCCTGGCTGTCGGTCACCACAACGGTTACTACCTGGCCTTCTTCCACATCGGTGGTGGTGCCGGTAATGGTCGGGGTGTTGTCGTTGGTCAGCGCCGGTGCGTCTACGGTGATGGCGGCGGCGGTGTCAACGGAGCCGTCGTCTTTGGCAGCCGCTTCGTTGCCGGCCGGGTCTTTCACCGAGGCTTCGGCTGTGTAGCTGCCGTCCGGCAGTGCGTTGGGTACGTCTACGCTGTAAGTGCCGTCGGCTTTGACGGTAGCAGTAACGGTTTGTGTTTGGCCGTCTGAACCGGTTACCACAACGGTTACCACCGAACCTTCGGGGGCGTCTGTTTTGCCGCTGATGGTCGGGGTGTTGTCGCTGCTTTTGTCGGGCGCGTCTACGCTGATAGACGGGGCAGTGGTATCCACCACGTTGCCTTCTTTGTCTTCGGCGGTCGCGCTGTTGCCGGCTTTGTCGCTGACGGTGGCGGTAACGCCGTAGTTGCCGTCGGGCAGTGCGTTCGGTACGTCTACGCTGTAGCTGCCGTCGGCTTTGACGGTGGTGGTCACGGTTTGGGTGTTACCCTGGCTGTCGGTCACCACAACGGTTACTACCTGGCCTTCTTCCACATCGGTGGTGGTGCCGGTAATGGTTGGGGTGTTGTCGTTGGTCAGCGCCGGTGCGTCTACGGTGATGGCGGCGGCGGTGTCAACGGAGCCGTCGTCTTTGGCCGCCGCTTCGTTGCCGGCCGGGTCTTTCACCGAGGCTTCGGCTGTGTAGCTGCCGTCGGGCAGTACGTTGGGTACGTCTACGCTGTAAGTGCCGTCGGCTTTGACGGTAGCAGTAACGGTTTGGCTTTGGCCGTCTGAACCGGTTACCACAACGGTTACCACCGAACCGGCGGGAGCGTCTGTTTTGCCGCTGATGGTCGGGGTGTTGTCGCTGCTGTTGTCCGGCGCGTCTACGCTGATGCTCGGCGCGGTGGTGTCCACTTCGCCTTTGTCGGTCGCTTTGCCTTCGTTGCCTGACGGATCTTTTACGGTGGCTTCTACGGTTACCGGACCTTCGGGCAGTGCGTTCGGTACTTCTACGCTGTAAGTGCCGTCGCCGTTAACGGTAGTGGTCACGGTTTGGGTATTGCCTTCGCCGTCGGTGATCACAACGGTTACCACCGAACCTGCGGGCGCATCTGTGGTGCCGGTGATGGTCGGGGTGGTGTCGTTGGTGACGTCGGGTACGTCTACGGTAATGCTCGGCGCGGCGGTGTCAACGGAGCCGTCGTCTTTGGCCACCGCTTCGTTGCCGGCCGGGTCTTTCACCGAGGCTTCGGCTGTGTAGCTGCCGTCGGGCAGTGCGTTGGGTACGTCTACGCTGTAAGTGCCGTCGGCTTTGACGGTAGCAGTAACGGTTTGGCTTTGGCCGTCTGAACCGGTTACCACAACGGTGACCACCGAACCTTCGGGCGCGTCTGTTTTGCCGCTGATGGTCGGGGTGTTGTCGCTGCTGTTGTCGGGCGCGTCTACGCTGATGCTCGGGGCGGTGGTGTCTACCACGTTGCCTTCTTTGTCTTCGGCGGTCGCGCTGTTGCCGGCTTTGTCGCTGACGGTGGCGGTAACGCCGTAGTTGCCGTCGGGCAGTGCGTTCGGTACGTCTACGCTGTAGCTGCCGTCGGCTTTGACGGTGGTGGTCACGGTTTGGGTGTTACCCTGGCTGTCGGTCACCACAACGGTTACTACCTGGCCTTCTTCCACATCGGTGGTGGTGCCGGTAATGGTCGGGGTGTTGTCGTTGGTCAGCGCCGGTGCGTCTACGGTGATGGCGGCGGCGGTGTCAACGGAGCCGTCGTCTTTGGCCGCCGCTTCGTTGCCGGCCGGGTCTTTCACCGAGGCTTCGGCCGTGTAGCTGCCGTCGGGCAGTGCGTTGGGTACGTCTACGCTGTAAGTGCCGTCGGCTTTGACGGTAGCAGTAACGGTTTGGCTTTGGCCGTCTGAACCGGTTACCACAACGGTTACCACCGAACCGGCGGGGGCGTCTGTTTTGCCGCTGATGGTCGGGGTGTTGTCGCTGCTGTTGTCCGGCGCGTCTACGCTGATGCTCGGCGCGGTGGTGTCCACTTCGCCTTTGTCGGTCGCTTTGCCTTCGTTGCCTGACGGATCTTTTACGGTGGCTTCTACGGTTACCGGACCTTCGGGCAGTGCGTTCGGTACTTCTACGCTGTAAGTGCCGTCGCCGTTAACGGTAGTGGTCACGGTTTGGGTATTGCCTTCGCCGTCGGTGATCACAACGGTTACCACCGAACCTGCGGGCGCATCTGTGGTGCCGGTGATGGTCGGGGTGGTGTCGTTGGTGACGTCGGGTACGTCTACGGTAATGCTCGGCGCGGCGGTGTCAACGGAGCCGTCGTCTTTGGCCACCGCTTCGTTGCCGGCCGGGTCTTTCACCGAGGCTTCGGCTGTGTAGCTGCCGTCGGGCAGTGCGTTGGGTACGTCTACGCTGTAAGTGCCGTCGGCTTTGACGGTAGCAGTAACGGTTTGGCTTTGGCCGTCTGAACCGGTTACCACAACGGTGACCACCGAACCTTCGGGCGCGTCTGTTTTGCCGCTGATGGTCGGGGTGTTGTCGCTGCTGTTGTCGGGCGCGTCTACGCTGATGCTCGGGGCGGTGGTGTCTACCACGTTGCCTTCTTTGTCTTCGGCGGTCGCGCTGTTGCCGGCTTTGTCGCTG
The DNA here is from genome assembly GCF_014055005.1 of Neisseria dentiae. Classification (NCBI taxonomy): domain Bacteria; kingdom Pseudomonadati; phylum Pseudomonadota; class Betaproteobacteria; order Neisseriales; family Neisseriaceae; genus Neisseria; species Neisseria dentiae. The sequence goes on along the minus strand of NZ_CP059570.1, from coordinate 198,293 downwards.
ACGGTGGCGGTAACGCCGTAGTTGCCGTCGGGCAGTGCGTTCGGTACGTCTACGCTGTAGCTGCCGTCGGCTTTGACGGTGGTGGTCACGGTTTGGGTGTTACCCTGGCTGTCGGTCACCACAACGGTTACTACCTGGCCTTCTTCCACATCGGTGGTGGTGCCGGTAATGGTCGGGGTGTTGTCGTTGGTCAGCGCCGGTGCGTCTACGGTGATGGCGGCGGCGGTGTCAACGGAGCCGTCGTCTTTGGCAGCCGCTTCGTTGCCGGCCGGGTCTTTCACCGAGGCTTCGGCTGTGTAGCTGCCGTCGGGCAGTGCGTTGGGTACGTCTACGCTGTAAGTGCCGTCGGCTTTGACGGTAGCAGTAACGGTTTGTGTTTGGCCGTCTGAACCGGTTACCACAACGGTTACCACCGAACCTTCGGGGGCGTCTGTTTTGCCGCTGATGGTCGGGGTGTTGTCGCTGCTTTTGTCGGGCGCGTCTACGCTGATAGACGGGGCAGTGGTATCCACCACGTTGCCTTCTTTGTCTTCGGCGGTCGCGCTGTTGCCGGCTTTGTCGCTGACGGTGGCGGTAACGCCGTAGTTGCCGTCGGGCAGTGCGTTCGGTACGTCTACGCTGTAGCTGCCGTCGGCTTTGACGGTGGTGGTCACGGTTTGGGTGTTACCCTGGCTGTCGGTCACCACAACGGTTACTACCTGGCCTTCTTCCACATCGGTGGTGGTGCCGGTAATGGTTGGGGTGTTGTCGTTGGTCAGCGCCGGTGCGTCTACGGTGATGGCGGCGGCGGTGTCAACGGAGCCGTCGTCTTTGGCCGCCGCTTCGTTGCCGGCCGGGTCTTTCACCGAGGCTTCGGCTGTGTAGCTGCCGTCGGGCAGTACGTTGGGTACGTCTACGCTGTAAGTGCCGTCGGCTTTGACGGTAGCAGTAACGGTTTGGCTTTGGCCGTCTGAACCGGTTACCACAACGGTTACCACCGAACCGGCGGGAGCGTCTGTTTTGCCGCTGATGGTCGGGGTGTTGTCGCTGCTGTTGTCCGGCGCGTCTACGCTGATGCTCGGCGCGGTGGTGTCCACTTCGCCTTTGTCGGTCGCTTTGCCTTCGTTGCCTGACGGATCTTTTACGGTGGCTTCTACGGTTACCGGACCTTCGGGCAGTGCGTTCGGTACTTCTACGCTGTAAGTGCCGTCGCCGTTAACGGTAGTGGTCACGGTTTGGGTATTGCCTTCGCCGTCGGTGATCACAACGGTTACCACCGAACCTGCGGGCGCATCTGTGGTGCCGGTGATGGTCGGGGTGGTGTCGTTGGTGACGTCGGGTACGTCTACGGTAATGCTCGGCGCGGCGGTGTCAACGGAGCCGTCGTCTTTGGCCACCGCTTCGTTGCCGGCCGGGTCTTTCACCGAGGCTTCGGCTGTGTAGCTGCCGTCGGGCAGTGCGTTGGGTACGTCTACGCTGTAAGTGCCGTCGGCTTTGACGGTAGCAGTAACGGTTTGGCTTTGGCCGTCTGAACCGGTTACCACAACGGTTACCACCGAACCTTCGGGCGCGTCTGTTTTGCCGCTGATGGTCGGGGTGTTGTCGCTGCTGTTGTCGGGCGCGTCTACGCTGATGCTCGGGGCGGTGGTGTCTACCACGTTGCCTTCTTTGTCTTCGGCGGTCGCGCTGTTGCCGGCTTTGTCGCTGACGGTGGCGGTAACGCCGTAGTTGCCGTCGGGCAGTGCGTTCGGTACGTCTACGCTGTAGCTGCCGTCGGCTTTGACGGTGGTGGTCACGGTTTGGGTGTTACCCTGGCTGTCGGTCACCACAACGGTTACTACCTGGCCTTCTTCCACATCGGTGGTGGTGCCGGTAATGGTCGGGGTGTTGTCGTTGGTCAGCGCCGGTGCGTCTACGGTGATGGCGGCGGCGGTGTCAACGGAGCCGTCGTCTTTGGCAGCCGCTTCGTTGCCGGCCGGGTCTTTCACCGAGGCTTCGGCTGTGTAGCTGCCGTCGGGCAGTGCGTTGGGTACGTCTACGCTGTAGCTGCCGTCGGCTTTGACGGTGGTGGTCACGGTTTGGGTGTTACCCTGGCTGTCGGTCACCACAACGGTTACTACCTGGCCTTCTTCCACATCGGTGGTGGTGCCGGTAATGGTTGGGGTGTTGTCGTTGGTCAGCGCCGGTGCGTCTACGGTGATGGCGGCGGCGGTGTCAACGGAGCCGTCGTCTTTGGCCGCCGCTTCGTTGCCGGCCGGGTCTTTCACCGAGGCTTCGGCTGTGTAGCTGCCGTCGGGCAGTACGTTGGGTACGTCTACGCTGTAAGTGCCGTCGGCTTTGACGGTAGCAGTAACGGTTTGGCTTTGGCCGTCTGAACCGGTTACCACAACGGTTACCACCGAACCGGCGGGAGCGTCTGTTTTGCCGCTGATGGTCGGGGTGTTGTCGCTGCTGTTGTCCGGCGCGTCTACGCTGATGCTCGGCGCGGCGGTGTCAACAGAGCCGTCGTCACTCGCCTGACCCTCGTTACCCAATTTGTCTTTAACGGTAGCCGTTACTGTGTATGTACCGTCTAGCAGTGCGTTCGGTACGTCTACGCTGTAAGTGCCGTCGGCTTTGACGGTAGCGGTCACGGTTTGGCTTTGGCCGTCTGAACCGGTAATAACCAGTGTCACAACCTGACCTTCTTCCACATCGGTTACTGTGCCGCTGATTGTGGGTGTGTTGTCGTTGGTCAAATCAGGGGCGTTAACGGTGATTTGTGCGGTTGTATCGATGCTGCCGGGATCAGTAGCGGTGGCAGACTTGCCGGATACTGTTTCAACAGTTGCCGTAGCGGTATAAACGCCGTCGGCCAGCGGATTGGCCGGCTCTACTGAATATTCGCCGGTTTCACCGATGGTTACCGAAACGGTTTGGCTGACTCCTTGGCTGTCAACCAAAACAACGGTTACTACGCTGCCCGGTTCTGCGTTGTTAACGGTACCGGTAATTTCGGGGGTATTGTCCGTGGTGTTGTCCGGTGCGTTAACAGTAATAACCGGTGCCGGATTATCCGAACCGCCATCACTGCCGCCTGCCAGCGCCGCCAAACCTGCCAGCGGCAGCAAACCCAAGAGCCATAAGGGATTGGGCATCCACATGGCTGTAATGATTTCACCGCCCAAGGCTTGGCCGGCTGTTACCTCTTCCGCCAGCATGGTAACGGCATCTGAAGTTTCCGTGCTTTCCGGAACATAGGGGTAAGTGTTGCCGTTTTCGTGCTGGCCGATTAACAGGCTGCCTTTGGACGCGCCGGTTTCTTTTGAATAGTAACCTTCTAAAATCAAGTCGGGATTGGCAATATCCGACCCTTCGAAGGCAACGGTCAAATCATCGCCCACACGCTTGGTCATGATGTTTTCAGGTGCGTACGATGTTGCATCTTCGATAAATTGATAATTGACGTCAGCCTGAGCGGGAATGCGCAATGCTTCGCCGGAGGCCGTCTGAAACTTTACGGTCTCCAAAGTTTTTTGAGCATTGTTGATATTTAAAGTAATGTTTTTAGACATTTTATTCACCTTATAATGTTAAATTCAGTTTATTTTTTCTCACCGTGCAGAATCACTTCCACACGACGGTTGGGTTGGTCGCACTCTTTGCGCGCTTGGGCGTTATTGGGGTGCTTTTTACGACAATCGTTAACCACCAATTCGCGCTCGCCCTTGCCTTCGGCACTGATCAATCTTCTATCCAAACCGCTTTCGGCCAGTACCTGTTTTACGGTTGCGGCACGGTTCGTGGAGAGTTTCTGGTTGTATGCGGGCGTACCGGACGGATCGGTATGGCCTACAACGGCAATACCGCGGATTAAATCGGGATTTTGTTTGATTTCTTCGGAAATAGCGGAAAGCTCCTGCTTGCCTTTGGGCAGCATATTTTCGTAGTCATAACGGTCGAATTTGAACAGGGCCGAAGTTTGCAGGCTGTATTTTTTCAATACGACCGCGCATTGTTCTTCGCTTACCACGCGTGAAAGTGTATGGTTTTGACGCGGGATGCCTTTCATTTCGGCTTCAGCCTGTTCGGGAGAAACGGCTTGCAGCACAGGATGACCGTTGCTGTCGCTGACCACCTTGAAGAAAGACACGGCTAAATCAGGCAGGTTATAATAGTCGCCGGAGTTATGTTTGTTGCGGTAACCGGTATCGCTCTTAGTGAATTCGGCATAAAACCGCTGGTTTTGCGCACAAACGGTTTCTTGGCGGTAGGCATTCGGCTGCAACGATCCCGAATATTGGCCGTTTACGTAAATATTGACGGTAGGGCCGCTGATGGCATCGGCCTGACGGTAAAACACAACTGAAGAGCGGTTATCCGGCACGGAAGTGCTGTAAGCGGCCTGCTTGGTATCAATCCAGCTTTCTTTTTGGTGCGATGCGCATCCGACTGCGGTAAGCGGCAGCAAAACCCACAATAATTTACGATACTGAAACATGATTCAAACTCCTGGTTAATTAAGCCGCCTGTTGCGTTTTACGGCTTACCTGTTAAACATCCCCGTTGTTGCGGTATATTTGGCTGTGCCATTTTCCAACGACATAACACATGGCAATATTAAAATGATATACGCATTCGAGTTATATTTTCGCCAACTCATACCAACGGTATTTTTTTATAGATAATAGGTATCTGGTTAAATTAATCAAAACTAAAGTAATTATTTCGTCAAAAATATAACAATTTGAAATTATTAGAACTTTATAAACCATATAAAATAAAAAACGGCGCAACAGCCCGTTTTATATGCCATTCGCCTTTATGCAACACTTCTTGCCGCCCACGATAAATAAAGCATTGGCGCCTCTCTCGCCCGCCGCCACCTTTTCAGACGGTTTTCCGTTAAAATAACGCTTTTTTCCGCCCCTGCTTTTCTCTTTCCATGCGCCTTACCCACATCAAACTTGCCGGCTTCAAATCGTTTACCGACCCCACCACCATTCATGTGCCCGGCCAGCTGGTGGCCGTTATCGGACCGAACGGCTGCGGCAAATCCAATGTGATTGACGCCGTGCGCTGGGTATTGGGGGAAGCATCGGCCAAGCAGTTGCGCGGCGAAAGTATGCAGGACGTGATTTTCAACGGCGCCGCCACCCGCCGCCCCGCTCCGCGCGCTTCGGTTGAACTGGTGTTCGACAACAGCGACCACAGCCTTCAAGGCGCGTGGGGGCAATATGCCGAGGTGAGCATCAAGCGCCAGCTCACACGGCAGGGCGAATCCACTTATTTCATCAATAACCAAGTGGTGCGCCGCCGCGACATTACCGATTTGTTTTTGGGCACGGGTGTGGGCGCACGCGGTTATGCAGTGATCGAACAGGGCATGATTTCGCGCATTATCGAAGCGCGGCCCGAAGAATTGCGTGCTTATATAGAAGAAGCGGCGGGCGTGTCGAAATACAAAGAACGCCGCAAAGAAACGGAAGGCCGTCTGAAAGATACGCGCGAGCACCTGCAACGTTTGTCCGACCTGCAAAGCGAACTGGCGCGCCAAGTGGAAAAGCTGGAAAAACAGGCCGAAACCGCCGAGCGTTATCAAACGCTCACCCGCCAACTTGCGCAGCAGCAGGATTTGCTCGACTATGTGCAATGGCAGCAATCGCTCGCCACCGCCGACAAAGCCACCGCCCAGCATCAAACCTTCCAGCAGCAGCAAGACGAAACCGCCGCGAAAATTCAGGCTTTGGGCGAAGCCGTGCACACTTTGCAGGCCACCGAACAGGCGCAACAGCAAAGCGTGCACGACATCAGCAACCGGCGCGGCGTATTGCGCGAACAGATTGCCCGCCTGGAAGAGCAAATCCGCCACCGGCAAACCCTGCACCAACGCATCGAGCGCGACAAAGCCGCCGCGCAAGTGCAGCTTTCGCGCATCCACCAAGAGCAGCAGCAAATCCGCGCCCTGCTTGAAGAAGCCGACACCCACATCGAAGAAAAACAAACCGAGCTGGCCGAAACCGCCATGCAGGTGGCCGAATACGAAGAACGCCTGCCCGAGCTGGAAGAAGCGCAGGCCGCACTCAACACCGCCTACCAAAGCCAGCAGGACGAACACAACCGCATCAAACGCGAGCTGGCCCTGAAACAACAACAACTTGCCCACTCGCAACACACCCTGCAACAGCACGAAGCGCGCAAAGGCCGTCTGAAACAAGAAAGCCTCGCGCTCAACCTGCCCGACCGCAGCGATACCGAAGCCGCACAAGAGCAGGCCGCCCTGCTGCAAAGCCAACAAGAGCATTACGAAGAACAACTTTTGGCCGCCGAAAACCGCTTGGCCGAGAGCCAAACCCGTTTTCAGACGGCCTCATCACACCGGCAAGCACTGCAACAGCAACACATCACGCTCGAAGCCCAGCAGCAGGCGCTGGCGCAACTCTTGGCGCAAGACGAAAACAGCAGCGGCGATTTCTGGCAGCACACCGATGCCGGCCAAGCCCCGCAACTCTGGCAGCACATCACCGCCCCCACCGACTGGCAGCACGCACTCGGCGTGATACTGGCCGAACGCCTGCACGCCCGCGCCGTGCCCGCCTCGTTCGCCCCGCCCTCGCCGCTTCCCGAAGGCAGCGCCGCCTGGCTGGCCGACAACCTTTCCGGCGGTCTCAAAAAAACCCTGCCCGCCCCCGCCCTGCTCAACCAAATCCAAGCCAAAGCCCCGTTTCAGACGGCCTTGCACCATTGGCTCGACGGCGTATTGTGCGCCCCCGATTTGGATTACGCCCTGAGCCGCCAAAGCGACCTGCAACCCGGCCAGCTTTGGCTCACGCCCGAAGGCCACCGCATCGACCGCGTCAGCACCGTGCTGTACGCCCGAAACCGGCAGGACAACCTGATGGCGCGCAAAGAACGTTTGGACGAACTGGCCGCCGAACTGGCCGCCCTGTCGCCCCATTTGGCCGATGCCGAACAACAGCTCGCCCGCAGCAAAACCGAGCTGGCCGATGCCGAAGCACACCATAAAAACCTGCTGCAACAACAAAAACAACACAACCAGCAATACCAGCAGGCGCAGCAGCGCGCCGCCGAAATGCTCGCCCGCACCAACCAAGGGCAAATCCGCCGCGAACACATCGGGCGCGAACTGGCGCAAATCGAAGAAGAACAAACCGTGCTCGAACAAACTTCAGACGGCCTGCAAGACGACATCGCCACCCTCACCGAAGCCGCCGCCGAACTCGAACACCAGCAGCACAACACCGGCGGCAGCCGCCAAGAGCAGCAAGGCCGTCTGAAACAGGCCCAGCTCGCCCTTTTGGAAGCCAACCGCCAATACGGCCTCGCCGAAGTGGCCGTGCACAAACTGCAACAGCAAAAACAGCATTTCCAACAACAGCTCGTCCAGCTCGAACAGCAAACCTTAGACTGGCAGGAGCGCCAGTCCGAACTCGCGCTGGCCTATGAGGCCGAAACCCAAAACAACGAACAGCACGCCCAACTGAGTGAGCTGGGCGAAGCCGTGCAAACGCTCGACGAACAATACCTCGCCATGCAGGACCAACTCGCCGCCACCCAAGCGCAAGGCCGTGAGCAATACGCCCAACAGCAGGCGCTGCAAAGCAAACTGCCGCAATTGCAGGCCGCCACCCAAACCGCCCTGCTGCAACAGCAGGAAGCCCTGATTAACGCCAAACGCTTCCACCAAAACCTCACCGAAAGGGAAGCCGACTTCGAATCGCTCGAAACACTGGCCGCCGCATCAGGCAATCTGAAAGCACTTAGCAACGACATCGGCAGCCTCGCCCAGCAAATCGAAGCCCTCGGCGCCGTCAACCTCGCCGCCCTGCAAGAGCTGGAAGAAGCCCGCGAACGCGACGGCTACTACCGCGGCCAAAGCGAAGACGTGCAGGCCGCCATCAACCTGCTCGAAGAAGCCATCGCCCAAATCGACGGCAAAACCAAAGAGCGTTTCAAAGCCACTTTCGACGCCGTCAACGAAAAAGTGCAAACCTTTTTCCCCACCCTGTTCGGCGGCGGCGAAGCCACCCTGCACATGATAGGCGACGACCTGCTCTCCGCCGGCGTATCCATCATGGCCCGCCCGCCCGGCAAGAAAAACAGCACCATCCACCTGCTCTCCGGCGGCGAAAAAGCGCTTACCGCCATGAGCCTCGTGTTTGCCCTCTTCAGCCTCAACCCCGCCCCGTTCTGCCTGCTCGACGAGGTGGACGCCCCGCTCGACGATGCCAACACCGGCCGTTTCTGCAATTTGGTGAAAGAAATGTCGGCGCAGACCCAGTTTCTCTATATTTCGCACAACCGCCTCACCATGGAAATGGCCGAACAGCTCATCGGCGTAACCATGCAGGAAAAAGGCGTGTCGCGGATTGTCGCCGTGGATATCCGTCAGGCGCTGAAAATGGCCGAACCGGCGTAAACACAGCCCGAACCGTTTTCCCGCTCCGGCATACAGAAAAGCCGGAGCCTGCGGGAAGCCCGTCAATTACGTTTAAGGCCGTCTGAAATATTTGAACTGTCCCCCAATACTTGGACAAGTTAAGAATCTTTATCAAACAGCCTTTTCAAGCTGGGTTCTGTAGCCGACAGGACTCAGCTTTTTCAAGTTTAAACTAATCCGTTCATGATTGTAGTAATGTATGTAATCATCTATTACCTCTGTCAGCTCCGCCACCGACAGCGCACCTTCCTGATAGAAACTCTCCGTTTTCAGTGTACCGAAAAAACTCTCCATCGGCGCATTGTCCCAACAATTGCCTTTGCGCGACATACTTTGCACAATCCCTTTCTCAGCCAATTTCGTTCGATAAGCCTCGGTGCGGTAAAGCACACCTTGGTCGGAATGCAGCAGCGGCGTTTGGCCTTTCAGACGGCCGAATGCTTGGTCCAACATTTGCGCCACCATTTTACTGTTTGCTCTGCGGCCTAAAGAATAGGCCACAATCTCCCTATTAAACACATCCAATACCGGCGATAAATACAGCTTCCCGTTTGTGCATTTGAACTCCGTCACATCGGTCAGCCATTTGTCTGCCGGTTTGCCGGCAGTAAACTCACGATTGAGAATATTGTCCGAAGCCTCTCCTACTGCTTGCGGACGGTAGGCTTTTTTACTGCGGACTTTGGCTTTTAGTCCCAACAAACCCATAATGCGCTGCACTTTCTTTTTGTTCCACGACAATACGGCGGCAATCCGCCGATGACCGTAACGGCCTTTGTGTCGGCGATAGACTTCACTCACGGCGGTTTTGGCCGCCGCATCGGGATCGGCTTTGCCGATATGGTAATGAAAGCTGCTTTTGGGAATGCCGGCACTGTGCAGCAGATATTTCAGCGGGTGTTTCGCCCTCAACGTTTGAACGGTTTCGCAGCTTTGGCGGCGTTCTTTTCGTTGAGGGCTTTCATGTGCTTTAGGTAGTCGTTCTCCGCCCTCATGTAACGTAACTCTTCAATCAGTTCCGCCTGGGTTTTTTCGTGGTCGGGTTTGTCGGCGATAAACGGGTTTTTGCGTTGGTCTTCATAGTCTTCATAAACGTAGCCTGCGGGTGTTGGAGTGCGGCGATACCGCCTTGCCGATAGGCGGCTATCCAACGGCGCAGGTGGGTGCGTGAGACGTTGAAGTGCTCTGCGGTGCGCTGTTGGCTGTGCACTTGGTGGTAATGGAGTACGGCTCGGTATTTGAAGTGTAGGTTATATTTGGACATAAGAAAACTGCACCTTTTAAAGTTGGAGGGGGTGTCCAATTTTTGGGGTGCAGTTCAATTTTCAGACGGCCTTATTTCTTAAGCCCAATCAATAATAGAGTAACAACACCAGCAAACTGTTTCCCCATGCCGTATCATATCCGCACCGCTTGAACACAAACGCAAATGCCCTGAAACAGCCTGATCACGGAGCATTCACATTCAAAGCAAATAAAACAAAGGAGAAACAGCATGACCAAACTCTATCTCGGCCCGGTATTGTCGTTCCGGGGCGGTTCGGAAAAAGGCGAATAGAAAGTAACCGCACTGATTGCCGTGTCCGACAAAGAAGCCTTTCCCGTTATCCGCCTCAACGGCAAAGCCGTGTCCGCACCGTTGATTTTGCTGCGCCACGGCGGCAAAGCCTGAGATGTAGGAAATTCTAGCGTTGTTTACACTTTCCGTTTTTTGCATGCAGACCCATTTTGGGATTTTTGAGGGTTGTCAAGAATGCCGAAAGGCACGGCGAAGCCGCATCGTTCTTGAGAATACTCAAAAATCACGAAACCATCATTCCAGCAAAAGACAAAAGCCGTTTGGCATAAAAAGTGTAAATAACCCGACCTTTTCCCACACCATAAAAACTTTAAATTCCCTTGAAAGAATTCAGAGGAGTTTTTTTATGAGCAGCTTCTTCCACCAACAAACCCAAATCATGATGGGCAAACACATCGACAGCTACCCGTTACTCAAAATTAACCGGCTACTCGATTGGCAGCCCGTTGAACAACTGCTCAACCAGCAAAAGACCCGTTACATCCGCGACCACCCCGCCTATCCGCTACTGCCCATGCTCAAAGCCGTCTTGCCCGGCCAATGGCACAGCCTCTCCGATCCGGAATTGGAACGTTGTTTAGCTACCCGTCTGAATTTCTTTTGATGACGTCGCCTTACCCGACCACAGCACCCTCTGCCGTTTCCGCAATTGGCTGGCACAAGATGACACCTTGACCGGGCTTCTCGAACTGATTAACCGCCCGCTGACCGAAAAAGGTTTAAAAATAGAAAAAGCCCCGGCGGCAGTGATTGACGCCACCATCATCCAAACCGTTGGCGGCAAACAGCGCCAGGCCGTCGAGACCTTGCCCAGCAAAGACAAAGATGCGCGCTGTGTGAAGAAGGACGGCAAATTCACCTTAGGCTACAAACAACACACCCGCACCGATTGGGAAGGCTATATCGAGAAACTGCACATCACCCCGGCCAACATCCACGAGTGCAACCATTTCGAACCGCTATTGGCCGACATCGCACCCAAAACAACTGTCTATGCAGAAAGGGATATGACAGTAAAACCAACCGTGAACACCTGCAAAGCAAACGGCTATCCGACGGCATTATGCGTAAGGTACACCGGGGCAAACCTTTAACGGAGCAGGAGAAACAGCGCAATACGCAGCTGTCGAAAGTTCACTATGTAGTCGAACAAACCTTCGGTACGCTGCACCGGAAGTTCGGCTGTAAAAGAGCGCGTGTGTTGGTTTACGGAAAGTACTGGCGCAAAGCTATTTAAAAGCGGTGTGCCTGAACCTGCAAAAGCAGCCAACAAGCTTCGTGTGCCTGCTGCCTGAAAAGGCAATCAGTACCCCGATAAAGGGGTTAATTAGGGGAAATATAGACAAGAAACACGTCTCAAAATGAAAAAAACGATTACTTGATTGTTCAGGTAACCGTTCAGATGGGATAACCGGTATTTCGCAAAGGTTTCGCCTGTGTAACAGCACCCAATAATTGACAGGTACGCAATCAAACCAACCCCATCGGTGTGCTGTATAGCAACCGGCTGTTTACATTCGGTTTATTGCATGCAGCGTTCAACTGCAGGATATTCGATACTTGGTTGAAGCAAATGCTGATACCCCAGCTTCTGGCCAATAGTGTGGTGGTAATGGAAAATGTGGTATTTTGTAGGCTCTAGACTAGGGTCTGTCGACATTCAAGTTTACCTTAATTTCAATACGGCAGCAACAAGGTAAATATTGGCAGCAAAAGATTGGTCGGTTTTTTCTGCGCGCATCGCAATCTTTTTGAATTCTTTGAGTTTGCAAAAAAGTTCTCAATCAAATGTCGCCAGCAATACATCATCTTGTCGTGTTCCCGCTGCAATTTGCGGTTGTTACGCGGCGGAATAACCACCTTACTCCCCCTTTCGGTCAACTCTTCGACCAGCCAGTCGGCATCAAAGGCTTTATCCGCCAATAAAGCATCAAATTCCTTTTCTTTAATCAGCGGTTCTACGCCGCAAATGTCATTGCGCTGACCAGGCATCAGTTTGAAGTCAATCAGGTTCCCCAAAGCATCCACCATAGCCAAAATCTTGGTCGTCATCCCGCCTTTGGATTGGCCGATGGCCTGATTTAGAGTCCCCCTTTTGCACCCTGACCGTGGCGGTGAACTTTGACAATTGTGCCGTCAATCATGACATACTCCATATCGAGATCACGGTTCAGTTCTTCAAAAATATCATGAAAACGGTCGGCCAAGACCCATCTGCGGTAGCGTTTGTGGATACTTTTCCAATTACCGAACTCTTCGGGCAGATCGCGCCAAGGACTGCCGGTACGGATAATCCATAGTATGGCTTCTATAAATAATCGGTTATCGACAGCGGTTCGGCCGGCATCGCCAACTTTTCCTTGGCATAAAGGCTCAATTTTTGCCCACTGTGCATCGGTCAGAATATATCTGGTCATGAGGATAGGATACACTGAAAACTTGAATGTCGACAGACCCTAGCAGCTTTATATAAATTTACTTTAGGGGCTTAGGAAGCAAAATTAGCCCAAGGTACGAAGCAGGTTTAATCGTCGTCATGAAAAAAGCATACGTATTCAAAGCATGACCGCAGACGGCTTTAAAGACATCACCCAACTCTTTTCCGATATTCTCTTCCAACTATGCCAATTCCACCAGCAGCAAACTATACGCCACTACCTGAGCCGAAAACCAGAATCCGACGCAGCGCACGCTTTAAAGAAGTTGTCGGACAATATTTTATGTTGGAAGAAGCGGAGTTTAAAACATAGTTGAACGATTAGTATGACGCTCATAAAAACTATAGTGAATTCAAATAAAAACTCCGAAATGAAATAACTGCATTCAAACTTGCAATTGGGCGATATGCTAAAGAATCGTTTTACCCTACTTCGGCATTCTTATTTTAATCCACTATACTTGAATGAAATCAGTTTCCATGAAGACGGCACACAAAAATGGTATACCCACAAAAGATTAAGGAGCGCATATAGCAGCCTAAAATGTAACCTAACTTATCTGTTTATTTTTGAACAAAACAGGGAATTAGATACGCCGAACACGACCAATATACCAGAAGGTAGATTTGGCGAATTGAAGACTCAAAAACGCTGCCATGCGGGTGTGAGCAATGAGACCAACCTCAACAACTAGACCTTAGAAGTTTGGGATTTCAACAAAACTCCGTCCCCGCGCACTCACTCAATCCGTACATACGCCACCGACAAAATCTCAATCACTTCCCTGCCCTCCGGCCCGTTCAGCACCACTTCGTCTCCTTCGCGCGCTTTAATCAGGCAGCGTGCCAGCGGCGAAATCCATGAAATTTTGTTTTTGGCCGTGTCGATTTCGTCGATGCCGACGATTTTCACCACCTGTTCGCTGCCGTCGCCGCGCAAAAGTTCTACCGTGGCGCCGAAAAACACTTGGTCGGTGGCTTCGCGGGTTTCGGGGTCGACCACCTGCGCCGCTTCCAAACGCTTGGTTAAAAAACGGATGCGGCGGTCGATTTCGCGCATACGGCGTTTGCCGTAGAGATAGTCGCCGTTTTCGCTGCGGTCGCCGTTGCCTGCCGCCCAGTTCACAATCTGAACGATTTCGGGGCGTTCTTTGTTAACCAGGCCGTACAGCTCGTCTTTCAAAGCCTGCCAGCCTGCGGGGGTGATGTAGTTGGGGGTGTTGCCGCTCATGTTGATGCCGTCTGAAATGTGCAAAGGTGCATTTTAACCGATTGCCGCGCTTTTTTCAGACGGCCAAAATACCGGTTGCCGCTATGCCTGCGCCCTGCCGCGCTGATAAGCCGCATATTTTCGGTATAGCCACACAGCCACAAACACCACCACGAACACGGCCAAAACCGGCAGAAACAGGCTGAGCAGCGTCATCACCACCGCCGTGCCGGTTTCCAAAACCGAAAACACAGGGTTGGCCGTGCCGCCCGTGGCGGCGGTGCTGGCTGCGCGCGTGGTGGCGTTCACGCCTTTGATGGCCGCCGCTGCGCCGCCGCCTGCGATAATCGCCAGCGCCCACGTTACGGCGGGGCTTAAATCGGCGGCGGTCGAGGCCACCACGGCCGTACCCGCCAAGCCGGCCAACGGTACGGCGAGCGTGTCGAGCAGATTGTCGATAAACGGCACTAAGTAGGCCAGCGATTCGGTGATGGTGGCGATGCCGAGAATAATCAGCGCATTGGTGCTGCCCAGCCACTGCCAGCTTTCGTTCAACGGCCACATACCGAAATAAGCCGACACGCTCAGGGCAAACAAAGGCAGAAAAACGCGAAAGCCCGAGCTGGCCGCCAGGCCGATGCCGAGCGCGATGCTGATAAGTGTTTCAAAGTTCATGATTTCAATCGGAAATGTAGAAAACGCGCATGATACTGCAATCTTGCGCGTTTGGCGGCAGATTTACGATTAGGGGCAACCCGGCCCGTCAATATCTCGGCACGGTAGCGTCGGCCTGCAACGACCAGGCGTCGATGCCGCCTTGCAGGTTATACAGTTCGTCGAAACCTGCGTCGGCCAGATACATAGCCGTGTGCAGGCTGCGCACGCCATGGTGGCAATACACCACAATCGGGCCTTCGTCGGGCAGCTCGTTGTGGCGCAGCGGAATCAGGTTCATCGGAATATGCACATGGCCGGGCAGCGCGCAAAAGGCGACTTCTTCGTCGGTGCGCACGTCGAGCAGGGTGAGCGGTTTGCCTTCGGCAAGCCATTGCTGCAATTGTTGTGGGGTGATCTGCGGAATCATAATGGGTGTGTTTGAGTGTGTGCGAGGCCGTCTGAAATGCGTTCAGACGGCCTCAAGCTTTAGGGCGTTTCTTATGCGGGCCGGCCGTGCGGAAGGTTTGGCCTGTTTGTTGTTAAAACTGGAATTTGCCGGCGGCGGCGGGGGCATTCAGATAAGGGATATAGGTGTCGAACAGCGTGTGTTCGGTAAAGCCTTCGCCGCGGCGGGTTATCAGCAGGGCACGCTGAACGGGTGCGCTGCCCGCCACCACCACCATGCGGCCGCCGTTTTTCAATTGGTTTTTCAGGGCTTCGGGCACGGCGGGAACGGCGCCGCCGATATAGATGGCATCGAACGGGGCGCTTTCCGAAACACCCGCCAAACCGTCGCCGGTTTGATAGACCACGTTGTCGAAACCAAGCTCGTTAAGCACGCTTTGGGCGCGCTGCTGTTGCGCGGCATCAATATCAACCGTGGTTACGCTGCCGCCCAGTTTGTGCAGCAGCGCGGTGGCATAACCCGAGCCGGTGCCGACTTCCAACACGCGCTCGCCCGCTTTCAGCGCCAAACCCTGAATCAGGCGGGCAACGATTTTCGGCTCCAGCATACTGCCGCCGTTAGGCAGCGGCAGCGTTATGTCGGCATAAGCGTAAGCCTGCTGCGCTTCGCCCACAAAACGTTCGCGCGGCACTTCGGCCAGTGCGTCTAAAACATCGAAATCCAACACATCCCAGGGGCGGATTTGTTGTTCTACCATATTGAAACGTGCTTGCTCAAAGTTCATGCCTTGCTCCGTGGTGGTTTGGTGTTTGGT
Source organism: Neisseria dentiae (assembly GCF_014055005.1). Classification (NCBI taxonomy): domain Bacteria; kingdom Pseudomonadati; phylum Pseudomonadota; class Betaproteobacteria; order Neisseriales; family Neisseriaceae; genus Neisseria; species Neisseria dentiae. Next base: position 182,771 of record NZ_CP059570.1, on the reverse strand, counting down.
TTAATCTTCGGATTATACGGTGTTTTATGTGTGCATCACAATGTTTCAGACAACACGAATAACACCTTAAGTAGAGATATCTCTTAAGACTCTAGACTAGCAGAATAGCTCTGTTAGACTAGAAAAATGAAATATAACACCAAGTTAAGTGACTATCAGCTCAAAAAATCATCAAGCATTTTTGTGTCGATATAGAAGCCTCAAAAACCGCTTTGCTGACAGGCTTCAACCGCAATACCATCAACTACTGGTATAGCATTTTCAGGCACGAAATATACCGCTACCAAAGCGAGCAAAAAGACCCGTTATACGGCAGCATAGAGGTTAATGAAAGCTATTTTGGTGCCAAACGGCAGAGCGGTTTCCATGGCAAGTTAAAGTGTGGCAGAGGAACGCTTTAACAACCCGTCTTTGGTATTTTCGAAAGAGACTGCAGAGTTTATACCGAAATCGTTTCTGATTGTAAAAAGCAAACACTTCAATCTGTTATATTGGGAAAGGTCTCTCTGGAGAGCGTTATTTATTCTGATAGCTGGCGCGGTTATAGCGGCTTGGTCGATGTCGGCTACTCTAAACATTTGCGCGTTAATCACGGACAAAATGAGTTTGCAGATGATACCAGGCACATCAATGGTATTGAAAGCTTCTGGAGTTTTACCAAACGAAGGCTCGCCAAATTCAACGGCCTAACCAAAAACTTTGATTTACACCTGAAGGAATGCGAATGGCGATGGGACCGAAACTCTGATGAACTGAGTCACGAACTTTGGAGGCTTTTAAAGTAGGGGCTTAGGAAGAAAAATCAGCAAAAATGATGCTAAGCTTCTGATATGTCTATTAAAAACAAGTACCAAAAGTTCAGCAAAATTACCGAATCAAAATTCCGCCAAATCCTGCGCTTTTCGCACTTGATTTGACCGCTTCCGATACCGCCAGACTCACCGGCATCAGTACCCGAAGTGTCAATAATCTGTTTCTCAAACTGCGTTGCCGTATGGCCGCTGAATGTGAACGGCAAACTCCCTTTGCCGGTGTGGTCGAACTGGACGAATCCTACTTCGGCTCCAAACGCATTCGCGGTAAACGCGGGCGAGGAGCGGGAGGCAAAACCATTGTTTTCGGCATCTTAAAACGGGACGACAAAGTCTATACCGAAATCGTGCCGGATACCTCGAAAGCTACACTGCAACAGGTTATTCGAGGGCGGGTTGCTGTTGAAAGTATCATCAATACCGACGGCTGGCGCGGCTATCATGGCTTGGTTGATATGGGCTATGAAAAGCACCTCAGGGTACATCATGGTGCAGACGAGTTTGCCCGGGGTGTGCAACACATTAACGGCATCGAATCGTTTTGGGGTTATGCTAAAAACCGCTTGGTTAAATTTAACGGTGTACCGAAACAGACTTTTTATTTACACTTAAAGGAAACCGAATTTCGCTTCAATCACAGGCATGATGATCTGTATTAAGTCTTGCTTAAAATACTGCGAAATCGACCCTTGGGCTAATTTTGCTTCCTAAGCCCCTAAAGATATATAGAGAGGGTGGTTGATGATTGATGCCACCCACATCAAAGTTTATCCCCATGCGGCAGGAGCTAAAGGCGGTAATGAGCGAAGGCAGTGCGGTAGATTGTCTATTTGTCGAAGCGCTGGTTGTAAATACGGCAGCCGACAAGCTGTTGGCCAATAAGGCCTATGGTATTGATGCGATCGGGAATTTGGTAGCTGTTCTGAGGATAGCACCCTTATCCCACCAAAGATTCACCGCAAGATGTGCTTGAAAATATTGTGAATACACTATCTAGAAAACTCATCATATAAAAAACCGCCCATACAATAGGCGGTTTTCTCTAAGCAAACATCAATCCAACTGTGTTACCGTTACCGGCAGATTGCGCACCGCAGCCATGGTTGCGGTATGCGCCTGTTGCTGCCTGCGGAACTCGGCCATGTTGGTGGGTGTGAGTTTCGGCGTCGGCAGGGCAATGGCCGTCGGGTTCATATGCTGGCCGTTTTTACGTACTTCATAGTGCAGGTGCGGGCCGGTCGAGCGGCCGGTGCTGCCCACATAACCGATAACCTCACCGGCTTTAACCTGGCCGCCGGCCGATGAGAATGCGCTCATATGGGCATACAGGGTTTCGATACCGTTGCTGTGTTGCAGAATCACGGTATTGCCGTAACCGCCCTGCCAGCCTTTAAACGTCAGCACACCGTCGGCAGTAGCGCGGATGGGCGTGCCTGTGGGTGCGGCATAGTCGATACCCGTGTGCATTTTCACGGTGCGTAAAACGGGGTGGATGCGCACACCGTAGGGGGATGAAACGCGCATATAGTCAACCGGCTTCACATTGAAACCTTCGTGCAAACGCAGCGATTTGCCGTTTTGGTCGTAATAGCTGCCGCTCTCTTCGTCGCCCTTACCCTGGCTGTAATAATAAGCCTGATAGGTCTTACCGCCTTTCACCACTTCGGCAGCCAAAATATCGCCGGTTGCCATTTCCTGACCGCGGAAATACATACTGTTATACAGCAGGCGAATGGAATCACCGCTGGTGAGTTCGTCTACATTAACGATATCGTTGAAAATCTCGTTCAGAGACTCCCGCACTTCAACCGGCACGCCGGCCTGCGCCATCGCACCGCGCGCAGAAGTACGCACTTGTACGGCACGCAGGGTGGGCATGGTTTCCATTTCGACGGCGGAGGTGGAAGTACGCCATTTGCCGTTTACTTTTTCCAAAGCCACCAAGTCGCGGAAACCGTTGTCGTCGTCGTTAAAGAACTGTACGTCGGTGATATTGCCCGAAGCATCGAAGCGCACGTTTACCGATTGGCCGGCACGCAGCTGGATCATGCTGCGGTCAACCGAATTGCGCGCCAGCACTTCGCGGATTTCCTCGTCCGAAACGCCCATGCGCTGCAATACGTCGGTGAGCGAATCGCCCGGCTCCACTGCTTCCTGCGCCCAATAACTGCCTTGGAACGTGCCGCTTTCCACATAAACGGCCGGCAACTCTTCCATCACCCGCTCCGTGCGGTAAAGCTCCGGCTGGGGCTGCGGATCGGTTACGGCATATGCGGCCACCACGCCGGAAACGGGCAGCAGCACGCCCAAAATCGACCAGCGGACAGGTTTGTTTTGCCAAAAACGACCCACCGCCGCCACGGCAGGCACGCCGGAAATAGCCGATACTGCCGCACGGATGGGTTTGACTGCAGTTTTAAATGCCGCCGCCTGGGATTGGGTAACTTTCGGCACCGAAATCTTGGGTACGCTGATTTTGGGCATGGAAATTTTCGGCAGTTTCGGCAAAGCAATCTTGCCGCGCGGCGCACCGGCAGCTGCCTCTTGGCCTGCCGCATAAGCGGCAGCGGCAACGGCCAGTTTTTCTGCCGCACGCTCCGAAACAGAAAGGGCTTCGGATTCTGCAACAGTTTGCACCGCTTCGGGCCGCACTACTTCAAGCGCGGCAACAGCAGGCTGTTCTTCGGCTTCCGCAACGCAAGCAGCCGCAGCTTGTTCTGCTTCTGCTGCAACAGTTTCAACCGCTTCAGGCTCTACCGCTTCAAACGCGGCAACAGCAGGCTGTTCTTCAGTTTCCGCAACGGAAGCAACAGCGGTTTGCTCCGTTTCTGCCGTAACGGTTTCAACAACCGGCGCATTTGTTTCTACAACGGCTTCGGCGATATCTGCCGTTTCAAAGGCCGTCTGAACGGTTTGTTCGGCTGCATTATCGGCTTCTGCCGCCGCAACGGTTTCGTGTTCGGCAGACGGCTTCTGCTTGATAAACAGCGAAGGTTTCACATTGATGGCGGGTTTGAACAAGCCCGACAAAGGTTTGTTGGCGGTGATTTTCGCCGTCGCCACCATTTTTTTGGCAGCCGTGGCAGCCGCAACGGCAACTTCCGGTGCGGCTTGTGCGGCAGGATCTTCGGCAGCTTCTTCATGACGGGCGGCCACGGGTTTCACCAACACAGGCTCAACCGGTACCGATTTCATTGCAAACGGCGTGGTCATCATCGGCTCGGCGGCCAACAGCGCAGGCTCCACTACCGGGCTGACCAAGTCGGACGAATCCTCAAACAGGGCGGCTGCCGTTTCCGGTGCGCGCTCAGGCACGGCGGCGCTTTCAACGGGCGCAATAATGCGCTCCGGTTCGGTGTGTGCACGCTGAACGGGTTCGGGTTCGACAGGGCGTGCAACGGGCGCGGCAGATTCTGCCTTTGCCTCGTCGCTTTGCGCCAACGATTTTAAAAACATACTTAGGGGCTTTGTCATATCAGGCCTCTTATCTTGCTTGTGCGGCGGGATTTTCCGCCATTATTCTGCTACTGCGTTGATTTTCACAAAATTTATATCTTTTCGGTTCTGACCAAAGTGTACCACAAAACCGCTTCCCCTGCTTTAAGGGGAAGTTTCGCTGCGTGAAAAATCCGCACAATAGCGTAAAATATGTACAGTTTTTTCACCTGCACATATCCTCCCATGTATCTTACTTTAGCCCTCCCGGCCCTGAACCGCAACACTTCCGCCGCCCTGCCCGAAACCGTTTTGCCCTCGCTCAATAAAATGATGCGTTTCGGTGTGCATACTGCAACACCTGCGCGGCCGTCTGAATTTTACGGCCGTTTTTTGTGGCGCGGCAGCCTGCTGGAAAACGCCAAATCGGCTTTAGGCATAAGCCCAAACCGTGCGGCGGTGTTCGCCAGCCCGGTTTGGCAGCAGATGGGAATGCACCATATGGATATGCTCGGCGGCAGCGATATTCAGATTGAAGCGCACGAAGCCGAAACGCTCTGCGGCGGCCTGAACGGTTTTCTGCAAGACGACGGCTGGCACTTCAGCCCGCTGCGCCCCGATTTGTGGCTGGCCCTCCTGCCTGAACAGCCAAACTGGCAGGCTGCACCGGTTTTAGACGTGCTCGGCAGAATCGACGGCTCAATCCGCGCCGAAGGCGGCGGCAACCGCGCATGGCTGCAAAAGCAAACCGAAATCCAAATGTGGCTGCACGCCCACCCGCTCAATGCCGAACGCGCCGCCGCGCGGGCACCTGCCATTAACGGCGTGTGGCTGTGGCGGGATATGGCGGGCGGCCAAAGCGGTGCACCGTTTCTGGGCAGCAGCAGCCCGTGGGCGCAGTTTTATCCGGGCAGCCGCACCGATGCGCCTTATGATTTCAACGCTTGGCTGGAAATGGTGCGCGAACACGGCCGCCCCGTTTCAGACGGCCTGCTGTTTTTAGACGACTTGGCCGTTACCCTGCACACCGACGATGCGTGGGCATATAAAGATATTTTGGAAAGCTGGGAGCAGCGCTGGTTCGCCCCGCTGTGGCAGGCTTTGCAGCAAGGCCGTCTGAACGGCCTCACCATCGCCACCGACGGTGAAAAGGGAGGCAGTCTCACGCTCAAACCCAAGGCGGCGCGGGCGTTTTGGAAGAAAAAGAAAGTGTTTGCGGGAAGCTTGGGCGGCTAGGCCGTCTGAAATACCCTAAACCGTCATACTCGGGCTTGACCCGAGTATGACGAAAATTCTTTAAAAGCCCGCACAGGTTTTGCAAAACCGTTTTCAGACGGCCTCGGGCAGTTTGAGAAAGCTGTTGCGGTAGTAGCGCATCTCTTCGATGCTTTCGAGAATATCGTCCAAAGCCTGATGCGAACCTTTTTTCACCACGCCTTTATACACGGGCGGGTTCCAGCGGCGGGCGAGTTCTTTCAGGGTGGACACGTCCAGATTGCGGTAGTGGAAATAGGCTTCCAGGCGCGGCATATAGCGCACCATAAAGCGGCGGTCTTGATGGATGGTGTTGCCGCACATCGGCGTGGTTTTTTCGGGAACCCATTGCGCCATAAAGTCCAAGAGCCGCTGCTCCACTTCGGCTTCGGTGAAACGCGATTCGCGCACGCGCTGCGTGAGGCCGGTGCGCGCGTGGGTGGCGGTGTTCCATTCGTCCATATTGTCCAACACTTCATCGCTTTGGTGCACGGCATACACTTCCGACTGCGCCAGCACGTTCAAATCCTGATCGGTGATAATCATCGCCACTTCGATAATGCGGTCGGTGTCGGGGTTCAGGCCCGTCATTTCCATATCGAGCCAGCAGAGGTTGTTAGCGTTTTGGGTCATTTTTTCAGACGGCCTTGTTGCTGTTGACTGGGGCATGATTATAAAGCATCTGATCGACACAAAGCTGTCTGAAAATGATTTTTTCAGACAGCTCGCTTCCTTGGAATAAAAATATTATTTTTAATAATTATTCCTTTTTCTCTATTTCATCCAATATTTTTTCACCATCTGTGATGCGTGATAAAGTTGCTGCAAACGGAAAAGATCTGCTCAAAATACGCTTTACTTCACTAGCTTTAATGGGTTTAGGTAATACTTGAAAATCATCCAGCTTTTGAAAAAAAGTTTTATCCGCCCTACCATAATGTTCGGTTTTTTCCAGCACACCCGAAGCCTTACCCAAAGCAACAATACCCTGTCCTGATTCGTAGAGAAATATCCAATCACCTTTTCTAAATTTTTGAATTTTTTCTTTATAACCATCTTCAAAAGCTGCGGCAACTCCATTTGACAACATCCATTTATGATCATCAACATCGTTGATTTTATTTGTATTTAATAAAAAGTAGTTAACTGATTTTGTTTCTTCAATCACCAGTTCTTCTTCCGCCTGTTCTTTATGCCTTTGTTTCCAAGGTTCGATAATCTGTTCTGTAATCAAACGATGAATCAGCTCTTGCCTAGAGAACTCAAAACTATCAGCCACCTCCTGCAAAATCAGATCTTCTTTGATAGAAAGACGAATACTGAACGTCGTCTTTTCTTGATTACGCTCTACAAACTCATTAGATAAGCTGTCTAAAAAATTTATTGCCATTTTTATTCCTTTTTAGATTGTTAAAAATAATTTCACTATCTGGTCTTATATGACTATACAGTAAAATAATTATAAATAATTTTATGGCAAAATAAAACACAAATTTATTAAAAAATAGAACACAAATTTATTATTACTTGATTCTATTAAAATTTATTAAAACAAGGCCGTCTGAAAAATGTTTTTCAGACGGCCTTTCTTTTCAATCAACAAAATCCGATAACTTAAAACAGCCCGTGAATCACGCCGTTTTCATCCACGTCGATTTTTTCGGCGGCGGGCACTTTGGGCAGGCCGGGCATTTTCATCATATTGCCGCACAGGGCAACGATAAAGCCGGCGCCGGCGGATACAGTGATGCCGCGCACATGGATGGTAAAGCCTTCGGGCCGGCCCAAAAGCTTGGCATCGTCGCTGAGCGAATATTGGGTTTTGGCCATGCACACGGGCAGGTTGCTGAAGCCGAGTTTTTCGAGCGAGGTGATTTCGGCGGCGGCTTCGGCGCTGAATTCGACATCGGCGGCTCCGTAGATTTTCTGCGCAACGGTGCGGATTTTTTCTTTAACCGGCAGTTCGGCATCGTAGGCAAACTGAAACCGGTTGGGCTGGGTTTCGACGGCACTTACCACTTTGCGCGCCAAGTCCTCGCCGCCTACGCCGCCTTTGCCCCACACTTCGGTGAGCGACACTTCCACGCCTTCTTTCGCGCAGGCCGTCTGAATCATTTGCAGCTCGGCATCGGTGTCGGACACGAAACGGTTAAGCGCCACCACCACCGGCAGGCCGAACACGTTTTTCAGGTTGGCTATGTGTTTGAGCAGGTTGGGCAAGCCTTTTTCCAGCGCGCCCAGGTTTTCTTCGCCCAGCTTGGCGCGTTCGGCGCCGCCGTTGTATTTGAGCGCACGCACGGTGGCGACGACCACGGCGGCATCGGGTTTCAGGCCGGCGAGGCGGCATTTGATGTCGCAGAATTTTTCTGCGCCCAAATCGGCGCCGAAACCTGCTTCGGTTACGGTGTAGTCGCCGAGATGGCGGGCGGCGCGGGTGGCAATCACCGAATTGCAGCCGTGGGCGATGTTGGCGAAGGGGCCGCCGTGCACCAGCGCAGGCGTGCCTTCGATGGTTTGCACGAGGTTGGGTTTGACCGCGTCTTTCAGCAAGGCGGCCATTGCGCCGTGGGCTTTGATGTCGCGGGCGTAAACAGGGCTGCCGTCTTTGGCGTAGGCAATCAGAATGTTGCCCAAACGCTGTTTGAGGTCGGCCAAATCTTTGGCGAGGCAGAACACGGCCATCACTTCGGAGGCAACGGTAATGTCGAAACCGTCGGGGCGCATCACGCCGTCAACCGGTTTGCCCATGCCACCGATGATGTTGCGCAACTGGCGGTCGTTCATGTCGACCGCGCGCCGCCACAGCACGCGCTTGGGGTCGATGTTCAGTTCGTTGCCCTGATAAATGTGGTTGTCGAGCATGGCGGCCAACAGGTTATTGGCCGCGCCGATGGCGTGGAAGTCGCCGGTAAAGTGCAGGTTGATGTCTTCCATCGGCAGCACTTGTGCGTAGCCGCCGCCGGCCGCGCCGCCTTTCACGCCGAACACGGGGCCGAGCGAAGGTTCGCGCAGGGCGATAACGGTTTGTTTGCCGATGCGGTTGAGCGCGTCGGCCAGGCCGATGGTTACGGTGGTTTTGCCCTCGCCGGCCGGCGTGGGGTTGATGGCGGTAACCAACACCAGCCTGCCTTGTTTGGGCGGCAGGGCGGCGATGTCGGCGGGGTTGACTTTGGCTTTGTAATGGCCGTATGGCTCGATTTGTTCGGGCTTCAGGCCGATTTTGGCGGCGATTTCGGTTATCGGGCGCATGGTGGCGGATTGGGCGATTTCGGCATCGGTTTTGTAACTCATGGCGCTTTCCTGCAAACAATGAAAATAGGCGTTATTATAGATGCAACGGGAAAATCATGCCCGGGTGCAGGTCAAATTTTCAGACGGCCTGAAGGCTTTGCAAAACGCCTTAATGCGATGCCGTCTGAAATGCTTCAACCTCGTTATTGGCCATGCAGATCCGCTGCGCTACCCCGCGTAGGCGGGAATGACGATAATCAGGTTTTTGAGAAGGCAGTTTGATTTTTGAAAAACGGTACGGGCCGTCTGAAAACGTTTTCCAATATTTTCGCAAAAGGTGTGCAATGGCTTATTCATGGTTTTACTGGGCGCTGGCATCGGCTTTTTTCGCCGCACTCACGGCAATTTTCGCCAAAGCGGGCTTGCAGGGCATCGATTCGGATTTCGCCACATTTATCCGCACGTTGGTTATCATCGCCGCGCTGGCGGCTTTTTTGAGCTATACGGGCAAATGGCAGGGCGTGGCGGGATTTACGGGCAGAAACTGGCTGTTTCTGATTCTCTCGGGCTTGGCCACCGGCGCATCGTGGCTGGCGTATTTCAAGGCTTTGCAGTTGGGCAACGCTTCTCAAGTTGCGCCGGTGGACAAATTCAGCCTGGTGCTGGTGGCGCTGATGGCGGTGGCGTTTCTCGACGAACGCCCTTCCGCGCAGGAATGGCTGGGCTTGGGGCTGGTAACGGCAGGCGTATTAACACTGGCCTTGAAACGCTGAACCCAGCCGTCGAAACCGCGCTGCCCGCAGCCTTTTCCCGTATAATCGAGGCCGTCTGAAAACCGATTGTTCCGCCGTGTCTGCAACCTTCGATCTGAATATTTTTCTCAAAAACCTGCCCAACCTGCCGGGCGTGTACCGCATGCTCGATAAAAATGGGCAGGTGCTTTATGTGGGTAAAGCCGTCAACCTGAAGCGGCGCGTGTCGAGCTATTTCCAAAAAAATGACCACTCGCCGCGCATCACGCTGATGGTGAAGCAGGTGCACACCGTCGAAACCACCGTTACCCGCTCCGAAGCCGAAGCGCTGATTCTCGAAAACAACCTGATCAAAGCCTTATCGCCCAAATACAACATCCTCTTCCGCGACGACAAATCCTACCCCTACCTCATGCTCAGCGGCCACGCCTTCCCGCAAATGGCCTATTACCGCGGCACGCTCAAAAAGCCCAACCAATATTTCGGCCCCTACCCCAACGGCTATGCCGTGCGCGACAGCATACAGGTGCTGCAAAAAGTGTTCCGCCTGCGCACCTGCGAAGACAGCGTGTTCGAACACCGCGACCGCGCCTGCCTGCTCTACCAAATCCGACGCTGCTCCGGCCCCTGCGCCGGCCACATCAGCCAAGAAGACTACCAGGCCAGCGTGCGCGAAGCCGTTACCTTTCTCAACGGCAAAACCGGCGAACTGACCCAAGTGCTGCACCACAAAATGCAGCAGGCCGCCGAACGGCTCGACTTTGAAGAAGCCGCCCGCTACCGCGACCAAATCCAAGCGCTCGGCCTCGTGCAGAGCCAACAGTTTATCGACAGCAAAAACCCCAACAACCCCAACGACATCGACCTGCTGGCGCTGGCCGCAGAAAGCGGCAGCGTGTGCATCCACTGGGTGAGCATACGCGGCGGGCGGCACGTGGGCGACAAAAGCTTCTTCCCCGACGTGCGCCACGACCCCGAGCCAAACGGCCAAGATTACGCCGAAGCCTTTGTCGCACAACACTATTTAGGCAAAAGCAAGCCCGACATCATCATCAGCAACTTCCCCCTGCCCGAAGTGCTTCAGACGGCCTTAAACCAAGAACACGGCAAACAGATCCAATTCGTTACCAAAACCATAGGCGAGCGCAAAGTGTGGATGAAAATGGCCGAACAAAACGCCCGCCTCGCCATCGCCCAACACCGCCTGCAACACAGCAGCCAGCAACACCGCATCGAAGAATTGGCGCGCGTGCTGGACATGGAAGCCGACAGCCTGCAACGCCTCGAATGCTTCGACATCAGCCACACCCAAGGCGAAGCCACCGTCGCCTCCTGCGTGGTGTACGACGAACAAAACATCCAACCCTCGCAATACCGCCGCTACAACATCACCGGCGCCAAAGCAGGCGACGACTACGCCGCCATGCGCGAAGTGCTCACCCGCCGCTACGGCAAAATGGCCGAAGCCCAAGCCAACGGCGAAACCGTCCGCTGGCCCGACGCCGTACTCATCGACGGCGGCAAAGGCCAAATCGGCGTGGCCGTAGAAGTATGGGAAGAATTGGGCCTGACCATTCCGCTGGTGGGCATCGCCAAAGGCCCCGAGCGCAAAGCCGGCATGGAAGAACTCATCCTGCCCTTCTCCGGCCGCACCTTCCGCCTGCCGCCGCACAGCCCCGCCCTGCACCTCTTGCAAACCGTGCGCGACGAATCGCACCGTTTCGCCATCACCGGCCACCGCAAAAAACGCGACAAAGCCCGCATCACCTCGTCGCTCAGCGACATCCCCGGCATCGGCAGCAGGCGCCGCCAAGCCCTGCTCACCCGCTTCGGCGGCCTGCGCGGCGTAACCGCCGCCAGCGTGGAAGATTTGGCTCAGGTAGAAGGCATCAGCCGCGCGCTCGCCGAAAAGATTTACGACAGCCTGCATTAGGGGGCTATTATCAGAAGGCTGCCGAATATTCGTTTGCCTACCCGTTTTCAGACGGCCTGAGACATTTGCAAAAATGCTCTTAAGGCCGTCTGAAATGCTTAAAGTCCGTCATTTCCACGCAGCAGACTTGCATAGCTAATAACGATAATTGGATACTTCAGGCGGCCTCAACAAATTTTGCAAAAGCCTTCGCCCATGAAATTTACCAAACCGCAACACTTTGTTAAAAATAATTAACAAAACTACCCCGCCTGCACACTTACCCACTAAACCGCCCGCAAATTCGTTATAATCCGCCACTCAAGCCAACCATAAACCACTCTGCCACATACATCTTTTTTCAGACGGCCTGTCCGAAACCCAAGGCCGTCTGAAAACCAACAGAAAGCCCCTGCTATGCCGTGGAACCTTCCCATCTTCCTCACATGGATGCGCGTATTGCTGATACCGGTGTTCACCGCCCTGTTCTACCTGCCCGGCGGCTGGATAGACCCGCAAACCGTCAACTGGACGGCCGCCGTGATTTTCGCCGCCGCCGCCGTAACCGACTGGTTCGACGGCTTTCTCGCCCGCCTGTGGAAGCAAACCTCGGATTTCGGCGCCTTTCTCGACCCCGTGGCCGACAAACTCATGGTTGCCGTCGCCCTGTTGCTGCTGGTGAGCCTCAACCGCACCTACGTTATTTTCGCCATGATTATCATCGGCCGCGAAATCACCATATCCGCCCTGCGCGAATGGATGGCCCAAATGGGCAAACGCGGCAGCGTGGCCGTGGCCACCATCGGCAAGCTCAAAACCACCGCCCAAATGGCCGCCATCCTGCTGCTTTTGGTCGGCCTCGAAGACTTTCACGGCTTCGATTTGATATTAATCGGCAACATTCTGATGTTTATCGCCTCCGTGCTCACCATCTGGTCGATGTTCTACTACCTCAAAATGGCGTGGAAAGAATTTCAAAACCCCGCGCAGCAATAAATTTTAAAAAACTATTGACACTGTTTTCACACGCACTATAATAGCGTTCTCTTCGCCGCAGCACACAGCAGCGGCAACACCCAAGCGGGAATAGCTCAGTTGGTAGAGCGCAACCTTGCCAAGGTTGAGGTCGCGAGTTCGAGACTCGTTTCCCGCTCCACAGTTTCATTGCAAATGTAATCCGATGCGGGAATAGCTCAGTTGGTAGAGCGCAACCTTGCCAAGGTTGAGGTCGCGAGTTCGAGACTCGTTTCCCGCTCCAACCGCTTACATTTGAACCACGCGGGAATAGCTCAGTTGGTAGAGCGCAACCTTGCCAAGGTTGAGGTCGCGAGTTCGAGACTCGTTTCCCGCTCCAAAATACCAAGCCGTTTACACCACTTAAACGGCTTGTAAAGTTTCAGGCGGAATGGCAGAGTGGTTATGCAGCGGCCTGCAAAGCCGTGTACGCCGGTTCGATTCCGACTTCCGCCTCCAACATCAAACCCTCCACGGCGGGGTGGCAGAGTGTTTATGCGATAAGGGGTGCAACCCTTATACAGGCCGGTTAAAATCCGCGCCCCCGCCTCCAAGTTCCATGTCTTCGGGTTTAAGTGCAACTGCGATTCGAGGATACCGCCCGGGTGGTGAAATAGGTAGACACAACGGACTTAAAATCCGTCGACCCTAAACAGGTCGTGCCGGTTCGATTCCGGCTCCGGGCACCACAATCCGCATTTTTGCGGATATTTTTTTTGCCTACCGCCCCTGCCCTATCCCGATATCCTTGATAAATATTTCCCAAAACTTTTGCCGGGCTTACAAAAGCCCCAATCCCACCTTTCCCGTATTTAAATTTGGTGTATGATTAAGCGTCTTTCAGACGGCTCCATTCAGGCCGTCTGAAAAGCAAAATCCCGACACAGGCATTAATCAGCAATTAATCAAATCAAGAAAAACACAGGAGAAAAAAAGATGGCCAACCACGCTGCCCAAATCAAAATCCCCGCCGTTTACTACCGCGGCGGCACATCCAAAGGCATTTTCTTCAAACGCAGCGATCTGCCCGAAGCCGCACAAGAACCCGGCACGGCACGCGATAAAATCCTGCTGCGCGTTATCGGCAGCCCCGACCCCTACGGCAAACAGATCGACGGCCTCGGCAACGCCTCTTCCTCCACCAGCAAAGCGGTAATTATCGACAAAAGCAGCCGCGAAGGCCACGATGTTGATTATTTGTTCGGCCAAGTTGCCATCGACAAACCGTTTGTTGATTGGAGCGGCAACTGCGGCAACCTCACCGCCGCCGTCGGCGCATTCGCCGTCAGCCAAGGTTTGATTGATCCTGCCAAAATACCGCAAAACGGCATCTGCACCGTGCATATTTGGCAGAAAAACATCGGCAAAACCATCGTTGCCCACATTCCGATCACCAACGGCGAAGTGCAGGAAACCGGCGATTTCGAGCTGGACGGCGTAACCTTTCCCGCCGCCGAGGTACAAATCGAATTTCTCGATCCCGCCGACGGCGAAGGCGATATGTTCCCCACCGGCAACCTGGTGGACGAGCTGGACGTGCCCGGTATAGGCCGTCTGAAAGCCACGCTGATCAATTCAGGCATTCCCACCATTTTCGTGAACGCCGCCGATATCGGCTACACCGGCACCGAGCTGCAAGACGATGTGAACAACGATGCCGCCGCGCTGGAAAAACTGGAAACCCTGCGCGCATACGGTGCCTTGAAAATGGGTTTGATTAAAGATCTCTCCGAAGCCGCCACCCGCCAGCACACCCCGAAAATCGCTTGGGTAGCCGCGCCGAAAGATTATGTTTCATCCAGCGGCAAAACAGTTAAGGCCGCCGATATCGACGTTTTGGTGCGCGCCATGAGTATGGGCAAACTGCACCACGCCATGATGGGCACCGCCTCGGTGGCCATCGCCACCGCCGCCGCCATTCCCGGCACCTTGGTGAATCTGGCCGCCGGCGGCGGCGAGCGCAACCAAGTGGTATTCGGCCACCCTTCCGGCACCCTGCGCGTGGGTGCAGCCGCCGAAATGCAAAACGGTAAATGGACAGCTACCAAAGCCTCAATGAGCCGCAGCGCGCGCATCATTATGGAAGGCTTTGTGCGCGTGCCGGGCGACTGCTTCTAAACCCGATTTACATCAAAATCCAACTGTTCAACACGCTTTCACCCTACCCCTCTTTTGGCCGTATCCGGTATTTTTGAGCAAAGACGGTTTCCAGTTGATTTCGTCTCACAAAGATTTCAGGCCGTCTGAAAGCAGTGAACTGTCCCCCAATACTTGGACAAGTTAAGAATCTTTCTCAAACAGCCTTTTCAAGCTGGGTTCTGTAGCCGACAGGACTCAGCTTTTTCAAGTTTAAACTAATCCGTTCATGATTGTAGTAATGTATGTAATCATCTATTACCTCTGTCAGCTCCGCCACCGACAGCGCACCTTCCTGATAGAAACTCTCCGTTTTCAGTGTACCGAAAAAACTCTCCATCGGCGCATTGTCCCAGCAATTACCTTTGCGCGACATACTTTGCACAATCCCTTTCTCAGCCAATTTCGTTCGATAAGCCTCGGTGCGGTAAAGCACACCCTGGTCGGAATGCAGCAGCGGCGTTTGGCCTTTCAGACGGCCGAATGCTTGGTCCAACATTTGCGCCACCATTTTACTGTTTGCTCTGCGGCCTAAAGAATAGGCCACAATCTCCCGATTAAACACATCCAATATCGGCGATAAGTACAGCTTCCCGTCTGTGCATTTAAACTCCGTCACATCGGTCGGCCATTTGTCTGCCGGTTTGCCAGCGGTAAACTCACGATTGAGAATATTGTCCGAAGCCTCTCCTACTGCTTGCGGACGGTAGGCTTTTTTACTGCGGACTTTGGCTTTTAGTCCCAACAAACCCATAATGCGCTGCACTTTCTTTTTGTTCCACGACAATACGGCGGCAATCCGCCGATGACCGTAACGGCCTTTGTGTCGGCGATAGACTTCACTCACGGCGGTTTTGGCCGCCGCATCGGGATCGGCTTTGCCGATATGGTAATGAAAGCTGCTTTTGGGAATGCCGGCACTGTGCAGCAGATATTTCAGCGGGTGCTTCGCCCTCAACGTTTGAACGGTTTCGCAGCTTTGGCGGCGTTCTTTTCGTTGAGGGCTTTCATGTGCTTTAGGTAGTCGTTCTCCGCCCTCATGTAACGTAACTCTTCAATCAGTTCCGCCTGGTTTTTTTCGTGGTCGGGTTTGTCGGCGATAAACGGGTTTTTGCGTTGGTCTTCATAGTCTTCATAAACGTAGCCTGCGGGTGTTGGAGTGCGGCGATACCGCCTTGCCGATAGGCGGCTATCCAACGGCGCAGGTGGGTGCGTGAGACGTTGAAGTGCTCTGCGGTGCGCTGTTGGCTGTGCACTTGGTGGTAATGGAGTACGGCTCGGTATTTGAAGTGTAGGTTATATTTGGACATAAGAAAACTGCACCTTTTAAAGTTGGAGGGGGTGTCCAATTTTTGGGGTGCAGTTCAAACCTTTCAGACGGCCTGAAATCTCATATAACTACTGTTAGCAGATTTACTTACACTATATAGCCAATCAACTTAAGAAAAGCACACGCACCATACTCGGGCTTAACTCGAGTATGACGAAATTATTGCTAAGTTAAGTGGTTAACTATAGGAAAAGCTAGCGTTGTTTACAGTATTTGAAAGACAATACTGCATGAACATCCATAAAAATACCCGGCTAACCCCGCATAACCGCCAGGCCATTTGGCGCGCTTATACACAAGACAAAATCAGTGTAACTTCGTTGGCACAACAATACCGTGTCAGCAGAGTAACGATTTACCGCATACTCAAAGCAGCCCGGTTGCAGCTGCTCACCCCGCAAAAAAGCACCAACAACCGCTTTAAACAAGCCAAATACGGCATGAAACGCCTGGCTAAAGTTGAGCGGGAAATCGAAGAGAAACTCAAAAAAACAGGCAAAGCGTTACAACCAATCCTATCCCGGCGAAATGGTTCATTTCGATACCAAACGGCTGCCTTTGCTACAAAACCAAAAAGCAACCGACCCTCGGGATT
Organism: Neisseria dentiae; assembly: GCF_014055005.1. Lineage (NCBI taxonomy): Bacteria > Pseudomonadati > Pseudomonadota > Betaproteobacteria > Neisseriales > Neisseriaceae > Neisseria > Neisseria dentiae. The sequence continues at coordinate 166,300 of NZ_CP059570.1, read as the reverse complement.
ATCTGTTTGTTGCCATTGATGATTTTTCCCGCGAGCTGTATGCTGCAATATTGCCGGACCGTACAGCAGCCAGCGCAGCCAAATTTCTTTTGCGCGATGTGATAGATTGTTGTCCCTATACCATCGAATGCGCCTATTCCGACAACGGTGTGGAAATCGTGGCAATGCGGAGCACCCGTTTGGCATTGCCTGTGTGCAAAACAACATAAGCCAAAAATTCACCCGTGTTGCCCGGCCGCAAACCAATGGTAAAGCCGAGCGGGTTATCCGTACCTTAATGGAAATGTGGCATGACAAGCATCCGTTTAAGGATTCGGCGCTCCGGCAAAAAGAGTTATGTCGTTTTGTTAACTTTGGGGTTTAGGAAGCAAAATTAGCCCAAGGGTTGATTTCGCAGTATTTTAAGCAAGACTTTATACAGATCATCATGCCTGTGATTGAAGCGAAATTCGGTTTTCTTTAAGTGTAAATAAAAAGTCTGTTTCGATACACCGTTAAATTTAACCAAGCGGTTTTTGGCATAACCCCAAAACGACTCGATGCCGTTAATGTGTTGTGCACCCCGGGCGAACTCGTCTGCACCATGATGTACCCTGAGGTGCTTTTCATAGCCCATATCAACCAAGCCGTGATAGCCACGCCAGTCGTCGGTATTGATGACACTTTCAACAGCAACCCGCCTCGGATAGCCTGTTGCAGCGTAGCTTTCGAGGTATTCGGCACGATTTCGGTATAGACTTTGTCGTTCCGTTTTAAGATGCCGAAAACAATGGTTTTGCCTCCCGCTCCCCGCCCGCGTTTACCGCGAATGCGTTTGGCGCCGAAGTAGGATTCGTCCAGTTCGACCACCCCGGCAAAGGGAGTTTGCCGTTCACATTCAGCAGCCATACGGCAACGCAGTTTGAGAAACAGATTATTGACACTTCGGGTACTGATGCCGGTGAGCCTGGCGGTATCAGAAGCGGTCAAATCAAGTGCGAAAAGCGCAGAATTTGGCGGAATTTTGATTCGGTAATTTTGCTGAACTTTTGGTACTTGTTTTTAATAGGCATATCAGAAGTTTATCATCATTTTTGCTGATTTTGCTTCCTAAGCCCCCTTTTATAGCACCGCCAAACCCCACAAGAGCCTGAAAGGCGACGCTCCTTTTGAGGTTTTACAGGCTTATTTTTCTCAATCTGTTGTGTAAACAACCCGACCATTTCCTACAGTTAAACTATATAGATCAAGCCAAAAGCTGCACGGCCCAGAAACTTAAAAATCCGGCAAACAGCACCAACACCGAATAATTTTTCTCCTGCACCTCGTGTGCTTCGATCAGCAATTCTTCGGTTACCAAATACAGCAAAGCCGCCGCGCTGGCTGCTAATACGGCACCCATCACGTCATGCGATGCGCCGCTTAATAACCAATTGCCCAGCGCGGCAAACACAAACACCACCACGCCCAACAATGTGGTTAAAACAACCATGCGCCAGCCTTTCAGCGCATCGCTCATCAAAGCCAGGCCGAGAAACAACAATTCCACCAACAAACCCAGCGCCAGAATCAGGCCCGATTCGCCGCCCGATGCAAAACCCGCACCGATAATAAAACCGTCGGTGGCAATATCGATAAAGGTGGCCAGTAGCAGGCCTACCGGCAAGGCGGCACCGGCAGCCGCTACGCCGGAATGCTTGCTGTGTTCAGCCCCGCTTTCCAATTTTTCGGTCAGCAATTTCAGGCCGAACATTAACAGGCTGCCTGCCGCAAATGATGCAATCAATACCCACGGTCGAGCATGTTCGCGGCCGATTTCGGGCAGCAACTCTACCGACAAGGCAGACAACACCACACCGGCGGCAAAGTGCTGGATCAGACTGCGCGTCTGTGCCGACGGGTTCCACAACAATGCCAATACGCCGCCGGCAACGGCCACGGCGGCGGGAATCAACATAATCAAATATTCGTTTTGCACGGCTTTCCTGCATCAAAATTAAGAATGGGCAATGATAAATGCGCCGGCTTAAGCCAAGCTGAACAATGCCCAAACCGAGAGCTTTCGTCGTATTCAGGTTTGGCCCGAGTTACCTTAAAATCTGTTGAAATTCAAGGTACTCGGGTCAAGCACGAGTATGACTAAACGGTTGAGTAAGTGGTTTAACTATAACCCGTTACATCCGCAACCACCGCGGCCGACCCGCCTATCCACTACTGCCCATGCTCAAAGCCGTATTGCTCGGCCAATGGCACAGCCTCTCCGTTCCGGAATTGGAACGCTGTCTGGCTACCCGTCTGGATTTCTACTTCTTCTGCGGTTTTGATGACATCACTTTACCCGACCGCAGCACCCTCTACCGTTTCCGCAATTAGCTGGCACAAGAGACACCTTGGCCGGGCTTCTCGAGCTGATTAACCGCCAGCTGACCGAAAAAGGCTTAAAAATAGAGAAAGCTCCGGCGGCAGTGATTGACGCCACCATCATCCAAACCGCTGGCAGCCAACAGCGCCAAGCCGTCGAAACCTTGCCCAGCAGAGACAAAGATGCGCGCCGGGTGAAGAAAGACAGCAAATTCACCTTGGGCTACAAACAACACACCCGCACCGATTCGGAAGGCTGGGAGCTTTGCAAAATACCGGCCTATCGAAACCCACCAGCCCGTGTGTAAAAGCAGTCGAGGTGACCAGGCGGAGTGGATAGCAGGCAATTTATCAATGCCGTTTTCTGGATGCTGCGCACCGGCGCCCCCTTGCGCGACCTGCCGCCCGATTAAGGCGGCTGAAGTAACACCCACCACTTCTTCATCCGTTGGTGCAACAAAGGCATTTGGACGAAAATGATGCTCATCCTTTCGGAAGAAAAGATATAGAATGGTTGATGATTGATGCCACCCATCTCAAAGTTCATCCCCATGCGACGGGAACCAAAAGCGGCATGAACACTGTTATCTCGCCAAAGATTAACCACAAGGAGCCGCTGTTTTGACCGCTATCTGTACCGTTACCGTCACGCGGTAGAAAACCTTTTTTTTGGATTTCAAACATTGGTGGAGCATTGACACGTGTCATGCGAAGAGATTGACTTCATTTGCGGCGGCAATAGAAATTCGGATTATTGCGATGTGGTTAACAATATTGTGACTACACTATCTAAATTTTTCCCCGCTGCCAAGAAGCCTGGCTGCCTGCTGTTTCTGTATGAATACATGCATCTCAAGCAAGCCTATGCAACTCGCCCAACGCCATCTGAAGCAAAGCACCTTAACTGTCCCGCATCAAGTGGCATCCTATTGCTAACATCATCATGGATGCTACCGATTTTGGCAGAGTTTTTGGCGTGATGGTATCTATGAACAGCCTCAATAATCAAGTCATTTACACGCAATACGTCAGACAGGAAAGTACGGTACTTTATGAATTGAGATTAAAGACCGTGATGAATCAAGGCATACACATTCAAATTATCACCACCGGTGGCTTTAAAGAACTGACAAAACTCTTTCCCGGTGTTCCTTTCCAGTGATGCTAATTCTAACAAGAGAACCGTGAACTGATGATACCGAACACCACCAAGCAGCTTTATATAAATTTACTTTAAAAGCCTCCAAAGTTCGTGACTCAGTTCATCAGAGTTTCAGTTCCATCGCCATTCACATTCCTTCAGGTGCAAATCAAAGTTTTTGGTTAGGCCGTTGAATTTGGCGAGCCTTCGTTTGGTAAAACTCCAGAAGCTTTCAATACCATTGATGTGCCTGGTACTATCTGCAAACTCATTTTGTCCGTGATTGACGCGCAAATGTTTAGAGTAGCCGACATCAACCAATCCGCTATAACCGCGCCAGCTATCAGAACAAATAACACTCTCCGGAGAGACCTCTCCCAATATAACGGCTTGAAGTGTTTGCTTTTTGCAATCAGGAACGATTTCGGTATAAACCCTGCCGTCTCTTTTGAAAATACCAAAGACGGGTTGTTAAAGCGTTCCTCTGCCACGCTTTAACTTGCCATGGAAACCGAGCTGCCGTTTGGCACCAAAATAGCTTTCATCAATCTCTATGCTGCCGTATAACAGGTCTTTTTGCTCGCTTTGGTAGCGGTATAGCCTGAAAATGCTATACCAGTAGTTGATGGTATTGCGGTTGAAGCCTGTCAGCAAAGCGGTTTTCGAGGCTTCTATATCGACACAAAAATGCTTGATAATTTTTGAGCTGATAGCCACTTAACTTAGTGTTATATTTCATTTTTCTAGCCTAACAGAGCTATTCTGCTAGTCTAGAGCCTTAATTATTCAATAAAATTAAAAAGGGGCTTAGGAGGCAAAATCACTAAATATAATGACAAAATTCTGAAATGAAATTAAAAACAAGTATCATAAAGTTCAGTAAAATTACCGAACCAAATTCCGTCAGATCCTGCGGCTTTTCGCCTTGGATTTAACCGCTTCCGATACCGCCAAACTGACAGGAATCAGTATCAGAAGCATCAACGTCTCCTCGTTTAAGGATGCCGAAACGATGGTTTTACCGCCCGCTCCGCGTCTGCGTTTATCTCGGATGCTCTTTGAACCAAAATAGGATTCGTCTAATTCTACGATGTCGGGCGTATGCTGTTCGTATTCGTCAGCCAAACTCCGGCGCAACTTCAAGTACAGGCCAAGGTTTATAACGAAATCGTTCCTGATGCTTCCAAAGCAACGCTGCAACAGGTTATCAGAGGCCGTATCATGGTCGAGAGTGTGATCAATACCGACGGCTGGCGGGGCTATGGATTGGTCGGCATGGGTTTTACGAAACATTTCAGAGTGCATCACGGCGACAATGAGTTTGTTTCGAGGTATGCAACATATCAACAGTATCGAATCCTTTTGGAGCTATGCCAAACATCGCTTGGTACAGTTTAACGGAGTGCCAAAGCATACCTTTTACCTGCATTTAAAAGAAACCGGATTTCGCTTCAACCACCGACATGATGATCTGTATAAAGTACTATTGGAAATGTTGCGGCAAGACCCTTTAAAATGAATTTTGCTTCTAAGCCCCAATTTATTTTTCATCATCAAAATCAATAGCGACCCGGCACCACGCCCATGCGCTGTTTCAGCGAGGTTTGCGGCTCGTTGAACAGGCTGGCGTAGAAAGTGGCGTTGGTCATCACTTTTTTCACGTAGTCGCGGGTTTCGGTGAAGGGAATGGTTTCGGCGTAAATCGCGCCTTCCAGCGGTGCGGATGCCTGCCAGTTGCGGGCGCGGTTGGGGCCGGCGTTGTAGCCGGCGGTAGCCATCACTTCGTTGTTTTGCAGGCGGCGTTTGGCATCGGCCATATACCAGGTGCCCATGCGGATGTTGCCGTCCATGGTGTAAAGCTCGCTGCTGCTCATGCCGATTTTGGCGGCGATTTCGCGGGCGGTGGCGGGCATCACCTGCATCAGCCCTTGCGCGCCCACGCTGGATTGCGCGCCCAGCATGAAGCGGCTTTCTTGGCGGATAAGGCCGTACACCCATGCGGGATCGACACCCGCCTGATTGGCGTAGCGCACGGTGGTGTCTTTAAACGGCGAAATATAGCGCAGGTTGTAGTTGAGCTTGGTGTTGGTGCGCTCGGCGCTGTTGATGGCCATTTCGTAAAACTGGTTGTCGTATGCCAGTTGGGCGGCGGTCAGCAGCAAGTCTTCGTCGGCACCGCGGGTGGCATAACGCCATTCTGCCTGCGCCTGGCGGCGCATTTTCCAATCGCCGCTGCTTTGGCTGGCTTTAAACAGGGTAAGGGCGCGGTCGATGGCGCCGTCTTTCGCCAAGTGTTTGACATCGCTTTTCGAGGCTTCGCCCACGTTGTTGCGGGTGCTGACGCGGCGGCCCAATTCTTCGCCCGCCATCACGGCATAGAAATTGCGGCCGCTGGCGGCGGCTTTTTCATACAGAGGCTCGGCCCGGCTGCGGTTGCCTTGTGCGGCGTAGCTGCGGGCGAGCCAGTATTGCCAAGTCGGGTCGTTTTGCAGTTTGGCGGGCATGGCGGTGATGATGTCAGCCAAATCGTTCCAGCGTTGCAGGCGCAGGGCGGCGCGGGCATACCATTCGAACTGTTCGTTACTCAGCTGGCTGCGGTCGGCACGGCTGAAATAGCTCAAAGCGGTGGCCATGTTTTGGCTTTGCGCCTGCATATGGCCGAGCACGCCCCAGGCAAAGCCTATCTGTTCGCGGCTCAGGCTGCCCTGCATGCTTTCAAGCGTGTAGGCGGATGCGGTGCTTTTTTTGGCGGTGTTGCCGATAACGCTGATCAGGCTGTATTCCTGCGCGCCTTGTCCGCCGCCTTCAAACGGGCTGCCGAGTGCGGCGGCCAGGTTGCGGGCGTCGGTTAACTGATTGTTGCTGATCAGGCCGCGCACGCGCCGCCATGCGTCTTTCTGATTCAGACGGCCCGAAGCGGCGGCGGCTTCAATCAGGCGGTTGCAACCTTGCGGCAGGCGGTTGATTTCTTTAACCAGTACGGCGGCCAACGCGGTATGGTTGCCGCTGCCCAATTCGGCATAGCATTGCACTTCCTGCGCGCGGCCGGCTTGGTCGAGTTTGGCGTATTGTTGGTTGAACTGCGCCCATTGGCTGCGTTTGCCGAGACTTTTGAGCCATTCGTTGCGCACGTCTTCCGCCATGGCGCTTTCGCCGGCTTGGCTGAGGAATTGGGCGGGCAGGATGTCGTCGTCTTGTTTGGCGGCGGTCAGCGCGCTTTGGTAAAGGCTGTAATCGGCCAACACTTTGGCGGGCGGCTCGGCGGCACGGACGGAGGGGCGCGGCGCATCGCTGCGTTTGACCGGCTCGACGGGTTGTTCGTGTGAGGAGCAGGCGGCCAGTATGGTGGCGGCGAGGGCGCTAAGTGCGAATGTGAGCGTTCGTTGCAAGGTCATGGTTCGGCCTTTCGTTGGTATTCTTGCAGAAAACGTTAATTTTAAATGATTCGGGCGCGGGTTTGAAATCCGGCGGCGATATTTACATTTCATGCGGTTTCAGCGGAAAGGTTGGCTGGCCGGCAAAAAGGCTGAGACCTTTGTAAAAATACCTTAAGGCTGTCTGAAATGCTTAAATACCGTCATTCCCGCGCAGGCGGGAATCCAGATGGAAATATTGAAGCATTGATTAAACAAATACTTGGATGCCAAGCGTCTGGATTCCCGCCTGCGCGGGAATGACGGAGTTCAGATTTTTTAGATAGCAATTTGAATTTTGCAAAGGTCTCAGGCTTTCAGACGGCCTGTGTGTGTACAGGCCGTCTGAAAACGGATTCGGTATTAAAGCGCATTCCGGTATTTTGCCCGCCGCGCAAACCGGTTGCCGATGGATGTCCATGAATACGGGCTGCCGGTTATTTGAACCCGGGTTTGAGTTTGTCGCTGGCGGCCAGTGCGTTCGACACCGCTTCGCGGCTTTGCTGTTCGCGCTGCCGTATCAGGCAGTTTTGCACATAATCCAAATGGCGGTAGGCGGCCTGGGCGGCGGCGGCGGCATCCTGTTGCGCGATGGCGTTAAAAATGGCTTCGTGCTGCGCCATCAGTTGCGCATACACATCGGGCACGCCGAACATATTGCCCAGATTGCGTTTGGTTTGGCCGGTGAGCAGGCGCAACAGGCCGTCTGAAAGGCGGGTGAACAAAATATTGTGCGCGGCTTCGGCCACGGCCTGGTGAAAAGCCACATCGGCGGCGGATTGCTGGTCGAGGTTATTTTGGCTGTAGGCTTCGCGCAGCTTGGCCAACCAGTTTTCCATACGCGCCAAGTCGGCCTCGGTGCGGCGCTGGGCGGCCAGCGCGGCCAGCATACCTTCGATGCCGCGGCGGAAATCCAGCACTTCGCTTTCCATGCCTTCGTGCGCGTCGATTAAATCTTCCCAGCCGTAATGGAACGTTTCTTCAACGTTGCCCGAAACATAATGCCCGTCGCCCTGCCGCGCGTGCAGCAGGCCGCGGGTGGCCAATATGTGCAGCGCGGCGCGCAGCGATTGGCGCGACACGCCGAACTCTTCGGCCAAGCGGCGCTCGGGCGGCAGTTTGCAGCCGATAGGATACACGTTTTGTAAAATCCGCTCCTCCAACACGGAAGCAATCTGCATACCGATGGCGGGCGGTTTGATGCCGGCGGCGGTTTTGTTCGGCATAATTCATACCTTAATCAATTTTTCTTCAGCCCGCGCCTGCAACGGCGGCCGGCCAAAGGCTTTCGGGGTTCGTCAGACTATTTATTTATTATTGAATATTCAGGTGCGCGGAAAGAGTTGCCGGTGCGCGTGGTGATTGTACCGTAAACTTTTCGGCGTTCGCCTAAAAAATTATCAACCGCACACCCGATTTATTTTTTATCCGGCACTTGACCGGTTACACGGCATTACGTAAAGTAAGGCCAGTTTAACAAAATTGGTCAGACCAATAAACCAATAATGAACCAAACCAACCATACCCCCGTTTACGGCAGTAAGCCTGCCGATGTTTATTTTTTCGGCACCTGCCTGTTGGATATTTTCATGCCCGAAGCCGGCATGGATGCGATAACGCTGCTCGAGCAGCAGGGCGTGCGCGTGCATTTTCCGATGGAGCAGAGCTGCTGCGGTCAGCCGGCGTTTTCTTCCGGCCACCCGAAAGAGTCGTTTGAAGTGGCCAAGGCGCAGCTGGATTTGTTCCCCAACCCGTGGCCGGTGGTGGTGCCTTCCGGCTCGTGCGGCGGCATGATGAAACACCAATGGCCGCTGATGTTTAAAGGCAGCGTTTACGAGCGTTTGGCCAACGACGTGGCCGGCCGCGTGGTGGAGTTCACCCATTTTCTGCTGGCCATCGGCTACGAGCCGCAAGACAAGGGCGCACAGGCCAAAGTGGCGGTGCACACCTCTTGCGCGGCCCGCCGCGAAATGAACGTGCACCTTTCGGGCTGGGCGCTGGTGGACAAGCTGGTCAACGTGGAGCGCGTGGTACACGACCACGAAAGCGAATGCTGCGGTTTCGGCGGCACGTTTTCGGTGAAACACCCCGACATTTCCGGCGCGATGGTCAGCGACAAAGTGGCCGCGCTCAAAGACACGCAGGCAGTAGAAATCGTCAGCGCCGATGCGGGCTGTATGCTCAACATCGGCGGCAAAATCGCCAAAGACGAACCCGGCATGCCCAAACCCAAACACATCGCCACGTTTCTGCTGGAGCGCACGGGAGGCAAAGCATGAGCGCACGCGACAACATTCTGGCCAAGCTGCGCCGTGCGGCCGCCGCACCGATGAAAGAGCCTGAAACTGCGGCTTATTATCAGGAAATGACGCCGCAGTGGGAAAGCGAAGCAGGCCGTCTGAAACATTGGGCAAAAGCCATGCGGGCGGTGAAAACCGAAATCCATTGGGTGCGTGCCGACAATTGGGTGCAGACACTGGTGAAAGTGGCGCAGGAAAAAGGCTTGCGCAACATTCTGCTGCCCCTGCAAACCGAACACGGCCGCATGGCCGCCGCCGCCGCAGAAGCCGCCGGCATCGGCATCAAAGCCTTCGAAAAGCCTATCGAAGACTGGAAAGACGAGTTTTTCGCCGACATCGACGCCGGTTTTACCGATGTGCGCTGCGGCATCGCCCACACCGGCACGCTGGTGTTGTGGCCGTCTGAAAGCCAGCCGCGCAGCCAGAGCCTGGTGCCGCCCGTGCATATCTGCCTGTTTGATGCGGCCAAAATGTATAACGATTTCTACAGCGCCATGCAGGGCGAAAATATGGCCGCCGGTATGCCCACCAACGTGGTGCTGGTGTCCGGCCCGTCGAAAACCGCCGATATCCAGCTCACGCTGGCCTACGGCGCGCACGGCCCGCGCGATATGGTGGTGCTGGCGGTGTTGCCCGACCATATCGATGAAGCCGATTTGGCCGACTGACGAGGCTTTTGCAACCCAAACCACACAGTATTTTTCAGACGGCCTCAATTGCAAAACAGGCCGTCTGAAACAAATATTTAAAGAACAGCACTATGAACACGCAAACGATTCATTTCCACCCCAAGCCGGAAACCTTCAAGCAAAACGCTGTCGGCGCGCTGGCCGACGCCCCGCTGCGCAAAAGCCTGCGCACCGCGATGGATATGCTGATGACCCGCCGCAAAGGCGTGTTGTCCGACGAACACGAATTGCAGGCCCTGCGCACCCTGTGCGAACACATCCGCCAACGCTCGCTCGCCCGCCTGCCCGAACTGTTGGAAGAGTTGGAAGCCAACCTGACCCGCTTGGGTGTGAAAGTGCATTGGGCGGAAACCCCCGACGAAGCCTGCCGCATCATCCACGGCATCATGGCCGAAAAAAACGGCCGCCTGATGGTTAAAGGCAAGTCGATGGTGAGCGAAGAAATCGAGCTGAACCACTATCTCGAAGAAAAAGGCATCAGCGCAATCGAAAGCGATTTGGGCGAATATATCGTGCAGATGGCCGGCGAAAAGCCCACCCACATCGTGATGCCCGCGATTCACAAAACCAAAGAGCAGGTGAGCGAGCTGTTTCACAACCATCTGCACACCGCGCCCACCGACGATGTGGACGAACTTACCGGCATCGCCCGCCGCGCCCTGCGCGATATTTACCGCACCGCCGATGTCGGCCTCTCCGGCGTGAACTTCGCCGTGGCCGAAACCGGCACGCTGTGTTTGGTGGAAAACGAAGGTAACGGCCGCCTCACCACCACCGTGCCGCCCGTGCACATCGCCATCACCGGCATCGAAAAAGTGGTGGCGAAACTGTCGGACATTCCGCCGCTCTACAGCCTGCTGCCGCGCAGCGCCATCGGCCAGCCGATTACCACCTATTTCAACATGATCACCGGCCCGCGCCGCAGCGAAGAACTCGACGGCCCGCAGGAAATGCACCTGGTGCTGCTCGACAACGGCCGCAGCCAGGCCTATGCCGACGAACAGATGCGCCAAACCCTGCAATGTATCCGCTGCGGCGCGTGCATGAACCACTGCCCGGTTTACACCCGCATCGGCGGCGCGGCTTACGGCACCACCTATCCCGGCCCCATCGGCGAAATCATCTCGCCGCACCTTTTGGGTTTGGAATCCACTAAAGACCTGCCCACCGCTTCTTCGTTGTGCGGCGCGTGCGCCGAAGTCTGCCCCGTGCGGATTCCGATTCCCGACCTCTTAATCCGCCTGCGCGAAGAGGCGCAGCGTTCGCCCGACGAAAAAGTGGCGCACCCGATCCGCGGGCAGGGCGCATCGCACAGCCTCGGCGAACAGCTTGCCTGGCGCACCTTCAACGGCATTTTCAGCGGCAACAAGGCCTACCGCGCTTTCGGCTGGGCAGCCACCAGATTCCGTTCGCTCGCCCCTTCCAAACAATTGGGCTGGACGCAGAACCGCGTGCCTCTGAAGCCCGCCGCCAAAACACTGCACCAGTTAGTTGCCGAGAAACTCGGCAGATAAATTTTCAGACGGCCTTACACAACCGAACTACGGCAGGCCGTCTGAAAAAAACACCCCGGAAAACCAAAGGCTTTTTCGGGAAACACACCGCACAACCGCCTTCCATCCATTCGGGCGGCATGAGGTATAACAACATCTTTGATTTCGGAGATTGATAAATGGATACTTGGGTTCAAAATTATACGGCGGTAGGCGACAGTCTGATTCTGACTGCCGCCGTGGCGCTGCTGCCGATTATTTTCTTTTTCGTCGCCTTAACCATTTTGAAAATGAAAGGTTATCTGGCCGGCTTTTTCACGCTGCTGATTTCGATTCTGGTGGCCGTGTTCGCCTACGGCATGCCGGCGGGCATGGCGCTCTCGTCTGCCCTGTTCGGTTTTGCCTACGGCTTGTGGCCGATTGCGTGGATTATCATTACCGCCGTGTTTTTATACAAAATCACCGTCAAAACCGGCCAGTTCGACATTATCCGTTCGTCTGTGATTTCCATTACCGAAGACCAGCGTTTGCAGATGCTGCTGGTGGGTTTCTCGTTCGGCGCTTTCTTGGAAGGCGCGGCCGGTTTCGGCGCGCCGGTGGCGATTACCGCCGCCCTGCTGGTCGGCCTGGGCTTTAACCCGCTGTATGCCGCCGGTTTGTGCCTGATTGCCAATACCGCACCGGTTGCTTTCGGCGCGATGGGTATTCCGATTATCGTGGCAGGCCAGGTATCCGGTTTGGATGCCTTCCACATCGGCCAAGTGGCCGGCCGCCAACTGCCGATTCTGTCGGTTATCGTGCCGTTCTGGCTGGTGGCGATGATGGACGGCATGCGCGGCATCAAGCAAACCTGGCCTGCCATTTTGGTTGCCGGCGTATCGTTTGCCGTTACCCAGTTTATCACCGCCAACTTCATCGGCCCCGAGCTGCCCGACGTAACGTCTGCGTTGGTAAGCCTGATCTGCCTGTCGCTGTTCCTGAAAAAATGGCAGCCGTCTGAAATTTTCACTTTCCAAGGCATGAAAAAACCGGAAGCGCGCAAAGGCTCCGAATACACCACCGGCCAAATCATCAAAGCATGGTCGCCTTTCGGCATCCTGACCGTGTTCGTGAGCCTGTGGACGATGAAATCGCTGAAAACCTTTTTAGACAGCTTCAGCCTGATTAAAATCGAATGGCCGGGTCTGCACAATCTGGTGATGAAAGCCGCCCCGATTGTGGCCGAACCCAAACCGTATGAGGCCGTTTACAAGCTGAACCTGTTGAGCGCGGTGGGCACGTCCATTCTGTTGGCCGCCATCGTTACCATCATCCTGCTGAAAATGAAACCTGCCGAGGCTGTGAAAACATTCGGCGAAACTTTATACGAACTGCGCTTCTCCATTCTTTCCATCGGTTTGGTATTGGGCTTTGCCTTCGTGGCCAACTATTCCGGCCTGTCTTCTACGCTGGCGCTGGTGCTGGCCGGCACAGGCGTGGCATTCCCGTTCTTCTCGCCGTTCTTGGGCTGGCTGGGTGTGTTCTTAACCGGTTCGGATACTTCCGCCAACGCATTGTTCGGCTCGCTGCAAGCCAGCACGGCCAACCAAATCGGCATTTCACCTGAGCTGGCCGTGGCCGCCAACACCACCGGCGGTGTTACCGGCAAAATGATTTCCCCCCAATCCATCGCCGTCGCCTGCGCGGCCGTGGGCCTGCAAGGCAAAGAATCCGAGCTGTTCCGCTTCACCGTAAAACACAGTATCGTTTTCTGCGTATTTGTCGGCATCCTCACCGTTTTACAGGCTTATGTGCTGCCGTGGACGCTGATTTTCTTCGATAAATAATCTTCGGATTCGGAATGAAAACAAATGCCGCCAAATCGAAATTTGGCGGCATTTTTGCATAGTTAAACACCAACAATTCAGGGTTGATGGAAAAAAATGGCTGCTAATTCATATATTAACTAGAGAAATAATCTAGTCTCTAGACTAGCAGCTTTATATAAATTTACTTGGCTCTAGACTAGCAGAATAGCTCTGTTAGACTAGAAAAATGAAATATAACACCAAGTTAAGTGACTATCAGCTCAAAAAATTATCAAGCATTTTTGTGTCGATATAGAAGCTTCAAAAACCGCTTTGCTGACAGGCTTCAACCGCAATACCATTAACCACTGGTATAGCATTTTCAGGCACGAAATATACCGCTTACCGCTACCAAAGCGAGCAAAAAGACCTGTTATACGGCAGCATAGAGATTGATGAAAGCTATTTTGGTGCCAAACGGCAGCGCGGTTTCCATGGCAAGTTAAAGCGTGGCAGAAGAACGCTTTAACAACCCGTCTTTGGTATTTTTGAAAGAGACGGCAGGGTTTATACCGAAATCGTTCCTGATTGTAAAAAGCAAACACTTCAAGCTGTTATATTGGGAAAGGTCTCTCTGGAGAGTGTTATTTATTCTGATAGCTGGCGCGGTTATGGCGGCTTGGTCGATGTCGGCTACTCTAACATTTATGTGTTAATCACGGACAAAATGAGTTTACAGATGGTACCGGGCACATCAATGGTATTGAAAGCTTCTGGAGTTTTACCAAACGAAGGCTCGCCAAATTCAACGGCCTAACCAAAAACTTTGATTTGCACCTGAAGGAATGTGAATGGCGATGGAACCGAAACTCTGATGAACTGAGTCACGAACTTTGGAGGCTTTTAAAGTAAATTTATATAAAGCTGCTAGTCTAGAGCCTTGGTAATTTTGCTTCCTAAACCCCTTTTTATTTTCTCAATTTACATGCAAAAGTATAAGTCAAAGCAATTCAATGTTAATCATGGCGGCGCGTGATGATTTCGGCCAGCCTGCCCAGATAATGGGCGTCGGTGCCGTCGAAACAGCCCACGGTTTCGGCATCGGCATCGAGCACGGCGGCGAGGCGACGGGTTTTGTCCCACACGGGCACAACGATTTCGGATTGCGACAGCGACGAGCAGGCGATGTGGTCGGGGTGGCGGTTTACGTCTTCCACCACGATGGTGGTGCCTTTTTCCCACGCTTGGCCGCACACGCCGTGCCCGTAGGGAATGCGCGTGCAGGCCGGCGGCCCCTGAAACGGCCCCAACACCAGCTCGCGGCGGTTATGGTCGGCCAGATAAAACCCCACCCACAGCCAGCCGAACGCTGCTTTCAACACTGCGCTGATGTTGGCGAGATTGGCGGTTAGATCGGGTTCGCCCCGAATCAGGCTTTCGATTTGCGGCAGGATTTCCTGATAAATTTCCACTTTGGTGGTGCCGCCGGTTTGGATGGTGTTCATGGTGCGGGCTGCTTACGGTAGATGAAACAGCCGTCATTGTTGCCACAGCCGCCCGGCAGGTCAAGCATTGCGGGTAAAATTAACGGTAATTAAACTTTTTTGCATATTGTTTTTCAAGCCCCAGCCCTTTTGCACCAAACTGCGGCCGTCTGAAAAATATCCCGTTGCGCGTTATAGCGAAACAAAATAAAAAGGAGACAAGGCGACGAAGCCGTAGACAGTACAGGTAGTACGAAACCGATTCTGTTGCCGCTTTAGCGGCTTACAAAATCGTTCTCTTTGAGCTAGATAGTGTAGTCACAATATTTTCAACCACATCGCAATAATCCGGATTGCTATTGCCGCAGTCAATGAAGCCAATCTCCTCGCATAACACGTGTCAATGCTCCACCAATGTTTGAAATCTCAAAAAACAGTTTTCTACCAAGTGACGGTAACGGTACAGTCGGGCTGCCGTATTTACAGTCAGAGATTCGGCAAACAGACAATCTGCCGCATTGCCTTCGCTTAACACGAATTTTACCGATATCTCATGGGTGGCCACCACTAAATGTAGCTTAGTATTCAGCCCCCCTTTTATGCGGCTCATGCTTTCATTGCCATCTTTGGCTCCCGCTGCATGGGGATAAACTTTGATATGGGTGGCATCAATCATCAACCACTCTATATGCCATGCGCGTCGGTGCCAAAGGTGTCAAAATCATGACTTCAGGCCGTATATCTTTTTCTCCCGAAAGGATGAGCACCAGTTTCGTCCAAATGCCTTTGTTGCGCCAACGAATGAAGTGGTGGTAGGCATTAACCAATTGCCATAATCAGACAGTAGATCCCGCAGTGTGCTCCGGTGCATAGTATCCAGAAAACAGCATTGATGAATCACCTGTTATCTACTACCTGACCACTCCGACTACCTTTTCGCCCGGGTAGGTGTGTTAAGAGCGGCTCGCGCCGGTTTTCAAAAACGGCACGGCCCGCATCGCAGTTTCTTTGCACAACATTTGCGTCATACTCGGGCTTGGCCCGAGTATCTTCCCGAGTATCTTTTTGTTGCAGAGAAAGCGGGGGACATTTGGGTTGAATCCGGGCATGACGGAACAAATCCGGCCGTCTGAAAACCACGCATCCGTTTCAATACACCCTGTCCGCCAGCCAAACGCGCCCGCGCAAGCCCCAATAGCTGCCGATGCCGGTGGTGTTGTGTACCGTTTTGCCGTTTTTCACCAACACTACCGTCGGCGTAACCGCCACCCGCCACTGCCGCGATATTTCCCCCTGCGGGTCGTTTGCCGTGTCGAACGACAAACCGTGCGCCCGCATATAGGCGGCCACTTCCTCCGCGCCGCCCGATTGCAGCGCCACGCCCAACACGGGCACGCCCGCTTCGTGCAGGCGCTGTATGGCGGGGGAAGTGTGCTTGCAGATGCCGCACCAGCTTCCCCAAAAATAAACAACGGCGGTGCGCCCGTGGCTGAGCGCCGCCAAAGTGGTTTGCCCGCCGCTTAAGGTGGCCAGCGGCTGCGCGGCAAACTGCTCGGGCTGCGCCGGCTTGCGCCACCAATCGACGGCCAGCGACACTAACAGCACCAACAAGGCCGTCTGAAACGCCTGCCTGAGCCAATATAAGGCGGGTTTACGCACCGTTTTCCTCCCCGCTTTGCTTGTCGTCCTGCGCCAGCAGCGGCTGCACGCACGTCAGCACGCGGTCGAGAATCAGGTTGTTGTCGGTGTGCCCCTGCGCCCACCAGCGCAATTC
Source organism: Neisseria dentiae (assembly GCF_014055005.1). NCBI lineage: Bacteria > Pseudomonadati > Pseudomonadota > Betaproteobacteria > Neisseriales > Neisseriaceae > Neisseria > Neisseria dentiae. The sequence continues at coordinate 149,879 of NZ_CP059570.1, read as the reverse complement.
GAGCGTGCCGGTGGTGTCGGAAAGCGCGGTAACGGCGATTTCGGGCTGGGAAACGATGTCGCCGCACTGTTGTTGCAGCGCGCGGATAATCTGCTGCTTCACTGCATCGGCGTTCAAATCGGCAGGCAGAGTCAGCACGGTGCTTTGGCGGTACAGGCCGCCGCGCGTGTTAACGGTAACGGGCGAGGTAAAGAGCTGCGAATTGGGGATAACGATGCGCCTGCCGTCGTAGGTGCGCAGCGTGGTGGCGCGGATTTCGATGTTTTCCACTTCGCCCTCAAACGTGCCCGAAATAATGCGGTCGCCGATTTTAAACGGCTCGTTGAGCAGCAGCAGAATGCCCGACAGCAGGTTTTGGAAAATATCTTTGAAGGCAAAGCCGACGGCCACCGAGCCGATGCCGAGCGTGCTGATAAGCTGCGCGGGCGTGAAATCGGGAATGGCGATCATCATTGCCACCAGAAAGCCGCCGAAAACAATCAGCGCGCTGCCGATGCGCTGCAACACCAAGAGCAGGTTCATGCGGTTGCTCAGGCGGCGCGACAAGAGCTTCACCGACAAAGTTTTAAACAGCCGGGCCGCCAGCCAAAACAAGATAAACGCCAGCAAGGACACCACCAGATAAGGCACGCGCAGCCAAAAGGCTTCTATCATGGCCTGCACGCTGTTGGTCATGGCTTCGTAGTGGCTGAGGCTTTGGCGGATGCCGTGGTTGAGTTGGTTGAGTGTATCCATAAAAAAAATCGGGTGCGGTTGGTTGGAAGGCCGTCTGAAATATATCACATCCGGCCGTTTGCAACGGCGCGCCCGGGGGCGTGCCATTGACAGTGTTGCGGCGGTATTTTCGGTTAAAATCGGCACCTGTGGCATCAGGTAGCGTAGCGGATTTGCGAAGCTAAAATGCCCGCAAGATGTTTATCTTGCTGCGATTTTTGCCCGGCATCTGCGGATTTTCCTCAAGAAACCGCTTCACAAGCCTTCCGGCTGCACGCCCTAAAGCTGCTAAAATACGGCTTTCTATTTTTTCAGACGGCCTTTTCGGCAGCATTTCCTTCCGGGGCCGTCTGAAACGCAGCCATATATTCAGCAAGGATTCCCCATGAACCGCAACGAACAATTATTCAACCGTGCCAAAAACATCATTCCCGGCGGCGTGAATTCGCCCGTGCGCGCATTCGGCAGCGTCGGCGGCGTGCCGCGCTTTATCAAAAAAGCCCAAGGCGCTTATGTTTGGGACGAAAACGGCACGCGCTATATCGATTATGTCGGCTCGTGGGGGCCGGCCATCGTCGGCCATGCCCACCCCGAAGTGGTGGAAGCCGTGCGCGAAGCGGCGTTGGGCGGTTTGTCGTTCGGCGCGCCCACCGAAGGCGAAATCGTGATGGCCGAAGAAATCGCCAAACTTGTGCCCAGCGTCGAGCAGGTGCGCCTGGTCAGCTCCGGCACCGAAGCCACCATGAGCGCCATCCGCCTGGCACGCGGTTTCACCGGCCGCGACAAAATCATCAAGTTCGAGGGCTGCTACCACGGCCATTCCGACAGCCTGCTGGTTAAAGCCGGCAGCGGTCTGCTCACCTTCGGCAACCCCAGCTCCGCCGGCGTGCCCGCCGATTTCACCAAACACACGCTGGTGTTGGCATACAACAATACCGCCCAGCTCGAAGAAACGTTTGCCCGAATCGGCGGCGAAATCGCCTGCGTGATTTTGGAGCCGTTTGCCGGCAACATGAATCTGGTGAGGCCGTCTGAAAACTTTATCAGGTCTTTGCGCGCGCTCACTAAACAACACGGCGCGGTGCTGATTTACGACGAAGTGATGACGGGCTTCCGCGTCGCGCTCGGCGGTGCGCAGTCGCTGCACGGCGTCAAACCCGATTTGACCACGATGGGCAAAGTTATCGGCGGCGGTATGCCGCTGGCGGCGTTCGGCGGCCGCAAAGACATCATGGCCTGCATTTCCCCGCTCGGCGGCGTGTATCAGGCCGGCACCTTGTCGGGCAACCCCGTGGCCGTGGCCGCCGGTTTGAAAACGCTGGAAATCATCCAGCGCGAAGGCTTTTATGAAAACCTGTCTGCGCTCAACCGGCAGTTAACCGAAGGCTTCCAAGCCGCCGCCCGCGAAGCCGGCATTACCTTCAGCGCCGACTACATCGGCGGCATGTTCGGCCTGTATTTTTCAGACGGCCTGCCGCAAAGCTACGCCGATATGGCCGCTTCCAATACCGACGGCTTCAAAAAATTCTTCCACGGGATGCTCGACAACGGCGTGGCATTCGGCCCCTCCGCCTACGAAGCCTGCTTTATGTCGGCCGCACACACGCCCGAATTGGTGGAAGAAACCGTGGCGGCGGCGCGCAAGGTATTTGCGCAAATGGCGGCGGAAATTTAACCGGATAAGGATAATAGGATAGAAACGAGGCTTTCTGAAGACTTTCAGACAGCCTTATCAGTTACTTGGTAGAAAGCGTACACCATCAACCACTTTCTTGTGTACTTACTTTCACTCTTTCAGACGGCCTGCTAAGATAAAGGCTATCGAACGTCATAACGGAGAAAACGATGATGGAATGGGTGTTATTGTTGGTGTTGGCCGGCCTGTTCGGTGTGTTGCCGGTTGCTATCTACAACCGCTTGGTGCGCGCGCAAAACGAATACCGTAACGCCTTTGCGCAAATCCAAGTGCAGCTCAAACGCCGGCATGATCTGATACCCAATTTGGTGGAAACCGTGCGGGCCTATCTGCAACACGAAAGCCAAACCCTGGAAGCGGTGGTACAGGCGCGCAATCATGCGGCCGGGTTGTTGCAGGCTGCAGGGAGCAAAGCCGGGGATCCTTCGGGCATGCTGCCGCTGGCGCAGGGCGAGCAGCAGCTTACGGCAGCATTGCGCAGCCTCAATGTGGCGGTGGAAGCCTACCCCGAATTGAAAGCCGATCAGGCCGTGCGCGATTTGCACGAAGAACTGGCCGGTGCGGAAAACCGTGTGGCGTTTGCGCGGCAGGCTTATAACGATGCCGTACAGGATTACAATAACGCCCGCGAAACCTTCCCCGCCTCTTTGCTGGCCGACTTTTTCGGGCATAAGAAAAACGCCGTACCGTTGCAGTTCGACGATCATGCGGCGATTCAATCCGCACCTGAAATTTCGCTGTAAACCGGTCGGATAGGTTTAAATGAAGTTCCGCAAATATCAGGCAAAAGCCCGCCGCACCAGCGGGCATTTGTTGTGGCTGTATGCCGCTGCGGTGGCTGCCGTTGCGGGCTTTACCGCCTTTGTTACCGCCCTGTTGTGTTCGCTTTACCTTTCCACAGGCGCAAGCGGTGCGGGGTTCGCCGTCAACCGCACGGTTTTTGCGGTGGTGTTCGTTTTGATATCGGCATTGATTGTCGGCGCCGGCTGGATACGCCTGCGCCAATTGTCGGCAGGCGGGCATGTGGTGGCCGAGTCGCTCGGCGGACGGCGGATTACGCGCGAACAAGCCGGTTTTGCAGAGCGCCGTCTGCTGAACGTGGTGGAGGAAATGGCGATTGCCTCGGGCGTGCGCATGCCCAAAGTGTATATTCTGCCTGAAACCGGCCTGAACGCATTTGCCGCCGGCATGGAACAGCGCGATGCGGTTATCGGCATCACCCACGGCGCTTTACAGGCTTTCGACCGCAGCGAACTGCAAGCGGTGGTGGCACACGAATTCAGCCATATTCTCAACGGCGATATGCGCCGCAATATGCAGCTTTGCGGCTGTCTCTACGGTTTGCAGATGATCACCATGCTCGGCCGCCTGTTTATCAACGGCGATCCCCAAAGCCATATCCGCCATGCCGAAAACCGCAACCTGCCGACGATTTTTCTCGGCATGGTGTTGCTGTGTATCGGTTTTGCCGGCTCGCTGGCCGCCGGCTGGATACAGGCGGCCATCAGCCGCCAACGCGAATTTTTGGCCGATGCTTCCGCCGTACAGTTTACGCGCCAAAGCGACGGCTTGGCTTCGGCGCTGTATAAAGTGGCCGTCGCCCCCAACCGTCGCCTAACTTCCCCCCATGCGGCCGAGTATGCCCACTTTATGTTTGAAAGCGTGCACGAAGCGGATATTTTCGACAAATTGGCCGCCACCCACCCCGATATTCTCACCCGCATCGAAAGGCTCAGCCCCGCAAAAGCCCGCATCTGGCAATCTGAAATACGGCGGGCACAAACCGTTAGACCTGCTTTTTTCTATATACCGAACGGAGCCAGTTTTTCAGACGGCCTGCAACAGGCAATAACCCCAAACCGTGAAAACACCATTTACCGGCAACAGCGGCAAGCCGAACAACTGGCTGAAAACATCCGCCGCATTTGCCCGCAATCCTTGCAACTCAGGGAAGAAATGCTGCGTTACCGCCCGAAACATTGGCTCAGCGCCGAAGGCGACAGCGAACGCCTGATGGTGGTGCTGGCTGCCTTATTCGCCCCTGCGGCATTGGCCGAAGCCGAGACCGAATGGGCCGCCCGCTTTCCTTTGCGCTCGGCATTCTACCGCCGCTTGCAGCAGCACCCCCTGCCCCAACCCCTTCACCGCGCCTTATTGGAATACCTGCTGCCTTCGATAGCCGCCCTGCCGCAAAGCGAGCAAGATTATCTCAACACCCAGCTGCACCTTCTGCTGGCCAACCACACCCTGCCTGCACCGAAAGCCTTTCTGTGGCTGCTGGCTTCGGCCTGGCTGCCGCAATTCGGGCATCAAATACATGCGGAAAATAACAATATTACCGAACACCTGATTGATACCGTGACGGAATGGACCAAACAAGGCGGTGCTTTAAATGCCGCCGCCCGCCAAAACCTGCCCCAAGCCCTGCATCAGGCCGCCATGCTGCCGCGCAGATCGCGCGCAACTGCAATGGAGCGCTGCCGGCAGATTATTATTGAGAGTAGTGAAATACCGTGCACAGCGGAAGCAGAAGAAGTGTTACGGATATACGGGCAGCTTGCCGACAGCTGATACCATAACAGGTAAAACCGAAACCTTTGCAAAATTCATTTAGGCCGTCTGAAACATTCAATTATCGTTTGAACCCTTTTAAAAGCCCCGGCCTGGCGAATTTTGCAAAAGCATCCGCCCGCAAATATTTTAACCAATCCGCCAACTCAAAATAAAAATCCCTGCTTGAAAGCAGGGATTGTTGCAATACAAAACGGATAAAACAAATTAACGTTTTGAGAACTGTTTGGCGCGGCGGGCTTTGCGCAAACCGGGTTTTTTACGCTCAACTTCACGGGCATCGCGGGTAACGAAGCCGGCTTGCGACAGAGCGGGTTTCAGGGCTGCATCGTAGTCGATTAGTGCACGGGTAATGCCGTGGCGGATAGCGCCGGACTGGCCGGTTTCGCCGCCGCCGGTTACATTAACTTTGATGTCGAAAGCTTCGGCATTTTCAGTCAGAACCAAAGGTTGGCGAACCACCATGCGGCTGGTTTCGCGTGCGAAGAATTCGTCAACGGGGCGGCCGTTTACGATAATCTGGCCGGTGCCTTTTTGCAGGAACACACGAGCCACTGAACTTTTGCGGCGGCCTGTGCCGTAGTAGTATTTACCGTTCATGTCGTGTCCTTAGATTTCCAAAACTTTGGGTTGTTGGGCTGCATGGCCGTGCTCGGAGCCGGCATACACTTTCAGTTTTTTAATCATGGCGTAACCCAAGGGGCCTTTGGGCAGCATGCCTTTAACAGCTTTTTCCAAAACGCGCTCGGGGAATTTTTCCTGCATTTCGGTGAAGTTGCGCTCATAGATACCGCCGGGGAAGCCTGAGTGGCGGTAGTATTTTTTGTCGAGCGCCTTGTTACCGGTTACACGCAGTTTGTCGGCGTTAATCACGATGATGTAATCGCCGGTGTCAACGTGGGGGGTATATTCGGGCTTGTGTTTGCCGCGCAGACGGCGGGCGATTTCTGCGGCAACGCGACCCAAAACTTTGTCTTGGGCGTCAACCACGAACCACTCGCGCTTTACTTCATGCGGCTTGGCTGAAAAGGTTTTCATAAGGGGTAATCCAGATAGATATAGAAAGCTGCCGATTTTATAGAGGATTGCGACGGCTGTCAATCCGATTCGAGCGCTTCTTTATAAGGTACCGGCCCGACCGGGAAAATCGGGCGCACGACCGCATACCGGGTGTTGTTTTCGCACCGCACATGGCGAAATACCGCCCTGCTCGGGCGGTATTTTTGAATGGGGAATCCCCGCAGATGCCGTTTGGGCGGAATCCGCTTGAACCTTGCTGACAAGGCGGTCACCTCGGACAGTTTCGGGTGCATCTGTTCAGACGCTCGCGCCCACTGCAACTCCCGGCAACCTGAAGCGAACGTATTGGTTCAAAGGAATGTATGCCTTCGCGAACACCGCAGGGAAAGAGAGGTTAGGCTTGCGCTTGTGTTTTGTTTAAAACTTTTTCGCAAGCATTAATCATGTCTGTTATTTTACGCTCAAAATCGCCGATTGCCAAATCGTCTTTCATCGACATTTTCAACAGGTCGTGCACGAGGTTGAGTGCGGCCATAATCACGATTTTGTCGGTTTCGACGATACGGCCGCTTTGTTTGATGGCGTCGAATTTCTGGTTGAGCATGGAAACGGCTTGCAGCAGCGTGGCTTTTTCTTCGGCAGGGGTGCCGATGGTGAAAGAGCGTCCCATGATTTCGAGGCTGACTTGTTCGATACTCATTAATTTAGCCCTCTTGTGCGGTGGTTTCGGCCTCCTGCGGCAGGCGTGCCAGCAGGGTGCGCAGGTGTTCGGCATTGGCGCTCAAGGCGTTGCGGTATTTTTGGTTTTCGGCGGTTAATGCGTCGATTTGCGCCTGCATCTGTCCGGTGATGCCGCGGTGCTGCGCCTGCATGGCTTCGGTGGCGGCAAGATGCTGGCTCTGCATGGTTTCGGTGGTTTGGCGGTGTTGCGCTTCCATGTCGGTTTTGAGCTTGTTCATCTGCACCATCAGGGCTTCGCTCAATTCGCCCACCGCGGCCTGGTGTTCGTTTTTCTGCTGCTCCTGCGCCAGGTGTTGGCGGGAAAGTTCGTCGTTAAGGCGGGCAACTTCTTCTTGCAGGCGTTTGTTTTCGCCAAGCTGGGTTTCGAATTTCTGCGCCAGCTGGTAAACGTTGACTTCGAGTTTGTCTAATAACTGATTCATGTTGTGTGCACTCGGTTGGTTACGGGGGCAAGCATAGTAGGGATAAAGGGGGCTGTCAAACAAGGCCGTCTGAACGTTATGTTTTTCAGACGGCCTGTATAGGCGGCGGGGTTGGGGTTTATTCGAAACGGGCTTCCCGCTCCATCAGGCGTTCGACCACTTGGCGGGCATCAAGCTCTTTGCGGATGAGCTGGAGCAGGGTTTGCGTGATGGGCATATCGATTTGGTAGGTGCAGGCGGTGTTAAACACTTCTTCGATGGTACTCACGCCTTCCGACACATGGCCGATTTCGATTAACACTTGGTGCAGCTCTTTGCCTTCCGCCAGCCCCAGGCCGACGCGCCGGTTGCGCGACAGGGCGCCGGTGCAGGTGAGGATCAGATCGCCGATACCTGCCAAGCCCATCATGGTTTTGGGCTGTGCACCCATGGCAACGGCCAGGCGGGTGATTTCGGCCAAGCCGCGCGTAACCAAAGCGGCGCGGGCGTTGAGGCCGTAACCGAGGCCGTCTGAAAGGCCGGTGGCGATGGCCATGATGTTTTTAACGGCTCCGCCCACCGCTACGCCGATTGCGTCTTCGCTACCGTATAAACGCAGAACGTTGGTGTTCAGACGGCCTACCAGCTCTTCCACCCATGCTTTGTTTTCCGATGCGAGCACCACGGCACACGGCAGCTGCTGCGCCAATTCTTGTGCGAAGCTGGGGCCGGACAGCACGCCGATGTTGGGATTATCCGGCAACACTTCTTTCACCACTTGAAAGGTGAGCAGGCCGGTATCCTGCTCGAAGCCTTTGCAGGCGGTGAGCACGGGCAGGTGGCCGGCGCCGTGTTCGGCCAAAAGCCTTGCGCTGTCGCGCAGGCCGGCAACCGAGGTTACGATCAGCACAAGCTCGGCGCCTTCCAAGGCCTCGCTCAAATGCGTGTGCACCGACAAACCGGCCGGCAGCGCGAAACCGGGCAGATAGCGCTTGTTTTCACGGTCGCGCGCCAAGTTTTCCATGTGTTCGGGATTGCGCGACCACATGGCGGTTTCGTGGCCGTGCAGGGCGAAGTGGATGGCTAGCGCAGTTCCCCAAGAGCCTGCGCCCATTACGGTGATTTTCATGGTTGGTTTCTCCGACTCAATTTACTAACTTTAAAACAATCGCGGCAGTGGTGCAAGTTTGCGGGCGGCGCATTGCGTTTGCATATCGATACCTGTGGTTTTGCGGTCTGGATACCCGTCTTGCTGCAATTGATGATAATCATTATAATTAACTAATCAAACCATGTTTACGCCGCCTTCCAAACTGTTCGGCGCATCCAAGCCGGAGTTTCCGTTCGAGCCTGCCTGCCCCGCTTTCCACCTTATTCTCAAACCCGCCGTTTCTTTATGTTCCAACTCAACCGCCTTTCTTTTTCCCTGCCCGAACGCACCTTGCTGCACGATATCAATCTGCAATTCGAAACCAACCGCGTGTATGGCTTAATCGGCCACAACGGATCGGGCAAATCCACTTTGCTGAAGCTGCTTACCCGACAAATCCAGCCTACCGCCGGCAGCCTACTGCTCGACGACCGCCCTGCCGCTGCCTATTCCGCGCGCGAATATGCCCGCCAAGTGGCTTATCTGCCGCAGCACCTGCCTGCCGCCACTTCGCTGACCGCGCGCGAACTGGTGGCGATGGGGCGTTATGCGTGGAGCGGCCTGATGGGGCGCGGCGCAGACGACCAAGCAGCGGTGGAAGAAGCGTTTGCGCTCACCCACACCGAGCGCTTTGCCGATCAGATTGTCGACACGCTTTCCGGCGGCGAACGCTCGCGCATCTGGCTGGCCATGTGCTTGGCGCAGCAGAGCCGCTTTTTGCTGCTCGACGAGCCGCTGGCGGCGCTGGACATTGCCCACCAAATCGAAGTGATGGCCTTGGTGAACAGCCTTTCGCGCCGTTTGAATCTGGGCGTGGTGATTGTGATTCATGACATCAATCTGGCGGCGCAGTATTGCGACGAACTGATTGCGCTCAAACAGGGCCGCCTGCTCAAACAGGGCGGGCCGTCTGAAATCATGACCGCCGGCGTGCTGAAAGATATTTACAGCGTAAACATGAACATCATCGCCCATCCGCACAGCGGCCGGCCGGTGGCTTTGCCGTGAAAGCAGGTTTGGTGATGAAACGCTTTTTTTCAGACGGCCTGAAACACCTTCTGCCCGGCTGCGCGGTTTGGGCGGCGTGTTTGGCCGTTTTGCCTGCCGCCCATGCCGCGCCGCGCGTGGCCACCGCCGATTGGTCGGCCGCCGAAACCCTAACCGCCATGAAACTGCCGCCGCTGGCGGTGGGCGACAAACGCGCTTACGGCAATTGGGTCAATTATCCCGTGCTGCCCGCGCAAACCTTGGATTCGGGCCTGCGCTTCCAACCCAATCTGGAGCGCCTGCGGCAGCTTAAGCCCGATATGTTTGTGCAGTCTTCATGGTTCGCCCATTTGAAGCCGCAGTTTGCCGCCATCGCGCCGGTGCACGAAATCGACTTTGCCACTGCCGAAGGCACGCAATATGCCCGCACCGTGGCCGCCACCCGCGCGCTCGGCAGGCTGGTGAATGCTTCGCCTGCCGCCGAGCAACTGATCGCCGACACCGAACGGCAGCTGGCGCAACAGCGGCAAACGCTCGCGCCCTACCGCTCCCGCCCGCTGGCCATCGTGCAGTTTGTCGATACGCGCCATCTGCGCATTTACGGGCGCACGTCGATGTATCAGGCGGTGTTGGACAAACTGGGCCTGCGCAATGCCTGGCAGGGCGAATCCAACAGCTGGGGCTTTGCCAATATCACGTTGAACAAGCTGGCCGGGCTGCCGCCTGACACGCTGTTGCTGATTGTGAAGCCGCATCCGGCCAATGTGCGGCCGGGTTTGGAAAAAAGCGCGCTATGGCGGCGGCTGCCGTTTGCACAACCTGCCAACCGCCGTGTTTTGCCGCCTTCGTGGAGCTACGGCGCGCTGCCGTCGATGCAGCATTTCGCACAACAATTGGCACGCGCGCTGCCGTCTGAACAGGAAACACCATGGTAGGGCAAAAGGTTTTTTTCAGACGGCCTGCTTGGGCGCTGATGCTGATATTGGCCGCTTTGGCCTTGCTGTCGGGCTTATGGATACTCAAGCTGCAATGGGTTTGGCCGTGGGCGCAGCTGTTTGCCGCGCCCGACACGCTGCCGCTTGACGCGCTGGCGGTGCAGCAAAACACCCTGCCGCGCATGGCGATGGCTTTGCTGGCGGGCGGCGGTTTGGCGGCGGCCACCATGCTGATGCAGCAGGTGCTGCGCAATCCGCTGGCGGCCGACAGCACGCTGGCGGTGGCGGGCGGCGCGCAACTGGCCTTGTTGGCTGCCGGCGTGTTTTTCCCTGCCTTACTGCTGCACGGCACGTTTGCCGTGGCCTTTGCCGGTGCGGCCGCCGCGCTCTCGGCGGTGCTGGCCTTGTCGGCACGGCGCGAAATGATGCCGGTTACGGTGGTGTTGGCCGGGTTGGTGATGAGCCTTTATCTCGGCTCGGTGAGTGGCATGATTACGCTGTTTTACGGCGAAGAAGCGCGCGCGGTGATGCAGTGGGGCAGCGGCTCGCTGGTGCAGGACAGCTGGCACGACAGCCTCGGCCTGCTGTGGCGGCTGCTGGCGGCGGGGGCGGTGTCGGCCTTGTTGCTGAAACCTTTGAACATCATGGGCTTGAGCGACGACCAGGCCGCCGCGCTGGGCGTGCCCGTGAAAGCCGTGCGCACCGCCGCATTGGCTTTGGCGGCGTTTGTGTGCGCCACCGTGGTAGGCATGGTGGGCATGATGGGATTCGTGGGGCTGGCGGCGGCCGCTGCGGTGCGGCAGGCCGGCGTGCGCACGCTTGCTGCCCGTTTGGCCGCATCGTTTGCGGCAGGAGGCCTGATGCTGCTGGTAACCGACAATGCGCTGGTGCTGCTGGAACACTACCGCGGCATCGCCCTGCCCGCCGGTGCGCTAACCGCCTTAATCGGCGCGCCGCTGCTGTTGTGGCTGATGGCGCGTATGCCCGCCCGCCCTGCTTTTCAGACGGCCTCGGGCGGCAAAACCGCCGCGCTGCGCGCTTCGCCGTGGCTGCGTTATTCGCCCGCCCTGCTGCTGCCGGCAGCCGCACTCGCGCTGTTGGCAGGCAACGGCGAACAGGGCTGGCACATCGACACCGACCCCGCCGTGTGGGCATTGCGTTATCCGCGCCTGCTACTGGCGGCCGGCTGCGGCATGATGCTGGCCACGGTGGGCGTGCTGTTGCAGCGTTTGGCACAAAACCCGATGGCCAGCCCGGAATTGCTGGGCATCAGTTCCGCCACCGCTCTGGGGGCGATGACGGCGGTGATGATATTCGGCGTTACCTCGGGCAGCGTGCTGTTCTGGCTGGCCGGCGGCGCGGCGGCTTTGCTGGCCTTGGGTTTGATGATGTGGTTCAACCGCAAAAACGGCCTGCAACCCGAAAAAGTGCTGCTCACCGGCATGGCGCTGGCGGCCTTGAGCGATGCCGCCATCCGCACTTGGTCGGCGCTGGGCGACTACCGCACGCAGCAGCTCTTAATCTGGCTTTCCGGCTCCACTTACCACACCACGCCGCTGCTGTCGGCGGCTGTGGCCGTGTCGGCCTGTTTGCTGCTGGCTGCGGTGCTGCCGCTGGCCAAATGGCTCGCGCTGTTAAGCTTGGACAGCGTGGTGGCGCAGTCGGCCGGGCTGAACGTGAAACGTGCGCGGCTGGTGCTGATTCTGTTGAGCGCGGTGCTCACCGCCGCCGCCACGCTGACGGTCGGCCCGCTGAGCTTCACCGGCCTGCTCGCGCCGCATTTGGCCGCCATGCTCGGCGCACGGCTGCCCAAACAGCAATTGCTGTATGCCGCGCTGCTGGGCGCGCTGATGATGGTGCTGGCCGACTGGCTGGGGCGGCAGCTGGCCTTTCCCTACGAAATCCCCGCCGGCCTGATGGCCACCCTGATCGGCGGCGCGTATTTTATGGTGTTGGTGAGAAAGCTGTAAGAAACGGCAAAGGCCGTCTGAAAACCCGATATTTTTCAGACGGCCTCAACAATCAAACACACGCTTGGCGTTAATGCCCGCCCATTTTGGAAAACAGGTTCAGCACCAGCACTCCCGCCAGAATCAGTGTGATGCCGATGATGCCGCCCGCATCGACTTTCTGGCCGAAAAACACCACGCTCACCGCTGCCGTCAACACCAGCCCCACGCCCGCCCACACGGCATAGGCCGTGCCAAGCGGCATGGTTTTCAAGGCAAGGGAAAGAAAATAAAATGCCAGCCCGAACCCCAGCGCCACGCCGAGTGCGGGCCATAATTTGCTGAAACCGCTGCTGAGTTTGAGCATGGTCGAGCCGAACACTTCGCTCACGATGGCCAAGGCCAGAAACAGCCAGTGCATGATGGATTCCTTATAGCGTTTGCCGAAAACGGGAAACGGATTGTAACAACAGGCTAAACATTTGTGCAGGCTTGTTTTTTCAGATTTTCCATGCGCAAACCGCCCGTTGTTTTCAGACGGCCTGAACCCTTTGCCATATTCGTTTAGGCCGTCTGAACGCCGTAGGTCGGGCATTTATGCCCGACATCATCATCAGCTAAGCTGTAACAGTCGGGCATAAATGCCCGACCTACGGCTTTTTAACCACCTGCCAAGCATAAACACACACCATGTCCATCTTCCACATTATCTACCGCAGCCACCGCCAACCGTTTCTGCTGATGCTGCTGTTCACCTTATTATCCGGCGCGCTCGGCATCGGTGTGCTGGCCTTTATCAACAGCCGCCTGCTCCACGGCGGCGCAGACGGCGCGGCGGTGTGGCAGTTTGCCCTGCTGGTGCTGTTTTATTTTGCCGCCGCCACGTTTTCGCAAATCAAACTCTCGCAAATCGGCCACCGCTTTATCTGCACCATGCAGGCCGAGCTGGTAAAGCGGGTGATGGACGCCGATGGCGAAACCGTGCAAAAAACAGGCAAAGCCGCTATTTTGGCCAGCCTTGCCAACGACATCCACCACCTTTCGGTGGCATTTACCCGCCTGCCCGATTTGGTGCAGGGGCTGCTGTTTACCGCCGCGTGCAGCCTGTATCTGATTTGGCTCTCGCCCAAGCTGTTTGCCGTTACCGCGCTGATGCTGGCACTGATGGTAGCGGGCGGCCACCTCGCCGTGCGCCTGCACTACCGCTATTTCCGCCAAAAGCGTCTGTCGGAAGACGCGCTGCACCGCCATTACGAAACTGTGCTCGACGGCCACAAAGAACTCTCCCTCAACCGCTACCGCGCCGAACGCTTTTTCCGGCGCGAATTCACCCCCGAAGCCGAACGCAAACGCAGCTACCACGTCCGCGCCGACGCCTATCATCTGCTCGCCATCAACTGGGGCAACAGCGTGATGCTGGCGGCGGTGGGCGCGGTGTTTTATCTGTCGGCCTATCACCAATGGGCGAGCCTGGCCGACGCCGCCACCGTGAGCATGACGGTTTTGTTTATGCGCGGCCCGCTCACCGCCGCCATCGGCGCGTTTCCTGTGATGCTGCAAAGCCAAGTGGCCTTGCAGGCATTGGCACGGCTGCAACTGCCCGAACACCGCAGCGGCTTCCACAACGGCACCGCCCTGCCCGAAAACTGGCAAACCCTCCGCTTGGAAAACGTCTGTTACACCCACCCTGCGCAAGGCGGCCAAACCTTCGCGCTCGAGCCGCTCAACCTCACGCTCGTGCGCGGCGAAACCGTGTTTCTGATTGGCGCCAACGGCTCGGGCAAATCCACGCTGGCCATGGTGCTCGCCGGCCTGTATCCGCCCGCCGGCGGCAGAATTCGGGTGGATAACACCGAAATCACCGAAGCCAACCGCAGCGCCTACCGCCAGCTGTTTGCCGCCGTGTTCACCGATTTCCACCTGTTCCAACAGCTCACCGACGGCATGGGGCAAGATGTTTCAGACGGCCTGATTGCCGATTGGCTCAAGCATTTGCAGCTTGACGGCAAAGCCAAAATCGAAGCCGGCCGCATCCTCAACAGCAAGCTTTCGCAAGGCCAGAAAAAACGCCTCGCCCTGCTGGCCGCCGCGCTCGAAGGCCGCAGCCTGCTGATACTCGACGAATGGGCGGCCGACCAAGACCCGCAGTTCCGCCGCACCTTTTACGAACAACTGCTGCCGCTGCTCAAAAAGAGCGGCTACACCGTGTTTGCCATCAGCCACGACGACAAATATTTCCACCATGCCGACCGCATTCTGTCGATGAAGCACGGCGTGTTGAGCGAATACGGCGCAGAAGAAGCCGTGCGGGTGGCCGACGCGCACAGCCGCTGAAGCCGGCCGCCGCCCCTGCCCCAACCGTGCCGCCTGCGGCTGTTTTTTTCAGACGGCCTCACGGCTGCCGCAACGATTCAAAATCATTTCATAGCTCAATCAATAAAAATAATAACAACAATTCGTATCAAGAAAACAACAAAAATAAAGAAATATTGTCATATTATTTCTGTTTACATAACAGATAAAACAAAATATGCCACAAACAGCCTATAATCCGCATCACCAGGCCGTCTGAAAACAACCAAGGCTTTCAGACGGCCTCTTCCCTTATAACAACCCGAAAGAAAACACGATGAAAAGCAAACAACACATTTTTGCCCACAGCCTCTTGGCCGCAGCCGTTTTGGGCGCCTACACACACAGCTTCGCCGACGACGACACCGGCGCGCAAAACGCCGGAACCGCCGAACTGGAAACCGTTACCGTGGTCGGCTCCATCAACAAACTGAGCGGCGTACCGTTCCGCCAGGCCAAATCCGCCGTGGCCGTCAGCGCAGAAACCTTAAGCGAAGAAGGCGTGGAAAAAATGGACGAAGTCGGCCGCTACCAAGCCGGTTTCACCAACCAACCTTTCGGCAGCGACACCAACACCAACTGGTTCCGCATCCGCGGCACCGAAGCGAGCCAGTCGTTTGACGGTGCGCCCGCCGCCGCCTACGGCTTCTTCACTCCGCATATCGATCCCTTCGGTGTGGAATCGGTGGAAATCACCAAAGGCGCAGACGCGCTTACCTACGGTGCGGCCAATGCCGGCGGCCTGGTCAACTACATCAGCAAACGGCCGCATAAAAACCGAGTGGGCAAAGGCGTGGTAGAAATTCATGTCGGCGACAACAAGCAACGCGGCTTGGCAGCCGACTATACCGGCGCGCTCAATGCCGACCAAAGCCTGCGCTACCGTTTGGTGGGTTCATACAAACGCGCCGACGGCGAATGGAGCCGCACCTATAACGAAAGCTATTATTTCGCCCCGTCGCTGGCCTACGATTTCAGCGACCGCACCCGCATCAACCTCTTGGCCAGCGTGCAAAAAGACAACGGCACGCCCAGCTCCAACTTCCTGCCGCAAAGCGGCACGCTGGTGGCCACGCCTTTGGGCACCATCGCCCGCAGCAGCAATCTGGGCGACCCTTCGCAAGACGACGAGAAAAACATCGCCCGCTCCATCGGCTATGAATTCAGCCACGATTTCGGCAAAGGCATCAGCTTCAGCCAAAACTACCGCTATCAAAACATCAGCAACTACCACCGCGGCACCTACGCCTACCCCGCCGCATCCGATGCAAACTGGAATCCCCTGCCGCTGAACGAATCGGGATACGAAGTGCCGCGCGGCGTGGTGTTTAACGACGGCAAAGTCCGCAGCCACAGCATCGACAACCGACTGCGCTGGCAGTTTAAAAACGACAGTATCGACAATACCCTGCTTGGCGGCGTGGATTACCGCCATGAAAAAATTGATGCGTTCTACAACCTGAGAGGTTCGGCTTCAAACGTCAACGTATTCAACCCTGCCGCTTCTTACGGTGCGGCGCAAACCATCAATGCACCCGAAACCGGCATCAAATCTAAGCAGTTGGGCTTTTATCTGCAAAACAGCATGAAACTGTTTAACCGCGTAGGCATCACCGCCGGCATCCGCCACGACCGCGCACGCAGCGAAGAAGTGGAAAACGGCCAATCGGTTAAAGCCAACCACACTTCTTATTCCGGCTCGCTGATGTATTACGCCCCCTTCGGCCTCAACCCCTACATCGCCTACAGCGAATCGTTCCGCCTGCCCACCGGCCTGAGCGGCAACCAAACCCTGTATGACCCGAACACCACCGAGCAATACGAAGCCGGCCTGAAATACATTCCGTCGTGGCTGGACGGCAGCGCCTCCGTTGCCGTGTTCAAAGCCCGCGATAAAGGCGCGTTAGTGTCCAACGCTACCGGCGCCACCGTCAGCAGCGCCGACCCGATTAAGCGCAAAGGCGTGGAAATCCAGGCTCAGGCCAACATTACCGACAACATCAGCGGCCAGTTTGCCTACACTTATTTGAGCAGCATCACCGACAGCAGCGGCGGTGAAATCCGCAACCCGCTGATTCCCAAACACAGCGCCAGCCTGCGCGGGATATACAGCTTCGACAGCGGTGTGCTCAACGGCCTCTCGCTGGGCGCGGGCGTGCGCTATGCGGGCAACAGCCACACCTCCAACGGCTCGCTTTACTCAGGCTACCGCGTGCCTTCTTCCACCGTGTTCGACCTCTTCGCACGTTATAAAGCCGGCAAAAACTGGGAAGCCCAAATCAATGCCGACAACATCACCAACCGCAGATACATCAGCGGCTGCGATTATTACTGCTACTACGGCCAAGGCCGCAGCATCGTCGGCAAAGTGAGCTATAAGTTCTGACACCTGACTTTTCCGGCAATAACCGGCACTCAGGCCGTCTGAAAACACAACAAGCTTTGCAGCAACATTGCTTTGTTTGTTTTCAGACGGCCTTTAAGATATTTTTACAGAGGTATAAGGCCGTCTGAAATATCCGATTATCGTCATTCCCGTAACCATAAAAAAATACCCGGAAACAACTCCGGGTATTTTTATTCAAACCGCCGCCGTCAAACCTCGCTGCCGCCCACCACCAAGCCCTCGTCGATACGCAAAGTCGGCTGGCCCACGCCCACCGGCACGCTTTGGCCCTCTTTGCCGCACACGCCCACGCCGGTGTCCAACGCGCTGTCGTTACCGGTCATGCTCACATATTTGAGCACTTCCGGGCCGTTGCCGATAATGGTGGCGCCTTTTACGGGGTATTGCAGCTTGCCGTTCTCCACCCACCACGCCTCGGATGCGCTGAAAACGAATTTGCCGCTGGTGATATCGACCTGGCCGCCGCCGAAATTGACGGCGTAAATGCCTTTATCAACCGAAGCGATGATTTCTTCGGGATCGTAAACACCGTTTTCCATAAAAGTGTTGGTCATGCGCGGCATGGGCGCCGCCGAATAACTTTCGCGGCGGCCGTTGCCGGTTACGGGCACACCCATCAGGCGGGCGTTGGTTTCGTCCTGCATATAGCCGGTGAGAATGCCGTCTTCGATCAGCACGGTGCGGCGGGTTTCATTGCCTTCGTCGTCGATATTGAGCGAGCCGCGTCGGTCAGCTATATCGCCCTGATCGACCACGGTAACGCCTTTGGCAGCCACCCGCTCGCCGATGCGTCCGGCGAACGCACTGGTTTGCTTGCGGTTGAAATCACCCTCCAAACCGTGCCCCACCGCTTCGTGCAGCAGCACGCCCGGCCAGCCGTTGCCGAGCACCACCTTCATCGCGCCTGCGGGTGCGGGGCGGGATTCGAGATTGGTCAGCGCCTGTTTGACGGCAGCATTCACATATTGCGCCACACGGCTTTCATCGAAATAATCCAAGCCGTAACGCCCGCCGCCGCCCGCGCTGCCCTGCTCGCGCCGCTCGCCCTGCTTGGCGATAACGGTAACGTTCAGGCGCACCATCGGGCGGATGTCGGCGGCGTGGCGGCCGTCCAAACGGGCGATGTAAACCAAATCGTATTCGCAGGTCAGCCCCGCCATCACCTGCACGATGCGCGGGTCGGCGGCTTTGGCCAGCGCCTCCACTTTATTGAGCAGGGCGACTTTGGCGGCCGAATCCAAACCGGCTATCGGGTTTTGTGTGGTGTGCACTTGCAGGCCGCCGGCCGGCACGGCGGCTTTCACGCTGCCGGCCGCGCCTGCCGCACCGATTACCCGCACGGCCTGCGCCGAACGATTAATTGATTCTTCATTGAGGCTGTCGGCATAGGCAAAAGCGGTTTTTTCGCCCGAAACGGCACGCACGCCCACGCCCTGATCGATTTGGAAGCTGCCCGATTTGACCATGCCCTCTTCGAGATGCCAGCTTTCAAAAGCGGTGCGCTGGCAATAAATATCGGCATAATCCACATAGTGGCTGCCAATCAGGCTCAGGCTGCGGGCAAGCTGCTCGGGCGAGAGACCGTTGGCTTCGAGTAAATCCCGTTGTACGGTTCGGTAGGTTTGCGGCATGGTATTCGGCTGGTGGGGCCGTCTGAAACGTTTTCAGACGGCCTGATATGAAAAAAATGTTGAGAATAGTAATTATACGGGATTTGCCCTGCCGTTGATATGTGGTTTGATTTTGGCTATGGGCGGAATTTATCGCAAACCCAAATAAAACGATACGGCGTTGCTCCTTTTTATTTTGCTTTACGATACCAGCAAAATCTTCGGTAAAACGGTGCGGAATCGCGCCTTATCACTGTATTCCAGTAAAACAGCCTAACCCGGATATAATTTATTTTCTTTTTTTATCAAACAATTATCCAAAAATCCACTACTCTTTATATTTTGTTATTGATAATTGTTTTTATTTATATTAAGATAAAGACACTCGGCAGCCATCCTAATGCCGGGCCATTAAACACCAAACAGCTGATTCCCTTAAACCGTCTTTAACGATACCGGAGTGCGCGTATACGAAAGATTCCGTTCCCTTTACATCAAATACTCAAAACCGAAACACCGAACCGCCGTTTAACACGGCGGTTCGGTGTTTTTGGGCTTATGTCATATGGAAAACCTTGCAAAACCCGAGCAGGCCGGGGCCTTTGCAAAATTAAAAAACCATCACAAAAAATTTATTTCTCGTCATTCCCGCGCAGGCGGGAATCCAGTTGTTTTTTTCATAAGCTATTGAAATAAAATACTTGATGGTTTTAAGTCTGGATTCCCGCCTGCGCGGGAATGACGGGATTTAAGCATTTCAGACGGCCTTAAGGTGTTTTTTGCAAAGGTCTTAGGCCGTCTGAAAACCGCTAAAGCTCCGTCTTCTGCGTGGCCGCCAGCCATTTCGCCAAACCGTGTGTTTCGTCGAGCAGGCCGTAGCGGGCAAAAGCATCGAGCGTGGCGATCATGGCATCGTTCATCAGCAGGCCGTCGCACATGGCAGCGGCAAGTTCGGCCACGCCCATGCGTTTGAATTCGGCCACTTCGCCGTCTTGGTTTTCGGGAACCACATCGGGCGGCAGCACCACATCGAAAATATGCAGCAGCTCGTTGTGCAACCCGCGCGACACGGGGCGCACACTCAGGCGGCGGCTGCGGCACGGCAGGTTTTGCAGCAGGCCGGCATCCAATCCGGCTTCTTCGCCGCCCTCGCGCAGCATGGCTTCCTGTATGCTCTCGCCGCTGGCGATACCGCCGCCGACCAAATTATCAAGTTTGTTGGGATCAACCGCTTTGAAGGGGCTGCGGCGGCCTATCCAAAATACCCATTCGCCGTTGTGTTCGGTTAAACCGTTGATGTGTACGGCCTGGCTCATCAGCCCCAGCGGGCGGAAAGCGGCGCGCTCGAGTGCAAACAGGGCGTTGCCTGCGTTATCGGTGGCGTCGAACTTTTCGTTGCGCCAGCCGCCCAGATGGCCGAGCTGGTGCCAACCCTGCGCCATGTGTTGCAGGCTGTCGCCCATCGAGAGCCAGTTGTCGGTAAAAAGATAAATGCCGTCGGGCTTTTCTTCCAACCGCCCCGGCCAGTCCTGCTCCACCCGCTCCAGCCATTTTTCGTTCAGACGGCCCAAACGCACACCGTTCAGCCACAAATAACGCCAAGCGTCGGCACGCCAGTCGAAATGGTTTTCCAAACGCGCCAGCAGGCGGTTTTGTTCGGTTTCGCCCAAACGGCAGTTAAAGCGGGGCTGGGGAATCATGGTGCGGTTTCCGGAAAATAAACTGGCGGAATTATAACAAGAGCGCCTGCTTTTCTGATGATTCGGATTAGATTTTTTTATCAGACTAAGGCCTTTGCAAAATACGTTTCAATCCTGAATTTATTTATGTTTTGCCATACTCGGTCTTGACCCGGGTATCTGCTATTTCTTTTGAAACAAAAAGATGCTCGGGTCAAGCCCGGGCATGACGCAGAGGTTTTAAGATGCTGAAAGGGGTTTTGCAAAGGTCTCGGACTGCCGAAGGCGGTGTAACCCGGAAAGGCCGTCTGAAAAAACCGCCTATCCGCCGTATAAAGCGCCGCCGCCTGATTTGTTTTACAATACGCCCTTTTATCTGAACCAACTTTCTGCCGCAATGATTGAAGAACACGCTTCCGCCGCCCCCGTGGGCAGCGATTATCTGCTGCTCGGCCAATATGCCGAGCGCGCCTATCTCGAATACGCCATGAGCGTGGTGAAAGGCCGCGCCCTGCCCGAAGTTTCAGACGGCCAAAAGCCCGTGCAGCGCCGCATTCTTTATGCCATGCGCGATATGGGGCTAACGCACGGGGCGAAGCCGGTAAAATCGGCGCGCGTGGTGGGCGAGATTCTCGGCAAATACCACCCGCACGGCGACGCTTCGGCCTATGACGCAATGGTGCGCATGGCGCAGGATTTTACCTTGCGCTACCCGCTGATCGACGGCATCGGCAACTTCGGCTCGCGCGACGGCGACGGCGCGGCGGCCATGCGCTACACCGAAGCGCGCCTCACGCCGATTGCCGAGCTGTTGCTTGCCGAAATCAATCAGGGCACGGTGGATTTCGTGCCCAACTACGACGGCGCGTTTGAAGAACCCCTGCACCTGCCCGCGCGGCTGCCGATGGTGCTGCTCAACGGCGCATCGGGCATCGCCGTGGGGCTGGCCACCGAAATCCCGTCGCACAACCTCACCGAAGTAACCCAAGCCGCGATTGCCCTCTTGAAAAAGCCGTCGCTCAGCACCGCCGAACTGATGCAGTATATTCCCGCGCCCGATTTTGCCGGCGGCGGCCAAATCATCACCCCAGCCGCCGATTTGCAGCAGATTTACGAAACCGGCAAAGGCAGCGTGCGCGTGCGGGCGCGTTACGAAGTGGAAAAACTCGCGCGCGGCCAATGGCGCATCATCGTAACCGAGCTGCCGCCCAACACCAGCGCGCAGAAAATCCTGGCCGAAATCGAAGAGCAAACCAACCCCAAGCCCAAGCCGGGCAAGAAAAACCTCACGCAGGAGCAGCAAAACACCAAAGCGCTGATGCTCTCGCTCTTGGAGCGCGTGCGCGACGAAAGCGACGGCGAAGCGCCTGTGCGCCTGGTGTTCGAGCCGAAATCCAGCCGCATCGAGCCTGAAAACTTCATCAACACGCTGATGGCGCAAACCTCGCTCGAAGGCAACGTGCCGATGAACCTCGTGATGATGGGCACGGACAACCGCCCCGCCCAGAAAAACCTGAAAACCATTCTGAGCGAATGGCTGGAATTCCGCACCGTAACCGTTACACGCCGTCTGAAATTCCGCTTGGGCCAAGTGGAAAAACGCATCCACATTCTCGACGGCCGCATGATTGCGTTTCTGCACATCGACGAAGTGATTAAGGTTATCCGCGAATCCGACGATCCCAAACCCGACCTGATGGCCGCCTTTGGGCTTACCGAAATCCAGGCCGAAGACATTCTCGAAATCCGCCTGCGCCAGCTCGCCCGCCTGGAAGGCTTCAAACTCGAAAAAGAATTAAACGAGTTGCTCGAAGAAGAAGGCCGTCTGAAAACCCTTTTGGCCGATGAAAACGAAAAGAAAAAGCTGATTATCAAAGAGATGCAGGCCGATATGAAGCAATACGGCGACGGGCGCCGCACGTTGGTGGAAGAAGCCGGCCGCGCCACGCTCACCCAAACCACCGCCGACGAACCCGTAACCATCATCCTGTCGAACAAAGGCTGGATACGCAGCCGCTCCGGCCACAACCTCGACTTGAGCCAAACCGCGTTTAAAGAAGGCGACGGCCTCAAACAAGTGATGGAAGGCCGCACCGTATGGCCGGTGGTGGTGCTCGATTCGCACGGGCGCACCTACACGCTCGATGCCGCCGACATTCCCGGCGGGCGCGGCGACGGCGTGCCGGTGGCCTCGCTTATCGAACTGCAAAACGGCGCCCACGTTGTCGCCATGATGACCGGCCTGCCCGACCAACACTATCTCTTGAGCAACAGCGGCGGCTACGGCTTTATCGCCAAGCTCGGCGACATGACCGGCCGCGTCAAAGCCGGCAAAGTGCTGATGACGCTCAAAGCGGGCGAACAAACGCTGCCGCCCGTGCCCGTGTTTGCCGTGTCGCTCATCAACCCCGACTGCAAAGTGCTGCTGGCCTCAAGCGACAACCGCCTGCTGGCCTTCACCATCGGCGAATTGGAAGTGATGGCCAAAGGCCGCGGCCTGCAACTGATAAGCCTTTCGGACGGCGCCAAGCTGGAACATACCGCCGTTACCTCGTCGCCCGAATTCATCGTCGAGAGCACCGGCAAACGCGGCGCCGAACACAAAGAAAAACTGCGCATTCAAGATATAAACAACAAACGCGGCCGAAAAGGCAAAATTTTAGAGATTTCAGGCCGTCTGAAAAGATTATCCGGCGCAGATTCGGTATAATTACTGCATTGCTGTTTCACAACCGAAACAATCAACATAAAACACGGCAGCGCATACGGACGGGAGGGCCGCAAAACGGCAACCGGTGCGCGGCCTGCAAACACCGAAAAAAATAAACGGCTGAAGAATAAATACTTTAACCCTTCAAAAAAAGCCGCCTTTAACTGCCCGGGCTTGCTGCCGGGAACCTGTACGCAGCCGCTTTGCACCGAAGCTGCGGCATTTTTACAACATAACAATATCCGCCCGCCCACAACAACAACAATACAACAGGCCCTACATTACATGAGCGTAAACAGATTATTCCTCAAACACGACTGGGAAACGTTGAACGAGCGCATTCCCGGCCTGATCAACATCGCCCGCATCGCCATCGTGCTCTCGCTGTTGGTGTTCCATTTGGTGAGCGTGTATTCGGGCGACGAAACCAAAAACCTGTTTCCGCCGCTGGAGTTTTACACTTGGGCGGCGATTTATGCGGTTTTAATCCTGCTCTCCATCTTCAAGCCCGACTGGCAGTTGCAGTCGCTCGATTTGCCCAATGCCAGCGCGGTAGTCGATATCAGCATGATGCTGATGCTCACCTTCATCACCGGCGGCATAGATTCCGGCTTCGGCATCCTCGTGCTGCCCTTTATCGCCACCTCGTGCCTGCTCAGCCACGGCCGCTACCCCATGCTCTACGCCAGCTATGCCTTCCTGCTGATTTTGCTGAGTATGTTTCTGGCCGGCCAGATTCAATTCCACCCGCTCGAATGGGACAGCCGCTCCATCGTATCCGCCGCCCTGCTCGCAGGCGCCTGCTATCTGGTGGCCGCCTTAACCGCGTTTTCCGCCACCTATCTGCAAGCGGCCACCGAATCGGCCGAAAAACACCAGCTGGCCTACCGCCGCGTAAGCGGGCTGAACCGTTTGGTGCTCAACCGCGTGCAGGAAGCCGTTATCGTAATCGACGCTTCGCAGCGCGTGTGGCTGTTCAACCGTCAGGCCAAAACCTATTTCCCCGGTTTGGAAGTCGACAAACAGGAAACCGTATTTGCCGAACTGGTGTCGCGCTGGCAATACCAACCCGATAAAAACTTTGAAACCGACATCCACATTTTCCAACATTCCATGCACGTTCGCGCCGTGCCGCTGATTCAGGAAAAAACCGAGCTGCTGATGCTGTTCGTGCGCTCGCTGCGTGAAGTGGCCGCCGAAGCGCTGGCCACCAAACTGGCCTCGCTCGGCCAGCTTACCGCCAATCTGGCACACGAAATCCGCAACCCCATGTCGGCCATCCGCCACGCCAGCGACCTGCTGCACGACGGCGACGATGCCGATGCCACCAAAGCCAAACTTCACAGCATTATCGACACCAATATCCAGCGCATCGACAAAATGCTCGAAGACGTGTCGCTCATCAACAAGCGCGACAGCGTCAGCCGCGAACCGGTCAACCTGATGAAATTCTGGCTGGAATTCAAGCAGGAATTCACCCTCAACAACCCCGATGCCGTCGGCTGCCTGCGTATGAATATGGACGGCAGCAATTTAAGCGTGCTGGCCGACCCCATGCACCTGCAACAGATTATGTGGAACCTGTGCAACAACGCCTGGCGCCACAGCCGCCAAGACCAGCACGCCATCACCGTGTTGATCAGGCCCAGCGGCCGCATACACATTTCGATCGTGGTGGCCGATAACGGCACCGGCGTGCCGCCCGACGTGCGCAACCATTTGTTCGAGCCATTCTTCACCACCGAAAAACAAGGCACCGGCCTGGGGCTTTATGTGGCGCGCGAACTGGCGCACGCCAATCTGGGCCAACTGCACTACCACCCCGAAATGAACGGGTTCGAACTGATTTTACCGAGAGAAACCGATGAGCAACCATAACCTGCAAGACCCCGTATTGGTGGTGGACGACGAAGCCGATATCCGCGACCTGATGGAAATGACCCTGATGAAAATGGGTTTGCGGGTACAAACCGCCGTGGGCGTGGAAGATGCCAAAGACAAGCTCGACAACAACGACTATTCGTTAGTGTTAACCGATATGCGTATGCCCGACGGCTCGGGCCTCGAAGTGGTGCAATACATCGACGAGTTGGCGCTCGACACCCCCGTGGCCGTGATCACCGCCTTCGGCAACGCCGATCAGGCAGTCGAAGCCCTGCGCGCCGGTGCGTTCGACTATCTGCAAAAACCGATCACCCTTTCGCAACTGCGCTCACTGGTGAAATCAGCGGTGAAAATCAGCGAGCCGTCCGAACACGCACCGGCCGCTCCGCAACCTGCCGAACCGCCGCCCGTGCAAACCGCACCTGCCGCACCCGCTTTCGCCAAACCGCAGCCTTCCCCGCCGCACGCCGCACGCGTGCCGTTTCCCTCCGCACCGCCCGCAGCAATGCGCAAAACCGGCTCCGCCCTCACCCGTTCGGCAGGCGTGCCCGAGGGACTGCGCTCGCTGAAAGACCGCTTTGCCAGCGGCGAGCTTACCGCACGCGTATTGCCCGAAACCGAGCTGGGCGGCGAGTCGGATATGCCGCGCCTGCTGGGTATGTCGCCGCAGATGGTGGAAGTGCGCCACTTAATCCGCCGCCTTGCCAAAAGCGGTGTGCCCGTTTACATATCGGGCGAATCGGGCACGGGCAAGGAGCAGGCCGCGCGCACCATACACGAGCTGTCCGACCGTACCGACAAGCCCTTTATCGCCGTCAACTGCGGCGCGATTCCCGAAAACCTGATGGAAAGCGAATTTTTCGGCTACAAAAAAGGCAGCTTCACCGGCGCCGACACCGACCGTTTGGGCTTTTTCCAACATGCCGACGGCGGCACGCTGTTTCTCGACGAAGTGGCCGATCTGCCGCTGGCCATGCAGGTGAAACTGCTGCGCGCCATTCAGGAAAAAGCCGTGCGCCGCATCGGCGATCCCCGCGAAACCTTTGTGGACGTGCGGATTGTGTGCGCCACCCACAAAAATCTCGAAGCGCTGGTGGAAAGCGGGGCTTTCAGGCAAGACTTATACTACCGCCTCAACGTGGTGTCGCTGAATATGCCGCCGTTGCGCGAAATGCGCGAAGATTTGGGCGGCCTGATTATGCACCTGCTCTACAAACACCGCAGCGGCAACGAAACCTACAAACTCAGCCCCAAAGCGCAAGACGCCCTGCTGCATTACAGCTACCCGGGCAACTTCCGCGAGCTGGAAAACATACTCGAGCGCGCCGTCGCCCTCACCGTGGGGCAGGTGATCCAATTTGATGATCTGCAAATCAACACCGGCCATACCCTGTCGCTCTCCGCGCTCCCCGAAACCGCCAATACGCCGGTTGCCGAACCCGAGACGGATTCCGGCACACCCGCCCCGGATAGCGGCCGGCTTGCCCGCTTCGTGCCCGGCCAGATGCAGATTCAGGATTATCTCGACCAGGTCGAGCGCGAAATCATCGAAATGGCTTTGCAGCAAACCCGCTTCAACCGCACGCAGGCCGCCAAGCTGCTGGGCATCAGCTTCCGCTCCATGCGCTACCGCATGGAACGCCTCGATATCAACTGAAACCCGCCGTTATGGCGAAGCGGCCGTCTGAAACCGTTTTCAGACGGCCGCCCTTCATTCATAATCGCCCCTCCGGCCCATCAAAAAAACCATCATGCTCTATCTTTACCAATCCAACCGTTTGGAAGACCTGGCCGCCCTGTTCAACCAAGTGCACCGCCTGCAACCGCCGGCCGACCCGCTGGCGGAGGAAGAAATCGTGGTGCAGAGCCAAGGTATGCGGCGCTATCTCAACGCTTATCTGGCGCGCGAAACCGGCGTGGCGGCCAACCTGCGTTTCAGCCTGCCCGCCGGGCTGGCCTGGCGGCTGATGCGCGAACTGATACCGGGCATTCCCGCGCTCAGCCCGTTTTCGCCCGAAGTGATGCGCTGGCGTTTGCTGGGGCTGTTTCAAAGCCGGCTTTTTCAGACGGCCTCCGAATACCAAAGCGCGCGCGACGCGCTGCAAAGCTATCTGGGCAGCGGCGGTTCGGCGGCCTACCAGCTGGCGGGGCAGCTGGCGGATATTTTCGACCAATATCTGGTGTACCGCCCGCAATGGATAGACGCTTGGCAGCAGGGCAAAACCTTGGGCCTGGGCAGCGGCGAAAACTGGCAGGCGGCACTGTGGCGCTATCTCGACGACGGCAGCACGCAAACACCGCACCGCGTCGCATTATGGCGGCAGCTTCTCGGCGCGCTCGATAAAAGCAAGCTGCCCGAACGCTACTGTGTGTTCGGCATCGCCACCATGGCACCGATGTATCTGCAACTCTTGCAAGCGCTTGCCGAGCATTGCGACGTGCATATTTTCGCCCTCAACCCCAGCAGCGCCTATTGGGGCAATGTGATTGAAGCGGCGCAGGTGCTGCAACAAGAAGGCGATATCGATCTGAGTCAGGCAGGCCACCCGCTTCTGGCCTCGCTGGGTAAGCAGGGGCGCGATTTTTTCGACGCGCTGGCCGAAGTGCCCAAACACGAAATCCCCGTGTTCGACGACGAACCTTTTCAGACGGCCCCGCCCACCCTGCTGCGCTGCCTGCAACACGATATCCAAACCTTAACCATGCCGTCTGAAAGCTGCTATACCGCCGATGGCGTCGAAAACGACCGCTCGATACAGATTGTTTCCGCCCACAGCCCCCTGCGCGAATTGCAGATTCTGAAAAACCGCCTGCTCGCCGTTTTGGCCGAACACCCCGAATGGCAACCGCACGACATCGCCGTGCTCACCCCGAATATCGAACCCTACAGCCCGTTTATCGAAGCCGTGTTCGGGCAGGAACAAGCCGGGGCGCAGGCGCTGCCCTATTCGGTGTCGGACGTGAAAATCAGCCGCCGCCAACCGCTCTTTCAAGCACTTTCGCAAACACTCGCGCTGCTGGAAAGCCGTTTTGAAGTCGATCTGCTGCTGCCCTTGCTGGAAAACGACCTGGTGCTGCAACGTTTCGAACTCAGCCGCGACGACCTGCCGCTGCTGCACGACACCATCGCCGCGCTCAACGTGCATTGGGGGCTGGATAACGGAATGCGCGGCAGCAGCGACAACCTGTTCACCTGGCAGCAGGGCTTGGAGCGTTTGGCGCTCGGCTGGCTGCTGCCCGAAAACGGCAACCCGCTGTGGCACAACATCAGCGCCTGGCACGGCAACCCCGGCCAAACCGCCGTGCTCGGCCGCTTCACCGCCCTCGTGCGCACGCTCGCCGCCGCTGCCCGCGAATGGCAGCGCCCCGCCACCGTGGCCGAATGGGCCGAACGCGTGCGCAACCTGCTGACCGCACTCACCGCTCCCGGCAGCGGCGACCAATACGCCTGGCAGCAACTGAGCCAGTCGCTCGCCCGCTGGCAGCAGGAAGCCGCGCTGGCAGGCTTTGAAAGCCCCCTGCCTCAGCACACCGTTATCCGCCACATCGGCCGCTTTCTCGACAGCGAAAGCCAAGCCGGCTTTCTGCGCGGCGGCATCACCTTTTGCAGCATGGTGCCGATGCGCAGCCTGCCGTTCAAAGTTATCTGCCTGCTCGGCCTCAACGACGGCGACTTCCCCCGCAACACCAAAGCCGCCGCCTTCGACCTCATCGCCCGCCACCCCCAAAAAGGCGACCGCGCCCGCCGCGACGACGACCGCTACCTCTTTCTCGAAGCTATCATGAGCGCGCGCGAAATCCTGTATTTATCGTATGTGGGGCGCGACATCCGCAACAATCAGGAGCTGGCGCCCTCCGCCCTCTTAAACGAGCTGGCCGACACCCTTGCCGCCATGACCGGCCGCAGCACCCGCAGCTGGCACGAAAACCACATAGAACACCACCCCCTGCAACCGTTTTCACGCAGCTATTTCACCGGCCAACCCCGTTCAGACGGCCTGCAAAGCACCCGCCGCGACTATGCCGCCGCCCTGAACGCCCCTGCCACCGCCCCCGCACCCTTTTTCAGCGAACCGCCCGGCGAAGCCGGAAACACCGTGCAGGCCGTCAGCCACCACGAATTTATCCGCTTCTGGAAAAACCCCGTCAAAAGCTGGCTGCAACACACCCTCAACTGGCGCGCACCCTACCGCGACACCGCTTGGGATGCCGCCGAGCCGTTCGAACCGCAGCAGGCCGCCGCCATCGTCGCCGAATATACCGCCGCGCGCCGCAGCAACGAAAACTTCCAACAAACCGAAGCCCGCCTGCAAGCCGAAAGCCTGCTGCCCGCCGGAGAGCTGGGCATATTGTGGCAGCGCAAGTTCCAAGCGGCCGCCAAATCGCTCGACGGCACGCTGGTAGCCAGCCCCAAACTGCCCGCCCTGCCCTACACGCTCGAGCTTGACGGCACCACCCTATCGGGCAGCCTCAACCACCTCTACCAACACGGGCAGATTTACTTTCTCAGCGAGAAACCCCACTCTCCCGCGCACATCGCCATTCTGCTCGAACACCTGATTTTCTGCGCCGTGAGGCCGTCTGAAACCCCAAACCGCCAAACCCACCTGCTGCTGCCCGCCCAACCCGAAACCCTGTTGGAAATCCCGCAGCCGGAAGCGCTCGAACTGCTGCGGCAATGGCTGGATTATTACCGCCTCGGCCAAACCCGCCCGCTGCCGTTTTTCGCCCGCACCACGCTGAAAGCGGCCGAAGAGCTGGCGCAAAACAAAAGCAGGGAAGAGGCTGAAAAAGCCGCCCGAGGTGTCTATTACGGCAACCAAAACAGCAAAGGGCAGCGCGACTACACCGAAGTCGCTTTGGTGTTCGGCAACGACGAAACCCCGCCGATAGAAACCCCGCTGTTTTGGAATATGGCCGAACAGCTGCTCGCGCCGCTGTTGAAATATTCCAATCACAAAAGTGCCGAATAAACCCTGAAGCATTGGCAAAGTTTGCAGCATCACCGCCATATTCGGGCTTGACCCGAGTATGACACGGGTTTCAACAACCGCCTGCAAACGCACCGGACGCCCGCCCACCCCGGCATCCGATTTATGGCATAATAGAGACCGTATATCCGTCAGGCAGGCCACCGCCCTGCCTTATTTTTCCCCGATATTTTTTCAGACGGCCTATATTTTCACCGCCCGCACAGGCCGTCTGAAACGAAAGCAAACATTATGAATCCGACCTTTTCATCACTCGGCTTGGGCAGCGAAATCGTCGCCGCCCTCACCGAACAAGGCTACGAAACGCCCACCCCGATTCAGGCCGCCGCCATTCCCAAAGCATTGGCCGGACACGACCTTCTGGCCGCCGCCCAAACCGGCACCGGCAAAACCGCCGCCTTTATGCTGCCCAGCCTCGAGCGCCTGAAACGCTACGCCACCCCCAGCACCTCGCCCGCCATGCACCCCGTGCGCATGCTGGTGCTCACGCCCACGCGCGAGCTGGCCGACCAAATCGACCAAAACGTGCAGGGCTACATCAAAAACCTGCCGCTGCGCCACACCGTGCTCTTCGGCGGCGTGAATATGGACAAGCAAACCGCCGACCTGCGCGCAGGCTGCGAAATCGTCGTCGCCACCGTCGGCCGCCTGCTCGACCACGTCAAACAGAAAAACATCAATTTCAGCAAAGTCGAAATCGTGGTGCTCGACGAAGCCGACCGCATGCTCGACATGGGCTTTATCGACGACATCCGCAGCATCATGCGCATGCTGCCCAAACAGCGCCAAACCCTGCTGTTTTCCGCCACGTTCGCCCCGCCCATCCGCAAACTGGCGCAGGATTTCATGAACAACCCCGAGCAAGTGGAAGTGGCCGCCCAAAACGCCGCCAGCGCCAACGTCGAGCAACACGTTATCGCCGTCGACACCGCCCGCAAACGCAACCTGCTCGAGCGCCTGATTGTCGATTTAAACATGAACCAGGTTATCGTGTTCTGCAAAACCAAACAAAGCGTCGACCAGGTAACCCGCGATTTGCAGCGCCGCGAAATTTCCGCCCAAGCCATCCACGGCGACAAATCGCAGCAAACCCGCCTCGAAACCCTGGGTGCATTCAAAGAAGGCGCATTGCGCGTGCTGGTGGCCACCGACGTGGCCGCCCGCGGCCTCGACATCGCCGAGCTGCCGTTTGTGATCAACTACGAGCTGCCCACCCAGCCCGAAGACTATGTGCACCGCATCGGCCGCACCGGCCGCGCCGGCGCCGACGGCGTGGCGATTTCACTGATGGACGAACACGAACAGAAAATGTTCGAAGCCATCAAAGAGCTGACCCGCAGCCAAGTGGAAGTCGAGCGCATCGAAGGCTTCGAGCCGAGCTGGTGGCAGCAAGACGGCACCGCAGCAACCCCCGCCGCGCCGCGCACCGCCCGCGAACGCGAGCGCAACACCCGCGAGCCGAAAAACCGCGACAACAAATACGCCCGCAGCGAAAACCGCAACGAACGCCAGGCCGACCGCAACGACCCCGGCGCCGCCTGCGGCAAAATCGCCGGCCGCTCCCGCCGCAGCCGCCGCGAACGGCAGAAATGCGCCCTGCTGCAACCCAACTACGGCGCGTGAACCGCAGAGTGTTGAAGCCTTTGCACAATTCAACAAGCCTCACCGGCAGCTGCCCGGATCAACCCCGAACATGATGCAGACGTTTTAAAAACCTGGAATGGTTTTGGCAAAATATATCAGGCCGTCTGAAAAATTTGATTTTCAGACGGCCTGATATATTTTGCCGTTATGAGGCGGCCTTAAAGACCTCCTTCACATCTCCGCAGGATCCACATCCACCGACCACCTGATTTTGCCGTCGCGGTATTGCTGCAACACCTGCACCCACAGGCTCACGGCGCGGTGCAGGCTGCGGCGGTCGGGCGATTCTAAAAACACTTGCGCGCGCTCGCGTTCGGCCAGCCGCACCATAAACATCGGGGCGGGGCCGAACACGGATACGTTTTCACTGATTAACGGCTCGGTTACGGCTTTGATGCCGTTGAGAAAATCCATCGCGTCGGCCACTTTGGCGGCATCGGCGCGGATGGCCGTCTGAAAGGCAAACGGCGGCATATTCAGCAGCTTGCGTTCGGCCAATTCGGTTTCGGCGAAGATGCGGTAGTTTTGCGCTTTCACGGCGGCGAACACGGGGTGTTCGGGCAGTTGGGTCTGTATCAGCACGCTGCCTGCGGTTTGCGCGCGGCCGGCACGGCCGGAAACCTGCATCAGCTCGGCAAACAGACGCTCGGGGGCGCGGAAGTCGGCACTGTAAAGGCTGCCGTCGGCGTTGAGCACCACCACGAGGTTCAGGCGGGCGAAGTCGTGGCCTTTGGCGAGCATCTGGGTGCCGACCAGCACGTCGATTTCGTTGCCGGCGATGCGGCGGTATAAATCGGCCCAGTCGTTTTTATGGGTGGTGCTGTCGCGGTCGACGCGGGCAACGGCGGCTTGCGGCATCAGCGCGCGCAGGGTTTCTTCAACGCGCTGCGTGCCCTGGCCGACGGCGGTCAGGTCTTGGTTGCCGCAATCGGGGCATTTGTAGGGCACGCTTTGGCGGTAGTCGCAATGGTGGCAGCGCAGTTGGCGGGCACGCTGGTGCAGCACCATTTTGGCCGAACAGCGCGGGCAGCCGAAGGTGTGGCCGCAATCGCCGCAAAACAGGGCGGGGGCGAAACCGCGGCGGTTGAGGTAAACCAGCGACATACCGCCTTGTCGGTAATTTTGTTGTAAAAGTTTGAGGGCCTGCGGCGAAAAACCGTTGTCGAGTTTCAGACGGCCTACGTTTAAAACCTCCACCTGCGGCAGTTTGGCGGCGGCACGGGCGCGTTCGGCCAGCTCCAGCAGCCGGTAGGCGCCGCTTTGCGCTTTGTGCCAGCTCTCGAGGCTGGGCGTGGCGGAACCTAACACAATCGGGCAACCGCTCTGTTTGGCGCGCCACACGGCCAAATCGCGGGCTTGGTAGCGCAATTCGTTGTCTTGTTTGAACGAGCCGTCGTGTTCTTCGTCCACCACAATCAGGCCGATATCGGGCAGCGGCGTGAACACCGAGAGCCGCGTGCCGATAACCAGCTTGGCTTGGCCGAGCATGGCGCGCAGATAATCCTGCGCGCGCGCGCCGGCGGCGGTTTGACTGTGCAAAACGGCGGCCGGCACGTCGGCAAACCGCGCCTGCACCCGTTTGAGCAGTTGCGGCGTAAGGTTGATTTCGGGCAGCAGAAACAACACCTGTTTGCCCGCGGCCAGCACTTCGGCCATCACGTCGAAATACACTTCGGTTTTGCCGCTGCCGGTAATGCCGTAAAGCAGAAACGGTTGGAAAGTGCCGGCGGCGGCCTGCACGGCCTGCGATGCGGCCTGCTGCGCGGCGTTCAGCGTATGTTCGGACGGATTCAGCTTCGGCGCGGCGGCGTGCGAGGTGTGTATCCAGCCTTGGGCGGCCCACTCTTGCACGAGTTTGGGGGCTTGGTTGTTGATGCGTTTCAAGGCCGCCATTTCAAGGCCGTCTGAAAACAGCGCCTGCCATAATGCGTGTTGTTTGCGAAACCGCTCCGGCGGCGGTGTTTGTGCCCTGCCGGTTTCGTTTAAGGCATAAAACAGCGGCGGCTGCGGCATGCCAACGGGTTTCGGCTCTTTCAACCCTGCCGGCAGTGCGGCAAATACGGCCTGGCCGGTGGGGTAATGATAATAACGGGCGGTAAAGTCGATGAGCGCGCGCCAGCTTTCGGGCAACGGCGCCCCATCGGTAAAAGCCGTTTGCACGGGCAGGATTTTCTCAATTGCCATGCTGCTTTCCACGCCGCTTGCCCACACCACGCCCGCCACCGTTTTTCCGCGAAACGGCACCGCCACCCGGCAACCTGCGGGCAGCGCGGTCGGGTGGCGGTAGGTGAAGAGGCCGTCTGAAACCGGCACGTTTAACGCGATGTGGTGCAAAATCATGCGGGCATTATAAGGGATATGGCGGCTTTGCTGAATGCGGCATTGCGGCGGTGCGGCTTCAGGCGGATAATCACCGTCTTTACCCAGCCGATCTGTTATGAATTCCGCGTATTCCGCCCAAGAAACCCGCAAAGGCATTTGGTATGCCGCCGGCTGTTATGCCATTTGGGGGCTGTTTCCGATTTATTGGTATCCCATCAATCAGGCGGGCATGGCGGCCGATCAGGTGTTGGCGCAGCGGATTGTGTGGTCGGCGCTGTTTGCCGTGGCGGTACTGCTGTTCACCCATCAGCAGGGCGCGTTTGCCGCCGTGCTCAAACAGCCGAAGGTTCTGGCGGCGCTGGTGTTGAGCGGGTTCTGTATCGGCATGAACTGGCTGGTGTATTTGTGGGCGATT
The DNA here is from genome assembly GCF_014055005.1 of Neisseria dentiae. Taxonomy (NCBI): domain Bacteria; kingdom Pseudomonadati; phylum Pseudomonadota; class Betaproteobacteria; order Neisseriales; family Neisseriaceae; genus Neisseria; species Neisseria dentiae. Next base: position 115,701 of record NZ_CP059570.1, on the reverse strand, counting down.
GCCAATAACCATGTACTTGATGCCAGCTTGGGTTATTTTATGTCGCCGCTCTTTAGCGTGTTTCTCGGCCGCGTGGTCTTGAAAGAACGGCTGGATAAGCTGCAAGCCGCTGCGGTGGCACTGGCGTTTGCGGGGATTTTGTGGCTGGCGGTGCCGGCCGGGCAGATGCCGTGGGTGGCGCTGCTGCTGACGCTGACTTTCGGATTCTACGGTTTTATCCGCAAGCTCGCGCCGGTGGGCGCTTTGGTGGGGCTGACTTGGGAAACCCTGATCCTGCTGCCGTTTGCGCTGGGCTATCTGGCGCACCATTATGCGGCAGGCAGTTTGCAGTTTGCCCAACTGGGCGCGCTGCCGCTGGCGGTGCTGCTCGGCTCAGGCATGATTACCACCGTGCCTTTATTGATGTTTGCCGCCGGTGCGCGGCGGATTCCGCTTTCGATGCTCGGTATGCTGCAATATTTTTCGCCGGTGCTGCAATTGTTGGCGGGTTTGCTGCTGTTCGGCGAAGCCTTCGATGCCAACCGCCTGATCGGCTACGGCTGGGTGTGGCTGGGCGTGGTGCTGTATTTGCTGGCAGTATGGCGGCAGTATCGCGCGGCAGGGCATAAGGTTTAGACGCCCAATTCCGAATGAAAAGGCAACAGGCTGTCTGAAACTTTCAGACGGCCTGTCATGGTAAAACACTTATTCAAAAAAATTATATTTCAACCCAAACGGTATTTATACACGACTGCGGTTTGCCTCAGCCAATAACGCCAGCAATTCTTCGGTCTTGTCCCAACCGATGCAGGCGTCGGTGATGCTTTGGCCGTAAGTTTCGGGCTTGTCCTGACGGCCTTCCACCAAATGGCTTTCCACCATCACACCCATAATATTGTTTTCGCCGTTGCGGATTTGCTGCGCCACATCTTCAGCCACCTCCATTTGGCGTTTGTAGTCTTTACGGCTGTTGGCATGGCTGAAATCCACCATCAGTTTGGGCGACACGCCGGCTTTTTCGAGCTGGGCGGCGGCTTCTTTCACATGCCCGGCGCTGTAATTCGGCTCTTTGCCGCCGCGCAGAATCACATGGCAATCCGGGTTGCCGCTGGTATGCACGATGGCGGAATGGCCGGTTTTGGTAACCGACAAAAAGTGGTGCGGATGCGAAGCCGCGCCGATGGCATCGATGGCAATTTTCAGGTTGCCGTCGGTGCCGTTCTTAAAGCCAACCGGACACGACAAACCACTGGCCAGCTCGCGATGCACCTGGCTTTCGGTGGTGCGCGCACCGATGGCACCCCATGAAATCAAATCAGCATAATATTGCGGCGTAATCATGTCGAGAAACTCGGTAGAGGCCGGCATACCCATATCGTTCAGCGTGAGCAGCAGCTTGCGGGCTTGACGCAGGCCGAAATTGATGTCGAACGTACCGTCTAAATGCGGATCGTTAATCAGCCCTTTCCAGCCCACGGTAGTGCGCGGTTTTTCAAAATACACGCGCATCACAATCAACAATTCTTTTTCGTATTTTTTGCGCAGCGGCAGCAAACGTTCGGCGTATTCGAGCGCGGCTTTGGGGTCGTGAATCGAACAGGGGCCGATAATCACCAGCAAGCGGTTGTCTTCACCGTGAACCAACTTGGCAACTTCATGGCGGGTTTGGTAAACCAAATCGGCAGCAGTTTCACTAATAGGCAGCTCGTAAAGATGGGCAATCGGCGGCAGCAGTTCTTTAACTTCTTTGATTTTAACGTCGTCTGTTTGGTGGCGTGGCGGAGTCATGATTGTTCTTTTCTATATAAATGAATCAGGCTGCAAAGATTAGCGGCTCATACGGGCTATGGCAAGCATAAAAACCTTTTTTTAGCTATTTTATTGTGTAAATCTATGATTTTTGTTTTTATGAGAATTTAAATTTTTCAATTTAATAAATACTGGAATTTTATATCAATAAAATAAATATTAAAACTTACCGGCCAACATATATCCGATACACTCAGGCAGCGGTAACCGGATTTTTGCCTGTTTCTCTCGAAACGAAACCTTTACAAAACTACCTTAAGGTCGTCTGAAATATCCGATTATCGTCATTCCCGTGTAGGCGAGAATCCAGTCGTTTGTTTGTAAGTTGTTGAAATAAAATAATTGATGGTTTTAAGGCTGGATTTCTGCCTACGCGGGAATGACGGAATTTAAAAGCATTTCAGACGGCCTTAAGGTGGTTTTGTAAAGGTCTCAGTCTATACCCAATCAATTTAAGAAGAATTGCCCCATCATAACCAAACCTGATGAAATGGAGTTACTAAATAATTGGTTTAACTATAGAAATATAGGAATTTAATCGTAGTGAAAATACACAAAAGAAAAACCTAAACAATTATATTGTTTAGGTTTAAGAAATTTGGCTCCCCGACCTGGGCTCGAACCAGGGACCTGCGGATTAACAGTCCGTCGCTCTACCGACTGAGCTATCGGGGAAAATTTAAAGAATTAAATTATACTTGCTTTAGTAAAACTCTGTCAAATATTTTCATTAAGCAAGTCTACCACTGCGAACAATATTTTATCCGAAACCTTATTCAGACATGTTGGATTCACTTAACTTTCACTACGGAGTAGCCGAACCTTAGCTTGAAGAAAACGGTGTTACAAGCCGCTAAAGCGGTAACGAAATCACTTTCGTATGTATGCTGCCTCGTATCAAATGAGTGAATTCACTTCTTAAAATATAGATTACAACGGTAAAAACCCAGCGCAACCAAACAACAGGCGGATTGCAACAAAGCCGGCTCTTTCTTACAAAATATCGGCAATGTGTTTAGCCGCGCGTTTGGCATCCAGCAGAATCAAGCCCAATTTGCCGCTTTCCCGGGCCATCAAAGCCAAAACCGCATTGCTGCCTGCTTGGCTCAGTAAAACATAACCGTTCGAACCTTTCACCATCACCTGGTCAAGCTCGCCGCAAGCCAGCTCGTGCACGGCGCGGTTACCCAATGCCAGCAAAGTTGCAGACATGGCACCCACGCGGTCGGCATTCAGGTTGCTGGGCAACAGGGTCGCAATCGGCAAGCCGTCGGTTGAAATCACCGCAGAGGCGGTAATATCGGTAGATGTATTGTTCAAATCGCTTAACACAGAAATCAATAATTGTTCACGCATTTTTTATCCTATCTCACTAAAGTGGACAGGCCGTCTGAAAATCAGCCTGTCGGGTGAATGTTTACAGTATTGGTTTAATGCCGCCCGTAACGGTTATGCAATACTTTCACCAAAGTAACAAACTCTTCTTTGTTTAAATCGGGCAGGCCGCCGATAACCAAAATCAGTTTGCTCATGCCGATATAGAGGGGGAAGAAAGTTAATTCGCTTTGGCCGGAAGGGTCGCAAATACCCCACGCGCTGTGGTGGATATGCAGGTTGTTTTTAATCAGCAGCTGGTGTTTGTCAACAACGGCTGCAATTTCACCAGCCAGAATACCCACTTCTTCCGCCGCTTCGTGATGGAAACCGGCGTTGGCAAAATACAAACCGTTTTCGTCTGCCAACAAGGCCTTACCTGAATTCGACAACTTGGCCAACAGCTCGGGCAACTCTTCGTCGGTCAGGTTGGTGTCTTCACTGCCGACATTCTCGTCACCGTATAAAAACTCCAAACGCTGAAGGCGGTAAAGCAGGTTTAACGCGCTGTCGATATCGCTGGTATCTGCCCAAGCCAAAAGTTTTTCGCTGCTAATGGTTTCGGCAGGATTCGCCCGCAACAAACCGTATAATAGCGTCCGGCTGGCGCTGGGCGTATCTCCCGAAACCGCATAATATGCACCGGCCGGCGTGATTTTAGGGTACAAATTTGATTGTAAAGAAAGTGTGGATTCCATCTTATACCTCTAATCCCGGGTCAATTGAAAAGAGCATTGCACTAACCAATTGTTTGACATCGTCTTCTCGGCGTGCATCGATTTCAAATACCGGTACATTAAAATTATTCTGTGCCAAATATTTTTGATATACATCCACCCCCGGCAAGGAACGGATATCCATTTTGGTAACGCCTACAACCAGCGGAGCGGTTTTCAGCAATTCACGGAAAGCATCCAAGAAAAACTGCAAGTCTTTCAAAGGATTGGTTCGCGTGTTATCCAACAGCAAGATCAAGCCCATACTCCCTTGGCTCAAAATCTCCCACATAAAGTTGAAACGCTCCTGCCCCGGCGTGCCATATAGGTGGACTTTGGTTTCTTCGTCCAAACGGATAACACCATAATCCATAGCAACCGTTGTATAGCCTTTGCGTACCAAGGTCATATCGGAAGCATCGGCATCGGTTTGTACCGGCGGTTCGTCGGACAATGCGGAGATAGCCGTTGTTTTACCCACGCCTACGGGGCCGGTAAAAATAATTTTATTCTCTTTCATTTATAACCCCTTAAATTATTTCTTGCCGATAAGTTTGCGCATCAGGCGCTGCAACAGGCTGCGCGGCTGCTCGGCAGACGGGCTGACTGCTTTTTGGGCGTCTTTGCTCATTTGGTTGTCGGGAACTTCGCCGCCTACTTTCATGCCTTCCGCGGATACATTGGCCGGTTTGTCTTGATTGGTGAATTCGGCATCGGTAGCCAAAAAGCCGGTAACGTAGGTTGCGGCCAGATAGTTGAGGATATCCGGCATTTCCAAGGGCATAACTTTATAAAGAATGTTCAGGTTAACTGATGTTTTGGTCAAAAATGCCGATAGTCGCATAGACTCCGGCACCGGAGCCAAACGGGTCAGGTTGGGCCAGCGTTTGAGTGTAAATACGGTTTGCGGCGTCATCGGATAAATCAGGCGGCCTTGCGCCGTCCAAATAGCCATTTGCCACAGGCACGACATAATCGTTACTTTGGCTTTTTCTTTCCACTGGGGATTATCAGGCACCGCTTTGCAAACTACCGCAAGGTTGTCGTCTTTGCTCAGCTTTTCAAGTTCGGTTGCACTCACCGTCAGCAATACGCGCTGGATACTGGGGAACACTATCAATACCGGCTTGCCTTCATGCAAAACGGCAATATCCTGACTGCCTTGGCTGGCGAATCTTAAAGCACCCAGCAAGCCTTTTTGCGGATTAAAGCGGTGGATGGTTGCCTTGCGTGCGCCGTCTGCTCCTACGCCGCCCGAAGTTTCGTGCTGTTTCTGCTCGGAAAATTCAAAAATCCCGCCGCCTTGCGACAAACTTCTCAAAATCGGGAACAGGGTATCGAATTTAATCGGCTTGGCCAGATAGGGCGTGGTAACGTTTGGCTCTTTCGCCGAAAACATGGCCACCGGAACGTTGGGATAAGCTTCTTTTGCTTTTTTCCAGCTGGCAATACCCTGCTCGGTATCGGTATCCACCAAAACCAAATCCGGTTGTTCCGCCGATTCGGCAGTAACGATTTCGTAATTGGTGGTGTTGTGCATTTTAAATGCCATACGGAAAACGGCTTCTTGTTGCTCGCCCATCTCTTGCAGCATGATCCGTACGGTTTTTACTTTCGGTAACAGGTTGTCCATTATCGGCACTCTTTAAAAAAGTATTTACTATTTAGACTGTTGATTCACTCGGCGTAACAACCGGCTCATCGCCAAAACAACTTCCTCAGGCAGGCTTGCCACACGTTCGCGGAGCAGGCGCAAGAATTGTTCCAAACGGGACCAATCTTCTGCGCGCTCGTAAAGGTCGAACAGCATGACATACAGCTGGGATTCTTGCGGATATTGCAATACTGCCTGCTCCAAAGTGCCGATGGCCTGATCCAATTGGCCGTACATCAGCAAAGATTCCACTTCTTTGATTGCCTCTTCGGCCGGTGAGGAATTTGCGCTGATAAGCGAATCGTCTTTTTGCACCAAATCACGGTACTTGGATTTCAGTTGCAGGGAAGTTGGTTGTAAATAACCTCTTGCCAGTCCGATTTCACGAACTTTCTGTTCAGACGGCCCCTTTTCCAAATCGTCGAATACTTCGTGGTATCCCAGGCTGTAACCCCAGCCCAGCATACGCTCTTTTACCTGACGACCGTATTGCCCTAATGTGTAATACAATTTCCACAAGTGTTTTGCAAACTGGTTGACTTCTTCGTTTTGATAGTCGAGCTTCAACGCGTCGATAATCAGACTTGCGGGTTTAGCCGATTTTTGAATGGCTTTGTTATATTGGCGCAGAGCGGTTTCGTAATCCACTTTGCCCCTTAGAATCTTGGCGCTCTTTTCCGGCTTCACGAAACCGATAACCGCGCCCATTTCTTCTTCCGTTACGCTGTCCAAATCGGCATTGCGGCCGATAACGATCGGTGTGCGGGTGTCTGCGCCTGTTTCGCCGGCATGGCCTGCGTTAGCGGTATTGATGGTTAAAGTGGGTGCAGATACTGCGGATTGGATTTCGTCCAAGCCGGTTTTTTCACCGATTTGGCGCGACACTTCCTGCATGCTCCAACCCAAACGGCGTTCTGCCATAACGCGCAATTGCAGGTGCGTAGCATTGGCAACCAGGCCTGCTTTTACATATTCGGCCACACTTTCTTCAGGCAGAACGTTACCGTGCCGCTCCAGCGTGTCGGCCAGCAGATCGATGTCGCCGGTACGCAGGCTCAAGCCCACCAATTCGTGCACGAGTTTTTCGGGCGCGCCGTCGGTCAGCCCGTTCAGATAACCGGCCAAAGAGGCGGCCGCTTTGCTTTCATAGCCGAACTGTTTGTAAACTTGGTATTCCGTCAGCGGATCGACTTCTTGGGCGGATACGGCTGCGGTTGATGCTTCGGTTTGGCCTACGCTGTCCCAACCCCAATCGTTGTTTTCGGTTTCCGACACCGACTGGGAAACCTGGCTCATCCAATCCCCACCGTCCGAAGCGTGTTCCCCGCTTTCCGTGCGACGGCCGGATTCAGACGGCCTGCCTGTTTTTTGCTTTTTTTGCACCGCCCGTACTTTGTTTGTAGCGAACAAACAATAAAACGAGCAAAGCCGAAAGCATTACTATGATTAAAAGTGAATAATCCAAGGATATCTCCCGATACGTGTTGCAGCCCGAACAAATTAATTCAAAACGGATTTCGTATTAAAAGCGGGCATACATAAAGTAATACTGTCCCCTTAAGTGCATTATGATAACATGATTTAACCGATTATTACATCAAAACGTATCGGCACGTCATTAATGTGGGTATTAATGCAACTCAAACCAAGCTATCGATTCCACATGCGCTGTTTGGGCGAACATATTCATCACGCCTGCCGCTTTGAAGCGGTAGCCCTTGCCGGCTAATACAGCGGCATCTCTGGCCAACGTAGACGGATTGCAAGATACATAAACTATCCTTTTCGGTAAATAGGGTGCGTGTAAAGCCTGTACGACGGCATAAGCGCCGCTGCGGGGCGGATCGAGCAGCATTTTATCGAAATGCCCCCATTGCGCCACTGTGGCGGGCGTGGTGTCAAACAGGTCTGCCTGCCGGAACGTTGCATGGCGGCAACCGTTTGATGTTGCGTTCTCGCGGGCGCGGCTTACCAAATAATCCGCCCCTTCCAAGCCGACAACCGTGGCACCGCTTTTTGCAATGGGCAGGGTAAAATTACCCAACCCGCAAAACAAATCGGCCACGCGCTCGTTGGGCCGTACATCAAGCAGCCTTAAGGCGCGCGCCACCATCAGTGCGTTCATTTCGGCGTTGATTTGGGTGAAATCGCCGGGGCGGAAAGGCATTTCCACATCGAATTCGGGCAGACGGTAAGCCAGCTTCGGTGCACTTTCGGGGCAAAGCGGATAAGCTGCTTTGTTGCCGTGCTGTACCCATATCTGCCATTTTCTACTGCTTTGGTTAAGGCCGTCTGAAAACTCTTCAAGCAGTTTGCGGGCGGCTTTGTTCGGTATTTCCTGCATACAGACATTCAAAACCGTCAGCTGTTCCCCGACGGCGCATTCTATATAGTTAACCCGTCCGTTTATCTTAACAAAATCCTGCATCAGCCGGTTCAGGCCGGGCAGTATGCGGGAAACATGATCGGGCAGCACGGGGCAGCTTTCTACCGCCACCACATCATGGCTTTGCTTTGCCTGAAAACCCACGCCGATGCGCCCCTGTTTATCTGCGGCCACGCTGAAGCGTACCCTGTGGCGGTATGCCCATGCGCTGCCGTAAACCGGCGGCAGGATTTGTTCGGGCAACACTTTGCCTATCCGTAACAGTTGCTCTTCTAATATTCTCTGTTTAAAGGCAATTTGCGCACCGTGCGAAGCGTGTTGCAATACGCAGCCGCCGCATGTGTCGAAATAACAACACTTGGGTGCAACCCGTTCTTCAGACGGCCTGATAATGTTTGTTGCCACCGCTTCGTCAAACTGTTTTTTGCTGCGGGTAACGCGGAATGCCACCCGCTCGGTCGGCAGTGCGCCTTTAATAAAAACCGTTTTGCCGTTTACACGGGCAACTCCCCTGCCCTCGTAATCTATCGAAAACACGTCGGCCGTATTATTTAATTCAACTACTTGTTTCATTTTCTGAGCCGTAAAATACGGGCCGGAATGCCGTTTTCGGCGCGCCCTTATCCCAAAACGGTGTATTTTCTCACAAAAATCTGCGGATTACGGTATGATTCGTGCAAGTTTTACCCCTTGAATCATAACAACACAGCTACTTAACGATGAAAAAAATCAGTTTCGGCCTCGTTGCCGCGTCTTTTTGCGCCGCCGCTGCGGCCAACACACCGGTTCCCGACCACCAGCCTATGTCGGCAGGACAACACGTTGTTATTAACATTCCCCAGCAGCGCCTGTTCCTCTATACCGACGGCAAACTAACCAAAGTTTACCCCGTTGCAGTAGGCAAGGCGGCTACGCAAACGAATTTGGGCGAGCACAAAATCGGTGCAAAAGCATTCAACCCCACTTGGCATATTCCCAAAAGCATCCAAAAGGAGCGCAACGACGGTGTGAAAACCGTTCCGCCCGGCCCGAACAATCCGCTGGGGCCGGTGTTTGTGCGCATGGGTGACCCCAAGCTCGGTTTGGGCATTCACGGCACCAACGCCCCGGCCAGCGTGCCCGGGGTGCGCAGTCACGGCTGCGTGCGTATGAAATCACCCGACGCGCTGGAATTCGCCAAAACCATTACCAGCGGCTCGCCTGCTTCGGTTATCTATCAGATGGCCGCATTGAACACCGATGCCAACAACAACCTCTGGCTGGCCGCCTACCGCGACCCCTATAACCAAAAAAACCTCAACACCGAAGCCTTGCGCAAAAGCATCAACGCTTGGGCGAAAGCACACGGCAAAACCGTCAACCCCAAGCGGGTGGACGCGATTTTGAAAAACCGCACCGGCCAGATCAATTGTTTAACCTGTGCCAAAGGCGTGAAAGTGAAAGGCCCGCTGCAATCGCTGGCTTGGAACAGCGGCTCGGCCGCCCACACCAAACCGAAAGTGGCGCCGCCGCCCGCGCCGGTTAAAGACGAAGTGTTGCCGGCGGGAACCGAAATCGAAGTGGATGCCGGAACCGACAAACCCGTTACTCCTGCCGCTCCCACAGCACCCGCTTCCGCGCCGGCAACAGCGCCGCAGCCGCCGAAAGCGCCCGAGGCTCCCTACCAACCCGTGCGCCCCGCTCCCGAACAGTATCAGAAATATAAAGAACCGACGGATACGCTGTTTTAACCTTACACTGCGGCACAATCCGCTACCGGAAGGCCGTCTGAAACGTTTTCAGACGGCCTGTGTTTATTCATGGTTTCCGGTTGGGGCGTGCAGTCAGAAGGCTTTTTGTGTTTTATCTGTTTTTGTTAGAATGCAGGCGGTTGCCGCGGTTGCAGCCGCATCTTGAACTTTCCACCGTTTCAGACGGCCTCGTGTGCGCCATCGGGCCGGGGCCGTCTGAAATTGTTTGCCATGTATAAAATCATTCCCATTGTCCACATTCTATCCAAGCTCGGCGTATTGTTTTCGATATTGCTCTTGGTGCCCACGTTCGTATCGTATCTGTTTCTCGACGATGCCCTGCACGCGTTCGGCTCGACTGCGCTGGTTACCATTATCGCTTCGTGCGCCGTCTGGCTGCTAACGCTGCAATACCACCGCGAATTGCGCGTGCGCGACGGTTTTACGCTGGTGTGTATGCTGTGGGTGGGCTTCGCGCTGGTGGCGGCCATGCCGTTTTATCTGTATTTTCCGCACATGAGCTACACCGATGCGCTGTTTGAGGCCATGTCGGGCTTAACCACCACCGGCTCCACCGTTATCAACAGCCTGGACACGCTCGCCCCTTCCATCAACTTTTGGCGGCATATGCTCAACTGGCTGGGCGGCATGGGGATTATCGTGCTGGCCGTAGCCATTCTGCCCATGCTCGGCGTGGGCGGCACCCAGCTTTTCAAGGCCGAAATCCCGGGCATCGACAAAGACAGTAAAATGGCGCCGCGCATTTCCCAAGTGGCGAAGAAACTCTGGCTAACCTACGCCTGCGGCACCTGCGTGGTGCTTTTGGCGCTGCATTTTGCCGGCATGAACTGGTTCGATGCGTTCTGCCATGCCATGTCCACCATTTCGCTGGGCGGATTTTCCACCCACAACGACAGCATTGCATATTTCAATTCGCAAACCATCGAGCTGATCGTGATGGCGGGCACCCTGTTCGGCGCCGTGAATTTTGTTACCCATTTCTCGGCTTTCGGCGCCCGCTCGCCCCGCCGTTATTGGCAAGACGAAGAATTCCGCATCATCGTCGGCGTGCTTTTTGCCAGCATCGCCGCCGTGAGCCTCTATTTGTGGCACAAACAATATTACCCCTCTTTGGAAGAGGCGCTGCGCTACACGGCCTTCAATTTTATTTCGGTGAGCCTTTCCAGCGGCTTCACCAACACCGATTTCGGCACTTGGCCGCTGATTACCGCGCTGTGGATGTTTTTTCTCGCCAATATCCTGCCCAGCTCCGGCTCGATGGGCGGCGGCATTAAAAACGTGCGCGCCATTATTCTGGCCAAATTCAGCCTGCGCGAAATGCTGTTGCTGCTCCACCCCAACGCCGTGCGCAACGTTAAGGTAAACGGCCGCACCATCCCCGAACGCACCGCGCTCACGGTGATGGCTTTTATTTTCGTGTATTTTATGACGGTGGTGCTGTTTACCTTTTTCATGATGATTGCAGGCATGGACTTCATCTCGGCCTTCGGCGCCGTTATCGCCTGCATCACCAACTCCGGCCCGGGTTTGGGTTCGGTCGGCCCTGCATATAACTATGCGGCCTTAACCGACATTCAAAAATGGCTGTGCACCGCCGTGATGCTGCTTGGGCGTTTGGAAATTTTCACCGTTTTGATTTTGTTTACCCCGCCTTATTGGAAAAAATAAAGGGGCTGAAGTAGATTAACAGTCATGATAGACTGCCGAAATAAAGATAACTAACTGTAAATTAAAAGAGAATATCCAAAGAAAACTGCCTGAATATTTCATATTGGAAGTAACGGCACGTTCGGTAGCCGATATCTTGTATACAGTCCAATACCACCAACCCCTTTTACCGCAAAATCCGCCTTGTTATTCAGTCACCATTTAGCTTTGGAAGCAGATCACATCTTTGAAGGTTCTGTAAAGTTGGATGAAAGTTACTTTGGCGGAAAACGTAAGGGGAAACGCAGCAGGGACTCTGCCGGCAACGTAGTGTTTTTCGGCATTCTCAAACGCGGTGCAAAGTTTATACGGTTATGGTAGACAATACAAAAAGAGAAAGTTTACCCCCTGTTATGAAAAGAAAATTACGCCGGGCAGCGTGGTTTATACAGATCGTATGAGTAGCTATGATGTGCTGGCTGTTAGCGGTTTTCACCATCCAAGAATTAACCATGGCAAGCAATTTACCAACTGGCGGAACCACATTATAGTGGATTAAAATAAGAATGCCGAAGTAGGGTAAAACGATTCTTTAGCATATCGCCCAATTGCAAGTTTGAATGCAGTTATTTCATTTCGGAGTTTTTATTTGAATTCACTATAACAGCATAGAAAATTTTTGGAATCCGACGAAGCGTGTCTTACGGAAATACAACGGAATTGACCAGAAATCGTTACTCTTGTTCTTAAAAGAATGTGAGTTTCGTTTTAACTTTGGTGTACCAAAGCAACAGTTAAAAATCCTGCAGTGGGAAAAGGTCGGGTTGTTTACATCACAGATTGAGAATGAAGCCTGCAAAACCTCAAAAGGCGTATCGCCCTTCAGGCTTTTGTGCGGCTTAACCGTGTTATAAAAATTCACAAAGCGGCATAACTCTTTTCGCCGGTGTTCCGTATCTTGAAATGGTATTTTATCGTGCCACATCTCCATCAGGGTGCGGATCACCCGTTCGGCTTTGCCGTTGGTCTGCGGTCGGGCGATGCGGGTGAATTTTTGTTCTATATTGTTTTGTACGCAGGCCAAGCCAAAGGGATGTCCCGCATTGCCCCGGTATTCCGCACCGTTGTCAGAATAAGCGCATTCAACGGTATAAGGACAGCAATCTATAACGTCGTGCAACAGAAACTTAGCCGCACTGGCTACGGTACGATCCGGCAGAATGGCTGTATAAAGTTCCCGGGAAAAGTCGTCAATCGCAATAAACAGATAATCGCGTGGGTCGGTTACTTTTTGGTTTTGCAACAAAGGAAGGCGTTTGGTGTCGAAATGTACCATTTCGCCCTGATAGGACTTGTTGTAGCGCTTTGCCTGCTTCTTGAGCTTCTCTTCGATTGCGCGCTCGACTTTGGCCAGGCGCTTCATGCCGTATTTGGCTTGCTTGAAGCGGTTGTTGGTGCTTTTTTTTGCGGTACCAGCAACTGTACTCTTGCGGCTTTCAGAATGCGGTAATGGTTACCCTGCTGACCATATAACGCTGATTTTATCCTGAGTGTAAGCCCGCCAAATGGCTTGCCGGTGATGTGGAGTGAGCCAAGTATTTTTATGCATGTTCATATCAGTATTGTCCTTTAATACTGTAAACAACACGATCAATTCCTACATCTCAGGCTACTGATGCTGATGCTTCAGACATTGATTCCTGTCAGTTTGGCGGTAACGGAAGCGGTTCAATCGAAGGCGAAAAGCTGCAAGATCTGATGGAATTTAGGCTTAGTAATTTTACTGAACTTTTGATACGTATTTTTTAATCCTATTTTAGTAGCTTACATTATATTTGGTGATTTTGCTTCCTAAGCCCCAAACATATTTTTGGGATTTATGAGAATTGTCAAGAATTTTGAAAAACATGGACAAACCCCTTATATTATTGATAATAATAAAAAACATTAGCAATCATTTCAGCAAAAAATAAAAGCCGTTTAGCATATAAGGTGTAAACAATCCAACTTCTCACAACAGAAAGGCCTCAACACAAGTATGTTACCAACACACTCAGCTACAGGTTCATGCTGAAAAATCTTTGTTTATTAACTTTAAATTTTAAAATTTTAAGTTTTTGGCCGATATTTTGTTTTTGTGCCTGTTTATGGGTTAGAGTGCTTGCACTTTCAATTTAAATGAATTACATTCTGTTACATAAAGTGATTAACATCACCATGCCAAGTACACAAAGGCATATATTAAATAGAGAGAGAATTTCCGGCATTACCAAAAACAGGCTGCTTTGAAGGCAGCCTGTTTTATTTGCACTTTTGAAACCTTTCGCCCTAGCGGTGCAGAATGATCTCCAGCACGAATTTACTGCCCACATAAGCCAGCATCAGGCTGACGAAACCGATTATCGTCCACACGGCGGCTTTTTTGCCGCGCCATGCGGTCATGCCGTGTTTCAACAGCAGGCCGCCGTAAATCAGCCACGAGAGTATGCCGAACACTGATTTATGGGTGAACGCAAACGGTTTGCCGAACACGGTTTCGGCGAAAAACGTGCCGCTTATTACGGAATAGGTCAGCAGCAGAAAACCCGCCCATATGCCTTGGAACATCAGCTTTTCAAGGCTCAGCAGGGGTGGCAGAAAAGATACCAAAGGCGAAAATTTTTTCTTGTGCAGGTTGCGGTTCAACAGCAAAACCAGCACCGCCAGCAAAGTTACGATACCGAACAGCCCGTAGGCCAGCAGCGATGCGCCCACATGCAGCATAAACGGCCAATCGCTGATTTGGTAGCCGGTAAACTTACCGGGGAACACCGCCGCAAGCAGCAGCGACAACGCCGCACACGGGTAGAGCAGCAATTGCAGCCCGCGCAGGTTATAGAAGAAGCTGCCCAGGCAATACATCATCAGCATCAGCCACACAATCAGGCTCACCGAATAGCCGAAACCCATCACCAGCACCCTGTCGTGCAGCACGGGCAAAAACAGCACCGCGCCCTGCAACAGCAATGCGGGGGCGAGCACCGCCAATTCCGTTTTCAGCGGATAAGGCCGGCCGTCGCGCTTCTTGTGGTGCAGCCATACGAATACCGCCATTCCCGCATACAGCAGCATCAGGCAAATCAATACTATCGGCATGACAAACTTTCTTTTGCACGCATACTCACGAAGCTGCGTGTGGTGTAAAATAAACCGATTTTATCAAAAACGGCGGCGCCTATTGAAACTTTAATGCGGTTTTGCCGTTTTCAGACGGCCTCAAGCCCTGCCGCCCGCCCCGATTCTAAGGACACCCATGTTAGACAACTTAACCAGCCGCTTTGGCAATGTGCTGAAAAACATCCGCGGCCAAGCCAAGCTCACCGAAGACAATATTAAAGAAGCCCTGCGCGAAGTGCGCCTCGCCCTGCTCGAGGCCGACGTTGCCCTGCCCGTGGTGAAAGAGTTCATCAACAACGTTAAAGAAAAAGCACTCGGCCACGAAATCACCGGCAGCCTCACGCCCGACCAAGCCTTTATCGGCGTGGTAAACGATGCCCTTATCGAATTGATGGGCAAAGAAAACAGCACGCTCAACCTCGCCGTTTCGCCGCCCGCCGTGGTGCTGATGGCCGGTTTGCAGGGCGCGGGCAAAACCACCACCGTGGGCAAACTTTCGCGCCTGCTGAAAAACGACCACAAAAAGAAAATCCTTGTGGTTTCCGCCGACGTTTACCGCCCTGCCGCCATCGAGCAGCTGAAGCTTTTGGCCGAACAAGTGGGCGTGGATTTCTTTCCTTCCGAAACCAGCCAGCAACCCGTCGATATCGCCAAGGCGGCCGTGGACTATGCCAAAAAGCATTTCTACGACGTATTGATGGTCGATACCGCCGGCCGCCTGGCAATCGACGAAGAAATGATGAACGAAATCAAAGCCCTCCACGCAGCGGTCAACCCTATCGAAACCCTGTTTGTGGTGGACGCCATGCTCGGCCAAGACGCGGTGAATACCGCCCAGGCCTTTAACGAAGCCCTGCCGCTGACCGGCGTGATTCTCACCAAGATGGACGGCGATTCGCGCGGCGGCGCGGCCTTGTCGGTGCGGCAGGTAACCGGCAAGCCGATTAAATTCATCGGTATCGGCGAAAAAGTAACCGGCCTTGAGCCGTTCCACCCCGACCGCATCGCCAGCCGCATTCTCGGCATGGGCGACGTGTTGAGCCTGATCGAAGACGTGCAGAAAGGCATCGACGAAGAAGCCGCCGCCAAAATGGCGAAAAAGCTGCACAAAGGCAAGGGCTTCGATTTGAACGATTTCAAAGAACAAATCCAGCAGATGCGTAATATGGGCGGCTTGGAAAACCTGATGTCAAAAATGCCGGGCGAACTCGGCCAGCTTTCCAAACAGATTCCCGAAGGCACCGCCGAAAAAGCCATGGGGCATGTGGAAGCCATCATCAACTCCATGACGCCGAAAGAACGTGCCAACCCGGCCTTAATCAAGGCCAGCCGCAAGCGCCGCATCGCGGCCGGCTCGGGCACTTCGGTGCAGGAGGTAAACAAAATGCTCAAGCAGTTCGAGCAGTCGCAGCAGATGATAAAGATGTTCAGCGGCAAAGGCATGGCCAAGCTGATGCGCATGGCCAAAGGCATGAAGGGCATGAAAGGGATGTTTCCGGGTATGTAGCCGAAGACCTTTGCAAAAAAGCCGTTTTAATCTTAAATGTATGATATTTCGTCATACTCGGGCTTGACCCGAGTATCTGTTATTTCTTTTGAAACAAAAAGATGCTCGGGTCAAGCCCGAGCATGACGCAAGTGTTTTAAGGTGTCTAAACAAATTTTGCAAAGGTCTCAGCCGGTTTTGATGCCCCGGCCGTTGAGGCCGTCTGAAAACCAAAAAGCCGTTCCTTTTTTTCGGGAACGGCTTTTTCTTTTTAGTTTTAACAGGCACTTACGCTTACAAATCCGTCATCGCCATCAGGCTGGCATTACCGCCCGCGGCGGTAGTGTTGGTGCTGCACGAAACTTCTTCAAACACTTGGTAAATATCCAAACCGTTTTCAGACGGCAGCACTTTAATCAACGCGCCGTCTGAAGCGGCCAGCGACTGTTTGTATTCCGCCGGCAGCGGCGAGAGTGCGGCCACATGGCGGATGCCGCTTTGCTCGGGGCGGGTGTGCACTTCCAGCAGGCCGCCAAGCTGCTCCGCATGGGCGGCCAGCGGATGGCCGGATTCGACCACGGAACGGATACCGTTGGCAGCCAGCGCAATCAGCGCGGCGAAACCTTGCGCCAAATCGCCGCCATACAGCCACACACGGCCAGGCGCATGCCAGCTTAAAACGTTGCGTTCGCCGGTGGGGCCGGCCAGCACGGCTTCGGCACCGCGCAGGCTGAGGATTCGGGCGGTGCCGAGGTCGGCGGCCAGCCTCACTTTCAGCTCTTGCGGCAGCGGCAGGTTGTGCAGCAGGCTTTCCAAGCGTTTGAGCGCGGTTTCGTCGGCTTGGCCGATGCGGCTCAGATGCGGCACTTTCCACTGCGGCAGGCGGGTGAGGCGTTGCAGGTAGAAGGGGCCGCCCGCTTTCGGGCCGGTGCCGGACAAGCCGTGGCCGCCGAAAGGCTGCACGCCGACCACCGCGCCGACGATATTGCGGTTGACATACACGTTGCCCGCTTCGATACGGCTCTTGATGTGCTCGATGGTGCCGTCGATGCGGCTGTGGATGCCGTGGGTTAAGGCATAGCCTTTGGCATTGATTTGGCTGATTAAATCGTCGAGGCCGTCTGAACGGTAGCGGACAACGTGCAATACTGGGCCGAACACTTCGCGCTGCAATTGGTCGAGATTGTCCAGCTCGAACAGGGTGGGCGGCACAAACGTGCCGTTGCCGGCGTTTTCAGACGGCCTGATTTGATGGCAGGCGCGCGCGCTGCCTTTCATTTTTTCGATATGCGCCAACAGGTTGGCCTGCGCTTCGGCATCAATCACGGGGCCGGTGTCGGTGTTTAGCTGCTGCGGGTTGCCCACGCACAGCTCGTTCATCGCGCCTTTAATCATGCCCACCATGCGGTCGGCCACTTCTTCCTGCACGCACAAAATGCGCAGCGCCGAGCAGCGTTGGCCGGCCGAATCGAAAGCGGAATTGAGCACATCGGCGCATACTTGCTCGGCCAGCGCGGTGCTGTCGGCAATCATGGCGTTTTGGCCTCCGGTTTCGGCAATCAGCACGGGGTTGTCGCTGCGTTTGGCCAAAGTTTGGTTAATCAGGCGCGCCACTTCGGTGGAGCCGGTGAAAATCACGCCGTTGATGCGCGTATCCTGCGTGAGCGCCGCGCCGACATCCCCCGCGCCCAACACCAGTTGCAGGGCTTCGGGCGGCACGCCCGCCTCGTGCAGCAGGCGCACGGCATAATGGGCAATCAGGCCGGTTTGCTCGGCGGGTTTGGCCACAACGGTATTGCCTGCGGCCAGCGCCGCCGCCACTTCGCCCACGAAAATCGCTAGCGGGAAGTTCCACGGGCTGATAGCCGCCACCGTGCCCAGAGGTTTGGCGTCTTGTGGCAGGGTTTGCTCGGCTTCGTCGGCATAGTAGCGGCAGAAATCCACCGCTTCGCGCACTTCGGCGACGGCGTTGTTCAGCGTTTTGCCCGCTTCGCGCACGGCCAGCATCATCAGCGCGGCGGTATTCGCTTCGAGCAGGTCGGCAAAACGGCGCAGGCAGGCGGCGCGCTGGGCGGCGGAAGTGCCGTCCCAAAGGCTTTGTGCGGCCACGGCGGCGCCCACCGCTTCCTGCACCAGCGCGGCATCGGCAAACGATACGCTGCCGACCACGTCGCTATGGTCGGCGGGGTTTTGCACGGGGCGGGCGGGCTGCACTTCGCGGCTTTGGCCGTTGATTAAAGAGGCCGTCTGAAAACTTTGGCCGGCGGCCTGGTTCATTAAGGTTTGCAATTGCTGCAACACGTTTTCGTTGCTCAAATCCACGCCGTAGGAATTCAGACGGCCTGAGCCGTACAGCTCGCGCGGCAGCGGCAAGGCGCTGTGGCGGCGCACGCCCTGCTCGGCCACCGTGTCGAACGGGCTGCGGATTAATTCTTCGATGCTGATTTTTTCATCGACGATTTGGTTCACAAACGACGAATTGGCGCCGTTTTCGAGCAGGCGGCGCACCAGATAGGCCAGCAGGGTTTCGTGCGTGCCCACCGGCGCGTAAATGCGCACGCGGCGGCCGAGGTTCTGCGCGCCGACCACTTGGTCGTACAGCGTTTCGCCCATGCCGTGCAGACATTGGAATTCAAACTCTTTGCCCTCGCCCATCTGGTAAACCGCCGCCAGCGTGTAGGCGTTGTGGGTGGCAAACTGCGGGAACACGGCATCTTGCGCCTCAAGCAGCTTGCGCGCGCAGGCCAGGTAGGAAATATCGGTGTGCACTTTGCGGGTGTAAACAGGATAGCCGTCGAGGCCGTCCACCTGCGCCCATTTGATTTCGCTGTCCCAATACGCGCCTTTTACCAAGCGTATCATCAGTCTTTGCTTGTTGCGCCGCGCCAAATCCACCAGATAATCAATCACAAACGGGCAGCGCTTCTGATAAGCCTGCACCACGAAACCGATGCCGTTGAAACCCGCCAAATCGGGGTCGGACACCAGCGCTTCCATCAAATCCAGCGACAGCTCCAAACGGTTGGCTTCTTCGGCGTCGATATTCAGGCCGATGTTGTAAGACTTCGCCAGCATAAACAGCTGCTTGAGCTTGGGCAGCAGCTCGCCCGTCACGCGATCGTGTTGGGCGCGCACATAACGCGGGTGGATGGCGGAAAGTTTCACCGAAATGCCGTTGCCTTCATACACGCCCGCGTTTTGCGCGTCTTTGCCGATGGCGTGGATGGCGTTCACATAATCCTGATAATAGCGGTCGGCATCGGCCTCGGTCATCGCCGCCTCACCCAGCATATCGAATGAAAAACGGTAGCCCGATTTTTCGCGCTCTTTGCCGTTTTGCAGCGCCTCTTCGATGGTTTGGCCGGTAACAAACTGCTTGCCCAGCATACGCATGGCGTAATCCACGCCCTTGCGGATAAGCGGCTCGCCGCCCTTGCCCAGCATACGGGTTAAGGCCGCGCCCAAACCCTGCTCGCTGGTGGGCGTGGTGAGTTTGCCGGTAATCAGCAGGCCCCATGCGGCAGCGTTAACGAATAACGACGGGCTGTTGTTGAGGTGGCTTTTCCAATCGCCGTCTGCAAGCTTGTCTTGGATTAATTTGTTGCGGGTGGCGTTGTCGGGAATGCGCAGCAGCGCTTCGGCCAAACACATCAGCGCCACGCCCTCTTCGCTGGAAAGGGAAAATTCGTGCATCAGCGCATCCACACCGCTGGCTTTTTTGCGGTTTTCGCGCACTTGGGCAACAAGGCGGCGCGCCAGTTGCGAAGCACCGTTTTGCTCGGCGGCACTCATCTGCGCACGCTGGAGCATATCCTGCACCGCCTCGGCTTCATCGCGGCGGTAGGCTTGGGTAACGGCTTGGCGCAGGGCGGTTTGCTGCGGGAGGGCAAAGCGGAACATATTTTTCTCCATTTTTTTTGGTTTCAGACGGCCTTTAAAGCAAAGGCCGTCTGAAAAAAGCGGTAGGCAAAATGATGATTATCTTGAATCAATAGTTTACCAAAGCTTACAAAAAGGCGGTAGCAGGATATGCAAACCGCCGTCATCGCAAAAAAGCCTGCCTGCGGGGCATTTGCAGACAGGCCGGGTTGTATATCCGCAAGCATTGTGCCGCCGTTTGCGCCCGTGGGGAAACAACGGCGGATGCGTATTTTCAGACGGCCTCCGATGCCCGGCCGGAAGCGGCAACGCATTGCGGCATCCGAACCTTTTCCGTTTACGGTTCGGCCTTCACCGCTTTCAGCACCACTTTGCCGTTATCGTCGAGCCATTCCAGCTGCGTGCCGCTGATGCGGTAGGTTCGGTGTGAATCGATGGCGGCACCGAGGCGGCTGTCGATCTCCATATATTGCTTGTCCACACAAGCTTTCAGAGTGCTGGCGGCATCTGAAAAAATCAGGCGGTTGCCGCTTTGGCGGTAGCGCCCGAAAAGGTTGTTGCAGCCGCCGTCGGTGCGGAAATGCCCGTCGGCCAGCAAAGTGATGCTTACCCCTTCGGGCATGGCGGCGGAACCGGCTTCCTGCACCCGCCATTTACCCGCCAAATCGGCGGAAGGCGCGGCGGCGCAGGCTGCCAGCAGCAAAGCTGCTAATAAAGTAATAGGTTTCATTGAACAGTCCTTTCTCGTATCGGCCATGTTCTGCCGGCACAAGAGCCGTATGGCCAAACAACGCGGCAGGCAACAAGTTTCTGTCAGGCCCAAGCGGGGTCGCATTAATCGGCAACCGCTTGTTTATCCGCATTTTCCGCCCTGCGTGCCTTGAGCACCGTGTTGCCGTTTTCATCCAGCCATTCCAACTGCGTGCCGCTGATGCGGTAAGACACGGTTTGCCGAACGGCGGCGGCCAAGCGGTCGTCCAGCCTCATCAGCGGTGCGGCACAGGCTTTTTCGGTAAAGCCGGCACTCATCGAAAGCCGCCCGCCGCTCTGCCGGTATCAGCCCGAAGCGTGGTTGCAGCCGCCGTCTGCAACAAACAGGCCGTCCTGCTGAAATTCTATCGTTATCCGTCCGGCAACGGCGGCGGAACCGGCTTCCTGTACCCGCCATTTGCCCGCCAAACCGGCGGAAGGCGCGGCACAGGCGGCAAGCAGCAGCAAAGCAAACGGCAGCAGGGGGTTCACGGTTATCCTTTCCGGTTCGGGCGGGTTTCAGACGGCCTGTTGCGGCAGGCCGCAGGCTTTATATCGGTTTGACCCCGCAAACCGCGCAGGGTTCGCCCGCCTGCTCATTCCAGCGCCGCCACGGTAATCTTAGACAGGCCGTCTGAAAAGCCTTTGGCATAGCGGTGCGGAATCAGGCCGCCCACTTTGCCGTTCTGCACCACGGCCTCATAAGCGCAAACCTGCCGCTCTTCGGGCAGAATGTTCAGCGAATAATCGGCGTTCAAAAGCGGAGAGATGCGGCTGAACAGACGCCACAACACGCGGCTGCCGTCGGGCAGGTTGAAGGCCGCCTGAAAACGGGTGTTGCCTTCGTTGCAGCCGACATGGAAGCGCTCGTAGTCGAACGGCGCGTCGTCGGGAAACGGCGCCGCGCTGGCGAAACCGAAAATACGGTCGTGCGCGCACAGGCTCTGGCGGGCATAAGGCCACACGTTTTCACGCAGAAACAACTGGTCGGCGAAATGGCGGGAAACCAAAGGCTTATTGAGATAGGCTTCGATTTTGCCGCGCATATCGGGCACGCTGCCCGCCGCCGCGCCCCACAGCCCGGCCAGTATCAGCTCGGTGTGGGTGCCGGCGTCGCGCAGGGTGTGGAACAGCTTGCCGCTGTTTATCCATTCTTGCACCGCGCGCGCTTCGCGCTGCGAAATCACCGAATCGGCATCGCGGAAAATCACCCGTTCGGCTTCGGAGTCGTCCATCGCCAGAAAACGCCACATCGCGCCCGGCCATGATTGGGCAGCACCGTCTATCCGCACAATTTCGGCGCCGTTTGCCCGCAGGCGCTGCACGGCCGTTTCGGGCACGCTGCCGTCGATATAGAAGCGGCACGTCCAGCACGGGTAGATTTCGCCCGCCAATTCGGTGTTCATCACCGCCGGTTCGATATATTCGGAACTCGCGCCGAACAGCGAAAAAGCGATGATGTTTTTGCCGCCGCGGTTTTCGCGGGTTTGCGGCGGCTCGGGCTGTGCGGCTATGCTTTTGTCGCGCAGCTGCAAGGCTTGCAGGCCGTAGGTGCGGCAGTTCGCCCAATCGCCGAGGCCGCCATAGGCGTGGGCGAGCGCATCGAGCGAATTGATGTGCTGCGGGTTGCGCTGCAAAGCCCTTTTGGCATAGTCGATGCCCTCCTGCCACAGACCGCCTTTTACCGCTGCGGTGGCGGCATCGCTCAGCGGCGCAACGGCTTTGGGAATCAGCGCATGGGCCTTGGCGGCTTCGCGCACGGCCTCGGGGTAGCGTCCGGCGGCCATATGCTGTTTGAACGCGGCGGAAATCCGGTCTAACTGCTGCTGGGTTTTCTGCAATTTGGGCGGCAGCGGTTTGCTCATAATGTGTTTTCCCTTTTTCAGACGGCCTGAAGACAGTTTTTCAAAGGTTCCGGCCTGTTATTTAAAGGCGTAATGATAATGTAGCCGGCGCCGTTAACGGCAGGCCGTCTGAAAAATTCGCTGCAAACGGCGCGGTGCCTGTTGCGGCAGGCCGACAACCGCGCTTTCCTCCGGCTCCGCAAGTTTTTATAAACATGTAAACCGTGCGCCATAAGCTTCTTTAGAATAAATGCTCGCCTGCCTTTCCGGCCGTTCGCCCGCCCGGCCGGCAATCCGAACATTCGCATCAAAAACGGCCTTTTTTTGATATTTTGCTGGACATTTAGCAGCAAGTTGGTAAAAATAGCCGGATATATTTTTTTGTTACCGCCTGTAAAACGGTGCCGCATTCCCGCCGTGCAGCGCGGCGGTTTTTTCCGCTGCACGGCTTTAAAGTCACAAGCAGGTTAACGCTTATCCGGTTTTTGTTAACCCGCTATCACGAGCAAAAGGAACCACGATGGACTTACGCAAACTGAAAAAATTAATCGACCTGGTTGAAGAATCGGGCATCGCCGAAATCGAAGTAACCGAAGGCGAAGAAAAAGTGCGCATCACCCGCTCCGCACCGCAGCAGGCCGTTTACGCCGCGCCCGCGCCTGTGCACCATGCCGCACCCGCCGCCGCGCCCGCACCCGCTGCTGCCGCGCCTGCCGCTGCGGCAGCCCCCGCCGCACGCGATTTGTCGGCCGCCCAAAAATCGCCGATGGTCGGCACGTTCTACCGCGCACCCAGCCCCTCGTCTCCCCCGTTTGTGGAAGTGGGCCAAAGCGTTAAAGCGGGCGAAACCCTGTGCATCATCGAAGCGATGAAGCTGATGAACGAAATCGAAGCCGAAAAATCCGGCGTAATCAAAGAAATTCTGGTTGAAAACGGCCAGCCGGTAGAATACGGCGAACCGCTGTTTATCATCGAATAACCTTTTCAGACGGCCTTAACCCGGCTTAAGGCCGTCTGAAACGCTTGCTATATTCAGAACAAAGCCGCGCGCTTGGAAACCTCTTCTGAAAGAATCCCTATGCTGAAAAAAGTATTGATTGCCAACCGTGGCGAAATCGCGCTCCGCGTGTTACGCGCCTGCCGCGAAATGGGCATCGCCACCGTTGCCGTGCACTCCGAAGCGGATAAAGACAGCCTGCACGTGAAGCTGGCCGACGAATCCGTGTGCATCGGCCCCGCCCCTTCCCCGCAAAGCTATCTCAACATTCCCGCCCTCATCGCCGCCGCCGAAGTAACCGGTGCCGACGCCATCCACCCCGGCTACGGTTTTCTGGCCGAAAACGCCAATTTCGCCGAACAGGTGGAACAGTCCGGCTTCGTGTTCATCGGCCCGCGCCCCGACACCATCCGCCTGATGGGCGACAAAGTATCGGCCAAACACGCCATGATCGAAGCGGGCGTGCCCTGCGTGCCCGGCTCCGACGGCGCCCTGCCCGACGATGACGCCGAAATTCTCAAAATCGCCGACAAAGTGGGCTTTCCCGTGATTATCAAAGCATCAGGCGGCGGCGGCGGACGCGGTATGCGCGTGGTCGAGAAAAAAGAAGACCTGCTCAAATCGGTGGAAATGACCAAAACCGAAGCCGGCATGGCCTTCGGCAACCCCATGGTTTACATGGAACGCTACCTGCAAAAACCGCGCCACGTCGAAATCCAGGTTTTGGCCGACGAACACGGCAACGCCATTTATCTGGGCGAGCGCGACTGCTCCATGCAGCGCCGCCACCAGAAAGTTATCGAAGAAGCCCCCGCTCCCGGCATCACCGACAAAGAGCGCAAAAAAATCGGCGAAGCCTGCGTGGCCGCCTGCAAACGCATCGGCTACCGCGGCGCAGGCACGTTTGAGTTTCTGTATGAAGACGGCGAATTTTTCTTTATCGAAATGAACACCCGCGTGCAGGTGGAACACCCCGTTACCGAGCTGATTACCGGCGTGGACATCGTGCAGGAACAAATCCGCGTTGCCAGCGGCCTGCCCCTGCAATACAAGCAGAAAGACATCGTGCTCGAAGGCCATGCGTTCGAGTGCCGCATCAACGCCGAAGACCCCTACAACTTCATCCCCAGCCCCGGCCTGATAGAAAGCTGCCACCTGCCCGGCGGCTTGGGCATCCGTGTCGACAGCCACATCTATCAGGGCTACCGCATCCCGCCCAACTACGACAGCTTAATCGGCAAAATCTGCGTACACGGCAAAACCCGCGAGCAGGCCATGGCCAAAATGCGCGTGGCACTGGCCGAGCTGGCCGTAACCGGCATCAAAACCAATACCCCGCTGCACCGCGATCTGTTTGTCGACCCCGGCTTCCAAGAAGGCGGCGTGAGCATCCATTATCTGGAGCATTGGCTGGAGGCCAGAAAAGCCAAACAGCAATCCTAGCCGCAAATGCAAACCGCCCGGACATCCGGGCGGTTTTTTCATCATGCCGCCAAGAAAACAGGCCGTCTGAAATATTTTCAGACGGCCTGCCGTGCCTTAAACGGCTAAACATCAATCATCATCGCGATCGTGTTTATAGCGTTTGTGGTGGTAGCCTTTTTTACCGTATTTTTTATAACTTGCATGATGAGGGCGGTATTTGCGTTTTCTGTCGTCGTCATCATTGTCGTCATAATAATAATGGTTGTGCGTGTTGCGGTAAACCACGCGGCGCTGTTTTTCACGCTCGGCCGCTTCACGCTTCTGGTTGCGCTTGGCGTAAAGATTACCCGCCGTGCCGCCTACTGCGGCGCCGATCAGCGTGCTTTCCATATTATTGCCGGCAGCACTGCCGATTACGCCGCCCACGGCAGCGCCCACAATCGTAGCCGTTGTGCGGTCGGTCATGCGTGCCTGCGCCACCGGCGCCAGCACCAGCGCCGAAGCAGCCAACACGGTTATCATAGATTTGCGGACCATATTCATAGAAAATCTCCGTATTATTTCGGGAAAAACGGTTGCCTTTTACCACAAAATGCAGCGATTGCCGATAAAATGCAGACAAACGGCTTATTAAAGTAACCGATTACATCATACCCGCACGCCGTTTAAAGATATGCACTCACAATGTAATATTATGCAGCCCTTTGTCATGCTCGAGCCGTTTTCAGACGGCCTGAGACCTTTCAGGAACCCAAACCATGCCCTACCGCTACTGCCGCCCCCTGCCCGAAACCCCGCTCGACATCGTCGGCGACGTTCACGGCGAAATCGACGCCCTGCAAGCCCTGCTGCACCACCTCGGCTACCGCGAAAACGGCAGCCATCCGCAAGGCAGAAAGCTCGTGTTCGTAGGCGATTTGTGCGATCGCGGCCCAAACAGCCCTGCCGTGCTCGCATGGTTTCTGCAGATGCACGACGCAGGCAATGCCTTTGCCGTTTTGGGCAACCACGAACTCAACGCCCTGATGCACGACCCCAAAGACGGCTCCGGCTGGTTTTTTCCCGAACGCGAAGCCAAAGACGCCGCCCTTTACGCCCCGTGGCACACCCTGCCGCCTTCCGAACGCCCCGCCCTTGAAAGCCGTTTGGCAGAGCTGCCGCTGATATTGGAACGCAGCGATGTGCGCATCGTGCACGCCGCCTGGCTGCCCTACACCTTTGCGCGGCTCGAAGAAGCCTGCGGCGAAAGCCTCACCGAACAATACCATCGTTTCGACCGCGAACTGAACACGCAACTTCAAACCGCCCCTTGGTATGCCGACTATCTGCACGAACAGCAACGCTACGCCGAAGCCGCCGAAAACCCGCAACAAACACCGCCGCCCATGCCCGCCACCGCACAATACGAACTCAACCGCAGCCGCCTGCACCCGATACGCGCACTCACCAGCGGCGTCGAACAAATCGCCCCACAACCGTTTTACGCCGGCGGCCGCTGGCGTTACACCGCCCGCAGCAGCTGGTGGAACGATTACCGCGAACCCGTTCCCGTGCTGATCGGCCACTACTGGCGCAGCTGGCAGCCCCAACCGCCCGCGCCCGACCGCGAAAACATTCTGCCCGCGGCAGGCAACGCATGGCACGGCGCCGAACGCAACGTGTTCTGCACCGACTTTTCCGCCGGTGCGCGCTGGCGCGACCGCAAACAGCAAATCCCGCCCGCACAATCCTGCTTCAGGCTCGCCGCCATGCGCTGGCCGGAGCGGGTGTTGGTGTTCGACAACGGCGACATCGAAAAAACAGTATAAGCATCATGAACAGGCCGTCTAAAACATTTTTTCAGACGGCCTGCCGTTTTTCGGTTAACGCCGGAAAACCAACTTAACGGCATACCCCGCATTAGACAAAACGCGATACCTTATGCATAATCGGCACAACATTCCGCAAACATAAACCGCCCGCAAAAACCGAAAGGAAAAACATGAGGATAACCACCTTAGCTGTTACCGTTGCCGCCATCGGCCTGAGCGCCTGCGGCACCTTAAACGGCAAATCGGCACACGAAATGGTGCAGCATTCCATCGAGCGCAGCCTCACCAAAGATTACAGCTACAACTACCACGGCGAAATCAAAGCCTACATCAGCCCGCCCGACAAAGGCGAAGCGCCCGATACCGCAGCCGCAGTTGCAGCCGCGTCTGCCCCGCCCGTTGCGGCAGCTTCCGAGACCGCCGCGCAAACCGGTGAAGACGAAACACCGGAAACCCCCGCCCTGCTCGGCAGCAAAGCGGCCGATTGGTTGCAGGCCAACCCCGCCCTCGCCCGCTATCTGGAAAACGGCTGTCTGAAATACACCGGTGCGGTGGATTTGCGCCGCAAGCAGATCGAATTCATTCCCGAGCTAACCTTCAACAACCACAACGAAAGCAGCAGCATGCGCATGCCCATGCTGTTTGACGGCAACGATATGAGCCTCACTGCGGATATGCCCGCCAGCATTCCCGTGATTCTGAATTTCTTTGTCGAGCCCAAACTGCGCGAGCGCCTGATAAACGAACCGCTGCGCATCACGTTAACCGACGCGGCCGAGAGCTTCGACACAGACGGCAAAATCAAACAACTTCCCGTCAAATCAGCCGTAAAAGCCGCCTATATTGCCATTTTGCGCGCCTACGGCGATATTCCCGCACAATACTACACCGCCCTGCCGCCGGACAGCTACGCCAAACAGGCAGGTGCGAAATACCGCATCCGCTATGTGGAAGACGCCGCATTTGAGAAACTGTATCTTCAGGCGGCAGCCAAACACTTCCGCCGGGAACTCGACCGCCTGCAAAAAGAAACCCCTGAAAAAGGCATCGGCGCCGAAAAATACGAAGAGTTGAAACAATGGGCCGATTCTTTGGCCGATACCGAAGAACTCCCGTCAAACGCATCGCTGCTGGGCACACCGATACTGACCGACTGGTATCTCGACCGCAAAGGCCGCATGGTGGGCATGCGCTCTTTCCTGCAAGCCAACGGCAAAGAAAAAGCCTTAAACATCAGCTCGGTGTTTTATATGCATGATTTCAACCGGCCTAAATTCACCTTCAAGCCCAAGCAGGGCAAAACCATCAGCTGGAAAGAATTGGCCGACGCCGTTACCGCGCAGAAAAACGCCCGCTACGGCAAAGATGAAAACGAAGACGGCGGCGAAATCGGCGAACCCAACCGGATTTACGAAAAAACGGTGCGCTGATGCGCGTTGGAACAAACGGCAGGGCAACCAACCGCCCCGCCGTTTCTAAAATGGCAAAGGCCGAAACCTTTGCAAAAAAGTCGTTTTAATCCTGAATTTATTTACATTTCGTCATACTCGGGCTTGACCCGAGTATCTCTTTTTCTTCTAAAACAAACAGATGATCGGGTTGAGCATGAGCATGACGCAAGTGTTTTAAGGTATCGAAAAGAATTTTACAAAGGTTTCAGGCCGAGACCTTTGCAAAAAACCAAGTCAAACCTGAAAACGTTTGTATCTCGTCATTAGCTTCGCAAGTCCGCTGCGCGGGGGTGAGCGCAGCGGACTTGCGAAGCTAATGACGATAACTGGGTGTTTCAGACGGCCTAAACTAATTTTGCAAAAGTCTCAGGCCGTCTGAAAAATATTTTTCAGACGGCCTGAAATACATCACCTGCCTTATACCACGGTAAAGTTGGCTTGGTTGATTTCCAAATCTTTATCGAGCGTGGCAAAGTGGATGCCGTCGGCCTTGCCGCTGCCGTCGCTGTCGTAGGTGAGATGGCCGGTGTCGGCGTGGTAGCGGACGTATTGTTCCCATTCTTCCATCGTGTTGGCGGTAAGGCTCTCGAAAATGCTGCTGTGCAGTTCGATGATGTCGAAGCCTGCGGCAAAGTCGGTGATGGTGTCGGTGCTGCCGTTTAAAACGCTGTCGAACACGAATGTGTCGCGCCCGTCGCCGCCGGTGAGGGTGTCGCTGCCCGCCCCGCCGATGATGCGGTCGTCGCCCGCACCGCCGTTAAGCAGGTTGTCTGCGCCGTTGCCGGTGAGGGTGTTGTTCAGGCCGTTGCCGTTGCCGGTGATGGCGGTGGTGCCTATCAGGGTGAGGGCTTCGAGGTGGTTGCCGAGGGTGTGGTCGGTGCTGCTGTACACATGATCCTCGCCTTCGTTTTCGGCTTCGATAACGGTGTCGCCGATGTCGTCGGTTACGTAGGTGTCGTTGCCCGAGCCGCCGGTTAGGGTGTCGGCGCCGCTGCCGCCGTCGAGATAGTCGTTACCTGCCCCGCCGTTTAAGGTGTCGTTGCCCGCACCGCCGGCAATATTGTTGTCGGCGTTGTTACCGGTGAGTACGTCGTCGTGTTCGGAGCCGATCAGGTTTTCTATCTGCGTGCCGTAGCCGATGAAGGCTTGGCCTTCGGTGTAGGTGTTCAGCGTAACGGTGGCGCTGCTGTTGCCACTGAGCGCGGCATCGGCGTCCAGCCCGAAATAGCTGCGCATATCGTAGGTGTTGCTGCCGGTTACGGCGAAGGTTTTTTCCAGATTGCCGCCGGTGTAAATCCACGAGCCGGGTGTGAGATTGACGTTTACGCCCTGTTTTTCGGCGGAAGCGTCGAAAGTGTCGACACCGCCTGCATCCCAGATGTAGCGGTCGGCATCTTGGCTGTACATATTGTAGTTTTTGAAGGTGTAGGTGTCGTCGCCGGTGCGCACGTTTTGGTTGATGCCGAAGGCGTAATGCAGATAGGCCAAATCGTAGGTGCGCAATTCGCCTTTGACTAAAAACAGGGCGTTGTTGACATAGGCGTTATACGACATATTGGAAAACTCGAGGGTTTCTTCTTTTTTGTAATCGCCGGTAAAGCCGGC
The DNA here is from genome assembly GCF_014055005.1 of Neisseria dentiae. Classification (NCBI taxonomy): domain Bacteria; kingdom Pseudomonadati; phylum Pseudomonadota; class Betaproteobacteria; order Neisseriales; family Neisseriaceae; genus Neisseria; species Neisseria dentiae. The sequence continues at coordinate 85,981 of NZ_CP059570.1, read as the reverse complement.
GGAAGTGTGCGCCATGCCGAGGGTGTGGGTTACTTCGTGCAGCACGGTGTAGTGGACGAACTCCTTGCCCCACGACATATAGTTGTGGCGGCTGTTCCACGCGATCAGGCCGCCGTTGTAGGCGATGGCCGACGCACCTTCGAAGCCGTTGGTCAGGTTGCCCATAAAATAGTTGGTGTTGGCTTCGGCCATGCTGCCCACTTCAACGAATTCGATGTTGGTTACGGCGCTGATTTCTTTATAAGCATTGCGCACGATTGCCTGCAAATCCGACGAATAGGTGCTCATCGTGCTGCGGTCGATATAGTTATTGTAATTCTCAGGCAGACCGGCAACTTCGTCGAGCGTCATAAAGTGGTATTTGACCACGGCGGGGCCGTCGGTGTTGCCGCCGAAAGCGATGCCGTAGCTGCCGCCGTTGAGGCTGCCGGTTTTCTGAATGAAATACGGGAAGTTATACCCTTCGGCGGTGTGGTCGCTGTTGACCGCCGAACCGTTCATTTTGCCGTGCGCGCTGACGAACGCACCGCTGTTTTGATTCGGCGCGGCGTAGGTTTCTCTGTCGGCAACGGTGATGCTGCCGCCTGCGCCATCGGTGGCGCCCAACACGGCGCGCACGGTGTGGGTTTCGGCGTTTGCCAGGTCTTCCGTGAGCACTTTGGTGCTGAAGGTGAGGTCGTCGCCAACGCGTGTGGTGTAGATTTTGCCGCCCGCCTCCAGCGTTACGGTATCGCCCGCTTTGGCGCTGCCGCCCACCGTGCCGCTGATCAGGGTTTGTCCGGCTTCGGCTCCGGCCACCACATACAGGCCGTCTGAATTCTGTTCGATATAGGGGCTGTCGAACGTAACCGATTTCACCTGCACTTGCGCGTAACGCGAAAGCGTGTTGATGCGGTAGGCATTGCTGCCGGTTTCCACCAAATCAAGCAGATTCGGGTCGGCATCCACTTTAAAAGCCAGCGTTTGGCCGTTTAACGCCGCCAATTCTCGGGTGGGGATATCCAGATAAAAACTGCGGTCGGCCTTAACGCCTGCGGTATAGCTTTTTTCGCCTATGGTTACGGTGATTTGGCGCAGCCGCTCGCTGTTCATGCCTTCGGCAAACACGCCGTCAACCTCGATTATGCCGCCGATGCGGGTGGTTTCGGCCTGCGGCAGGCCGGCGGTGAAATTGTTGCCGATATGGGTGATGTCGATGTTGGCGGCGGCTTCGGCGGCCACTTCGTAGCTGCGCGCGGCCGAGGCTTGGGAGCCGTTTAATCCGCTCACGGCAGCCAGCACGGTGTAGCCGTTGTTGGAAAGCAGTTTTCCGGCGGCAACCGATGTGCTGAAGCTGTAATCGCTGTTTACTTCGGTGCGTAAGGTTTCTCCGCCCACCGTTAAGGTTACGGTTTGGCCGGGCCGGGCATCCGCGCCCGACACGCGGCCGGAAATTTCGATTGGCTGCCCGGCTTCGGTTACGTTGATGAAGTCGTCGGCAGTTACCGCATTGAGGCTGATGCCGATGTCGCCCGATTTCACGCTGTAACCGAGGCTGGCTCGGGCGGAACCGGTGCTGCCGGCATCATCGGCTGTGTTAACGGAGGCGTGAATCACGGGCACGGCGGCGGCCAGCAGCGCACCGGACACGTTAACGGCAAATGTGCCGCTGCCGTCAACATTGGCTTGGTAATGCGCGCCGTTAACGGTTAGGGTAACGGTGTCGCCCGCCTTGAATTCGCCGCTCACCTTGCCTGAAACGCTTACTTCGCCGCTTTTTTCGCTCTCACCGATGATGTTGCCGGCGGCGATGTCGTTTAATTCGATGGTCGGCGCGGGGGCTACGGTGTCCACATCATAGCTGCCGCTTGCCGTGTGCTCGGCGGCATTGCCGTAAACATCAGTTGCGCGGACGTGGGCGCTGATGTTCAGACGGCCTTCATTAACGGCCAGCGTGGTAGCGGGCAGTTGCAAGGCCCAATGGCCGTCTGAAACCACGGGTGTGTAGGTGGTGCCGTTGATGGTGATGCCGACGGCGATGCTGTCTTTAGAAACGGTTGCGCCTGCGGTGAGCGTGCCTTCAATCAACACGGCTTCAGGCAGTTTTGCCGCATTGACGGCGTTGCCGCCGTTGATGCTGCCGATGGCGATTTCGATTTCGGGCGGCGTGGTTTGATAGGTGTAGCCCTGCGTGGCGGCGGCAACTTCGGCAGTGCGCCCGGCCTTATCTTTAACCGCACCTGTTGCGCTCACTTCGGTGTTGGCCGCCATCACTTCGGCCGGCACTTCCACGCTGAACGTTACGCCTTTCAGCTCGGCGCGGTATTCGTTGCCGCCCACGGTAACGGTTACCGACTGCACGTCGTCGCCGTCGGCCAGGCGGGTAACCCTGCCGGAAACGGTAACCGCCGCCTGCGCCGCCTCGCTGCCGTTGAGCACGTTGTCGCCCGTTATCGCGTCGAACACAATCACGCCTGCGGGCGGGGTTTTGTCGAGAACGATCATGCGGGAAGCGCTGGCGTTGCCGCTGCCTTCGTTGCCTGCTTCGTCTATGCGCTGCACGCTGGCAATAACGGCATAGCGGCCTTCTTTTCCGTCGGGGAACACGCGGGCGGTTTCCACTTCGACGCTGTACGTGCCGTCGACCTCTAGGGTGGCGGTGTATTCGATTTTGTTAACGGTTACGGTTACGGGGGCTCCCGTTTTGCCGTCGGTTACTTTGCCAGAAACCGTGAGGGTGGGCTTCGCCAGATCGTCGCCGTCCACCACGTTGTCGCCCGTTACTGCGTCGATGGTAATCGCGGTGTTGTTCGTAAAATCGACGCTGTATGCCTGCGAATCGGAAACCGTTACCGCCATTCCGTCGTCGCCCGTGGCGCTAACCGATGCGGTGAGCGTGCCGGTGGCGCTGCGGGTGTTGCTGTTGATGCCGAAAAAGGCTGCGCCCACATTCGTGCTGAACAGGCCGTCTGAAACCACGGCGGTGGTGCGCTGCGTGCCCACACTCAAGGTAACTTCGGCACCGTTTTCCACGTTTTCCACGCGGCCGGAAAGGGTAATGGCGTTGCTGTCGGCTTCGGCTTTGCCGATGATGCCGTCGCCGGCAACCTTATCGAGCGTGATCACGGGCGCAGGCACGGCATTGAGATAGCTGCGGGTGTGTTCCGCCGTGCCGACATTGCCGGCCGCATCAATCACTTCGGCGCGCACGGCCACTTCGCTTGCCGCCGCCAGCTGTCCGGCCGGAATATCGGCGCGGTAGCCGTTGCCGTTCACTTCGGCGGCATAATCCACACCGTTCACGCTCACGGTAACGCTGCTGATCCGCTCGTCGGGTTGCACGCCCGTTACCGTGCCCAAAACCGTGTGGGTGGTTTGCGCGCGCTCGGTGCGGTTGAGCACATCATCGCCCGCAATCACATCAATCGAAACCGCCACGTCGGGCGCCTGCAAATCGCGGGTATAGCTTTGGCTGGTTTCGGCGGTGGCGGTGTTGCCCGCATCGTCGGCAGAGGTTACGCTGGCTTTCACAATATTGTAATTGCCGGTTTTCATATCGGCGCCGGAAAAATCCACCGAGAAGCCGCCGTCTTTCACCTTCGCCCAAATATCGATCCAGTTAACCGTGCCGCAGCTTTCGCAGCCGCACGACACCAGCACGCTTTCGCCGTCGGCCACGTCGGTTACTTTGCCGCTCACCGTTACCGTGCCTTCCGCTTCGCTGATGTTGAGCACATTATCACCGGCGATTTTGTCCAAACTGATGGCGGGGCGGTATTCGGTATCGACACGGTAGGCGCGCTCCGCCGTGGCGGTGGCGCTGTTTTGCGCGTTGTCGGAAGTGGTGAGCGCAGCCGACACCTTGCCGTGGTTGAGCAGGGTTTTGGTGTCCACCGCCACTGCAAACGCGCCGCCCGCAACCGTGCCGCGATAAAGTGCCTCACCCACCGCCAACACGATTTCATCGTTTTCGCGGGCGTTTTCCACTTTGCCCGAAACCACCGTGGTTTCGGTTTGCGATTCGGCCAGGTTGATGATGTCGTCTTGCGCGATGGCATCGAAACGGATAACGGGGGCGGTGATTTCGGTGTCCACCGCATAAGTTTTCACCGCCTCTGCTTTGGCGGTGTTACCCGCCGCATCGGCTGTTTCAACAGATACGCGGACTTCGCCTGCCGCGGCCAAAACCGCGCCGTCAACTGGCACGCTGAATGTGCCGTTTCGAACGGTTGAGGTGTAATTTTTATCGCCAACGGCAACCGTTACCGTGTCGCCTTCACGGGCGTTTTCTACCGCGCCGGAAACCGTTACCGGGGCTTGCGATTCGGCGGCGTTGATGATGTCGTCGCCCGCCAGCGTATGCAAAGTAATCACCGGCTGCGGCAAGGTAACCGCAGGAGTGGAGGGCGTTTCTGTTTTTCCGTCTGTTTCAGACGGCTGTTCGGGCGTAACCGCAGGCGCAGAGGGTTCTTCCGTGTTTCCAACTGTTTCAGACGGCTGCTCGGGCGTAACCGCAGGCGCAGAGGGTTCTTCTGTTTTTCCAACCGTTTCAGACGGCTGTTCGGGCGTAACCGCAGGTGCGGAGGGGTCTTCCGTGTTTCCGGCCGTTTCAGACGGCTGTTCGGGCGTAACCGCAGGTGCGGAGGGGTCTTCCGTGTTTCCAACCGTTTCAGACGGCTGTTCGGATTCGGTTGCGGGCGTGGACGGCTCTACTGGTTGGGAAGCGGCTTCCGAAGATGTTTCCGAAGGGTTCTGCACGGCGGCAGGTTGCGCTTGTGCAACCCCGTCTGCCGTGTCGCCGCCGCGCCTGGCCGCAGTCAAGCCCACTGCGGCCAGGCCGGAAGCCACCACCGCCGCGCCCCACAACTTCGCGCCGCTTGTGCCGCCGCCCACGGCCACTTCTTCCGCCACCGGCTGCGCCGCCTGCCGCCACGCCGCTTCATCGGCGGCGGTGGCGAAAGTGTTGCCCGCCTGCACGGTGTATTGCTGGTTTTGTATCGGCAAGCTCGTGCGGTAGCCCTGCAATACCAAATCGGGCGCACTGCCGCGCGTTTCGCCGGCATACACCCACAAATCGTCGCCCACCCACTCGACATCGGGCTGCGCCACCAGGTTGCCTTGCTCATCTAACAGTTGATACGCCGTGCCGGGCTGCGCCTGCACGGTAGCGGGCTGGTTGGGCTGTATCTTCACGGTTTCCGTTTTGCCGTTGCGGGTGATGCTGAGTGTGTAAGCTTTCATAGGTTTTCCGTAAAACAATGTGAAATATGTTGTATTAAAGTTGTGCATTATAGATTAAAGTTTGCCGCCTGTAGATATTCGGTATTTTTTTCAAAACAAACGGCATAAAACTGACATAAAATAACAACAGTAATCATAATGAAGTTTATCTTCAAATTTACTTATTCAGACGGCCTATTTCGGATTTCAACCGCTTACTTTCACCCCGAGGCCGTCTGAAAACATATTTTTCGATGCTTATTGCAGGATATCATTGAGATTCGCAGCGTATTGGAATAATATTAACCGCTGAAACACCCGAATACGCCGCAACAGCCACTACAATCGGAAAATAACGGAGAACCGCCATGCCTCACCCCTCGAAGCACGCATCTATGAATATCAGCCTGATTCAGGCGCGCGAAGCCCTGATGACGCAGTTCCGCCCTATTCTGCACAACGTCGGCCTAACCGACCAGCAATGGCGCATCATCCGCCTTTTGGCCGAAAACGGCACGCTGGATTTCCAAGACCTGGCCAACCAAGCCTGCATTCTGCGCCCCAGCCTCACCGGCATCCTCACCCGCCTTGAAAAAGCCGACCTTCTGGTGCGCCTGAAGCCCTCCAACGACCAGCGCCGCGTTTATTTGAAACTCACCGCCGAGGGCGAACAACTCTACCACTCGCTCGGCGCCGAAGTCGACAAATGCTACGACCGCATCGAAACCGTGTTTTCAAAAGAAAAAATGCTGCAACTGCAAAGCCTTTTGGCCGAACTCTCCCACATCGGCGAGCATCTCGACAAACCATAACCCCTACGCCATGACCGACACACACACCGCAACACACCCCCTGCAACAACCTTTCCGCGACGCCATGGCCTCATGCGCCGCCGGCGTGCACGTTATCACCACCGACGGCAGCGCGGGGCGTTACGGTATCACCATGACCGCCGTCGCCCCCATCACCGACGAACCGCCCACCGTGCTACTGTGCATCAACCGCCAGTCGGCCATCATCCCCATACTTTCCGCCAACAGCCACTTGTGTATCAACGTGTTATCCGCCCACCAGCAAGACATCGCCGAACACTTCGCCGGCCTCACCCCGCTGTCGCCCGAAGAACGCTTCGAATACCACATCTGGCACCGCGGCCAAACCGGCCAGCTGCAAGTGGAAGGCGCACTCGCCCACCTGCACGGCAAAATCACCGCCCAACACGACATCGGCACCCACCATGTGTTTTATGTGGAAATCGGCGAAATCAAGGTGCACGACACCGCCGCACCCGCCTTGGTTTACTTTCGCAGAAACTTCAACAGCCTGAAATAAAGCGGGCCGCAGAAACCTTGGTAAAAAATCTAAGGCCGAGACCTTTGCAAAAAACCAAAACTCCTCTAAATTCTCCTAAAGAATTCAGAGGAGTTTTTTATGAACAGCTTTTTCCACCAACAAGCCCAAATAATGATGAGCAAACATATCGACAGCTACCCGTTGCTCAAAATTAACCAGCTACTCGATTGGCAGCCCATCGAACAACTTCTCAACCGGCAAAAGACCCGTTACATCCGCGACCACCGCGGTCGCCCCGCCTATCCGCTACTGCCCATGCTCAAAGCCGTATTGCTCGGCCAATGGCACAGCCTTTCCGATCCGGAATTGGAACGCTGTTTAGCCACCCGTCTGGATTTCTACTTCTTCTGCGGGTTTGATGAGGTCTCCTTACCTGACCACAGCACCCTCTGCCGTTTCCGCAATTGGCTGGCACAGGATGACACCTTAGCCCGGCTTCTCGAACTGATTAACTGCCAGCTGACCCAAAAAGGCTTAAAAATAGAGAAAGCCCCGGCGGCAGTAATTGACGCCACCATCATCCAAACTGCCGGAGGCAAACAGCGTCAGGCTATCGAAACCGATGAAAACGGCATCACCGCCGAAACCTTGCCCAGCAAAGATAAGGATGCGCGCTGGGTGAAGAAAGAGGGCAAATTCACCTTGGGCTACAAACAACACACCCGCACCGATTCAGAAGGCTATATCGAGAAACTGCACATCACTCCGGCCAACGCCCATGAATGCAACCATTTCGAACCGCTGTTGGACGGCATCGCACCCGGAACAACCGTCTATGCCGATAAAGGGTATGACAGTAAAGCCAACCGGGAACATCTGCAAAGCAAACAGCTATCCGACGGCATTATGCGTAAGGCACACCGGGGCAAACCTTTAACGGAGCATGAGAAACAGCGCAATACGCAGCTGTCGAAAGTGCGTTATGTGGTCGAGCAAACCTTCGGTACGCTGCACCGGAAGTTCGGCTGTAAAAGAGCGCGTTATTTTGGCTTACGGAAAGTGCTGGCGCAAAGCCATTTGAAAGCGGTGTGCCTGAACCTGCTAAAGGCAGCCAACAGGCTTCGTGTGCCTGCTGCTGCCTGAAAAGGCAATGGACACCCCGATAAAGGGGCTAATTGAGGGAAATATGGACGAGAAACACGTCTGAAAATGCAAAAACGGTTACCTTGATTGTTCAGGTAACCGTTTGGATGGAGTAGCTGGTATTTCGCAAAGGTCTCAGGCCGTCTGAAAAAACGTTTTCAGACGGCCTTATGGCAATTTCCCTATTCTGCCGAATGCTGCGCCTTATGCTGCAAAGCTTCCATATCAATGACCCTGTCGGCCGACTCTATCGTTTCCTTGCGGTGCGCCACCATAATTTTGGTGATATTCAGAAACTTCAAATTGTTATTAATCGCCTGCTCGTTCTCCATATCCAGATGGCTGGTAGCTTCGTCGAGAAACAGGATTTTCGGCTCGCGGTAAAGCGCCCGCGCCAGAATAATCCGCTGCTTCTGCCCGCCCGAGAGGGCGTTGCCCATGTCGCCGATCAGGGTTTCGTAACCCATCGGCATCTGCATGATGTCTTCGTGTATCATCGCCATCGCCGCGCATTGCACGATTTTCTGCTGGTCGGGCGTTTCGTCGAAAAAGCAGATGTTTTCGCTGATGGAGCCGGCAAACAATACGTCGTCCTGCGTTACGGTGCCGCTCAGGCCGCGGATAAAGCGCGGCGAAAGTTGGTGGATGTCGTGGCCGTTAACCAGCACCTTGCCGGATTCGGGCGTAAGGTTGCCGATTAAGATATTCATCAGCGTGGTTTTGCCGCAGCCCGAGCTGCCGGTAAACGCCAGCGATTCGCCTTGTTTGATGTTCAGACTGATGTTTTTCAAAATATACGGCTCGGTTTCGGAATAGCGGAACGATACGTCGTCTACCACGATATCGATATCGCCTTCGATTTCGGGAATATAGATTTCCTTGGTTTTTTCCGTTTCTGTTTCGGTAAGCACAATGTCGGCCAAACGCTCGGCATGCAGGCTGAGCATGCGGATTTTGATGTATTGGTCGACCAGTTCGCCCACGCGGGTTTCAAATTGGTTTTTATACGCCCAGAAAGCGGTCAGCGCGCCGACGGTAAAGCCGCCGTCCAAGATTTTATCTGCGCCTAGGTAAACAATCAGAATACCTTCCACGCCGAATAAAAGCTTGTTGGCGAAATCGAAGATGTTGGTCAGCTTTTGTTTGGTCAAATCGGTATTCACCGTATCGACAAACAGAGTCATCCAAGAGCTGTGCCGCTGTTCGTTTTTTTCAAACAGCTTCACCGTGTGGATGCCGCGCACCGTTTCCATAAAATAGGTGTTCTGCTTGGCATCGTGCACAATGTTTTCTTCGGTGGCGTTGCGCAACGGGTAATAAGCGGCAATGCGGATAATGATGTATAAAACCAAAGCGATTAACACCACCGTTGTCAGCAGCCAACTGTAATAAAACATCAACACCAGCGTAAACACGGCCATGATGCCGCTCAGCACGGTTTTAAAGGCGGTGGACGTTAAGGTTTCCTGAATATTGTCGATGGCATGGAAGCGGGAAATCACATCGCCCAAATGGCGCTTGGTGAAATAATCGGCAGGCAACTCCAGCAATCTTTTGAAGATATTCGCTTTCCACTGCACATTCAGCGTGGTGGTCAGATGCATGTTTACCCATGCCTGCAACAGGCCGGTAAGCTGTTCCAGTATTTTGAGAAGACCGAAACCCAACACCAGCGTTATCAGCAGGTTTCTATCGGCGGTAACGATCACATGGTCGATTACCCACTGCATCAGAAACGGGCTGACCAAGCCGAAAATTTCCAGCGCAAATGCCAACAGCAGCACCTGCGCCAGCGAGCGCTTGATGCCGGTAACGCCCCTTAACAAAGTGAGGATTTTGATTTTCTGTTTGTCTTCTTTGGCCTCGAAATGCGTGTTCGGCCACAACTCCAGCGCAATGCCGGTAAACTTCTGCGATACCTCTTCCTGCTTGATTTTACGCATCCCCACAGCGGGGTCCATAATCATAATGCCGTCTTTAACCACCTCTTTCAGCACCACGAAATGGTTTAAGTCCCAGTGCAGGATACAGGGCGTGCGCAGATTGGGCAGGTCGTCCAAATCCAAACGCAGGGCGCGCGAAGTCAGGTTCAAATCATTGGCGAAACGCACGATGTCGGCCAAAGTCAAACCTTTTTGCGACAACGAATATTTTTGCCGCATCGTACGCAAATCGGTATGGTAGCCGTGATAGCCGGCAATCGCGGTTAAGCATGCCAAGCCGCACTCGGCAATCTCGGTTTGCAAAACAATCGGCAGCTTTTTGCTGAAACCGAACGACAAACGTTCTACATAACTCATCGCGTCAATTTCCCCGTGATACTGTAAAGCGGGTCGAGCACCCATTCATAAAGCTTTTTACGCTCGTGCAGAATATCAGCCTCGGCCACCATGCCGATTTGCAGCGGCTTTTCTTGGCCATATACCTTTACCGTTTGTTTTGCCAATTTCACCTTTACCAAATACACCGGCTCGTTTGCCTGCGCCTGTATCGCCTGGTTTTCACTGTCGGCAGACACACCGCCCAAACTGGCCAACTCCTGCTTGCCCAAAGCCGTTTTCGCAATCGAAATAATCTTGCCCTCTGCATGGCCGAACTTTTGGTAAGGATAAGCCTGATAGCGCAGCACCACCCTATCGTTGGGATTGATAAACCCCGCAGCCCGGCTCGGCACATACAGATTCGCCACCAACTCGGTTTTACCCGGCACAATACTCATCAACAATTGCGAAGGGCTAACCTGCTGCCCCACTTCCACATTGGAAGTGCTCACATAACCCGACTTACTGGCATGAATCGTCTGCTCCTGCTGCAAATCCAGGTTCAGCCCTTCCTGAGTAATTTCCGACACCGTGCGGTTAAGCTGGCTAAGCTCCGTTTTCTGTTTGTCCGGCAAATCTGCCAACGTCTGCCTTTGCGTATTCAATTCGCGCAACACGCCCGCCTCTTCCCGCTTGAGCGCATCCAACTGCGATTCCTGATTCAAATGCTCGTTTTCATATTCGATCATCTGCTGCTCGGAAATAAAGCCCTTTTTCAGCAAAGGCCGGTATTTCCCGATAATCTGCGCCGCCAATTCCACCCGCTTGGCCTGCCCTTTAATCTGGCTGCGCACATCGGCCAACTGGCTCTCCAACCTCGCCACCGCGTCGGTTAACGAGCGCGCCTCGCCCTGCTGCACTTTTTTCTGCCGCTCGATTTCCTGCAACAGCATATCCTTCTTCATTTCCGCCTCTTTAACCAGCCTGGCGCGCACATCCCCGCCGCCGCTGTATCTCGGCGTAGAAACCGTCAGCAACTCGTCTCCCTGCTTCACATAATCGCCGTCGTTAACCTTTTTGGCCGTTACTACACCCGTATCCGGCGCATACACCCGCACCATCCCCGACACAGGCAAAAGCTGCCCCTCCACCGTGGTTTTGCGCGTATAGCTGCCGAAAAAGGCGAAAACAATCAGCGTAAACGCCCCCGCCGCCGCACAGCCCGTTAAAAATACAAAAGAAAACGGCCGCGACAACACCACATGCCCCGTCCACTTATTCTTCTTCGCCTCGAAAATTTCGGGGCGGAAAAAACTGTTGTTTTCAGCCATTTGCAATACCCAAAAGCCTAATAATCGAAAACCTGAAAAACCAAACGAGGTTCAGACCAAAAAAAATGGGCATTAGTTCAAATTAATTTTTAAATAAGAAAAAGGCATATGAAAACGGAAAATAAAAGCAACGAAACTATCCTTATAAATAAAAATATTTCACTCAGCACAAACCGTCTGCCGGAGAAGCAGATACATGAAGGCCGTCTGAAAAGTTTTCAGACGGCATCCGACAACGTAGAGTATGCGGAGTATGCGGCAAAACCGCGTACGCGGTATCAAGGTTCAAACAACGCGTGCGCACCCGAGGGCGCACATACCCTACGCTTGCTAACTTATTAAAGTTTAAAGAAAGAATGCAAATAATGTATATGGCAGTAGCAGTAAACGTGGGAGTGAGGAAAAAGTCGCGCTCGCGGCATCAAAGTTCAAGCACCGCATGCAAACCCGATAGCATGCACAGTACACTTGCTACCATAATCAGCTATCTTCAGATTTACCAAATATTTTCACGAATAAAATAAAAATAACAGATGCAAACAAAACCATTAATAACAATCTAGAAATTTCATATTCCAAAGTGAAATAGGAAAAAACAAAAAAACAATGAAATATATAAAAAACTGAAACAATATACGACCACTATAGACTTTCATATCAACACCAATTAAATATTACAATTAATTGATAACATAATTGAAGCCGAGATTTTTCTCCAACTATGTTATCAATACCACTTATTAAATTACCACCACCCGGTAGCTAAATAAGTTGCAGCCCCCCAAGTGCACCAACCCCTGCGCCGCCTAAAGCGCCAGGAACTGCGCCAGCACCACCGGCACCGGCAAAACCTCCAGCTACAGCACCACTTGCCGTACTTCTTGCAAATTCTTTCCAACTCCAAGCACCTCCGGCAATCAAATCCAACTCGGCAGCAGTCAATTCGCGAACACCCAATTCATAGCTAACACTGTCATTTACGACTCCTTAATAAAAATAGTTAAAAGGAAAGAGAAACATCCCTTATCAGGCGTTCTCGTTATGTTTTAGGGTACAACCCAAATTTTGTTCCGGCAAACCGGTTTATTTTTTGAAAAGAAAAATTAAATTTTATCTACCCTGTAAGGATATGAATATGTTTTAATACATTTGATTTGATATTTTCATATGTTTTTTAATTACCCAAAATTAAAAACAAAGCCGTCTGAAAAGTTTTTCAGACGGCCTGAAAATTATAACACCGCACGTACGGTTACGCCGCCTTAAGCGGATAACCGTACGTACGTCGAAAACAGTTAACTACCGAAATATCCAATAGTATAACCGATAGCATAAGCTGGGCTAAGAGCAAATAATATCTTGTTCGGGTTGAATTTTCCGCCGCCAGCAACTTGTTCCAAATCATGCAACTCTAATTCGCGCATATTTGCAGTAATTTTAGCATTCATAAGATTTCCTTTCAATTTTTCAAATTTAACCAAAGTACCGTTTAGCTTCTTTTATCTGACCTTCCATCATTGAAACCCAAAGTTACTACACCAACAACAACACCCGCCAAAAATTTTACCCAGCCGCCAGAAACCTGTTCCAACTCATTGTTTTTCAGCTCTTGCATAATCATTGCTCCTATATAAAGTTAAGTTTAAATAAGCTCTCAAATAACTCTAAGAGAGTATTTATTTGAGGTTATACTTCAAAATTTGTTCCATTTTTCTTTGTGATTTTTTTTAAAGTTTTATTTATTTTTATCTACCCAAATTTCAAATTAAATTAAATATTTCAAATAGTTAACATTTAAACATAATAAAATAGACTCTAGACTAGCAGAATAGCTCTGTTAGACTAGAAAAATGAAATATAACACCAAGTTAAGTGACTATCAGCTCAAAAAATCATCAAGCATTTTTGTGTCGATATAGAAGCCTCAAAAACCGCTTTGCTGACAGGCTTCAACCGCAATACCATCAACTACTGGTATAGCATTTTCAGGCACGAAATATACCGCTACCAAAGCGAGCAAAAAGACCCGTTATACGGCAGCATAGAGGTTAATGAAAGCTATTTTGGTGCCAAACGGCAGAGCGGTTTCCATGGCAAGTTAAAGTGTGGCAGAGGAACGCTTTAACAACCCGTCTTTGGTATTTTCGAAAGAGACGGCAGAGTTTATACCGAAATCGTTTCTGATTGTAAAAAGCAAACACTTCAATCTGTTATATTGGGAAAGGTCTCTCTGGAGAGCGTTATTTATTCTGATAGCTGGCGCGGTTATGGCGGCTTGGTCGATGTCGGCTACTCTAAACATTTGCGCGTCAATCACGGACAAAATGAGTTTGCAGATGGTACCAGGCACATCAATGGTATTGAAAGCTTCTGGAGTTTTACCAAACGAAGGCTCGCCAAATTCAACGGCGTAACCAAAAACTTTGATTTGCACCTGAAGGAAGGCGAATGGCGATGGAACCGAAACTCTGATGAACTGAGTCACGAACTTTGGGGGCTTTTAAAGTAAATTTATATAAAGCTGCTAGTCTAGAGCCTTTAATAATATGGATTTATATCCGGTTATAAATATATAGGCCATCTGAAAAGGTTTTCAGACGGCCTTAATAATCAAAACCTGAACAATGCGTGTGTGAATATTACACACTTACACCCTTAGGGTGTATAGAAGCAGCGTCTTATACAAACTGCATTTGCTATCAACCGGCAACAATCCCTATCTATGCTTTAGGAAGCATACGCCCATACCGATTGAGATTCCGCCATCTTTGTAGTTCCTTCAACAAATTATTTAGCAAATTACCGCCACCCACCTGTTTTAGCTCATATAATTTCAATTCTTTCATAGTTATACTCCTTCTTTGATAAGGTAGAAAACTGCCTCTCCAAACAATCATTATGTTGTCGGCAAAACCGAAAATAATACGGTTTATGCGTTTATCCATTTTTAGCTTAACCAGTTCAGCTCCTAATATCTTTTACCAAGAACCACCGCCGCCGCCACCAAATCCACCCCCCGGCTCAAATCCGCTCCTCGGCTTTTTCCTGCCAAACAACCAATCGAAAATATTACCGCCTGCTATATTTTTTAACTCATACAAGTTCAACTCTTTCATATAAATACCTCTCTTTATTTTCAACAATATTTAATGATGTTTAATTAAGAATTAATATCGAGAATGCTTAACGCCAAAGTAGTGATATTGCTGCCGCCGGTAGGTGTGGAAAATTTTACCTTGCCGCTCAGCAAATCCTGTATCTGCTTTCCGGTTTGGCCGGCTTCTGTGTCTTTTACCAAGAACCGATGCTGCCGCCACCAAGCCCTCTTTGGGGTTTCTTTTTGCCAAACAACCAGTCAAAAATATTACCGCCTGCTACGTTTTCAAGCTCGTTTCTATTCAACTCTTTCATGATTCCTGATCCTTTCAAAATAAACCATCAATACCGCGAATGCTTAAATGCCAAAGTTGTGATATTGCTGCCGCCGGTGGGTGTGGAAAGTTTTACTTTACCGCTCAGCAAATCCTGCCTGTTCGGGCTGTCGACCACATTGCCGTCGGCGGTATTGCGGAAAAACACCACACCGCCGCCCGATATGTAACATTCTTCGGATTTTTTCAATTCCTTCATTATCAAATTCCTTCCCATCTGCTTGAATATGAAGCCGCCTGCATCTAAATAACATAGAGTTTTTTCAAACGGCCTCTAAATTTATCAATCCCTACATCAATTCCGGCTTAGGAATCGGTTCTGGCAAAGGAATACCCGGCCCCGGGAGGATACGCGGTTTTTTAATAATAATAATCGGCAGCTTCTCCAACCAATCTAATAATGATGGTGGATAAGATGGGGAAACCAATCCGCCTGTAACCTGACTGGCTTCATTTCGGGTAAGCTCTTGCATCATAAACTCCTTTTTAAATATTAAATTCATATTGCCAAACACGGTTAAACAAATTATGCTTTAAAGTCGCCAAGGCCAACGTATTCTCGGAAGGCGGATAAGCGGGGTAACACATCCGCCAGTAGCAATGCCTCCTACCACCTGTTGAAACTCTTGGTTACTCAATTCTTTCATGGCCAAAAAAATCCTTTCTCTTTAAATCATACTGTACCGACATTCAAAACCTTGAACTGCCTCCTGCTCCCGAGAAAGAACCCCTAAACACCGTATCTATTTTTTTGGTAATCCAATTGCCGCCGGACACCTTCTCCAGCGCTTCTTTGCCGATTTCTTTCACTGTAAACACTCCTAGAAAACCCAAACAAAACTATTTCATATAACGCCAAATCTTTTTCCACCAGTTGGGCGTAAAAAATGACCGCCCGCCTGCTACATTTTTTAATTCATGCTGATTCAGTTGTTTCATCGTAAATACACCTTCAGAAGATATATGAAATAGAAACCGTTATTAACGTTTCGGCAATTATTTTTTATCGGCGGGGCTCTTCCGTTTCAAAGCCCTTTACCGCTTCAGATAAAAGACTTATCTCCATTTAAGGGCTCCGCCCTTTACATCATTAATTTATAAAAGCGTAGCGGGATTAACACCTCGGAACCCACGTTCTATATATTCCCGCATCAGTTTATTCCACTCATCCGGGTGTAAGTCCCAATAAGAATGTACAACTCCTCCAAAGACTCTATGTAATCCATGTTGATCCAATTGTTTCATCATAAACTCCTTTTATTAAATTAAATTTAAAGTACCATTACCGATTAAACTCTTTAAGTTTAAAACAACCGCCTTTTAAAGGGATTACTACTTTCATTCCCAGCTAGATATTCCTTCATCAACTTATCCCACATAGTCGGGCAACCAAAATCTACAACTCCTCCAGAGACTTTATTTAATCCATGTTGATCCAATTGTTTCATCATAAACTCCTTTTATTTAATTAAATTCAAATTAAAGTACCATTACCAACTAAACTCTTTAAGTTTAAAACAACGGAACATTAGTAGGGAGCTTGGGCAACCACGGCCAAGGCCAAGGGGGCGTGCAACCACCATTAACAATACCACCAGTTACCTGTTGAAGCTCTTTTTTGCTTAGTGTTTTCATAATCAAAACCTCCTTAAAATCTAAAAATAGAACTGTTTTGTACTTTTCAAAATATGCATTCCGGCTGGCTATATCTCAGCCTTCTCCTATTTTTTATTACAATTCTTAAAGAATCCACCATTTGGGAGGAGGCAAACGCCAAAACATTCCGCCCGATACTTGCTTCATTTCATGTTGTTTCAATTGTTTCATAAACATACCTCTTCATATAATTTAAAGATAAAAACTAGACAGAAAACTCAAGAAAAACTTCATTCAATCATTTTCCACCTAAAATTTTCTTCGCCAACCAAAGCGCCAGCCACGGACGTACTAGACCACCAACTACATTTTTCAATTCACATTGATTCAACTCTTTCATAGCGTTCTCCATTTAATAAAACTTAAATCAAAATCGATTAAATTTTGAAAATTCGGGATTCAATTTAAAATCCCTACCTCTCAAGGAGCCTCAAAATCCAAACAGAATAAAATCAAACCATTCAAGCAACCGACACATCAAGCCGACCGCCTGCTCTAGTTTTCACTTTCTCGAAAGCCTCCTAACAAATTCCTTCGAAAAACTAAGAACGAGACAAAAACTCAAGAAAAGCTTCATTCACTCATTTTTTACCCCAAATTCTCTCCACCAACCAAAGTGCCGGCAACACCGGACCTGTTGGGACTGACCATATTCTTGTACCACCGGCTACATCTTTTAATTCATATTGATTCAACTCTTTCATAGTGTTCTCCATTTAATAAAACTTAAATTAACATCGGTATTAAATTCTGAAAATTTGAGATTCAATTTACCCCCCAAGGGGCCTCAAATCCGAACAGAATAAAACCAAACCATTCAGGCAACCGGCATATCAAGCCAACCGCCTGCTCCAGTTTTTCACTGCCTCGAAAGACTCCTAGCGGATTCCTTCGAGAAACAACTTAGTTGTTTTTAGCGGCATCAATGCCATTGGAAAAACCTTTGCCCACTTCTTTCCAAAAATCCTTCCAGTCTTTGCGGAATTCTTTCCAGTCTTTGCTTAAGTCATCTAGATTGTAACCGCCGGCTACTTGCTCCATTTCATATTGGTTCAGTTTTTTCATAACCATCTCCTAAAAACATTGAAATCAAAAAACAGGTAACCCATTATCGGGTTCCATGGTCTGTGTGAGGACCGTTTTTGAATTTTGTTCGTTTAATTTTGTTTAGTTTTCGTAAAAAAGAATCAATTAATTCATATGTTAATAAAATAAGGAAGACTTGCCGAACACTATGAATAACAACAACTTCTTTTCGAAAATACAGCATGCCGAGAGTTACGACATGCGAGCAACCCCATATAAATGTAAATACATAACTCTAAAAATTATTCTTTTCAGAATCATATTACCCGCACCCTTCAAACGGAATAATAAAACTGTCGGTTTTATTATTCCGTTTAAATTAATTGCAAAAAAATTAAACTAATCCGGAAGGAACTACTCTAATATATCTGTCCATATTTCATTATCATTATTCTCTATGCTGAAATTGAAAACCCTGCCATTGTTTTTCTTGTTTGCTTTTATCACGCCCGCAGCCAACGGTTTTACCCTGCTGGATGCATGGCGGGCCGCTTTGGATTATTCCGCCGATTTTTCCGCTGCCAAACACGAGCGCAATGCGGAATCTGAAAAGAAAAATCAGGCGCGGGCGGAACTGCTGCCTCAGGTTAGTGTCGGCGCCAGCTATCAAAGGCAACCCTATTCTCTTTCGTCCACAACCAAAAGCTACGGCTGGAACGTGCAAGCCACGCAGGTTTTGTTCGATAGAACGCGCTTTGCCCAATACAAGCAGGGCAAGATTGCTGCCGAAATGGCAGATTCACGCTTAGACGGCAAGGAAGACCAATTGAGAATGGATGTGGCGAAAGCCTATTTCGATATTTTGCTGAATAAAGACAAACTCGCGGCCATCACTGATGAAAAAAACGCTTATGCCCGCCAGCTTGAGCGGGCGCAGGAAATGTTTAAACAAGGTGCAGCCACCATTTTGGATACCCATGAGGCCAAATCAGGATACGATGCGGCTCTGGCAAAAGAAATCGATACCATGACCCAATTGCAAGTGGCTGAAAACACTTTGGCCAATCTCACCGGCTTGGATCCCAGCCAAATCAGCCCGGTGAAAAACGATAAGGCTTTATTCGATTTGATCGGCGAAACGCAAGAGCAGGAATGGCAGGCTTTGGCCGAACTGCACAATCCAGAATGGCAGTTGCAGCGCAAAACGCTGGAGGATGCAACCCAAGCGTTAAAGGCTGCCAAAGGCAGCCGCCTGCCCACACTAACTGTTAACGGTGGTTATCAAGACAACTACAACACTTACCGCACCCAAGATTATTTCGGCAACAGTTTTGATACGGACTATCGCAGCAAAGGCGGCATGCTTAATGTACAACTGAGCGTGCCGCTATTTAGCGGCGGTAAAATTTCCAGCCAAATCCGCGAAGCCGCCTCACGGGAAATGCAGAATAAAGACCTGCTCACCGCCACCGAGCGGAAAGTGCAACTGGCAGTAAGGCAGGCTTATCAAACCACCCGCAGCAGTAAAATCCAAACGCTTGCCCAACAGCGCCTTTTGGAAACCAACCGCGCCAAACTGGAAGCCACCCAACTGGGACGGCAGGTAGGAGTTCGTAATAATTTGGAAGAAACCCAAGCACAGCAGGAAAAAGCTGATGCAGAACAGAAACTTGCCGAAGCCAAATACACCTATATCCAGGCTTATTTGCAATTGCTGCAAAACGCCGGAGTGTTGGGGGACGAAGAGAAAATAAGCAAAGTAGGCACAATGCTGTTTTAAATTTAAAAGTTATAATCTTAACTATTACCCATCTTTTCCATTGATTTTCAGGCAGCCTCATGAATATAAATACAACTCTTGTCTTTTACCTGCAAAACCGAAAAAACCTTACAAACTATGCGGCAAGCGCACCTTTACGCTACAATTCCCCCAACAGCCACCCGCCGTGCAACGCTTATGAAATGCCCTTTCTGCCACAACCCCAACACCCAAGTTACCGATTCGCGGCTTTTGGAAGAAACCAACAGCATCCGCCGCCGCCGCTGCCCCGCCTGCGGGCAGCGTTTCGGCACGTTTGAAACGGTGGAAATGCGTATGCCGCAGATTATCAAAAGCACCGGCAGCCGCGTGGCGTTCAACCCCCACAAACTGCGCACCAGCCTGGAGCGCGCGCTGCACAAACGCCCGATAGACGCGGAAACCATAGACGACACCGTTGCGCTTATCGAACAGCGTTTATACGGGCTGGGGCATAAAGAAGTGTCGTCGCAGCTTGTGGGCGAAATGGCGATGGAAGAGCTGGCGAAAATCGACCAAGTGGCTTATGTGCGCTTCGCTTCGGTGTATAAGAGTTTCAACGATGTGTCGGAATTCACCCAAGCCATCGCCACTCTGCCCCAAGACAGCGAAGGCAAGCATTAAGCGTTTAAGTTTGATATACTGAAAACCGTTTTTTCACAACACATACGGAACCTGATTTGATGAAACCCTATGCTTTTGTTTTGGTTGCCGCCGCCGTTTTAGGTTTGGGCGCATGCAGCCAGAAAGTCGAAACTTCCGTGCCTGCCGACAGCGCGCAGGCATCCGCAGCCTCCGATGCCGCATCCGCCGTGCAAACCCTCACCGGCAGCGACGGCAAAATCAGCATCGTGATCCAGGGCAGCAATTTTGCCGATGCTTCGGGCGGCGAGCTGCCCGCAGGCGTAACCGCGGGCGAACTCACGCTGCTGCAACGCGACGACACCCGCGACATCACCCTGTATGTTGCCAATCTCGGCGCGCCCAAAACCGATGCCAAAACCTATTTCGCCAACCTGAAAGCCGCGCTTGGTGCCGACAAATCGCTGAGCGACGTGCAAACCGGTGCCGCCACCGACACGCGCATGAACTACCGCTTCGCCCAAAACGGCGCAGACAACGCGCTGCTGCGCGAAAACTGCATCGCCATTTACGAAACCGGCCTGTATAACGTGTGCGCCTCGAGCAGCACCGCCAGCCAGGAAGAATTGGCGGCTGTTTTGAAAGAAGTGAATTTAGCGAAATAACGCCGTCAGGCCGTCTGAAAACCGGAAACGCAGCGATGGCCGGTCAATATCGCAATGCGGCAACGTGCAATAGTGCCGCTGCGGAAAGTTGATCCGGCAATATGTGCGGCCGGTTTTCAGACGGCCTGAAACCTTTACAGCAGACACAAAACCCCAACCGAGGCCGTCTGAAAATGTTTGACGCAAACGATACGCAAATGATGCACACCGCCCTTGCCCTCGCCAGACAAGGGCGTTTTTCCACTTCGCCCAATCCGCGCGTAGGCTGCGTGGTGGCGCACGGCGCGCAGATTGTGGGGCAGGGTTTCCATGTGCGGGCGGGCGAACCCCATGCGGAAGTGCATGCCCTGCGCCAGGCCGGAAACATGGCGCGCGGCGCCACCGCCTATGTTACGCTGGAGCCTTGCAGCCACTACGGCCGCACCCCGCCCTGTGCCGAAGCGCTGATTCGGGCGGGCGTATCGCGCGTGGTCGCGGCCATGTCCGACCCCAATCCGCAGGTGGCGGGCAAAGGCTTGGCGATGCTGCGCGAAGCGGGCATACAGGTGGATTGCGGCCTGCTCGAAACCGAAGCGCGCGCCTTAAACCGAGGCTTTCTCTCGCGTATCGAACGCGGCCGCCCCTTCGTGCGTTTGAAATGCGCCGCCAGCCTCGATGGCAAAACGGCGCTTTCAGACGGCCGCAGCCAATGGATTACCGGCCCCGAAGCGCGCGCCGACGTGCAGATGCTGCGCGCCGAAAGCTGTGCCGTAATCACCGGCGTCGGTACGGTGCTGGCCGACAATCCGCAACTGAACGTGCGCGCCTTTCCAACCCTGCGCCAGCCCGCCCGCGTGATTCTCGACAGCCGCCTGCAAACCCCGCTCTCCAGCCGCGTGGTGCAGGACGGCGGCAGCCCCACGCTCATCGCCACTTTAAACAATTGCCATCAATCTTTGCAAAAATACACAAACCATCAGCATTTGCAAATTTTAAGGCCGTCTGAAAGCAACCGGCGCATAAACTTGCACAATCTACTGGCTTTACTGGCAGAAAAAGGCTACGGCGAAGTGATGGTGGAAGCCGGCGCCGTATTGGCGGGTGCATTCATCGAAGCCGGCCTGGTTGATGAAATCGTGCTCTACCAAGCGCCGAAAATTTTAGGCGGAAACGGCAAGGGTTTGTTTTCTTTAGAAGAAAACCCGAAATCGCTTACCGAGCCGCCGCTTTGGCAAACTGTGTCGGTAACGCCGCTGGGCAACGACATCAAATGGGTTTTGCAAAAATAACTTGTTTTATTGTAAATATTTTGAAATATCACACAAGCGTTACTTTCACTGCCGTCAAGATGCAAATTTTTGTAAACCGAATCCGCGCCTTTACAATACGAAACCGCCCGCCGCCAAGCCGGGCGGTTTCGGCTTTTTCAGACATTTTATTCTTTTGTAATATCCATTCAAATACTTATCGGCAAACATCAGCCCGCTCCGCACGATTTCTTAAAAAAGCCGCCGCTCTCTTTTGTTTGTCATATATTAACAAGAGCGGCTATCATTTGTGTTGTTGTGTAAACTTCCCGTCATACGCCTGTTTCGATGAAACCGACACCTCCGAAAACAGTCTGATTATGTGAATCTGCATCTTAGAATTTCTTTTTTCTTATCACACGAGAATACCTTCATGAAAAATACCACCATTCAAAAATTCGCCGACAAATCAGCCAAAATCGGCATTGTCGGCCTGGGTTACGTCGGCCTGCCGCTGATGCTGCGCTATGTGGACATCGGCTATCAGGTGTTGGGTTTCGACATCGACGAAGAAAAAGTGCGCAAACTCAACAACGGCGAAAGCTATATCGAGCACATTCCCGCCGACAAAATCGCCGCCGCCAAAAACAGCCTGTTTGAAGCCACCACCGATTTCTCGCGCATCGGCGAAGTGGAAGCGGTGATTCTGTGCGTGCCCACCCCGCTCAACAAATACCGCGAGCCGGATATGAGCTTCGTTATCGACACCACCGACGCCGTGAAACCTTATCTGCGCGCTGGCCAAGTGTTGTCGCTGGAATCCACCACCTATCCCGGCACCACCGAAGAAGAACTGCTGCCGCGCGTGGAAGAAGGCGGCCTGAAAGTGGGCGAGAACGTATTCTTGGTGTATTCGCCCGAGCGCGAAGACCCGGGCAACCCCGATTTTGAAACCCGCACCATTCCGAAAGTTATCGGCGGCCACACCCCCGCCTGTTTGGAAGTGGGCATTGCGCTTTACCAGCCGGCCATCGACAAAGTGGTGCCGGTAAGCTCCACCAAAGCGGCCGAGCTGACCAAGCTGTTGGAAAACATCCACCGCGCCGTCAACATCGGCCTGGTAAACGAGATGAAAATCGTGGCCGACAAAATGGACATCGACATCCACGAGGTGATTTCCGCCGCCGCCACCAAACCGTTCGGCTTCGTGGCCTACTATCCCGGCCCCGGCCTGGGCGGCCACTGCATTCCCATCGACCCTTTCTATTTGACTTGGAAGGCGCGCGAATATGGTGTGAACACCCGCTTTATCGAGCTGGCGGGCGAAGTGAACTCGGCCATGCCCGAATATGTGGTCAACAAAACCGCGCTGGCGCTCAACGACCACAACCGCTCCATCAAAGGCAGCAAAATTTTGGTTTTGGGCATCGCCTATAAGAAAAACGTGGACGATATGCGCGAAAGCCCATCGGTCGAAGTGATGGAACTCTTGCGCGATTTGGGCGCGGAAGTGTCTTACAGCGACCCGCACGTGCCCGTGTTCCCGAAAATGCGCGAACACAAATTCGACCTGAAGAGCGAGCCGTTAACGGCCGAAAACGTGGCGAAGTTCGACTGTGTGGTGCTGGCCACCGACCACGACAAATTCGACTACGACCTGCTCAAACAGCACGCCAAACTGATTATCGACACCCGCGGCAAATACCAGGGCAAAGCCGATAACGTAGTGAAAGCATAAAGTTAAAGGGAGGCCGTCTGAAAAGACTGTGTTTTTCAGACGGCCTCTATCATAGGATTCAAACATGTACGAAACCATTCAAAACCGAAAAATCAAATTTGCGCTGGTCGGCTGCGGCCGCATTTCCAACAACCATTTCGGCTCGTTCGAAACCCTGAAAGACGATTGCGAAGTGGTGGCCGTGTGCGACACCAACCCCGAAAACCTGCAAAAAGCCGTAGAGCGCACCGGCGCCAAAGGCTACGCCTCCTACACCGAAATGCTGGCCGCCACCGACGCCGACATCATCGTGCTCACCACCCCCTCGGGCCAACACCCCGAGCAGGCCGTTGAGGCCGTTGAAGCCGGTTTCCACGTGGTTACCGAAAAGCCGATGGCAACCCGCCTGCACGACGGCGAGCGCATGGTGAAAGCGGCCGACAAAGCAGGCAAACGCCTGTTTGTGGTGAAGCAAAACCGCCTGAACGCCACCCTGCAAATGCTCAAACGCGCCGTAGAAGAAAAACGCTTCGGCAAAATCTGCATGGTGCACCTCAACGTTTTCTGGACACGCCCGCAGGAATATTACGACCAAGGCGGCGGCTGGCGCGGCACTTGGGAATTCGACGGCGGCGCGTTTATGAACCAGGCCAGCCACTACGTCGACCTGATGGAATGGCTCATCGGCCCGGTGCAGGATGTTCAGGCCATGGTTTCCACTCACCGCGACATCGAAACCGAAGACACCGGCGTGGTCAACATCCGCTGGCGCAACGGCGCGCTCGGCTCGATGGCCGTAACCATGTGCACCTACCCGAAAAACCTCGAAGGCTCGATTACCATTTTGGGCGAAACCGGCACCGTGCGCATCGGCGGCGTGGCGGTCAACGAAATTCAGGAATGGAACTTCGCCGACAGCCGCGACTACGACGAGCAGGTGAAAACCGCCAACTACGAAACCACTTCGGTTTACGGCTTCGGCCACCCGCTCTACTACAAAAACGTGATCGACGTGATGCGCGGCACCGCCCAGCCGATTACCGACGGCCGCGAAGGCCTCAAATCGCTGGAGCTGCTGATTGCCGCCTACCTTTCCGCGCGCGACAACAAAACCGTGTCGCTGCCGCTGGTTTACTGATAAGGCCGTCTGAAAATGAAAATCGCAGTAGCGGGCGCAGGCATCATCGGCGCATGCACCGCTTGGGCGGCGGCCAAACAAGGCCATGCCGTTACCCTGTTCGAGCAGGACAGCGTGATGGCGCACACCAGCCAATCGTCGTCGAAGCTGCTGCACGGCGGCCTGCGCTATCTCGAAACGGGGCAGTTTGCCTTGGTGAAAAAAGCCCTGCACGCCCGCCGCTTCTGGCTGGCGCAAGCCCCGCACCTGTGCCGCCCGCTGGAATTGCTGTTTCCCGTTTACGAAGGGCGCGGCCGCCCGAAATGGCAGATCGGCATCGGCACCAAACTGTATGACTTTCTGGCCGCAGGCAGCGGCTTTCCGCGCAGCCGCTGGCTAAGCAAAGCCGAAACGCTCGAGCGCAGCCCCGCCCTGCTTTCAGACGGCCTCAAAGGCGCATTCTCGTTCTACGACGCACAAATGGACGATTTCGCACTGGGCCGCTGGGTGGTGGATCAATGCCGCAGTTTGGGCGTAAACGTGGAAGAGCGGCATAAAATCGAAACCCTGGCCGAACTCGACGGTTTCGATCGCATCGCCAACGCCACCGGCCCGTGGGCGATGGCGCTGCGCCGGCAGCAGGGCGGAGAACCCGCCTACACCATCGACTGGGTGCGCGGCAGCCACATCTTTATCGACCGCGAACAAAAACAGGCGCTGATGCTGCCGATTCCGCAAGAAAAACGGATTTTCTTCGTGCTGCCCTACCAAGGCAAAACCCTGATCGGCACCACCGAAATCCGCCAAAACCACCCCGAAGCGGAAAGGCCGTCTGAAACCGAAACCGATTACCTTTTGGCCGCCTACAACGCCTACCACAGCGAAAAACTCACGGCGGCGGATGTGAGCGGCAGCTTTTCGGGCGTGCGCCCCCTGCTCAAAAGCGCCGCCAACCCGAGCGACGCCACCCGCGAATGGGCGTTCGAGCGCATAGGCAACGTGCTGCACATCTACGGCGGTAAATGGACGACGGCGCAGCTTCAGGGCGAAGCGGCCTTACAGGAGTTATTGAAATGAGCAACTACACCGTACACCCCAGCGCCATCGTTGACGAAGGCGCGAAAATCGGCGCCGGCAGCCGCATCTGGCATTTCGTGCACATCTGCGGCGGCGCCGAAATCGGCGAAAACTGCTCGTTCGGGCAAAACGTGTTTGTGGGCAACCGCGTGAAAATCGGCGACAACTGCAAAATCCAAAACAACGTTTCCGTTTACGACAACGTTTATCTCGAAGAAGGCGTGTTCTGCGGCCCCAGCATGGTGTTCACCAATGTGTACAACCCGCGCTCCTTAATCGAGCGCAAAAGCGAATACCGCGACACGCTGGTGAAAAAAGGCGCCACGCTGGGCGCCAACTGCACCATCGTTTGCGGCATCACCATCGGCCGTTTCGCCTTCGTGGGTGCGGGCGCGGTGGTAAACAAAGACGTGCCCGACTACGCCCTGATGGTCGGCGTGCCCGCCCGCCAGATCGGCTGGATGAGCGAATACGGCGAGCAGCTCGACCTGCCCGTGAGCGGCAACGGCAGCGCCGTCTGCTCCCACACAGGCGCCGTTTATACGCTTTCAGACGGCCGCTTGAGCAAATCAGAATAATATTCCAATCAAATACGCGAAGGACAAACACCATGCAGTTTATCGACCTCGCCGCGCAACAGGCGCGCATCAAACCGCAAATTGATGCCAACATCCAAAAAGTGCTCGCCCACGGTGCCTATATTCTCGGCCCCGAAGTGGCCGAGCTTGAAGAACAGTTGAAAGCCTACTGCGGCGCGCAATACTGCATCAGCGTGGCCAACGGCACCGATGCGCTGCAAATCGCGCTGATGGCCTTGGGCGTGGGCGCGGGCGACGAAGTGATCACCCCCGGTTTCACCTACATCGCCACCGCCGAAACCGTGGCGCTGTTGGGCGCCAAGCCGGTGTATGTGGATGTGATCGAATCCACCTACAACATCGACCCCGCCAAGCTCGAAGCTGCGATTACGCCGCGTACCAAAGCCATTATCCCCGTTTCGCTTTACGGCCAATGCGCCGACTTCGATGCCATCAACGAAATCGCCGCCAAACACAACCTGCCCGTGATTGAAGATGCCGCGCAAAGTTTCGGCGCCACCTACAAAGGCCGCAAATCCTGCAACCTCACCACCATCGCCTGCACCAGCTTCTTCCCCAGCAAACCGCTGGGCTGCTACGGCGACGGCGGCGCGGTGTTTACCAACGACGAAGAGCTGGCAACCGTTATCCGCCAGATTGCCCGCCACGGCCAAGACCGCCGCTACCACCATATCCGCGTGGGCGTAAACAGCCGTCTCGACACCTTGCAGGCCGCGATTCTGCTGCCCAAACTGGCCATACTCGAAGAAGAAATGCAGCTGCGCCAGCAGGTAGCCGCCTGGTATGCCGCCGCCCTTGCCGAGGCCGGCATCGCCGCCCCGTTTGTTGAGGCGCACAACCGCAGCGCCTACGCGCAATACACCGTGCGCGTGAAAAACCGCGACGCGGTGCAGGCCAAGCTGAAAGAAGCAGGCATTCCCACCGCCGTGCACTATCCGATTCCGCTCAACAAACAGCCCGCAGTGGCCAGCGATGCCGTGCTGCCCGTGGGCGACAAAGTTGCCGAAGAAGTGATGAGCCTGCCCATGCACCCGTATCTGACCGAAGCGCAGGTGCGGCAGGTGGCCGAAGCGCTCAAAGCCGCCGTTTGATGGGTTTCAGACGGCCTATAAAAATAGGCAGGCGCTTTCGGAACGCACGCGTTGTGATGTTCCGAAGGCCGTCTGAAAAACTTTTGCAGCAAAACAAAATTAAACAAAATTAAAACGAAACAAGGCGACGAAGCCGCAGACACTACAAATAGTGCGGAACCGATTCTGTTGCCGCTTCAGCGGCTTACCAAATCGTTCTCTTCGAGCCGGGCGAGGCAATGCTGTATCGTTTTTATTTTGTTTCACCTGAGAAGCGTTGCCCGACTACGCTTCTGTTATTTTATGAATGCACGAAAATTATTGGGCTACGCGCTCGGCCCCGTAGGCAGCGCCGCCATCGGAATCGTTTCCCTGCCGCTGATTTCTTGGTATTACCCTGCCGAAGACATCGGCCGTATCGTGCTGCTGCAAACCGTGTCGGCACTCACCCTCACGCTGGCCGGTTTGGGTTTGGACCAGTCGTATATCCGCGAATACCACGCCGCCGAAAACAAAGCCGCCCTGTTTAAAGCCGTGATTGTGCCGCCGCTGCTGCTGACCCTGCTGTTTTGCGGCGGCGTGGCGGTATGGCGGCTGTCGTGGCCGTCTGAAGCGGTGCTCGAAATCAGCAGCAGCGTTTTGGGTTTGCTGTGTTTGGTGTTTTTTACCAGCTCGGTGCTGTCGCGCTATTTCGCGCTGATTCTGCGCATGCAGGAAAAAGCCTTCGCCTTTTCCATCAGCCAGCTCACGCCGAAAGTGCTGATTTTGGTGTTTGTGCTGGTTTATGTGGCCGCCGCCCTGCCCACCGACACCCTGACGCTGGTGCTGGCCTATGCGTTGTCGCAGGCGGTAACGGTGGGCATTTTGGCCCTGCAAACGCGCCGCGAGCTGAAAGCCGCCGCTGCCGCACCGCTGTCGGCTCCGCTGCTGAAAGAAAGCCTGCGCTACGGCGTGCCGCTGGCTTTGGGCGGGCTGGCCTATTGGGGCTTTACCTCGATAGACCGTTTTCTGCTGAAAGAGCTGGCGGGGCTGTCGGAGCTGGGCGTGTATTCGATGGCGGTGAGTTTCGGCGCGATTGCGCTGATTTTCCAGAATATTTTTTCGGTTATCTGGGCACCGATGGTGTTCAGATGGGTGAAAGAAAACACCAACTTGGATAAAATCGGCGGTATCACCGAATCGATGACCGGCCTGATCGCCGCACTCATCTGCATTGTGGGGATTTTTTCGCCGCTGGTTACTTGGATACTGCCCGAAAAATATGCGCCGGTGCAGTTTATCCTGCTCTCGAGCATGCTGTTTCCGCTGCTCTACACCTTAACCGAAGTAACCGGCATCGGCATCAACGTGAGCAAAAAAACCTGGCTGATTACGGTGTTTTCGATAACCGCCCTGCTGGTGAACGCCGCGCTTTTATATGTTTTGGTGCCCGCCTTGGGCGCGAAAGGTGCGGCCATGTCCACCGCCGTG
Source organism: Neisseria dentiae (assembly GCF_014055005.1). Taxonomy (NCBI): domain Bacteria; kingdom Pseudomonadati; phylum Pseudomonadota; class Betaproteobacteria; order Neisseriales; family Neisseriaceae; genus Neisseria; species Neisseria dentiae. The sequence continues at coordinate 57,320 of NZ_CP059570.1, read as the reverse complement.
GCTTTCTGGGTGTTTTCGGTGTTGAAAAGCGAGGCTTCGGCCCGCTTGTGGCTGCCGCTGCCGCGCGCCAAACTCTACGGCACCACCTTTGCCTGCCTGGCGGTATGCCTGGTTTACACTTATTTCGGCAACAGCGGCAATTATTATATTTTCGCCCTGTTCTGGCTGGCCGCATTGGCCGCGCTGTATCGGAAACACCGCGCCGCCATCGGCGCTTTAACGGCGAAAGCGAAAGGCCGTCTGAAAAGATAAGCCGCACCCGAAAACCTAACGGACTTTAATAATAACAAGGCAATACATTATGCACGTTTTAATCATTCCCTCTTGGTATCCTTCCGGCCCCGGCGATATCAACGGTATTTTCTTCCAGCAGCAGGCGCAGGCCTTGCAGCGCGCCGGCGTGCAGGTGGGCGTGATCGCCCCCGTTTTCCGCTCGATGCGCGGTGAGCCAAAGTCGATTTTCACCGGCGGCTACGGCGTGCGCAGCTTTGTTGAAGCGCACATCCCCACCTATCTTTATAAAAGCATGTATTTCTTTCCGCGCACCGCCATCGACCGCAGCCGCTGGCTGAAGGCGGGCTGGAAACTCTTCCGCCGCTATGTGCGCGAACACGGCCGCCCCGACATCATCCACGCCCACAGCATGAACTACGGCGGCATTCTAGCGCACGAAATCCACAGCGAAACCGGCATTCCCTATGTGCTCACCGAACACAGCTCCACTTATGCGCGCAAACTGGTGCGCGACTGGCAGCGCGACGCCATGATGCGTTCGGCAAAACAATGCGCCGCCCGCATCGCCGTGAGCCGCGATTTCTGCCGCCTGCTCGAAAGCGAATACGACGGGCTGGATTGGCAGTATATCCCCAACATCCTGCCGGCCAAATTCGCCGAGCCTTTCGATGCGGCAAACAAACCGCAGAACGACGGTTTTACGTTTTGCTCGGTTGCCCACCTCAACTACAACAAAGGCTACGACATTCTGCTGCCCGCCTTTGCCGAAGCGCTGAAAAAGCACCCCGGCCTCAAGCTGAAAATCGGCGGCACCGGCCTGGCCGATGCGCAACTGCACGAACTGACCCGCAAACTCGGCATCGGAAATTCGGTTACGTTTTTGGGCAAACTGCAAAACGAAGAAGTGCTGGCCCTGATGCGCCAAAGCGATGCTTTCGTGCTGGCCAGCCGCCACGAAACCTTCGGCGTGGTCTTCATTGAAGCCTTGTCGCAGGGGCTGCCCGTTATCGCCACCCGCTGCGGCGGGCCGAACTCTACCGTTACCCCCGAAAACGGCCTGCTGGTGCCCACCGAAAACATCGGTGCGCTGGCCGGCGCGCTGGTGGAACTGTATGAAAACCGCGGCCGCTACGATGCCGCCGTGCTGCGCGAAAACTGTTTGAACGAATACGGCGAACAAAGTGTAATCGGGCAAATCAAAGCGCAATACCGCGCCGTGCTTAATACTGCGCACAACTAACGGGGCAGGCGATGAAAGTTAAAAACATCCATCTGTATATGCTGCTGGTTTACGGCATGCTGGGCGCCTATATGGTCGGCCCGGCGATGTCGTATTTTCTCGGCATCCAACGTATCGACAACCTTTTAACCATTCTGTTTATCCTCTGCACGGTGCTTGCCGTCCTGCTCGAAAACAAACGCTTTCCTTCGGGCATCGCCGTGCTGCTTGCGGGCTTGGCCGTGATGGCGGGCTGGAGCGCGCTGCATTTGGTGATTTCGCCGATTACCGGCTCCCAGTTTGTCGATTTGATGTTTTTCCTCTCGCTGCCGTGTTTTTTCTACCTGCTCTACCAAATCGTTGCGCACTCGCCCAACCCGCTGGGCTTTATCCAGCGGCTGATTCTGTTTTTTGCGGCGTTTATCTGTATTCCGCCTTTTTTCGAAATCGGCGCAGGCATTCAGTTTGTTACCGCTATCGAAGAGCTGGCGCTGGAAGCGGGTGCGGTGAAAGGGTTGTTTTTCAACCCCAACAACCTCGCCACCACCGCCGTGTGCCTCACGCCCGCCGTGTTGGTGTTTTTCACGCAGCTGGGCCGCAACCGCAAAGAGGTGCTGGTCGGCTGGGGCTTGTTTGCGCTGCTCGGCCTGGTGATTTTCGCCAGTGTGTCGCGCACCGCCATCGCCTGTTATTTTCTGGTTGCCCTGTTAACGCTGCTCTACCGTAAAAACGGCTTGGCCACCGTGTTTTCCATCGTGCTGCTTTACCTGCTGGTGGCCATGATTCCGCAATATGCGGTGCAGGATTTTCTGCTCTCGTTAAACAGCAACGAATTTTTAGAGCGTTTTTCCACCCGCATTTATCTCTTTTTATACGATTTCGGCAGCGACAATTCAGTTTCTTCGCGCCAGGAAATCTACAACCACTTTTGGAACAATATTCCCGCCCTGTTCACCGGCTACGGCCCGAAAAACTTCGGCGAATTTTTCGGCGGCCACATCGGCAGCAGTTTGGGGTTTGAAAACCCGCACAGTTTCGTTATCGAGCTTTATCTGGGCTTCGGCATCGTGTCGCTGCTGGGTTTCCTGCTTTATGTGGCAGGCTACACCACCCTGTTTGCAGCGGCGGGCGGCATCAGCGGCAAGGTGCGTATGTTTGCCCTAACCGGCATGGCCGTGTTTTTAATCGGCGGGTTTATTCCTTCGTCTATTCTGCGGCTGCCTTTTATCTGGCTGCCCTGCTTTCTGCTGGCCGTTTATTTCTTCGGACGCAGGCCGTCTGAAAACGTTTACTCTGCTGAAACTTATAATAAAAGGTATTGATTCATGAAAATCATTCTAGCCACCTCGATGAGCGGCTTGGGCGGCACGGAAAACGCCACCTACCGTTTGGGGCGTTTGTTGTGCAACAAGGGACACGAAGTGCTGCTGGCCTCTTCAGACGGCCCGCTGGTCGGCGATTGCCGCGAAGCGGGCATGAAGTGGCAGCCCATTGATTTCTATAACGGCGGCGGGTTGGGTTATTTGAAGGGAATGCAGGCGTTTTTCAAACTGGTGCGGCAGGAAAAACCCGATATCGTCCACTGCCAGATGGCGCGCATCGTGCCCGCCTGCGCCGTAGCCGCCAAACTTGCGTCGCCGCGCACCAAGGTGTTTTGGCACGCCCGCGGCCTGGTGGCGGAAACCTATCCGAAAGTGGTGAAGATTTTCCGCAGGCTGGGCGTGTATATCATCGCCAACTGCAAACACGAACGCGACAAATTAATCCGCCACGGCTTTCCCGCAAACCGCGTCACCTATACTTACAACGCCCTGCACAAAGTGGATTATGTGCCCGAAAAGGCTGAAAAAGATTATGTAACGCTGGGCACGCTCTCAAGGCTCGACTATCTGCGCGCGGTGGATCAAACGCTGGATATTTTCAAAATACTGCTCGACCGCCACCTGCCCGTCCGCCTCAACATCGCGGGCGTGGGCGAAGACATGGACAAACTCAAAGCGCAGGCCGATCGTTTGGGCGTGGCCGACAAAGTAACTTTTCTCGGCGGCGTGCGCAATCTGACCGAATATTTCAAAGAAGTGGATATTTTGCTGAACAACCCCCGCTGCCCCGGCGACAGCTGCGCGGGTGTGGGCAACAATGTGCTGGAGGCGGGGCTGTATGAAACCCCCGTCGTGACCTACAACATGGGCGGCATCACCGAAATGGTAATACAGGGCGAAACGGGCTACTGCTTCAAGCTCGGCGACGAACAGGGCTTTGCCGACGCCGTGGAAAAACTGGTTTACGACAAACCCTTGCGGCAGCAGTTGGGCAAGGCGTTAAACAAACACGTTAACGCTTTGTGTTCCGACGAAGAAATCTACCGGACCACGATGGAAGCATACCGCATATAAACACCTGCGGCGGCCTTTCGGTAAAGGCCGTCTGAAAAACCTTGCCTGCCGTTAAAGTTTATTTGCATACCGGCAGGCATCTTTTACATCGTTTTTATGTCCAACTGTAATTAACAAATGCAAAAACTATCGCACCCATGAAAATTATCATCACAACTTCAATGAGCGGCCTGGGCGGCACCGAACACGCAGCGTTCCGTTTGGGCAAGCTGTTGCACGAACACGGCCATACCGTGGTTCTGGCTTCTTCAGACGGCCCTTTGGTTGCGGAAGCCAAAGCTGTGGGGATGAAATGGTACGATATTGATTTCTACAACGGCAAAAGCGGCTATCTGAAAGGAATGCTGGCCTACACCCGCATGCTCGCCAAAGAGCGGCCCGACATCGTGCACTGCCAGATGGCGCGCATCGTACCTGCCTGCGCCATAGCCGCCAAAATCGTTTCGCCCAAAACCAAAGTGTTTTACCACGCCCGCGGCCTCGACCCCGAAACCTATCCGAAAATCGCCAAACTGTTCGACAGGCTCGGCGTGTATATCATCGGCAACTGCAAACACGAGCGCGACAAATTGATACGCCACGGTTTCCCCGCCGCACGCATTGCCTACACCTACAACGCCCTGCCCGAAAAAGCGGCCGCCGTTCAAGAAAAAACAGCCAAAGATTATGTGATGCTCGGCACGCTCTCGCGCCTGAGCCGCACCCGTGCCGTACACTTGACCATCGACATCGTGAAAGCGCTGCTCGACCGCGGCGTGCCGGTCAAGCTCTCGGTGGCCGGCATAGGCGAAGAAACAGACAACCTCAAAGCGCAGGCGCAAAACCTGGGCATTGCCGAACATGTGAGCTTTCTCGGCGGCGTGCGCGACTTGGGCGCTTATTTCAAAGAAGTCGATATCCTGCTCAACACGCCCGTTTTAATCGGCGATCACGGCGCGGGCGTAGGCAACAATATTCTGGAAGCCGGCTTATACGAAACCCCCGTGGTTTCATATGATGCGGCGGGTATTTCCGAAATGGTGGTCGACGGCGAAACCGGCCGCTGCATACCGTTTGAAGACAAAGCGGCCTTTGCCGGTGCCGTTGAGAAGCTGGCCGCCAGCCCCGAACTGCGCCGGCGCATGGGCAAAGCCCTGCACGACCGCGTAACGCACCTGTGTTCCGACGAAGAAATATACCGCACCACCTTGGCCGCCTATAATATGTAAATACAGGAAACCGCTATGAAAATTGCCATCGTTGCCCCCTACTGTTCGTTGCCGGGCGAGCCTAATTTCAACCGTTTCTGGTATTTGGCCGTATTATTGGCGCAATCCCACGACGTGCTGCTGCTCACCAGTAACTTCAAGCATCTGAACAAATCTTTCAGACGGCCCGAAATGGCCGAAGAATCTTCGCAAGGCCGTCTGAAAGTGAAGCTGCTCAAAGAAAGCGGCTACACCAAAAACGTATCGCTCGCCCGCGTGCAAAGCCATCATGTGCTGGTGAAAGATTTCGAACAGTGGCTGCAAAACTGCCGGCCGGGCGAATGGGACGTGGTTTATTCCGCCTACCCGCTGATCGCCACCAATATCCTTTTGGGCAAGCATAAAGCGCGCTTGGGCTACAAACTGATTGTCGATGTGCAGGACGTTTGGCCGGAGGCTTTCTCTTCGGTTATCCCCGCCCTGAAAAAAATCCCCCACAACCTGCTGCCGTTCGCTTCGCGCGCCAACGCCGCCTACGCTTACGCCGACGGCTTGGTGGCCGTGTCGCAAAGCTATCTCGACCGTGCCAAAGAAGCCAACCCCGGCGCACCCGGCGAAGTGGTGTATATCGGTGCGGATTACGACAAACTGGGCAGCGCCCAACCCAAACCGTTTAGCGGCGATAAAACCCGCTTCTTCTATTTGGGCACCCTCAGCTACAGCTACGATATGGAAACCGTGTGCAAAGGCATACAGCGTTTGGCCGAAGCGGGCGAAAACGTCGAGCTGCACATCATGGGCGGCGGCCCCGATTTGGAAAAACTCAAACAATACGAATCCGAGGCGGTGAAGTTTTACGGCTATATCCCCTATGCCGAAATGATGTCGGTTGCCAAAGGCTGCGACATTGCCGTGAACCCTATCCATTCGTATGCCATGCAGTCGGTTACCAACAAGCTTTCCGACTATATGGCGCTGGAAAAGCCCATACTGAACAGTCAGGTAAGCAGCGAAATCGACGAAATCCTCACCCTGCTGCCGCACGCAAACTACCGCTCGGGCGACGTGGAAAGCTTTACCGCCGCCGCCCGCCAAATCCTGCAACACAAAAACGATCCGGTTAACAGCGAAGAAATCGTGCGCCGCTTCAAGCGCGATATCGCCTACCAAAAAATCGTCCGCTTAGTAGAACAATTGGGGAGCCGACAATGAATATGCTGATAAAACGCCTTTTCGACATCGCTGCCTCGGCTGCCGGGCTGATTGTTTTATCGCCCGTGTTGCTGGTTTTGGCCTATTTAATCCGCAAAAACCTCGGCTCGCCCGTGTTTTTCACCCAAGAGCGGCCGGGCAAAGACGGCAAGCCGTTCAAAATGATTAAATTCCGCTCCATGCGCGATGCCGTTGATGCAAACGGCAACCCGCTGCCCGACAGCGAGCGGCTCACCCCGTTCGGCAGAAAGCTGCGCGCCACCAGCCTCGACGAGCTGCCCGAGTTGTGGAACGTGCTCAAAGGCGACATGAGCCTGGTCGGCCCGCGCCCGCTGCTGATGAAATACCTGCCGCTTTATAACGAATTCCAATACCGCCGCCACGAAATGAAACCGGGCATCACCGGCTGGGCGCAGGTAAACGGGCGCAACGCGATTTCGTGGGACGACAAATTTGCTTATGATGTATGGTATATAGATAACCAAAGCTTTTGGCTCGATATCAAAATCCTGATGCTCACCGTAAAAAAAGTATTTGTAAGGGAAGGCATCAATGCCGGAGAAGACGTAACCATGCCCACTTTCAAGGGCAACAACCCGACAGGCGACAACGACCATGACAACCAATAAAAACGTACTCATTTTATCCGCCGGCCGCCGCGTAGAGCTTGTGCAGGACTTCCAAGCCGAAGCCGCCAAGTTTTCAGACGGCATCAAGGTGCTGGCCACCGACCTGAACCCCCGTATGTCGCCCGCCTGCCATGTGGCCGACGGCGCGTTCAGCGTGCCGCCGATTTCCGCCGAAAACTATATCGACAGCATTTTCGATTTGGCGCTTGAGCAAAACATCGGCCTGATTATCCCCACCATCGACACCGAGCTGCAAAAACTCGCCGATGCGCGCCGCCGTTTCGAAGAAGCGGGCATCCACATCATCGTTTCCGACTCGGAGCTGGTAACCATCTGCCGCGACAAGCGTTTCACCGCCAGCCTCTTCAACCACTGCGACATCGACACACCCGAAATCTACGAGCGCGAAAACCTCACCTTCCCCTGCTTTGCCAAACCCTACGACGGCAGCCGCAGCATCGGCGCGAAATATATCCACACCGCCGAAGATTTGTCTTACGACATGCTCAAAGACCCGAAAATCATCTTCTGCCAATATATCGACATCACCAACGAATTCACCGAATTCACCGTTGATCTCTATTACGACCGTTCGGGCCGTCTGAAATGCGCCGTGCCGCGCGAACGCCTCGAAGTGCGCACCGGCGAAGTGAGCAAAGGCGCCACCCGCCGCAACGGCCTTTATACGCTGCTGATCGACAAAATGTCGCATCTCGAAGGTGCGCGCGGCTGCATCACCGCCCAGTTTTTCTGCAAAGGCAGCACGGTTTACGGCATCGAAATCAACCCGCGCTTCGGCGGCGGCTTCCCGCTCACCTATGCCGCCGGCGGCAACTATCCCGGCTGGCTGATGCGCGAATACCTCTACGGCGAAAAAATCCCGTTTTTCGACGAATGGGAAAACAACCTGATTATGCTGCGCTACGACGCCAAAGTTTTGGTTCGCGACAAATAACGGCCGAACAACGGCACTCCGCCTTGCCGCACAAACACCCGCCTCACACCCGAACCGAACTTAAACAACGAGTATGCCGTCTGAAAACAAATAACCGGGTTTGCCGTATGCACCGGCCTGAAAATTCAAGCCTCAACTTTAAATCACCTTTCAAACAAAGGATTGCACAATGACCAGAATTCTCTTTATGGGTCGGAAAAAAGTTTCCGCAGGCCTCTTGGAATTTTTATCCGCCCAAAGCGGCATCGAAATCGTCGGCGTGTTAACCGACAGCCACCTGCAAGGTTCGCCCACCACGGCGGTGGCCAAACGTTTGGGGCTGCCGCTCTACACCTTCGACACGGCGCTCGAAGCCATGCGCGAAGGCCGTCTGAAATACGATTTGGGCTTATCGGTATTATATTGGCGCAAACTGCGCGACGAATTTTTAACCGTGCCCGCGCGCGGCACCATCAACTTCCACCCCGCCATCCTGCCCGAATACAAAGGCACGGGCGGCTATAACCTGGCGATTATGGACGGCCTCTCCGAATGGGGCATTTCCGCCCACTACATCGACGACTCCATCGACACCGGCGATTTAATCGAAGTGGTACGCTTTGCGATGGACCCCGACACCGCCACCGCGCAATCGCTCGAACGCGAATCGATGCAGGTGCTCGACGGTTTTGCCAAACGCCTGATTATGCAGGCGGTTGAGAGCGAAGCCAAACTGCCCACCTTCCCGAATATCGGCGGCGAATACACCAGCCGTGCCGAAATGGAAGCCATGAAAGAAGTCCGCCCCGGCGACGATGTGGGCAGAAAAATCCGTGCGTTCTGGTTCCCCCCCTACGACGGTGCCTACGTCGAAATCGACGGTCAGAAATACACCCTGGTCGACCGCCGCATTTTGGAAGAAGTCGCCCCCAAAGATTCCACCAGCCTTTTTGCAGGATCAGCCGATGCTTAACACTTCTATCGCCCCGTGGCCCAGCTTCACCCAAGAAGAGGCCGACGCCGTTTCGCGCGTTTTACTGTCTAACAAAGTGAACTACTGGACAGGCACCGAATGCCGCGAGTTTGAAAAAGAATTTGCCGCATGGTGCGGTACAGAATACGCCGTTGCGCTGGGCAACGGCACGCTGGCGCTCGACGTTGCCCTCAAAGCGATGGGCATCGGCGCGGGCGACGACGTGATTGTTACCTCGCGCACGTTTCTCGCCTCCGCCTCCGCCATCGTAACCGCCGGCGCCAACCCCGTGTTTGCCGATGTGGATTTGAACAGCCAGAACATTTCCGCCGAAACCGTTCAGGCGGCCTTAACGCCGAACACCAAAGCCATCATCGTGGTGCACTTGGCCGGTATGCCCGCCGAAATGGACGGCATCATGGCGCTGGCCGAACAGCACAAACTGTGGGTTATCGAAGACTGCGCCCAAGCGCACGGCGCCAAATACAAAGGCAAACCCGTCGGCTCCATCGGCCATGTCGGCGCGTGGTCGTTCTGCCAAGACAAAATCATGACCACCGGCGGTGAGGGCGGCATGGTTACCACCAACGATAAAGATTTGTGGTCGAAAATGTGGTCGTATAAAGACCACGGCAAAAGCTACGATGCCGTTTATAACCGCCAACACCCGCCCGGCTTCCGCTGGCTGCACGAGAGCTTCGGCACCAACTGGCGCATGATGGAGATGCAGGCGGTTATCGGCCGCATCCAGCTCAAGCGCATGAGCGATTGGACGGCCAAACGCCAAGCCAACGCCGCGCAACTCGAAGCGGTGCTCAAACCGTTTGCCTGCATCCGCTTGGTAAACGTGCCCGACTATATCGAACACGCGCAATATAAATTTTATGCGTTTGTGAAACCGGAAAACCTGAAAGCGGGCTGGAGCCGCGACCGCATCGTCGAAGCCTTGGCCGAACGCAAAGTGCCCTGCTATCAGGGCAGCTGCTCGGAAGTGTATTTGGAAAAAGCCTTCGACAACACGCCGTGGCGGCCGAAAGAGCGGCTGAAAAACGCCGTTGAATTGGGCGACACCAGCCTGATGTTTCTGGTACACCCGACCATCACGCCCGAAGAAATGGCGTTTTGCTGCAAAAACATACAGGAAGTGCTCGCAGAAGCAACCGCATGAAAGTTTTCAGGCGGCCTCAGCCTTCTGAAGGCCGTCTGAAAAAACACTGTTATCCCGATCGAGAATACGCTTTTCCAAAACAATAACAACCGGATAATAAAACGATGAACTTGGAAACCTTACTTGCATTGCCCCGCAATGTGAAAAAAACCTTTTTCGTTATCCACGATACTCTGGTGATTTTTGTGGCTTTTTGGTTTGCCCAAAGCCTGAAAGCCAATTATTTCAACGAATGGGGCAGCTTTGCCAACTGGCTGGCGTTCGCCGCCACCGCCGTGCTGACCATTTTGCTGTTTGTGCGGCTGGGCCTCTACCGCGCCGTTACCCGCTATGTGAGCACCCGCATCCTCAGCACCGCCGTGCTCGGCTGCGTGGCCTCGGCGTTTATTTTCCTGTTCAGCGTGCTGCTGTTCGAGCAGCGGCTGCGGCTGGCCCTGCCGGTGGTGTATTTCCTGATGCTGGTGGTGCTGGTAACCAGCTCGCGCATCATTTTGAAAGCCTTTCTCACCGACCGCAGCCACCGCAAACAAATGGCGCCCGTGATTATCTACGGTGCGGGGCAGTCGGGCCGCCAGCTGCTCGAAGCCATCAAACAGGTTAACGAATACAACGCCGTGGCGTTTGTGGACGACAACCCCGCCATCCAGCGCACCACCATTTACGACCTGCCCGTTTACAGGCCGTCTGAAATCGAAGACTTAATCAAACGCTACGGTGTGGAAAAAATCCTACTGGCGATTCCCAGCGCCTCGCAGGAACAGCGCAAACTGATTATCGAACGCCTCAAAGCCCTGCCGTGCGAAGTGCTGGCGATTCCCGGCATGAAAGATTTGGTCGACGGCAAAATCAGCATCAGCTCGCTGAAAAAAGTGTCGGTGGTGGATTTGCTCGGCCGCGACCCCGTCGCCCCGCGCCCCGAACTGATGAGCGCCGACATTTCCGGCAAAGTGGTGCTGGTAACCGGCGCGGGCGGTTCCATCGGCTCCGAGCTGTGCCGCCAGATTATCCGCTACCGCCCCGCCAAACTGCTGCTGTTTGAATTGTCGGAATTTTCGCTTTACAGCATCGACAAAGAGCTGAACGAATTTCAGACGGCCTCGGGCATGAATATCGAAATCGTGCCGCTTTTGGGTTCGGTGCAGCACCGCAACCGTCTCTTCAGCATCATGCAGGCTTACGGCGTGCAAACCGTGTATCACGCCGCCGCCTACAAGCATGTGCCGATGGTCGAATTCAACACCATCGAAGGCGTGCGCAACAATGTGTACGGCACGCTCTTCTGCGCGCAGGCCGCCGTGGATGCGGGTGTGGAAACCTTCGTTTTGATTTCCACCGACAAAGCCGTGCGCCCCACCAACACCATGGGAGCGAGCAAACGCATGGCCGAGCTGTGTTTGCAGGCATTGGCCGCCGAACCCGGCCAGCAAACCCGTTTCTGCATGGTGCGCTTCGGCAACGTGCTCGGCTCTTCCGGCTCGGTGGTGCCCGTGTTTGAAAAACAAATCGCCCAAGGCGGCCCGATTACGCTTACCCACGAAGACATCACCCGCTACTTCATGACCATTCCCGAAGCCGCGCAGCTGGTGATTCAGGCGGGCGCGATGGGCAAAGGCGGCGACGTGTTCGTGCTCGACATGGGCGAGTCGGTAAAAATCATCGACCTGGCCAAGCAGATGATCCGCCTGAGCGGTTTGGAAGTGAAAGACGACCAAAACCCCGACGGCGACATCGAAATCAAAATCACCGGCCTGCGCCCGGGCGAAAAATTATATGAAGAATTGTTAATCGGCGACGAAGTGCAAAAAACCACTCATCCCCGCATTATGACCGCCAGCGAAGTAATGCTGCCGTGGGAAGCGTTATCCGACATACTTAACCGTATGGATTCGGCATGCAGGCAAATGAACCAAATGGCGCTGCGGCAACTCTTATTAGAAGCGCCCACCGGCTTTGCACCCAAAGACGATATCTGCGATTTAGTGTGGTTACAGAACCGCAAGGCCGTCTGAAACACTATTCTTTTTCAGACGGCCTCAACAACCTTTTCATCAATGGAAGATAAAACGTGAATATCCCGAAACTCACCGCCATCAGCTTATCATTGCTCGCTTTCGCAGGCTGTACCGTTATCCCCGGCTCCGGCCTGCCCACCCGCAACAAAACCATAGTGTACGAAGAAGGCGAAAGCCGGGCCGACACCAACATCAGCAACCGCATCAGCATCCACCCGATTACCCCCGGCCTGCTCGACCGCATGGAAGAAGCGCCGCGCCGCGCCCTGAGCAACCCCGCGCTCGACCGCCAAAAAGCCGACTACCGCTACCGCATCGGCAGCGGCGACGTGCTGAACATCTTGGTTTGGCACCACCCCGATCTGAACACCCCCTCCACCGACAGCCTCAGCCCCGACAGCAAACAGGTGAGCAACGGCGCCTGGGTTGACGAGTCCGGCTATCTGGCCTACCCGCTGGCCGGCAAAATCTACGCTCGCGGCAAAACCCTGCCCGAGCTGCAATCCATACTCACCAGCCGTCTGAAACGCTACATCAAAAACCCGCAGGTTTCGGTGAACGTGGCCGAATTCCGCTCGCAACGCGTTTCCGTGTCCGGCGCCGTAAGCAAACCCGGCCAGTTCCCGTTAACCAACGTGCCGCTCACCCTGCTTGACGTTATCGACCAAGCCGGCGGCGCCGCCGGCAATGCCGACACCAACAACATCAAATGGACGCAAAACGGCGTAGAACGCACCATTTCGCTGCAAGACATCCGCCAACACGGCGATTTGTCGCAAAACCTGCTCTTGCGCGGCGGTGATGTCATCTATGTGCCCACCAACGAAAACAGCCGTATCCATGTGATGGGCGAAGTCGGCAAACAAGCCTCCCTGCCCCTGGGCAACTACGGCCTGACCCTTACCCAGGCGCTGGGCAACGCGGGCGGCATGAACCAAGTAACCGCCAACGCCTCGGGCGTGTTCGTTATCCGCAATATGCCGACCGACCGCGAAAAACCCATACACGTTTACCAGCTTAACCTGAAAGACGCCTCGGCCTACGCCATGGCCAACCGCTTCAAACTGCGCGCCAACGATGTGGTATATGTTACCGCCGCGCCGGTTGCCCGCTGGAACCGCGTCGTTTCGCAAGTTACCGCGTCGATCAGCAACGTTTACTACATCGACAATATTTTCGGCGGCAACTAACGAATCTCGGCCAGATGTATCAGAAGATTTTAATCGTGTGCATAGGCAATATCTGCCGCTCGCCCACCGCCGAGCGGCTGTTGCAGCAGAAAATGCCCCACCTGCAAGTGTCGTCGGCAGGATTGAGGGCGCTGGCGGGCAAAGATGCCGACCTACAGGCCATACGCACCGCCCTTCGCCGCGGCGTGGTTATCGCCGGCCACACCGCCCGCCAATTAACGGCCGCCATGTGTGAAGAAGCCGATTTGATTTTGGTGATGGAACCCTGGCATATCGACGGCGTGGCCGACGTATTGCCCGCAGCCCGCAGCAAAACCATGTTGTTCGGCCAATGGCTGCCTAAAAAAAGCATACCCGACCCCTACGGGCAAACCGACGAAGTGTTTGAAACGGTTTACCGCCAGATTGACGATGCCGCCGAGCAATGGGCGTTCAAACTGATGGTCAGGCCTTGAGGCCGGCCGGTAAAACCCACAACAAAAAATAGAAATGAAAAGGAATTTCCGAACATGGCAAAACAATACCCACAATATCCGCACCCACCGCAAAACAGCGGCGGCGAAATCGACGTAGGCCAACAGCTGCGCAACCTGCTCCACTATAAATACCCGATTGCCATCGCCGTTTTGGCCGGCGGCTTTTTGGGCGCACTCTACAGCCTGGCCGCCACCCCCGTTTACCGCGCCGATGCCATGCTGGAAATCGAAACCAAGCAAAACCAGATTCTGACCGAAATCAGCAACCTGTTCTCGCCCGAAAACAGCAACCTCACGTTTGAAGGCGAACTGGAGCTGGCGCAGTCGCGGCTGGTGCTGGGCAAAACCGTCGACGACCTGCAACTTGCCCAAACCGTTACGCCGAAATATTTCCCCATTGTCGGCAGCCTGGTGCACAACCTCAGCAGCGACACCGAACCCGAGCTGAAAATCCACACGTTTGATGTGGAGCCGGACTGGCTTAACGAAGCATTCGTGCTTACCGCCCAAAACAGCAAAAGCTACACCGTCGAGCTGCCCGACGGGCGCACGCTCAACGGCAAAGTCGGCCAGGCGCTGAAACTCAGCCCGCAAACCACGCTTCAGGTCAACCAGATTCTGGCCGACGACGGCCAGCGCTTTACGCTGGTGAAACATTCCAAACTCAGCGCGATCGAAAACCTCAAGCAAAACCTGACCGTATCGAGCAAAGGCAAAACCAGCCCGATTATCAACTTGGCCTACAAAGGCACCGAGCCGGACAAAATCACCAAAATCCTGAACAGCATCGCCGATAACTACGTCAACCAAAATATCAACCGCGACGTTCAGGTGGCCGCCAGCGGCTTGGCCTTTATCAGCGACGAGCTGCCGCGCCTGAAAGCCACCTTGCAGGAAGCCGAAAACAAATTAAACGAATACCGCAAAAAAAGCGGCTCGCTCGATATCCCCGTCGAATCGAAAGGCGCGCTCGAAAGCCTGGTAAACATCGAAACCCAAATTACCAACCTGCGCACCGAAGAAGCCGGGCTGGCCGAACTCTACACCCAAGAGCACCCCACCTATAAAGCCGTGCTCGACAAACTGGCCGTGCTCGAAAAAGCCAAAAGCAGAATCAACCAGCAAATCGCCGAGCTGCCCAACACCCAGCAGGAAGTTATCCGCCTGACCCGCGACGTGGAAACCAACCAAACCACCTACACCCAACTGTTGGCCAAACAGCAGGAACTCAACATCATGAAGGCCAGCACCCAGGGTAACGTGTGGATTGTCGACTACGCCGACGTGCCCGAAAAACCCGTTGCCCCGCGCAAAGCCGTGATTACCCTGTTGGCCGCCATGACCGCCGGCGTATTGACCGCAGGCTGGTTCCTGCTGCGTTCCGCCCTGCGCCACGGCATCACCAAGCCCGAGGAAATCGAAGCGATGGGCATGGATGTTGCCGCGATTATTCCGCTTTCCAAAGCGCAGAGTAAGCGTGACACCCTGCGCAGCAAGCTCAAATCGTTTTCAGGCAACCGCGCCAACTACCTGCTGGGCGTGGAAGCGCCCACCGACGCCGCGGTGGAAGCCCTGCGCGCCCTGCGCACCAACATCTATTTCTCGATGATAGATGCCAAAAACAATATCCTGATGATTACCGGCACCTCACCCAACGTGGGCAAATCGTTCGTGGCCGCCAACCTGGCCACCGTAATGGCGCAGTCGGGCAAAAAAGTGCTGCTGATTGATGCCGATATGCGCAAAGGCTATCTCGACGAACTGTTTTCCATCTGCCCCGAAAAAGGCTTGTCCGACATTCTCGAAGGCAGGCTTTCCCCCGGCCAGGCCGTGCAGGAAACCGAAATCCCCAACCTGAGCTTTATCGGCCACGGCCCCCTGCCCGAAAACCCGTCGGAGCTGCTGCTCGACGGCCGGCTCGCCACGCTGCTGAGCCGCGCCCGCCAGCGTTATGATTATGTGGTTATCGACACCCCGCCGGTATTGTCGGTAACCGATGCCAACATTGTCGGCCAACAAGCAGGCACCACGCTCTTGGTGGCGCGCTACAACGCCACCTCCGCCCGCGAACTCGATATCAGCGCCAACCGCCTGGCCCAAAGCAACATCAAGGTCAGCGGCGTGATACTCAACGGCATGCGCAGCGAAGGCCGCAGCGGCTACGGCTATTATGCTGCCTATACGCGCAAGGCCGATAAAAAATAACCCGCAAACACCAAGGCCGTCTGAAAACGTTTCAGACGGCCTTATCGTTCGGATTAGTTTCAAATATAGTGAATTCAAATAAAAACTCCGAAATGAAATAACTGCATTCAAACTTGCAATTGGGCGATATGCTAAAGAATCGTTTTACCCTACTTCGGCATTCTTATTTTAATCCACTATATATAGTGAACAAGCCTAATAAAAAGCCCCGTCATACTCGGGCTTGACCCGAGTATCTTGAGTTTCAATGTCATGAGATACTCGGGTCAAGCCAAAGTATAACAAAACAGTTGTTAAGCAATTGGTTTTCCATACAAAACCTGCGTTTGCCGCTTTGCTTTTTAATGATGCCCTTTTGCCTCGCCCACCAATTGATACACCGCACCGCAATACGGGCACTCTATGGTGCTGTTCGACTGGATGGGCAGAAACACGCGCGGGTGGCCGTTCCACGTTTCGTTTTGGGGGCCGGAGCAATGCAGCGGCAAATCATGCGGGGTGATGGTGATGGCAGCGTTTTGGTCGGTCATATTTTTTCCTTTGCGAAAAACCGTTTAATATTCTCAACGGCAGATATTACGACAAGGCCGCGGTGTTGAAAAGTGCCGCAAACGGCTATCGGGCGTATCCTGCAACAGAAAAACTTATGCTGACGCGGCGCTTCCGCACCGGAGCGGGCTAAAGTTTTTTTCGCTATAACAAAGCAAATCGTTTAAACTTCGGGTTTCCGCGCCTTTCAGACGGCTCGAACCCTTTGCAACACGGAGCATGAGATGAAAATCTTCTACACCCTCATCAAAATCATCATCTTATTGATATTCTTAATTCTCGCCGTCAGCAACACGCAAAGCGTACAATTTTTCTATCTGCCCGCACAAGCCATTGACCTGCCGCTGATTTTGGTATTGTTCGGCGCCTTCGTTATCGGCTCGGTGTTCGGCATTTTCGCACTCTTCGGCCGCCTGCTGGCCCTGCGCAGCGAAAACAACCGCCTGCGCGCCGAAGTGAAAAAATCCGCCCGCACCACCGCCGCCGATTTGGCCGTGCCGCAGCCGCAAAACCCCGCGCCCGCCCCGCTCGAACGCAAGGAATAAACCCGCATGGAAAACGAAATCTGGATACTGCTGCTGCCGATTATCCTGTTGCCGGTTTTCTTCGCCATGGGCTGGTTCGCCGCGCGCGTCGATATGAAAACCGTGCTCAAACAGGCCAAAACCGTACCCGGCGGCTTTTATAAAAGCCTCGATGCCCTCGTTGACCGCAACAGCGGCAAAGCCGCGCGCGAACTGGCCGAAGTGATCGACCAGCAGCCGCAGTCTTACGACTTGAACCTCACGCTGGGCAAACTCTACCGCCAGCGCGGCGAAAACGACAAAGCCATCAATATGCACCAAGCCCTGCTCGATTCGCCCGACACCGTGGGCGACAAACGCGAGCGCGTGCTGTTCGAGCTGGGGCTGAACTACCAAAGTGCCGGCCTGGTCGACCGCGCCGAGCAGATTTTCACCGGCCTGCAAAACGGCAACATGGCCAAAGAAGCCCGCCAAGTGCTGCTGAGCATCTACCAGCAAGACCGCGACTGGGAAAAAGCCATCGAAACGGCGCAGCTGTTAAGCCACGACGAACAAACCTACCAATTCGAAATCGCCCAATTCTATTGCGAGCTGGCGCAGGCCGCGCTGTTCCAGTCCGACTTCGACACCGCCCGCCGCCACGTACACAACGCCTTGAACGCCAACAAAAAATGCACCCGTGCCAACATGATTTTGGGCGACATCGAGCAAAAGCAAGGCCACTACGCCGCCGCCGTCGAAGCCTACACCGCCATCGAAAAGCAAAACCACGCCTATCTGAGCATGGTCGGCGAACGGCTCTACGACGCCTACGACGCGCTGGGCAAACCGCAGGAAGGCTTGAGCGTGCTCATCGGCTATATGCAAACCTTCCCGCAACTCGACCTGATCAACGTGATTTACGACAAATCGCTGCTGCTCAACGGCGAAGCCGCCGCCAACCAAACCGCCGTGGATCTGGTGCGCAAAAAGCCCGATCTCAGCGGCGTTTACCGCCTGCTCGGCCTGCAACTGAGCGGCCTGCACCCCGAATGGAAAGCCGACGCCGACATGATGCGCGCCATCGTCGGCCGCCAGCTGCAAAAAGCCGTGATGTACCGCTGCCGCAACTGCCATTTCAAATCGCAAGTATTCTTCTGGCACTGCCCCGCGTGCAACAAATGGGAAACCTTCACCCCCAACCGCATCGAAGTATAAATTTTCAGACGGCCCGGCCGCACGCCCAGAGGCCGTCTGAAAAACTTCCGACACCCTTCTTTCACCGCCGGAACCCACCGCCATGACCGTCAACCCCGCCGACTTCGACCCGCAAGACCCTGCCGCCTTTCTCTATGCCCTCGCTTCCGCCTACCTCGAACACAGCGAAGCGCACGGCATCGAAACACTCAACGACGAACAGCACACCCTACTGGCCTATTGCTATCTCGACAGCCAAGTGCAGGAAGGCGGCTTCGTGCAACTGATTGCCGCTGGTTACGGCGAATATATAGTAGATTAAAATAAGAATGCCGAAGTAGGGTAAAACGATTCTTTAGCATATCGCCCAATTGCAAGTTTGAATGCAGTTATTTCATTTCGGAGTTTTTATTTGAATTCACTATATCTTCATGAACCCGCTCGCCGACAGCCTGCGCCGCTGGCGCATCAAACCCACCCCCAAAATCATCGACCAGGCCAAAGCCCTCTATGCGCAGCACGGCAGCGCCATCGAACGGCTCGCCGATGAAGACACCCCGCCCGACACCATCCGCACCCGTTTCGATATGTTTGAAGAGTTGGACGGTGCCTACTACGATGCCGCCGACGAAGACATCGCCGCCGCCGCAGAATATGTGCGCGCCAATTGGCAGAAATTTGCACCGCCGGCACAATAACCCGAACCAACTTGAGAATATCTTTCCGCCACACCCGGGCTTGGCCCGGGCATAACAGAAGTATTCCCCATGCCGGTATAAGTTTTGCAAAAGATTCAGTGTAGAAAATCCCAGCGTTGTTTACACTTTTCGTTTTTTGCATGAGAACCTATTTTGGAATTTTTGAAAGTCGTCAAAAATACCGAAAGACATGACAAAGTCGCATAGTTCTTGAGAATACTCAAAAATCACGAATCAACCCATTTTATAGTGAATTAAAATAAGAATTCCGAACTTTACTCCCCCTTACCAGCAGAAAAAAATGGCCTACCCGATAGAACTCCGACAAAAAGCAATCGAATATTACCGGCAATGCCAAAATGCAAGCCAAGTCTGCCGTGTATACGGTATCAGCGACAAAACGCTGAGCAGTTGGCTGCGACTCTATGAACAAACAGGTTCACTGGCGCATCAAGTCAAAGGTGGTAATGCCACAAAAATAGACAGGCAACAGCTTTCAGACTATCTCGAACAGCATCCTGATGCCTACCTGCACGAAATCGCAGAACATTTAGGGTGCAGCCCCCCAAATGTCAGCTACCTGCTCAAAGTCATGGGCATCACACGAAAAAAAAGACCACCACATACAAAGAACAAAAGCCCGAACAAGTAGCCGCTTATCAACAAGCATTGAGCCAATATATAGTGAATTCAAATAAAAACTCCGAAATGAAATAACTGCATTCAAACTTGCAATTGGGCGATATGCTAAAGAATCGTTTTACCCTACTTCGGCATTCTTATTTTAATCCACTATACTGACTATCAAGCAGTTTTTCTTGATGAAACAGGGTTCGACACCTTTTTTTACCGCCCTTACGCTTACTCGAAAAAAGGCGTACCCGTCAAAGCACAAATCAGCGGCAGAAAATACCAACGTATTTCATTGGTTGCGGCACAAATCCAAGGTAAAGGCAGCCTGATTGCCCCCATGACCTATTGCGGCACCATGGACGGCAGCCTGTTCGAAGCATGGTTTGAGCAAATGCTGCTGCCCGAACTGACGGAGAAATCCGTCATCATTATGGACAATGCCCGTTTCCACCGTATGGCGGTTTTGACTGAAATGGCGCAGAAGCAGGGACATAAAGTATTGCCCCTTGCTCCTTATTCACCCGAGCTTAATCCGATTGAAAAGGTATGGGCGAATATTAAAAAGCATTTGCGGAAAGTTTTACCTGCCGTGGGAGATTTTATGACTGCACTGCTACGTAGTTCTTATTTTAATTGACTATAACAAAGATAAAAGCTGTTTGCATAAAAGTGTAAGCCACCAGACCTCTTCTAACATCATCACATGGTTACCTGTGAATTCTCCAACACCTTGCATCAAACTGCTTTCTTTCACCCACCCTTTCACCACCTGCACCGGCATTTACAAAACTTGACCCTGAAAACGGTTTGCAGTATATTTCGCGCTAAATTTACCGCCGATTTGACACAGCTTGCGGGCGTTAAACAGCTAAAGCGTAGGTTGCACTTTGTTTGCAGCCCATCCGTTTGCATTCCGGCCCGCTGTGTTACACATCGGGCTTTGTTGTTTTGGATAAACTATGATTACTTTGGACAATGTTTCCAAGCGCTATCAAAACCGCGATAAAACGTGGTTTACCGCCGTGGAGCCGACCTCGCTGCAAATCGAAGCGGGCGAGATTTTCGGCCTGATGGGTTATTCGGGCGCAGGAAAATCCACACTGCTGCGCCTGATCAACCTGCTCGAACGCCCCGATACCGGCACGGTAACGGTGGCCGGGCAGGAGCTGACTTCGTTAAACGCCGCCCAACTGCGCCGTGCGCGGCAAAACATCGGCATGGTGTTCCAGCAGTTTAACCTGCTTTCCAACCGCACCGTGGCCGGCAATGTGGCGTTCCCGCTGGAAATCGCCGGTTGGCCGTCTGAAAAAATCCAAGCTCGGGTGGCGGAATGTCTGGAAATCGTGGGGCTGGAAAACCGTGCCGCCCACTATCCGGCCCAGCTTTCGGGCGGCCAGAAACAGCGTGTGGGCATCGCCCGCGCCCTCGCCCCCAACCCGCAGGTGATACTGGCCGACGAGCCTACCTCCGCGCTCGACCCGGCCACCACCCGCAGCGTGTTGGAATGTTTGGAAGACATCAACAAACGCTTTAATGTAACCATTGTTATCGTTACCCACGAGATGAGCGTGCTGCGCCGCCTGTGCGACCGCGCCGCGCTGCTGCATCAGGGCAAACTGGTGGAAACCGTGTGCGTTAACAACAACCGAATCCACGCCCAATCCGAAATCGGGCGCGAGCTGGTGCGGGAGGACTGACATGGCAGGCTTAACCTTTTCGCAAGCCTTGGAAACCATCGGCCGTATGCGCGGCGAAATCGTGCAGGCTTTATGGGAAACTTTCGTAATGGTGGGTTTGTCGACCGCCTTCGCCACCGTGTTCGGCACCCTGCTGGGCGTGCTGCTGTTCGTTACCGCCAACCGCCAACTGCACTACAACCGCCCCGTCAATCTGGTGTTGGACAATCTGGTTAACCTGATGCGCGCGTTTCCGTTTGTGATTCTGATGATTGCGATGATTCCCGCCACCCGCGCCATTGTCGGCAGCACCATCGGCCCGGTTGCGGCTTCGCTGGTGCTGAGCGTTTCCGGCCTGTTTTACTTTGCCCGCCTGGTCGAACAAAACCTGCGCGAAGTGCCGCGCGGCGTGATCGAAGCCGCCATCAGCATGGGCGCCGCGCCGATGACGGTTATCCGCAAAGTGCTGCTCAACGAAGCCCGCGCAGGCATGGTGTCGAGCATTACCGTGCTGGCCATCGGCCTGCTTTCATACAGCGCGGCGGCCGGCATGATCGGCGGCGGCGGCTTGGGCGACTTGGCCATCCGCTACGGCTATTACCGCTACCAAACCGAAGTTATCATTTTTATCGTGGCCATTTTGGTTTTATTGGTGGTGGTGATTCAGAGTTTGGGCAACTTTATTTCACGCAAACTGGATAAACGCTGATAAACTTTCAGACGGCCTTTTATTTAGATGAAAGGCCGTCTGAAACCTATTTTAAATTTTAAACCGACTTAATTTTGGAGTTCCAACATGCAAGCATCTGCTTTATTCAAAACCTTCTCGGCCGGCGCGCTGGCTTTCGCATTGGCAGCCTGCGGCGGCCAGAAAGAAACCGCTCCCGCAGCCGCTTCCGCTGCATCCCAACCTGCTGCGGCCGGCGCTGAAAAACAAGAAATCGTGTTCGGCACCACCGTCGGCGATTTCGGCGATATGGTGAAAGACCAAATCCAACCCGCGTTGGAGAAAAAAGGCTATAAAGTCAAGCTAATCGAATTCACCGACTATGTGCGCCCCAATCTGGCGCTGGCCGAAGGCGAGCTGGACATCAATATCTTCCAACACAAGCCCTATCTGGACGATTTCAAAAAAGAACACAAGCTCGATATTACCGAAGTGTTCCAAGTGCCGACCGCACCGTTGGGTCTCTACCCCGGCAAGCTCAAATCGCTGGATGAAGTGAAAGACGGCAGCAGCGTTTCCGCCCCCAACGATCCTTCCAACTTCGCCCGCGCCCTGGTGATGCTCAACGAATTGGGCTGGATCAAGCTGAAAGACGGCATCAACCCGTTGACCGCGTCTAAAAACGACATCGCCGAAAACCTGAAAAACATCAATATCGTCGAGCTGGAAGCCGCCCAACTGCCGCGCAGCCGCGCCGACGTTGACTTCGCCATCGTTAACGGCAACTACGCCATGAGCAGCGGCATGAAGCTGACCGAAACCCTGTTCCAAGAGCCGAGCTTCGCTTATGTGAACTGGTCTGCCGTGAAAACCGCCGACAAAGACAGCCAATGGGTGAAAGACGTAACCGACGCCTATAACTCTGACGAATTCAAAACCTACGCCAAACAGCGTTTCGCCGGCTACAAATACCCCGCATCATGGGGCGAGCAAGCCGCCGCAGGCGCGAAAGCCGAAGCAGCTTCTACCGCATCGGCCGCCAAATAATCCCGAAATTTGAAATACCGAACGCCTTCCCTGTTTTGGGAAGGCGTTTTTTATAAAATTATTTAGCTAAACAAGCAGTAATACTTAAGTAAATGCTTCCTTATTTATAGTGGATTAAAATAAGAATGCCGAAGTAGGGTAAAACGATTCTTTAGCATATCGCCCAATTGCAAGTTTGAATGCAGTTATTTCATTTCGGAGTTTTTATTTGAATTCACTATAAAAAATGAGCAATTCAATTCATTCTGCAAAGCTGAGGCTGCACCATATAGACCATACACATATTAACAATAATTAAAGGGGCTCAGGTCATCTGAAATCCTCAACCCCGGCTTTACTACTGTTCACAACACCGCCATCGGATAAGCACCGATCACTTTCACAAACGAAGCGCGCTCTTCCTGCGCGGTAAGCGCGGCCTGCACGTTGGCATCGTCTTTATGGCCTTCGATATCGATGAAAAACAGGTAGTCCCATAAACCCGAACGGCTGGGGCGGCTTTCGAACTTGGTCATCGAAATACCCAATTCGGTAAACGGTTTGAGCAGGGCGCTGACGGCGCCGGCTTTATTGGGCGTGGAAACCACCAGCGAGGTTTTGTCCCGCCCTGTGGGCGTGGTGGCTTGGTGGCCCAACACCAAAAAACGGGTGGTGTTGTTGGGTTCGTCTTCGATGCTGTCGGCCACCTTGGTTAAGCGGTAGAGTTCGGCGGCGGTTTGGCCGGCGATGGCGGCCACCGATTCGTCGCCGGATTCGGCCGCCAAACGGGCTGCTTCGGCGTTGCTCGACACGGAAATCCGCACGGCTTCGGGCAGGTTGCGCCCCAGCCATTCGTGGCATTGGGCTAGCGCTTGGGCGTGGGCGTAAACTTTGGTGATGCCCTGCGTGTTGCTGCTGTTTTTGCGCAGCAGGTGGTGGTGTATGCGCAATACCACTTCGCCGCAGGCTTGCAGCGGGGTAACGGAGAGCAGGTCGAGCGCGCGGCCGACGCTGCCTTCGGTGGAGTTTTCCACCGGCGTAACCACATAATCGGCTTGGCGGGCTTCCACCAAACGGAAACTTTCGTCGATAGTGGTGCAGGCCTGGGTTTGCGCGGCGTGGCCGAAATGCTTAACGGCGGCCTGTTGGGTAAACGTGCCGGCGGGGCCGAGATAGGTGATGGTGAGCGGACGCTCCACCGCCAGGCATTCGCTCATGATTTCGCGAAACAGCCGTGCCACGGCTTCGTCGGGCAGCGGGCCGGCGTTTAAGCCCTGTATGCGGCGCAACACGGCGGCTTCGCGCTCGGGGCGGTAAACCGTGCCGGTGCCTTTCAGTTCGCCGATGGCGCGGGCGTGCCCTGCACGCTCGTTCAAGAGGCGCAGAATGGTGGCGTCGATTTCGTCGATGGCGTTGCGGTGCGGCAAGAGTTGGTCGTCGGCAGACATAATGATTCCGTTGCGGCTGAATGATTATAGAAAAAGCTGATTTTAACATTAATCTGCAAAGGTCTCAGGCCGTCTGAAAACATTTCCCGTTTCAGACGGCCTCATGTTTTATTTCATTTCGCTGCCTTTGTTTTGCACCCAAGCTTCACGCGAACACAGCCACAGCAGGGCAATGCCGACTGCCGTCGACAACAGCATCATGCCCGACATCACCGCCGCCGTGCCGTTGTGCAGCCAGGTGGTGAGCATACCCATCAGCGCACCGATAACCGACTGGCACACGCCCAACACAGCGTTAGCGCTGCCGCCTTCTTCGCGGAAATACGCCATAAAGCAGGCTTGCGTGTTGGCGGTAATCAAGCCCTGCGTGCCCACCGACAGCATCACGCAGCCCACCAGCCACCACATCGGCGGCAGGCCGAGCAGCAGCACCGAGGCAAACATCAGCGCGTTGGCCGCAAGCTGGATAATAATCCCCCATTGGAGGATATCCTGCGCATGGGTGCATCTTTTCAAACGCCATGCGGTGATGCGGTTGAAAGTGGCCATGGTGATGATGTTCATGCCGAACACCCACGCATAGGCATGGGCGGAAATGCCGTAGAGCTTCATATACACAAACGACGATTCGGTTAGAAACGCAAACATCGACGAAAAACTGAACGCCTGAAAAAACAGATACCCCAGCGCGGGTGTGGTGGCGAGCACCCGTTTGTAACGGCCGGCCACCACGCTGAAAATACGGCGGTCTATCGGCTCGGTGCGCGCGGGTTTGGCCAAAAACAGAAAGAGCAAACCCCAAACCACGGCGGCATACGTGCCCAAAAACACAAAAATCGCGCGCCAGCCGCCTATGCTTTCCAACACCGCGCCCAACATCGGCGCCACCAGCGGCGCGGCCATCATAATAATGCCGATTAAGGCGAACATTTGCGCAGCTTGGCGGCCTTCATAGTTATCGCGCACAATCGCGCCCACCACCACAACCGTCATGCCCGCGCCGAACGCCTGTATCAGCCGCAACAGCAATAATTGTTCGGCCGTCTGAATCGCCGTCAGCCCCGCCACGCTGGCGATATACACCAACAGCCCTGTCAAAGCGATGATGCGGCGGCCTTTGATGTCGGAAAGCGATCCGCCCACAATCTGCCCCGCCGCCACGCCGAACAGAAACGTGCTCAAGCTCTGCTCGATGCGGTGGATATCCGCCCCCAGGCTTTGCGCCATCGAAGGTATCGCGGGCAGGTAGGCGTCTATCGAAAACGGCATCAACGCCACCAGCAAGGCCAGTAAAACGGCCATTTGCCGGTCGCCGAGCTCGGTCGGGGTGCGGGGCATAATCTTCTCTCTTTTATCGGGTTGGCGGCTTGCCAAACAAACAAACCGCCCAAAGGCGGTTTGGCAGGTGTTCGGCCTTATTATAGCCGAAATGCCTTATTTTGTTGTATTCCTACACCAAACCCCCGCCGCATATTCAAAATCTTTTATAGTTATGAAAAGAAATGCAAGCGCCGGCGCGGCAAGACAGTTGTGCTGTGTATGATGTTGGCGGAATGGTGTTTTTCAGACGGCATATTCACCGCCGTACCGAAAACGCTTTAACCGATTTAACCGGATAATACGAAAGGAATGTTATGGGCTGGTTAGTAACCATCATTGTGGGCTTTGTTGTGGGCGTGCTGGCAAAAGTGCTGCACCCGGGCAAAGACAACTTGGGCTTTATCATGACCACGCTGCTGGGCATCGGCGGCTCGCTGCTGGCGGGTTGGGTCGGACAGGCCGCAGGTTGGTATGAAGTGGGCCAGCCTGCCGGTTGGATTGCCTCCACCATCGCCGCCGTGGTGATTCTGGCGGTTTACACCCGCGTGATTAAAAAATAATCCGCGCTATAAAAAACAGGCCGTTGATACGGCCTGTTTTTGTTTTCAGACGGCCTGGAATGCCGGTTTGCAGGCCACCATATAGTTGACATCGGTGTTGCCGTTGAGGCTGTAAACTTTGGTGAGCAGGTTGTAGCCCATGCCTTTGGTGTCCACAACATCCAAGCCCGCACGGCGGCACATGCGCGCCAGCTCGGCGGGGGTGATGAACTTCTGCCAGTCGTGCGTGCCGCGCGGTACCAGGCCCAAAATGTATTCCGCTCCGAGAATGGCGTGCACATACGATTTGGGGTTGCGGTTGATGGTGGAAAAAAACACCGTGCCCTCGGGTTTCACCAACTTGGCGCAGGCGGCAACGATGGCGGCGGGGTCGGGAACGTGTTCCATCATTTCCATGCAGGTTACCACATCGAAACTGTGCGGCCGCTCTTCGGCCAAATCCTCCACGCGCACGCAGCGGTAGCCGACATTGCCCACGCCCTGCTCCTGCGCATGGGCTTCCGCCGCCCGCAACGATTTTTCGGCCATATCGATGCCGGTTACCTGCGCGGCGCCGAGTTTGGCCATGCTTTCCGACAAAATGCCGCCGCCGCAGCCCACATCGAGCACAGTTTTGCCCGCCAGTTGGCCGATGGCGTCGATATAGCCCAATCGCAGGGGGTTGATGTCGTGCAGGGGTTTGAATTCACCCGTTTTGTCCCACCATTTGTGGGCGAGCAGGCTGAATTTTTCGATTTCGCCGCTATCGACGTTGTGCTGTGCGTTCGCGCTCATCTGATGATTCCTTATTGATAACGGTTGATTATAACTCAGGCCGTCTGAAAATCCGGCAGCAGCGCCCACAATTCGCGTTTGCGCCCGGCGGCGAGTTTTTTCACCCGCACCTCCAGCTGTGCGGCTTCGCCATGCGCCACGCCGGCGCACACCAGCCGCATCGCCACGGGCTTGTGGATGCGCATATATTTTGCGCCCCTGCCCGATGCGTGCGCCGCAAACCGCGCCTGCGGGCGGTTGCTGATGCCGCAATAGAGCGAACCGTTGCGGCACAACACCAGATACACGCTCCAGCCGCCCGCTTCTTCAATGGCGGGCAGCGCAAAGCGGGCCAGCAGTTGGTTGTGGTTTGCAGCGTTCACGATGGTTTTCAGACGGCCTGCAACGGCCGCTCAAAGATGTTTGAAGGCGTTATTGTATAGCGGAAAAACTTATTTTTGCCATCAGGCGGCACGGCAGGCTCAGCAACGATATGGCAAAACCACTTGCTTAACAGCCGTTCCGTCCTACCCGGGCTTGACCCGAGTATGATGCGTGTACTTTTTATTAAGTTGATTTGCTATGGTATTTTTCATATGCAAGGCCGTCTGAACGCAGCCGCTGCCCGTTTGCGCCGCCATATGAATTATTTTAATATACGCCGGTCCGTTACCGCACAGGCCGTCTGAAACATTATGGAATCCATTATCGAACTGCGCCACCTCAAAACCCTGCTGGCACTTGAAGAAACCGGCAGCGTTTCGTTGGCCGCCAAGCGCGTGTTCCTCACGCAATCCGCCCTGTCGCACCAAATCCGCGCATTGGAAAACTACTATGAAACGCCGCTGTTCGAGCGCAAATCCACACCGCTGCGCTTCACGCCGGCCGGCGAGCGGCTGCTGCAACTGGCGCGCGACCTGCTGCCGCAGGTGGCCGCCGCCGAACGCGACATGGCGCAGATTATCGAAGGCGAAGCGGGCGAACTGCGGCTGGCGGTGGAATGCCACACCTGCTTCGACTGGCTGATGCCCGCCATGGGCGAATTCCGCCCGCTGTGGCCGCAGGTGGAGCTGGACATCGTTTCCGGCTTCCAGGCCGACCCGGTGGGGCTGCTGCTGCAACACCGCGCCGATTTGGCCATCGTTTCCGAAGCCGCCCCGCAGGCGGGCATCGCCTACCAGCCCCTGTTTGCCTACGGCATGGTCGGCATCTGCGCCAAAGACCACCCGCTGGCCGCCAAAGCCGTGTGGGAAGCCGAAGACTTTGCCGGCGAAACGCTGATCACCTATCCCGTGCCCGACGATATGCTCGACCTTTTGCGCAAAGTGCTGCTGCCCAAAGGTATCAACCCGCCGCGCCGCCACAGCGAACTAACCATCGCCATCATCCAGCTTGTGGCCAGCCGCCGCGGCATCGCCGCCCTGCCCTATTGGACGGTGATGCCCTATCTCGAAAAAGGCTATGTGATTTCGCGCCAGATTACCCCCAACGGCCTGCAAAGCGAGCTTTACGCCGCCATGCGCGCGGAAGACGCCGGCAAAACCTATCTGGAAAACTTCTGCCAGATTGTGCGCGAACGCAGCTTCGCCGACCTGCCCGGTTTGAGCGTTTTGGAACTGTGAATCCAATCTAATAAAGATGCCGAGACCTTTGAAAAAATACCTTAAAGGCCGTCTGAAATGTTTAAGTCCCGTCATTCCCGCGCAGCGGGCTTGCGAAGCTAATGATGAAGAATAGGCATTTCAGACGGCCTCAACAACTTGCAAAGATCTCATGCCGAGACCTTTGCAAAATTCTTTTCGATATCTTAAAACACTTGCGTCATGCTCGGGCTTGACGAAGCATAAATGAATTCAGTACGGAAACGTATTTTTGCAAAGACCTCATGCCGTCTGAAAAAGCAGGCCGCCCACATATTTGGAACCCCGCCGCGTTCCTGCTTTATAATCCATCTTTTTCCACCCGCCCCGGCCCGCTATGAAATGGCTTAAACGCACCAAAACCATCACCCAAACCGTTTACCGCTACGGCCTCACCGATCTGGTTGCCGGCCGGGTGCGCCAAAGCTGGCTGCGCTCGCTGTTGCAGAAACTGCCGCAATCGCCCGATGCGCAAAACCAACCCATGCCGGTGCGCCTGCGCGAGGCTTTGGAGCATTTGGGGCCGATATTCGTGAAATTCGGGCAGGTGCTCTCCACCCGCCCCGACCTGATTCCGCATGATTACGCGCAGGAACTCGCCAAACTGCAAGACCGCGTGCCGCCGTTTGATGCCGAATTGTCGCGCCGCCAGATCGAAGCCTCGCTGGGGCAGCCGATTGAGGCGCTGTATGCCGAATTTGAAACCGTGCCGGTGGCCAGCGCCTCGATTGCGCAGGTGCACAAAGCCCGTTTGCACAGCGGCGAAGAGGTGGCGGTGAAAGTGCTGCGCCCCAATTTGGTGCCGGTAATCGAGCAGGATTTGGCGCTGCTGCGCTTCGGCGCGGGCTGGGTGGAGCGGCTGTTTGCCGACGGCAAGCGCTTAAAGCCGCGCGAAGTGGTGGCCGAATTCGACAAATACCTGCACGACGAACTCGATCTGATGCGCGAAGCGGCCAACGCCAGCCAGCTCGGCCGCAACTTCCAAAACAGCACCATGCTGATTATTCCCAAGGTGTATTACGACTATTGCAGCCGCGACGTGCTCACCATCGAATGGATGGACGGCACGCCGGTGGCCGACATCGCCGCCATGAAGGCCAAAGGCATCGACTTGCAGCAACTGGCCCGCTACGGCGTGGAAATCTTCTTTACCCAAGTGTTCCGTTTCGGCTTTTTCCATGCCGATATGCACCCCGGCAATATTTTGGTGGCCGACGACGGCCGCTACATCGCGCTCGATTTCGGCATCGTCGGCAGCCTCACCGATTACGACAAACGCTATCTGGCAATCAATTTCCTCGCCTTTTTTAACCGCGACTACCACCGCGTGGCCACCGCCCACATCGAATCGGGCTGGGTGCCGCCCGACACCCGTGCCGAAGAGCTGGAAGCCGCGGTGCGCTCGGTGTGCGAACCGATTTTCAACAAGCCGCTGTCGCAAATATCGTTCGGCCTGGTGCTGATGCGCCTGTTTGAAGTGAGCCGCCGCTTCAACGTGGAAATCCAGCCGCAGCTCGTGTTGTTGCAGAAAACCCTGCTCAATATCGAAGGTTTGGGCCGCCAGCTCGATCCCGATTTGGATTTGTGGGACACCGCCAAACCGTTTTTAACCAAATGGATGAGCGAGCAGGTCGGCCCCAAAGCATTTATCCGGCAACTGAAAAACGAAGCGCCCGACTGGGCGCAAATCCTGCCCGCACTGCCGCGCAAAATCAACGCGCTGGTCGATGAAACCCGCCAGCAGGAAATGCGCGACGCCTATCTGCATCTGGTGAAAATCCAGCAACGGCAAAGCCTGTGGCTGGCCGTAATCGCGGTGGCGCTGGTGTTGATCGTGCTGTTTAAATAAACACGCCTGATGGTGTTCGATGCCGTCTGAAAAACGCTTTCAGACGGCATCGGTTGCTAAAAACATCTGCGTCATCACAAAATATCTGCATCATTAAATATCCCGTCATACTCGGGCTTGACCCGAGTATCTGTCATTTCCGTTGGGATAAAAAGATACCCGAGTCAAACCCGAGTATGACGGCAACCAACTTTCTTCGGATTCCGCCGCCCTTTTCAGACGGCCTTCGCACCGCCAAAGGCCGTCTGAAATATGCTACAATCGCGCGTTAAATTTCACCTATTTCAGGAATACCCATGAGCTTAAAATGCGGCATCGTCGGCCTGCCCAACGTCGGCAAATCCACCCTGTTCAACGCGCTGACCCAATCGGGCATCGAAGCGGCCAACTACCCCTTCTGCACCATCGAACCCAACGTCGGCATCGTCGAAGTGCCCGACCCGCGCATGGCCGCGCTGGCGAAAATCGTCAACCCGCAGAAAATGCAGCCCGCCATCGTCGAATTCGTCGACATCGCAGGCTTGGTGGCCGGCGCCAGCAAAGGCGAAGGCTTGGGCAACCAGTTTCTCGCCAACATCCGCGAAACCGACGCCATCGTGAACGTGGTGCGCTGCTTTGACGACGACAATATCGTGCACGTTTCCGGCCGCGTCGACCCGATTGCCGACATCGAAACCATCGGCACAGAATTGGCTTTGGCCGACTTGGCCAGTGTGGAAAAAGCCATCGTCCGCGAAGAAAAACGCGCCCGCAGCGGCGACAAAGACGCGCAGAAACTGGTGGATTTGTGCAAAAAACTGCTGCCGCATCTGGACGAAGGCAAGCCCGTGCGCTCATTCGGTCTCGACGCCGAAGAACGCGCCATGTTGCGCCCCCTGTTCCTGCTCACCGCCAAGCCCGCCATGTATGTGGGCAACGTCGCCGAAGACGGCTTTGAAAACAACCCGCACCTCGACCGCCTGAAAGAACTGGCCGCCAAAGAAAACGCGCCCGTCGTCGCCGTGTGCGCCGCGATGGAAAGCGAAATCGCCGAACTCGAAGACGACGAAAAAGCCGAATTCCTTGCCGAAATGGGCTTGGAAGAACCCGGACTCAACCGCTTAATCCGCGCCGGCTACGACCTGCTCGGCCTGCAAACCTATTTCACCGCCGGCGTGAAAGAAGTCCGTGCATGGACAATCCGTAAGGGCGACACCGCCCCGCAAGCCGCAGGCGTTATTCACACCGACTTCGAACGCGGCTTTATCCGCGCGCAAGTGATTGCTTATGATGACTTCGTGGCGCTCGGCGGCGAAGCCAAAGCCAAAGAAGCGGGCAAAATGCGCGTGGAAGGCAAGGAATATGTGGTGCAGGACGGCGATGTGATGCACTTCCTGTTTAATGTGTAAATGACTTTCAGATGGCCTGCTGTAATCATCAGGCCATCTGAAAATAGGAAGTTTGTTTGAATAAAATGTATTTTTGGAATTACCTTAAAGGCAAACCATCTACTTTTTGGTTTTCACTGTTGTCTTTAGTAGTCTCCGCCCTTACGCTTATTTATCTGATTAAGCAAGTCGACTTAAGTCGAGAGCATAATCGAAATAGTGTTAAACCATATTTAAATTTCTATGCCATTGCTGTTGGCAATAACAAAGATGGACTTTATCTTTCAAATGAAGGATTGGGGCCTGCGTTGATTACAGAGATTTCGATTAATGGCAAACGCTATCCTGACTTAAGAAGTTCAGATTGGCAAAAGATTACGAAAGAAACAGGATTAACGTATAGTTGTTTTGCTTTTGGTGCTCTAAAAGAAAAAATGGCAATTCGTGCAGGCGCTGACGACGTTCCTTTAATTGTACTCAGTAAATCAACTGATCTTCCTCCGACTTGCTATCTAGAGTCTCTTGCACTCCAAGAAAAAATTATCCTAAAAGTTAAATATACTTCTATGTATAAGGAATCAGAAGAAACAGCACTTTTATTTAAATTCTAGTTATCTAGTTATTTTTAGTGGGTTGGGCTTTAGTCGCAGTAGGCTGGGCTTTAGCCCAGCACAACCATAGTGTATATCAGTCATTGCCGGCTAAAGCCCGGCCTACGGCGATTACGACAACCTCAATCATAACACAAACATAACCAAACACATTACAAGGCCGTCTGAAAATGCGTACTTATCTTCGCAACCGCGCAGCAGGCGGCTGCTTTTTTCTGACGTTGGTTTTGGAAGACCGCAGCAGTCATTTATTGGTGAAACACATTAACGCCTTCAGGCAGGCATATCGTGATGCCCGTATGCGTTATCGGTTCGAAACACACGCTGTTGCAGTCTTGCCCGACCATGTTCATATGTTAATTACCCTACCGGAAAACCAATCGGATTGCGCACCGATAGTTGCCAACTTGAAAGCTGGTTTTTCCCGACGGTTGCCTAATGATGAATTTGTGAGCAACAGCCGTTTGGCAAAACGGGAGCGCGGTATTTGGCAGCGGCGCTATTGGGAACACACCATCCGA
Organism: Neisseria dentiae; assembly: GCF_014055005.1. NCBI lineage: Bacteria > Pseudomonadati > Pseudomonadota > Betaproteobacteria > Neisseriales > Neisseriaceae > Neisseria > Neisseria dentiae. The sequence goes on along the minus strand of NZ_CP059570.1, from coordinate 24,467 downwards.
AATCAGCAGGATTTCGCCAACCATATGGATTATATTCATTACAATCCTGTCAAACACGGCTGTGTTGATGCTGTAAAAGATTGGCCTTATTCGACATTTCAGCGGTGTATACAACAGAGAGTTTATCCGCAAGATTGGGGCGGCAACCCCGATGCGGATATTTATACGGATTAATACCGAAAAATTTAAGTAAGACGGGCTTTAGCTCGGCAATAACTGTTATTAATGATTTGCTGGGCTAAAGCCCAGCCTACATAACACCACGGAAACAACATGACCTCCATTATCCAAGACCTCCAATCGCGCGGCTTAATCGCGCAAACCACCGACCTCGAAGCCTTAGACGCTTTGCTCAACGAACAGAAAATCGCGCTCTACTGCGGTTTCGACCCCACCGCCGACAGCCTGCACATCGGCCATCTGCTGCCCGTGTTGGCCTTGCGCCGCTTCCAACTGGCGGGGCATACGCCAGTTGCACTGGTGGGCGGGGCAACGGGTATGATCGGCGATCCGAGTTTCAAAGCCGTTGAGCGCAGCTTGAATACGGCGGAAACGGTGGCGGGCTGGGTGGAAAGCATTCGCAACCAACTCAAACCGTTTTTGAGTTTCGAAGGCGACAACGCCGCGATTATGGCCAACAATGCCGATTGGTTCGGCGGCATGGGCTGCTTGGATTTCCTGCGCGACATCGGCAAGCATTTCTCCGTGAACGCCATGCTGGCGAAAGAATCGGTAAAACAGCGCATCGAACGCGACGATGTGGGCATTTCCTTTACCGAGTTTTCCTATGCCCTGCTGCAAGGCTATGATTTTGCCGAGTTGAACAAACGTCATGGCGTTACCCTGCAAATCGGCGGTTCCGACCAATGGGGCAACATCACTTGGGGCATCGAAACCACGCGCCGTCTGCACCAGAAACAAGTGTTCGGCCTGACCCTGCCGCTGGTAACGAAATCCGACGGCACCAAATTCGGCAAAACCGAAGGCGGCGCGGTATGGCTGAACGCGAAGAAAACCTCGCCGTATCAGTTTTACCAGTTCTGGCTGAAAGTGGCCGATGCCGATGTGTATAAATTCTTGAAATACTTCACATTCTTAACCGTCGAACAGATTGACGAAATCGAAGCGAAAGACAAAGAGAGCGGCACCAAACCCGAAGCGCAACGCATTCTGGCCGAAGAAATGACGCGCCTGATTCACGGCGAAGAAGCCTTGCAAGCGGCGCAGCGCATCACCGAAAGCCTGTTTGCCGAAGACCAAAGCAAGCTCACCGAAGCCGACTTTGAACAACTCGCGCTCGACGGTTTGCCTGCGTTTCAGGTGTCAGGCCGTCTGAACGTGGTGGAAGCGCTGGTAACGGCGCAACTGGCTTCGTCCAACAAAGAAGCGCGCGGTTTCGTGGGCAGCAATGCGGTGTTCTTAAACGGCCAAGCAGCCGAGAAAAACAACCCCGACCACGCGGCGGAAAAACCCGATGATGCTTATTTGTTAACCGATGCACACAAGCGTTTCGGCAAATACACCATCGTGCGCCGCGGCAAACGCAACCATGCACTCTTGGTGTGGAAATAATCTCAGATCGAAGCCTTTGCAAAAATACGTTTTAATCCCGAATTTATTTATGTTTCTTCATACCCGGGCTTGACCCGGGTATCTGTTATTTTCTCTAAAAACAATAAGATGCTCGGGGTAAGCCCGAGCATGACGCAGATTTTTAAGATGCCGGAATAACCCGCAAAGGCTTCAGGCCGTCTGAAAGCGGCCACACCGCCGGATAACCGAATCACACCAATATTCACCCGACACGAAAGCGCTTTATGCCCGAACTGCCCGAAGTCGAAACCACCCTGCGCGGCATCGCGCCCCATATAAACGGCCAAACCGTTGCATCGGTGGCGGTGCGCCAACCCAAGCTGCGTTTTCCCGTTACGCCCGGTTTGGCGGAAATTCTGAGCGGGCAAACGGTGCAAAGCTGCACACGCCGGGCCAAATATCTGCTGATTCATTTTCCTACCGGCCTGCTGCTGGTGCATCTGGGTATGTCGGGCAGCCTGCGGATTTTTACGGCAAACGGCACGCAGGCCGCCGAAGCGGGCAAGCACGACCATCTCGACATCGTTTTTGCCAACGGCACGGTGCTGCGCTACCACGACCCGCGCCGCTTCGGCATGATGCTGTGGTTTGCGGGCGCCGCCGAACACCATCCGCTGTTGGCCGCGCTCGGCCCCGAACCGTTGGGCGACGCATTCGACGCCGCCTATCTCTACGGCAGGCTGCGCACGCAGAAACGCGCCGTGAAGCTCTCGCTGATGGATAATGCGGTGGTGGTGGGCGTGGGCAATATCTACGCCAACGAAAGCCTGTTTAAAGCGGGCATTTCGCCCAAACGCCCCGCCTGCAAAGTCAGCAGGAAAGAATGCGCGAAGCTGGCGGAAGCCATACGCTCGGTGCTGCAACGCGCGATCGCTGCGGGCGGCAGCACCCTGCGCGACTTCGTTGACAGCGAAGGCAAAAGCGGTTATTTCCAGCAGGAATACACGGTTTACGGCCGGCACAACCAGCCCTGCCCGCAATGCGGCCGTTTGATTTTGAAAGAAACGCTGGGGCAGCGCGGCACGTTTTACTGCGGCCACTGCCAAAAATAGCGCCCTTTCAGACGGCCTGAAACCTTGCAAAAATGCCCTAGGGTCTGTCGACATTCAAGTTTACCTTAATTTCAATACGGCAGCAGCAAGGTAAATATTGGCAGCAAAAGATTGGTCGGTTTTTTCTGCGCGCATCGCAATCTTTTTGAATTCTTTGAGTTTGCAAAAAAGTTCTCAATCAAATGTCGCCAGCAATACATCATCTTGTCGTGTTCCCGCTGCAATTTGCGGTTGTTACGCGGCGGAATAACCACCTTACTCCCCCTTTCGGTCAACTCTTCGACCAGCCAGTCGGCATCAAAGGCTTTATCCGCCAATAAAGCATCAAATTCCTTTTCTTTAATCAGCGGTTCTACGCCGCAAATGTCATTGCGCTGACCAGGCATCAGTTTGAAGTCAATCAGGTTCCCCAAAGCATCCACCATAGCCAAAATCTTGGTCGTCATCCCGCCTTTGGATTGGCCGATGGCCTGATTTAGAGTCCCCCTTTTGCACCCTGACCGTGGCGGTGAATTTTGACAATTGTGCCGTCAATCATGACATACTCCATATCGAGATCACGGTTCAGTTCTTCAAAAATATCATGAAAACGGTCGGCCAAGACCCATCTGCGGTAGCGTTTGTGGATACTTTTCCAATTACCGAACTCTTCGGGCAGATCGCGCCAAGGACTGCCGGTACGGATAATCCATAGTATGGCTTCTATAAATAATCGGTTATCGACAGCGGTTCGGCCGGCATCGCCAACTTTTCCTTGGCATAAAGGCTCAATTTTTGCCCACTGTGCATCGGTCAGAATATATCTGGTCATGAGGATAGGATACACTGAAAACTTGAATGTCGACAGACCCTAAGGCCGTCTGAAAACACCGCCCAACTTTACACAGCTTTCCTCGTGCCTTAACCCGCCCCGCGTTCCGCTAACCCCTGCCGCTTGTTATAATCCCCGCCCACACCTTTCACAACCGCCGCACCATGTCCCGACAAAAAGCCCCGATTTCCCTGCGCCTCGCACGCTTGGCCAAGCTTGCCGTTTGGCTGTTTAAAACCGGCCGCAACTTGAGCAACCTCGACGGCAGCGACCCGCAGGCGCGCGACAAGGCACTGATTACGCTGGGTTCCACCGCTTTGCAGGCAGTAGGCGCGAAACTCAACGTTACCACGCCGCCCGAACACTTTCATGTGAGCGGCACGCTGGTGGTGGCCAACCATGTTTCGTGGCTGGATATTTTCGCCATGAGCGCGCTGTTTCCCAGCAGCTTTATCGCCAAACAGGAAATCAGCACCTGGCCCGTGTTAGGCAAAATGGGCCGCAACGCCGGCACGGTGTTTATCAACCGCAATTCGCGCAAAGATGTGGAACCGATCAACCAAGCCATCGCCGCCGCCCTGAAAGCCGGGCAGAACGTCAGCTTTTTCCCCGAGGCCAAAACTTCGTCGGGGCTGGACGTGCTGCCGTTCAAAGCCGCGCTGTTCCAGTCGGCGATGGATGCCGGCGCGCCGATTCAAACCATGGTTTTGCGCTACTACGACCACAACGGCCGCCGCACCGATATCCCCTCTTATGCCAATGTGAGCCTGGCCAAATCGCTATGGCGCATCGTTTCCATGCCCGAGCTGCATATCCGCGTGGATTTCGCCAAACCGATACACCCCGCCGCCCTCCCCGGCCAAGACCGCTTTGCGCTGAAAGATGCCGCCGAAACCTATGTGCGCGAGAAAGTGCTGGAAGACGTAACCGTTTGACAGCAGCCAGCAAACAAAACCTGAGGCCGTCTGAAAATGTTTTCAGACGGCCTCAGGCGTAGAAAAAGGCAGGCTTGTTCAAGCTTGCCGAAACCTTTGCAAAATTGTTCCCGCATACAATAAACACTCCCCTACCCAACCGCCCTATCCGCCCCAAATTACCCACGCCAACCGCCGAAAATATTGTGCGTATTCTGTGGATAACATTAAACCGCCGTTGAAATATAACGGAAAATTTAACATGCTTAAAATTTAAGCACCAAAGCAGACAATCCCGTGAACCTGTTTACCTGCGTGTGCATGGTTTGTGGATAAAACGCTTAAGCCCATTATTTTCCAAAAAAAAATCCAACTGCCTAAAAATTAAGCATTTCCACAAGCGTTTTATCCGCTGCGGCCGAAACGGTATAATCAAAACCACCGTATTCAGGAGGCCGCCATGCACACCTTGTCTGCCGAAGCCCGCACCAACAGGGCGAGGGCGCGTTTGAAAAAAAGCCGCCGCTGGGCCACGGGGCTGTTGCTGCTGGCCTGCGTGCTCTTTGCCGCATCGGCCGCTTATGTCAAACACTATCCCGCGCTCGGTTATGTGAAAGCCTTTGCCGAAGCGGCGATGGTGGGCGCGCTGGCCGACTGGTTCGCCGTTACCGCGCTGTTCCGCCACCCGCTGGGGCTGCCGATTCCGCACACCGCGATTCTGCCGCGCAACCAGCACCGCATTGCCGACGAACTGGGGCGGTTTATCGAAAACAATTTTTTGCAAGGCAGGCCGATTGCATTGCGCGTGTATCAGGCCGCGCCGAGCGAAAAACTGCTGGCGTGGCTGGCCCGGCCGCAAACCCGCGTCCAATGGCTGCCGTGGCTGGCCGCCCAACTGCCCGCGCTCTTCAAAGTGGCCAAACCCGAGCAAACCGCACGTTTTCTGGGTATGCTGCTGGCCGAACAATACAGCGGCGAAAGAATCGGCAAAACGCTTTCAGACGGCCTCAAGGCCCTGAAAGCGCAAGGTTTGCACGAAACGCTGTTTAACGCCGTGCTGAAACAGGCACGCCGCTGGCTGCAAGACCCCGAAACCCGTTTGCTGCTCGAACAAAACCTGCGCGAGTGGGCGGCCAAAATCGAAAGCGACGCACCGAGCGCCTGGGAAAAACTGAAAGCCTCGCTCAAAGGCACGCTGGTAGATAAAGTGGACGGCTGGGTGTCGGAAAAAGCCCTCGACTGGGCCGACGGCTATCTGGCCGCCGCGCTGGCCGACCCGAACCACCGTATCCACCGCAGCTTCAACGAGCAATACGACCGCATGGCCGACGCCCTGAGCCGTTCCCGCCTGTGGCACAAACGGCTGGAACAGGGAAAGATGCAGCTCGCCCAATCCCCCGCCGTGCGCGAAATGCTCGAAAAAAGCTGGCAGAGCCTGCAAACGTGGACGCAAAACGACGTGCAGAAAGCCGATTCGCTGTGGCTGGCGCAACTGAACAAACTGCTCGACCACATGATTGCGCAGGCGCAGCGCTACCCGCAGTTTATGCGCCGCACCGACGTACGCATTTCGCTGATGGTGCGCGATTTCGTGATGCGCTATAAAGACAAGGCGGCCCTGTTTGTGGCCGACAAGGTTAAAGGCTGGGACAGCTCGCAGATGGTGGAAAAACTGGAGCTGAGCGTCGGCCGCGATTTGCAGTTTATCCGCATCAACGGCACGCTGGTCGGCGGCCTGGTGGGGTTGGCGATTTACTGCGTGTCGCAATGGGTGTTTTAACCCGCCGTTGAAAACGCAACCCAAAGGCCGTCTGAAAGCAGCCGCACAATATTTCAGACGGCCTGAACAACTTGCAAAGGCTCCGGCCCATCCGTTAACACCGCTTTCACGTTTCGTCATCAAGTTTTCACACAAGCCCGATAAGCTCTCCTGCTGAACCCGAACAACCAGCAACGGAGCGTTTACCGATGAGCAAGCCCTACCTGATTAAAAACCGCCACGCCGACGACATCAGCAACACCAGCAGCAACCCGGCATTTTCCCAAGTGTTACAAGCCAAACTCTCGCGCCGCAGCCTGCTGCAAGGCAGCGCGGCCGCCGGCGCAGCTGCCGTTTTGCCCCTGGGTTTGCTGCAAAGCAGCGGCGCACAGGCAAAAACCGCCGCCTCATCTGCCCGCGCCCGCCGGCTGGGCTTCAAAAGCGTGCCGTTTTCCACGCAAGACACCGTAGTCGTGCCCGAAGGCTACACCGCCCGCGCCTTCTACAAATGGGGCGACCCCGTAGGCATTGCCGGCAAAATGCCCGCCTTCAAACCCGATGCCTCCAACAGCACACAGGAACAAGCCTATCAGGCCGGCATGCACCACGACGGCATGGCGTTCTTTCCGCTGCCGTTGGGCAGCAACCGCGCCGACCACGGCCTCTTGGCCATGAACCACGAATATATCGACAACGGCCTGCTGTTTCCCGACGGCACCGCCAACTGGGATTTGAACAAAGCCCGCAAAGGCCAAAACGCCATGGGCGTGTCGGTGGTTGAAGTGCGCCGCAGCGGCAACGGCTGGGAAATTGTGCGCCCGTCTGCCTACGCGCGCCGCATCACCGTCAACACCCCGATGAGCATCAGCGGCCCGGCACGCGGCCATGCCCTGATGAAAACCGCAGCCGATTCGCGCGGCACCACCGTATTGGGCACCATGCAAAACTGCGCCAACGGCAAAACCCCGTGGGGCACTTATCTGACCTGCGAAGAAAACTGGAGCGACATCTTCACCAAACCCTCCGGCAATATGACCGCACTGGAAAAGCGTTACGGTATCGGCCGCGAAGAAAAAGAATACCTGTGGAGCGGCGTTGACAACCGCTTCGACAGCGATAAAAACCCTAACGAAGCCAACCGCTTCGGCTGGGTGGTCGAAATCGATCCTTTCAACCCGCAATCCACCCCGCGTAAACACACTGCCCTGGGGCGCATCAAACACGAAGGCGCCGAAGTCACCATTACACCGGGCGGCCGTGTGGCCGTGTATATGGGCGACGACCAGCGCTTCGAATACATCTACAAATTCGTTTCGAAAAACACCTACCGCCCCGACAACGGCAACCGCACCCACAATATGAGCCTGCTGGAAGAAGGCACGCTGTATGTTGCCCGCTTCAATGCCGACGGCAGCGGCGACTGGCTGCCGCTGGTGTACGGCCAAAACGGCCTCACCGCTGAAAACGGTTTTGCCGACCAAGGCGAAGTATTGGTGAAAACCCGCATGGCTGCCGACCTGCTCGGCGCCACCAAAATGGACCGCCCCGAATGGATCAGCGCCGACCCGTTCGCCTCCGGCAGCCTCTACTGCACGCTCACCAACAATAACGAGCGCGGCAAAGAAGGCAAACCCGGCGCCGATGCCGCCAACCCGCGCAACGACAACCGCTTCGGCCACATCATCCGCTGGCAGGAAAAAGGCGGCGACGGCACGCAAACCGCCTTCACATGGGATATTCTGGTGCTGGCCGGCAACAAACAGGCCGCCAAAGCCGAGCACAAAGGCAACATCAAAGGCGACGATTTCGGCAGCCCCGACGGCTTATCGTTCGACCACCGCGGCGTGCTGTGGATTCAAACCGACGTTTCCTCATCAACCATCAACCAAAAAGAATACGCAGGCATGGGCAACAACCAAATGGTCGCCACCATCGTCGGCAGCGGCGAATACCGCCGCTTCCTCACCGCCCCCAGGGGTGCGGAAGTTACCGGCATCGCCTTCACGCCCGACAACAAAACCCTGTTTATCAACATCCAGCACCCCGGCGAACCGAGCGAAGGCTTGAGCGACCCGCACAACCCCAAAGCCGTTTCCTCCTGGCCCGACGGCCCCTCAGGCGGCAGACCGCGTGCTGCCACCGTGGTAATCACCAAAAACGACGGCGGGGTTATCGGCAGCTGATACCGGCGCAACCCGTTGAACACGCTTCACAATAACAGGCCGTCTGAAACTGTGAACGGCACCCCAAAAATTGGACACCCCCTCCAACTTTAAAAGGTGCAGTTTTCTTATGTCCAAATATAACCTACACTTCAAATACCGAGCCGTACTCCATTACCGCGCACCGCAGAGCACTTCAACGTCTCACGCACCCACCTGCGCCGTTGGATAGCCGCCTATCGGCAAGGCGGTATCGCCGCACTCCAACACCCGCAGGCTACGTTTATGAAGACTGAGATCTTTGCAAAATTCTTTTAGGCCGTCTGAAACATCCGATTATCGTCATTCCCGCGCAGGCGGGAATCCAGTCGTTTTTTTCATAAGTTATTGAAATAAAATACTTGATGGTTTTAAGGCTGGATTCCCGCCTGCGCGGGAATGACGGGATACGAACGTTTTCAGGTTTGAATTGGTTATTTTGCAAAGGTCTCAGACTATGAAGACCAAACGCAAAAACCCGTTTATCGTCGACAAACCCGACCACGAAAAAACCCAGGCGGAACTGATTGAAGAGTTACGTTACATGAGGGCGGAGAACGACTACCTAAAGCACATGAAAGCCCTCAACGAAAAGAACGCCGCCAAAGCTGCGAAACTGTTCAAACGTTGAGGGCGAAACACCCGCTGAAATATCTGCTGCACAGTGCCGGCATTCCCAAAAGCAGCTTTCATTACCATATCGGCAAAGCCGATCCCGATGCGGCGGCCAAAACCGCCGTGAGTGAAGTCTATCGCCGACACAAAGGCCGTTACGGTCATCGGCGGATTGCCGCCGTATTGTCGTGGAACAAAAAGAAAGTGCAGCGCATTATGGGTTTGTTGGGACTGAAAGCCAAAGTCCGCAGTAAAAAAGCCTACCGTCCGCAAGCAGTAGGAGAGGCTTCGGACAATATTCTCAATCGAGAGTTTACCGCTGGCAAACCGGCAGACAAATGGCCGACCGATGTGACGGAGTTTAAATGCACAGACGGGAAGCTGTACTTATCGCCGATATTGGATGTGTTTAATCGGGAGATTGTGGCCTATTCTTTAGGCCGCAGAGCAAACAGTAAAATGGTGGCGCAAATGTTGGACCAAGCATTCGGCCGTCTGAAAGGCCAAACGCCGCTGCTGCATTCCGACCAGGGTGTGCTTTACCGCACCGAGGCTTATCGAACGAAATTGGCTGAGAAAGGGATTGTGCAAAGTATGTCGCGCAAAGGTAATTGCTGGGACAATGCGCCGATGGAGAGTTTTTTCGGTACACTGAAAACGGAGAGTTTCTATCAGGAAGGTGCGCTGTCGGTGGCGGAGCTGACAGAGGTAATAGATGATTACATACATTACTACAATCATGAACGGATTAGTTTAAACTTGAAAAAGCTGAGTCCTGTCGGCTACAGAACCCAGCTTGAAAAGGCTGTTTGATAAAGATTCTTAACTTGTCCAAGTATTGGGGGACAGTTCACTGCTTTCAGACGGCCCAATGTTTACAAAACAAATATTCAGCGGCGGTTGCGTTCGTAAACCGGTATCACTTCCGGCAACATTTTGCGGATAGCCTCCATACGCGCATTGTTGGTGGGGTGCGACGAAGTGATGGCGTTCCAAGCGTTGTTGTTGTCGCTCACACGGTTCATTTTCTCCCACACCGAAACGGCGGCCTGCGGGTTGTAGCCCGCTTCCGCCATCAGGCGCACGCCGAGGGCGTCGGCTTCGCGCTCCTGGCTGCGCGAGAACGGCATATTCACGCCGTATTGGCTCAAAAGATCGGAAGAGAGGCCGATGGCATCGCTGCTGATGCCGGTGCTGGCGGCCACAATCGAACCGCCGACATTGGCCGCCAAGCCGGTTAACACCTGCTGGCCGATGGCTTTTTTGCTGTGTTCGAGCAAAGCGTGCGCCATTTCGTGGCCGACTACGGCGGCGATTTCGTCGTTGCTCAGTTTCAGGCGGTCAACCATGCCGGTGTACATCGCCATTTTGCCGCCGGGCATCGCCCAAGCGTTCAGCTCGTTGGATTTGATCACGCTCATCTGCCAGTTGAACGCCACGCCGGTTTGGTTGGCGCGCTCGGCATGGGGGCGCAGGCGGTTAAACACGCTGTGGATGCGGCGCGAGGTTTGCGAAGTGGTGTCGAGCACCTGTTTGCTGCGCGCCTGCTGCATCACCTGGCCGTAGCTTTTGGCCGCGCTTTCGTTGAGGGTGTTGCTGTCGTAGCCCACCATATCGGCCACCGAGGTGCAGCCGGCCAGAGCGGCGGCCAGGGTTGCGGCGGCAATTGCAGAACGTAAGGGGAAAGCTTTTTTCATCGGAATATCCCTGTTTGTTTAAACGGATAAAATCAATATTTTTCAGACGGCCTAGGTCGTGTAGTCAGAATGCTTGCGAAGCGGTTTTTTGAGGAAAAATCCGCAGATGCAAGGCAAAAAGCACAGCAAGATTGAACATCTTGCGGGCATTTTAGCTTTGCAAGTCCGCTACGCTACCTAACGCCGCAGGTGCGGATTTTAACCAAAAATACCGCCGCAACGCTTTCTGACTACACGACCTAATTATATATAAGGCCGTCTGAAAACACTGCAACCACTACATCTGTATCGTGCCGCGCACGGTGATGCTCACTTCTTCGGTGCCCGGGCTGGTGTGTTCCGGCACGGGGGCGGATTCGGCGGTTGCGGCTTTGGCGGCACGCATCGCTTGCACGCCGTTGTCGATCGAGCGGTTGCCGATTTGGCCGAAGTTCAAACGCACGATTTTATAGTTGCGGAAACCCATGGCTTTGGTGAGCGAGGCGGCGCGGTCTTTAAAGCGGGTTAAAGCGGCTTTGCTCACTTCGTCCAACGCGTCTTGGCGGTTTTGTTTCGACACCTTGAACGTGAGGCTTTCCAGATTGGCATCTTTTTGGCTCTCGGCAATCAGCTTGTTGAGGGCTTCGAAGTTTTTGCTTTCCACCTGCACCACCGCCTGCTCTTCCCAGCCGGTTTGCGTGCGCTTGCCTTTGCTGTCGTATTCGTAACGGGGCGAAGCGCTGCGGTGCAGCAATTCGGATTTAAACGGCGAAGCCGAGGCTTTGCGGGTAACGTTGTTGAGTTTTTTCACAAAATTGCCGCTCACGGTTTCGCGGTTGCGGCCTTCTTCATGCACATGCAGGCGCGCCGTCATGGTGTCGCGCAGAAGCTCGACACTGGCGCTTTCGGAAAACTCGACCACATTGTAATGAAGTGTTTCGGCAGAAACGGGCAGTGCGCTGCCGAGCAGAACGGTTAGCAGCGCAACGGGTTTCAATAGGGTTTTCAGCATGGTTTTGGCCTTTGCGGTGAAAGCATTACGGTAATCTGGCAAAAAAGGCGGCACGGGTTGGCGCGATGCCGCCGCAATGCTTGGAACACTATCATTTTTCGGCGTGTTTTCAAACTGTTTTTTGCCGAGCGACCGAAACGGGCAGTCGGGCGGCGGCGCGGGCGGTGGTTTGCTGCCCACCGCTTCTGGGGAAAACCGCTTCGCAAGCATTCTGACTACACGCCTTAAAATGCCGTTTCGGCATAAGCGGCCACAAAGTTGCTGAGGGTTTGCGCCGCTGCTGAAAGCGAACGGTGGCGGCGCCGGTAAAGATAAAAGCGCCGCTCGGCCTGCGGCCGGTTTAACAGCCGCATCTCCAGCCCGTGCTGGCGCACCCAGTCGGCGGCGTAAGGCAGGCAGAACGTGATGCCCAACCCCGCTTTCACCATACCCAGCGCGGTGGAAAGAAAATTCACACGGTGGGCGGGGTGCAGAATATAACTTGCCGCATCGGCCGAAAGCCCGGCGGCCAAGCGGTCGGTGAACGGGCCGCTGAGCGTAATCAGGGTTTCGCCCGCCAAATCCGCCCAAGTAACATCGGCCTGACCGGCCAAGCGGTGGCTGGGCGGCATCACCAGATAAAAAGGCAGCGTGCACAATAGCTCCGATTCGATGTCGCTGCCGTGGCTGCGCTCGGGGCCGATGCCGAAATCGGCTTCGTTGTCTTCCACGCGCTGCAACACTTGTTCGACGCTGCAATCAATCAGGCCGACGCGGATATCGGGGTATTCGCGGTTGAATGCCGCAATCAGCGAGGGCATGGCGGAAGCGGCCAGCTGCTGCGACACGGCAATTTTCACCTGCCCCTGCCTGAGGTTTTTCAGATGGCGCACTTCGGTGTCGAGCAGCGCTACTTCGTTGAAAATGCGCTGTGCCTGCGGCAGCAGGCGGCTGCCCGCTTCCGACAAATGCAGCTGGCGGGTGGTGCGGTCGAACAGTTTCACTTCCAAATTCTGCTCAAGCTCTTTAATCAGGCCGCTGAGTGCCGACTGGGTCAGGTTAAGGGCTTCGGCGGCACGGGTAAAGCTGCCGCAGTCGGCCACGGTGATGAAAGCCTTGAGTTGGCGCAATGTGATATTCATCGCCTTTTCCGATAAATCAATCATAAAAAACTGATTGTCTCACAAATCGCAGCCATTTTATTATGATGGCAAGTTCCGATTGCTGGAATACAAAAATTTCTTGCAAGGTTCAAACGGCATACTTTGCCGCCGCAGAAACCGACAACAATCTACGGAGAAATACGATGGCTGATTTGTTCGACAACCCCATGGGCCTGTGCGGTTTCGAGTTTGTGGAATTCGCTTCGCCCGAGCCGGATGTTTTGGAGCCTTTGTTTGAAAAAATGGGCTTCTCATTGGTGGCGCGCCACCGCTCGAAAGATGTGCTGCTCTACCGCCAGGGCGAGATTAATTTTATCGTGAACCGCGAGCCGAAAAGCGAAGCGGCTTATTTTGCCGCCGAGCACGGCCCTTGCGCCTGCGGCATGGCTTTTCGCGTGCGCGATGCGCATCAGGCTTACCAGCGCGCGCTGCAATTGGGCGCGAAACCCATCGACATCCCCACTTCGGTGATGGAGCTGCGCCTGCCCGCCATCAAGGGCATCGGCGGTGCGCCTCTCTATCTGATAGACCGCTTTGAAGAAGGCAGATCGATTTACGACATCGATTTCGAGTTTCTGCCCGATGTAGAGCGCAAACCTTTCGGTTACGGCCTGAAAATCGTCGACCACCTCACCCACAACGTTTACCGCGGCCGCATGGATTATTGGGCCAAGTTCTACGAAAAACTGTTTAATTTCCAAGAAATCCGCTATTTCGACATCAAAGGCGAATACACCGGCCTCACCAGCCGCGCGATGACCGCGCCCGACGGTTTAATCCGCATTCCGCTCAACGAAGAAGCCAAGCAGGGCGGCGGCCAGATTGAAGAATACCTGATGCAGTTCGGCGGCGAAGGCATCCAGCACATCGCGCTGTTGAGCGACGATTTGCCCGCCACCATTGATCAATTGCGCGCCGCCGGCATTCCGCTGATGACTGCCCCGAAAGACACTTATTACGAGATGCTCGAAGAGCGCCTGCCCGGCCACGGCGAACCGGTGGCCGAGCTGCAATCGCGGGGCATTCTGCTGGACGGCACCACCGAAGGCGGCCAGCCGCGCCTCTTGCTGCAAATTTTTTCCGAAACCCTGCTGGGGCCGGTGTTTTTCGAGTTTATCCAGCGCAAGGGCGACTACCGCGAGGGCTTCGGCGAAGGCAATTTCAAGGCTTTGTTCGAATCGCTGGAGCGCGACCAAATCCGCCGCGGGGCGTTGGAAGTATAAAAACAAAAAATGCGTTTTTCAGACGGCCTGCAAACCGAACAGGCCGTCTGAAACGCCGAAAGCAAAGGAGCAACATCATGGCTTTACTTCAAGGTGTGCACCATGTGGCCTACCGCTGCAAAGATGCCAAAGAAACCGTTGAATGGTATCAAAAGCATCTGGATATGGACTTTGTGTTGGCGATTGCCGAAGACAAAGTGCCCTCAACCGGCGAGCCTGATCCTTATATGCATATTTTTCTGGATATCGGCGGCGGCAATATTCTGGCCTTTTTCGAATTGCCCACCCAACCGGAAATGGGGCGCGACCCCAACACGCCGCTGTGGACGCAGCATCTGGCTTTGAAAGTGGACAGCATGGAAACGCTGCTGCAAACCAAAGAGCGGCTGATTGCCGGCGGCGTGGACGTGCTGGGCCCGGTTAACCACACGCTGTTTCACTCGATTTATTTCTTCGACCCCAACGGCCACCGCATCGAATTGGCCTGCGACGTTACCACGCCGAAAATGAGCCGTGCGCTGGATAAGGTGAAATGGGAAATGCTTAACGAATGGGCTGAAACCAAACGCGCCCCGCAGCACGCCCGCTGGATACACGACGGCACCGAGCCGCCGGAGGTATAGCGGATTAACTTACTTTCGCTACGGCTTGCTGCCTTGTATCGAAAGTAATTGAATCCGCTATATAACGATTTTCCGAATCATACCGATTGTGTTCAGACAGGCGTTCAGGCCGTCTGAAACCTAACATGATATGTAAAGCCAACAGGAGCAAATATGAAATTAGCCACATTGAAACAAGGCGGGCGCGACGGCCGTTTGGCAGTAGTGAGCCGTGATTTGAGCCGTTATGCGCTGCCCGAAATTTTCACCCTGCAAGAGGCTTTGGACGATTGGGATCAGGCTCAAGGCCGTCTGAAAGCCTTATACGACGAATTGAACGCCGATGGCGGCAAAGGCGAACCGTTTGATCCCGGGCAATGCCATTCGCCGCTGCCGCGCGCCTACCAATGGGCGGACGGTTCGGCCTATCTGAACCATGTGGAATTGGTGCGCAAGGCGCGCCATTCCGAAGTGCCCGCTTCGTTTTACCACGACCCCCTGATGTATCAGGGCGGCTCCGACAGCTTTATCGGCCCGCGCGACGAGATTTTCGCCCAACCCGAATGGGGCATTGATTTTGAAGCCGAAGTGGCGGTGGTGAGCGGCGATTTGAAACAAGGCGCCACGCCCGAAGAGGCGGCCCAAGCCATCCGTTTGGTGATGCTGGTGAACGACGTTTCGCTGCGCGGCCTGATTCCCGACGAATTGGCCAAAGGCTTCGGCTTTTTCCAAAGCAAACCGGCCAGCGCCTTCAGCCCGGTGGCGGTAACGCCCGACGAATTGGGTGATGCTTGGCGGGACAGCAAAGTACACCTGCCGCTGCGCGTTACCTTAAACGGCAATCTGTTCGGCTACCCCAACGCCGGCCAAGACATGACCTTCAACTTCGGCCAACTGCTCGCCCACATCACCAAAACCCGCGATGCGGAAGCCGGCACCATCGTCGGTTCGGGCACCGTTTCCAACAAGCAAAACGACCTCTACGGCTCGTCGGTGGAACACGGCGGCGTGGGTTACTGCTGCTTGGCCGAAGTGCGGATGTACGAAACTATCGAGAGCGGCAAGCCGCAAACGCCGTTTATGGATCACGGCGACGTGGTGGAGGTGGAAATGCTCGATGCAAACGGCAACAATATTTTCGGCACCATCATCAACCGCGTAAACACGCAGTATTATAGTGAATTCAAATAAAAACTCCGAAATGAAATAACTGCATTCAAACTTGCAATTGGGCGATATGCTAAAGAATCGTTTTACCCTACTTCGGCATTCTTATTTTAATCCACTATAAAAACAGGCCCGAAGGCCGTCTGAAAACACGGGCTTCGCTTTCAGACGGCCTTCAGGCAACTTTCCGCACGGCATATAAAAAGGATAAGATGCAACTGTTTCGTTTAACCACACACAAAGGATGAGGAAAATGAGCGAACCTTTAACCATAACCACCATGCGCCCGCGCGAGGCGTTGCTGATTTCAATCTTGATTGTGGCGGTGATGGGCGTCACCATGATCGGTTTCGGCTGGGTGCCTCATATTTCGATTGTTTTGGTGATGTGCGGCCTGTTTGCCTACGGCAGGTTTAAAGGCGCGGGCTTCGACGCGATGCAAAAAAGCATGGCCGAAGGCGTGGTGTCGGGCATCGGCGCGATTTATCTGTTTTTCTATATCGGCCTCTTGGTGGCGGCGCTGATGATGTCGGGCGCGATTCCCACCCTGATGTATTACGGTTTCGACCTGATTTCGCCGCATTTTTTCTATATTTCGGCGTTTGTGCTCTGCTCGGTTATCGGCATTTCGCTGGGCAGCGGTTTCACCACCTGCGCCTCCGCCGGCGTGGCCTTTTTGGGCATGACCGAAGCGTTTGACGCCAACCCTGCTATCGTGGCCGGCGCAGTGGTTTCGGGCGCGCTCTTCGGCGACAAAATGTCGCCCCTGTCCGACACCACCACCATCGCCGCCTCGATTGTGGGCGTGGATCTGTTCGACCACATCCGCAACATGATGTTCACCACCATTCCCGCCTGGATATTGACCGCCGTTTTTCTGTGGCTGCTCACCGGCAACGTGGCCGACGCCGATTTGTCGAACATCGCCGCCATGCAGCAGCAACTGGTGGCCAGCGGCCTCGTGCACGGCTATGCCTTATTGCCGTTTGCGGTGCTGATTGTGCTGGCGGTGCGCAAAGTCAACGCCATCTATACCATCATCGCCA
This sequence comes from Neisseria dentiae, assembly GCF_014055005.1. NCBI lineage: Bacteria > Pseudomonadati > Pseudomonadota > Betaproteobacteria > Neisseriales > Neisseriaceae > Neisseria > Neisseria dentiae. The sequence goes on along the minus strand of NZ_CP059570.1, from coordinate 7,654 downwards.
CCATTTTCACCGCCATCGCCGTTACCTATATCCACAGCAGCCCCACGCTGGGGCAACTGGGCGGCTGGTTTTTCAGCGGCTACAAACCGGCCGAAGGGCTGGATTTGGGCACCGTGGGCAAACTGGTGTCGCGCGGCGGCATGGAAAGCATGTTTTTCAGCCAAACCATCGTCATTCTCGCCTTGAGTTTGGGCGGCCTGCTGCAAGGTTTGGGCGTGCTGCCCGCCTTGCTTGCCGGCGTTACCCACCTGCTCACCGGCGTGGGCCGCGCCACCGCTGCGGCTGCCGCCACCGCCTTCGGCATCAATTTTTTAATCGGCGAACAATATTTGAGCCTGCTGCTCACCGGCAACACTTTCAAGCCGCTGTATGAGCGCCTGAACCTGCACCCGCGCAACCTTGCCCGCACCATCGAAGATTCGGGCACGGTGATTAACCCGCTGGTGCCGTGGGGCGTGTACGGCGTGTTTCTCGCCGGCATCCTCGGCGTGCCGGTGGTGGATTATGTGCCCTATGCCTTCTTCTGCTATTTAAGCCTGATCCTCACCCTGATTTACGGCTTCACCGGCTTTACCATCAGCCGGCTGCCGCAGGAGCAACGGGAGCAGGCGCACTGACCCGGCTGCCGCACCGGCCGTCTGAAAACCGGCGGAAGCGGTGTGCAACCCGCAACCGCTTTCCGTTTCAGACGGCCTGATACCTTTCTCTCCAAGAGGAATCATGATGAAGCTGTTTTCTTATTTCCGCAGCTCCGCCTCTTACCGGGTGCGGATTGCATTGAATCTGAAAAAAATACCCCACGAAACGGATTTCGTGCATCTGCTGAAAAACGGCGGCCAACAGCGCGGCGAGGCGTATGCGGCTTTAAACCCACAAAAACTGGTGCCCGCGCTGGCCACGGAAGAAGGCGTGTTCACCCAATCGCTCGCCATCATCGAATACCTCGAAGAAACCCGTCCCGAACCGCCGCTGCTGCCGGCCGCCGCCGCCGAACGCGCCCGCGTGCGCGCCATTGCACAGCTGATGGCCTGCGACATCCACCCGCTCAACAACCTGCGCGTGCTGCAATACCTGCAAAACCACCTGCAAGCCGACGAAGCTGTAAAAAACGCCTGGTATGCCCATTGGATCAACGAAGGCTTCGGCGCATTGGAACAACTCTTGCAATCGCCGCAAACCGGCCGCTTCTGCCACGGCAACACCCCCACGCTGGCCGACTGCTTCCTAGTGCCGCAAGTGTATAACGCCCAACGCTTCAAGGTGGATTTGGGCGCCTATCCCGAAATCAGCCGCATCAACGCCGAATGTATGCGCCTGCCCGAATTTGCCGCCGCCGCGCCGGAAAACCAACCCGATGCAGAATAACCAGGCCGGGCAGGCCGTCTGAAAACTTTTCAGGCAGGCATACCCGAACACAAAAATATTCAGGAGAAAACCATGAGCAAACTCTACCCCACCGCCCAAGCCGCCCTTGAAGGCGTGGCGGCAAGCGGCCAAACCGTTGCCGTAGGCGGCTTCGGCCTGTGCGGCATTCCCGAGGCACTGATCGCCGCCCTGCGCGACAGCGGCGTCAAAAATCTCACCTGCATCAGCAACAACGCCGGAGTCGACGGCTTCGGCCTCGGCCTGTTGCTCGAAACCCGCCAGATCAAAAAAATGATCGCCTCTTATGTGGGCGAAAACAAAGAGTTCGAGCGCCAGTTTTTAGCGGGCGAACTGGAGGTGGAACTCACCCCGCAGGGCACGCTGGCCGAAAAACTGCGCGCGGGCGGCGCGGGCATTCCCGCCTTTTTCACCAAAACCGGCGTCGGCACCTTAGTGGCCGAAGGCAAGGAAACACGCGAATTCAACGGTGAAGAATATGTGTTGGAGCACTCGCTCACCGCCGATGTTGCGCTGGTGAAAGCGTGGAAAGCCGACCCGTCCGGCAACCTGGTGTTCCGCAAAACCGCGCGCAACTTCAACCCCGACGTGGCCACCGCCGGCCGCATCACCATCGTTGAAGTGGAAGAATTGGTGGAAACCGGCGCGCTCGACCCCGACCACATCCACCTGCCCGGCATCTATGTGCACCGCATCGTGGTGAATGCCACCCCCGAAAAACGCATCGAACAACGCACCGTCAGAGAGGCATAACATGGCTTGGACACGCGAACAAATGGCGCAGCGCGCCGCAAAAGAGCTGCAAGACGGCTTTTATGTCAACCTCGGCATCGGCCTGCCCACGCTGGTGGCCAACTATATTCCCGCCGGCGTCAACGTGATGCTGCAATCCGAAAACGGCCTGCTCGGCATCGGTGCGTTTCCCACCGAGGGCGAAATCGACGCCGATTTGATCAATGCCGGCAAACAAACCGTTACCGCCGCCCCCGGCGCCAGCTTTTTTTCCAGCTCGCAATCGTTTGCCATGATACGCGGCGGCAAAGTGAACCTGGCGATTCTGGGCGCAATGGAAGTATCGGAGCAAGGCGATCTGGCCAACTGGATGATTCCGGGCAAAATGGTCAAAGGTATGGGCGGCGCGATGGATTTGGTGGCCGGCGTGCAGCGTGTGATCGTGCTGATGGAACACACCGCCAAAGGCGGCGCGTTCAAAATCAAACCGCAATGCGAACTGCCGCTCACCGGCAAAAAAGTGGTACACCGCATCATCACCGATTTGGGCGTGCTCGATGTAACTTCAGACGGCCTCAAACTGGTGGAGCTGGCCGACGGCGTGAGCTTTGAAGAGCTGCAAAACCAAACCGGCGTGAAGGTATTGCCGTAACCCGTTTTGTGCCGAAACAACGTTCAGACGGCCTTTGCCCAGAAAGGAAAAAAACATGAACCAAGAAATCGTTATCGTGGCCGCCAAGCGCACCCCGATTGGCAGCTTTGCAGGCAGCCTTTCCACCCTGCGCGCGCCCGAACTGGGTGCGGCGGTTATCAAAGAGTTGTTGGCCGAAACCAAACTGGCGCCCGAACAAATCAGCGAAGTGATTATGGGCAACGTGCTCACCACCGGCGTGGGGCAAAACCCCGCCCGCCAGGCCGCGCTGCTGGCCGGCCTGCCTGTGGAAACCCCCGCAACCACCGTCAACGTGGTGTGCGGTTCCGGCCTGAAAGCCGTGCAGATGGCCGCACAGGCCGTTGCCTGCGGTGATGCCGAAATCGTGATTGCCGGCGGGCAGGAATCCATGTCGCAAAGCCCGCACTTTATCCAAATGCGCGGCGGCGTAAAAATGGGCGACGCCAAGCTCACCGACAGCATGGTTTCAGACGGCCTCACCGACGTCTATCACGGCTATCACATGGGCATCACGGCGGAAAACATTGCCGAACGGCTCGCCATCACGCGCGAAGCGCAAGACGCTTTCGCCTTGGCCTCGCAACACAAGGCCGCTGCCGCCCGTGCCGAAGGCCGGTTCGCCGCCGAAATCACCCCCGTAACCGTGCCGCAACGTAAGGGCGAGCCGCTGGTTGTCGCTGCCGACGAATACATCAAAACCGACAGCACCGCTGAAAAACTGGCCGCACTGCGCCCCGCATTCAAACAAAACGGCACGGTTACCGCCGGCAACGCCTCGGGCATCAACGACGGCGCCGCCGCCGTGGTGGTGATGAGTGCCACAAAAGCCGCCGAACTGGGCTTAGAGCCGCTGGCCGCTATCCGCGCTTATGCCGCCACCGGCATCGCCCCCGAAGTCATGGGGCTGGGGCCGGTGGGTGCGGTGCAGAAAACGCTGGCGAAAGCCGCCTGGCAGATTGGCGAAGTTGATCTGTTCGAGGCTAACGAAGCCTTTGCCGCACAGGCTTTGGGCGTGGTGCAGCAGCTGGAGCTGCCTCCTGAAAAAGTGAACGTGAACGGCGGCGCGATTGCACTTGGTCACCCTATCGGCTCATCTGGCTGCCGCATTTTGGTCACGCTGCTGCACGAAATGAACCGCAGCGGCAAAAGCAAAGGCGTAGCCGCCTTATGCGTAGGCGGCGGCATGGGCTTGGCCGTGGCGGTTGAACAGGTTTGACGGCCACCCGCAGCAACGCCGTGGCAAACGCCGTTTCCCGGGCTTTTGCAAAACCTGCCCGGTTCAGGCCGAAACCTTTGCGAAAATACGTTTTAATCCTGAACCTATTTAATTTTTTTGTCATACACAGGCTGAGACCTTTGCAAAATTCAAATTGCTATCTAAAAAATCTGAACTCCGTCATTCCCGCGTAGGCGGGAATCCAGACGCTTGGCATCTAAGTATTTGTTTAATCAATGCTTCAATATTCCCATCTGGATTCCCGCCTACGCGGGAATGACGGAATCTAAGCATTTCAGACGGCCTTAAGGTATTTTTGCAAAGGTCTCAGGCTTAGCCCGGGTATCTGTTATTTCTTTTGAAACAAAAAGATGCCAGGGCCAATCCCGGGCATGATGCAGAGATTTGAAGATGCTGAAAAGAATTTTGCAAAAGTCTCAGGCCGAGGCTTTTGCAAGTCGTTTAGGCCGTCTGAAACATCTGATTATCGTCATTCCCGCACAGCGGATTTGCGAAGCTAATGACGAAACACAAACGTTTTCGGGTTTGAATTGGCTTCTTGCCAAAACAGCAGACCGAGACCTTTACAAAAAAGCCGTTTTAATCCCGAATGTATGATATAGTGAATTCAAATAAAAACTCCGAAATGAAATAACTGCATTCAAACTTGCAATTGGGCGATATGCTAAAGAATCGTTTTACCCTACTTCGGCATTCTTATTTTAATCCACTATATTTCGTCATACTCGGGCTTGACCCGAGTATCTCTTTTTCTTCTAAAACAAACAGATGCCCGGATCAAGCCCGAGCATGACGCAAGTGTTTTAAGGTGCCTAAAAGAATTTTGCAAAGGTATCAGGCCGTCTGAAAAACATTTTTCAGACGGCCTGTTTGTTTACTGCAAAAACATCAGATGCGCATCGGCATCACGATATATTTGAAGTTCGGGTTGTTCGGAATGGTAAACAGCGTCGAACGGTTGGCATCGCCGAACGCCAGCTGCATATCGTCGGCATGAACGTTGCGCAGCACGTCCATCAGATAACCGATGTTGAAGCCCACTTCCAGCTCTTCGCCCTGATAGGCGATTTCCAATTCTTCGCGCGCTTCTTCCTGCTCGTTATTGCTGCACACCACGCTCAGCAGGCCGGGGCGCAACAGCAGGCGGGCGCCGCGGAATTTTTCGTTGGCCAAAATGGCGGCGCGCTCCAGCGCACCGAGCAATTGGGTGCGACCCACCAGAAAGATTTTGTCGTTGTCCAGCGGAATCACGCGGTTGAAATCGGGAAACTTGCCGTCCACCACCTTGCTCACGATAACGGTGTCGTTGCAGCGGAAACGCACCTGGTTGTTAAGCAGCTCCACGGTAATCGGTTCGGCAGGATGGTTCAGCAGCTTGAACAGCTCCAGCACGGTTTTGCGCGGCAGAATCACTTCGGCTTTGGGCAGGTCGGCATCGATGGTGGTGCAGGAATAGGCCAGGCGGTGGCCGTCGGTGGCAACGAGGCGCAGTTGGTCGCCTTCCACCTGCATCAAAAGGCCGTTAAGGTAATAGCGGATATCTTGCACGGCCATGCTGTATTGTACTTGCGAGAGCATGTTTTTAAAGGCTTCCTGCGGCAGCGAGAAAGCGGCGCTCACGTCTTCGCCCACGCTCATCAGCGGGAAATCTTCGGCAGGCAGGGTTTGCAGAGCGAAACGGGATTTGCCGGCTTTGAGGGTGAGGCGGTTCTGCGCCCAATCCAGCGCCACCAGCGAGCCTTCGGGCAGCGCACGCAGGATGTCCTGCAATTTTTTGGCGTTGGTGGTCACGCGGAAATCTTCGGCCTCGCTGTGGGGGCCGGAGGTGTTAATCTGGATTTCCAAATCGGTTGCCAGAATATTGGTTTGCCCGTGCACGTTTTCGAGCAATATGTTCGACAGAATCGGCAGTGTGTGGCGGCGTTCGACGATGCCGGTTACCGCTTGCAGCGGCTTGAGCAAGGCATCGCGTTCGGCTTGTAAAATCAACATGGTTATCCCTTCAGGCTCTTCAGTTTTGGATAATGATCAACAGTTTTTCGTAATCTTGGGCTAATTCCGGGTCTTCTTCGCGCAGCTTGGCCACCGCTTTCACGCCGTGCATCACGGTGGTGTGGTCGCGCCCGCCGAACGCGTCGCCGATATTGGGCAGGCTCAGGTTGGTCAGTTCTTTGGTCAGGCTCATCGCCACCTGACGCGGGCGGGCAATGTTGCGGGTGCGCTTCTTGCCGAGTATATCACTGATTTTTATACGGTAATATTTTGCCGTGGCATCAATAATCAAATCGGCGGTAATCACTTTATACGAGCTGGCCACGATGTCTTGCAGAGCGTTGCGCGCCAAATCGATATCGATCGGTTTTTTCAGAAAACGGCTGCTGGCGCTCACACGGTTGAACGCGCCTTCGAGTTCGCGCACGTTCGACCTGATCAGGTTGGCGATAAAAAAGGCGGCGTCTTCGTTGAGGGCCACGCCTGCGGCTTCGGCTTTTTTCTGCAAAATCGCCACGCGCATTTCCAATTCGGGCGGTTCCAGCTCTAAGGTCAAACCCCATGAAAAACGCGATTTCAGGCGCGCATCCATGTCTTCGATTTGGGTGGGCAGCACGTCGCAGGTTAAAATCAGCTGCTTTTTCTTGTTATGGAAGTGATTGTAAAGATAGAAGAATTCTTCCATCGTGCGGTCTTTGCCCTTGATAAACTGAATATCGTCGATAATCAGCAGGTCGTATTGCTTGTATTGCTGTTTGAATACATCGTAGCTGTTGGTGCGCACGGCGTTCATAAAGCTGCGCACATAATCGTCGGAGTGCATATAGCGCACTTTGGCATCGGGTTTGTTTTTCAACAACTCGTTGCCGATGGCCTGCACCAGGTGGGTTTTGCCCAAACCCGTGCTGCCGTAAAGGAAAAACGGGTTGTAGCCCTGCCCCGGGTTTTCGGCTATCGACTGGGCGGCGGCGGCGGCAATGCGGTTGCCTTTGCCTTCCACCAGCGTGTCGAAAGTATAGTCGGGCGACAGATTGGTTTGGCTGTGGTGCGTTTCGCCCTGCGCGCGTGCGGGCTGGCTGCGCGCCGTTTCGCTTTTGGGTTTGGCCGCCGGTTTGGCTTCCGTTTCGGCGGCAGGCCTGGGTTGCCCGCCGTCGGGCGGCAGCTGCTTCATGCGTTCGGCCACGATGTCGCGTGCGCTTTTCTTCGGCGTGGCTTTGGCGGCGGCCTCTTTTTTTTCAGACGGCCCGGCCGCACCGCGGCCGTCTGAAACGCTTGGCGCCATGGCATAAGCCTGCCCCTTGCCGGTTTTAAACAGCAACGCGGGCATATCGGGCGCCAGCTCGGCTCGGGCGGCTTCGATGGCGGCGGCGAAACTGTTTTTCAACATATTGACGGCAAACTGGTTTTTGCCATACACCACCCACACGCCGTTTTCTTCGCCTACGGTTAACGGCGCAACCCAGGTTTGAAACTGTTGCACCGGCAAGGTGTCGTGTAGGCGGCGCAAACAGTGCGGCCAAAATTCTGCAAGCGTCATGTCAGGTGCCCGATTATAGCGGTTTTATACAAAACAAATAATGCGAACGCGTTCCGGCAGATACCACACCCGTGCAGCCCCGCAAACGAAACACTTTCGA